>NZ_JAPZSC010000008.1 GCF_027531545.1 Silanimonas sp. | reverse complement strand
TCCAGGCCGCCAAGCGCCGAGCGCGCGGCTTCGCCAGCTTCGACACGATCAGGACCGTCGTCTTCCTGATCGCAGGCAAGCTCGACTTCGCAGCGGTCAACCCTCATGCCCGGTAACCCACACGAAATTCAGAAGAGCCTGACTAATGGAGGAGCCCCAAGAGTTGAACGATCCCATCGGCGCTGCTTGGCTGATTCAACGCTATGCACTCCAGCTGGTCATGCCGCCGGCCGTCGCAAGTCGCATCGGCGGACGAAGAGCGACCCATGCCGGCCGGCCGACGACCGTGGAGACCTATGTCGAGTCCATGCGTCCGGCCCAGACGCTGCGCGGTAACCTGACGTTCCACCTCAATCACGAGGCCCCGCACTTCGAGTTGCTTTCCAGGCTCTTCGCATGATGCGACGCCGGCGAGATCGCCGCCTGCCTGTACGAGTTCTTCACCGGACACGCGTTGCCTGTGCCGTCTGGCAAAGGCGGCGGGTACCCCGATGCGATCAACGCACAGGATTTGGTGGCCGCGAGTCCTGAGCGGGCCGAACTGAACAAGCGGTGGCGCATCCGCGACAACATGCCGGGCACGCGGGCCTGCTGCCCGATGATCGTCAAGGCGCAGGTGGGCGCCACTGCGTTCGGGCTCGACGTGCGAGCCCTCATCCACGACCTCGAGGTCGAGTTCGGCGAAGAGCTTCTTCTGCGTTACGCCGACTGGATGACCTTGCGCGAAAGCCGCGCCAGCTTCGAGATCGAAGGTGAGGCGGACACCCTAGCCGATCCTGCTCAGGGCTTCCCGGGCGGCGGCCTGTCCCGCCAGCAGGGCGCCTTCGATCTGCCCGGGCATGTGCACTGAGGTCTCCGCGCCGGCCCAGAAGATGCGGCCTTCGTGGCCGCGCAGGTATGCACCAACCTGTGACCAGACGCCTGGCGGCGGGGCGGCGACGCAACCACGGCTGTAGGGCTCGAGGAGCCAGTAGTGATCTTCGTAGGCCAGCGGCTGCAGCGCGCGCGGCCCGAAAAACCTGGCCATCCGCCGGCAGATGAGCTCCTTGCGGGTGGCGGAGTCTTGCGACGACAGGCGCACCGATTCGGACGCGCTGAAGAATCCAGTCATCACGCCCCGCGTCTTCGAGGTCGACCCGTCGAAGGCGATGAGACCTGGACCGATCACGCTTCCGGAGTAGCCAGCGTCGCGCCAGAACGGCGCGTCGTACACGATCTGGAACTTGAGGTCGCTCGACGTGAGATACCGACGTTGCAGGATCGTGCGTCCGGCAGACAGGTCGGGTTCGAAACGAATGTGGTCCGCGACCGCGGGAGGCAGCGCCACCACGACCGCGCCCGCCGACCAGGTCGTTCCGTCTGCGGCGGCGACTTCGACGCCAGCGGCTGTCTGCGCGACACGGGTGACCGGACGGCCCATCAGCAAGTGGGGCGACAGCGAGTCCGCCATCCGTTCCGCGAGCAGGGATGCGCCTTCCGGGAAGACTTCGCTGTCGTGCTGCTCCGCGCCTAGACCCATCAGGGACAGGAAGCCGCCGTTGGCCTTGGCGTAGAAGAGGGCGTGCAGCATCGACACCTGGTCCGGGACGCCAATGAAGCCCTCGCATACGGCGTGGACCAGTGGCCGGGCCTTTTCAGGCATTCGCGCTTCACAGTACGAGGCCACCGTCATCGTGTCGAGCCGTCGCGCCTCGTCGGAGGCCCCCGGAGCATGCACGTCGATCGTTTCGGCCAATTCATCAAGCTCCGAGACGACCAGCCCGAGGGCGCTGCGGTCGAACGGAGGCTGGTCCGATATGTTGGCCGGCTCCGCGCTCCCGTTCGGAAGGTCGTAGTGGAGGTCGACACCGCCGCGGGGCCGATCCTGCGTGGCCACGCCAAAGGTGCGCGCCAGTTCCTTGACCTGCATCTGTCCGGGGCCGACCCACTGCGCCCCGAGCTCGACGATGGTGCCGCCCACGGAACGCGACATGACGCGTCCTCCCACGCGGTCCCGCGCTTCGAGCGCAAGCACCCGGGCGCCCTCTTCGACGGCCCGACGTGCGGCGGCCAGGCCCGAGAAGCCGCATCCGATGACGATGACATCCAGCCTACTGCTCACCACGCTCACCTCTCGAAGTTTGATTCCGATTCCAAGTCGCCCAGGCTTCACGTACGAGGACTGCCGGTCGACGACCGCGGGAAGACCCTAGGTTTTTTTATGCAGATGCTCAATAATAAACGAACTGTACCACCGAGCCCCTTCTCCTCGCAAGTTGCCATCGGACTTCCGCAGTGTCGAGTCGCCATCCCCCCTTCTCGCCCGTTCCAGACCCGTCGGAGTGCGTGACGCCTCCGCTCACATGCGAGGAACTGCATCGCATCGCCGAGCCGATCGAGGAGGCGCGCACGCTGCCCCCGCGTGCCTTCACCGACGAGATCTTCTTCGAGGCGGAGCGCCGTCGGGTGTTCGGAGCGGGGTGGATGGCGCTCGCGTTCGCCGCCGACACCCCACAGCCCGGCGATGCGATGCCGATCGACGCGCTGGGCACGCCTTTACTCGTCGTACGGCAACTTGACGGAAGCATCGCGGTGCTCCACAACCTCTCGCCTTACGACGCTTGTCCGGTTCTGATCGATCCCGTCCGCGGCGCAGCTGAGCTCGTGTCGGCGTACCACGGCTGGCGCTTCGAGCTGAGCGGCCGTCTGCTTGCAGCACCGTTCTGGAACGGCCGCCCCGATGCCACTGCCCGCGATGTCGCGCTGGGCCGCAAAAACCTGGTCCGGATCCGCAGCGCCGTCTGGTGCGGCGTCGTCTTCGTCGACCTCGGCGGCAACGCACCACCCTTCGACATCTACATCCGGCCGCTCCGCCAGCGCGTGCCGGATCTCGCGGAGGACGCCCTGGCGGCTGCAACGGGGCCGATGGAGTCCGTCGATACCGCCGCCAACTGGAAGACCCTGTTCGAGAACACGTGCATCAACGTCTACCACGAGGGCTTCGTCCACCGCCTCTACAAGGCCGCGGCCGATGTGCCCCGCGTGGATGCCCAGGGACACAAGACCTTCGAGGAGATCTGCGACGACGGGCTGTACGGACTGGGCTTCGGGGCCGAGGCGGCCTTGGCGGCCTACGGCGACTCGGGTCTGCCCTTGCTGCCGTGGCGCAATGCATCGGGCCGCCAGGGCTGCCTGATCGTCTCCCTCTACCCGAGCCTGCACTTCACGGTGATGCGCGACCACATCGTGGTCACCATCGCACTGCCGCTCGGGCCGCACGCCACCCGCAGCCGCACCTGGACGCTGTTCGCCGAGGCCGCTTGCAGCGACGAGTACGAGATGCCGCGCCTGCTCGTCACGCAAGCCATGGTCGCCGCGGGAAGCGAGGACGCGCGCATCTGCGAGGCGATCCAGTCCGCCCGGCGCTCGCTGCTGGCCGAGCCGAGCCCCTACTGCCCCTTCTGGGATCGCATGCACCACGACTTCACGCAACGCGTGGCGCAGGCTTACGCACGTGCCCTTCGCCACCAGGACGCTTGACTCACATGGCAACGACCGTACAGACCGAACGAGGCCGGTTCTGCTATGCTTGGCACGGTCCGCGCGACCGGCCCCCCATCGTCGCCATCGGCGGGCTGACCGACCAGCTCGACCACTGGCCCGAGGCGTGGGCCCCGGCCTTCGCGGCGCAGGGTCATCCGCTGCTGGTCTTCGACGCCCGCGACACCGGGCTCAGCGACCACCTCGATCATCTGAGCCTGCCCAGTGCCAAGGAACTGGCCCTGATTGCGCTGGGCCTGCCCTCGAAGCACAAGGCGCTGTACACCGTCGGTGACATGGCCGAGGACGTCCGCGCCATCACGCACAGCCTGGGGGTGCCGAGCTTCCACGTCATCGGCTACTCGATGGGCGGACAAGTCGCGCAGGCCCTCGCGCTGGCCCACCCGCAAGCCGTCCTGTCGAAGACGCTCCTCTTCAGCACGAGCGGCGTCGAGTCCTTGCCGCTGCCGCCGCCCAGTCTCTTTGCCGCGCTGCTCGGGTGCTGCAGCCGGGCCGCGGACGAGGCCAGGGCCGTGGGCGATCTCCTGAAGCTGCTGCGACTGACACGCAGCCCGGTGTTCGGCCAACCCGAGAACGAGCTCGAGCAGGCGGCTCAGGCATCGGTCCGGCGCGCCTACCGGCCAGAGGGTGTCGCGCGCCACCTGCATGCCGTCCTCACGTCGGAACCCGTTGCGCCACGCCTGGGGGCCATCGGGTGTCCCACTCTCGTACTGCAGGGCGGCGCGGATCCCTTCTTCTCTGCAGCGCACGGTGCAGACCTGGCCCGCCGGATCCCAGGCGCACGGCTCGAGTCGATCCCTGACGCCGGCCATGCCCTGGAACCCGCCATCGCTCAGGCACTGGCCGACGCCGTGCTGCGGAACGTCTCACTGAAGCCGAGGTGACCGAATGCCCAAGATCGTCGATCACGACGAGGTCCGCCTCAAGCTGGCGGCTGCAACCCAGAGAGTCATCGCGCGGGTCGGCGCGCATGGCGCCACTTTGCGCGCCGTGGCCAAGGAGGCCGGCGTCAGCCCCGCCTTGCCCATGCACTACTTCGACAGCGTCGAGGAGATCGTGGCCTTCGCGTTCACCACCGGGGCGAACGAAGAGGTCGCCGCGCTGCACGCCTTGGTGACTCAGGGCGGACGGGACGCGGCAGCGCGACTGTCCGCCTTGATCCACCACCTGGTGGGCGACGGCTCCAAGGCACAGAACGAGCAGATGCTCCAGCTGCTCCACTTCATGGCGTACAGCCACGAGCGCGCCGATCTGTCGGCCTTGCACGCGCAGTGGTACGAGCGCTGCCTCGACCTGATCGCGCCGCTGATCGCCGAGCACTTGGCCGAGAGACCCAGGACCCAGTCCGAGCCGCTGGCGAGTCCCCGCGTAGAGGCCTCGATCCTGCTGGCCATGAGCGACGGTTGCGGCCTGCAGCGCCTGTCCTCCGAGCGCAACGCGCAGGCGAGACAGCGAGCGTGCGCAGACCTCCTCCGGCAGCGATATGGCCTCACGAGCGCCGACGCCGCCGACCCGGGCACCGCTTCCCGGAGCTCGGCGACACGTCGACCGTCGGCCAAGGCTCGCGCGCCTCGGAAGCCGTCGTGACGTTGCCAGCCGCCCCCTCGGAGATTGGCGCCACGACCGTGTCGGGCAGCCAGCGGGTGCTCGGCGGACCGGGCGTCGTGTTCGTCGTGCTTCTGGTCGGCATCGCGATGGGCCAGCTCGGCGGCATCCTGGCGCCGGCGCTCGTCGACGAATGGCGCGCGACGAAGGCGGCGGGGGGCGTCGGCATGAGCGAAGCCCATGCCGGCTTGACGACGAGCCTGGAGATACTCTGCGTGGCACTGGGCGCAGGCGTCTTCTCGATCCAGCCCCTGAGGCTGGGGAAGCGACTGCTGACCGCGTTGGCCGCAACATCGGCCGGCTTGTACGCACTGGCCGCTTCCGCCGCCACCCCTGAAGCGATCATTCCACTGCGTGCCACGGCCGGACTGCTCTCCGGGCTGGTGCTCGGGCGAATCTCCACCCTGCTGCCCTTGGCGCTGGAACCGCAGCGAATGGCCGGCGCGTTGACCATCGGCGTGACGCTGATCGGTGTGCCAGTGTTTCTGCTGTCGCAGTGGGTGCTGGGTGAGTTCGGCCCCGGTGCAGTCGCCTTGGTGCATGCGGCAACGCTGGCGTGCATGACAGCGGCCCTGGCGCTCTTGCCGCTCCCCGAACCGGCGGCGGTCGTGGTCAGGAGCTGGGGCCTGCGCAAGCCGCCGGTCATCGAGCTGCGGATCATCACGGCGCTGTTCGCGGTCGGCCTTGCCGACTCGATGCTCTACCCCTTCCTCAGTCTCTACGGACAGCCGCTGGGTGTGACGGGGCAGAGCCTTCTGCAGTTGCTGCTGCTGTCCGCACTGGTGACTCCGTTGGGCGCCGCGGCGTGCTATCTGGTCAGGCGACCCGAGGCCACGCTGAAAGCGGCCCGGCTGCTGATCGCGGTCAAGGCGGCGGGTTGTGCGGCGTATGTGCTCGCACCGAACGGCACGGTCCTGGGCACGCTCTTCGTGGTGCAGGGGCTGTGCTTCTTCGCCATCGTTCCAAAGCTGCAGTCTCTGCTGGCGCGGCTCGACAGCACGGGTGAGCCGGTCGCCCTGTCCACCGCCGCGCTGCTCGCAGCCCAGGGCACGGGCCCGCTGGTGACGACCGCACTGCTGGCCACGACTACTCAGTCAGCGGCGCTGTTCAGCGGAGCCCTCGCTGCCGGACTGCTGGGCCTCGCGGCCGCCCTTGTGCTGCCCCGCTTCCGCCGCGGGCCTTTCGTCGCTGCCGCGCGCGCTCGCCCAGACCACATCCGAGGAGACGGCCCTTGAAACCCCACCTCCAATTCAGCGCCTACGCGTTGCTCTCCCTGGCCCTCCTCAGCGGATCCTCCGTCGCTCAATCGGCGCCGGGCCTGCTGGGCCTGTGGCTCAGCCAGGACGGAAGGGACGTCACCGAGATCCTTCCCTGCGGCACCACGCTCTGCGGGCGCCTCGTGCAGGCGCAGGGACTCAGGCCCGACGATCGAGACACGAGGAACCCGAATCCGACACTGCGGAGCGCGCCCCTGTGCAACCAGGTCTACATGGGAGGGTTCAAGCGCGAGTCGGATGCACGCTGGGTGAGCGGCTGGGTCTACGACTCGCGCGACGGCGGCTCCTACACGAACGTGTCGCTTGAGTCCAAGGGTGAGCTGCTGGAACTCACGGTGCGGGTGGGCTTCATCCGCCACACCGAGCGTATGACACGCCTGGACCCCGCCAAGGTGACGCGTTGCGGCACCGCCGACAACCCCGTTCGTCCGCTCGGACTCTGAGTGCGCCGCGCGCCGGCTAGGAGCCTCCCCCATGACGACCGCGATCCACGGACAACCCGCCACGGCCGCGCACCGGGCGACCTGCCGATGGCTCGTCGCCGCGGTGTTTCCCCTGGCCCTGCTGGCGGACCGGGCGCACGCCCAGTCGGCCATGGGCTTCAAGCCGGAGTTCTGGTGGGGCGCCGCAGTACTGGACGTGCGCGACGCGAACTTCGGTGCCGGCGCACCCGACTACCGGGCCCCGAGCCGCGTGATCGGCCCGCACACCTCGTGGACGGAGCTTGCGGTCCGGCCGGGGTTCCAGCTCTCCGCAGCGTCGGGCGCGGGGGTTGTCGAGGCCAAACTGACGGCCGTGGGTGCAGCCACCCGGGGCTCGGGCGACGCCCAGGTGTACTCGTTCGCCGCAGGACGACCGTCCAAGATCGCCGTCGAGGAAGCGTACCTGCGCTGGCGCTCGGGCGGCACCTTCGCGAGCCTGGGCAACAACGCCCTCGAGGTCACCGCGGGTCCGCAGGAGTTCACCGTCGGCGATTCCCTGCTGGTCGGCCAGGGGACGGTGAACGCGGGCCGCAAGGCGGCCAGCTGGCTGGTCCCGCGCGTCGCCTTCGCCGGTCCAGTAACACTGCGCATCAACACCGCACCGGTGCGGATCGACGTCTTCGCGCTCGGCAACCGCTCGAGCCAGAAGGACGTCGCCGGCCTGGATCTGCCGCGGACCCGCTTCCGCGGCATCAACGTCGAGTGGTTCGACGGCGGCGACAACGCACGGTTCAAGTACGAAGAGCGCATGCAGTACGTCGGCCTTCTGCACATGCAGGTGCACAAGGCCGAGGAGGCGGGTCTGTACCCTGGCGACCCCAACACCCTGGGCGCCCATCGCTCCGGGCTGCGCGTCACCTCGCTGCGCGCGGGCATGTTCGAAGCCCCGGGCCTGCCATCGCTGAGCGTGTTCGCCGAACTGGCCCGGCAGAGCAACGGCACGGCCGGGCGTCGCGTCGATGCACGCGCCTACAACGCCGAGATCGGCTGGGCGTTCGACGATTGGCCCTGGAAGCCACGGTTGCTGGCGCGCGCGGCACGCTACTCAGGCGACGCCGACCCGACCGACGACATCGACCGGTCGTGGGATCCGATGTTCCTCGGCAGTAACGCCGGGCGGAACTACGGCGCGACGGTGCACGGCGAGATCGTCGGCCAAGGCATTGCCTTCAACAGCAATCTCCGCGTGCGCTCCGTCGGCGCGCAGCTGCAGCCCCTCAGCGGGCTGAGGGTCTACCTCCTGCACTACCGCTTCCAGTGGGACCAGCCCGCGCAGTTCGGGAGTACGGAGCGGGCCCTGGCTTCCGAGACCAATCTCCTGGCCGAGTGGCAGCCGCGCAGCGGCACGATCGTCTATGCAGGCCTTGCCACCGCCAGGCCCAGCGCGGGCGCCGCGGCGTTCTTCGCGGCCTTCGGCGACGCCGTGCAGGCGCCACTGGGGCCGGCCGATCGACGCATCCGCCGCGCCCATCTGGGCATCACCCAGCAGTTCTGACGCGTTACCCAATCCCCTGCCACGCGAGTGCCACGATGCCGAAGACACTCGACTCCGCACCAGCCGACGACGGCTTTTCGATGCCCGGCGAGTTCGAACGTCACCGACGCTGCTGGCTGGTCTGGCCCGAGCGCACGGAGTACTTCCGTCAGGGTGCAAAGCCTGCGCAGCGCGCCTTGGTGCGGATCGCGACCGCAATCGCGCAAGGCGAGCCGGTCGCGGTGTGCGTGTCGGCGCGCCAGTTCGACAACGCCGTGCGGATGCTGCCCCCGCAGGTCCGGGTGATCGAGCTCTCCACGGACGACATGTGGATCCGCGACTGCGGTCCGTGCTTCGTGCGCCACCCGCGCGGAGAGGTGCGGGTGGTGGACTTCGCGTTCAACGGCTGGGCCGGTCTGGCCCATGGGTTGCCGGTCGCCTACCAGCTGGACGACCTCGTCCCGCGGAAGATCGCGCAGCTGGAGGGGATGGACCGCTACGTCTGCGATCTGGTCGCCGAGGGCGGCAACCTTTGCAGCGACGGTCAGGGCACGCTCATCGTGACGGCCGAGAACCTGCTGGATCCGGCGCGCAACACCGCGGATCGTTCGCGACAGGAGATCGAGTCGGTGCTTTGCAGCCACCTGGGCGCGCGCAAGGTCATCTGGCTTGAGCGCGGTCTTCGACACGACGTCACGCTCGGCCACTGCGACAACCTGGCCTGCTTCGTGCGGCCCGGGGTGGTCGTCCAGACCTGGGTCGACGACCCAGCCGACCCCCAGTTCGATGTCTGCCGCGAGGTCCACGAGGTGCTGGCCCGTGCCACCGACGCGCGGGGCCGCGCGCTGGAGGTGCACCGCCTGCATCAACCCGAACCGATGTTCGTGCAGGCGGAGGATCTGGACGGGCTCGACGCCGGCCCCTGGCTCGACGGGCGGCGCGTCGGCGACCCGATTGCCGCCTCGTACGTGAACTTCTACATTGCCAACCGGGCCATCGTGATGCCCGGCTACGGCACGCGCGACGAGTCTGCGCGCGCCACGCTCCAGGGGCTCTTTCCCGAGCGGCCGGTCCTGGTCGTGCCGGCGCGCGAGATCCTGCTGGGCGGCGGCTCGATCCACTGCATCACGCAGCAGCAGCCCGAGTGAGTGCGGCCGCAGGCTCGTCCGACGACGCCCGGTCGCGTTCGACGCGCGCCGTCGTGGCGGCGATCGATCGGATCGGGCGCGATGCTGCGCGGGCCTTCGTCTACCTGGAGCCCGCCGCTGCACGCGCCCAGGCCGTCCACATCGACGATGCGGCCCCGCTGGCCGGTTGCGTGCTCGGCGTCAAGGACAACATCCACGTCGCGGGCATGCCGTGCACATCGGGCACTCCGGCGCTGAGGCGGTTCATCCCGCCGCGGGATGCCAGCGTCGTGGCCCGCCTGAGATCCGCCGGTGCCGTGGTGTTGGGCAAGACCCAGATGCACGAGCTGGCCTATGGCGTGACCGGGATCCACCCCGTCTGGGGGACTCCGCGCAACTCGGCGGATGCGGCCCTGGTGCCGGGCGGCAGCAGCAGCGGCAGCGCGGTCGCCGTGGCGCTGGGCCTGTGCGACGCTGCGCTGGGCACCGATGCCGGCGGCTCGCTCGCCATTCCCGCGGCCTTCAATGGCATCTGCAGCCTTCGGCCTACACAATGGCGTTACCCGCAGGACGGACAACTGCCGATGGCGCCGAGCCGCGACACGATCGGGCCGATGGCCCGATCGCTCGCGATGGTCGCCCGCCTGGACGCCATCATCACCGCCGAGACCGCGCTTCCGTGGCCCGCTCGACCGCGGGTGGGCGTGGATCCGCAGGGCATCTCGGCCAGCGATGCACCCGAGGTCCGGCATCGCTTGCAGCAATGGCGGCAGCACGCTGAGGCAACAGGGGTCGAGGTCGTCAGCGTCGATCTCGACTTCGCCCTGCAGGCCGCCGAGCGGCACTCCTACGCGCACTGCGCCTACGAGAACTACTTCTGCCTCCTGGAGTACCTCGATCGCTACGCGATCGATCTCAGCGTCGAGCAGCTCGCGGAGCAGATCGCCTCTCCCGACGTCAGGCAGGCCTTCGCGGACACGGTTCTGCGTGGCGGTGAGCGCGCGCCCAGCGAGGCGGCATACCTGCAGCACATGCGGCAACGGCGGCGCTGCATGCAACGCATGCGCGCGCTGCTGGCCGAGCGCGGGCTGCAGGCCCTGGCCTACCCGACGACGGCGGGCTTCGCCCCCCGCATCGATGCGCTCGACGCCGCGCCTGAAGCCGCTGACCAGGTCGTTCGGCGGGTCTACCGCAACGCGGACGCCATCAGCCACCTGTCGATGCCGGTGGTCACCCTGCCCCTGCGGCCTTCGTCGGCCGGCCTGCCGATCAGCCTGAGCCTCGCCGGCCCCTGGGGCGAGGACCGACAGCTGCTGGCGCTCGCGCTGCGGCTGCAGCCGGCCTAGGGGGTCGACGCGCGAGCACCGCCTGCACCCGACCAGCCCGCCCTTCTTCTCGGCCGCCATCGACCAGGCCCTTCCATGACCACGAAGAATCAGCCCCTGTCCGGCAACGAGATGCCTCGCTTCGGCGGCATCGCGACCATGATGCGCCTGCCTGCGGCGACCTCGCCCCTCGGACTGGATGCGGCCTTCATCGGCATTCCGTTCGATGCCGGAACCTCGCATCGCAGCGGCACGCGCTTCGGCCCACGCCAGATCAGGGCCGAGTCCGCCCTGCTCCGGCCCTACAACATGGCCACCGGCGCAGCACCCTTCGACAGCCTGCAGGTCGCCGACCTCGGCGACGTCGCGATCAACACCTACTCCATCGCAAGGTCGATGGACATCGTGAGCGCGTTCTACGCCGACGTATTCACCGCCGGCTGCAGGCCCCTCACCCTGGGCGGCGACCACACCATCGCGCTGCCGATCCTGCGAGCGGCGGCACGGCACCACGGCCCGCTGGCCCTGGTGCACGTCGACGCGCACGCCGACGTCAACGACACCATGTTCGGCGAGACGCTCGCCCATGGCACGCCCTTTCGGCGCGCGGTGGAGGAGGGTCTGCTGCAGGGCACGAAGGTGTTCCAGATCGGACTGCGTGGCACCGGCTACGCGGCCGACGACTTCGACTGGCCCCGGTCGCAGGGCTTCACGATCATTCCGGCGCACGAGATCTGGTACCGCTCCCTGGAGCCGCTGATGCAGCGCGTCAGGGACGTGATCGGCGATACGCCTTGCTACCTGAGTTTCGACATCGACGGCATCGACCCGGCGTTTGCAGGCGGCACCGGCACGCCGGAGATCGGGGGCCTCAGCGTGCCGCAGGCCCTAGCCTGGATCTTTCGCGAGTGACGTACTGGATGATTCCGACAAGGGGCTGAGGCACGGATCGTGGCCCTGAGTGGCGCGGCGGGGGCCATTCGGCACGGTTGAGTGCTGGATGCGCGGCCGGCGGGCGTGTTTACCCCT
>NZ_JAPZSC010000002.1 GCF_027531545.1 Silanimonas sp. | reverse complement strand
GAAGCGCGCAAGCAAGGAATGGAAATCAGCAATGAACCAGTTCGCGATACTGTACGAAGACCGCTTCACCCTCGCGCCGCGCTGAGCAGCACGAAGGCAGATTCAAAAACCGCCTCACACACAAAAATTCAGACAGCCCCCGCGGAAGCAGCGCTGCATCACCTGCGCGGTCAGCAACAGCACTTCGTCACCATAGAGATGGCCGAAATTGTCGTTGATGCGCTTGAAATGGTCGAGGTCGACCATGCCCAACCAGTGCTCGGCGTGCACCGTACGGCGCTCCTGGCCGCCGTCGAACTCCTGCACGATGCGCATGTGGGGATCGTCGGTGACAAGCTTGAAGACCTTCTCGTCGAAGGTCTTGCGGTTCAGCAGGCCGGTCAACTGATCGCGCTGGCTGTAGTCGAGCAGGCTGCAGTAGTTGCCGTAGAACTGCAGGAAGGCGTCGATCAGGCGCGAGTCGTCGAGCACCGAGGCGTCGGAGTGGTAGACGACGAGATAGGTCGTGAGGCTGCGCACCTCGGCGATCGGGAACAAGGCCACATGGCTGCTGACGCCGGCGTCAGGCTCCATCCAGCGCAGGCGCGCACCATTGGCCATCCGGGCACGCGCCAACAGGGGCGCGGGCACTTCACCCACCTGCACCACCACACCCGAACCCGAGTCCTGGGCCCAGAGGGCGCCTTCACGACAGAGTTTGCTCTCAAGCCGGAAAAGGCCCACGCGACGGGGACCCAGCAACTGGAACAAGGTGCGCAGCATGCTCACGTCGAGCAGGTTGGAGTCCCGGATCGACGTAAGCCCTGCCATCCTCTCGAGGATCTGCGGGGCATGCTGGGTGGACACGGGCGCGGGCTGCACGCGGTACGGAATTCTGGCAAGGCGCTCGCCGCGCAGCGTGACAGGTCGGCCCCGGGTGACGCAAGCGGAAAGCGTCGGCCATCAACCCGTAAGCCACCGTGCCGCGCCCCCAACCGGCTCGCACTCAAGTCGCCCGCCGCTTCCCGGCGGTTTACGACCGGATGCCGGGGCGTCAACCGTGTCCGCTGTGCTGCGTTTTCGGAGAGAGCCCCTCCCCACCCCAGCCCGCAGGCACCCCATGCGCTCGCTCCCGCCCACCGAACCTGGTCGCCATCGCAGATTCCGCTGGGGCATGGCCGTGCTGGCCGGCCTGGCCTGGCTGATGCCCCTCGCCGCATCGTTGGCGACGACCGCCGAGCCCCCCGCATGGGTTACGCCGCCGGTGTCAGCGCCCGGCGTCACGCAGCGGATTTTCCAGAGCGCGGCCGTGGGCGGCCCGGTCAGCTACCACGTCTACCTGCCCGACGCCTATGCCGCCGAGCCGCAGCGACGTTTCCCGGTGCTTTACTGGCTGCACGGTTGCGGCCCCAACCCCCAGTCGGCCATCGCCCCCCTGTCGGCCGCCTTCAAGGATGCGATCGCGCGCGGCCGCATCCCACCGTTGATCCTAGTCTTCCCGAACGGCCTGCCTTGCGGCATGTACACCAACGCGGTTGGCGGACGCCAGCCTGTGGCATCGATGATCGTCAACGACCTGCTTCCGGAGGTCGATGGCCACCTGCGCACCCTCGCTGACCGCCGCGGCCGCATCATCGAGGGCTTCAGCATGGGGGGCTACGGGGCCGCACGTCTCGGCCTCATGCACCCGCAACGCTTCGGTGCGGTGTCGATCCTCGGTGGAGGCCCATTGCAGGCCGACTTCCTCGCCCCGGGGCCGGGGCTGCAGCCGCTGGAGCTCCGCCAGCGCCTGCTGGACCAGATCTGGGGCGGTAGCCCGGCGGCTTTCCTCGCCGACAGCCCGCGCACGATTGCCAGCAAGGCCGCCACAGCCCTGCCGAACCCGCTGCCGATTCGCCAAATGCTGGGCGATGCCGACTTCACTCTACCGGCGAACCGCGAGTTCCATGCCCTTCTCAACAGCCTCGGCATCGCCCACACCTACCGGGAGGTGCCCGGTGTCGAGCACGAGATGTCCGATCTGATGACGGCTTTGGGCGACGACTACTGGACTTTCTTCGCCGAGGCACTGGTGACCGCACCCACCACCACGACGACACAAGCCGACGCGTCGCGTCTGCTGACGCAGGCGAGTTTTGGCGCACGCTGGTCGGACATCGAACGGGTAGCGTCGATCGGCACGAGCGCGTGGATCGATGAACAGATCGCTACACCGGCCACCCTGCATCTCGATGCCCTGGACGCGCATTACAAGGCCCTGCTTCCCCTGTACAACCTCGGGCCGACGCCGGAATCCTCCTGCGTGCTCTCGACCCTCTGCCGCTACGCCCGGCGCGATGTCTGGTGGCGCACCGCGATCACCGCGCCCGACCAGTTGCGCCAGCGCGTGGCCTTCGCATTGAGCCAGTTCTTCGTGGTCTCCGATCTCAATGCCGACGTGAACTACACCCAGTACGCACCGGCCGATTTCTACGACACGCTGGTGGTCAACGCCTTCGGCGACTTCCGCACGCTGCTCCGTGATGTGAGCCTGCACCCCGCGATGGGGCGCTATCTCGGCATGCTGCAGAACGAGAAGGCCGACCCTGCCAAGAACACCGAACCCGACGAGAACTTCGCCCGCGAGGTCATGCAGCTCTTCTCGATCGGTCTCTCGGAACTGAACCCCGATGGCACGGTGAAAACGGACGCCCTCGGCGCGCCACGACCCACCTATGGCAACGACGAGATCACGGCGTTCGCGCGGGTCTTCACCGGCTGGAACTTCGCCAATGCCACGCGTTGGAAATTCAACAGCAACAACGCCGGCATCCCGGGCTACATCGACGCCATGCGACCGATGGAAGCCTTCCACGACACCGGCAGCAAGACCCTGCTGCGCGGGCAGGTGCTGGCCTCGGGCCGCACCGCGACGGCCGACCTTGACAGCGCCATCGACAACCTGGCCAACCACCCGAACGTCGGGCCCTTCCTGGCGCGGCACCTGATCCAGCGGCTGGTGACCAGCAACCCGTCGCCGGCCTATGTCGGCCGGGTCGCCGCCGTATTCGCCGACAACGGGCAAGGCAAGCGCGGTGATCTCGCGGCGGTGGTGCGCGCCGTTCTTCTCGACGTGGAAGCACGCGACCCAGCGGTGGCGGCCGGGCCGAACTACGGCAAGTTGCGCGAGCCCCTGCTGCGCTTCACCGCGTTGTGGCGGGCCTTCGCCTCGCCCGGCGTGGCCGTGGCGAACGGTGCCGGCCGCGTCGAAGGCATCTTCCGCTTCTTCAACACCGACGGCCTGCTGGCCCAGGCGCCCCTTTCGGCGCCCTCGGTCTTCAATTTCTACCGGCCGAACTACCGGCGTCCCGGCGAGATTCGCGACCTCGGCCTGTTCTCGCCGGAGTTCCAGATCCTCAATGACAACACGGCGCTCAACATGGTCAACCAGTTGCACAACGCCACCTTCAACGCCGACCGGGACGCGCCGGGCATCAGCCGGATGCTCGGCGGCCCGCTTGCCACGCTGGGCAGCCATGGCCTCAACCTGAGCACCGAAAAAGCCCTTGCCGTGGCCGATCCGGCCGCGTTTGTCGACCGGCTGAACCTGCTGCTGATGGGCGGGACGATGAGCCCCGCCATGCGGACCGTGCTGATCGACGCGTTGCGCACCATGCCCACGGGTGACGGCGGCCGCCAGCGCGCCGAAGACGCGCTTTTTCTCATCCTTTCCTCCCCGCAGTTCGCCATCCAGAGGTGATGCATGCGCATGTCACGCCCCGAGGACCCCGCCCGCCGCCGACTGATGGTCGACGCGACCCGCATCGCGCTCGGCAGCGCCTGCGGCATGGCCATGCTCGGGCGCCTGCAGATGGTGCAGGCGGCGAGCCGCGCCGACGACTATCGCGCCCTCGTCTGCCTGTTCCTTCTGGGCGGCAACGACAGCTACAACATGGTGGTGCCGCGCAACACGAGCGACTACGCCAGCTATGCCGCGGCGCGGCCGAACCTCGCCATCGCCCGCGAGACCCTGTTGCCGATCACACCCTCGGCCGGCAGCGCCGGCGCGGATTGGGGCCTGCATCCGGCCATGCCCGAGATGGCCGCGCTGTTCCAGCAGGGCAAGGCGGCACTGCTGGCGAATGTCGGCCCCCTGATCGTGCCGACCAGCGCCGCCGACGTGCAGCAGCAGAGCGTGCCGTTGCCGCCCGAGCTTTTCTCGCACATCGACCAGCAGGCCCATGCCATGAGCCTCGGTAGCGAAGTCGCGGCGGCCCCCGGCTGGGGCGGACGCCTTGCCGACCGCCTTACCGAGCGCCTCGGCATCCCGGCCGGGTCCGGTCGCCTGCCGCTGTCGCTCACTCTGTCGGGAAACAATGCCTGGCAGAACGGCGCATCGGGCGGGCTCTACACCCTAGGGGCGACCGGCGCGACACGGCTTGATGCGTCGTTGCGCAGCACCGGCAACGCGCGTTGGGACACCCGCCGCGGCGCCTTCAATGCCCTGCTCGATCTGGGCAAGCGAGAGAGTCCGGTGATGGTTCGTGCGGCGGCCGAGGCCACGCGCACGGCACGCGATTTCTCCGAGTCGGTCAACGCCGCCATCGACGGCGTGACGATCACCACGCCCTTCCCATCGAGCACCCTCGCGCAGCAACTGCGCACGGTGGCTCGGGTGATCGGCGCCCGGCGCACACTCGGCCAGACGCGGCAGGTGTTCTTCGTCGGCTTCGGCGGCTGGGACACCCACGACCGTATGCTGGAAGATCACCAGACCCTGCTCGGTACGGTCTCGCAGGCCCTCGGCGCATTCCACCAGGCTACCGTGGAACTCGGCATCTCCGCATCGGTCACCAGCTTCACGATGAGCGATTTCGGCCGCACCCTCAACAACAACGGCGACGGCACCGACCACGGCTGGGGCGGCCACAGCTGGGTGCTGGGCGGCGATGTCGTCGGCGGGCGCTTCTACGGCACGATGAACGAGTACGCGCTGGGCAGCCCGCGTGACGCGGGCCGCGGACGCATGGTGCCTACCACCTCGATCGAACAGTTGGGCGCCACCTTCGCCCGCTGGATGGGCCTCGGCTACGGCGATGCCCTCGAGATCTTCCCCAACCTGCCCAACTTCGGCGCCGGTGCCGACTACCTGCCCATGCTGGCCAGCACCAATGCCCAGTTGAACGGCACCGGCTTCACGCGGAATCGCGGAAAGGCATGAGGTGCTCCGGAAGACGACGCAGGGGAACTGTGACCACCGCCTCCAAAGCACCGCACAGGCGGCCGTTTGACGTTGTTTGACAGACTGGGAACTGGGTAGCCTAGGCCACCCTTTCAACGCCCGGAGCGCTGACATGCGCCCCCTTCGTCAGGCACAGCTTGCCGTCATCGGTCTTGCTGTCGCTTTCGCCCTGCCCAGCGCCGCCCAATCGACGTTCACCAGCACCGCCGTGGTCGAGCACAGCGGGATGTGCCTTGAGGTGCCAGGCGCGTCGACGGCGAACAACCTGCAGCTCGTGCAGAACACCTGCAATGGGCGTCCGGAGCAGAGCTTCCGGTTCCAGGTCATCGATGCTGCCAGGCAACGCTTCAGTGTCGTAGCAACGCACAGCAATCTTTGCCTTTCGGCGAATGGCAGTACCGCGACCGACGGTCTCGCGCTCATCCAGACCGCATGTTCCAGCGGCGACACGATGCAGGTCTTCCAGCTCGAGCGGCTCCGGGGCGGTGGACTGCCATTCCGTATCCGAGGCATCTCTTCCGCCCGTTGCGTCGAGGTCACCAACAGCGACACCCGCACCAGCCGACCTGTTCAGTTCAGAAGCTGCCAAGCGCTGGATTCAGGCCGCAACCAGAACTGGACGCTTGCCGGCGCGGCGACCGCCGGCTTCGGCGCGGGCGCAGCTCCCACGACGGCCCAGGCCGACGCGGCGCGCCTGCTGATGCAAGCCACCTTCGGCCCCACGGAAAGCGAGATCAACCGGGTCGTTTCGCTCGGTGCCGATGCTTGGATCACCGACCAGTTCAACCGCCCGGCGTCGAGCCACCTCGCCACCCACCAGGCCATTCACAACGAACTGGCACCGCACCTGGGCGGGAATGCCGATGACCTGGCCTGCCGGTTCAGCTACGCCTGCCAGCTCAGCCGCCACGACACCTGGTGGCAGATCGGTGTGCGCGGCGACGACCAGCTCCGGCAACGCGTGGCCTTCGCCCTGAGCCAGTTCTTCGTCATCTCCGAGGTCAGCGACAACGTCGGCTACTCGCAGCAGGCGATCAGCGACTACTACGACACCCTTGCCGTCCACGGCCTCGGCAACTTCCGCACCCTGCTGGAGGAGGTCACGCTGCATCCGCTGATGGGCCGCTACCTCGGCATGCTGCAGAACGAGAAGGCTGACCCCCGCACCAACACCGAGCCGGACGAGAACTTCGCCCGCGAGGTGATGCAGCTGTTCTCGATCGGCCTCGTCGACCTGAACATCGATGGCACGCCGAAGCTGGATACGAACGGCAACACCATCCCCACCTACGACAACACCCGCATCACCAACCTTGCGCGCGCCCTCACCGGCTGGAACTTCAGCAACGCCACGAGCTGGTGGAACTGGGAGGACGACGTCAAGCTGCCAGGCTTGATCAGCAACATGACAACGTGGCGGACGGCGCAGGGCGAGATCTACCACGACACGGGCGCAAAGACCCTCCTTGGCGGCACCGCGGTGCCCGCCGGCGGCACGGCGGCCGCCGACCTGAGGATCGCCCTCGACAACCTCTTCAACCACCCCAACGTCGGGCCGTTCCTCGCCCGCCACCTGATCCAGCGCCTCGTCACCAGCAACCCCTCGCCGGCCTATGTGCGGCGCGTGGCCGAGCGCTTCAACAACAACGGCAGCGGCGTGCGCGGCGACATGCGCGCCGTGGTCCGCGCGGTGCTGATGGACCCGGAAGCCCGCGATGCCGCCCAAGCGCAGCAGTACGGCTACGGCAAGGTCAAGGAACCGATGCTGCGCTTCTCGGCCGTGCTGCGTGCCTTCAACGCGGAAGGGCAGGCCGTGGCGACGACCGGCGGGGCGACGACGCGTGGCCTGCTGCGCAACCGCGGCATCGGCATCGACATGTCGCAGTCCATCATGGGATCACCGTCGGTGTTCAATTTCTACCGGCCGAACTTCATGCCGACGGGCGAACTGCGCCAACGCGGCCTCATGGCGCCCGAGCTGCAGATCCTCAACGAAGCGGTGGCGGTGAGCTCCATCAACCACTTCCACGGTCGACTGTGGCAGACGGACAACGCCGACACGACCATTCCGACCACCACCAACGATCCCCGCTTCTACTGGACGCGCTACCGCTTCAACCTGTCGGCGGAGAAGGCCCTGGCCGTGGCGCCCGAGAAGCTCGTCGACCGCATGAACCTGCTACTGATGGGCGGGCGCATGCCGGCCGACATGCGGAGCATCCTGATTTCGTCGACCTACGCCACGCCGATGAACGACGGCGGTGGCGACCGCGTGGAAGACCTGATCTTCCTGATCGCTTCGTCCTCCCAGTTCGCCACGCAGAGGTAAGCCATGGACCGCATCGACAAAGCGAACGAGCGCCGCCGTTTCCTCGCCGGCGCGAGCCGAATCGCCCTCGGCAGTGCCGCCGCGATGGCCACGATGGGGCAGTTGCAGATGGTGCACGCGGCCACGCGGGGCGACGAAAAGTACAAGGCGCTGGTCTGCGTCTACCTGTTCGGCGGCAACGACAGCTTCAACATGGTCGTCCCCCGCAGCACCACCGCCTATGGCACGTACAGTGCGGCCCGACCGGCGTTGGCGATTCCTCAGGCGAACCTGCTGCCAATCACCCCGACCGCCGGCGCGGGCGGGATCGACTGGGGCTTGAATCCGGCCATGCCGGAGCTCCGGGCCTTGTTCGAAAGCGGCCGTGCCGGTCTGATCGGCAATCTCGGCCCACTGGTCATGCCGACCTCGAAGGCGGACTACCAGAACCGCCGCGTGCCGCTGCCGCCGGAACTCTTCTCGCACGTCGACCAGCAGTCCTACTCGATGTCGATGGGCAGCGAAACGGCGGCGAAGGCCGGCTGGGGCGGACGCCTCGCCGACCGCCTGCAGGCTGCAGGCTTCGGCTCGACCATCGGCCTGCCGATCGGGCTCACGATGTCGGGCGCGAACGCGTGGCTCGCCGGCTCGCAGACGGGCATGTACACCCTCGGCAGCGCCGGCCCTTCGCGCATCGACGCCAGCCTGCGCACCGCCACCGACGCACGCAGCGTCGCGCGTCGCACCGCCTTCAACCAGCTGCTGGACGCCGCCCAGCGCGACAGCTCGGCCTTCGTCCGCGAGCATGGCCGGATGAACCGACGCGCCATCGACTTCAGCGAGTCGGTGTTCAACGCCATCAACAACGTCCCGGCGTTGGCCACGGTGTTCCCGACCGGCCGCTTCGGCGACACGTTGCGCACCGTCGCCCGCACGATCGCCGCCCGCGGCGCCCTCGGCCAACGCCGTCAGATCTTTTTCGTCGGCCTCGGTGGCTGGGACACGCACGACGGCCAGCCCGTCGACCATCCCCGTCTGCTGACCACGGTCAGCCAAGGCCTTGCCGCGTTCTACAACGCCACGATCGAACTGGGCATCTCGCGCGATGTCACGACGTTCACGATGAGCGACTTCGGTCGCACGCTGAACAACAACGGCGACGGCACCGACCACGGCTGGGGTGGCCACAGCTGGATCCTCGGCGGTGACGTCGTGGGCCGCCGCATCTACGGCACCATGCCGGACTATGCGCTGGGCTCGTCCCAGGACGTCGGCCGCGGCCGCATGATCCCGACCACGCCCGTCGAGCAGATCGGCAGCGCGCTGGCGCGTTGGTTCGGGCTCGGCTTCTCCGACGCCAACGAGATCTTCCCCAACGTGCGCAATTTCGGCAGCACCGGCGACTACCTGCCCATGCTCGCCAGCACCAACACCGTCATCAACGACGTGGGCTTCACGCGCAACCGCGGCGGCGGCAAGGGTTGATGCGGGGCCGACCTCGTCGGCCATACGCACTGGTATGCTCCGCGGGCCTCGTGTGTCCCGGAGTCTCCACGTGTTTCGAGTCGCCCTACTCGCCCTGATCGCCCTCCTCCTCGCCGCCTGCGCCAGCGGGCCGGTGAAGCGCGTGTTCCCTCCGGAAGCGCGCGTGCAGGAGATTCGCCTGCAGGACGGCCGCGCAACCGTGCAGCTTCGAGTGCAGAGCTTCAGCACCGTGCCGAGTGAAGTGGAGGCCTATGCGCTCACGCTCGAATTCGCCGGCGAGGAAGCCACCCGACTGGAGGGCGAGACCCGCCTGACCGTGCTGCCTCAGGCCGCGGAAACCTTCACCATCGAAACCACACTGGATACCGCCGCGCTGGAACGCGCGAAAGCGGCGCTGTCCAACGGCACGGCGCTGCGCTATCGCCTCCACGGCACGATCACCGTGGAACCGAACGGCCGTGCCTACCCCATCGACTACAGCAGCGCGCTGAGCCGCGCCCCCGGCCTCGACGGCGTGCTTCGCTGAGCAAGCCTTACCTGCTGGGATCGAACCTCGCACCCGCTGGCTGCTGCCCTCCGTTTTCCCCTCCCCATCGTCGACAGACCTCCTTCGCATGAACACCTACAAAGCCCCCGTGCGCGACATGAGCTTCGCGCTGTTCGACGTGATCCAGGCCGAAGCGCTCTACGCGAAGCTCGGCATCGAGGCCGCCCAGCGCGACGTCATGGACGCCGCGCTCGAAGAGGCCGCGAAGTTCAACGAGAACGTCCTCGCCCCGCTCAACGGCATCGGTGATCGCGAAGGCTGCACCTTCGACAAAGCCACCGGGGCGGTAAAGACCCCGACCGGCTTCAAGGAGGCCTACGCGCAGTTCGTCGAGGGCGGCTGGGCGGGCATCACCGCGCGCGCCGAGCTCGGCGGCATGGACCTGCCCGAGAGCTTCGGCGTGGTCATGAAGGAGATGATCGACGCCGCCAACCTGAGCTGGGGCAACTACCCCCTGCTCTCGCACGGCGCGACGGAAGCGCTCAAGCACCACGGCGAGCCGTGGCAGCAGGAGGTGTTCCTGAAGGCGATCGTCGAAGGCCGCTGGACCGGCACTATGTGCCTCACCGAGCCGCACTGCGGTTCCGACCTGGGCCTGCTGAAGACTCGCGCCGAACCGATCGCCGACGGCAAGTACGCCATCACCGGCACCAAGATCTTCATCACCGGCGGCGAGCACGACTTCACCGACAACATCGTGCACCTCGTTCTTGCGCGCTTGCCGGACGCACCGGCCGGCACCAAGGGCATCTCGCTCTTCATCGTCCCGAAGATGAAGGTCGCGCGCGATGGCACCGTGGGCGAGCGCAACGCGGCGCGCTGCGGCTCCATCGAACACAAGATGGGCATCCACGGCTCGGTCACCTGCGTGATGAACTTCGACGGCGCCGAGGGTTACCTCATCGGCCAGCCGAACAAGGGCCTCGCGGCGATGTTCACCATGATGAACACTGCGCGCCTCGCCGTCGGCATCCAGGGCTTGGGCCTCATTGATCGCGCCTTCCAGAACGCCCTGCGCTACAGCCGCGACCGCTTGCAGATGCGCGCGCTCTCCGGCGCGAAGGAGCCCTCGAAGCCGGCCGACCCGATCATCGTCCACGCCGACATCCGCCGCATGCTGCTCACCAGCAAGGCGCTGGCCGAGGGCGGTCGCCTGCTGTCCTACCACGCGGCGACGCTGGTCGACGTCATGGAGCGCACCAGCGACGAGGCAGAGCGCAAGCAGGCCGACGACCTGCTGAGCTTCCTCACGCCGATCGTGAAGGCCTGCCTCACCGAGTGGTCGGTCGAGTGCACCTACAACTCGCTGCAGTGCTTCGGCGGCCACGGCTATGTCGCCGAGTGGGGCATGGAGCAGCTGGCCCGCGATGCACGCATCACGACGATCTACGAAGGCACCACGCAGATCCAGGCGCTCGACCTGCTCGGCCGCAAGGTCATGCAGCAGCAGGGCGTGGGCCTGAAGCAGTTCCTCGGCATGATCCAGCAGTTCTGCGAACAGAACATCGGCAACGCCGCCGTCGCCGAGTTCATCGGCCCGCTGGCCACGCTGGCCAAGGAGTACGCCGACACGACGATGGCGGTGGGCCGCAAGGCCGCCGGCAATCCGGAAGAGATCGGTGCGGCCTCGGTCGACTACCTGTTCTACTCGGGCTACGTCGCCCTCGCCTACTGGTGGGCAAAGAGCGTGGCCGTCGCCGAAGCCGGCGACTACCCGGCCGACTTCAAGACGGCGAAGCGTGAGACGGCGCGGTTCTACTTCCAGCGCCTGCTGCCGCGCACCCGCCTGCACAAGGCCGGCATCGAGGCGGGCCCGGCCTCGCTGCTGGCGCTGGACGCCGCGCTGTTCGACAGCTGATCCATCACGCCGGAGGGCCCCGGCCCTCCGGCATTGGCGGCCGCGAACTGCACCTGCACGACCGCGTGGATGCGCCGCTGCCGTGCCATCGAAGGCGCCAGCATGACGCCCCCTCGCTCGTCAGCTTTCGTTGCGCAACGTCACAGCACGCATGGTCAAGCCTTCGATACGCTCGTTCGGCGAAACGCGGGACGTCGGATACGTGCTTATGGAACCCCCTTCACGCCTCCAGATCGCCGGTCCTCCATCTGCCGAAACGAGGTCTATACCGGCAGTCCCGTCCCCATGACCTGACCTGCTCTGGAGCACCTTGATGTTTCATCCGCGTTTTCCCGGCGCAGCGTTCGCCATCGTCGCCGCCGTGGGGCTGCTCTACCCCATCCTCGTGCATGCGATTGCCAGACTCGCCGACGTTCCGGTCCAACGCGCGACGTGGCTCGGGGGAGTGTCGCTCGCTCTGCTCGCCGGCTTTACCCTCCACGTGTGGCGGCGTCGCACGATCGGGGCGGACGAGCTGCAGGGCGTGCTCAGCGCCCTCACCAGCAGGGACCTGCATTCCGTCGATGCCGCAGCCAAGCGCCTGACGGCCTCCGACGGTCTCTCTTCTGGCCTCAAGGCCGCCCT
Organism: Silanimonas sp.; assembly: GCF_027531545.1. Classification (GTDB taxonomy): domain Bacteria; phylum Pseudomonadota; class Gammaproteobacteria; order Xanthomonadales; family Xanthomonadaceae; genus Silanimonas. The sequence goes on along the minus strand of NZ_JAPZSC010000002.1, from coordinate 228,945 downwards.
GAATGAGCGCACCAAACTGCTGATCGACCTGCGTGAGCGTGGCAAGGAGATCGACGCCTTCGCCACGGCGATCCAGCTCTGTTTCCGCGAGGATCTGCCGGACCCGGCCGCCAGACTTGCCGCGCTCGCGCTGAGATTGCCGGAGTTCTGGCTGCATCCGGAACATGCGATCGCCTGCATCCGTTATGGGGGAGCCCGCTTCGTATCGATCGGGTTCAAGGATTCCCCATGGCGCCAGATCGCCCACTTCAGGACGATGGATGGCATCGAAGGCAGCATTGAACTGGCCTACACCTGCGAGCTCCCTGAACTTGACGAAGGCCCTTTCTTGGCCGAGGAACGTGTCCTCATCGACAAGCTGGCCTCGCTGCTTTCAGGCTATCTCGACAGCGACATCGGCCACCGCAATCTGGATGCAGCGGATGCCGCCCTGCGCGAGCTCAGCGACGTCATGTCGGAGACTGCGCGCGGAAACTTCTCCCGACGCATGCAGCATGACGGTGCCAACTCTGCGCTGAACAACGTTGTCAATGGCCTGATCGAAACCCTCGATCAGAACATCGGTACGGTGAGTCGATCCATGCGCTCACTTGCCCAGGGCGATCTGCGCAATAAGGTCGAAGGGCAGTTCGAAGGCGCATTCGCCGCGCTCCAAGGCGACATCAACAGCACGATCATGGCGCTACGGGCGATGCTGGGCGAGATCCAAGCGGCTGCGCAGGCCATCGACAGCGCAGCCAGCGAAATCGCCGCCGGCAACGCCGACTTGTCGTCGCGCACGGAGCAGCAGGCGGCAGCACTGGAAGAAACGGCCGCCAGCATGGAGGAACTGACCTCCACCGTACGCGGCAACGCCGAAAACGCACGCAGCGCGAACCAGTGGGCCATCGGCGCCGGCGATGTCGCCGAACGCGGAAGCCGAGTGGTACGCCAAGTGGTCGACACCATGGGCGAGATCCACGGACAGTCTAGAAAGATCGAGGACATCATCGGCGTTATCGACGGCATCGCTTTCCAGACCAATATCCTCGCGCTCAACGCCGCCGTCGAGGCGGCTCGCGCCGGGGAACAGGGCCGCGGCTTCGCAGTGGTCGCGAGCGAAGTGCGCACCCTCGCCCAGCGCTCCGCTTCCGCCGCCCGTGAGATCAAGAGCCTGATTTCAGAGACCGTTGAACGCGTCGACACCGGCAGTCGACTGGTCGACGCCGCCGGCACCACCATGGCCGAGATCCTGTCGGCGGTGACGCGCGTTACCAACATCATGGGCGAGATCAGTGCAGCCTCGGCCCAGCAGACCTCAGGCATCGAGCAGTTGAGCGCCACGGTGACCCACATGGACGAGGCCACCCAGCAGAACGCGGCCCTCGTGGAGGAAGCCACCGCCGCCGCCCGTTCACTGGAGGATCAGGCTGGCCGGCTGGCACAGAACGTAGGGCGGTTCAGGCTCTAGAGCCTGAGCGCTCTACGGTAAGACGCAGCGCAACAAAAGAGCCGGTCATCTCTCGATGGCCGGCTCTTTTGCTTCAACGAGTTGCGTAATGAATTGGTCGGGACGGCGGGATTCGAACCCACGACCCTTTGCCCCCCAGGCAAATGCGCTACCAGGCTGCGCTACGCCCCGACCGGAAAATCATTCGCTGCCAAGCAGCGAGGCCGCGCAGTATACCGACTGGCTCCGCCGGGGTCGACTGATCCCCGGCACGGCGCTCACGAACGCAGCAGCGCGAGCACCGATTCGAGCTCTTCGCGCACCTGGCGAAGAAGCGCCACATCGATGCCCGCGGAGGCGGCCACGGTGGCAGCCTTGGCCTTCGCAGCGGCCGCCGGTGCCTGCTTCTCGGTGTCGATGCGCAGGCGCGCGCCACCGATGGTGTAACCCTCTTCGTACAGCAGGCCGCGGATCTGGCGGATCACCAGCACGTCGGCACGCTGGTAGTAGCGGCGGTTGCCGCGGCGCTTCACCGGCTTCAGCGTCGGGAATTCGGTTTCCCAATAACGCAGCACGTGCGGCTTGACGTCGCAGAGCTCCGCCACTTCACCGATGGTGAAGTAGCGCTTCGCCGGGATCGGCGGCAGCTCGCGATTACTTCCCGGGTCCAGCATAGGCGTCCACGCGCTCCTTCAGCTTCTGGCCCGGGCGGAACGTCACGACCGTCCGCGCAAGAATCGGGATTTCCTCACCGGTCTTCGGGTTGCGACCCGGCCGCTCGTTCTTGCGGCGTAGGTCGAAATTACCGAAACCGGACAGCTTCACCTGCTTGCCCTGCTCAAGCGACAGCCGAAGGACGTCGAAGAATGCGTCGACGAACTCCTTGGCCTCACGCTTGTTGAGGCCCACGTCCTCGAACAGTCGCTCCGCCATTTCGGCCTTGGTCAGTGCCACGTCGCCCCCTCAGGTCATCGCAGGCGGGCGCCACAGTCACGTTCCAGAGCCGCCAACGCGGCCTGGACCGCCTTATCGACGTCCGAGTCGGTGAGAGTGCGGGAAACATCCTGCAGAATCAATCCCATAGCGAGGCTTTTGACCCCCGTTTCGAGGCCCTTGCCGGCATAACGGTCGAAGACTTTCACCTCCCGCAGCAAGCCACCGAGCGACTGACGGAGGCTGGCCTCGAGGTCGGCCCAAGGCCGATCCTCGGACACCAGCACGGCCAGGTCGCGCCGGACGGAGGGGAATCGCGACAGCTCGCCGGCCTTCGGCACGGCGCGGGCTTCGAGGCGGCCCAGATCCAGCTCCGCCACGACCACTTCGCCATCGAGGTCGAGGGCCTTGGCCAGGGCCGGATGCAGGTGGCCGACGAACCCGAGAGCCACGCCATCCAGCGTCACCGCGGCGCTGCGACCGGGGTGCAGCCACGGCGTGCCCGCGGCCGGCGCGAAAGCCAGCGCGTCGGCGGCCGGCCCGGCGAGGGCCTCGAGGTCGCCCTTGAGGTCGTAGAAGTCGACCGGACGGGCCGCGCTGCTCCACTGCTCCGGCTTCGCGGCGCCGACGGCCGCGAACGCGATACGGCGGGTTTCGACCGGAGCAGCACCGGCGATGGCCGGGGCATGGAACACGCGACCGATCTCGAACAGGCGGACGCGGGCCTGCTGGCGGGTGAGGTTGCGGCGGATCGCCTCGACGAGCCCCGGCAGCAAGCCGGTGCGCATGGTGCCGAGGTCGGAGGCCAGCGGGTTCAGCAGCGCGATGGCACCGGCCTCGAGGCCCCAGCGCTGCAGCAGCGCCGCGTCGACGAAGGCGAAGTTGATCGCCTCATGGAAACCACGCGCGGCGAGCTGGCGGCGCAGGAAGGCCTCCGGCGCACGCGTCTCGGTGTGGTCGGCCAGCGGGATCTCGCCGGCCGGCAGCGCCGCGGGCACGGCGTCGTAGCCGTGGATGCGGGCCACTTCCTCGACCAGGTCTTCTTCGATGGCGATGTCGAAGCGGCGGGCCGGCGGCGTGATGCGCCAACCGTCGGCCGTCGCTTCGACGCCCATGCCCAGCGCCACGAAGATGCGCGCCACTTCGGCGTCATCAATGCGCTGGCCGAGCACGCGCGCGAGGCGATCGCGGCGCAGCGCGACAGGCACGCGCACCGGCAGGTCGGCTTCGCGGACGGCCTCGACCACGGGGCCGGCGCTGCCGCCCATGATGTCCATCACGAGCTTGGTCGCGTACTCCAGCGCCACGCGCGGCAGCGCCGGATCGACGCCACGCTCGAAGCGGTGCGAGGCATCCGTGTGCAGGCCGAGCTTGCGGGCACGACCGATGATCGCCGAAGGCGCGAAGTGCGCCGATTCGAGGAAGACGCGGGTCGTGGCGTCGGTCACGCGGGTGTCGAAACCGCCCATCACGCCCGCCAGCGCCACCGGCCGGTCGGCGTCGGTGATCACGAGGAAGCCGGCGTCGATCGCCGCCTCGCGCTCGTCGAGCAGTTTCACCGCCTCACCGGCGCGGCCATGACGCACGCCGATCGGGCCTTTCAGCGTGTCGGCATCGAAGGCGTGCATCGGCTGGCCGAGCTCGAGCATCACGAGGTTGGTGATGTCGACCAGCGGGCTGATCGGGCGCAGGCCGCAGCGCTTCAGCTTCTCGGTCAGCCACGACGGCGACGTCGCGTTCGGGTTCAGGCCTTCGATCACGCGGCCGCAATAGCGCGGGGCATCGGCACCGGCATGGAGTTCGACAGGCAGCGTGGCCGTCGCGGTCGCGGCGACCGGCGCGGCGTCGAACGGACGCACCTGCGCGCCGAGCGCAGCGGCCACGTCGAAGGCGATGCCACGGATCGAAAAGCAGTCGGCGCGGTTCGGCGTGAGCTTCAGCTCGATGCGCGCGTCCGGCAGGCCGAGGTAGGCGCTGAGCGCCGTGCCCACGGGTGCGTCGGCCGGCAGTTCGAGCAAGCCGGAGGCATCCGGATCGATGCCCAGTTCCTTGGCCGAACACAGCATGCCGAAGCTCTCGACGCCGCGGAGCTTCGCCGCCTTGATGTTGAGGCCACCCGGCAGCACCGCGCCGACGGTCGCCAGCGGCGCCTTCAGGCCCGCGCGTGCATTCGGCGCGCCACAGACGATCTGCACATGCTCGCCGTTGCCGATGGCGACCTTGCACACCTGCAGGCGGTCGGCCTCCGGATGGCGGACGGCCTCGACGATCTCCGCGACGATGACGCCCGGCAGCTCGCCGCCGATCGGCTCGACGCCTTCCACTTCCAGGCCGATGGCGGTGAGGGCCGCGCACAGCGCGTCGCGGTCGGCCTCGACGGCCACGTGCTCGCGCAGCCAGCTTTCGTTGAACTTCATGCGAACTGCCCCAGGAAGCGGACGTCGTTGTCGAAGAAGCTGCGCAGGTCGTTGACGCCGTAGCGCAGCATGGCGAAGCGCTCGACGCCGAGGCCAAACGCGAAGCCGGTGCATTTCTCGGGGTCGATGCCGCAGCTGCGCAGCACGTTCGGATGCACCATGCCGCAGCCCAGCACCTCCAGCCAACGCGTGCTGCCGTCCGGCTGCTGCCAGGCGATGTCGACCTCGGCCGAGGGCTCGGTGAACGGGAAGTAGCTCGGGCGGAAGCGCATCTCGAAGTCGCGCTCGAAGAACGCGCGAACCAGCGCCTTCAGCGTGCCCTTCAGCTCGGCGAAGCTGACGTTTTCGCCGACGACGAAACCCTCGATCTGGTGAAACATCGGGGTGTGCGTCTGGTCGCTGTCGCTGCGGTAGACCTTGCCGGCAGCGATCACGCGCAGCGGCGGCGTCTGGCCCTTCATCGCGCGCACCTGCACCGGCGAGGTGTGCGTGCGCAGCAGGCGGCCGTCGCCGAAGTAGAAGGTGTCGTGCATGGCGCGCGCCGGATGGTGCGGCGGGAAATTCAGCGCCTCGAAGTTGTGCCAGTCGTCCTCGATCTCGGGGCCATCGGCGAGGTCGTAACCGAGGCCGCGCAGGATGCCGGTGAGTCGCTCGATGGTCCGCGAAACAGGGTGCACCACGCCCATCTCGCCGTCGCGTCCCGGCAGCGTCACGTCGATGCGCTCCGATGCGAGGCGCGCATCAAGCGCGGCCTGCTCCAGCACGGCCTTGCGGGCGGCGAGCGCCTCGCCAATGGCGTCTCGCGCCTTGTTGATGCCTTCGCCGACGGCCTTGCGCTCGTCCGGCGGCAAGGCGCCCAAAGCCTTCAGCTGCGCGGTGATGCTGCCCGACTTGCCGAACAGCGCGACGCGAAGCGCCTCGAGCGCCTCCAGCGTCGTCGCGGCGGCGATGTCGGCCAACGCGGTGGTGGTGAGGGTTTGCACGTCGCTCATGCGAGGCGGACCTGTCGATTCATGTCGTGGGCCGGATCACGCTTCCGGGGCCCGGAAAAAACAAAAGGGAAGGACTTGCGCCCTTCCCTTTCGCGTTCGCTTGCCGCATCAGGCCACGCCGAGGCGTCGCCGATGCAGTGTCCGCTTTACGCCGCGAGAGCGCGCTTGGCCTGCTCGGCAACCGCGGTAAACGCGGCGGCGTCGTGGATGGCCAGGTCGGCCAGGGCCTTGCGGTCCAGCGTGACGTTGGCCTTCTTGAGGCCGTTCATCAGGCGGCTGTAGCTCAGGCCGTTCAGGCGGGCCGCCGCATTGATGCGGACGATCCACAGCGAACGGAAATCGCGCTTCTTGCGCTTACGGCCGATGTACGCGTACTGCTGGGCCTTGGTGACGGCCTGCTTGGCGACGCGGAACACCTTGCGGCGGGCGTTGTAGTAGCCCTTCGCAGCGGCAATGACTTTCTTGTGACGGCGGCGCGCCGTGACACCACGCTTGACTCGTGCCATGGGTCAGTCCTCCTCAGAGATACGGCAGCATGCGGTCCAGACGGCCAGCGTCCTCGGCACGAACATGGTTCGTCTGCCGCAGGTTGCGCTTCCGCTTGGTCGCTTTCTTGGTGAGGATGTGGCTACGGTTGGCGTGGCCGCACTTGTACTTACCGGAGGCCGTCTTGCGGAAACGCTTGGCGGCAGCCCGGTTGGTCTTGATCTTGGGCATAACGGGTCCTTTCGGAGTGCTTTTACTGGCCGGGCGACGGCGTGAACCGTGCTTTCCTTCCTGCCCGAACCGGCGGTAACCGGGCCTCGCTCATCACGGGGCTCCGGGGATCCTCTCCCGCAATGCGGGAACCATGAATTATGAAACAGAAACGCCCGCCATGGCAAGGCGGGCGCTCCGGGGTTCAGAAAGCGTCGGGGAACCCGGCAGGGGCCGGAACCCCTCGGCCGGAATCCGGCCTCAGACCTTCTTCTTCGGCGCCAGCATCATCACCATCTGGCGGCCCTCGAGGCGCGGACGCGACTCGACGATGATCTCATCGGCCAGGTCGGCTTCGATCTTGGCCGCCATCGCGATGCCGAGCTCCTGGTGGCTCATCTCGCGACCGCGGAAGCGGATGTTGATCTTGACCTTGTCGCCTTCCTCGAGGAAGCGGCGGATGTTGCGAAGCTTGACGTCGTAGTCGCCGACGTCCGTGGTCGGGCGGAACTTCAGCTCCTTGATCTCAACCTGCTTCTGCTTCTTCTTGGCCGCCGAGGCCTTCTTCTGCATCTCGAAGCGGAACTTGCCGAAATCCATGATCCGGCACACCGGCGGATCGACGTTCGGCTGGATCTCGACGAGATCGAGGCCGAGATCTTCCGCCATGCGCAGCGCTTCATCGCGCGACAGGACACCGACGTTCTCGCCTTCCGCGCCAATCACGCGCACGCGCGGGACGCGGATCTCGAGGTTCTTGCGATTGGGTTTTTCAGTACTGATGGGGCAGTCTCCAGGGGTGCTTCAACCCGACGCTCAGGCGGCGGGACCGTTCTCAGCTGCCAGCTTCGCGGCGAACTCCGCAACCGGCATCGACCCGAGGTCGACACCTTCGCGGGTACGCACCGCGACCATGCCGGTTTCCTTCTCGCGGTCGCCCACGACCAGGAGGTACGGCACCTTTTGCAGCGTGTGCTCGCGGATCTTATAGCCGATCTTTTCGTTCCGCAAATCGGATTCGACCCGGAAGCCTTGATTCATAAGGGTTTTCCGCACATAGGCCACGTAATCGGCCTGCGCATCGGTGATGTTCATCACGACGGCCTGGATCGGCGCCAGCCAGGCGGGGAAGGCGCCGGCGTGGTTTTCGATCAGGATGCCGATGAAACGCTCCATCGAGCCGACGATCGCCCGGTGCAGCATGACCGGGTGCCGGCGGGCGCTGTGCTCGTCGACGTACTCGGCGCCGAGGCGCTGCGGCATCATGAAGTCGACCTGCATGGTGCCGACCTGCCAGCCGCGGCCGATCGAATCGCGCATGTGGTACTCGATCTTCGGGCCATAGAAGGCGCCCTCGCCCGGCAACTCCTCCCACTCGACCCCGGCAGCACGCAGGGCGGCGCGGAGGGCGTTCTCAGCCTTGTCCCAGGTGGCGTCGTCGCCCAGGCGCGATTCCGGGCGCAGCGCGATCTTCATGGCGATCTCGCTGAAGCCGAAGTCGCTGTAGACCTTCATGGCCTGCTGGTGGAAGGCGGTGACCTCGGCCTCGATCTGGTCTTCGGTGCAGAAGATATGCCCGTCGTCCTGGGTGAAGCCGCGCACGCGCATGATCCCGTGCAGCGCGCCCGAGGGCTCGTTGCGGTGGCAGGCGCCGAACTCGCCGTAGCGGATCGGCAGATCGCGGTAGCTGTGCAGGCCCTGGTTGAAGACCTGCACGTGGCCCGGGCAGTTCATCGGCTTCAGCGCGTAGGTGCGCTTCTCCGACTCGGTGAAGAACATGTTGTTCTGGTAGTTGTCCCAGTGGCCGGACTTCTTCCACAGCGACACGTCGAGCACCTGCGGGCAGCGCACTTCCTGGTAGCCGGAATCGCGGTAGACGCGGCGCATGTACTGCTCGACGACCTGCCACAGGCGCCAGCCCTTGGGGTGCCAGAAGACCAGGCCGGGGCCCTCCTCCTGCACGTGGAAGAGGCTCTGCGCCTTGCCGATCTTGCGGTGGTCGCGCTTCTCGGCCTCCTCGAGCTGGGTCAGGTAGGCCTTCAGGTCCTTGTCGTTCAGCCAGGCCGTGCCGTAAATGCGGCTCAGCATCTGGTTGTTCGAATCACCGCGCCAGTAGGCGCCGGCGACCTTCATCAGCTTGAAGGCGCGCAGCTTGCCGGTGTTCGGCACGTGCGGGCCGCGGCAGAGATCGGTGAACTCGCCCTGCGAGTAGAGCGAGAGGTCCTCGGTGGCCGGGATCGACTCGATGATCTCCGCCTTGTAGTGCTCGCCGAGGCCCTTGAAGAAGGCCACGGCCTCGTCGCGCGACTTCAGCGAACGCGCGACGGGCAACTGCTCGGCGACGACCTTCGCCATCTCGGCTTCGATCTTCGGCAGGTCGTCCGGGGTGAAGGCACGCTCGTAGGCGAAGTCGTAGTAGAAGCCGTTATCGATGACCGGGCCGATCGTGACCTGCGCGCCGGGGTACAGGCGCTGCACGGCCTGGGCCAGCAGGTGGGCGGTGGAGTGGCGCAGCACGTCGAGGGCGTCGGCGTGCTTCTCGGTGACGATCTCCAGCGAGGCGTCGGCCTGCAGCGGGAAACTGGCATCAACCAGCTTGCCGTCGACCTTGCCGGCCAGCGTGGCCTTGGCGAGGCCTGCGCCGATGCTGGCGGCGACGTCGGCAACCGTGGTGCCGGGCTCGTACTGGCGCTGCGAACCGTCGGGAAGCGTGATGGCGATCATGGGCGGCGGGGCTCGGAATTCGGGGAATCGGAAAAGAAAAAAGGGCGCACAGGCGCCCTTTCAAGGATCCAGAGGGACTGCGCGGGATTCAGCGATGGATTCCGTTGCGCGTCATGGTGATCGTGTTCGTTCGAACTACGTCTCTCTGGTCGACATGTTGTGGTGGGCGGTACAGGGTTCGAACCTGTGACCCCTACCATGTCAAGGTAGTGCTCTACCGCTGAGCTAACCGCCCGAGCAGGAACCCGAGGGCTCCGCCGAGTCGCGCACTATACCGGGGGCGGCGCAGCCGGGCAAGCCCGTGGAGGCCCGGCCGGCGCGAGGGCTCAGGACCCGATAATCCGCGCCTTCAGCTTGTGGATCTGGTCGCGCACCTCGGCCGCCTGTTCGAACTCGAGGTCCTGCGCGTGCTTGAACATGCGCGACTCGAGCTCCGCGATGCGCTTGGCCGCGACGTCCGGATCGACGTAACCCATGGCCTCCTCGGCCACCGCCAGCGCCCCGGGTGCCGCTCCCCTGCCCTTGCCGCGCCCACGCGCCTTGGGCGCATCGGCCTCGGCCCGCGCGCCTTCCATGATGTCGCGGATCTCCTTGCGGATGGATTTCGGCTCGATGCCATTGACGCGGTTGAACTCGGCCTGCTTCTCGCGGCGGCGCGCGGTCTCGTCCATCGCCGCACGCATCGAGGGCGTGATCTTGTCGGCGTAGAGAATCGCCTTGCCGCGAAGGTTGCGGGCCGCGCGCCCGATGGTCTGGATCAGGCTGCGCTCCGCGCGGAGGAAGCCCTCCTTGTCGGCGTCGAGGATGGCCACCAGCGACACCTCGGGCATGTCGAGGCCCTCGCGCAGCAGGTTGATGCCGACCAGCACGTCGAAGGTGCCGAGGCGGAGGTCGCGGATGATCTCGACGCGTTCGACCGTCTCCACGTCGGAATGCAGGTAGCGCACCTTGATGCCGTGCTCGCCGAGGTAGTCGGTGAGGTTCTCGGCCATCTTCTTGGTGAGCGTGGTGATCAGCACGCGGTCGCCCCAGGACACGCGCTCGCGGATCTCCGACAGCACGTCGTCCACCTGCGTGGCGACGGGGCGCACCTCGACCTCGGGGTCGAGCAAGCCGGTGGGGCGGACGACCAGCTCGACGATCTCGCCTTCCGACTTCTCCATCTCGTACTTGCCCGGCGTGGCCGAAACGTAGATCGACCGCGGCGAACGGCGCTCCCACTCCTCGAAGCGCAGCGGCCGGTTGTCGAGCGCCGACGGCAGTCGAAAACCGAAGTTGACGAGCGTTTCCTTGCGCGCGCGATCGCCCTTGTACATGCCGCCGATCTGCGGAATCGTGACGTGCGACTCGTCGACGACGAGCAGCGCGTCGGGCGGCAGGTAGTCGAACAGGCAGGGCGGCGGCTCGTCCGGCATGTGGCCGGTCAGGTGACGGCTGTAGTTCTCGATGCCCTTGCAGAAGCCGATCTCGGCCAGCATCTCGAGGTCGAACTGCGTGCGCTGCTGCAGCCGCTGCGCCTCGACGAGCTTGTTCTGCGCGTAGAACCACTGCAGGCGGTCCTGCAGCTCTGGCTTGATGGTCTCGATGGCGTCCAGGATCGTCCGTCGCGTGGTGACGTAATGCGACTTCGGGTACAGCGTGAAGCGCGGCAAGTCACACTGCACGGCGCCGGTCAGGGGGTCGAACAGCGACAGGCGCTCGACCTCGCCATCGAACAGCTCGATGCGCAGGCATTCGTCCTCGACTTCGGCCGGATGCACGTCGATGGTCTCGCCGCGCACGCGGTAGTTGCCGCGCCGCAGCTCCATGTCGTTGCGCGTGTACTGCATCTCGGTGAGGCGGCGGATCAGCTCGCGCTGGTCGATGCGGTCGCCGCGCACGAGGTGCAGCACCATCCGGAAATACTCGTTCGGGTCGCCCAGGCCGTAGATGGCCGACACCGAAGCGACGATCAGCGCGTCGCGGCGCTCCAGCAGGGCCTTCGTCGCCGAGAGGCGCATCTGCTCGATGTGCTCGTTCACCGCGCTGTCCTTCTCGATGAAGGTGTCGGTGGACGGCACGTAGGCTTCCGGCTGGTAGTAGTCGTAGTAGCTGACGAAGTACTCGACCGCGTTTTCCGGGAAAAACGACTTGAATTCGCCGTAAAGCTGCGCGGCCAGCGTCTTGTTCGGCGCGAGCACGAGGGTCGGTTTCTGGATTCGTTCGACGACGTTCGCGATCGTGTAGGTCTTGCCCGACCCGGTGACGCCCAGCAGGGTCTGCGCCGCGATGCCCGCCTCGAAAGCCGCCGACAGGCGCTCGATGGCCTGCGGCTGGTCGCCGGCGGGGCGGTATTCGGAGTGCAGCTTGAAGCGCTGGGTCATCGGCGGGGGCGGATTGGGCAACACGCCAGTATAGGTGCCGCGTACGAGCAGACCGCGTGGAATTCCTACAGCACCCGAGTCCCGCGGATGACAGCCCGGAGGGCTCGCCCCGGGGAGGATGGCCTCGCCCTCTTCGCATTCCCCCCACGGACCACAAGGACGTCCCGATGCGCGCACAGCAAGGCCTCACTCTCCCCGAACTGCTCATCGGCGTCGCCCTGATCGGCGTGCTCGCCGGGCTGGCGATTCCCGCCTTCCAAGGCGTGATCGAACGGACCAAGGCGCGGACGGTCGCCGACCGCTTCCAGACCGAACTGGCCTTCGCCCGCAGCGAAGCGGTATTCCGCCGGAAGCAGGTCGTCATCTGCCGAACCCGAGACTTCGCGCGTTGCCTCGACTGGGGCGCTTGGTCGGCGGGCGCGATGACCTTCGAGGACCGGAACTACGACCGCGACCTTTCCCCCGGCGAAAAAGTGCTTCGCGTGCAGCAGGAAAAGGACTTCAACGGCCTGCACATGGTCGGCAGCGCGAACCGCCCGGTCATCGGCTTCCGCCCGGACGGGCGCTCCGCCGGCAGCAACACGACCCTGCGCATCTGCGCCAAATCGCTGGACGCCTTGCGGCTGCTGGTAATCAACACCGGCGGGCGGACGCGTACCGCACCCGCGGGGCGCGATACCCCCGCCTGCGGGACGGACTGAAAGACAGCTGGGGCTTGACGTCCCCGGCCCGGGAAACGAGAATACGCGCCCTGCCCGAATAGCTCAGCCGGTTAGAGCACTTGACTGTTAATCAGGGGGTCGTTGGTTCGAGTCCAACTTCGGGCGCCAAAACATGTAAACAAAAAGCCCGCGAAAGCGGGCTTTTTGTTTCTGCGTGGCATCAGTAGAGAAGGCGGAGCGGGATCACCAGCAGTCGGCTTGCGTACCAAGCGCCCCGAAGCGTTTCACTCCCGACTGATTCAACTCGAGCGTGCCGCATTTCTGCTTGTCTTGGCCCCCAGCGGTCTGGGGGACGGCCCGCAGATTGAATTCCGTGCGCGTAGTCGCCGGGTTGAATTCGATCTGGTAGTACGGCGTACCGTTCCTCGGCGATGTCGAGAATGGCAACGCGCAACCCTGGTAGCTGTTGTTCGAGGCGAAGCAACGCTCCATGAACTGCGAGAGCTCAAGCAGATCAGCCTGAGCTTGTCCCATCCTGCCTTTCCTCACCTGTGCCTGATACGACGGATAGGCCACGGCGGCGAGGATGGCGATGACCGTCACAACGATCATCAGTTCGATCAGGGTGAAGCCGGTTTCCTTGCGCACGCTCATGACGCCCTCGTTGCTGCGGTAAGGGGCGGAAAAACCGCCCCGAGTCTGTAGGTTGGTGGATAACGGCCGTCAGCGGACCTGTCGCCAGGACTGGCGACCGCAAACCTGCGGCTCGCCGCCGAAATCCTGGGTGCCGATCGGGTTGCTGATCGAGCACACCAGTGCCTCGTTGCCGCCCGCCGTCGCGGTGTCGACACAGGTGTCGTAGTCAGGGTTGAACGTGCCGTCCGCCGGATTCGGGCTGCCGCACGTCGCCGCAATGACCGCGGGATCGGCGATCGCCGGGCACTCCGGATCGATACCACGACGGCAGGGCCGCTGCGGCTGGACCACGGAGCTGCCCGTCACCGGGGCACCGCTGGCCTGAACGAGCAAGCCACCGCAACCCGTCGTCGGACAGACCGCATTGCCCCCCGGACGCTCCATGCGATTCAGCACGGGGCCACCGGAGAAGAGGTCGAGGCGATAGCCCCAGCTGCGAAGGCCGGGGGCGCACTGCGTGTCGCCGGACGGTTCGGAGGTCGGGATGGTGATCGTCTGCCCGATGACGCGCGGATCACCGATCATCCGCTCGCCGTTCGGCGTCGTGCTGCCCACGCGCAGGTCGAGGTACCAGCCATTCTGGGTCGCGTAGTCCACCCGGTTGTTCGTGAGTGTCCGCCCGAGGTTACTGCCGGTGCCGAACTGGGTGAGGATCTGCTGCTGCCGCAGCGAGTCGCGGGTGATGCCGCTGACGGTACCGCGGTCCCATACGCCGTAGAACGAATGCAACTGCTGGGTACCACCGGCCACCGCGTCCGTATCCGTAAGGTAGCGGCCGGTGCCGAAGCTGACCATCACGCCGCCCGACGGGCCGCGAGCCACGGTGACGCCGCCCGTGATGGGCTGCGGATCTCCATTGATATCGCGCGCACGGGCCAAGGGATTGCCGGCCAAGCCCACGCCCCAGCTGCTGTTCGACGTCGACGAAAGGTCGAACTTCCAAAGGTTGCCCTGGAAGTCGCCGCCGTAGACGGCATCCACGCGACCATTGCCGTTCACATCCGCCAAGGCGATTCGCGTGAGGCCATTGGTGAGGTTGCCACCGTCATCGGCGGTGATACGGCGGGTGACCACGCCCGTGGACAGATTCACGAGGTACAGCACCGGGTTGGCGTTGGTGCTGTTAAGCCCATTGCCAAACACCGCATACCAAGCACCATCCTCGCCATACATCACCTCGACGCGACCAAGGCCCAGACCAAGGTCGTTGTCGTCCGTCGGAAGCTCCCACATCACTTTGCCGGCATCGACAGATGTCGGGTCGGTGACGTTGATAGCGAAGACCGAGCGGCCACCACGACCCATGTTGCCGAGCAGCACCGTGCCCCAGTTGCCATTGATCACGGCATCCGTGACGTTGATCTGGCCGTCGACGAAGTAACGATGCTGGTAGTTGCGAGCCAGCAGCAGGCCCATCTGGCCGATGGCGCCATTGGGGATGTACGAGAAGAGCTCGGCACCGGTGTCGGCATTGAACGCATGCAACATGCCGGCATTCGCGCCGACGTAAACGGAGTTGGTGAACGAAGCCAGCTTGGTCTCCCGGTAGGCTCGATACGCGGACCCCTCGGCACCGGGCAGCGCGTCAAAAGCCGGGTAGAAACTGCGCTTGGTCTCGACTTCCGCCGACGAATTGACGATGTCACCCAGACGGCCCGACCGCGACCGGAAGCCCAGGGGGACCGTGTTCGTCTGCTCGCGCGACTGGTCGCCGCGCAGGTAGTTGAACGCATCCGTCATCGTCGAGCCGGCGGTGTAGTTCGCCGTGAACGAAGAGAGGCTGACGCCGATCGCTGTGGCACGCTCGGATTCGGTCGTTCCGAAGTTGGTCGCCAGGAAGGGCACCACGCTCCGCGTGGCCGTCGGCCCCGGGGTGCGCATGGCGAGGATGTTGCGCGAGCTTGCCGATGGCAGGAGCGGTTCTGCGCTCCACAGCTGGGTGCCGATCGAGCCGTCCGCATTGATGCGGAACGCCTGCAGGCTACCCACCCAATCGCGCGCATTGTTACGGACGGCGAAACCCGTCTGGTAGGTCGCCGAATCGGTACCGACACGGGCCCCCGCCACCGGCGGGGTGCCCACGGGCTGGGTCGAATCCAGCACCGCGTTGACGACGTCGTTCATGGCCTGCGAGATGGCCTGGGGCGACGTCGCGTTGATGTAGCGGCCACGTCCGATCAGCGTTGCCTGCCACAATTCATCGACGGCCTGGAGGCAGTCGTCGCAGCGACCCGGCCATGCTGGCGGATTCGCATACGGATCGGCAGTGGCCGCGGCATTGACGCCGTAGACCGTGCCGATGGCGCCAAGCGTCACGCCGTAGAAGTTCATGTGCGGATCGGTACGGCAATCCAGACGCGGATCCGGATTGGCCGTGGCGCAAGCCGGAGGAACACGCACAAGCCCAGCCGGAAGGTCCGAACGGATGTTCTGCATGTAGTGCCGCGCGACGATGTCGCCCTTCTTGTTGTCGAACGTATCGGCGAACGGGGGCCCCAGGCCGCCGTCGAGGTTGCCGATGCCGACGGTCGGGCCGCCGCCGTTCGAATAGCCGTCGGTGAACAGCATGCCCGCGTTCATCTGGCAGGCGAGCTGCACCGGCGCCCCCGCCCCGGTGCGGCGGAACTGGTTGCCCAAGTGGTCGACGGCGAAGCGGTTGGGCGTGCCGCTGTTGCCGTTGAAGGCCGTGACAAGCGTGTAGAACGCGTTCCGGTCCGCCTGCACGCCCATGTCGTACATGGTCACGGTGTTGCGGTTGTTGATCGTGAACGCGCCGACGCGCATGAAGTCGATATCGACAAAGGCCTTGGTGACGGCCGCGATGATCGACAGGTTGCGATTTCGGTAGTACGAGAAGTAGTTCGCGAAGTTCTGGATCGCCGCCTCGTACGCCTCAGCCGTCATGTTGCCGGGCCGGATCTCATAGCGGTAGAGCGTGGTGTTGGGCGGACCGCCGACCGGATTGACGATCTGGAGCGGAGTCGCGGTGTACCCGGGGAAGGTTGGCGACGTCAGGTAGAAGGTGGCCGGGTAGTAGCGCACGCCAGAGCGGCAGCTGACAGTTACCGTCGTGTTGGCATCGACGGTCCACCAGCCCGTGGTTCCGATCTGGGTGCCACCAAAGTTGCAGTTGTTGCCCGCGTTTCGGGAATACACCGTGCCCGCCGGAATGCGCATGCCCACTCGGAAGTCGAAGAGCCATTCCGTGTTGTTGTCGAGCTGACGATCCGCCGTCACATCGAAAGCGACGCCTCCGGCGTTCCGGGGGTCGACGAGGGCCGCCGTTCGGGTCGCGTTGGGCCAGAGCGAGCGGTCCGCCTTCGCCCAAGGCTCATAGACGTTGTAGGGGTTGAAGGCGGCGGGATTGAATTCGTGGGATCGTGCGAAGCCGAAATTCGGCAGCGGGGGGAAGGTCTGGCGAGGCGTGCCTCGACCGGTGAACGGGAACAGTTCAAGGAAGTCGCTTTGCCCGTTTCCGTTGCCGGTCTCCGTATTGCGGTAGGGCCGCGGCTGACCGTTCGGCGCCAGCTCCGTCGGGTGGTAGAAGGAATTCTGGGCGCCATTCCACGTCGCGCGACCGTCCTGCGTGGGAAACAGGGCCTCCCACTGCATCGAACCCGAATCGTCGATGGCCATGATGAAGGCCGGCTTGATGCGGTTGGTGATGTACAGCGGCTCCTGCGAGATCGAGAGAGCGGCCGCTTGGGCATTCGCGGGCGAGGAAAAACCGGCCGACAGCGTCAGCAGCGCCGTGGCGATCAGCGTGGGGGTACGGGCGGCGATGCTCATGGCGTCCTCGCTTGCGGGGGAACGACGTAAACGGTCTCGATCACGACGACCGATGTGGGGAAGGCGGTGGGATCACGATCCGCGGCCGCGGCGATCAGCTGGTAATCGAGTTCGCCAGGAGCCGGCACACCGCCCTCGGCGGTGGGATCGATGGGGCGTGCCCCGGGGCATGCGCCGCCGTAAATCTTGCGCACTTCGGCGGCCGGGACGGCTTCAGGCTCGATGGTATTCGCCCAGTTCGTGGCGTCGCCGAGGCAGTACGTCTCGGCACGCAGGACCCCGGTGTCGAAGGAGCGCTGCAGCTCGAACTCGCCCTGCCGCAACACACCTTCGGCCCGCTGGAAAGCCAAAGAGAAGTCATTGAAGTTGGTCGCCATGCGTTGCTGAAGCGAGGCGACCTGCATGGCCGCCACGCCGATCAGCGTGAGCAAGAGCAACATGATCATCGCGACGTACAGCGCGGCACCGCGCTGGATTGTCGCCCTGGCGAATGAGGGGATGGTCGGTCGGGTCATGTCTCAGTTACCGAAAAGTCGATTGCGCAGGGCGATCGTGGTTTCGTAGGGGCGCCGAAGGATGGCTTCATTCGGGCTGCTATTCACGGTCACGCCGATGACCTGCACGGCACCGTTCGTGCCCACGTCCCGATCGGGCGTGCCGGCACGCTCCGGGCTGCGCAACACGAGACCCAGTTCGACGCTCGCAACCTGGCGCCAGCGATTGGCGATGTCGTTGTAGGCGGTGACGCCGGCGACCACTTCGTCGGCACGCACATAGCCTTCGACAGAGCCATTGCCGTCGGTGTCGCGGCCATACATCAACTGCAGGGTGTCGACGCCCTCGACCAGCTCCTCGCTCGCGCCCCAAGCCCCATTGGCGAAGCGCGCGCGGAACAGCGAGGGCATGCCATCCGCACCACGCAGGCCCACGTAGTAGACGAACGCATCGGCACGGAACACCTGCGTGGTATTGGCGGTGAAGTCGGAAACCGGAGGCCCGTCGCCCCCCTGCGAGGTATTGAAGCCGGTCGCGAGGTTGCTACCCCCGACAGCGACGGAGAACACGCCGCCGGCCGCTGTCGACCTCGCCTGCAATATCGCCGCCCGGTCGCAGGACGCGAGCCCGTAGTAGCGCCCCGCCTCGATCAACGCGTTGCTCGCGGGTGCAATGGACACCGAACCCGGCTGCGAAATGGCCGGCTGGATGCCGACGGCCAAGGGCGCGCCGTCGCCAGTGAAAATTCGAAGCACCAGGATATCGGAGCCCGGACGCGGCGCCGGACTCAGGCCACTGCCACCGGTGAGCGACGGATCCAGCGCCGGGGTCCAGCCGCCGGTCGGCGCCGACACGTTCACGGCACCGCCGCGTCCTGTGCCAGCCGCCTCATAGCCCTGGATCGGCACATCGAACCGGAGCGGGAACGGTGCCACCGCGTAATTGCCGACATCGCGATTGGCATTGGACAGGAAGAAGCTGTCGATGAAGGCGTTGGGCTGGCGGGCGTTGCGCGCACGATCGTTCGAGCAGCCCATGTGGCCGGCCATGCGGATGTCGCGCTGCAGGAAATCGGTGGCGAAGCGGCTGCCTTCCTGTACACGGGCGAGGCCCGTCGTGGTCTGGTAGGCCAGCCGCGAGGCGCCGAAGACCTGGATCAGTCCGAGTAGCAGGAAAGCCGACAGCGCGACGGCAATCATCAACTCGACGAGGGTGACGCCCGACTGGGTGTGGCGGAGATTCATTCCTTCGTCCTCACAGGCCGCTGCGGGCGACGATGACATTGGTGGTGCCGGTGCAACCCACGGTGAAGAGCGGGGCGAATTCCGGCGTACCGCTCATGGCGCCGCCGCGCGGATCGCACCACTCGAGGCGGACTTCGATGGTTGCCGGCGTGGCGGCGCCGGGGCCAACAGGGACCACCGCACCGGTGACCGTCACGCGACCACGGGCGTCGGGGATGGCGCGGCGGACGGCGCAGACCCAGTCGCTCCGGTCGGGGGGCCCCCGCGGGGGGGGCGGGGCGGGGACACACGCCCACAAACCAACCCGGCCGGGCCCCAACCAAACGGTGTGGCGGCGCAGGCGGGGGTTGGGGGGGGGGCGGGGGGCGGCCCCGACCGCGGGGGTCGGGTGGGCGCCCCCGCGCGGGCCCGGCGCTGCGGCACCAACGGCACAGAAACCATCGCGGCCGTTACCGAAGAACAGGTTCTCGCGGATCAGGCCGTATTGGCTGGCCTGCCGGCGATTGGTGCGGACCATGTCCATCATCTCGTAGACGAGCATCGTGGCCTGGCTGCGCTCGTTGGTGGTCTGCGCGGCGCGCAGCGACGTGGACTGCAGCAGGGCCATGCCGAGCAGGCCGACGCTGAGGATGACCACGGCGATCATCACTTCGAGCAGCGTGAAACCGGATTGCGCGCCCGATGCACGGGACGAACGGGAATGGCGGGGCATCACGCGCAGTTCCCCTTCGAGATGCGGACCATGCCGCCGCCGAGGACTTCCAAAGTGCGGCGGAAGGGCTGGCTGGTGGTGCAACCCACCGGCTGCACGACAACGCTGGCGGCGCCGGAGGCGACGGTGCCGCGCGGTGAGAAGCGAATGGGGGTATTGCCCGGCGCCGTCTGCTTGTCAAGCGACTGCTGGCGGCGCAGGACCGGCTCGGCCGGATCCTCGCGCGTGCCGTTGGCGTTCTGGTCGGCCCAGACGATCCAGCCGTCGGCCCAGGTACCGCCACAGGACGAGCCGTCCGTGCTGGGGCACATCACGGCGCCGCGGTTGTTGCGCATCGCTTCCGAGCGCGCGTAGGCCACCGAGGCCATGAACTCGTTGCTGGTCGTCGCCACGCGGTTCGACTGCAGGGCGCTGCTGAAGCTCGGCAGGGCAATCGACCCGAGGATGGCGATGATCGCGACGGTGATCATCAATTCCAGCAGGGTGACGCCTTGCGAGGCCTGGAAGGGGATGCGGGACATGGACGCCTTCTCGTTTTTCACGGGGGCACCATAGCAACGCCCTCAGGCACTGTCCCTGCCGGCCCGACGACCGGTGATCCGGGGGGGACGAGCGTCGCGGCAGCGCAGCAAACCGGGACGGTGGGCACGGTCCGCCCCCCTGCCTTGCCGGCCTCCGGCGTTACCCCGGCGCCTTCACGCCAGGGTGCCAGCCCCGCCTCTCCGCCTCAGGCCACCACGCGATAACAGGGCTTGTACTCGCCCGACATCTTCATGCGGCGCTGCTCGACGAAGGCGCGCAGCAGGTCGTCGAGGCTGGCCATGATGGCCTTGTCGCCGTGGATCTCGAACGGGCCGTGCTGCTCGATGCGGCGCATGCCCGGCTCTTTCACATTGCCGGCGACGATGCCGGAGAAGGCGCGGCGCAAGTCGGCGGCGAGTTCATGCACAGGTCGACCGAAGTGCAGGTCGAGGGCGGACATCGCGGCGTGGTCGGGTTCGAAAGGCTGCTGGAATGCGAACGGGATCTTCAGCGTCCAGTTGAAGAAGAAGGCGTCGCGGTTGGCGATGCGGTGCTCGCGCACCTGCTTCATGCCGTCCTTCATCGCCTTGGCCACGGCCACCGGGTCTTCCACGATGATCTTGTAGCGCGTCGCCGCCTCGTCGCCGAGCGTGAGGCGGATGAAGCGGTCGATCTGCTCGAAGTACGCCGCCGAGGCCTTCGGGCCGGTGAACACCAGCGGGAACGGCACGCCGGCGTTGTCGGGGTGCAGCAGGATGCCGAGCAGGTAGAGGATCTCCTCGGCGGTGCCGACGCCGCCCGGGAACACGATGATGCCGTGCCCGAGGCGCACGAAGCCTTCGAGGCGCTTCTCGATGTCCGGCATGATCACCAGCTGGTTGACGATCGGGTTCGGCGATTCCGCCGCGATGATCCCCGGCTCGGTCATGCCGATGTAGCGCGGATTGCGCTGGCGCTGTTTGGCGTGGGCGATCGTCGCGCCCTTCATCGGGCCCTTCATCGCGCCCGGGCCGCAGCCGGTGCAGATGTCGAGGCCGCGCAGGCCCAACTCGTAGCCGACCTTCTTGGTGTACAGGTACTCCTC
Source organism: Silanimonas sp. (assembly GCF_027531545.1). Classification (GTDB taxonomy): domain Bacteria; phylum Pseudomonadota; class Gammaproteobacteria; order Xanthomonadales; family Xanthomonadaceae; genus Silanimonas. Next base: position 208,187 of record NZ_JAPZSC010000002.1, on the reverse strand, counting down.
GCGGCCGATCGAGTGGCCGCCCCAGCAGACCACGAGGTTCGGGTCCTGGTGCGGGCGCATGGCGCGGGCGTTGCGCAGGATCTCGAACACGGCGCTGGTGAGGCCCTCGGAGGTCTCGAAGTCGAACTGCCCGCTCTGCACCTCGATGGCCGTGTAGGCGATGTCACGTACGACGGCGAACAGCAGGTCGGCGACGCCGCGGATCAGCTCGCCGTCCACGAAGGCCAGCGCCGGCGCGTTCTTCAGCTCGAGGCGGATGCCGCGGTCCATCTGCTGGACCTCGATCTGGAAGTCGGGGTAGCGCGCGGAAGCAGCGCGCGGATCGTCGGAATCGGAGCCGACCGTGAGCACGGCCAGCGCGCAGCGGCGCAGGGTCTCGCTGAGGCCGCTGCCCTGCGTGGCATCGGTCAGGCGCGCGATCTCGGCGCGCGACAGGATGTCGAGGCCGCCGCGCGGGCTGATGCGGGCGTTGACGGTGGGCAGGGGGGCGTAGGTGTCGCTCATCGGGTGGTCTGTCGAGTTCATTGGACCGCCGACTCTAGCAGCCCTCGGGGAACGGGGAGGCATACCGGAAACGGGGCTAGCGGAAGCTGCGGTGCTCGACCACCAGCGGCTTGCCGTCGAGCGTGGCGAGCAGGTCGTCCAAGGGCTCCACGTGCTCGACGATCAGATGCGTGACGCCCTCGTGCGCCTCCCAACGCCCGCGCGCCCCGAGCAGCTGCGATTCGACGATGGCGCGACGGTAGCGCTCGACCACGGCGCGCCAGCAGATCAGGTTGGTGAGGCCGTGCTCGTCTTCTAATGTCAGGAACCATGTGCCGTTCGCGGTCTGCGGCCGCTGGCGCAGGGTGACGAGGCCGGCGGTGCGCGTGCGGCGTGGCGCGACGAGGCGGTGCAGGGCGCGATGGTCGAGGTAGCCGCGGGCCCGCAGCTGCGAGCGCAACAGCGCCATGGGATGCGCGTTGAGCGTGAGCCCGGTGCTGGCGTAATCGGCGAGCGTGGTCTCGCTGGCCGTGGGCGGACGGATCACCAGCCGCCCCTCGTCGGTCGCAGGCAATTCGGCGAACAGCGGCAGCGTGCCCTCCTCCACGCCGGCCATGGCCCAGCGCGCCCGATGGCGGTGGCCGCTGAGCCCGCGCAGCGCATCGGCCTCGGCGAGTGCGGCGCGGGCGCGCTCGTCGAGTTCGGCACGCCGGCAGAGGTCCTCGATGTCGTGGAACGGCGCATGGGCACGGGCCACGACCACGCGCTCGGCGGCCTCGCGCGGCAGCGAACCCACCTCGCGGAGGCCAAGGCGGATCGCGGGTTGGGAGGCAGCCCCGGAACGCGCCGCCCGTGACATCGGAGACGATGCCCCCGCCTCCGGCGCCAGGCTGGATTCCACCCCGCTGTAGCGCACATCGACGGGATGCACCGCGATGCCGTGGCGCCGCGCGTCCTGCACGATCTGCGCGGTGGTGTAGAAGCCCAGCGGCTGCGCGTTCAGCAGCGCGCAGGCGAAGGCCGCGGGCTCGTGGCATTTCAGCCAGCAGCTCGCGTAGGTGAGCAGGGCGAAACTGGCGGCGTGCGATTCCGGGAAACCGTAGCTGCCGAAGCCCTTCACCTGCTCGAAGATCTGTTCGGCGAAATCCGGCGGGTAGCCGCGCTCGGCCATGCCCGCGAGCAGGCGCTGGCGATGGTGCTCGAGGCCGCCGCGGCGCTTCCATGCCGCCATCGAGCGGCGCAGCTCATCGGCCTCGCCGGCCGTGTAGCCGGCCGCCACCATCGCGATCTCCATCACCTGCTCCTGGAACAGCGGCACGCCAAGGGTCCGGCCGAGCACCGTTTCCAGCGCCTTCGACGGGTAGAGCACCGGGTCGATGCCCTGCCGACGCCGCAGGTAGGGGTGCACCATGCCGCCCTGGATGGGGCCGGGCCGGACGATGGCCACTTCGATGACGAGGTCGTAGAAGGTGCGTGGCTTCAGGCGCGGCAGCATGGTCATCTGCGCGCGCGATTCGATCTGGAACACGCCCAGCGTGTCGGCCCGCTGGATCATCCGGTACGTCTCGGCGTCTTCCGCCGGGATCGTCGCCAGCTCGAGGTGCCGCCGGCCGTTCGCACGCAGCAGGTCGAGGCAGCGGCGGATCGCGCTCAGCATGCCCAGCGCCAGCACGTCGACCTTCAACAGGCCGAGCGTCTCGAGGTCGTCCTTGTCCCACTGGATGATGGTGCGCTCGGGCATCGCGGCGTTCTCGACCGGCACCAGCTTCGACAGCGGCGCATCGCTGATGACGAAGCCGCCGACGTGCTGCGACAGGTGCCGCGGGTGGCCGAGCAGCTCGTGCGCCAGCAGCAGCACCTTGGCCAGCAGCCGGCCGTCCGGGTCGAGCCCGCGCTCGCGACAGCGCGCCTTCCACACGTCGAAATCCTCGGCGTGGCCGACCGCGGCGGAGAGCTCGGCGAGCTGGTCCTCGGGCAGGCCCATCACCCGGCCGACGTCGCGCAGCGCGCTCTTCGGCCCGTAGGTGATAACCGTCGCGGCCAGCGCCGCGCGCTCGCGGCCGTACTTGGCGTAGACGTACTGGATGACCTCCTCGCGGCGCTCGTGCTCGAAGTCGACGTCGATGTCGGGCGGCTCGTCGCGCTCCTTCGAGAGGAAACGGCCGAACAGCAGGTTGGCGCGCGCGGGATCGACGGCGGTGATGCCGAGCGCGTAGCAGACCGCCGAATTCGCCGCCGAGCCGCGCCCCTGGCAGAGGATGCCGCGCGAGCGCGCGAACACCACGAGGTCGTGCACGGTGAGGAAGAAGGCTTCGTACTTCAGCGCCTTGATCAGCGTGAGCTCGGCCTCGATCTGCGTGCGCACTTTCTCCGGCAGGCCGTCAGGCCAACGCAGCGCGGCACCGTCCCAAGTGAGCGTGGCCAGCCAGCTCGATGGCGTCTCGCCCTCGGGCACCAGTTCGCAGGGGTAGTCGTACTTCAGGTCGCGCAAGCGGAACCGGCAGCGCGCGGCGATGGCCGTGCTTTCCTCCAGCCACGCCCTCGGGAAGATCGCCGCCAGCGCCTGCCGGGTGCGCAGGTGGCGCTCGCCGTTGGCGAACAGGCGACGCCCGGTCTCGCGCAGCGTGGCGCGGTGGCGCAGCGCGCACAGCACGTCCTGCAGGCCGCGGCGGCGGCGCACGTGCATGTGCACGTCGCCACAGGCGACGACGGGGAGGCCACAGTGGGCGGCCAGCGTGGCGATCGCTTCGCGGCGCGCGTCGTCGTCGGCGCCGCGATGCAGCTGTGCGCCCAGCCAGAGGCGATCGGGGAACAGGCCGCGCAGCCACGCGGCGGTGTCGATGGAACGGCCAACGCCCAGCGCCTCCGCCGTCGGCAGCCACAGCGCGAACACGCCGTGATCGCCCTCCTCCCCGCCCTCGCCGAACGCGGCCTCGAGATCGGCGCGATGCAGCGCGTAGCTGCCCTTCGCCGCGCGCCGCCGTGCGGTGGTGATCAGCGCGGAAAGCCGCTCGTAACCGCGCGTGGATTCGACCAGCAGCACCAGCGTCGGCCCATCGACGAGCTGCACTTCGGTGCCGCAGACCAGCGGCAGGCCCGTGGCCTCGCTGGCCTCCAAGCCGCGCACGAGGCCGGCGAAACTGCATTCGTCGGTGATCGCCAACGCGCGATAGCCCAGCACCTTCGCGCGCTCGAACAGTTCCAGTGCCGTGGACGCGCCGCGCTGGAACGAGAACGCCGACAGGCAGTGCAGCTCGGCGTACTCCGGGAGCGCGGCCTTCGTCGCGCGCCCCTCAGGCGAACCAGCCATGCAGCCACCACGGCCCGCCCTCGCCGCCCACCGGCCGGAAGGCCCAGGCCTCCTGGCCGCTGCGGGTGCGAAGGCGGTAGTAATCACGACGCACGGGTTCGTCGTCCCACCACGCGGTTTCGATGCGCTCGGGGCCGGCAAGCACGTCCGCCACCGCCTCGCGCAGCACGATGGGCGGGTCGATGAGCCATAGCGGCCGCGGCCCCTCGGCCAGCGCCGGCAGGCGCGTGCGCGGCGTGTCGACCCAGCACCACGCGGCTTCCGGGCGATGCGTGTCGACCACGGCCAGGCCCTGCACGGCCGCATCGCCGAGCCGCGCGCGCAGGCGGCTGTCGAGCAGGCCGGCATCGCCACCGCGCGTTCGTGCCTCGAACAGATCGCGATGCTCGGGATGGAAACCGGGCAGTTCGTCCGCCTCCAAGCCGAGGCTGACTGCCGGCGCTGGCAGGCGCGCGCTGTCCAGCTTCAGGCGCGCGAGGTCGAACAGCCGCGCGGCATCGCGCTCCGGCGCGGCCAGGCGAACCTCGAGACGCGTCGGGGCGACGCCGTCCTCGTGGCCGAACACCAGCCGGAAGCCGGGCACGCCGCCGTCGCGCTGCACGAGGAACAGCGCGAACTCCTGCAGCAGCCGCCGCAACGGAAACACCAGCACCGTCGCGTCGGCGAGCGGATGGTCGAAATCGAGACGGGCGGCGTAGCGCGTGGGAGGCTCGTACAGGGGCAGCGGATCGGGCGCGCGGCCGATGAGGCGGTCGAGCCGGTCGAGCACCGTCGGACCGATGCGCTTCGCCAGCGCGGCACGCGGCAGGGCCAGCACGTCGCCGAGGCGCTTGAAGCCGCTGCGTTCGAGCAGGCGCAGCGCGTCATCGGGCAGGCCGGCCAAACCCAGCGGCAGGCGCGCCAGCAGACGTTGGAGCTGGGTGGCGTCGGCCACGGCGAGGCCATCGTGCGCCCGCGCCAGCCCGCGCGCGGCCAGCGGCGTGGGGGCGCAGGCGATCCGCACCTGCACGCCGCAGCCGGCGAGTTCGTCGCGCAGGCGCTGCTGCCAGCGCGGCCACGGCCCGAACAGGCCGAGCGAGCGTCCGGCTTCGAACAGCACGGTGTCGGGTTCGCGCAGGCTCACTTCGGCCGAGAAGCCGTAGGCGTAAGCGGCCAGCCACTCGCGCAGCGCGGCGTCGCGCACCGGTTGGTGGGCGGCCAGCGCGAGCCCCGGGCACAGCAGTTGCGCGCTGGCCACCGCTTGCCCGGCGTGCACGCCTTGCGCGCGGGCAGTGGCATTCGCGGCATGGACGCGCCGCTGCTGCGGCCCATCGGTCAGCGCCCAAGGCGACTCGTCATCAAAAGCCTGCAGCGCGCGGCGATGGCGTGCTTCGGCATCCAGCGCGAGTTGCGGCAGGTGCAAGGCGCACCACCACGGCGAGGCGGGACGGAAGGACGGCGGGCTCGTGGGCATGGGAGCGCCGGAACCTCAGTGCACGGCGCGCAGCGCGACGCGTGGTGACGGGCTCGACGCATCGACCATTGCGCGCGTCGGCACGTCCGATGTGGCGCCCCACGCCACCGCTGCGGCCGGCACGGCCCCGCCGCGGCACTTGTGCAGGTGCACGCGATCGCCGGGCATCAATTCCATCCGCAGGGCCGCCGGCGAGGGCTGTTGCAGGGCGCGCAGGGGCCGGAAGGCGAAACCCAGGGCATCGCCCTGCTCGGCCGCCACCGAGAGCCGGCGCAAGGCGCGATCATCCGCGCCCTGCGGCCAACACAGCACCGCGCCGCAGGCCCCGGAGCGCAAGCCCTGCTCGGCAGCCCACAGCGCATCGCGGCCCTCGGCCCGCACCACGCGCAGTCGCGCCAGATCGAGCCCGGCCGCGGCCAGTGCCGGCGCATACGGCAGGTAGGGCGGCGCCACCATCAGCAGGCTGCGGCCCTGCCGCGCCAGCCGCACCAGGGTGGGCAGCAGCAGGCGCAGTTCACCCACGCCATCCATCGGCAGCAGCAGCTCGAGCAGCGACGCGCCGGGCCAGCCACCGCCCGGCAGCGCGGCGTCGAGCGGGGCATGGCCGGTGGGCTCCCCCGGCCGCCCGGCCGCCTGCCCCGCGGCCGGCCAGAGGCGGCGCTCGTGGATCAAGGTATCGAGGGAAGCAAGGGCGGCAGGCATGGCAGGTCACCGATCCGGCAGAGGAAAGTACCACACAAAAATGTGGCTATCGTGAAGCCGGCGGGCCGGCGTCTGCCGATGGGAATCGATGCCTGTCTCAGGGTTCGCGACCGGCCCGTCACGGGTGCCGCCGGCTATACTCCGCGGGCTCTTGCTCGCGGCGGGAGAAGCGGTGGCACCGGGCCTCGATCCCCGGCGCCCACGCTGCCGAAGGCGCAACGCCCGTAATCGCTCAGGCCCCCGTACCGTCGCGCGCGAGCAACTCTGGAGAGACCGGTCGAACCCGGCGCCGAAGGTGCACGCGAAGCGCGATTCCGGCTTCGCAAACTCTCAGGCAAAAGGACAGAGGGGCACCACCGCGCCTTCCGCGCGGCCCCTCCATCACGTCCGGACATCGCCATGACCACGCCTTCGCTTCGCGCCCTCGAGCACCACGACGCTTTCCTGGAGCGCCATATCGGCCCGAACGCGGCCGAGATCGCCCACATGCTGAAGGTGGTCGGCCAGCCCTCGCTCGAGGCGATGACCGACGCCATCGTGCCGGCCTCGATCCGCTCGACGCAGCCGCTCGCCCTGCCCGCCCCGGTCACGGAAGTCGAAGCCCTCGCGAAGATCCGCGCGATCGCGAACAAGAACCAGGTGTTCCGCAGCTTCATTGGCCAGGGCTACTACGGCACCCACACGCCGAACGTCATCCTGCGCAACATCCTCGAGAACCCCGCCTGGTACACGGCCTACACGCCCTACCAGGCCGAGATCTCGCAGGGCCGCATGGAGGCGCTGATCAACTTCCAGACCATGGTGACCGACCTCACCGGCATGGAGATCAGCAATGCCTCGCTGCTCGACGAAGCCACCGCCGCCGCCGAGGCGATGACGCTGGCCAAGCGCTCGGCCAAGTCGAAGTCGAACCGCTTCTTCGTCTCGAAGCACGTGCACCCACAGACCCTCGCCCTGCTGCACACCCGCGCCGACGGCATCGGCATCGAGGTGGTCGTCGGTGACGAAGCCGACGCCGCCGGCGCCGACGTCTTCGGCGTGCTGCTGCAGTACCCGAACACGGTCGGCCAGATCCACGACTACGCCGCGCTGGCCGACGCCATCCACGCCAAGGGCGGCCTGGTCGCCGTCGCCACCGACCTGCTGGCGCTGACGCTGATCAAGGCCCCCGGCGAATGGGGCGCCGACATCGTGGTCGGCAACACCCAGCGCTTCGGCGTGCCCTTCGGCTTCGGCGGCCCGCACGCCGCCTTCCTCGCCTGCAAGGACGCCTTCAAGCGCTCGATGCCGGGCCGCCTGATCGGCGTCTCGGTCGATGCCCAAGGCAACGCGGCTTATCGCCTCACCCTGCAGACCCGCGAGCAGCACATCCGCCGCGAGAAGGCCACCTCGAACATCTGCACCGCGCAGGTGCTGCTGGCGGTGATGGCCTCGATGTACGCCGTCTACCACGGTCCGGAAGGCCTCACCCGCATCGCCACGCGCGTGCACCGCCTCGCCGCGATTCTTGCATCCGCGCTTCGCAGGACGGGCGTCACCGTCGGCACCGACTTCTTCGACACCCTGCACGTGGTCGGCGTCGATGCCGCCGCGCTGCACGCCAAGGCCAAGGCCGCGCGCATCAACCTGCGCGCGATCGACGCCACGAGCGTCGGCATCAGCCTCGACGAGATCACCACCCGCGAGGACATCGCTGCGCTCGCCGCGCTGTTCGGCGCGACCGTGGCCGACATCGACGCCGCCGACGCCAGCACCCCGGACGCCCTGCCCGCCGGCCTGCGCCGCACCTCGGCCTTCATGCAGCACCCGGTGTTCAACACGCACCACAGCGAGCACGAACTGCTGCGCTACCTGCGCACACTGGCGGACCGCGACCTCGCCATGGACCGCACGATGATCCCGCTGGGCTCGTGCACGATGAAGCTCAACGCCACGGCCGAGATGATCCCGGTCACCTGGCCGGAGTTCGCCAACATCCACCCGCTGTCCCCGGCCGAGCAGGCCGAGGGCTACCGCGAGCTCATCACCACGCTCGAAGCGATGATCGTGGAGTGCACCGGCTACGACGCCGTCAGCCTGCAGCCGAACTCCGGCGCGCAGGGCGAGTACGCCGGCCTGCTGGCCATCCGCGGCTACCACCGCGCCCGCGGCGAGGGCCACCGCCACATCTGCCTGATCCCCGAGTCGGCGCACGGCACCAACCCGGCTTCGGCGCAGATGGTGGGCATGGACGTGGTGGTCGTGGCCTGCGACAAGGACGGCAACGTCGACGTCGCCGACCTACGCGCCAAGGCCGAGAAGCATTCGGCGAACCTCGCCGCGCTGATGGTCACCTACCCGTCCACGCACGGCGTGTTCGAGGAGGCCATCGTCGAGATCTGCGAGATCATCCACGCCCACGGCGGTCAGGTGTACACCGACGGCGCCAACATGAACGCCATCGTCGGCGTGGCCAAGCCCGGCAAGTGGGGCTCGGACGTCTCGCACCTCAACCTGCACAAGACCTTCTGCATCCCGCACGGCGGCGGTGGCCCCGGTGTCGGCCCCTGCGCGGTGAAGGCGCACCTCGCGCCTTACCTGCCGGGCGCGCTGACGACCGACGGCTTCCGCACCGCCGGCGTCGGCGACGGCCCGATGGTCTCGGCTGCCAGCTTCGGTTCGGCCAGCATCCTGCCGATCAGCTGGATGTACATCGTGATGATGGGCGCCGAAGGCCTGCGCCGCGCCACCCAGGTCGCCCTGCTCAACGCCAACTACGTGGCCAAGCGCCTCGAGCCGCACTTCCCGACGCTGTACTCGGGCAGCAACGGCCTCGTCGCGCACGAGTGCATCCTCGACCTGCGCCCGATCAAGGACAGCACGGGCATCAGCGCCGAGGACGTCGCGAAGCGCCTGATCGACTTCGGCTTCCACGCGCCCACGCTGAGCTTCCCCGTCGCCGGCACGCTGATGGTCGAGCCGACCGAGTCGGAATCGCTGCACGAGCTCGACCGCTTCATCGACGCGATGATCCAGATCCGCGACGAGATCCGCGCCATCGAGGACGGCCACCTGGACCGCGAGGACAACCCGCTGAAGCATGCCCCGCACACGGCCATGGTCGTGACGGCCAGCGAGTGGACCCGCGGCTACCCGCGCGAACTGGCGGCCTTCCCGCTGCCGTCGCTGAAGCAGACGAAGTACTGGCCGCCGGTGGCCCGCGTCGACAACGTCTACGGCGACCGCAACATCATGTGCGCCTGCATCCCGGTGGAAGCCTTCAAGGACGCCGAGGAACCGGCGGCGGGTTGATCCATGCCCCTTGAGCGCATCAGCTCCGCCACGCCCTACGCCGCCCTCGCCCTCATGCAGGCGGCGACGGCGAACGCGCCCCGGCTGGAATCGCCTCGCGCGATGCCGGCCATGGCCTCCGTCTCGGTGGATGTGAATGCGCTGGCGAACCGCGTGAATGGTGGGGCCGCCAATGGCATGGCGGCCCTTCCGGCCGCACTGCAGGGGCGTGACGACCGCCTCGGCCAGCGCTTCGACGCCCGCGCCTGAGCCTTCGCACCGCCCCGTGGGGGCGGACGCCACGGTCCCGAATCCCCGTGCGCCTTCACGGTTTCCGGGCGCAGGAGGCGTAGGCTTCCGGACACTTCCCCGAGGGTCGCGCCAATGATCAACGGCATTTCCTCCAACGCCTCGCAGTCCGGCATGGCCGTCGCGCTGCAGCGCGTCGACGCCGCCGCGAGCAACACCGCGAACCGCCAGACCGAAGGCGCCCAGCGCCTGCGCGTCGAGCAGTCCGAGGCCCCGAACGGTGGCGTGCAGGCGCGCACCGTGCGCACCACCGAAGCCAACAACACCGACCAGGCGGCGATCAGCGACGCCATCGACGCCCGCGTGGGGCAGCGCGATTTCGAAGCGAATGCCGCGGCCTTCCGCGCACGCGAGGACGCCATCGGCAGCCTGTTCAACGAGCGCGCCTAAGCCGCATCGCCGCACAGCGGCATCGCTCAACGCCCCGCGTCGGGCTCCGAAGGCGGCGCCACCAGGGGCAGGCGCAGTTCGAATCGCGTGCCCTCGCCCGGCCGGCTCTCGACGCTGATGCTCCCAGCGAGCAGCTGGCCCACCAGGTTGTAGACGATGTTCAGGCCGAGGCCGGTGCCGCCGCGGCCCATCTTCGTCGTGAAGAACGGCTCGAACACCTTCCGCCGCACGGCCTCGTCCATGCCGCGCCCATCGTCGGCGAAGGACAGCACCACCTCGGTGCCCTCGGCCTTGCCGATCCGCACCGCCTCGATGCGCAGCGTGCCTTCGGCGTCCTCGTCGAAGGCGTGCATCGCCGCGTTGTTCACCATGTTGCCGACGATCTGGCTGATGGCGCCCGGATAGCTGTCCATCACGATGCCGTCGGGCACGTGCAGCGCCACGCGGAAGCGGGCATGGCGAAGGATCGGCCCTTCCATCTCCAGCGCCTCGCGGACGACGGTGCCGAGATCGAAGCGCCGGCGCTTGCTGCCCGATCGATCCACCGCGACCTGCTTGAAGCTCGACACCAGCTCATGCGCGCGGCCGATGCTCCGCACCACGAGCTGGCTGCCCTCGCCCAGCACGCGCAGGAAGCTGTCGAGATCACTGCGCTTCAAGCGCCCTTCCTCGGCAGCGCGGGCGACACCCTGCGCCTGCCCGTGCAGGGTCGAGCTGACGACCAGCGCGTTGCCGAGCGGCGTGTTCAGTTCGTGCGCCACGCCCGCCACCATCTGGCCGAGCGACGCCATCTTCTCCGCCTCGACGAGCTTGCCCTGCGTGCCACGCAATTCCTGCAGCGCCGCTTCGGCATCGTCACGGGCCTGCACCAGCTCGACGGTGCGCAAGTCCACGAGCGCCTGCAGCCGGAGTGCGCGCTTGGCCGCGAGGGCTTCGCGCCAACGGAGCAGGCCGGCGATCGCCAGCAGCAGGAGCAGCAGGCCCGCGAGCAGGAAGGCCGGCGTCTGCCAGAACCTCGCTTCGACCCTCAGCGGCAGCACCAGCGCGTGCGGGCTCCAGTCGCCGACGCGGTTGGTGGCCTCCACCACCAGCACGTAATCGCCTGGCCACAGGCCGCCAAACGTCGCCGTGGGCTGGCTCGCATCGGCCGCGATCCAGCCGCCGGATTGCCCTTCGAGCCGATAGCGGTAGCGCACGGCGGCCGGGTCGGAGTAATCGAGACCGCTGAAACCGATGGCCAGTCGCCGCGTTCCGGCGGGCACCCGCCAGCCCCACGGCTCGCGGGGCAGCGCGACACCATCGGCCTCGACGGTGCCCAGCACCACCTGAGGATTGAACGCCCAAGGGCGGAATCGCGAGGGATCGAGCAACACCAAACCCGTGCTGGTGCCGAACACGATCTGGCCATCGCCCATCGCCAGGCTGGCTCCCCAGACCTGGTTGGCGACGTCGAGGCCATCCGCCGGGCCGAGGGCCTGCCAACGCCGGGCGCGCGGATCGAAGCGCACGCGCCCCGTCCAGACGATGCCATCGCGATCCACCACGAGCTGGTCGCCCAGGCCCTGCGGCACGGCCGTCGCCTCGATCTGGCGCTCGAACTCGACACCGTCCGTCGAGGGCTGAAGGCGGTACAGCCCGTCGCGCGCCAGCATCCAGAGCGTGCCGTCGGGCCCTTGCTCGAGGCGCAGCACACCGGACTCGGCCCCTGCCCGCGCCGCGGGCATGGCCGCGGACGCCAGCGTCCGCGCTGGACGCAGGCCACCGCCCGACGCCGGCCGCCACCAAAGCCCCAGCGGCGTCCCGACCCAGAGCCGCGCGGCATCGTCCTCGAGCACGGCCCACACGAGTTCATCGAAGGGCTGACCATCCTCCCGAAGCACCGGAGGGGCGGCCTCGCCGTCGGCGCCGATGCGCCGCAGACCACGCTCCAAGCCCGCCCAGACACCACCCCCGACCGCCACGCCCAGGGTGCGGGCGCAACGCTCGGGCCAATCCTCGGCCACGGGTTCGAAGCGGCCGGCATCGTCGGCCGCGCGCCACACGCCGCCTTCCTGCATGGCGGTCCAGAACTGGCCATCCGGCGTCCACAGCAGGCTCCGCACCGTGCCATCGGCCAATGCCTCGCCGACGGAAATCGCGCGCCGAACGCGCAAGCTGCGGGTGTCCACTTCATCGATGCCAAGGTCGCCGACGGCCAGCCACAGGCGTCCGTCCGGCAGCGGCGCGGACGCGTTGATGGTGGGATGCCGCAGCCCCCCGGGGCCGGACGGCAGGTAGCGGAGGGCCTGCAGCCCGGAGGGCAGGCGCTGTAGGCCGCCGCCCCAGGTGGCGACCCACAGCTGGTCGGCGCGGTCCACGAGGATCGACTGGATGCGGTCGACCCCCAGGCTGCCGACGCGGCCCGGCGACTGTCGCAAGCGCTCGATCAGCGCGCCGCTGGCGGCGTCACGCACCTCGAGCCCGCCACCGAAGGTCGACAACCACATCCGCCCTTCGCCCCAGTCGACGAACCCGTCCACCCAGGGATGCCCCACGCCGCCAGGCGCCGGCGCCAAGGGCAAGTGGCGCACCGAGCCATCACGTTCGACAACGGAGGCGCCATGCGCCTGCGTCCCGACCCACAGCCGCCCGTCGCGCGCCTCGTGAATCGCGTAGACATATCGCCCTTCGAAGCCCGGCACAGGCTCGGACATGGTCTCACCCGCCCCGAGGCGCATCAGGCCGCCGCGGTGGCCCAGCCAGAGCGTGCCTTGGCGATCGACAAGCACCGTGCGCACCGATTCGCCGGGCATCAGGTGCACCCCGTCCACCCAACGTCCCTCGGCGTCGATTCGCCGAGCGCCGTCGCGCGCATCGGCGATCCATGCCCCGCGCTCACCGTCCGAGGTGATGGCGAGGGGCGTCAGCCCGCTGTCCCGATGGGTCGACGGGGTGTCGAGAGGGGGCAGGCGCACGAAGGCCCCGGTCGCCGGGTCGCGCCACCACACGCCGAAGCCCTGGAGGCCCACCCACAGACGGCCGTCGGCCGAGGCGTGCAGGCTCTGCACGTACGCCCTTGGCAAGGCCGGCGAGCGGTCGGACTCATGGAGTACCCGCTGTCCGTCGAAGCGCAGCAGGCCATTCGTCGACCCCACCCAGATCAGGCCGTCACTGTCCTCAGCCAGCGCGGTGATGACCCCGTTCGGCACGGCCCGCGCATCGGCGATGGTCTGGAAGACCGGCGGCGTGGGCGACAGGCCCGTGGCCGACGCGAGCGCGGCCTGGACGCACGACAGAACGACAAAGGCGGAAATCGCCACGACCCGGGACAGTCGCCGCCCGCCTTGGGCCGCGGCCGAAGCCGGTATCGCGCTGGCTCCCTGCCTCGCTTCCGCCATGCCGCCGTGCTCCCCGTCGAAGGTGCCCGCCGATCATGGCAGACACTGCGAGGGGGCACATGTGGCGGCGCGCCATGGCGCCGCCCTTGCGATCAGGCGAACGGATCCTGCAGCACGATGGTCGACTCGCGGCCCGGGCCGGTCGAAACGATCGACAGCGGGCAGCCCGCCAGTTCCTCGAGCGCGCGCAGGTAGGCGCGTGCCGCCGGGGGCAGCTTCTCCCACTCGGTGACGCCGGCGGTGCTTTCGCTCCAGCCCGGGAACTCGAGGTAGACCGGCGTGCACTCTTCCCAGCCCGCCGCGTCGAGCGGCGCGTACTCGGTGCGCTTGCCGCGGTATTCGTAGGCGATGCAGATCTTCAGCTTCTCCATCCCGTCGAGGATGTCGAGCTTGGTGATGCACAGGCCGGTGATGCCGTTGATGGCCACGGCGCGCTTCAGCGCAACGATGTCCATCCAGCCACAGCGGCGCGGGCGGCCGGTGGTGGCGCCGTATTCCTGGCCGCGGTCGCGGATACCCTGGCCGATCTCGTCATTGAGTTCGGTCGGGAACGGGCCGCCACCGACGCGCGTGGCGTAGGCCTTGGCGATGCCGAGCACGTAGTCGATGGCGTCCGCGCCGACGCCGGTGCCGGCCATCGCGCCACCCACCGTCGTATTCGACGAGGTGACGTACGGATAGGTGCCGTGGTCGATATCGAGCAGCGAACCCTGCGCGCCTTCGAACATCACGCGCTTCCCCTGCTTGCGCAGGTCGTGGAGGATGCCGGCCACGTCGGCCTTCATCGGATCGACGTACGCACCGAACGCCAGCGCCTCGTCGAGCGTCTTCTGGTAGTCCACCGCCTCGACGCCGAGGTACTTCGTCAGCACGAAGTTGTGGTAGTCCATCGTGGTGCGGAGCTTCTCGGCCAGCTCCTTCGGATAGGCGAGGTCGGCCACGCGGATGCCGCGGCGCGCCACCTTGTCCTCGTAGGCCGGGCCGATGCCGCGGCCGGTGGTGCCGATGGCCTTGCCGCCGGCCGCCTTCTCGCGGGCCTGATCCAGCGCGATGTGGTACGGCATGATCAGCGGCGTGGCCGGGCTGATCTTCAGCCGCGAACGCACCTCGACGCCGCTCTCCTCGAGCTGGGTGATCTCTTTCTGCAGCGCCGCCGGCGACAGCACCACGCCGTTGCCGATCAGGCACAGCGCGCCCTCGCGCAGGATGCCGGAGGGGATCAGGTGCAGCACCGTCTTCTTGCCGTTGATGACCAGCGTGTGGCCGGCGTTGTGGCCGCCCTGGAAGCGTACGACGGCGCCGATCTCCTCGGTGAGGAGGTCGACGATCTTGCCCTTGCCCTCGTCGCCCCACTGGGCGCCCAACACCACAACCGACTGACCCATGGCCGAAGCCCTCTCTTCAATGGAATGCGGGCCCTTTCGGGCGGGCCTTGGCCGGGCGGGAGCGGCGCCGCGGGGCGCCGGGCATTCCTTGGCCCCAGACAAGACAAAAGCCGGTGGCGCTTGAGGCGCCCCGGCTTTGCGAAATTATCCGCCCTTTTTCCGCCCCCCGCCACCCCGAAGGGCGGCGGGCGGCCACGGCTCAGCGCCGGGCCTGCTCGAAGTACTCGAAGAACTCCGAATCCGGATCCAGGACGAGCGTGGTCTTGCCGTCGGCGAGCGCGCCGCGGTAGGCCTCGAGGCTGCGGTGGAAGGCGTAGAACTCCGCGTCCTTGCCGTAGGCGCCGGCATAGATCTCCGCGGCCTTGGCATCGCCTTCGCCGCGGATCTTGGCGGCATCGCGCTCGGCGTTGGCGAGGATCACCTGGGCCTGCTGGTCGGCTTCGGCGCGGATCTTCTCGGCGCGCTCGTTGCCTTCCGCACGGGTGCGGGTGGCGACTTCCTCTCGGTCGGCGCGCATGCGGTTGAACACGCGATCCAGCACCGACTCGGTGCCCGACGCGCCGTCATCCGGCAGGTCGATGCGCTTGATGCGGACGTCGGCCACCTGGATGCCGAGCGTGGCGGCGCCCTTGTTGATCTCGTCGATCAGGCCCGCGGTGGAATCCCGACGGCCGGCTTCGGCGAGCTGGCGCAGCGTGCTGCGGTTGATCAGGCTGCGCAGGGCGCCCTCGACGATCGGCGACAGGCGGGTAATGGCCTGGCTCTCGATGCCGCCGCCGGCAGCGCGGTAGTACTGCGCCACGTTCTCGATGCGCCACGCCACGAAGTAATCGACCTGCACGTCCTGCTGCTCGGAGGTGAGGTAGCGCTTGTTGTCGGCGGTCATCGTCAGCAGGCGGCGATCGAAGGTGCGCACCGTCTCGATGAGCGGCACCTTGAAGCGCAGGCCGGGTTGGACGTCCTCGCGCACGACTTCGCCGAGGCGCAGCACGATGGCCGTGTCGGTCTGGTCGACGGTGAAAACGGATCCCATCAGCAGGAGGATGGCGAGCGCAGCGGCGATGAGGATATTGGGGAGCTGGCGCATGTCAGCGGCTTCCTTCGCGGAGTTCACGGTCCGTCGGTCGGGCCGGACGGGCGGATTCACTGGCTTCGACGGCGGCAGCCTGCACTTCCGGCCGCGACAGCAGCGGCGGTGTCGCCCCGTTGTCGCCCGCAGCCGCAGCGCCACCCTGCACGGTCGGCTGCAGCAGCAGCGTGTTGCCGCTAGCCCCCGCGATGATGCGCGGATTGGTCGACAGCACCTGCTGCACGGTCTCGAGGTAGAGGCGCTTGCGCGTCACTTCGGGGGCCTTGCGGTACTCGGCCAGCAGCAGTTCGAAACGCTGGGCCTCACCCTCGGCACGGGCGACGACCGCTTCGCGGTAGCCGTTGGCGGCAGCGAGCGTCCGCGAGGCCTGGCCGCGGGCGCGGGGCACGACCTGGCCCTCGTACGCCTGCGCCACGTTCTGGAAGCGCTGGGCGTCCTGTTCGGCGGCGATCACGTCGTCGAAGGCGGCCTTCACCGCGGCCGGCGGCGCCGCCACGGGCAGCACGAGCTGGTTGATCGTCAGGCCGGTGCGGTACTTGTCGAGCGAGTCCTGCACGACCTTCTGGACCCGGGCCGTCAGGTCGTCGCGTTTGTTCAGCGCGGTCTCGAGGTCGGCGTTGCCGATGGCCTCGCGCACCGCGCTTTCCGTGAACTGCTGCAGCAGGTCGCGCGGCGTGCGCGTGCCGAACAGGAAGTCTTCCGGGTTGGTGATCGTGTACTGGACGTTGTAGCCGATCTCGACGAGGTTCTCGTCGCGCGTCAGCGCCAGCATCTGCTCCTCGACCGCGCCGACGTCCTGCGCCTGGACCACGATCACGCGCTCGATCGGCCACGGCAGCTTGAAGTTCGCGCCCGGCTCCATCATCCGGCTGTACTCGCCGAAGCGCAGCACGACGCCGCGATCACGCTCGTCGATCAGCTTGAAGGAGTTGAAGACCAGCCAGACGAGCAGCAGGCCGCCGATCAGGTACAGCGGGTTGAAGCCGTCGGCACCGCCGCGGCCACTGCCGGCGCCACCGCCGCCAAACATGCCACGCAGCTTGTCGACGAACGCCTGCACCTCGCGGTTCGGGTCTTTCCCGCGCCAGGGGTCGTTGTTGCGGTTTCCGGGTTGGTTCCAGGCCATGGGGGCTCCGTGCGGACACCCGCAGGCCGCGGGCGTCGATCAGTTCACGATTCTAGGTAGGGGTGGCAGGGGCAACAAGCAAGAGCCCGTGAAGCGGATGGCCTCCCGGCGCCGCCGCAAGCCGCTCGGCCGTGCTGCGCGGCAGCCGGACCTCGAGCTGCCAGCCGGGCTCGTCGACCGTCTCGGCACGCACCGCCCCCATCGCGTGGAGCTGGGCCCGGAGCCGGCCGTCGGCGGCGCCGAGCACGAGGCGCCCCACCAGCAGGTCGGCGGCGAAATGGGTGCCCAGGGCCTCCAGCAGGGCGTCCAAGCCGGCACCGGCGCGTGCCGACACCCAGGCCTGCGTCGCCTCGCCGTCGCGGATGTCGATCCGCGGCTCCAGGCCCTCGATGCGGTCGATCTTGTTGAAGACCGTCCATTGCGGCACGTCGCCGGCGCCGATCTCCTCGAGCACTTCGTTCACCGCGGCGATGCGCGCGTCGCGCTCGGGATCGGCGGCGTCGACGAGGTGCAGCAGCAGGTCGGCCTCCCGCGCTTCGGCGAGGGTCGAGCGGAAGGCCGCCACGAGGTCGTGCGGCAGGTCGCGGACGAAGCCCACGGTGTCGGAGAGCAGCAACGGTCCGCAGGCGAGGCCGTCGATGCGGCGGACGGTCGGGTCCAGCGTCGCGAACAGCTGGTCCGCCGCGTACACGCCGCTACCCGTCAGCGCATTGAACAGCGTCGACTTGCCCGCATTGGTGTAGCCGACGATGGCGACCCGCGGAAGCTCGTTGCGCGCCCGCGCACGGCGCATCTGCGCGCGCTGCACATCGATGCGCGAGAGGCGCTTCTCGAGGGCATCGATGCGCGCGCGGATCAGTCGCCGGTCGGTCTCCAGGGCGGTTTCGCCGGGGCCGCGCAGGCCGATCGAACCGCCGCGCTGCGAGTCCATCGACTTGCCCTTGCCGGTGAGGCGGGTGGCCGAATGCTTCAACTGCGCGAGCTCGACCTGCAGCTTGCCGTCGGCGCTCGCGGCGCGCAGCGCGAAGATGTCGAGGATCAGGCCGACGCGATCGATGACGCGCCGCCCGAGGTCGTCGCTCAGGTTGCGTTCCTGCACCGGGCTCAGGGTGGCGTTCACCAGCACGACGTCGACGTCGGCGGCCTCGCAGTAGCCCTTGAGCTCCTCGACCTTGCCGCTGCCGAGGTAGTGGCTGGCGCTGGGGCGCTCGAGGCGGGCATCGATCACGGCGACCACCTCGGCACCGGCCGAGCGCGCCAGGTCGGCGAACTCCTCGGCGATGGCGGGGTCGCGTTTTCCGGGCGCCGCAGGCTGGACCAGCAGGGCGCGCTCTCGGCGGGGGCTGTTCATTGGTACGGGCGGCGAAGAACGCGCCGCGCGAAGGTCACTCGTTGCCTTCGTCGGGCAGCTCGTCGCCACCCTCGCCGCCATCGCCGGCTGAATTCACCTGGCCGCCGCCGGGCCCCACGCGCACGTTGCGCGATGGCACCACGGTCGAGATGGCGTGCTTGTAGACCATCTGGCTGACGGTGTTGCGCAGCAGGACGACGAACTGGTCGAAGCTCTCGATCGTGCCCTGCAGCTTGATGCCGTTGACGAGGTAGATCGACACCGGGATCCGTTCGCGACGAAGCGCGTTCAGAAACGGGTCTTGAAGGCTTTGGCCTTTCGACATGGGGAATCCGGCGTGGTTGTTCTTCTCGGGACAGGCATCGTAGCCCGCGGGCCGGTCACGTGCGAGTGAGCGCAGGCCGCGGCACCCGAGCGGCGCAGCCGCGATTCAGGCATCGGGGCCGAGGAAGGCCCGCATCGCCTGGTCCAGCGGCGCGCGCGCGGTCGAGGGGTCGAACCACAGCGCATCGTGTTCGCCGCGCAGCCACGTGAGCTGGCGCTTGGCGAGATGGCGCGTGGCGGCGATGCCCTGCTCGACGAAGGTCGCGGTGTCGGTGGCGCCGTCGAGGTGCTGCCAGGCCTGCCGGTAGCCGACGGCACGCATCGCCGGGAGGTCGGGATGGAGGCGCGGGTCGGCCTTCAGCGCACGCACCTCGTCGAGGAACCCGGCGGCCAGCATCGCGTGGAAGCGGCGCGCGATGCGCTCATGCAACACCGTGCGGTCGGTGGGCGCCAACACGAGCTTGAGCACGCGGAACGGAAACGGCGCACGCGGTCCCCGGCTGCGGGCCTGCCACTCGCTGATCGGCACCCCGCTCAGGCGGAACACCTCGAGGGCACGCAGCGTGCGTTGCGTGTCGCCCGGCTTGATGCGCGTGGCGGCGACCGGATCGACCCGCTGCAGTTCGGCATGCAAGGCCGGCAGGCCGCGCTCGAGGAGTTCGCCCTGCAGTGCCTCGCGCATTCCCGGATCCGATTCGGGCAGGTCGGAGAGCCCCTCCAGCAATGCCTTGAAATAGAGACCGGTGCCGCCGACCAGCAGCGGCAGTCGCCCCTGCGCGGTAAGCGACTGCATTTCGCGCAGGGCATCGCGCGCGAAGTCGGCGGCGGAATAGGGTTCGTGCGGCTCGCGGAGGTCGATCAGCCGATGCGGTGCACGTGCGAGCGTCGCGGCATCGGGCTTCGCGCTGCCGATGTCCAAGCGTCGGTAGACGAGGGCGGAATCGACGCTGATGACCTCGGTACCGAGGCGTTGGGCCCAGTCGGCGGCGAAATCGGTCTTGCCCGACGCGGTCGGACCCATCACCGCCACGGCCCGCGGACGGTGGTCGGCGCGTGGATCGACGGCTTGGGAAGAGCGGGAGTCGAAGGAAGCGGTCGGCATCGGCGCGCAGCATAGCCGCAGGACAGCCGGGTGCGTCCCGCGCCGTTGTGCGGGCCCGGTGCGGGGCGTAGATTCGAGGCCGATTCCCGCTGCGCCGCCCTACGGAGCCCCGTCCATGTCGCGCCTGAAGGCTTTCGGATTCCTGCTCGTCTTCCTGATCCCGGCCACCCTACCCTTCGCGGCGTGGTTGGCGTCGCAAGGACTGGCGCCCGGCGCGGCGGCCTGGTTCCCACTGGTGGCGCTGTTCGTGCTGCTGCCACTCGCCGACTACACGCTGGGCCACGACAGCCTGAACGTGCCGGTCGAGCAGGAACGTGCCTTCGCCCACTCGCGATGGTTCCGTGGCCTCACCGTGCTGGCGCTGCCGGTGCACCTCGGCGTCCTGGCGTGGAGCGGATGGTGGTTCGTCGGCGCCGACCTCTCCCCGCTGGCGATGGCCGGCTGGCTGCTGTCGCAGGGCGTGGTCGGCGGCGTGCTCGCGATCAACACCGCCCACGAACTGATCCACAAGGACAGCCGGTTCGAGCAGACCGTCGGCGGCCTGCTGCTGGCCTCGGTCGGCTACCACGGTTTCAAGGTCGAACACATCCGTGGCCACCACGTGCACGTGTCGACGCCGGAGGACGCGTCGAGCGCGCGCTACGGCCAGAGCCTGTGGCACTTCCTCCCGCGCGCACTCCTCAACAACACGCGCAATGCCTGGGCCTTGGAGGCCGTGCGCCTGCGCAAACTCGGCCTGCCGGCGCTGCACTGGCGCAACGAGCTGGTGGGCTGGACGGTGGCGTGGCTGGCGATGGCCGCGGCGATGACGGCGTGGCTCGGCCTGGTCGGCCTCGGCTTCTTCCTGCTGCAGGGCCTGTTCGCCGCGAGCTCGCTGGAAATCATCAATTACATCGAGCACTACGGCCTCGAGCGCCGGAAGCTGCCCGACGGCCGCTACGAGCGGACGACGCACCTGCACAGCTGGAACAGCGACTACCGCCTCTCGAACCTGATGCTGTTCCAGCTGCAGCGGCACAGCGACCACCACGCCTTCCCGAAGCGGCCTTACGCCATCCTGCGCCACCACGCCGACAGCCCGCAGTTGCCCGGCGGTTACGCATCGATGTTCGTGCTGGCGCTTGTGCCGCCGCTGTGGTTCCGCGTGATCCACCCGCGTGTCGAGGCCTTCCGAGCCCGCGTCGCGCCGGCTTGATCGCCCGCTGCCTCCCCCCGACAAAGGATTCCTGATGCTCCGCAACGCCGCCGCACAGGGCGCCATGCTCGCCGCCGCCTTGGTGATCGCTCCCCTCGCCCAAGCCGGCGTGCTCGCCACCGAGCTGCTGCCGATGCCGCTGGCGCCGGAGATGGAAAGCTCCACCCAGCTCCACCTTCCGGACGCTTTCGATCCGAAACAACCCACGTGGGTGTCGTACAAGCTGATCGCGGTGTCGCCCACGAAGGATCCGGAAGGCCAGGTCGTGGTCACCGGCATGTTCGAGCGCGAGCCGACCTCGCCGACCGCGGGCACCGTGCTGTTCGAACCGCGTGACCTGCGTGTCACCCAGTCCGCCGGGACCATCCAGCAGCAGTTCGAGCAGAACTTCGGCAAGCGCAGCGAATCGGGGCTCCGCGCGATCTGGGGCGACGCCATGTACGACGCCTACGTCGCGGTGAATGCCGGCACCGGCCGCATGCTCGACGGCACGGCGGTGCGCGAGCTGCCGCCGCTGTCGCAGGGCGATCCGATCCTGCTGGTCAGCGTCGAGAACGCGAAGGGCATCCAGCCGGCCGGACTGCTCATCACCGTCGGCCAAGGCGAGATCCCCGCGGCGCACCAACCGAACGTCGAATCCACTGGCGCCTTCAAGCTCGGCCTGGGGCTCGGGAAGATGCTGCCGATCCTGCTGCTGCTCGGCATCGGCTACGTCGTCTACCGCGTCATCCAGTCGCGGCGCGAAGGCTGAGCGACGCGCCGCTTACTCGTCGTCAGACCAGCGGATCGACGGCGCCGCCGGCTTGCCCCGCGGCGTCGGCACGGTGGCCACGGCCGCCCACACCTTCAGTGCGTCGACGGTCGCCGCCACTTCATGCACGCGCACCAGCATCGCGCCGTTCTGCACGGCGATCAGGTGCGCGGCCACCGAAGCGGCCAAGCGATCCCCGACCTCACGCCCGGTGATCTGGCCGAGGCTCGACTTCCGCGACAGCCCCGCCAGCACCGGCACGCCGATCTCGGTGAAGCGCCGGAGCTGCGCCAGCAGCGCGAGGTTGTGTTCGAGCGCCTTGCCGAAACCGAAACCGGGATCGATGACGATGCGCCGCTTGTCGATGCCCGACATCTCGCAGGCGAACACGCGTTCGGCCAGGAAGCGGTGCACGTCGCCGACCACGTCGTCGTAGGCCGGTGCCTGTTGCATCGTCCGCGGCTCGCCGGCCATGTGCATCAGCACGACGGCGGCTTTCGACGCCGCCACCGCCTCGATCGCGCCTTCCGCGCGAAGCGCCATCACGTCGTTCACCATGCCGGCGCCCGCGGCCAGCGCTGCACGCATCACGCCGGGCTTCGTGGTGTCGATGGAAATCGGTACGTCCGTCTTCGCCACCAGCGCCTCCACCACGGGCAGGACGCGGGCGAGCTCGGCGGCTTCGTCGACCGGCTCGGCCCCGGGCCGCGTCGATTCGCCGCCCACATCGAGCACGTCGGCACCCTCGTCCACCAGCCGAAGCCCGTGCGCGACGGCGGCCTCGACGGTCGCGTGGCGGCCCCCGTCGGAGAACGAGTCAGGGGTGACGTTGACGATGCCCATCACCCGGGGGCGATCCAGCCGCAGCACACGGCCGGCGCAATCGATGGTGGGGACGGTGTCGATGCCGAACATCATGGATTCCCCTCGGGTGGGATCAGCCGCGGGTGCGCTCGAGCAGCAGGGTCATGAAGATGCCCTGCAGGACGGCATCGCGCGCCTCACCGTCCAATGCCGCGTGCTCGTCGATGCGATAGCGGCCTTCCATCAGCGCGGGCACCTTCTGCACGCGCATCACCAAGGTGCCGTTGCGGTCCTTGAGCAGGTAGGCCGGGTGGAACCAATAGCCGGCGAACAGCCCGATGATCGGCAGGTCGGAGACGAGTCCATCCAGCACCTTCACCCACGGATTCTCCTCGCTGACGGTCAGCAGCAGGCCGTCGGCGGCCTGGATCTCGTAGTGGGCGCGCCACAGCGAGCGCATGCCGTGCCGACGCACGACGCCGATCGGCTTGCCCGAGGCGTCGGCGATGCGATAGGCCGCGTTGAAATCGAGCATGCGGTCGGCGCGGATCTCGAAGAGCCGGCGCGTCTGCGCCTCGTCGGCGAAGACGGTGACGCTCTCCTTCAACTTGAAGAGCTTCTGCTTGACGTAATGGGTGAGGGTGCCGCGCGCGTCGTTGACGCGGATCTGCGGCGAGAGCGCGATGCGCTTGAAGGCGATGTGCAAGGGAAATTGCATCGGACAAGCTCAAGGAACGGAGCGCCATGCTCGCCGCTGCGCCCGGCATCCACAAGCCCGTAGCTAATCGCCGATCTTCAGGATCAACCAGCTACCGAGGATGGCCATGGGCAGGCCCAGGAGCAGGCCTGCCCACACCAACAACGCCGGCTTGCCCAGCCAAAGGTTCAATCCCGAGACCGCGAGGGCGGCGAAGCCGCTGCCCACCAAGCCACCGCCCACCGCGCCGCGGAGGCGATTGCGCCGCGATACGCGCAGCACCGCCGCGGCGTCGACCAACGGCGGTGAGCGGTCGGAGGCGATCAAGCCTGCGGAGCCGCCGGGCCCAGCGGGGCCCCCGCCGAGGGGCCGTCGTTGTCCTTGACGGGCGCATTGCCGGCCTTGCCCCAATCCGCCGGCGGGCCCGGACGACGGCCCTCCATGATGGCGTCGATCTGCTGCGCGTCGATGGTCTCGTAGGTCAGCAGCGCCTCGGCCATGACATGGAGCTTGTCCATGTTGTCGGTGAGGATCTGCTTCGAGCGGGCATAGGCCCGGTCGAGGATGCCGCGCACGACCTCGTCGATCCGGCGGGCGGTCTCGTCCGAGACGTTCTTCGTCTGCGAGACGCTGCGACCCAGGAACACCTCGCCTTCGTCCTCGGCGTACGCGATCGGACCGAGCTCGTCCGAAAGGCCCCACTTGGTGACCATGTTGCGGGCCATCTTGGTGGCGCGCTCGATGTCGTTGGACGCGCCCGTGGTGACCTTGTCCGCGCCGAAGATCAGCTCTTCGGCCACGCGGCCGCCATACAGCGAGCACAGCATCGACTCGATGTGGACCTTGTTGTAGCTGTAGCGGTCGCCCTCGGGCAGGTACATCGTGACGCCCAGCGCGCGGCCGCGCGGGATGATCGTCACTTTGTAGACCGGGTCGTGGTCGGGCACGACGCGCCCGACGATGGCATGGCCGGCCTCGTGGAAGGCGGTGAGCTTCTTCTCATCCTCGCTCATCGCCATCGAACGGCGCTCGGCGCCCATCAGGATCTTGTCGCGAGCCTTGTCGAAGTGCTCCATGCGGACGAGCTTGCCGTTCTCGCGCGCGGCGAACAGCGCGGCCTCGTTGACGAGGTTGGCGAGGTCGGCGCCCGAGAAGCCCGGCGTGCCACGCGCGATGGTCATGGGCACGACGTCATCGGCCAGCGGCACCTTGCGCATGTGCACCTTCAGGATCTGCTCGCGGCCCTTGACGTCCGGCAGGCCGACGACCACCTGACGGTCGAAGCGGCCCGGACGCAGCAGGGCCGGGTCGAGCACGTCGGGGCGGTTGGTGGCCGCGATCACGATCACGCCTTCACCACCTTCGAAACCGTCCATCTCGACCAGCATCTGGTTGAGGGTCTGCTCGCGCTCGTCGTGGCCGCCGCCGAGGCCGGCACCGCGATGGCGGCCGACCGCATCGATTTCATCGATGAAGATGATGCAGGGCGCGTGCTTCTTGGCGGTGTCGAACATGTCGCGCACGCGGCTCGCACCGACGCCGACGAACATCTCGACGAAATCCGAACCGGAGATGCTGAAGAACGGCACCTTGGCCTCGCCGGCGATGGCGCG
The DNA here is from genome assembly GCF_027531545.1 of Silanimonas sp. Taxonomy (GTDB): domain Bacteria; phylum Pseudomonadota; class Gammaproteobacteria; order Xanthomonadales; family Xanthomonadaceae; genus Silanimonas. The sequence continues at coordinate 183,455 of NZ_JAPZSC010000002.1, read as the reverse complement.
GGCCAGCAGGGTCTTGCCGGTACCCGGCGGGCCGACCATCAGCACGCCGCGCGGGATCTTGCCGCCGAGCTTCTGGAACTTGCCCGGGTCGCGCAGGAACTCAACGAGTTCGCCGACTTCTTCCTTCGCCTCGTCGCAGCCGGCGACGTCGGCGAAGGTGACCTTGATCTGATCCTCGCTCATCAGCTTGGCCTTCGAACGGCCGAAGCTCATCGCGCCCTTGCCGCCACCCTGCTGCATCTGGCGCATGAAGTAGACCCACACGCCGACGAGCAGCAGCACAGGCAGCAGGCTGACCAGCAGGGACAGGAAGAAGCTGTTCTGCGGCGGCGGCTCCTGGGTGAAGGTGATGCCCTTCGCCAGCAGTTCGTTGGTGAGGTCGCGGTCTTCCGGTTTGAAGGTGACGAAGGTCTCGCCGTTCTTCCGGGTGACGCGCGTGGTCACGCGGTCCGCCTCGATCTCGACCTTCTGGATGTTGCCGCCGCGGACCTCCTCGATGAACTCGCTGTACGCGATGTCGCGCCCCGCGCTCGGGCCACCGGAGAAGTTCTGGAACACCATCGCCAGCACGACGGCGACGACGAGCCAGAGGAGGAGGTTGCGGGCGAGATCGTTCATTTCATCGGTCCTTCGCGCTTGGCGGTCGCCAGCGCATACACCTCGGTCGACCGCTTGCGCGACGCCTCGGGCTTGCGGATCACCACGCGCTCGAAGCGAGTGCGCAGTTGCCGTACGTAATCGTCGAAGCCGACCCCCATGAACAGCTTGATGAGGAAGGCGCCGCCGCGTTTCAGGTGGCCGTCGCAGAAATCCAGCGCGAGCTCGGACAGATGCATCGCCCGCGCCTGGTCGGTGACGGCCACGCCACTCATGTTGGGGGCCATGTCGGAAAGCACAAGGTCGACCGGCGCACCCGCCAAGAGGGCTTCCAGCTGCGACAGTGTTTCCGGCTCCCTGAAATCACCGTGAAGGAAATCGACGCCGGCGATCGGCGGCATGTCGAGGATGTCCAGCGCGACCACGCGCCCGCGGTCGCCGAGCTGCTTGCGGGCCAGCTGCGACCAGCCGCCGGGGGCGGCACCGAGGTCGACGATGGTCATCCCCGACTTCAGCAGCTGGTCACGTTCGAGCAGCTCCTCCAGCTTGTAGGCCGCGCGCGAACGCAGTCCTTCGGCCTGCGCCTTCTTCACGAAGGGGTCACTGAAGTGTTCCTTGAGCCAGCGCTGGCTGGACTTGCTGCGGGTGGCCATGGTGCCGCCGTGGGGAAGGCCCCCCATGATACCCTGCGCGCCCTTCGGGCCGCCCCGGGCCGAAGGTCCTGCTGCCGCCGAAGGTTCCCGCCATGCCCATCGCCCTCACCGCCGCCCAGAAGCGCTACCTGCGCGGGCTGGCCCACGACCTGAAGCCGGTGATCCTGGTGGGCGGCAAAGGCGTGACCGACGGTCTGGTGGCCGAGACCGTGAGCGCCCTGCAGATCCATGAGTTGATCAAGGTGAAGGTGGCCGCGGAGGACCGCGAGGCCCGCGACCTCGCCATCGCCACCCTGGCGGACGCGGCAGATGCCGCGCTGATCGCGCGGATCGGCAACATCGCCGTGATGTTCAAGCCGCGCACCGACAAGCCGCTGATCGCCCTGCCGCGCTGAGCCATGCCGCTCGCCCAGGAGCAGCCCGATTTCCGCTTCGTGCCCCGCGGCGTCGACGCCGAGGGCCGGGTGACGATCAATGACACCCGCTTCGATGCCAGCTTCATCGTGTCCGGCGACCAGCTCGTCGAAGGCTGGCGGCCGCGAAACGTGGCCGACCTGCAGCCCAGCGACCTCGAGGCCCTGTTCGCCCTGCAGCCGACGGTGATCCTGCTCGGCACCGGTACGCGCCATGCGTTCCCCGCCCCTGCCGTCATGGCCGCGGCCCTGACGCGCGGCATCGGCTTCGAACCGATGGTGAATTCGGCGGCGGCGCGCACCTTCGCGGTGCTGGCCGGCGAAGGCCGCAAGGTCGTCGCGGCCTTCCTGATCGACCCCGGCGCCTGACGCGCCGCCCGCCGGCGCTCAGCGCCGAGGCAGCAGCGGGGTCGGATCGACCGGCTTGCCGTTCCGGCGGATCTCGAAATGCAGCATGTCGCGGCTGGTGCCCGTGCGGCCCAGTTCGGCGATCTGCTGCCCGGCGCTGATGTTCGCGCCCTCCGCGACGAGACGACGGCGGTTGTGGCCGTAAGCCGAGAGCCACTCGTCGTTGTGCTTGATGATGATGAGCTCGCCGTAGCCCACGAGCCCGGCGCCGGAATACACGACGGTCCCCGCGGCCGCAGCGCGCACCGGCTGCCCGGCGGTGCCGGCGATGGCGATGCCCTGCCGCGCCTTGTCGCCCTCGGCATAGCGGGAGATCACCTGACCCTGCGTCGGCCACTGCCACTGCCCGACGCGGAAGGCCGACGTGCCGGCGGGACCGGTCGGCGTCGAGGCCGGCACCACCACCGGGGCCGGTGCGGCAACCGCGGGCGAAGGCCGGGGCCCGGGATTGGAGGCCGGAACGGACGTCGACGTAGGCGTCGTGGAGGCCACCGGTGCTGTGGGTGTGCGCGTCGGCGGATTCACCGGCGTGGAGACGGGGGCCCTCACCGGACGGGGAGGCGGTGCCGACGTGGCCGCCGTCGTCGGAACGACCGGGCCCGAGGACCCCGCCGGTCCACGCGGCATCGGCGGCGGCCCCGAGGCGACCGCGGGTGCCGCCGGCGCGGAAGACGGGCTGGAAGCCGCAGGGCGCGTCGTCGTGCGCCGCGGTTCGCTCAGGCGGAGCACCTGGCCGGGCTTGATCACGAAGGGCTCGCCGATGCCGTTCCAACGCGCGACTTCACGCCAGTCGAGGCTGTTGCGGAATGCGATGCCGTACAAGGTGTCGCCGGTCTGCACCACATGGGAGGGGCCGCGCGGCGCGGTCGAGGCCGCTGCCCTGGCCGGCCTCGCATCGGTGTAGATGGGGCGCGGTGCGGCCTCTTCGCGCACCACGGTCGTGCTGGCACAGGCGGCCAGCAGCAGGGCTGCCGCCGACAGCGCGATGCCGCGCAGGGCGCCAACGGCCGGATTCCGATTCCGCATCACTGCACTCCCGACAACAAGGGCACGAAGACCACGCCGCCCAGATCGTCCTGTTCGATGGTGTCGCCTTCGCGACGCAGGCGCAGCAGGCGCTGCGCACTGGCGCCGCCGACCGGCGCGACGAGCGTGCCGCCCGGCGCGAGCTGTTCGAGCAATGGCGCCTCGAGGGCCGCACCACCGGCGGTGACAATGATGCCGTCGAACGGGCCATGCTCCGGCCAGCCGAGGCGGCCGTCGTCATGGCGCGACCGGATGTCGAGCGACAGCTGGCGGAAGCGGCGACGCGCATCGCGCAACAGCTCGTCGATGCGCTCGACGGTGAACACCTCGATGCCGAGCGCGGCGAGCACGGCGGCTTGGTAGCCGCTGCCGGTGCCAACTTCGAGCAGGCGCTTCGGCAGGCCGCGTTCGACCAAGGCCTCGGTCATGCGCGCGACCACCCACGGCTGCGAGATGGTCTGGCCGCGGCCGATCGGCAGCGCGGTGTCCTCGTAGGCGCGGCTGGCCAGCGCCTCGTCGATGAACTGGTGGCGCGGCACGCTGCCGATGGCGCGCAGCACGCGCTCGTCGGTGATGCCCTGCTCGCGCAGGCGCTGCAACAGGCGTTCCACCGCCCGTTGGCCGGTCATGCCGACGCCGGGGACGGCGCGCGGGGCGAGTTTCAACGGCGTGGTCATTCGCGCGCCAAGCCCTTGGCCAGTCCCCCCACCCAACCGGCGACGGTCTCCAGCGCCTGGTAGCGCGTCAGGTCGACATGGATGGGGGTGATCGAGACGAAGCCGCGCTTCAGCGCGTCGAAATCGGTGCCGGGGCCGGCGTCCTGCTCGGGGCCGGCGGGGCCGATCCACCAGACCGGGCGGCCGCGCGGGTCGGTCTGCGCCACGCAGGGCTCGGCGCGATGGCGGTGGCCGAGGCGCGTCACTTCGAAACCGGCGACGTCGGCCCAGGCACGATCCGGCACGTTGACGTTGAGGATGGTGTCGGCCGGCAGCGGGTCGGCCACGAGGCGCGCCACGAGCTCGACGGCGACGCGCGCCGCGGTGTCGAAGTGCAGGCCTTGGTGGTCGCGCGTCACCAGCGACATCGCGATGGCGGGCAGGCCGAGGAAGCGCCCCTCCATCGCCGCGGCGACCGTGCCCGAGTAGATGACGTCGTCGCCGAGGTTGGCGGCATTGTTGATGCCGGAGACGACGATGTCGGGCTGCTCGTCGAGCATGCCGGCGAGGGCGAGATGCACGCAGTCGGTCGGCGTGCCGGCCACGCTGTAGACGCCGTCGCGGATCCGCTTGGCGCGGATCGGCATGTCGAGCGTGAGCGAATTGCTGGCGCCGCTGCGGTCGCGGTCCGGGGCGACGACGGTGACCGCGTGACCGGCGGCCTTGAGCCCTTCGGCAAGGGCGTGGATGCCGGGTGCATCGACACCGTCATCGTTGCTGACCAGAACGCGCATGGAATCCCCACTGGAGCGAGCCGCCATGATAGCGAATGCCAGCGGCGTCGATGCCGCGCTCGCAGCGCTTCGGCTAGCCTATGCGGCGATGAAGATCCCCCGCGTCCTCCGCAAGGCCGTCACCCGCAAGCCCGCACCGGTCGCGGCCGCCTTGCCCGAACCCGACGACGCGGCCCTGTTCCGCGAGGCCATCGGCCCGGTGCGGGTCATCGAAACGGAAGCGCCGGCCGTCGAGGCGCCCAAGCCGCAGCCCAACACCCGCCGCCACGACGAGGACGAAGCCGAGGCCTTGCGCGAAACGATGCGCCAGCCGCTCGACGCCCTGGCCTATGCCATGGGCGAGGTGCTGGAGTTCCGCCGCGACGAGGTACCCCCGCAGACGCTCAAGCGCCTGAAGCGCGGCGAGTTCGCCGTGCAGGACGAACTCGACCTGCACCGGATGCGCGTCGACGAAGCCGAGGCGGCGCTGCGGGTGTTCCTTGGTGAAGCCCGGCGCGCGCAGTTTCCGTGCGTGCGGCTCGTGCATGGCAAAGGTCTGCGCTCGGAAGCCGGCCCTGTGCTGAAGGCGCTGGTTGATCGAGTGCTGCGCCATCGCGGCGACGTCCTCGCCTTCGCCTCCGCCCCGGCGGCCCAAGGCGGCACCGGCGCGACCCTCGTGCTTCTGCGCGGCCCCTGAGGCCGCCTCCGACTCAGTCGCCGTCGGGCAAGGCGTCGCCCGCACCTTCACCCGTCTCACCGCACAGGCCGGCCAGCACCGCGGTGGCGTAGCAGCCCGGCGGCAGGCGGAAGCGCAGTTCCAACGCATCGGCAGCCGGCCACGCCCAGGCCAGCCCCTCCGCGCGAACGCGCAGCGCGCGGCGCTCCTGCGACAAGCCGGCCTCTTCGAGGCCCTTGCACAGCGCCGCTTCGTCGGCGGCGACGGCGGATTCCAGCGCGTTCGCCGCACCAGTGGTCCGCAACGCACCACGACCCCACAGCGGGCCGGTGGGGTGCAGGTCGAACGCGGCCACGCGGGCCTCGAGTTCGGGGGTGATCGGCTCGGGGCCGAACACGCTCTTTCGGCCATCGAGCATGAACACTTCGCCGTCGATGGCGCGTTCCCAGCTGCCGTCGGCGACGCGCGTGTCGAGCACGCGATTGAACAACTCGGAGCGCGCGGCCGAGAGCAGCATCGAGCGGGTCTCGCGCCCCACCTTCGCGCCTGCGAACATCCGCCGGGCCTGCCCGACGTTGTCGCCGAAGCGGCCGAAGCGCTGCACGCCGAAGCGGTTCGGCACGCCGCGATCGGCAATCGACTGCAGGCGCATTTCGATGGCGGCGCGCAAGGCATCGTCAGGCACGTCGCCGCCCGGACCGCGCAACTCACGCAGCGTGATCGTGAATGCATTGCCGGCCAGGCCGCCGCGCGGCAGCTTGCGCGCATGCCAGTCGTGCGCGACCACGCGCAGGCCCTCGGCCTCGAGCGTGTCGAGCGGCGGCGAAACGCGCTTCGGCAGGTGCACGGTGAAGCGCTGGCGCGTCACCGCCTGCTTGTCCTTCAGGCCGGCGAAGCCGATCGCCACCGGCGCCACGTTCGCCCAGCGGCACAGGCGCTGGACGATGTCGGTGGTGGCATGGCCACGCTTCTCGATCCACAACTGCAGGTGTTCGCCCTGCCCGGTCGCCGGCTCGGTGGCGATCTCCTCGACGACGAAGTCCTCGGGGGTTGCCTTGATGCGGGCGGCGAAAAGCGGCGGGCCGAACGGCGAGGCGCTCACGCGCGCTCCAGCAGCACGACGGCCATGGCGGCAAGGCCTTCTTCGCGACCGGTGAAGCCGAGTTTCTCGGTGGTCGTGGCCTTCACCGAGACGACGTCAACGCCGACGCCGAGATCCGCCGCCAGCGTTTCGCGGATGGCCTGCGCATGCGGGCCGACCTTCGGACGCTCGCCGACGACGGTGGCATCGACGTTGCCGATGCGCCAACCGCGCTCGGCGGCCAAGCCCACGCAATGCACCAAGAAGCGCCGCGAATCCGCGCCCTTCCACTGCGCGTCCGAGGGCGGGAAATGCTTGCCGATGTCGCCGAGCGCCAGCGCGCCGAGGATGGCGTCGCAGAGCGCGTGGATCAGCACGTCGCCGTCGGAATGGGCCACGATGCCCTGCGTGTGCGGCACGAGGACGCCACCGAGAACGACGTGGTCGCCGGGGCCGAAGGCATGGACGTCATAGCCCTGCCCGATGCGGATGTTCGCCATGCTTGCTTCGCCTCAGGCGCGTCCGTCGCCCATGCGACGGAGGATGGATTCGGCCACGGCCAGGTCAGCGGGCGTGGTGACTTTCAGGTTGTCCTCGCTGCCTTCGACCAGCAGCGGCTTGAGGCCGAGGCGCTCGATGGCCATGGCCTCGTCGGTGGCGACGACGCCGGCGCGCTCGGCCGATTCCAGCGCACGCACGAGGCTGTCGCGGCGGAAGGCCTGCGGCGTCAGCGCCCGCCACATCGAACCACGCGGCACGGTGGATTCGACGCGACCGTCGTCGCCCGCCCGCTTCAGCGTGTCGCGCACCGGTGCGGCGAGCAGCGCACCGACCGGGTCGGTCTTGAGCGCAGCGAACAGACGCGACAGATCGAGGGCTTTCACGCAGGGACGGGCCGCGTCGTGCACCAGCACCCAGTCGTCGGCGGGCACCGAGGCCGGCAAGGCGCGCAGGCCGGCCAGCACGGAATCCGCACGCTCGCCGCCACCGAGACAGGTGAGCACCGGCTTGCCTTCCAGCTCACGCCAGCCGCGCCAATGCGGGTCGTTCGCCGACAGCGCGACCATCGCGCCGCTGATCGACGGATGCGCCAGCAGCGCGCGCAAGGTGTGTTCGATCAGCGGCCGGCCGAGCAGATCGAGGTACTGCTTCGGCATCTCGCCGCCGAAGCGCGCGCCACGCCCGGCGGCGGGCACCACCACCCAGGTCATCCGCCGGACTCGTCGGTGGCCGGCGCCGGCTTCTCGCCTTCCACCACGCGGTAGAAGGTCTCTCCGGGCTTGATCATGCCGAGCTCGGCGCGGGCACGGTCCTCGACCGCCGCCTCGCCGGATTTCAGCTCGGCGACATCGGCGGCGAGCGCCTGGTTGCGCTGCTCGAGGCGGGCGTTCTCCGCCTGCTGCGCGGCCACGCGGGCCTGCAATTCCGCCAGCTGCCCGCGTCCGCCCTCGCCGCGCTCGAGCTGCCAGAGCAGCGCGAAGGCGACGAGCGCGAGGACGACGTGCGGCAACCAGCGGCGGATCACGCGGCGGTCAGCGCTTCAGGCTGGTGAACGCGGCGCGGCCGGCGTAGCGCGCCGAGACGCCCAGGGCCTCCTCGATGCGCAACAGCTGGTTGTACTTCGCCACGCGGTCGGAGCGGCACAGCGAGCCGGTCTTGATCTGGGTCGCGGTCGTCGCGACGGCGATATCGGCAATCGTCGTGTCTTCCGTCTCGCCCGAGCGGTGCGAGATGACCTGCGCGTACTTCGCGGCCTCGGCCATGGCGATGGCTTCGAGGGTCTCGGTCAGCGTGCCGATCTGGTTCACCTTGATCAGGATGGCGTTGGCCACGCCCTGGTCGATGCCTTGCTTGAGGATCTTCGGGTTGGTCACGAACAGGTCGTCGCCCACCAACTGCACCTTGCTGCCCACGGCCTTCGTCAGCTGCGCCCAGCCGTCCCAGTCGTGCTCCGACATGCCGTCCTCGATCGTGATGATCGGGTACTGGCGCGACCAGCCGGCGAGGAAGTCGACGAACTGCTCGGTCGAGAGGCGCTTGCCCTCGCCCACGAGGTTGTACTTGCCGTTCTCGAAGAACTCCGAGCTGGCCACGTCGAGGCCGAGCAGCACGTCTTCGCCGGCACGGTAGCCGGCCTTGCCGATGGCCTCGAGGATGACTTCGATGGCTTCCTCGTTCGACTTGAGGTCCGGCGCGAAGCCGCCCTCGTCGCCGACCGCCGTGGACAGGCCGCGGCCCTTCAGCACCGACTTCAGCGCGTGGAAGATCTCGGTGCCGGCGCGCAGGGCCTCGGCGAAGCGGTCGAAGCCGACGGGCAGCACCATGAACTCCTGCATGTCGACGTTGTTGTCGGCATGCGCACCGCCATTGATGATGTTCATCATCGGCACCGGCAGCACCGGCGTGCGGTCACCGGCGAGGTGCTTCCACAGCGGCAGGCCGCGCGAGGCCGCCACCGCGTGCGCCGCGGCCATCGACACGCCGAGCAGCGCGTTCGCGCCGAGCGTGCCCTTGTTCTCGCTGCCGTCCAGCGCGATGAGCTTGCCGTCGAGGCCGGCCTGGTCGGCGGCATCGAAGCCCTTCAGGGCCGAGGCGATCGTCGTGTTGACGTTGCCGACGGCCTTGGTCACGCCCTTGCCGAGGTAGCGGCTCTTGTCGCCGTCACGCAGCTCCACCGCCTCCTTGGTGCCGGTCGAGGCGCCCGAGGGCACGGCCGCGCGGCCGGTGTGGCCACTGGCCAGCGTGACTTCGGCTTCGAGGGTCGGGTTGCCGCGGGAATCGAGGATCTCGCGGGCGTGGACGCGGGTGATGGCGGTCGTCATGGATGGCGTGTGTCGGGAGGAATGGGAAAGTGGGGATCAGAGCAGCGAGGCGTCGCGGGCGAGCGCCCGCTTGGCGACCTGGTCGATCTCGACCAGCGTCTCCAGCAGCGCCTTCATCTTGCCCAGCGGCCAGGCGTTCGGACCATCCGAGAGGGCTTTTTCCGGGTCCGGGTGCGTCTCGGCGAACAGGCCGGCCACGCCCACGGCCACGGCGGCACGCGACAGCACCGGCACGAACTCGCGCTGGCCACCGGAGCGGCCGTCGAGGCCGCCCGGCTGCTGCACCGAATGCGTGGCGTCGAACACCACCGGGCAGCCGGTGTCGCGCATCACCGCGAGGCTGCGCATGTCGGAGACGAGGTTGTTGTAGCCGAAGCTGGCGCCGCGCTCGCAGGCCATGATCTGGGTGTTGCCCGTGGCCAGCGCCTTGGCGGTGACGTGCTTCATCTCCCAGGGCGAAAGGAACTGGCCCTTCTTGATGTTCACCGGCTTGCCGGCGCGCGCGACCTTCTGGATGAAGTCGGTCTGGCGGCAGAGGAAGGCCGGCGTCTGGAGCACGTCGACGACCGAGGCGACCTCGTCCATCGGGGTGTACTCGTGCACGTCGGTGAGCACCGGCACGCCGACCTGGCGCTTCACTTCGGCGAGCACCTTCAGCCCTTCCTCCATTCCGGGGCCGCGGAAGCTGGTCGACGAGGTGCGGTTGGCCTTGTCGAAGCTCGACTTGAAGATGAAGGGCATGCCGAGCGCGGAGGTGATCTCCTTCAGCCGGCCGGCGACCTCGATCTGCAGTTCCATCGACTCGATGACGCAGGGACCGGCGATGAGGAACAGGGGCTGGTCGAGGCCGACCTTGAATCCGCAGAGGTCCATCAGGAGGCTTCCTTCAGCAGCTTGCCGCCGGCCTTGTGCTCGCGCGCGGCGCGGATGAAGCCGACGAACAGCGGGTGGCCGTCGCGCGGCGTGGAGGTGAACTCGGGGTGGGCCTGGCAGGCCAGGAACCACGGATGCTCAGACTGCGACAGCTCGACCATCTCGACCAGCAGGTCGTCCATCGACTTGGCGGCGATGACGAGACCGGCATCTTCAAGCTGCGTGCGATAGCGGTTGTTGAATTCGTAGCGGTGGCGATGCCGCTCGCCGACCACGTCCTTGCCGTACAGGCGGTGCGCCAACGTGCCGTGCTTGAGTCGCTGCTCCTGAAGGCCGAGGCGCATGGTGCCGCCGAGATCGGAGTTCTCGTCGCGCTTCTCCACCTCGCCGGTGGCCGTGCGCCACTCGGTGATGAGGCCGATCACCGGATGCTCGGCCTTGCGGTCGTTCTCGGTGGTGTTGGCGCCGGCGAGGCCGGCCTTGTGGCGGGCCACGTCGACCACGGCGGCCTGCATGCCGTAGCAGATGCCGAAATACGGGATGCGGTTCTCGCGGGCGTGCTTGGCGGTGGCCACCTTGCCCTCGAAGCCGCGGTCGCCGAAGCCACCGGGCACGAGGATGGCATCGACGCCAGCCAGGACGCCGGTGCCCTCGGATTCGACCTGCTCCGACTCGAGCCACTTCAGCGTCACCTTGGTGCGCTGGCGCAGGCCGCCGTGCTTGAGCGCCTCCGCCAACGACTTGTAGGCGTCCTGGTGGTCGACGTACTTGCCGACGATCGCCACGGTGACGGCGTCGACCGGGTGCTCCATCGCGTCGACGACGGCGTTCCACTCGCCGAGGTCCGCCGGCTTCACCTTCGATTCGAGGCGCAGGCGCTCGACGACGATCTGGTCGAGGCCCTGCTGGTGCAGCCAGCTCGGGATCTTGTAGATGTTGTCGAGATCGACTGCCGAGATGACGGCGTTCTCCGGCACGTTGGTGAACAGCGCGATCTTGCGGCGCTCGCCGTCCGGCAGTGGCTGCTCGGAGCGGCACAGCAGCACGTCGGGCTGGATGCCGATCGAGCGCAGTTCCTTCACGGAATGCTGGGTCGGCTTAGTCTTCAGCTCGCCCGCCGCAGCGATGTACGGCACGAGGGTGAGGTGCATGAAGATGGCCTTGTCCGGGCCACGCTCGGTGCGGATCTGGCGGATGGCCTCGAGGAAGGGCAGCGACTCAATGTCACCAACCGTGCCGCCAATCTCGACCAGACCAACGTCGAAGCCTTCGGTGGCGGCGTCGATGCAGCGCTTGATCTCGTCGGTGATGTGCGGAATGACCTGGACGGTCGCGCCGAGGTAGTCGCCGCGGCGTTCCTTGCGGATCACTTCCTCGTAGATGCGGCCGGTGGTGACCGAGTTCTTCCGCGTCAGGTGCGTGCGGATGAAGCGCTCGTAGTGGCCGAGGTCGAGGTCGGTCTCGGCACCGTCGTCGGTGACGTAGACCTCGCCGTGCTGGAACGGGCTCATGGTGCCCGGGTCCACGTTGATGTAGGGGTCCAGCTTCATCATCGTCACGCGCAAGCCGCGCGCTTCGAGGATGGCCGCGAGCGAAGCCGCCGCGATGCCCTTGCCAAGCGAGGACACCACGCCGCCGGTCACGAAGATCAGGGGAGTCATGGGAATAAACCGCGTGAAAGCGGCATTTTACCGGCTCAGCGCCAAGATCGCGAACGCGCCCGCTCAGCCGGCGTTCCGCTAGGCTATGCGGCCCGCCCTGCCGCCACCCGCGGCCGGGCCGAATCCGTGGAACCCCGCCCCGAATGAGCACACGCTACAACGCCGCCGACATCGAAGTCCTGTCCGGCCTCGACCCCGTCAAGCGCCGCCCCGGCATGTACACCGACACCACGCGCCCGAACCACCTGGCGCAGGAGGTCATCGACAACGCCGTGGACGAGGCTCTGGCCGGGCATGCGAAGACCGTCGAGGTGACGCTCTGGGCCGACGGCAGCTGCGAGGTGAACGACGACGGCCGCGGCATGCCGGTGGACATCCACCCGGAGGAGAAGATCCCCGGCGTCGAGCTGATCCTCACGCGCCTGCACGCGGGCGGCAAGTTCAGCGGCAAGAACTACGCCTTCTCCGGTGGCCTGCACGGCGTCGGCGTCTCGGTGGTGAACGCGCTGTCCACCAAGGTCATCGTGCAGATCCGCCGCGAGGGCAGCGAGTACCGGATGGAGTTCCGCGACGGCGACCGCTTCTCGCCGCTGGAGACCATCGGCACCGTCGCCAAGCGCAACACCGGCACGCGGGTGCGCTTCTGGGCCGATCCGAAGTACTTCGATACGCCGAAGTACAACCTCCGCCACCTCCGCCACCTGCTGCGGGCCAAGGCGGTGCTCTGCCCCGGCCTGAAGGTGACCCTGTACGACGAGGCCACGGCCGAGCGCAACGAGTGGTACTACGAGGACGGCCTGCGCGATTACCTGAAGGGCGAGTTGGCCGTCCGCGGCGGCGAGGCGGACTGGCTGCCGGCCGACCTGTTCGTGGGCAAGCTGTCCAAGGAAGGCGAGATCGCCGAATGGGCGCTGTGCTGGACGCCCGAAGGCGAGTGCCCGCAGGAAAGCTACGTCAACCTGATCCCCACCGCGCAGCACGGCACGCACGTCAACGGCCTGCGCTCGGGCATCACCGATTCGCTGCGCGAGTTCTGCGACTTCCGCAACCTGCTGCCGCGCGGCGTCAAGCTGGCCCCCGAAGACGTCTGGGACCGCGCCAGCTTCATCCTCAGCCTGAAGATGGGCGACCCGCAGTTCAGCGGTCAGACCAAGGAGCGCCTGAGCTCGCGGCAGGCCGCGGCCTTCGTCGAGGGCGCGGCGCACGACGCTTTCTCGCTGTGGCTGAACCAGCACGTCGAGCAGGGCGAGGCCATCGCGCAGATGGCCATCGCCCGCGCGCAGGCCCGCCTGAAGACCGAGAAGCAGGTCGTCCGCAAGAAGATCACGCAAGGACCCGCCCTGCCCGGCAAGCTGGCCGACTGCATCCTGCAGGACCTCGGCCGCACCGAACTCTTCCTCGTCGAGGGCGACTCGGCCGGCGGCAGCGCCAAGCAGGCCCGCGACAAGGATTTCCAGGCCATCCTGCCGCTGCGCGGCAAGATCCTGAACACCTGGGAGGTCGAATCCGGCTCGGTGCTGGGCTCGCAGGAAGTGCACGACCTCGCCGTCGCCATCGGCTGCGACCCGGGCCACGAAAACATCGACGGCCTGCGCTACGGCAAGGTCGTGATCCTCGCCGACGCCGACTCGGACGGCCTGCACATCGCCACCCTGCTCTCGGCGCTGTTCCTCAAGCATTTCCCCGCCCTTGTGCGCGCCGGCCACGTCTTCGTGGCGATGCCGCCGCTGTTCCGCGTCGACGTGGGCAAGCAGGTGTTCTACGCGCTGGACGAGGAGGAGAAGCGCCTGCTGCTGGAGAAGATCGAGCGCGAGAAGATCCGCGGCCAGGTCACGGTGACGCGCTTCAAGGGCCTCGGCGAGATGAACCCCTCGCAGCTGCGCGAATCGACCATCCACCCGGACACGCGCCGCCTCGTGCAGCTCACGGTCGAGGACGCTGGCGAAACCAGCGCCCTGATGGACATGCTGCTCAGCAAGAAGCGCGCGGGCGACCGCAAGAGCTGGCTGGAGACCAAGGGCGACCTCGCGTCGCTCGAGGTCTGAGCCCCGGAAACGACAACGCGCGCCGGTGGGCGCGCGTCAGGCCGAGGCTTCGGCCTTGGAGATCGCCAGCATCAGCACGGCGATGAAGCCGGCAACGACGAATCGGGCGAGGGTCATTCCGGGGGTCATGGCGGGCTCCGTGCACCGGGGGGCAGGCTGGGCCCCGGATTAACGATAGATTTACACGGCCAAGATGACGGTGTGCTGACGATTCCGTCGCGATTTATCGCGCATTTACCCGATGCGCCACCCGGATCAAGCCCGGAGCGCCGCCTCGATGAGCGCGCGCACCTGCCCCTGCAACGTCGCGGCCCGTTCCGGCTCGAAGCCCCCATCGGGTTCGACCATGTAGGCGCGCTGGGCGGTCTCGAGCTGCACCGCGTCGACGCCGTCGTCCGGACGACCGTAGTGGCGGGTGATGTAGCCGCCCTTGAAGCGCCCGTTGAGCACCCACGAAAAGCGCGACTGGGCTTCGAGGCTGGCGCGGAGCCCCGCTTCCGTGGCGGAACGGCAGCTGGCGCCCGCGGCCGTGCCGACGTTGAGCTCCGGCAATTCGCCCTCGAACAGGAAGGGCACGGTCGAAGCGATGGAATGGCCCTCCCACAGCAGCACGCGGTCGTGGAAGCCGCGCAATCGGGCCAGTTCGCCGGCCAGCGCCTCGTGGTAGGGGCGCCAGTACGCCTCGACGCGCCCCGCGATCTCGTCGGCATCCGGCCCCTGCCCGTCCAAGTAGACCGGCTCGCCGCTGAAGCGCACGGCGGGGCACAGGCCGGTGGTGTTCTGGCCGGGATACAGCGAGACATCGTCCGGTGGGCGGTTCAGGTCGACCACGTAGCGGGAGTGCGTGGGGACGATCAAGGACGCGTCGAGCGCCTCGGCGATCGGGCCGTAGAGCTTCGACATCCACCAATCGGTGTCCGGCGCGCGGCGGGCCTCGGGGGTCATCCGCGCGGCGAGTTCCGCCGGGATATGCGCGCCGTCGTGCGGCACGCTGATCAGCAGCGGCGCGCGGCCGCGTCGGAGCGAGAAGAGGTCCATGCGCGCAGTGTCGCTCAGCCGAAACGGGTGATGGCGTAAGGGGTCGGGTCGATCACGGGTGCCCGTCCAGTCACGAGGTCGGCGAGCAGGCGCCCCGTCACCGCCGACATGCCCATGCCCATCATCCCGTGCCCGACCGCCAGCCACAGGCCAGGCTGGCCGGGCACGGCGCCGAGGATCGGCAGGTCGTCCCAGGTCATCGGCCGCCACCCGAACCATTCCTCGCGCTTCGTCGGGCCGGTCGGCTCGCGCAGGACCGCGGCAGCGCCGCGTTCGAGGGCATCGAGACGCGCGCGGGTGAGGCGCGCGTCGTAGCCGGCGAACTCCATCGTGCTGCCCAGCCGGTAGCCGTCGTCCCAGGCGGTGACGCAGACCGAATGGTCCTTCAACACCAGTGGGCGGCGGGGCGCCACCGTCGGGCGTTCGTAGGTGATCGAATAGCCCTTGCCGGGGATGATCGGCAGACGCAGCTCGAGCGTGCCTGCCATGCGCGCCGCCCACGGGCCGCTGGCCAGCAAAAGCTCGCGGGCCTGCCATCGGCGACCGTCGCGCGCGGTGACCCGCCAGCCTTCGCCGTCGCGGACGAGCTCGACGATGTCGGCGCCCTCCTCGATGACGGCGCCGTCCTGCATGGCGATGCGAGCGAGTTCGGCGGTGTAGCGATCCGGACGCAGATGCCCGTCGTCGGGGAAAAACAGCGCTCCGGCCACGCCCTCGCGCAGCGCCGGCTCCTCGCGTTCGGTGCGCGCGCCGTCCCATTCGTCGACCGCGATGCCGTGCTCCCGCAGCAGGGCGTGGCTGCGACAGCCAGCCTCGAAGGCCTCGGCGTCACGCCAGACGTAGAGCAGGCCATCGCGGCGATGCCCACAATCGAGGCCGCGCGATGGGATGAGCGCATCGAGCAGAGCCTGCGACGCGCTTAGCAGCGCAGCCTTCGGCGCGATCGCGGCCCGGAAGGTGCGCTCGTCGCAGCGACCGGCGAAGCGCAGCAGCCACGCCCACAGCGCCGGGTCGAACCGCGGTCTGACGAGGAAGGGGGCGTCGGGCTTCAGCATCCACCCGAGGGCCTTGGCGACCATGCCCGGCGCGGCCAGCGGCAGCGCATGGCTCGGCGTCAACGTGCCGCAGTTGCCGTGGCTGGTCGCTGCGCCGATGCGGTCGCGTTCGAGCAAGAGCACGGAGCGGCCGGCGGCGGCCAGCGCCTGCGCGCAGGCGAGGCCGATGACGCCGCCACCCACCACCAGAACATCGCGACGTGCGGCCGCTTCTCCGATCGTCATGCCCCGGATCCAGCGACCTTAGTGCCCCGCCGCGCGCCAGCGCGGCGCACGCAGATGGGTACCGGCACGCCAGAGGCCTTCCAAGGGACCGAACTCGAACCGCGCCATCCACCAACGGCTGGCGAGCACCTGGGCCACGAAGACCAGAACCACGAAGCCCACCTGGCTGGCACGGCCCCACTCGCCGTACTGGCCGAGGCCATACCCGTAGAACACGAGGCTGCAGATCAGGGATTGCGTCAGGTAGTTGGTGAGTGCCATGCGCCCGGCCGGCGCCAAGACGGCCGTCATGCGCGCGCCGAAGCTGCTTCCGGCCAGGAGCGCGAACAGGCTGACGATCGCGAGCGACGCCGGCAGGTTGCCCAGCATCATCAGGCCCGTGGCCAGCATGGCCCGGGGGAAATCCTCGCCAGCGGGGAACTGCGTTCCCACCGCCAGGCTGGCGCCCACGCCGAGGACAGCCAGCGGCAGCGCCACGATCAGCAGGCGCGTGAAGAAGCCCCGATTCGCGACGACGTCGACCATGCGACCGGAACGCACGAGCCACGCGCCGATCAGGAACACGCCGAGGATGCTGGGGATCTGCATCGGCCACGCGCTGGGCACCATGTAGGCGAAGACCGTCTCGAGACGCTGCTGGGCCACGGCCACGAAACTGCCGTGGGCGTAGACCTCGACGGCGGCCTGCGCCTGGGCGGTCGCTTCGTCCATTTGCGCAGCGATCGGCGCCAGCTGGCTCGGCGGCAGGAGCTGCAACACGAGGCCGCTCAGCGCAGCGAGCGCACTCGCACCGAGGTAGAGCGCCGCACCCGACAGCCAGAGGGCGTGGCCACGCACGTGCAGGAAAGCCATCAGAACCAGCGCCGTGACGGCGTAGGACAGCAGGATGTCGCCATCCCACAGCAGAGCGATGTGCAGCAGGCCGAACAGCGCCAGCAGCGCGGTTCGACGCAGGTAGGTGCCGAGGAACGGCCGGCCGGCGTCGCGAGCCCGATCCGCCATGACGGCGAATCCCATGCCGAAAAGCAGCGAGAACAGGACCCAGAACTTGCCCTGCACGAAGGTGTAGACGAACCATGCGGCCGCGGCATCCAGACCCTGCAGGCCGGCGGGAACGCCCAGCACATAGTCCTGCAAGGGGCGCCCGAAGTACTCGATGTTCATCAGGAAGATGCCGAGCAGCGCGAAGCCGCGCAGGCGGTCCAGCACGTCGATCCGCGTGTCGACCGGGGGAATCGGCTCTCGCATGCCACTGGCTCGCCAAAAGAAGACGCCCCACAGCATACGGCCGCGGGGCGCCTGGGACACGAGCCTTTCGATCGGGGCGTCAGTGCTCGACGCCACCCTCGCCGTGGACGTGGCCGTGGTCCTTCTCTTCGGCCGTCGCTTCGCGGACGTCGATGACCTCGACGTTGAAGCTCAGGCTCTTGCCGGCCATCGGGTGGTTCAGGTCGACGTCGACCACCGACAGGCCGATCTTCTCGACGGTGACGGGGCGCGGGCCCATCTGCGTCGGGACCACGATCTGCATGCCAACGGCCAGCTTCTGGTTCTTGAAGTGCTTGCGCGGGATGCGCTGCACGAGGCCCGGGCGGCGCTCGCCGTAGGCCTGGTCCGGCGCCACAGTGACGTCGAAGGTCTCGCCGGCTTCGCGGCCGACGAGCGCGGCCTCGAGGCCCGGGATGATGGCGTTGTGGCCGATCAGCACGGCCAGCGGCTCGCTCTCGCGCGAGCTCTCGATGGCCTCGCCACCCGCCTCGGACACGGTGTAGTGCAGGCGGACGACGTGGTCTTTCTCGATCTTCATGGGGATTCCAAAACTCGGGGTGGGGCGCTGGAAGACAGCGCGCGGATTGGGGCAGACTCCGCGGCCATGAACGGCCGCAACGCCCTGCCCCGCCATTATCCCGCCGCCCGCGGCGCGGCGCCAAGCGCCGTGGCGCTGGCGCTTGCGCTCGGCCTGCTCTCAGGCTGCGCCAGCCTCGGCGACCGCGACGCGACGCCCGGCGACAGCACTTCCGAACCCCGCGCCCTGCACAGCGACCGCACGAGCGACGCGGTGCCGCTCGACCTTCGCGCCGACGACGTGCTGATGCAGGCGATGGGCCTCATCGGCACGCCCTACCGCTTCGGCGGCACCACGCCGCAGCGCGGCTTCGACTGCTCGGGTTTCACGTCCTACGTCTTCCGTGAATCGCTCGGGCTCGATCTGCCGCGAACCGCGAACGACCAGTTCGCGGCCGCCGGCAGGCCGGTCGACAAAGCCGCGCTCTCCGCCGGCGACCTGGTCTTTTTCCGCCAGGGCCGGGGCCGGATCGACCACGTCGGCATCTACGTCGGCGAGGGGCGCTTCATCCATTCGCCGAGCCGCGGTGGCCGCGTGCGCATCGACGCCCTGGCCGCGCCGCACTGGACGCGCAGCTTCCAGGGCGCGAAACGGATCCTCGACGCGGCGCCCTGAGCAGCCCCGCGAACTACTCCGGCCGACGCCAGAGCCAGATCGCGACGACGGCCATGCAGGCCGTGCCGGTCGCCGCCATCCACCACTTCGGCGCGGTGGCGAACATCAGCACGGCGCACAGCGACATCATCAGGACGGCTAAGCGTTTCGCCCTCCGGCTCACCGCGCCCCGGGCCTGCCAGTCGCGCACCATCGGGCCGAACAGGCGGTGGTCGAGCAGCCACTGGTGCAGGCGTCGTGAGCTTTTCGCGGCGGCCCACGCGGCGAGGAGGATGAACGGCGTGGTGGGCAGGCCGGGCAGGAAGATGCCGATCACGCCCAGCCCCAACGCCGTGTAGGCGAGGGCGATCCAGAGCCCTCGGCGCAGGTCGTTCCACATCGGCGCAGGATACTTGACCGAAGTCATGCGACGCCCGCCGCGTGCGGCGCATGGTGGCCTCATCACCCCTCGGAAGCCCCGGCCATGTCGAACGCAGCCTCCGCCCCCGCCCCGTCCCACCTCGTGGTGGCCAGCGATTTCAGCGCCTGCGCCGACAACGCGCTGCGGCGCGCCGATGCGCTCGCTGTCGCCCTCGGCGCGAGTCTCAGCGTGATCCACGTGGTCGAACCACTGCCCGTCGTCTCGGCCTGGGGCGATCCGGGCAGCGTGGCGTGGATCGGACTGGAAGCCCTGCAGGACGCCGGTCTCGCGCGTCTCCGCCAGCAGCGGGCCCGCTTGGCCACGCTGGCCCATCCCGACATCGCCCTGCATTGCCTCATCGGCCAACCGCGCCGCGACCTCGGCGCACTGGCCGCCGAACTGGGTGGCGACCTTCTGGTGCTGGGCGCACACGCACCGACCGGCTTGGGGCAGCGGCTGCTCGGCACCACCGCGCAGGCCGCGGTGCACGCCAGCCCGCTGCCGCTGCTGGTCTGCCGCCGGCCGGCCACCGCCCCTTGGCGGTTCGTCCTCGGCGCCTCCGATTTCAGCCCCAGCGCCGAGCGCGCCTTGCCATGGGCCGCCGTGCTGGCGCCGGCCGCGGAAAAGCACCTCTTGCACGTGCACCCCGCCCTGCCGGAGGCGACGCTGGCCCTCGTGCAGCCGGACCCTGCAGCGCTCGAGCGCTTCACCGCCGAGGCGGAGAAGGCCGCACTGGCCCGCTTCGAAGCGCTGTCGGCGCGCTACCCGGATTGGGTCGCCCACTTCCGCCGCGGCGATGTGGCGGAGACGGTGGAACGGGAGGCCGCAGAACGAAGCGCGGACCTCGTGGTGCTCGGCACCCGAGGCCACGGCCCGTGGCTGGGCGGCCTGCTGGGCAGTGTCGGCCAGCGCCTGTTGGCCAAGCTCGACGCCGACGTGCTGCTGGTGCCCCAACCGTCCTGAAGCCGATGGCTCCCGGCTGAACCGCCCGAGCGCCGGGCTGGCGCGGGCGGCGTGCTTGCCGTAGGGTGCGCGGCTTCCGGTGCCGGGTGATCCAAGGTCCCCACGCCGGCCGCGCGCCTCGGCTTGAAGCCGTCGCCCCGGCCCTTCCGCCCGCCCAAGGGCACCGTCAGCGGTTCGTCCGCACCCTCTCGCAGCGCGGTTCCAGGGAACGCTCCGGGTTTTTCGCTTTTGGAGTGTTCTCTCATGACGTTTGAATCCCTCGGGCTCACGCCCGCGCTCTGCCGTGCGCTCGACGGCCTCGGTTTCACCACGCCCACGCCGATCCAGGCCGAAGCCATCCCGGCGGCCCTCGAAGGCCGCGACCTGCTGGCTGGCGCGCAGACCGGCACCGGCAAGACCGCCGCGTTCGGCCTGCCCCTGCTGCAGAAGCTCGCCGCCGGTGAGCGCTCGCGGAACCCGCGCGCCCTGATCCTCGCCCCCACCCGCGAACTCGCCCAGCAGGTGCACGACAACCTGCGCGACTACGCCAAGCACCTGTCGCTGAAGATGGCCGTCGTCTACGGCGGCGTCTCGCTGGTGAACCAGGCCAACACCCTGCGCCGCGGCGTCGACATCATCGTGGCCTGCCCGGGCCGCCTGATCGACCACATGCAGCAGCGCAACGTCGACCTGCGCGAAGTGCAGGTGCTGGTGCTCGACGAAGCCGACCGCATGCTCGACATCGGCTTCCTGCCGGCCATCCGCCGCATCATCGCGATGGTGCCGAAGCAGCGCCAGACGATGCTGTTCTCGGCGACCTTCGACAAGGCCATCCGCGAGATCGCCAAGGAAGCCCTGCGCGAGCCGCAGGAAATCCAGGTGAATCCGCCGAACGCCGTTGCCACGATGGTCACCCACCGCGTGCATCCGGTGCGCGACACGCAGAAGCGCGAAGTGCTGCTGAAGCTGCTGTCGACGCACTACCAGGACCAGACCCTGGTCTTCGCCAAGACCAAGCACGGCTCGGACCGCCTGGCCAAGCAGATCACCGCCGCCGGCATCCGCGCCGAAGCCATCCACGGCAACAAGTCGCAGAACGCCCGCCTGCGTGCGCTGGCCGACTTCAAGAGCGGCGCCGTGCGCGTGCTCGTGGCGACCGACATCGCCGCCCGCGGCCTCGACATCCCGGCCCTGCCGCGCGTCATCAACTTCGAACTGCCGATGGTCCCCGAGGACTACGTGCACCGCATCGGCCGCACCGGCCGCGCCGGCTGCACGGGCGAGGCGGTCTCGCTCGTCTCCAAGGACGAAGCGAAGCTGCTGCGCCAGGTGCAGCGCATCCTGAAGGACCCGCTGGAAGTGCGCGGCCTCGACGGCTTCCCGCCGGACTGGAGCTTCCGCGACGGCAACGACATCACCGACGACAGCACGGCCGGCCAGCAGCGCGCGCGTCGCCCGGACGGTCCGCGTCCTCCGCGCCGTGATGGTCAGCGCCCGGGTGGCAATGCCGCTGCCCCGCGCCGCGACGGCCATGCCCACGGCCCGCGCCGTGACGGCGGCCGCCCGCAGGGCCACGCCGGCGGCCCGCGCCGCGACGGTGGCAACGGTGGCGGTGGCCAGCGTCAGGGCGGCCAGCGCCGCGACGGCACG
Source organism: Silanimonas sp. (assembly GCF_027531545.1). GTDB lineage: Bacteria > Pseudomonadota > Gammaproteobacteria > Xanthomonadales > Xanthomonadaceae > Silanimonas. Next base: position 162,000 of record NZ_JAPZSC010000002.1, on the reverse strand, counting down.
CGTCCGGCCTGATCGGCCACGCCATCGCTGGACCAGGAACGGGCCTTCGGGCCCGTTTCCTTTTTGGCTCGGGCTGACGCAGGCTGGGGGCTCCTTGGGGAGGGAGAACCAACATGCTGCGAACGATCTTCGCGTTCCTTGCCGGCGCCGTCGCGATGAGCCTGACCGTGGCCGGCCTGCAGGCCGTCGGCCACGCCGTTTGGCCGCTGTCCGCGGGCATCGACCCGAACGACGCGGCGCAGATGCCGGGCTTCGTCGAAGCGATGCCGCTCGCGGCGAAAGTCTTCGTTCTCGTTCGCTATGCCATCGCGACCGCCGTGGCGGTGCTGGTCGCCACCCTGATCGCCCGGCCGCGCTGGAAGGGCCTCGGCATTGCCCTCGGCCTGCTGATGGTGGGGCTCTGCGCCATCAATCTCAGCCTGTTGCCGCACCCGCTGTGGATGGCCATCGCGACGCTGGTGATCCCGCTGCCGATCGCCCTGGGCGTGGCGCGCTGGCGCCGCCCGGCAGTCGCTTGAACCCCATGCGTCGCATCGTCATCGAACGGCCCGGCGGCTACGACGCGCTTCGCCTCGTCGAGTCTGCCGATCCGGTACCGAAGCCCGGCGAAGTGCGCTTGCGCGTCGAGGCCTGCGGGGTCAACTACGCCGACGGCATCATCCGGATGGGCCTGTACGAGAGCGCCAAGCGCCTGCACGGCTACCCGATCACGCCCGGCTTCGAAGTGGCCGGAGTGATCGATGCGGTCGGTGACGGCGTCGAGGGCTGGCAGCTCGGCGACCGCGCGATCGGCGTGACGCTGTTCGGCGGCTACACCAGCGCGATCTGCCTTCAAGCGGACCGCGTGTTCGCTACGCCGCTCTCGCTCTCGAGCGAGCAGGCCGCGGCGCTGCCGACGGTATTCCTGACCGCTTGGTTCATGGCGCACCAGCAGGTGTACCCGCGGGCCGGTGATCGGTGGCTGGTGCATTCCGCCGCCGGTGGCGTGGGCGGCGCATTGCTGCAGCTGGCGCGGCTCGCCGGTGTCGAAGCCACGGGCGTCGTCGGCGCCGCGCACAAGATCGACGCAGCGAAGGCGCTCGGCGCCACCCACGTCATCGACAAATCGGCGGGCGACTGGGTCGCGGCGGCGCAAGCGATCGCCCCGGAGGGGTTCCACGCCGTGTTCGACGCCAACGGCGTGTCGACCCTGCAGGCCAGCTTCGACGCGCTGGCGCCCATGGGCAAGCTGGTGATCTACGGCTTCGCCTCGATGCTGCCGAAGGACGGCCGCGTGAACTGGCTGAAGCTGGCTTGGGACTGGTGGCGCACGCCGCGCTTCAACCCGCTGGCGATGACCACCAGCAACCGCAGCGTGCTGGCGGCCAACCTCAGCTTCCTGTCCGCGGAAGCGCCGCGCCTGCGCGAGGGCATGCTCTGGCTGCTTGAGCGCTTCGCCGACGGCCGCCTGGTCCCGCCGCCGGTGGAACCCTTCCCGCTCGTTGACGCGGCACAGGCACACCGACGCATCGAGTCGGGGCAGAGTGTCGGGAAACTCGTGCTGCGTCCTTGACGCGGGCTACGGGGTTGCACGCGCCGCGGCCCGTGGTACGGGGGCTGTTAGCATTCGGCCCATGGATTCGAACTCGACGCTGCAGCCACCCGCAGGGAATGCGGTGGAACTCACCATCCTGATGCCCTGCTTGAACGAGGCCGAGACCTTGGCGACCTGCATCCGCAAGGCGAAGCGATTCCTCGCGGCGTCGGGGGTCGACGGGGAGGTGCTGATCGCCGATAACGGAAGCACCGACGGGTCGCAAGACATCGCACGGGCGGAAGGTGCGCAGGTGGTCGACGTGCCGCAAAACGGCTACGGCGCCGCCTTGTCCGGAGGCATCCATGCCGCGCGCGGCCGCTTCGTGATCATGGGGGATGCAGACGATTCCTATGACTTCCTGAACCTGCACCCGTTCGTCGCGGCGCTGCGCGGCGGCGCCGATCTCGTGATGGGGAACCGCTTTCGCGGCGGGATCGCGAAAGGAGCCATGCCCTTCCTCCATCGATTCCTTGGCAATCCGGTCCTCAGCCTGCTGGGGAGGCTGTTCTTCGGCGTGCCGGTGAGGGATTTCCACTGCGGCCTCCGCGGATTCTCCCGTGAGCGCATGCTCGCCCTCGACCTGACGACGCCCGGCATGGAGTTCGCAAGCGAGATGGTGGTGAAGTCGTCGCTTGCGCGTTATCGCATCGTCGAGGTTCCCACGAAGCTGAGCCCCGATGGGCGCTCGCGGCCGCCGCATCTGCGCACCTGGCGGGATGGCTGGCGACACCTGCGTTTTCTGCTGCTCCACAGCCCACGCTGGCTGTTCCTGCTGCCCGGCAGCCTCCTCGTCGCCACCGGGGTATCGGGGATGGCCGTGATCGCGACGACGCGGCCGACGCTGGGTGGCATCAGCCTCGATGTGCACACGCTCTCGTACGCGGGCGCGGCCGTCGTCCTCGGTGTGCAGATGGTGCTTTTCGCCGCGCTGGCGCGCCTCCTGGGGATCCGCAACGGATGGCTGCCCGAGACCGCGAGGGTCCGCGGCCTCCTGGACGCCTTGACCCTGGAACGTTGCCTCGTGGCGGCCTGCTTGTTGTTCGCGCTCGGTATTGCGATGTCACTGCGTGCCGTCGGCCTATGGGTATCGCAGGACTTCGGGGCATTGGACCCGTCGCAAGTGATGCGCTGGGTGATTCCTTCGGTCACCTTGATGGCCGTCGGCGGGGAGTTGGCCCTTTCCGGCTTCTTCCTCGAAGCGCTGCGCCTGCCCGTTGCGAGGAAATGACCGTTCGCCTCGCGGAGCCCACCCGCCGCAAGCTCGCCTTCCTCGTCGCCGGGGGCTGCGGCTTCCTGCTCTACAACCTCTTTTCGCAACTGCTGGTCCACTTCGCCGGCGCCCCGCCGGAAGTCGCCGCCTTCCTCGGCGTGCTCTCGGCGATGCCCATCGTTTTCCTGATGCAACGGAACTTCGCGTTCCGGCATCGGGGGGGGCTCTATCGATCCTTCGCGGCCTACTGCGGGCTGCAGTTGCTGAATGCCGCCTGCATTGCGCTGATGGTTCGCTTCGGGCGTGGCCTCGGGCTCGCAGACGAGGTCAACATCCTCGCTTCCGGCGCGACGATCGTTGTCCTGTCCTACTTGGTGATGTCGCGCCTCGTATTCCGGTCGGCGGATGACAAGGACGATGCGGCCCGCATCTCGACCAGACCGCGGTACCTGGCCCTCGGTCTCGCGGCCGCGTCGACCATCGCCTCCGTCGTCGCGATCGCCGGGCTCCCGGTCTCGATGCTCGCCGGCGCCGGGCATGACGACGCCTGGTTCTGGCAGCGTGCGGAATCGATCGTCGGTGGCGCCTGGCTCGGAGCCTACGACCCGTTGACCCTGATGAAGGGCGCGGGCTATCCGCTGTTCCTCGCACTCGCCCACACCTTCGGCCTCCCGCTGACCTGGGCCCAGGCCCTGCTCTACGCCTCGGCGACGCTGCTGCTGGGTTGGGCCGTCCACCGTCTGGGCGGGCGCCTCTGGCTCGCGCTCGCGCTGACGATCGCACTGCAGTGGCAGCCGGCGGCCTTCGCCTGGGGACGCGTGCTCCGGGACAACATCACGGCGGCGCAGGTCCTGCTGATACTCGCCTGCGTCATGCACGCCGCCGCGTCGCTGCGCGACGGCCGGCGCGGACTGGGGTGGATGGCCGCCGCAGGGCTGGTGGCCGGATGGTTCTGGTGCACGCGGGAGGACAGCGTCTGGCTCCTTCCCGGCCTCGCAATCCTGCTTTGCACGGGGCTCACCGGCGTGCGTCACGGGGGCGCGACCACTCGCCGTCTGGCCCTTGGTGCAGCTTGCATGGCCGCGGCCGCTGGCGTTCTACCGGGGGTCGTGATGGCGGCAAACCAGCTGCACTACGGCATGTCCGCCTTGACCGACATGCATCGCAGCGCGTTCGCCGCGGCACTGTCCGCGCTGCAGCGGGTGCGGGTGGGCGAGACCGTGCCTTACGTGCCGGTGCCGGCGAAAGTGCGCCAGGTCGTTTACCAGCAAAGCCCGGCGTTCGCGCGACTGGCGCCCGCCCTGGAAGACGCCGCCAAAGGCTGGACACGCCCAGGCTGCGCGGTGTTGCCCGTGACCTGCGGCGATTACGCCGGAGGCTGGTTCCTGTGGGCCTTGCGTGATGCAGCGGCGTCCGCCGGCACCTATGCCAGCGCGTCGTCCTCCGAGGCCTTCTTCGCGCAAGTGGCGACTGAGGTTTCGGCGGCCTGCGACGCCGGGCGTCTCCGCTGCGTCCCCGTGACCGTACCCCTGCTGCCTGGCCTCGACCAGTTCCAATGGCAGGACGCCGGCAAGAGTGGGGCCGGATTCGCGCGCCTGCTGCTCTGGCAGGACGCGAGGCCGCTGCCGGTGGCCAGCCATGCCGACCACCCCGGGATCACCAGGATGTGGCGCTTCGTCGGCGAACCGAGCATGGCCGGGCCGCCGCCCGTCACCGGCGTGCGGGTCAGCGGCTGGTTCCGTGGGCCGGAGGGCGATTGGCCCGAGGGACGATGCGAGGCTGGAAACGGCGCCCTGCCGTTTGAACGCCGTCCGAGCCCAGACGTGGCCGAGCATTTCAACGATCCTGGCGCTGCCATGAGCCGCTTCGAGGTGACCTTTCCCGGCGACGACGACTGCGCGATCGTGTTCGCCGCCGGCCAAGCCACCGTGCCCCTCGCCAGCATCGACCAAGTCGGCATGCCTTTCGGCCTCGGCGAATCGCAGCTTTTCATCGACGCCGCGCGAAGCGGATCCGAGGAAGCCGCCTCCAACCTGCCCGCTCCGTTGCGCGCACGACAGGCCGTGGACGCCCTTTACGCCATGGCCCTCCCACTACTGACAGCGACCGGGTTGTTTGCCTTCGCAGCCGCCAGCCTGACAGGCTGGCGGCGGAAGCGGCTCGATGCGCTGCACGTCGTCGCCATCACCACGTGGTGCATGCTCGCGTGCCGCATCGGGCTGCTCATGCTTGTTGACCTGTCGTCGTTCCCGGCGGCCAAGATCCACTACCTCCAACCCGCGTTTCCCTTGCTGATCGTGGCCGCGTTCGCCTCGTTCGGCGCTCTGCTCGGCCTCCGGGCTTCGGCCCCGCCCGTCCCAGCGGCCTAGGGGCGACATCACCGCAAGCGCACCCACACCTCCGCTCCCGAGAGGATCCGCCAATGGCCGACAACCCCATCTTCAGCCTCTTCCTTCCGATCGCGCTGGGCATCGTGATGATCGGCCTCGGCCTGCACCTGACGCTGGCCGATTTCAAACGCGTGGCCACGGCGCCGAAGGCGGTGGTCGTCGCGCTGGCGGTGCAGACGGTGCTGCTGCCGCCGGTGGCCTTCGGGTTGGCGATCGGCTTCGGGCTGCCGCCGGAACTCGGCCTCGGCCTCGTGCTGCTGGCGGCTTCGCCCGGCGGCGTGACGGCGAACCTGTTCTCCCATCTCGCGCGCGGCGACGTGGCGTTGAACATCACGCTCACCGCCATCAACAGCGTGCTCGCTCTCGTGACCCTGCCCGTCTGGGTAACGCTGGGGCTCGCCTGGCTGATGGCCAGCGAACAGGCCGTGCCGCCGCCGACGCGCAAGATCATCGAAGTCGGCGTACTAGTGATCCTGCCGGTGGTGATCGGCATGAGCCTTCGCGCGTGGCGTCCGGTGATTGCCGAGAAACTCGACAAACCCATCCGCCTGGCCTCGACGCTGATCCTCGTGGTGTTGATCGGCGCCGCGGTGTTCTTCGAATGGGAGACGCTGGCGAAGTACGCGGCCGTGGTCGGCCTGGCCGCCCTGCTGTTCAACCTCGTGAGCCTGCTCTCCGGCTACGCCGCGGGCCGGGCCGCGCGCCTCGGCGTGCCGCAGGCCACCGCCATCGCCTTCGAGATCGGCATCCACAACGGCACGCTGGCGATCTTCGTCGCCCTGCACGTGCTGTCGATGCCCGGCGCCGCGGTGGTGCCGGCGCTCTACTCGCTGCTGATGTACCTCACCGGCGGGCTGTTCGCGTGGTGGGTGCTGAAACGGGCGCTCAGATCGGCTTGATGAAGACCAGCACGAGGATGCCGAGCAGCAGCACAACGGGAATCTCGTTGAACAGCCGCAGCACAGTGGCTGATTTTGGTGTCCACCAACTCTTGGAGACGGCCAAAAGCATGATGCTGGACGCGATGAAGTGGGCCACTACTGCGAGGACCAGCAGGAACTTCAGGTGCATCCAACCGCGGCCGGCGGTGATGTGTGGCCAGAGCGAATCGTCGATGACGCGGCCGAACCACAGCAGGAAACCGAAGAAGAACACGAGAGCCATCATTACGAGGCCGAACAAGAACAACCGCCTGCCCATCAACACCAGCCGCGCGACGACGGCGGGCTCGGACGCCGCCTCCGCGATGTTCACGAGGATCCGCGGCAAGTAGAGGACGGTGGCCATCCACGCGATGACGAACAGCGTGTGCAGCAGCTTGGTCCACAGGTAGGTGTTGCCGGCGTAGAGCTCCATCGCGCGATGGGTTCCAAGGTGGGAAGGCCGTGAAGGATGCCACGCCGGCCTCGGCGCGGTGTCGCCATGACGTCGTCGTGACGCCACCGCCGATGCGGCCCTGCACCATGCCGCATCGCCCGCGGGGCGCTACCCTGCGCGCCATGGACACCGATACCACCCAGCTCGCCTGCCCGCACTGCCTGTCGATCAATCGCGTGCCCGATGCGCGCCTGGGCGACGACCCGAAGTGCGGTCGCTGCGGCCATGGCCTGTTCACCGGCATGCCACTGGCGCTGACGGCGAAGAACGCCGAGGCCCTGCTGCTGAAATCCGAGCAGCCGGTGATCATCGACGCGTGGGCGGCGTGGTGCGGCCCCTGCCGCAGCTTCGCGCCGGTGTTCGCGGCCGCCTGCCAGCGTCTGGAGCCGCAGTTCCGCTTCGTGAAGCTCGACACCGAGGCCGAGCCGCAGCTGGCCTCGCAATTCCGCATCCAGAGCCTGCCGACACTGATCGCGTGGCAGGGCAGCCGAGACGGGGGCCACGAGGTGGCCCGGACCAGCGGCGCGATGCCGCTGCCGGCCTTCATGCAGTGGATTGCGACCAGCTACGGACTCGCCTGACGGCCATGCCCGAGCAGCCCACGCCGTCCCACGGGCGTCGCGACCGAAAGGCCACGGCCATCGCCCTGCTCGCCGTGACGCTCAAGGGCGTGGCCTTGGCCACGCTGGCGTGGTGGATGCTGCGCTGACTCAGAGGCGCCACTCGAGGCCGACGTACACCGAACGACCGTCGCCCGGCAGGTAGTAGGCCCCGTCGCGCGGCAGACGTGCCGCCGTCGGGTTCGCCGGATTGAACGGCGCGCGGGTGTCGGCGACGACGCCGGTGGTGGCGACGTAGGCGCGGTCGCCGAGGTTGCGGCCGTCCACGAACCACGACAGGTTCTCGCCAAGATCGCCCGAGACCTTCAGGCTCCAGATCGCATAGCCCGGCGCGGTGAAGGTGTTGGCATGGTCGATGAAGTAGTCGTTCGGCACCCACTCGAGGTTCGGCGCGATGCGGATCGCGTCGGACGGCGCCCATGCGAGCTCAGCGCGCAGCCACTCGCGCGGCAGGCCGGCGAGCTCGTTGTCGCCGAACGCGGCGTCGCCATCGAAGCGGAAATCGTTGACCAGCGCGTTGAGGCCGGCCTGCCACTCCGGCGCGAACGCCCAACGGGCGGAGAACTCCAGGCCCTGATGGATCGTGCGATCGGCATTGCGCGTGCCCAGCGGATTGCCGTTGCCATCGGTGAGCGCCAGCAGCTCGTTCTCGACGTTCGCTCGGTACACAACCGCATCGAGGTCAAGGCCGTCGCGCGAGTAGCGCAGGCCCACTTCTCCGCTGTCGGCGCGCTGCAGGTCGACAAGCGTGACGTTCGGGCCACCGGCCAGCTCACCGAAGCTCGGCGGCTCGGCGCTACGGCTCAGGTTGGCGAACCACTGCACGCCCTCGGCGGCCTCGAAGCGCAGGCCGAGCTTGGGACTGAACGCGTCATAGCGGCGGTCGAAGCTGGCGTTGACCGGTACCGGCACGCGATCCTCGAAACGGCGCTGGGCCGACAGCCCCTGCGCCCCGACCACGGCCACCCAGCGCTGGCCCAGCCAGTGCTGGTTCTCGAAGAACACCGTGGTGCTGGTGGCGAACTGGTCGCTCTGGTCGGTGCGAGCGCCGCGATGGTCGGCCGGGTTCGCACGGCCGCGGTTCACCCAGCGATCGTCGCGGGTGTCGCCGCGCACGTGTCCAAACCCAGCCACGAACACGTTGCGGCGGCCGTTGATCTCGCCTTCCTCGCGCACGCGCACGTCGATGCCGCGGTCGAGGCTGTCCTGCTGCAGCACCTGGAAAATCGGGTGGTCGAGGAACTTGTCGCTGGCGAAGGCCGAGACCAGCAGCTCGCGACCGGCTTGCGGGCGATAGGCCACGCGCAGCGAAGCGCGGGTGAGCTCGAAGTCGCGGCGCTGGTCCAGCAGCACGCTGCCGACGGCGGCCTGCTGCGGATTGGCGAGGAACTGCGCGCGCGTCAGCGAGCCGGGCAGCGCCGAGCGGGTGTCGACGTGCGTGAGGTACACGCGGGCGTCCAGCGTGTCGCTGAAGCGGTAGCCCCAGTTCGCGCCAAAGCGGTGGTTTTCCTGGCGGGCGTTGGCGCGATAGCCATCCTGCGCGAAGCCACCCAGCGACACGACGGCATCATGCGCGCCCGAATGGCCGCCCCACTGCGCCTGCCAGCGCCCGTAGCCGAAGCTCCCGGCCTCGGCGCGCAAACGCGCGCCGTCGATGTCGTAGCCCGTCGGCGAGACGTGGTTGATGGCGCCGCCCAGCGAAGCCGCGCCGTACTCCAGCGCGTTCGGGCCGCGCCACACTTCGATGTAGCGCGCCGAGAGCGCGTCGATCGACTGCATGTCGAAACCGCCGTCGGCGAGGTTGATCGGAATGCCGTCCTGCAGCACCACGAGGCCGCGGCCGTGGAAGGTGCGCTGCACGCCGGAACCGCGGATCGCAATGCGCGATTCCTCCGAACCGAAACGCGGCTGCACGAACACGCCGGTAGCGAAGCCCAGCGCGTCCGAGAGCGTGCTGACGCGGCCTTGGCGGAGGGTTTCGGCATCGACCAGCGTGGTGGCGCCAGCGCGCTCAGCGAGGCGCTTCTTCGCGCCCTCCATCGACAGCGGCGCCAGCGGCGTGAGGTTCTGGCCTTCCACCTCGACCCGGTCGAGCACGGTCGGATCGTTCGGCGTCTCGGCGGCCACGGCGGGCAGCGCGACAAGGGCCGCGCTGAGCGCGAACGCGGAAGATGGCGACGGAGAAGGAGCATGGACAGGCCTTTCAAGGGGAAACGGAAGACGGGGTGACGCGGCGACGCCGTCGCAGCGCGATGCCGAAGCCGGCGAGCACGAGGCCCAGCGCCAGCACGGCGACCTGCAGCGCGTCGCGGCGCCCGGGCGAACCGAGCAGCCCGGCCAGCGGCTGCCACTTGTGGACGATGGAGAAGACCCAGGCTTCGGCGACCGCCGTGACGCTCATCGCATCGAGGCGCTGCGCGGTGTCCGGGTCGAAGGCGATGCGGCGGCCGTCGGCGGTGGTGGCGATCCACGCCGGGAGCCGGCGGTTGCGGAAGTCGTACTCGGGGCCGAAGCGCGTGACACGGCGCAGCGTTTCGCCTGCCACGCCATGGCGGGCCGACGCGGCAGAGGCCAACGCGCGCTCACCCTCCGCCACGTTGGTGCCGCTGGCCAGATCAACGACCCGCGCCTCCGGCACCGGCACGCCCCAGCCGGGCGCCAGCGGCTCGCGCAGCACGAGGACGGCGCGGCCATCGGGCAGCGTCGCCACGCTGGCTTGCGACCAGGCGCGGCCGCCTTCCGAAGGCACCAAGGCCGGCGTGACAAGCGTCGCGTCGATGCCGATCGGCGGCAGGACCAGCGCCGCGGGAAGCGACAGACCGCGATCGGGCGCGTCGCCGGCCTTCCAAAGCGTGTGGATCAGGCCGCTAGCGGCCATCCCAAGCAGGGGCAGGCCGGCCCACAGCGCGAGCCGACGGTGCCAGCGTCGCGCCGACGGCGCTTTGGGGGAGCCGGGACGGCGCCACCACAGCACGAGACCAGCGAGGCCCAACGCAAGAAGGACCGTCATCGCGGCGGCCACCATCGTGCGGCGCAGCGGATCGAGCGCGCCGAGGAAGGCCAGGGTGTGCACCTGCCGGAACCCGGCCTGCATCCAGCGGCGGCGCGCGTCGGAGAGCGACGCCAGCACGCCGGTCTCGGTGTGCACGTAGGCAATCAACCCGTCGTCGCCCTCGAAGCTCACGGCCCAGACCGGCAGCAGGCGGTTCACCCACGGGTAGTCGGCGCTGAAGCGGTCGACGTGCTCGATCGAGCGGATCGCGCGTTCCTCGCCGAGGTAGGTGGCAGCCAACCACCGCGCGTAGTCGCGGTCGCTGCCGGGCCACGGGCTGCCGTCCATGCGGTGGTAGCGGCGCTCGCCATCGGGCCCGGTTCGCTGCCAGAGCGTGCCGCCCGGTCCCGGCACCGTGCGCACCACGGCCGCGCCGTCGCTCTCGCGAAGCACCGCGGGAAGGCCGCCCACCAGGCCGTCGGGCGCGAGTGCCGTGCTCGGCAACGACCGCTGCACGGGCATGGGGGCCAACAAGCCCATCAAGGGATGGAGGAAGCCGGACAGCGTCCAGGCGACGAGGACGACGAGCGCCACCCAAGCCAAGGCGCGGTGCAGTCGAGAGGCGAACGGCAGGGTGGCGAAGCGGGCAGGCACGGCGGGCGAGGGCGTCTCGGAGAGGCCGCGCAGTCTCCGGGCCTGTGGCGGCTTCGGGAATGCGACACAAGGTCGCACCCCGGCCGCGTGCCGCGCGCGGATCGCGCGGGTACCCTTATCCGCCATGTCCGCGGATGCTCGCCACGAAAGCCTCGACGCCACGCTCTATGCCTTGCGCTGGTTCGCCGTGGCCGGCCAGTTCAGCGCCTTCGCCGTCGCGCAATGGGCGCTGCGCCTCGAGCTGCCGTGGCCACCCCTGCTGTTGGGCGCCTGCGCGCTCGGCGCGGCGAACGCCCTGATCGGCCTGTGGCGCCAACGCCAGCCGGCCAGCGAAGCGCGCCTGATGATCGGCCTGACCGTCGATCTGGCGGCCCTCACGTGGGCACTGTTTTTCTCGGGCGGGGTGATGAATCCGTTCATCCAGCTCTACCTCGTGCCGGTGGCGCTGACGGCGACGGCGCTGCCCCCCCCGCGAGTGCTCGCCATCACTGCTGCGGCGGTGCTCGGTTACGCGCTGTTGGCCCGTTTCGCACCGCCGCTGGCCCACCAGCACGGGGCCGTGCTGTTCGACCTGCATCTCACGGGCATGGCCGCGAACTTCGCCTTGGGCCTGCTGCTGTTCTGCGTGTTCGGCCTCGCGTTGGCCCGCCGGCTCAAGGCCCGCGACGAGGCTCTGCGCGACGCGCGTGAACGCCGCTTGCGTGACGAAGGCCTGCATGCCCTCGCGCTGCAGTCCGCTTCGGCGGCGCACGACATCAACACGCCGCTCAACACCGCCGCCCTGCTCGTCGACGAGTGGCGTGCCGATCCGGACCACGGACCGTCGCGCGAGGACCTTGCGCTCATGGCCCAGCAGCTCGCTTTCGCCCGCGATGCCGTGCGCCGGCTCGCGGCCACCACCCGCGAGATCCCCCCGCCGCAGACCGTGGCGGCCATGCTCGACACCCTGAGGGACCGCCTGCTGCTGCTGCGCCCTCAGGCCAGCCTCAGCGTCCACGTGCACCCGACCGTCGCCGCACGCACCGTGCAGCCCTCGCTGGCGCTGTGGGGCAGCCTCGGGCACCTTCTGGAGAACGCCGCGGATGCCGGCATCGCCGCCGGGGACGCGCAGCTCGCACTCCGCGCCGAGCCGGGGCCGGGCAGCGGGCTTCGGATCGTCGTCCACGATCGCGGTGCAGGCTTCGACAGCCGCGCCGAGCGCCCCGCCTTCGACCAGTCCTCCGGCGGCTTGGGCATCGGTCTCGCCATCGCGAACGCGACCATCGAGCACCTCGGCGGCGCCCTGCATGTGCATCCGGCGGAGGGTGGGGGCAGCCTGAGCCGGCTGGACCTGCCTTGGCGAGCGCTCGATCCCGCACTCGGTGTAAGCCGATGACCGCCCTCCCCGTCCTCCTGATCGACGACGACGCCGCGTTCGCCGGCGTCCTCGCACGCGCCCTGGAGCGCCGGGGCCAACCCTGCCAACTCGCCGCGGACGCCGCTTCGGCCCTGCAGCGCGCCCGCCAGCCGCTCTCCGGCATCGTGCTCGACCTGAAGCTGGGCGCCGACAACGGGCTCGCGCTGATCGAACCCCTGCGCCTGCTCCAGCCCGAAGCGCCGATCCTCCTGCTGACCGGCTACGCCTCGATCGCCACCGCCGTCGAGGCGATCAAGCGCGGCGCGACCGACTACCGGCCCAAGCCGGTCAGCGCCGACGACGTGATGCGCGCTCTGTTCGGGCCGGACGACGGCGACGCCACCGAGGACGAGTTGCCAACGCCCGCGGATGGCCCGCTGCACCCCAAGCGCCTCGAATGGGAACACCTGCAGCGCGTGCTGGCCGAACACGACGGCAATGTCTCGTCCGCGGCACGGGCACTCGGCCTGCATCGCCGCAGCCTGCAGCGCAAGCTCGCCAAGAAGCCGCTGCCGGAGCGCGCACCCGGCGATTGACCGGTCGCCGGGTCGGGTGTCGCAAGGCCCGCGACGCCCGACCCGGTAAACTCGCGGCCCCGATCCACCGGCTTGCCGCGTCCCGATGACCGATCCCGCCCGTCCCGCCTTCCACGGTTTCGAACAGATCCCGCTGCACGAGTACGCCGAGCGCGCCTACCTCGACTACTCGATGTACGTGGTGCTCGACCGCGCCCTGCCCTTCCTCGGCGACGGGCTGAAGCCGGTGCAGCGCCGGATCATCTACGCCATGAGCGAGCTGGGCCTCAACGCCGGGGCCAAGCCGAAGAAGTCGGCCCGCACCGTGGGCGACGTGATCGGCAAGTTCCATCCGCACGGCGATTCGGCCTGCTACGAGGCGCTGGTGCTGATGGCCCAGCCCTTCTCGTACCGCTACCCGCTGATCGAAGGCCAGGGCAACTTCGGCTCGCCGGACGATCCGAAGAGCTTCGCGGCGATGCGTTACACCGAATCGAAGCTGACGCCGATCGCCGAAGTGCTGCTCGGCGAGCTGGGCCAGGGCACGGTGGAGTGGTCGCCGAACTTCGACGGCACGCTCGATGAACCGACGTGGCTGCCGGCGCGCCTGCCGCACCTGCTGCTCAACGGCACCACGGGCATTGCGGTGGGCATGGCCACCGACGTGCCGCCGCACAACTTGAATGAAGTCGTCAGCGCCTGCGTGCGCCTGCTCGACGACCCGGACGCGACCACGCGCGATCTTTGCGAGCACATCCGCGGCCCGGACTACCCGACCGCCGCCGAGATCATCACGCCGGCCGCCGACCTGCTGTCGATGTACGAGACCGGCCACGGCAGCGTCCGCGCGCGCGCCACGTACATCAAGGAAGGCCAGAACATCGTCATCACGGCGCTGCCCTACCAGGTGTCGCCGTCGAAGATCATGGAGCAGATCGCCGCCCAGCTGCGTGCGAAGAAGCTGCCGTGGCTGGAGGACCTCCGCGACGAATCGGACCACCAGAACCCGGTGCGCCTCGTGCTCGTCCCGCGCAGCAACCGCGTCGACATCGACGCGCTGATGGGCCACCTGATGGCGACGACGGATCTCGAGAAGAACTTCCGCGTCAACCTCAACATCATCGGCCTCGATGGACGCCCGCAGGTGCGCGGCCTGCGCTCGATCATCGGCGAATGGCTGCAGTTCCGCACCGACACGCTGAAGCGCCGTCTGAAGCACCGCCTCGACAAGGTCGAGCGCCGCCTGCACCTGCTCGAAGGCCTGCTCATCGCCTTCCTGAACCTCGACGAGGTCATCCGCATCATCCGCACCGAGGACGAGCCGAAGGCGGTGCTTATCGCGCGTTTCGGCCTGACCGAGGACCAGGCGGAGTACATCCTCGAAACGAAGTTGAAGCAGCTGGCGCGCCTCGAGGAAATGAAGATCCGCGGTGAGCAGGACGAGCTCGCCAAGGAGCGCGAGAAGCTCGTCGGCACGCTGGAGAGCAACGCCAAGCTGAAGAAGCTGCTGAAGGACGAGCTGCTCGCCGACGCCAAGAAGTTCGGCGACGCCCGCCGCAGCCCACTGGTGGCGCGCAGCGCCGCGCAGGCCATCGACGAGACCGAGCTGGTGCCGAGCGAGCCGGTCACGGTGGTGCTCTCGCAGAAGGGCTGGATCCGCGCCGCCAAGGGCCACGACGTCGATCCCGCCTCCTTGAGCTATCGCGAGGGCGACGCCCTGCAGAGCTTCGCCCGCGGCCGCAGCAACCTGCAGGCCGCCTTCCTCGACTCCACCGGCCGGGCCTACTCGACGTCGGCGCATACGCTGCCCTCGGCGCGCGGCAACGGCGAGCCCATCACCGGCCGCTTCACCCTGCCGGCCGGCGCGCAGATGGTGGCCACGCTGGCCGCCGAGAACGAGCAGCGCTTCCTGCTGGCCTCCTCGTTCGGCTACGGCTTCACCACCCGCTTCGAGAACCTGGTCGGCCGCAACAAGGCCGGCAAGGCGCTGTTCAATCCGGACAGCGGCGCCGCCGTGCTGGCGCCGGTGCCGGTGAACGATCCGGCCACCGATTGGGTCGTGGCGGTCACGACCGCCGGGCATCTGCTGGCCTTCCCGTTGAAGGAACTGCCGGAACTCGACAAGGGCAAGGGCAACAAGCTGATCCAGATCCCGCCGGCCAAGCTCAAGAGCGGGGAGGAAGTGGTGACGGCCCTCGCCGTGGTGCGTCAGGGCGGCGAAGCCACGCTGTTCTGCGGCGCGCGCAAGCTCACCTTGGGCTGGCGCGACCTGCAGGCCTACGAGGGCGCCCGCGCGAGCCGCGGGCAGATGCTGCCGCGCGGGTTCCAGAAGGTCGATCGCATCGAGAGTGCCTGAGGCGCTGAGGCGGCGCGCCTCCTCCGCGCCGCCGCGGCCTCGGCTAGGCTGTCGCCCTCTTCCCGAGGACGACGCCGATGCTGAAGTGGATCCGCCGCGGCCTGCTGGCCCTGCTCACGCTGGCATTGCTGCTCGCGCTCTCCGCATGGCTGGTGCTGCGCGGCAGCGTCCCGACCTACGACGGTGAACTGAGCCTGCCCGGCCTCTCGGCGCCGGTGTCGGTCACGCGCGACGCCAATGGCGTGGTCGACATCGAAGCCGCGAACGAGCTCGACATGGCGCGCGCGCTGGGTTTCGTGCACGGGCAGGAGCGCTTCTTCGAGATGGACCTGACGCGGCGTGCCGCCGCCGGCGAGCTTTCCGCGCTGTTCGGCGCCCGTGCGCTGGAGGTCGACCGCACCAACCGACTGCACCGCCTGCGGGCCCGCAGCGAGGCCTCGCTCGCCGACATCGCCGGCCCGCGCGCCGCGGCCTTGAAGGCCTACACAGAGGGCGTGAACGCCGGGCTGAATTCCCTGGCGGTGCGCCCTTGGCCCTACCTGTTGCTGCAGCAGTCGCCGAAGCCATGGAGCGAGGTGGATTCCGCGCTCACCGGCTACGCGATGTTCTTCGACCTGCAAGATGAGGCGAACTCGCGCGAGCTCGCGCTGTGGCGCATCCGCGGCGTGCTGCCAGCGCCGCTTGCCGACCTGCTGCTGCGCGACGGCACGGCTTGGGACGCGCCGCTGTTCGGCAGCGCGCGTGGCGATGCCGTGCTGCCCGGACCCGAGGTGCTCGACCTGCGTACGCTGCCCCAGGCCCCAGACGAGGTCCCCACGGCCGCCGCCGAGCCGGCCGCGCCCGGCAGCAACAACTTCGCCGCAGGGGCGTCCGCGACCGCCGACGGTCGCGCCATCGTGGCCGGTGACATGCACCTGGGCCTGCGCGCGCCGTCGCTGTGGTACCGCGCCCGGCTGCGCTATGCCGACCCGGAGGCTCCCGACGGCCAGGTGGACGTCATCGGCGTCACCTTGCCCGGCGTGCCGGGCGTCATCGCGGGCAGTAGCCAGCGCGTGGCCTGGGCCTTCACCAACAGCTACGGCGACTGGCTGGATTTCTTCCGCGTCGATTTCACCGATGCGGCGAAGACGCGCTATCGCACGCCGGACGGCGAAGCCGACATCGTCATCCATCGCGAAACCATCGATGTCGCGAACGGCGCTGCGGAGACGATCGAGATCCGCGAAACGCGCTGGGGGCCGATCGCACACGACGAAGCGGACGGCAGTGCATTGGCCCTGCGCTGGACCGCGCAGATGCCGGGCAGCCTCAATTTCGGCCTGCTCGACCTCGTCCACGCGGCCGACCTGGACGCCGCGCTGCGGATGGCCCGGGAGGCCGGCGTGCCGGCGCAGAACATGCTGCTCGGCGACGCCAAGGGCCGCATCGCGTGGCGGCTGGTCGGGCGCATCCCGGCGCGCGTCGGCGGCTGCGACCCGAAGGCCCCGCTGCTGCCCCTGCAGGGCTGCGATTGGGCCGGCTGGCACCCGGCCGATGCGCCGCTGCAGCCGGAGCTGGTCGATCCTCCCTCCGGCCGCCTGTGGTCGGCCAATGCGCGAATCACCGATGGCGAACTGCTCGCGCTGATCGGTGATTCGGGCTATGCCTTGGGTGCGCGACAGAAGCAGATCGCGGACACCCTCATGGAAAGCGCGCCCCTCGACGAACCGGCCCTGCTCGCCCTGCAGCTGGACGATCGCGCGCTCTTCCTCGAGCGCTGGAACCGCCTGCTGCGCGACGCCGTGGGCCCGATGTCGGCCGCCGAGTGGGCCGACATCGCCGAGGCCGCCGAGGACTGGAATGGCCACGCCTCGATCGACTCCAGCGGCTACCGGCTCACCCGCGCCTTCCGTCTCGAAGTGCTGGCGCGCGTGCGCGATGGCCTGCTCGGGCCGGCCAAGGCCGCGCTCGGCGACCGGTTCGTGATGCCCGACCTGCCGCAGCTCGAAGGCGTGCTGTGGCCCTTGCTCGAGCAGCGCCCGGCGCACCTGCTGCCGCCGCGCTTCGAGAGCTGGGAGGCCCTGCTGGCCGACGCGGCCGGCGCCGCGGCCACCGAGGTGCGCGGCGGCCGGGAGGGCCCGCTCACCGCAAGGACCTGGGGCGAGGCCAATCTAAGCCGCGTCTGCCATCCGCTGACCAGCGGCGTCCCGGAATGGCTGCGCCCGCACTTGTGCATGCCGGCCGACCCCCTGCCCGGAGACGTGCAGATGCCGCGGATCCAGGCCCCGGCCTTTGGTGCCAGCCAGCGCATGGTGGTCTCGCCGGCGCATCGCGAGAACGCGATCTTCCAGTTGCCCGGGGGCCAGGCCGGCCATCCGCTCTCGCCCTACTGGGGCGCTGGCCATGGGGACTGGGCGCAGGGCCGCCCGTCGCCCTTCCTGCCCGGCCCTGCCACCGCGAGGCTCGAACTCACGCCGTGACGACCCTCGGCGGGGCGCAACCTTCAAACTGGGCAAACCGGTTCGAAACCGCTGGCGGGCGGACTCCGGTTTCCCCCACTATGGGATGAACCGGGGCATCGAGGGGGTCTCATGGCTGGTAATGACGGCGTGGTTCGCGGCACCCAGGTGAACAACCCGGGTCCGGACTGGAATCACCTGCGCGAAACGGTGCTGATGATGGAACTGGCGGTCGCGCAGGTGGAAGCCGCGATGACCGACAGCAACGCCTCCGTGGACGCGCTGACCGGCACCTTCACCACGATGGCGAACACCATCAAGCTCATCAACGAGCGCATTTCCGGCCTGGCCGACACCGAGGCCACCGGCCCGGTGAAGATGGAGCTGATGATGGCGACGATGAACGTCGCCGGCATGGTCAACCAGGCCATCGTGGCCTTCCAGTTCTACGACCGCCTTTCGCAGCGCCTTGCCCACGTCAACCACGGCCTCGCCTGGCTGGCCGAGCTCGTCAGCGACCAGGACGAAGCGTCGTCGACGGCCGCGTGGGCCGCCCTGCAAGGCAAGATCCGCTCGCGCTACTCGATGCCGGAAGAAGTGGAGATGTTCGAAGCCGTGCTGGTGCGCGGCCTGACCGTCGAACAGGCCATCAGCGAGTTCATGGAGAAGATGAACAACAAGGGCGACGACATCGAGCTGTTCTAGCGCTTCAGCTTCTTGAAGCCCTCGACGGCCGCCAGCACCAGCGCGCCGACCAGCACGCCGATCAGCGCTTCCAGAAGCACGGCGACGACGCCCGACGCCGCGCCCGTTATCGCCGCCCAGCCCTGCACGAGGTGATGCACCACCGGCACGTTGTGCACGAAGATGCTGCCGCCCACGAGGAACATCGCGGCGGTGCCGGCGATCGAAAGGAACTTCATCAGCAGCGGGGCCCCGACCAGCATCGCGCCGCCGACGGCCTTCGCCGCGGCGCTCGCCTTCGACTGCAGCCAGAGGCCCACGTCATCGATCTTGACGATGCCGGCCACGAGGCCGTAAACGCCGACGGTCATCAGCACCGAGATGCCGGCCAGCACGCCGAACTGCTTCACCAGCGGCTGCGTCGCCACGGTGCCGAGCGCGATGACGATGATCTCGGCGGACAGGATGAAGTCGGTGCGGATCGCGCCTTTGATCTTGTCCTTCTCGAACGCGACCATGTCGACGCTCTCGTCGGCCACGGCCGCACGCAGTGCCGCTTCTTCGGCGGCGCCTTCCGCCGGATGCAGCCAGCGGTGGGCGAGCTTCTCCACGCCCTCGAAGCACAGGAACGCGCCGCCGATGATCAACAGCGGCGGGATGGCCCAGGGCGCGAACGCCGCGATGGCCAGGGCCGCGGGCACCAGGATCACCTTGTTGATGGTCGAGCCCTTGGCCACCGCCCAGACGACCGGCAACTCGCGGTCGGCGTTCACGCCCGCCACCTGGTTCGCATTCAACGCGAGGTCGTCGCCGAGCACGCCGGCAGTCTTCTTCGCGGCGACCTTGGTCATCACCGAGACGTCGTCCAGCAGGGTGGCGATGTCATCGATCAGGGCGAACAGGCTGCTTCCGGCCATGGGGACGTCTCAGGGGCGTGGGGGCGAAGTAGAGGATTGTCACACGCAGCGGCATCGACGCGGATTTCTCCACGGCCCGTGGCACGATTCCACCCAGTCCCATGGAGTGGTTCGATGGCTTCGCACCTGATTCACCGCTGCGCATTTGTGGGCGCAGCAATGCTGGCCCTGCCTGTTCTCACCGCCTGCAGCCAAGCCGGCGCGCCCGAGGCGACCGCAGTGGCTCCGCCATCCGCTGCACCCACCGCCCCCGTGACGCCCGCCCCGCCCCCGCCAGCGGCGAAGGACATCGGGGTCCCCAAGGACTACGACTGCGCCGGCACCGCCATCGAGGTGATCTACCTCGAGCACAGGGCGATCCTCCAGTTCGACGGTGAATCCGTTCGCCTGGGCCCGGTGGCCGCCGCTTCGGGTGCACGCTTCCAGGGCTGGCGCGCCGACGGCGTGCTCATCGACTTCTGGGACAAGGGCGGCACCGCGACACTCAACGTGGCCGGCAACGATTACCCGGAGTGCTCGCTCATCGAAGCGCCCGCCGCGGCCGAAACGGAGGCCATGAGCCCCGCCGAAACCCCGACCGCCGCGCCTGCGCCGGAGGTGATCCGCACCTATTCCGCGCGCGGCAATGAGCCGTTCTGGCTGGTGCAGGCCGACGCGACCGAAGTGCGCTGGAGCACGGCCGACCACGTAGCCGCCGACGTGTTCACCGGCCTGACCCGGACGACGCGCGCGGACGGCTTCGCCCTCGCGGCGACGCGGGAGGGCGGCGCGCTCGCGCTGTCGGCCAATGCCAGCGTGTGCCGCGACAGCATGACGGGGATGCCGCACCCGGACACCGTCGTCGTCCAGGTGGACGGTCGCGAATTCAGGGGCTGCGGTGGCAACCCCATCGACGTGCTGACGCCGAACGCGTGGACGGTGACGAGCATCGGCGGTGCGGCGATGAGCGGCAGTCCGCCGACGCTGCAGTTCAGCGCCGACGGTGAAGCCTCGGGCTTCGCGGGCTGCAATCGCTGGACCTCGTCGGCAGTGCTCAGCGGCGAGGGCCTGAGGATCGGCATGGCCGCCGCCACCCGGATGGCCTGCCTCGACGACACGGCGTCGAAGCAGGAATCCGACTTCCTCGCCGCGCTGGGCCGCATCACGGGCTTCGACGTCGACGCCAACGGCGATCTGCTGCTGAAGGCCGGCAACGAGACGGTGATCGTGGCGAAGGCCACCGAATCGCCCGCGCCGCAGGACTGATCAGCCCGCGACGGCCTGCTCGTGCACGCCCGCGATGGCGCGGCCGCTCGGGTCGGCCGCCTTCGCGAAGGCCGCGTCCCAGGCGATCGCCGCCGGCGAAGAGCAGGCGATGGACTTGCCGCCCGGCACCGTGGCCGCCGCTGCGCCGCCGGGGAAGTGCGTTTCGAAGATGCGGCGGTAGAAGTAGGCCTCCTTGGTCTGCGGCGGGTTGATCGGGAAGCGGCGCTCGGCGCCAGCGAACTCGGCATCGCTGACCTGCGCTTGCGTGTGCGCCTTCAGGCCGTCGATCCAGCCATAGCCGACGCCGTCGCTGAACTGCTCCTTCTGCCGCCACAGGATGCTCTCGGGCAGGCAGCCCTCGAAGGCCGTGCGCAGCAGCCACTTCTCCACCGGGCGCCCGCCGGCCGCGCGTGCACGCACGCGCTTCTGTTCGGGGTCGATGGCCATCGCCGTGTCGAGGAAATCGAGGTCGAGGAAAGGCACGCGCGCCTCGATACCGAAGGCCGCCATGCTCTTGTTGGCGCGCAGGCAGTCGAACTGGTGCAGGGCGTCGAGCTTGCGCACCGTCTCGGCGTGGAACTCGCGCGCGTCCGGCGCCTTGTGGAAGTAGAGATACCCGCCGAACACCTCATCGCTGCCCTCGCCCGACAGCACCATCTTGATGCCCATCGAGCGGATGCGCCGCGCCAGCAGGAACATCGGCGTCGAGGCGCGGATGGTGGTGACGTCGTAGGTCTCGATGTGGCGGATGACCTCGGAGAGCGCATCCAAGCCCTCCTCGAAGGTGAAGTGGAACTCGTGGTGCGCGGTGCCCAGGGCCTCCGCCGCGACGCGCGCTGCGGCGAGGTCGGGTGAGCCTTCGAGGCCCACGGCGAAGCTGTGCAGGCGCGGCCACCAGGCCTCGCTCTTGCCGTCGTCCTCGACGCGCTGCTTGGCGAACTGCGCCGCGCACCAGGCCACCACCGAGGAGTCCAGGCCGCCCGACAGCAGCACGCCGTAGGGCACGTCGCACATCAGCTGGCGGCGCACGGCCTGCATCAGCGCATCCTTCAACGCGGCCGGCGCGATGGCCTGCCCGTCGACCTTGGCGAACTCGCGCCATTCCCGCGTGCGGTAGGCGCGGATCTGCCCTTCCACCGAGTCCAGAAGATGCCCCGGCGGGAAGATCGCCACGTCGTCGCAAATGCCGACCAAGGCCTTCATCTCCGAGGCCACCCACAGCCGCCCCTCGCGGTCGTGGCCGAAGTACAGCGGGATCACGCCCATCGGGTCGCGGGCGATGAGATAACGCTGCTGTGCGGCGTCCCACAGCGCGAACGCGAAGATGCCGTTGAGCCGATCGACGAAGTCCGGCCCGCTTTCCTTCCACAAGGCGTTGATGACCTCGCAGTCGCTCTGCGTGGTGAAGGTGTAGGGCACGGTGAGCGCGGCTTCCAGCTCGCGATGGTTGTAGATCTCGCCGTTCACCGCCAGCGCCAGCGCGCCGTCGGTCGAACGCAGCGGCTGCGCGCCGCCGTGGATGTCGACGATGGAGAGGCGCTCATGCGCCAGCACGGCGCCGGCATCGGCGTAGACACCGCTCCAATCCGGCCCACGATGACGGATGCGCGCCGCGGCCTGCACGGCCTGCCGGCGCAGGGGTTCGAGTTCGGTGCCGGGCTTGAGCCCGAAGATCGCGACGATGCCGCACATGGGTGTCTCCTTGGGGTTTCGAAAGCGCAAAAAGGAGAAGGCCCGCGCTGTTGCCAGGCGGGCCTTCGGGGTTCGGGGTTCGATGTGCTGAACGCGCCTAACGCCGCGGCCGCCTTTCGGCGTTGCGGTTATTGGCGTTATTGCGATTGAGGGCGCGGTTCAACATGGTGGAGACCCTACCCCGCCATCGTCAGTCTTGGCAAGCGCCCGTTGGCGCAGTCCCAGCCAGACCCCCAGCACCGCCCAGAACAGGGCCAAAGGAACGGCAACGCTCGCCAGCGCATGCAGGCCCCATCCGAGACGCCCGAGCAGGCCCTCGGACTGCGCACCGACAATGTCGCCCAGACGGTAGACGAAGGTGTCGATCACCGCCTTGGCCTTGTACTTCTCCTCGCGATCCACGACGGTGAACAAGGTCTCCCGGGCCGGACGCATCACCGCGCGCTGGACGGCCCGGAACGTGGCCTCGACAAGGACGAGGGCCAGCAGCGATCCCACGATGGCCAGGCCGATGAAGCCCAGCGCCGCCACGGCCGGCAGCAGCGCCAAGGTCAATGGCATGCCGATGCGCTTGATCAGGTGCCCGGCCAACACGAGTTGCAACAGCAGGGTCGCGAGCTGGGTATAAAAGTCGACGTTCGCGAACAGCGCCGTCCGCGCGTCCAAGCCGCTTTCCAACCCAGCCACCAGCTGCAGGCGGGTGAAGTACAGGAAGGTCACCATCACCGCGAGGACCAGGACGTACAGGGCGATGCCGGAAAGGTAGGTCGAACGCAGCAGCGCGCGGAGGCCGGCCCACGCGCTGCCGCCCATCGGCGCCTCGTCGCGGCTGGCGGAGAGCGCGACCGGGACGGCTTCGGTGGTGCGGATCACCTGGGCGGCCAGGACGACCGCGACGACGAGGAGGCCAGCAGCCACCAGCAGCAACGCCGGCGTGCCGATCGCGGCGACCCACGCGCCCGCCGCCCAGGATCCCGTGATGGCGCCGAGCGTCCCGCCCGCGGCGATCGGCGGGAACAGCCGCTGGCTCTGCTCCAGCGTGAAACGGTCGGCCATCAGGGCCCAGAACAACATCGTCACGAAGAAATTGAAGACGCTGAACCAGACGTAGAACGCCTGCCCACTGCGTACGCCGATCGCGTCCGGCGCCGCGACGAGGAGCAGGTGGAACCCGAGGAGGGACAGGGCGAAGAAGCCGTGGCAGGCAGCAATGAATCGCATGCGGCGCCACTTCGCAACGAGCCAGCCGAACAGCGGCTGCACCAGCAGGGTCACGGCCGCCGTGCCGAAGAAAAGCCACCGGATCTCATCCATCCCGCGCTGCATGCCAAGGGCGTCGCGCGCGGGCCGGAGCAGCATCAGGGCGGCCAGCACGGCGAAGAAATACATGCCGGAAAGCAGGACGGGCCGCCATTCGCCGGCACGCAAGTTGAGGAGGCGCTGCAGCAGGTCCATCGCCGACGTTCCGAGAGGCGGTGCCTGGACATTAGCCGACCCGGCCCCGCGGCCCACGTGCCGAAGGACACCCCACCGAGCGCGCGCTGGCGGACCCGGCGGGAGGCGGCGCGATTGTCAGGCCGCGTGCCCGGCCCAGACGCGCTCGATCACCTCGGCGAACAGCGCGGGCAGCGCTTCGAGCTCGTCGAGGCGAACGCCCTCGTCGATCTTGTGGATGCTGGCGTTGCCCGGCCCCAGCTCGACGCACTCCGCGCCGAGCGGCGCGATGAAGCGCGCGTCCGAGGTGCCACCCTTGGTGTTCTCGTCCGGGGTGATCCCGCAACGGGCCTGGATGGCCGCGCGCGCCGCGCGGCGCAGCACGCCCTCGTCACAGTGGAAGGGCTCGCCGGAGCGGCGCCAGCGGCAGGCCGCGTCGACGCCGTGCTTCGCGAGGATCGCCTCGAACTCGGCGACCAGCGCATCGCTGGTCCAGTTCGGGTTGAAGCGGAAGTTCGCCACGAACTGCAGCGCGCCGGGGATGACGTTGTCGGCGCCGGTGCCGGCCGTGATGTTGGACACCTGGAAGCTGGTCGGCGGGAAGCTCGCGAAGCCCTCGTCCCAGCGCTGCGCGCAGAGCTCGGCCAGCGCGGGCGCCAGCGCGTGGATCGGGTTCAGCGCCTTCTCCGGATACGCCACGTGGCCCTGCACGCCGCGCACCTCGACCGCGACGGACAGCGAGCCGCGACGGCCCACGCGCAACACATCGCCGAGGCGCTCGCTCGACGAGGGCTCGCCGGTGATGCAGTAATCGATGCGCTGGCCGGTGGCGCGGAAGTGCTCGGCCACTTTGCGCACGCCGTCGATCGATGGGCCTTCCTCATCGGAGGTCAGCAGCACGGCCAGCGTTCCGGGGTGGTCCGGGTTCGCCGCGACCAGCTGTTCCATCGCCACGACGAAGGCGGCGACGCTGCCCTTCATGTCGGCCGCGCCGCGCCCGTGCAGCACGCCCTCGCGCACGGTTGGCACGAAGGGATCAGAGGCCCAGGCCTCGCGCGGGCCGGGCGGCACCACGTCGGTGTGGCCGAGCAGCACGACGACCGGGCTGCCCTGCCCCCGCGTGGCCCAGAGGTTCTTCACCTCGCCGAAGTCGAGCGAATCGCAACGGAAGCCGAGGGGTGCGAGCCGCGCGGCGACCAAGGCCTGGCAGCCGGCGTCCTCGGGCGTCACCGATGGGCGTGCGATCAGGTCCTTCGCCAAAGCGACAACATCACTCATTCGATCACCGCTGGGGTCGCATCAAGAGCAGGCGAGTCTAGCGGTGCCGGCGTCGACGCCATGCAGGCATCGAGCGTCGCTTCCAGCCCGCGCACGAGGGCCGCGATCGTGGCCTCGTCGTAGAGCGCCGTCGCGTACTCCACGAGGCCGCGAACCCGCTCGCCGTCGTCCCAGAACCAGAAGCTCAGGTCGAGCTTGGCACCGCCGTTCGGCAGGGCCTCGCTCGTCACCTCGAGGCCATCGAAGCGCAGGGCCATCGGCGCCTCCTGGAAGGTGTACCAGACCTGCACCAGCGGGTTGCGCGAGGGGTCGCGCGGCACGCCGAGCGCCTGCAGGATGGCCGGGAACGGCGTGTCCTGGACGGCCTGCGTGCGCGTCACCTGGCGGCGCACTTGCGCCAGGAGTTCGTCGAAGCCCTGCCCGTCCGGCAGATGCAGGCCGAGCGGCAGCAGGTTCATGAACAGGCCGACGACGGGCTCCAATTCCTCCGCGTTGCGGTTCGCGAATGGGCAGCCGATGACGAGGCGATCCTGGCCGCTGGCCGCGCGCAGCAACCGCGCCAGCGCCGCCAGCATGACGACGAAGGGCGTCTGCTGCGTGGCCTGCGCGAAGGCACGCAGGCGCGCGCTGGTGACGGCCGACAGGGCCAGCCGATGCTCCGCGCCGGCGAAGTCCTGCCGGGCCGGTCGCGGACGATCCGTGGGCAGGCGCAGCACCGGCGAACAGGCCGCCAAGGTATCCATCCAGTGCGGGAGACGCTGCGCGATCGCCGTCGCATCGAGGGCGGTGGCCTGCCAGACGGCGAAGTCCGGCAACTGCAGCGCGGACGCGACGAGGGCCGGTGCCGGGCCTCGACGACGGAGGGCGTAGCGCTCCTCGAGCATGCGGCCGATATGCAGCACGGCGAGGTGGTCGACCAGCACGTGGTGCAGGCAGAACAGCAGCACGTGCTCCTCGGCGGCGAGCTTGACGGTGAGGAACAGGCACGGCGGACCGGCGGCGAGGTCGAAGACATGCCGCGCGACCAGTTCGCGCACCTCGGCCAGCGCCGCCGCGCGCTCGGCCTCCGGCATCGCCGAGAGATCCACCGATTCGTGCATGGGCATCGCGGCCGGGTCGACGACCTGTCGCACCTCGCCATCGGCCACTTCGAAATGCGTGCGTAGGGCCTCGTGGGCGGCGACCACATCGCGGATCCCACCGGCCAGCGCATCGGCATCGAGAACACCGCGCAGCGTGAAGGCGAAGGGGATGTTGTAGGCCGTGTTCTCCGGCGCGATGGCCTGCACGTAGAACAACTGGCGCTGGCTGTGGGTGGTCGGGAACCGGAAGCGCTCGTCCGCACCGGGAACACGCGCCACGGATTGCAGCCGCGGCAGCGGCGAGGCGCCGCCGGGCGACAAGGCCCCAGCCTGTTCGGCCAAGGCGCTCCAGTCGCGGATCCGCGGCGCCTCGAAGGCGGCATCGATCGGCAGCGACACGCCGTCCTCGCGCTTCAATCGCGACAGCGCGCGCGTCAGCAGCAGGCTGTGCCCGCCCAGGGCGAAGAAGTCATCCTCGATGCCGATGCCGGAGAGGTCGAGCAGACGTTCCCACAGCGCCACCATCCGCGACTGCATCGGAGTTACTGCGGGGATGAAGGGCGTGCCGCCGGGGCGACGAGCCACCGGCGTCGCGCTCGTCGTGCCGACGTCGGCCGAAGCGTCCGCGGCGTGCGCGGCGCGACGCGTGTCGGCCACCAGGGCGTCGACGGAGCGACGCGCCAGCGCGACCTGCGGCGGCAACGCGTGGGCCAGCACGGTGGCGATGGCGGCGAAGGCGTCCTCGCTGCCGAAGCCGTCGCGGAAGCCCACGTCCAGCAGGGCGCCGCCGGGCGTGCCGGCGCGCCGGGCCCGCGTCGTGGTGCCGAGCCGGCGCGCGGGCTTCAGAATGAAACCGCGCACGCGAACGGCGGGACGATCGGCCTCGTCGAGCACGTCGATGTCGAGCACGAGGCTGTCGTCCTCGGCGCGGGCACGCTGGCGGCTGGTCACGCGGGACGGCAGGGGCGCGAGCACCTCGATGCGGCCGTAGCGGAAGGGCAGCAGCCGCGCGGCATCGACCCCGGAAGGCGCCAGTGCCGCCTGCGCGGCGCCGAGCGCCATGTCGAGCAGGGCCGGATGCAGCGGATGCGGGCCACCGAGGCCGAGCGTGGCTTCGAGCTGCAACTCCGCCTCGCCCTCGCCCACCTCGAAACCGCGGAGGCAGTCCCACTGCGGCCCGAAGTGCAGTGCCGGATGCGCGTAAACCGGCGGGCGCGCCGTGCGCGCTGCCCGCAAGTCGAGCGGCAACGTCGGGCCCGAAGGCGCGCCGTCGGCCAACACGTCGAGCTGCAGCAGGACGTGCTCAGTGGCTTCGCCTTCGCCGGCGCCGCGGCTGGTCAGGCCCACGTCGAAGCGCTTCGCCAATGCCGGCGTCGTGGCTTGGCCGGTTGCATCGAGAGGGACGAAGCGCAAGGCGATCTGGCGCGATTCGCCGCCCGCGAACACCAGCGGCGCCGCGATGGTCAGGCCTTCGCAGGCGAAGGGCGTGAAGCGACCGCGCAGCGCCTGCAGTCCCCATGCGACGAGGTCGAGCAAACCGGTGCCGGGAAGCAGCGCGTCGCCGCTCGCGAGCCGATGCCCGTCGAGCACCCAGTCGCTTTCCGGGCCGACCACGCCGCCGAAGACGGCGGCAAGGCCCTCGTCGCGGCGATGGCGCAACAGCGGATGCGCCTGCGGCAGGCCGTCATCGAAGGGCGGCGGGGCGAGGCCACGCTCGGCGGCGAGGCGCGCGGCCATGCCGGCGTCGCGCCAGATGCTGAAAGCCAGTGCGGTGTGCCGCGTGGTGGCCGACCTCGCATCCGCATGGGCGGCGAAGGCGTCGAGGAAGGCGTTCGCGGCCGTGTAGTCGACCTGCCCGGAGGCGCCCATCTGCGCGCTGATCGACGAGAAGTACAGCACCTGCGAGGCGCCGAGGGACTCGGCCAGGGCGGCGACCTCGTGGGCGCCCAACAGTTTCGGCGCGAGCACCGCGTGGGCGGCCTCGGTCGACTTCATCGCGATCAAGGCGTCGTCGAGCACGCCCGCGGCATGCAGCGCGGTGTCGAGCCGCACCAGGCCGGCGGCCTGCGCGGCCCCCGCGAGCTCCCCGGGCTGCGCGACGTCGGCGACCAGCAAGCGCGCATCGAGCCCCAAGGTGCGAAGCGCGTCGATCCACGCGGCGCGCGACGAACCGGGTTCGATCGCCGTCCGACTCACCAGCCACAGGCACTCGACGCCACCCGCCAGTGCGAGACGCTCCGCGATGTCGCGACCAGCGCCACCGAACGCACCCGTCAGCAGCACGTGGCCGCGGAACGCCGCAGCGGCATCGGCCTTGGCCGGCGCGATACCCAGCGGCTGCGAATGCGGCACCCAGCGCTGGCGGCCGCGCAGGGCGACGGTCTCCGCGGGGCAATGGGCGCGCAACTCCGCCAGCACGGCGTCGATCGCGCGCCGAGGCACGGCCAGCGCGGCGGCGTCGAGATCGAACCAGCACGTGCGAAGCGCCGTGGCCTCCTGCGGCCAGGTGCGCACCGGGCCGGCGCGCAAGGCCTGGGCCGGGCGAAGGGAAGAGGCATCACCCACCGCCTGCGCATGCACGCCGACGCTGAGCCAGATCATCCCGGCACCGTCAGCCCAGGGCGCCAGCCCCTGCGCCATTCGCAGTGCATCGTCGAACAGCATGCGGGAGGACGCTTCGAGTCCGTCCAGCGGCGCATCGAGCGCCCAAAGGTCGAGCAGCACGGCCGGGGCCGGCGTGGCGGCCAGGGCCTGCCAATGCGCGCGTTCGCCCGGGTCCAGCGTGATGTGAGATTCCTCCTGCGTGAACGCGGCCGCGCGATGCACGCGACGCACCGCCACGCCTTCCACGGCCAGGGCATCGGCGAGGGCATCGCCGATCCCGGCGCCATCGCAGAGCACCAGCGCCGAGGCGGGAAGCGCACTTGGGATGTCACGCGGCAGCGGCACGGGCTGCCAGACCGGCGTCTGCAGCCAACTCTCGGGCGGCAGCGCGGCGGCGCCTTCGTTGCTCACGGCCGTCGTCTTCGGCGGGTCGATCCAATGCTTCACGGCAGCGAACGGGTACGTCGGCAAGGGCACGCGCCGTCCCGCCGTCGGCTGGTCCCAGCGCGCCCAGTCGACCGCCATGCCGCTGGCCCAGAGCCGGCCCGGCAGCGCGGCCCAGGCCGAGGGTTCGTCGGCGTCTTTCGGCAACAGGACGACCGAGCGCGCATCAGCCCGACGCATCGTCGCGAACGTCGACAGCGTGCGGCCCGGTCCCACTTCGACGAGCACGGCATGGCGCAGCCGGTCGATCGTGGCGAGCGCCCCGGCGAAGCGCACCGGCTCGCGCAAATGGCGCACCCAGTAGTCGGGACTGGCGGCGAGTTCCGCCGTCAGCCAATCGCCCGTACAGGTCGACACCACGCGCAGGCCGTCGACGCGCGCCGGGGCCGCGGCCACCACGGCGGCGCGGAAATCGTCGAGAACACGATCGAGCTGCCGCGAGTGGAAGGCCGCCGAGGTCTCGAGGCGACGCGCGCCGACACCCCGTTCGACCAGCGCGCGCTCGAAGTCCGCAATGGCAACGTCGGCACCGGCGACGACGGTCTGCCCCGGCGCGTTGATGGCCGCGACATCCAGCGTGGCGGGCAGCAGCGCGCGCAACTCGCCTTCGTCGAGGGCGACAGCCAGCATCGCACCCTTCGGCGCAGCGGCGCACAGCGCGCCGCGCGTCACCATCAGGCGCAGCGCCGCCGGCAGCGTGAACACGCCGGCCAGCGTCGCCGCCACGTACTCGCCCAGCGAGTGGCCGAGCATCGCAGCCGGTTTCAGGCCGCGAGCCATCAGGCCCTTCGCCAGCGCGTATTCGACCGCAAACAGCGCCGGCTGCGCGATCTCGGTGCCGCGGAGGCGCGCGTGCGCCTCGGGCGTGGGTTCGGCGTCGAGCAGCAGCGCCACGACCTCGTGGGCACCGAGGGCGCGGAGCGCGTCCACGCAGGCCTCGAGCGCCTCGCGCACCGCGGCGTCGGAACGCGCGATTCCGCGCGCCATGCCGACGCGCTGCGCGCCTTGCCCGGGGAACGCGAACACCGGTGCCGAAACCGCATCGTTCGCCGTGGCGAAATCACCGTCGCCCATCCGCGAAAGCGCGCCCAGCGCATCCACGGCCTCGGCGCGCGTGCGCACGGCGACGCTGCCGCGCACCGGCATGGCCACGCGGCCTTCGCGCAGCGTCCAAGCGACATCCGCCAGCGGCAACGGGCTCGTGGCCAGCGTCTCGGCGAGTGCTTCGGCGCGCGCACGCAGTGCGTCCGGCGTCTTCGCGGAAAGCGGCAGCACGATCGGCGCGGCCTGCGGAGTGTCGCCGGCATCGATCGGCGGCTCGCCCTCGCGCGGCGCCTGCTCCAGCACGGCGAAGGCATTCGTTCCGCCCACGCCCAGCGAGTTCACCGCCGCTCGGCGCGGCCCGGCCTTCGGCCACGCGCCATGGCTGGCAGCCACCGTGAACGGGGAACGCGCGAAGTCGATCTCCGGATTCGGCGATTCGAAGAACAAGGAGGCCGGCAACTCGCCGTGCCGCAGGGACAGCGCGGTCTTGATCAGGCCGGCAACGCCCGCCGCGGTGTCGAGGTGGCCGATGTTGGTCTTCACCGAACCGATGGCGCAGCCGCCCGGTGTCGCCCCGTCGAAGGCCTGCGACAGCGCGGCGATCTCGATCGGATCACCAAGCCGCGTGCCCGTGCCGTGCGCTTCGACGTAGCCGAGGCTGTCGGCGTCCACGCCGGCCACGGCCAGCGCCTGCGCCGCGGCTTCGGCCTGCCCGTCCACGCTGGGCGCGAGGTAACCGGCCTTGCCGGCGCCGTCGTTGTTGATGGCGGTGCCGCGGATCACCGCATGGATCGTGTCGCCGTCGCGCAGCGCGTCACCGAGCCGGCGCAACACGACGATGCCGGCACCGCTGCCGAACACCGTGCCACCGGAGCTCGCGTCGAAGGCGCGGCAGCGGCCATCGGGGGAGCGCACCTCTTCCTCGCGGTAGCGGTAGCCCTGCCCCTGCGGGATTTCGTGGGTGACGCCACCGGCCAAGGCCATGTCGCATTCGCCGGCGATCAGGCTCTGGCAGGCCAGATGCACCGCCACCAGCGAGGTCGAACAGGCCGTCTGCACATTGAGGCTGGGGCCGCGCAGGTCGAGCTGGTACGACACCCGCGTCGACAGGAAATCCTTGTCGTTCGACAGATGGCGGACAAGGAACTCACCGAGGTCTTCGACCAGCGCGCGATGCCCGATCACGTTGCGGATCAGGTACCAGCCCATGCCGGCGCCGGCGAACACGCCGGTCTGCCGATCGAGGTCGTCCGGACGGTGCCCGGCATGCTCCAACGCCGCCCAGGCGCACTGCAGGAAGCGCCGGTGTTGCGGGTCCATCACCGCCGCCTCGCGCGGCGAGAGGCCGAAGAAGGCCGCGTCGAACCGATCGTGGGCCGGGAGACGCACGCCAGCGCGCACGTACTCGGGCAGGGCGAGGTCCGCCTCACGCGCTCCGGCCTCACGCATCGCGGCATCGTCGAAATCCTCGACGGCGCAGCGCCCCTCGGCCAGTGCACGCCAGAAGGCGTCCGGGGAATCGGCCAGCGGCAGGTCGCAGGCCATGCCGACGATAGCGATGTGGCTGCGGGGATCGAGGGGCGCGCGCGGATCCATGCGAGGGGGTGATTCCGTGAAAGGGATGCAAAAGCGTGATTAGAATCCCATATTCACCCGGTACCCGCCGCACCGCCGCCCCTCCGGCTCATGGACGACCCCGCCTTGCCCCCCTTCCGTTGCGTCCTCCTTGGCGAGCAAGCCCTCCTGGTCGAGTGCGGCGAGCGCCTGCTCGCGGCCGGCCACACCATCGCCGCCGTGGTCACCGACACCCTGCGGCTTCGTGAATGGGCCGAAGCGCGCGGGCTCCGCGTGGAGCGCAGCCCCGAAGCGCTGCTGGCCTCCCCGCCGGCGGACCTTGACTGGGTGTTCGCCATCACCTGGCTGAAGCCGCTGGCCGACGAGGTGCTCGCCCTGGGCCGCCGCGGCGCGCTGAATTTCCACGACGGCCCGCTGCCGCAGTACGCCGGCCTGAACACGCCGATGTGGGCCCTGCTGAATGGCGAAACCCGCCACGGCATCCGCTGGCACCGGATGACCACCGAGATCGACGCCGGCCGCGTGCTGGTGGCCCGCGATTTCGCCATCGATGCCGACGAGACCGCCTTCAGCCTCAATGCCAAGTGTTTCGAGGCCGGGCTGGCCGGTTTCGATGCGTTGTTGGAACGTCTGGCCTCGGGCGACGACGCCGGTGAAGCGCAGCCGGAAGGCGAGCGTCGCGTGCACCTCGGTGCCGATCGGCCCCTGCGCCCAGCCCTCCTCGATCCATCCCGACCCGCGGCGGAACTCGCGCGCATCGTCCGCGCGCTCGACAACGGCGCCTATTGGCAGGCGCTTCTGAAACCTCGGCTGCGGCTCGCCGAGGTCGACGTGCTGGTGGCTGCGGCCGAGCCCGTCGAGATGGCACCGACCGAAACCACGCTGCCGCCGGCAACCCTGATCGGCGTCGACGCCGAAGGCCTGCGCCTGCGCTGCGGCGACGGCGTACTGCACCTCGGCGGACTGGCACGGCTCGACGGCACGCGGCTTTCCGCCGACGAGGCGCTCGCCCTCGCCGGTGGCGCCGGGGTTCGCCTCCCCGCATGGGCATTGCCCGCCGACGACGAAGCCAAGGCGCTTCGCCGCGCCGTCCGTCACGAGGCCCAGGCGCGCACCGCGCTGCAGCGGGCCCAGCCCATGGCGGTGCCATCGACGACCGTGGTGCCGGCAGAGGGCTTCACCGACCCGCAGTCACTCGCCCACGCCCTACTCGCTGTCGCCCGCGGCGCCGACGGCCGGCACCTTGCCGTCGGTCTTCGCTTCGCCAACGCGTCCGAGCCCTCGCGGTGGGTCGACCCGGTGCTGCCGCTGGTGGTGGAACTGCCGGACGGCACGGCCAACGACGATGGCGCGGCCCTCGACGTTCTCGCCTCGCGGCTCGTCGCCGCCATTGACGCGGCGCGCCGCGCGGGCCACCTGCCCAGCGATCTCCGCGCCCGTGATCCGCGCCTCGCGGGCACCGCCGCACCGGCGGACTGGCCCGCGCAGCTGCAGCTCGACGAGCACGCGGGCGCCTGGCCCGCACAGGGCAGCGCAAGCCTCGCGATCCAGCGGCCCGTCACCGCCGCACGTGTCCTGCAGTTCGGCCTGTTCTTCTGGAACGTCGCCGAGGAGCACGACCTCGGCCGCAGCGACAAGTACCGCCTGCTGCTGGAAAGCGCGCGCTTCGCCGACACCCACGGCTTCAACGCGGTGTGGACGCCGGAGCGACACTTCCAGGCCTTCGGCGGCCTCTTCCCCAACCCGGCCGTCACCAGCGCCGCGCTGGCGACCATCACGTCGAAGGTCGCGCTACGCGCCGGCAGCTGCGTGGTACCGCTGCACCACCCGATTCGCATCGCCGAGGAATGGGCCGTCGTCGACAACCTGTCGAACGGCCGTGTCGGCATCTCGATCGCTGCCGGCTGGGCCACGCCCGACTTCGCGCTGCGCCCCGAGAACCACGCCGAAGCCAAGCGCGTGATGTTCGAAGCCGCCGAGCAGGCGCGCCGCCTGTGGCGCGGCGAAACGCTGGAATTCCCCGGCCCGCAGGGCCCGGTGAAGGTGCGCACCCTGCCCCGGCCGCTGCAGCCGGAACTGCCGATCTGGATGACGACGGCGGGCAATCCCGAGACCTTCGCCGAGGCCGGACGGATGGGCGCGCACCTGCTCACCCACCTGCTCGGGCAGTCCGTCGAGGAACTCGCCGCGAAGATCGCCGCCTACCGCAAGGCCTGGCGCGAGGCCGGCCATGCCGGCGAAGGCATCGTCTCGCTGATGCTGCACACGCTGGTCGGCGACAACCGCGAGGCCGTGGAGGCCGTCGTGCGCGGCCCGATGAAGGCCTACCTGAAGACCGCGATGGCCCTGGTCAAGGCCGCGGCCTGGCAGTTCCCCACCTTCAAGCGCATGTCGGCGGAACAGGGACAGAACCTCGACGCGTTCTTCCAGTCGGCCTCGCCGGAAGACATGGATGAACTGCTGGAGTTCGCCTTCCAGCGCTACTTCCGCGACAGCGGGCTATTCGGCAGCGAATCCGACGCGATCGCGATGGCACGGCGCGTGGCCGGCATCGACGTGGACGAGATCGCCTGCCTGATCGACTTCGGCCTCGATGCCGACACGGTGCTCACCCACCTGCCGGCGCTCGATCGCGTGCGCGCGGCATTCGCGACGTCGGGGGCGGAAAACGCGAACGCCGCCATCGTCGGGCGATCCGCATCGGCACCCCGGCCGGCCACGCCAAACGCGGCACGGCCCGAGCCTTCGACGCCCGCGCCGACGCCCGCCCCGCAGCGCCTCGCCACGGCGCCGTCGATCGACACGAGTGCGATCGAAACCACGCTCCGTGCGCATTGGATCGCGCTGCTCGGCATCGACGACTTCGGCCGCGACGACAACTTCTTCGACCTCGGGGGCCACTCGCTGCTGGTGGTGCAGCTGCTGCGCCAGCTGCGCGAGGGCTTCAGCGAATCGATCCGCGTCACCGACCTGTTCCGCCACGTCACGCTCGCGGCACAGACGCGCTTCGTCGCCTCGATGGTGGCCCCGGCTGCGCCTCCCGAGGCAGCGGCAGCGAAGCCTGCGGACGCCGTCGACACGCCGGCCACGGCCGGCGGCGAAGCCCCCATCGCCCTCGACCGCGGACGCGCTCGCGCCGAGGCGAGGCGCGCATTGGCCGCCCTGCGCGGGGAATGACACGTCGCGGGCCCCGCCCGCGGGCGTCGCTTACTTGCGCAGCCCGAAGCGCGCCTTGTAGGCGTTGTCGGTGAAACCCACCGAAACCACGCCATCCGCCGTCACCAGCACCGGCCGCTTGACCAGCGTCGGATGCTCCTTGAGCAGCAGGAACCACTCCGGATCGCTCCCCGGCGCCTTGCGCGCGTCGGGCAGCTGGCGCCACGTGGTGCTGGCCTTGTTGATCAGCTTGTCCCAACCGCCGAGCTGCATGGCCCAGGCCTTCAGCGTCTCGGGCGGCTGCCGGTCGGTGCGCAAGTCGACGAAGGCGTACGGCACGTCGAAGCGCTCGAGCCAGTTCCGCGCCTTCTTGCAGCTGTCGCAGGCCGTGAGCCCGAAGACGACGTTCGCGGGGGCGGCGCTCATTCCGCGTGGCCGCTGCGCAGCAGCTCGTTGATCGAGGTCTTGCTGCGCGTCTTGGCGTCGACCTGCTTCACGATCACCGCGGCGTAGAGCGAGTACTTGCCGTCCGCCGAGGGCAGCTGGCCGGAGACCACGACGCTGCCGGCCGGCACGCGCCCGTAGCTGATCTCGCCGGTCATCCGGTTGTAGATGCGCGTGCTCTGGCCGATGAACACGCCCATGCCGATCACGCTGCCGCGTTCGACGACGACACCCTCCACCACTTCCGAACGCGCGCCGATGAAGCAGTCGTCCTCGATGATCGTCGGGCTGGCCTGCAGCGGCTCCAGCACGCCGCCGATGCCGGCGCCGCCGGAGAGATGGCAGCGCGCACCGACCTGGGCGCAGCTGCCCACCGTTGCCCAGGTGTCGACCATCGTGCCCGCGCCGACGTGGGCGCCGATATTGACGAAGCTCGGCATCAGCACCACGTCCTTGCCGATGTGCGCGCCACGGCGCACCACCGCACCCGGCACCACGCGCGCGCCGAGCTCGCGGAAATCGGCCGCGTCGAAGCCCTCGAAGCGCAGCGGCACCTTGTCCCAGAACGGCGCCGGCTCGGCTTCGACCAAGCGCATGTCGTTGCAGCGGAAGTACAGCAGGACCGCCTTCTTCAGCCACTCGTTGACGCGCCACGTGCCGTCGCTGTTCGGCTCCGCCACGCGTGCCTTGCCCGATTCCAGCGCCGCGACGACGGTCTCGACCATCTCGCGCAGCGAGCCTTCGATCTCGGCCTCCGACAGCGAGGCGCGGCGTTCGAAGGCCGATTCGATGATCGGCTGAAGGTCAGCGAGGACGGGGGTCTTGCGACGGGGCATGCGGACGGTCTCCTTCGAGGCAGGCGGTGAGCGCAGTGGTCAGGCGCTCGATCTGGGCGGTGTCGGCGAGCGCGTGGTCGTGCTCGTCGGAAATCAGGAACAAGTCCTCGGCGCGTTCGCCGAAGGTGGCGATGCGGGCGTCATGCACCCGCAGGCGCTGCTCGCGCAGCACGCGGGCGATGTCGGCCAGCAGGCCGGGGCGATCGGTGCCGATGAGCACGAGTTGCGTGCGGGCGCCGTCGCCCATGTCGCGAACCTCGACGCGCGGCGAAACGCGGAAATGCTTCAGCGCGGCCGGCATGGCGCGACGCGGCGGATGCAGCACCGCCGCCGTCCGCGAAAGCATCTCCCCCAGCACGCGGCTGGCGTGGGCGGCACGCGCGTCCGGGGCTTCGCCGGTGTCATGGATCGGCAGCAGCTGGAAGGTGTCGAGGCTCATGCCCGAGGTCGACGTGACGATGCGCGCCACCGCCACCGAGAAGCCGAGGCGATCAAGCGTCGCGGTCAGCGTGGCGAACAGGCCGTCGCGGTCGGGCGAGTAGACGAACACCTCGAAGGCTTCGCCTTGCGGCCGAACGATGATCAGCGGCTTGCCCGGGTCGCCGTGGCGCAGGATCGCGCGGGCCTGCGTCGCCAGCTGCTCGGGTCGGTAGCGCAGGAAGCTCTCGTCGGGGAACTCGCCAAACACGCGCGCCAGTTCGGCATCGTCGATGTCGGACAGCAGCGCGCGCACCTCGGCACGGGCCTCGGCGATGCTGGCCTCGGCATCCACGCGATGCTCCAGACCGCGGCGGAAGGCCAGCCGCGTGGCGTCGTAGAGGTCGCCGAGCAGGCGCTCCTTCCACGTGTTCCACAACTTCGGGCTGGTGCCGGCGATGTCGGCGCAGGTCAACAGATACAGGAAATCCAGCCGCGTGCGGTCGCCCACCGCGCGGGCAAAGCGCTCCACCACGGCGGCGTCGCTGATGTCCTGGCGCTGCGCGGTCGTCGACATCAGCAGGTGCTGCTCGACCAGCCAGGCCAGCAGTTCGATGTCGTGGTCCTTCAGGCGATGCGCGGCGCCGAATTCGCGCACGTCGACGGCCCCCAGCACCGAGTGGTCGCCGCCGCGGCCTTTGGCGATGTCGTGGAAGAGCCCGGCCACCAGCAGCAGCCACGGCGCCTTCAGGCGGTCGTGGACGCTCTTCGCCTTCGGGAAGCGCGGATCGCTCCCCTGCACGAAGCTGGCCATGATGCGAAGCACTTCCAGCGTGTGCTGGTCGACCGTGTACACGTGGAACAGGTCGTACTGCATGCGCCCCGAAACGCGCGCGAAGGCCGGCAGGTAGCGGCCCAGCACGCCGAGGTGCGCCATGCGCGCCAGCGTGTCGACCGGCTGCGGCCCCTGCAGCAACGAGAGGAACATCGCGCGCGTGTCGGCATCCTGCTGCTCGCCGGGCGCGATGCGCGGCAATGCCTCGGCCATGGCCCGCGCGGTCTCCGAATGCAGGCCTTTCGCCTCGGGGCAGGCCGCCCAGGTCGCGAACACGGCGAAGGCTTCGATCGCGGATCGCACCGGCCCCGGTGCTTCACGCTGGAGGTAGCCGTTCACCAGCACGAAGCCCGGCGCCACCGGCACGCGCTCGACGCGACCGGCCAACTGCTCCTCGAAGCGCTGCAGCAGGCGCTCGCTGATGCGCTGCACGGTCTTCGCCGCGCGGAACATCGACTGCATCATCTGCTCGACGGCGAGGTTGTCGCTGGCCTCGTCCTTGTAGCCGAGCCGCGCGGCCAGCACCTTCTGGTGGTCGAAGCGCAGCCGCTCCTCGCGACGGTTCGCGACGAGGTGCAGGCCGAAACGCAGGCGGGCGATCACCGCCCAGTCGCGCTTCAAGGTGCGTTCCTCGTCGGGGCCCAGCAGGCCGAGCGGCACCAGCGCCTCCAGCCCGGGTACGCGGTAGATGCGCCGCGCCAGCCAGGTGAGCGTGTGCAGATCGCGCAGTCCGCCGGGCCCTTCCTTGAGGTTGGGTTCGAGGTTGTTCGTGGTGTCGTTGTAGCGGGCGTGCCGGCCGTTCCACTCCGCGCGCTTGGCGTCGAAGTAGTCCGCCGCCAGCCACAGGCCCTCGCTGCGCAGCGCGTCCTCGAGCGCGTCGAGCGCCGCCGGCGAACCGGCGAGCAAGCGTGCTTCGGTGAGCGCGGTGAGCGTGGTCACGTCCTCGCGGCAGGCCTGCACGCAATCGGCGAGCGAGCGAACCGCCGTGCCGGGCTTCAGCCCGAGGTCCCAGAGCGCGGCGAAAAACGCCCCCAGGGCCGCCTCATGCGCGTGCTGCGCTTCGACTTCGCCTAGCACCAGCAGGTCGACGTCGGAAAAGGGGTATTGCTCGCCGCGACCGTAGCCGCCGGTGGCCAGAAGGTCGAGCCGCGCGTCGGCCGGCAAACACGCGGACCAAGCGGCGCGCACGGCAGCATCGACGGCAGCGGCCTGCGCGCCCAGCAGGCGCTCGATGCCTTCACCGGCGTCGAAGCGGGCGACGATCGCCGCGCGCGCTTCCAGAAAGGCGGCCTTCGCCGCGTCCTGCCAGCCTCGCGCACCGTCCGGCGTCGCGAGCGACGCCGCCACCGGCACGGGCGAGGCCGGCGTGCTCACAGGTCGTTGTCGTCGCCGGGCAGGCGGGTGAGGATCTCCACGCCATCGCGGGTGACCGCCACGGTGTGCTCCCACTGCGCCGACAGCGACTTGTCCTTCGTCACCACGGTCCAGCCGTCCGGCAGCAGCTTGGTGTGCCGCGCGCCGGCGTTGATCATCGGCTCGATGGTGAAGGTCATGCCTTCCTGCAGGCGGACGCCCTCGCCGGGGCGGCCGTAATGCAGCACCTGCGGGTCCTCGTGGTAGATCTGGCCGATGCCGTGGCCGCAGTACTCGCGCACTACCGAGAAGCGCTCGGCTTCCGCATAGCTCTGGATGGCGTGGCCGATGTCGCCCAGCGTGGCGCCCGGCTTCACCATGCGGATGCCGCGGAACATGGCCTCGCGGGTCACGTCGATCAGGCGCTTCGCCAGCACCGATGGGCTGCCCACCACGTACATCCGCGAGGTGTCGCCGTGCCAGCCGTTCTTGATGACCGTGACATCGATGTTCAGGATGTCGCCGTCCTTCAGCACCTTGGCTTCCGACGGGATGCCATGGCAGATGACGTTGTTGACCGAGGTACAGACCGTCTTCGGGAAGCCCTTGTAGCCCACGTTGGCCGGGATGGCCTTCTGGACGTTGACGATGTGTTCGTTGCAGATGCGGTCGAGTTCAGCGGTGGTCACGCCCGCTTTCACGTACGGCGCGACGACCTGCAGCACTTCGGCGGCCAGCCGGCCGGCCTCGCGCATCTTCTCGATCTGCTCGGGGGTCTTGAAGGTCACTTTCATGCCCGGGATTGTGCCGACTTGTCCACAACCCTGCCAGCGGGCTAGAATCCCGCGCTTCGCAAGGCCGGAACCCCGGCCCGGCGGGCGCCGACCTCCGGCGGCCGTGGCCTCAAGGCCATCGC
This sequence comes from Silanimonas sp., assembly GCF_027531545.1. GTDB lineage: Bacteria > Pseudomonadota > Gammaproteobacteria > Xanthomonadales > Xanthomonadaceae > Silanimonas. Next base: position 122,520 of record NZ_JAPZSC010000002.1, on the reverse strand, counting down.
GACAGAGGAATCCACACCCGCGTGAACCATCCCGTGCCGGGGTGCCCCTGCCTCTCGAGGCGCCGGGGTTCGGCCACGGACGCGCGGGGAGGCCCAACCCCGGAGTGACCAAGCCGCGATGCCCGCGAACGGGCCCGGCCGCGCTCCATTCAGAAGGAAAGAGCAATGCCCCAGGTCACCATGCGCCAGATGCTGGAAGCCGGCGTCCATTTCGGCCACCAGACCCGCTACTGGAACCCCAAGATGGGCCCGTACATCTTCGGCGCCCGCGGCAAGATCCACATCATCAACCTCGAGAAGACGCTCCCGCTCTTCAACGACGCGATGAACTTCATCTCGGGCATCGCCCAGAAGCGCGGCACCATCCTGTTCGTCGGCACGAAGCGCTCGGCGCGCGAGTCGCTGAAGGAAGAAGCCATCCGCTGTGGCATGCCGTACATGAGCCAGCGCTGGCTCGGCGGCACCCTGACCAACTTCCGCACCCTGAAGGGCTCGATCTCGCGCCTGAAGGAACTGGAAGCGGCCGAGACCGACGGCACCTTCGAGCGCCTGGTCAAGCATGAAGTCCTCTCGCGTCGTCGCGAGCGCGACAAGCTGGAAGCCTCGCTGGGCGGCATCAAGGGCATGAACCGCCTGCCGGACGCCCTGTTCGTCATCGACATCGGCCACGAAGAGATCGCCGTCCAGGAAGCCAAGAAGCTCGGCATCCCGGTGGTCGCCGTGGTCGACTCGAACTACGACCCGAACCTCGTCGACTACGCCATCCCGGGCAACGACGACGCCATCCGCGCCGTGCAGCTGTACACCCGCGCCGTGGCCGACGCCGTGCTGGAAGGCAAGGCCGCCGCCCCGATCCAGGCCAATGCCGGTGACGACGAGTTCGTCGAGCTCGACGCCGAGGGCAACCCGATCGCGAAGGAAGCCGACAACCGCCGTCCGCGCAACGACAAGCCGCGCAACGACCGTCGTCCGCCGGCCAAGAAGGGCGCCCCGCGCCGTGGCAACGGCACCGGCCGCGCCACCGCCGAGACCGACGGCGAGTAAACCCCGCGCCGGCGACGCCCCGCCGTCGCCGTAACGCAACGCGGCCCGCGCATCCTGCGGGCCGCTTCCATTCCAGACACAACGAGGTTCCCCATGGAAATCACCGCTTCGCTCGTCAAGGACCTGCGTGAGCGCTCCGGCGCCGGCATGATGGAGTGCAAGAAGGCGCTCACCGAGCACGCCGGCGACATCGAAGCCGCGATGGAAGCCCTGCGCAAGTCGGGCCTCGCCAAGGCCGACAAGAAGGCCGGCCGCGTGGCCGCCGAAGGCCGCATCGCGATGGCCGCCGCCGGCCAGAAGGCCGTGCTGGTCGAGATCAACTCCGAGACCGACTTCGTCGCCAAGGACGCCAACTTCGTCGCCTACACGGACGGCGTCGCCAAGGCCGCGCTGGAGTCCGGCGTCGCCGATGTGGAAGCCCTGAAGGCCGTCAAGCTCGGCGACGTCACCGTCGAAGAAGCCCGCGCCCTGCTGATCGCCAAGATCGGCGAGAACGTCCAGGTGCGCCGCATGGTGCGCGTGGACGGCGGCAACACGGTCGGCGCCTACATCCACGGCGGCAAGATCGGCGTGCTGGTCGAGATCAAGGGTGGCAACGACGAGCTGGCCCGCGGCATCGCCATGCACGTCGCGGCGATGAACCCGCCGTACATGACCGCCGCGCAGGTCCCGGCCGACTTCCTCGCCAAGGAAAAGGACATCGAACTGGCGAAGATGTCCGACAAGGACAAGAACAAGCCGGCCGACATCCTCGAGAAGATCATCAGCGGCAAGATCGCGAAGATCGTCAACGACAACACCCTGACGGGCCAGCCGTACGTCATGGACACCAACATGACCGTCGAAGCCGCCCTCAAGGCCGGCGGCGCCGAGATGGTGTCGATGACCCGCCTCGCCGTCGGCGAAGGCATCGAGAAGGTCGTCGAGGACTACGCCGCGGAAGTGGCGAAGGCCATGCAGGTCTGATCGACCGCGACATCGTCGATGCAAGGGAGAGCCCGCGAAAGCGGGCTCTTCTCGTTCAGGGGCCGGCACCGCGCATCGATGCGCCCGACGACCATCGGGACATCGACCTCAAAGCACCTGCGGCTGCCTGGCGATCTCCTCGAAGGGTTGCACCACCACCCATCCCTCGCCCTGGAACTTCATCTGCACGCTCTCGCCGGAGCCGCGGCCCAACACCGTCCCGAGCTGGATGTCGGTGGCGAACTCCGGCTCGAGGCTGCCCGACCACGCCACGGTCGCGTTCGGGTCGGTGTAGAGGGCCTGCCCCCGCTTCACGGCCAGGGTCATCGGGTCGAAGTGGCTGGCGATGGCGACCACGCCAGTGCCCGAGAGACGGATGTTGAACAGCCCTCCGGCCAGCATCCCGGCGACGCGGCGCATCATCGTGATCTCGTTCTGGATGCCGTCCTCGAAGGCCAGCACGTCGTTGCCGTTGACGACGATGGATTCGCCGGCGAGGCGTAGCAGGGTGATCTTCTTGCCGCGGTCGGCGAGGTAGACCCGGCCGTTACCCTCGATCGCCATCAGCGAGGTGCCCTCGCCGCTGATGAGCTTCTTGAACAGCGTGCCCATGCCCTGCGACAGCAAGCCCTGCCGCTTGAACTTCACGCCCCCGCGGTAGGCCACCATCGATCCGGCCTTGGCCCAGACCCGCCCTGTGACCTTGGCTTCCAGCATGTAGGGGCTTTCCAGCTCGAACACTTCGCCCTGCCCGCGGTCGCGCTCGGCGGTGGCGGCAAGGAAATCAGCGGCGTTGATGATCGGCATGGCGGGGCTCCCGGGGGTGGACGAATCGTTGCCGGAAAGCCTGCGGCAGCCGACCGCGGATGTCATCCGCGCGTGACGGCAACCCGTCCAGCCGCTAGAATTCCGCCGTTTGCCCAACGGAGATCACGAATGAGCGTGCCTGCACTGAAGTACAAGCGCGTCCTGCTGAAGCTCTCCGGCGAAGCCCTCATGGGCCGCGGCGATTACGGCATCGACCCGGAAGTCCTGACCTGGCTGGCCAAGGAGGTCATCGAGGCGCAGAAGGCCGGGGCCCAGATCGGCCTCGTGATCGGCGGCGGCAACATCTTCCGCGGTGCCGGCCTGCAGTCGAAGGGCATGGACCGCGTCACCGGCGACCACATGGGCATGCTCGCCACGGTGATGAACGCGCTGGCCATGCAGGATGCCCTCGAGCGCCTCGGCGCCTACGCCCGCACGATGAGCGCGCTGAAGATCAACGAGGTGGCCGAGGACTACATCCGCCGCCGCGCCATCCGCCACCTCGAGAAGGGCCGCATCGCCATCTTCGCGGCCGGCACCGGCAACCCCTTCTTCACCACCGATTCGGCCGCCGCCCTGCGTGCCATCGAAGTCGGTGCGGAGCTGCTGCTCAAAGCCACCAAGGTCGACGGCATCTACGAGGCCGACCCGAAGAAGGTGCCGGAAGCCAAGCGCTACGACAGCCTCACCTACGACGAGGTCATCGCCCGCAACCTGCAGGTGATGGACACCGCCGCCTTCGCCCTGTGCCGTGACCAGAACCTGCCGATCCGCATCTACGACATGATGCAGCCGGGGGCCCTGATGCGGATCCTGCGCGGCGAGCCGCTCGGCACCCTCGTCCACGCCGGCTGAGCCCGGCCCCGCCACACCCCGGAAGCCCCGACGGCGCGGCGATCTATACTTCCCGGCCGGGCCACCGTGCCGCACCACCCCCAGAGATCCGCCCCATGATCAACGACATCAAGAAGGACGCCCAGACCCGCATGCAGAAGTGCGTGGAGGTGCTGAAGACCGACCTCACGAAGCTGCGCACGGGCCGCGCCACCACGGCGATCGTCGATCACCTGCAGGTCAACTACTACGGCTCGAACGTGCCGCTGTCGCAGGTCGCCTCGGTGGCCGTCGCCGACGCGCGCTCGCTCACCATCACGCCGTGGGAGAAGCCGATGGTCGGCGCCGTCGAGAAGGCGATCCTCGCCTCCGACCTCGGCCTGACGCCGAACACCGCCGGCACCGTCATCCGCATCAACCTGCCGCCGCTCACCGAGGAGCGCCGCCGCGACCTCTCCAAGCACGTGGCCGGCGAAGGCGAGAACACCAAGGTCGCCATCCGCAACGTGCGCCGCGATGCCATGACGCACGTGAAGGAGCTGCTCAAGGAGAAGAAGATCTCCGAGGACGAGCAGCGCAAGGCCGAGGAAGACATCCAGAAGCTGACCGACGCATCGATCAAGGGCGTCGATGAAGTCGTCAAGGCGAAAGAGCAGGAACTGCTGGCCCTCTGAGCGCCAGCCGCATGTCGCACCCTGCCGCGCTGCCCCGCCACCTCGCCGTCATCATGGACGGCAATGGGCGTTGGGCGAAGCAGCGCCAGCGCCCGCGCACGCTCGGCCATCGCGCCGGCGCGCGCGCGGTGCGTACGATCGTCGAGTACTGCCTGAAGCGCGGTATTCCGACGCTGACGCTGTTCGCGTTTTCCAGCGAGAACTGGAACCGCCCCGAGGACGAGGTCGGCGCGCTGATGCGCCTGTTCCTTCGCGTGCTGGAATCGGAAGTCGAGGAGCTGACGCGGCAGCAGGTGCACCTGCGCTTCATCGGCGACCGTTCGCGCTTCCCCGAAGCCATCCGCGCCCGCATGGCCGCCGCGGAAACCATCCGCCTGCCGTCGCCGAAGCTCACGCTCACCCTCGCCGCCGGCTACGGTGGCCGCGCCGACCTGGCGCAGGCGGCGCGCCGACTCGCCGAGCGGGTGCAGGCCGGCACCCTGCGCCCCGAGCAGATCGACGAAGCCACCTTCGGTGAAGCGATGAGCCTCGCCGACCTGCCGCCGCCCGACCTGTTCATCCGCACCGGCGGCGAGCATCGCATCAGCAACTTCCTGCTGTGGCAGCTCGCCTACACCGAGCTGTGGTTCACCGATGTGCTCTGGCCCGACCTCGACGACGCGCTGCTCGATGCCGCGCTCGCCGATTTCGCCGGACGTGAACGCCGCTTCGGCCTGATCTCCGAACAACTGCCCACCCCGGCCCTGGAGGCCCGATGAGCCGCACCCGAATCCTCACCGGGCTCGTGCTCGCGCCGACCGCCGTCGCCGGCCTGCTGTGGCTGCCCACGGAATGGCTGGCCCTGGTGGCGGCCGTGCTGCTGCTGGCCGGGCTGTGGGAGTGGACGCGCCTCACCGGCCTGTCCGACCCGATGCCGCGGCTCGGCTACATCACCGCCAACGCCCTGATGATCGCCGCGTTGGCCTGGGCGGCCGGCCCCAACCTGTTCGCACTCAAGGCCGCGGCCCTGCTCGGCGTGGCGTGGTGGGTGCTGGCCCTGGCCTGGCTCTGGCGCTTCGAGTTCGGGCAGGCCGATCGCGGCCGTTTCCGCATCCTCAAGCTGTTGGCCGGCAGCCTGGCCGCCGTGCCGGCCTGGGCGGCCCTCGTCTGGCTGCACCAGCTGCCCGGGCACGGCCCGCGCTGGGCGCTGTTCGCGGTGATGCTGGTCTGGGCAGCCGACACCGGCGCGTACTTCGTCGGCGTGCGGATGGGCAAGCACAAGATGGCCCCGCGCATCAGCCCGAACAAGAGCTGGGAAGGCTTCTGGGGCGGTCTCGCCGGCGCGTCACTGGTCGCCGTGTTCGCGGTGAAGCCGCTTGGCCTGGGCTGGGACGACCTGCCGGTGCTGGTGTTCCTCACGATCGTCGCCGCGATGATGTCGGTGGCCGGCGACCTTTTCGAAAGCCTGTTGAAGCGGCATTCCGGGCACAAGGATTCCGGCCACCTGATCCCGGGACACGGCGGCATGCTCGACCGCCTCGACAGCCTGCTCGCCGCACTGCCGGTGTTCATGGTGGGCAAGCTGTGGCTGGGCCTCTGAAACGGATCGCGCTGTTCGGGGCGACCGGCTCGATCGGCGCCTCGGCCCTCGACGTCATCGCCCGGCATCCCGGCCGCTATGCCGTCGATGCGCTCAGCGCCCACTCGCAGGTCGAAGCGCTGGTCGCCCTCTGCGTCCGTTTCCGCCCGCGCGTCGCCGCGATCACCGATGACACCCGCTACGCCGCGCTTCGCGAGGGTTTGGCGGCCGCAGGCCTCGACACCGTCGCAGTGGCCGGCGCAGCCGCCCTCGACGAGATCGCCGCGGACGACCGCAACGACACGGTGATCGCCGCCATCGTCGGCGCCGCCGGCGTGGCCTCGACCCTCGCCGCCGCGCGCGCCGGCAAGCGCCTGCTGTTGGCGAACAAGGAATCGGTGGTGCTGGCGGGCGAACTGCTGATGGCCGAAGTCACGGCCGGTGGCGCCACGCTGGTGCCCATCGACAGCGAGCACAACGCGATCTTCCAGTGCCTGCCCTCGCAGGGCGGCCACGGCGGCGTGCGCCGGATCGTGCTGACGGCCTCTGGTGGGCCGTTCCGCGGGTGGTCGCGCGAGCAGCTCGTCGACATCACGCCCGAACAGGCCTGCGCGCACCCGAACTGGTCGATGGGCCGCAAGATCTCGGTCGATTCGGCCACGCTGATGAACAAGGGCCTCGAAGTCATCGAGGCGCACCACCTGTTCGACCTTCCGGCGGAACGCATCGACGTGGTCGTCCACCCGCAGTCGACCATCCACTCGCTGGTCGATTACGTCGACGGTTCGATGCTGGCCCAGCTCGGCCAGCCCGACATGCGCACGACGCTGGCGGTCGGCCTCGCCTGGCCCGAACGTATCGAGGCCGGCGTCGCGCCGCTCGATCTGATCGCCATCGCCCGGCTGGATTTCCAGGCCCCGGACCTCGCCGCCTTCCCCTGCCTCGGCCTCGCCTTCGAGGCCCTGCGGGCCGGCGGCAGTGCGCCGGCGGTGCTGAATGCGGCGAATGAAGTGGCGGTTTCAGCCTTTCTTCAGCGCCGGCTCGCTTTCCTTGGCATCCCTGCGCTGATCGAACGCACCATGCATCGCCTGCCTGCCCTGCCCAGCGCGACCCTCGACGACCGCCTCGCGGCCGATGCCGAGGCGCGCCGCGTCGCCACCGGGCTGCTGGCGTGAGCGAAATCCTCTCCTCCGCGTTCTGGCTGGTGGTCGCGCTCGGCGTGCTGATCACCTTCCACGAGTTCGGCCACTACTGGGTGGCTCGCCGCTGCGGGGTCAAGGTGCTGCGCTTCTCGGTGGGCTTCGGCCGCGCGCTGTGGTCGCGCACCGACCGCGATGGCATCGAGTGGCGCATCGGCCTGATCCCGCTGGGCGGCTACGTCAGCATGCTGGACGAGCGCGAGGGCGAGGTCGCGGCCGCGGACCGCCCCCGCGCCTTCACGTCGAAGCCCGTCGGCCAGCGCATCGCCATCGTCGCCGCGGGCCCGCTGGCGAACCTTGTGCTCGCGGTCGGCCTGCTCTACGTGATGTTCGTCGTCGGCAAGCCCGATTACGTGCCGATGCTGGCTGAACCGCAGGCGCTGGCGGCGGCCTCCGGCTTCGAGGCTGGCGACCGTCTGCTCGTCGTCGACGGCCGCGACACCCCGACCTGGACCGACGCGCAGAACGCCCTGCTCGGCCCGATGGTCGACCGCCGCAGCATCGCCATCGAGGTCTCCGATGCCGATGGGAACGTCGTGCGGCGCGAGCTCCGCCTGGCCGCGCTCGACCCGGCGCTGGAGGAAACGGAAGCCTTCCGGGCGCTGGGCTTCGTGCCGCACCGGCCGGTCCCTCCGGCCGTCGTGGGGGCTGTCGCGCCGGGCAGTCCGGCCGCCGGCGCCCTCGAGGTGGGCGACCGCATCCTCGCCATCGACGGCGCCCCCGTGGCCGATTTCAACGCCATGCAGGCGGCATTGGCGGCGCACCCGGTGGATGGCCCGGCACCGACCCTGCGGCTGCGGATCGAACGCGACGGCGAGACCCTTGAGCGCACCCTGGTGCCCCAGCGCGTGACCCCGGACGGCGGGACGCCGGTCTGGCGGCTCGGCGTGGCGGCCCCCGACCCGCGCGATGCCCTGCTCCGGCACGGCCCGCTGGAGGCCCTGCCCGAGGCCGTGAAGGCCACCGGCCAGCTGGCCACCGACACCGTCGGCATGCTCTGGCGGATGGTCACCGGGGCCGCCTCGCTGCAGAACCTTTCAGGCCCGATCACCATCGCCCAGGTCGCGAACACCACGGCAGCGCGCGGCGTGGCCTGGTTCCTCTACTTTCTGGCGATGCTCTCGGTGAGCATCGCCATCCTGAACCTGCTGCCCATTCCTGTCTTGGACGGGGGGCACCTGCTGGTTTACCTTATCGAGCTGGTTCAAGGGCGGCCGCTGGGCGACCGCGTGCTCGTGGCCGGGCAGTACTTCGGCCTCGTCCTGCTCGCATCGCTGATGGGCCTCGCTCTCTTCAACGACGTGCTGAGGCTCGTTCCCTGACCGTCACCCCGCGGGCCCACCGGGCCTGCCGCTTTTGGACGTTTCCATGACGCATCGCCCCACCCGCCGCCTGCTCGCCCTCGCCCTCGCCGCTGCCCTGTCGGGCACCGCCATGGCCCAGTCCATCGGCGCCTTCGAGGTGCAGGACATCCGCGTCGACGGCCTGCAGCGCATCTCGAACGGCACGGTCTTCTCCTACCTGCCGGTCGAACGCGGCGAGACCCTCGACCAGGGCCGCGCCGGCGAAGCGATCCGCGCGCTGTTCCGGACCGGGTTCTTCAGCGACGTGTCGCTGGCCCGCGAAGGGAACATCCTGGTCATCAAGGTGGTCGAGCGCCCGGCCATCAACAAGATCACCCTCTCCGGCAACAAGGACATCAAGTCCGAGGAGCTGCTGAAGGGCCTGCGCGGCATCGGCCTCTCCGAGGGCGAGACCTACAACCCGCTCAACGTCGACCGGGTGACCCAGGAGCTGATCCGCCAGTACAACAACCGCGGCAAGTACTCGGTGACGATCACCCCGACCGTCACCAACCTGCCGTTGAACCGCGTCGACGTGACCATCACCGTCGACGAGGGCAAGGCCGCACGCATCCGCGACATCAACATCGTCGGCAACACCGTCTACGGCGACGACGAACTGCGCCAGAGCTGGGAATCGAACACCAGCAACTGGCTGTCCTGGTACAAGCGCGACGACCAGTACTCACGCGAGAAGCTCTCCGGCGACCTCGAGAAGCTCACCAATTACTACCTCGACCGCGGCTACGTCGACTTCAACGTCGAATCGACCCAGGTCGCGATCAGCCCCGACCGCAAGGACATGACCATCGGCGCCAGCGTGACCGAGGGCGAGGTGTTCAGCATCTCGTCGGTGCAGGTCAGCGGCGACACCATCCTGCCGGTGGAGGAAGTCGAGCGCATGCTGTTCGTGCGCGAAGGCCAGACCTTCTCGCGCCAGCTGCTCGAGCTCACCTCCGACGGCATCACCGCCGTGCTCGGCAACATCGGCTACGCCTTCGCCGAAGTGAATCCGGTGCCGACGATCGACCGCGAGAAGAACGAGGTCGCGATCAATTTCGTCGTCAACCCGGGCCCGCGCGTGCAGGTCCGCCGCATCACCTTCAAGGGCAACGACACCACCGCCGACGAGGTGATGCGCCGCGAACTGCGCCAGTTCGAGGGCACGTGGTACTCGCAGGCCGCGATCGACCGCTCGAAGATCCGCCTGCAGCGCCTGGGCTATTTCGACGAGGTCGAAATCGAAACCCCGGCCGTCACCGGCGAAGCCGACAAGGTCGACGTGGTGGTGACCGTGAAGGAACGCCAGTTCGGCCAGTTCCAGTTCGGCCTCGGCTACAGCCAGCTCTACGGCGCGAGCGTGCAGCTGTCGCTCTCGCAGAACAACTTCCTCGGCTCCGGCAACAAGGTGTCGGTGTCGGTGCAGAACAACAGCTACAGCAAGGGCGTGAGCTTCTCGTTCATGGACCCTTACTTCACCGACAGCGGCGTCTCGCTGGGCTACAACCTGTCGTACAGCGAGAACGATTTCAGCGATTTCAACATCGCCAGCTACCAGACCGACAACGCTGCCTTCGAAGCGGTGTTCGGCCTTCCGCTCTCGGAGACGGACAGCATCTCGGCCTCGATCGGCATCGACAAGGTCGACCTGACCTCGGTCGACGGCTCGACGCCGCCGGAGCTGATCGACTACCTCGTGGCCACGCTCGGCGACCGCGCGCGCTTCGCGTTCGCCCCCGGCGACACCACGAATGCCTTCCCTTGCCTGCCGCGGGACCCCATCAACGGTGTCCCGCAGCCTTGCGTGATTACACAGGTCGCCTTCAACCGCCTCTGGACGGTGAACGCGTGGCGCATGCAGGCCGGCTGGGCCCGCGATACGCGCAATGATTTCTACGCGCCGACCGCGGGCATGTTCAACCGCATCAGCGCCGAGGTGGCGCTGCCGGGCTCGGACCTCGAGTACTACAAGCTCTCGTACGACTTCTCGAAGTTCTGGCCGATCAACCGCGCACTCGTGGTCGAGACGCGCACCTCGATCGGCTACGGCGACAGCTACGGCAAGACCGGCAACGCCGGCCTGCCGTTCTTCGAGAACTTCTACGCCGGCGGCCCCGGTTCGCTGCGCGGCTTCGAGCAGAACACGCTTGGCCCGGTCTCCTCGCTCGATTTCGGCAGCAACTCCAACTTCCGCCAGTCGCTCGGCGGTGCGTTCAAGGCCATCGGCTCGGTGGAATCCTACTTCCCGTCGCTGTTCGACTCGCGCGGCATCCGCATCTCGGCCTTCCTCGATTTCGGCAACGTGTGGCGCAACACCCGCGAGTTCGGCTCGGGCGACATCCGCGCCTCGACGGGTATCGCGCTGCAGTGGCAGTCGCCGATGGGCCCGATCTCGATCTCGTGGGCGTCGCCGTTCCGCTCCGAGGAAACGGACCGCACCGAGAACCTGCAGTTCACCTTCGGCGGACAGTTCTAACGGCGGATGGAAGCGACGACCCCGCGCTTCCGGCTGTCCGCGCTCGCCGAACGCTTCGGGCTCGAGTGGCGCGGCGAGGACGCGGAGGTCTGTGGCGTGGCGCCGCTGCAAGCGGAGGCGCCCGCTGGCGGTGCACTGGCCTTCCTCGCCAACCCGGCCTATCGCAAGCACCTTGCCGCCACCCGCGTGGCGGCCGTGGTGCTGCACCCGGCGGAAGCCGAGCACTGCCCGGTACCGGCGCTTCTCAGCGCGAATCCCTACGCCACCTATGCGCGCATCGCCGCGCTGTTCGAGCGCGTGCCCACGCGCCCTGCGGGCGTCCACGCCAGTGCGGACATCGACCCGACCGCCGCCATCGATCCCACCGCGCACATCGGCGCCTTCGTCAGCGTCGGCGCACGCAGCCTGATCGGGGCGGGCGCGGTGGTCGGTGCCGGCAGCGTGATCGGCGAGGACTGCGTGGTCGGCGCGTGCAGTGAACTCGTGGCGCGCGTCACCCTCGTCCGCCGCGTGCGCCTTGGCGAGCGCGTCCGCATCCATCCGGGCGCCGTGCTCGGAGCCGACGGCTTCGGGCTCGCGGTGGATGGTGGCCACTGGATCAACGTGCCCCAGCTCGGCGGCGTGGTGGTGGGCGACGACTGCGAGATCGGCGCGAACACCACGATCGACCGCGGCGCCATCGACGACACCGTGCTCGAGGAGGACGTGCGCCTCGACAACCAGATCCAGATCGGCCACAACGTCCGCATCGGCGCGCACACGGCGATGGCCGGCTGCGTGGCAGTGGCGGGCTCGACGCGCATCGGCCGCTGGTGCCTGGTGGGCGGCGCGGCCGGCATCATCGGCCACCTCGAGATCACCGACAAGGTGACGATCGGCGCCATGAGCCTCGTCACCCATTCGCTGGACGAGCCGGGGGAGTACGCTTCCGGGACGCCCCTGCAGCCCAAGCGCGAATGGCGCAAGAACGCCGCACGTTTCGGCCAACTCGACCGACTCGCCAGAATCCTGCTCAAGAAGAACGATTCCAGCCCATGACCCTGCCCCCCTTCCCGCTCGACGTCCGCTGCATCGAACGCCTGCTGCCGCATCGCTTCCCGTTCCTGCTGGTCGACCGCGTGCTGTCCGTCGAGCTGCGCCAACGCATCGTCGCGCTGAAGAACGTCACCGCGAGCGAGCCGCACTTCACCGGCCACTTCCCTGGCAACCCGGTGATGCCGGGCGTGCTGGTGATCGAGGCGATGGCGCAGGCCGGCGGCCTGCTCTCGATGCTTTCGGAAGGCAAGGCCTGCGCGGAAAACAACGGCCCGAGCCAGTTCTACCTCGTGAAGGTCGACAACGCCCGCTTCTCGAAGATGGTGGTGCCTGGCGACCAGCTCATCCTCGAAGTCACGCTGAAGCGCACCATCCGCAACATGGCCCTCTACGAAGGCAAGGCGCTCGTGGACGGCAAGGAAGTGGCCAGCGCCGAGATGCTGTGCGCGGAGACCAAGGCCGCATGAACGCGAACGCCGCCATCCACCCGACCGCCATGATCGACCCGAAGGCCCGGCTGGACGACGGCGTCTCCGTGGGGCCGTTCACCGTGATCGGGCCGGACGTCGAGGTCGGCGTGGGCACGAGCATCGGCTCGCACTGCTCGATCCTCGGCCCGACCCGCATCGGCCGGGACAACGTGATCCATGCGCACGCCAGCCTCGGCGGCCAGCCGCAGGACAAGAAGCACAACGGCGAACCGACGCAGCTCGTCATCGGCGACCGCAACACCATCTTCGAATTCACCACGTTCTCGCGCGGCACCGTCGACGGCGGCGGCGTCACCACCGTCGGCAACGACAACTGGGTGATGGCCTACGTGCACGTCGCCCACGACGTGGTGATCGGCAACCACTGCATCTTCGCCAACAACGCCACGCTCGCCGGCCACGTCGTCGTGGAGGACTGGGCGATTCTGGGTGGATTCGCGGGGATCCATCAGTTCTGCCGCATCGGCGCGCATGCCTTCGTGGGCATGGGCAGCCTGGTCAACGCCGACGTCGCGCCCTTCGTGATCGTCGCCGACAAGTACGCGGTGCCGCGCGGCATCAATTCGGAAGGCCTGAAGCGCCGCGGCTTCGACGCCGAACGCATCGCGGCCATCAAGCGCGCCTACCGCGCCGTGTTCATGTCGGGCGCGCCGCTGGCCGAGGCCAAGCAGCAGCTCGCGGAAGCCGCCACCACGTCGGAAGACGTCGCCCGCATGCTCGCCTTCATCGAGTCGAGCGAGCGCGGCCTGCTGCGCTGATGCCGCCGCTCCGCATCGCGCTGGTCGCGGGCGAAGCCTCGGGCGACCTGCTCGGTGCCGCACTCGTCCGTGACCTGAAGGCCCTGCACCCGGACGCCGAGTTCGTCGGCGTCGCCGGCCCAGAGATGCGTGGCGCAGGCGTCACCGCGTGGCACGACTGCGAGGCACTCGCGGTGATGGGACTCGTCGAGGTGCTGAAGCACCTGCCACGCCTGCTGCGCCTCCGCCGTGATCTCCGCGAACGCCTGCTCGCCTGGCAGCCGGACGTCGTCATCGGCATCGACGCACCCGATTTCAACCTCGGGCTCGAGAAGTGGCTGAAGCAGCGCGGCGTCCGCACCGTGCACTACGTCAGCCCCTCGGTCTGGGCCTGGCGCGAAGGCCGCGCCGCGAAGATCGGCACGTCGGCCGACCGCGTGCTCTGCCTGTTCCCGATGGAGCCGGCGATCTACGCCAAGCACGGCGTCGAGGCGAGCTTCGTCGGCCACCCTCTCGCGGCGATGCTGCCGATGCACCCGGACCGCGACGCCGCCCGCCACGCGCTGGGCCTCGATGGCGACGGCCCGCTGCTGGCCCTGCTGCCCGGCAGCCGCGGCAGCGAGATCGCGCGACTCGGGTCGGTCTTCCTCGACGCGATCGCCCTGCTGCGCCAGCGCCTCCCGGGCCTGCGCGTGCTGGCCCCGATGGCGAACCCGCGCTGCCGCGAGCGCTTCCAAGCCCTGCTCGCAGCGCATCCCGCCTCGCTCGCCCTGCACGAAGCCCTGCACCTCGTCGACGGCCGCGCGCGCGAGGCGATGGTGGCCAGCGACGCGGTGCTTTTGGCCTCGGGCACCGCAGCCCTCGAAGCGATGCTCGCCAAGCGGCCGATGGTCGTGGCCTACCGCATCGCGCCGCTCACGCACTTCATCGTCAAGGCCTTCGGCCTGCTGAAGGTCGAGCGCTACAGCCTGCCGAACGTGCTGGCCGGCGAATCGCTGGTGCCGGAACGCATGCAGGCGGAGTGCCGCGCCGACGTGTTGGCAGAGGACATCGAGCGCCTGCTGCGCGAGGGCCTGACGCCGGCCCAGCGCCTGCGCTTCGAAGGCCTGCACGAGGCGCTCCGGGCCCCGACGCCGCGCGCTGCCGCCGAAGCGGTGTCCGCGCTGCTGGCGCGATGATCGACCCCTCCTGGACCCTGCCCGGCCTCGCCGGCGTGGACGAGGCCGGCCGCGGCCCGCTGGCGGGCCCGGTGGCAGTGGCCGCCGTGATCCTCGATCCGGCGCGACGCATCGACGGCCTCGGTGATTCCAAGGCCCTCACGGAAGCCCGCCGCGAAGCGCTGTTCCCGCGGATCCAGTCCGATGCGCTCGCCTTCGCGATCGTGCTGGTGCACGCCGACGAGATCGACCGCCTCAACATCCTGCAGGCGACGATGGCGGGTATGCGCCGCGCAGTCGCTGCTCTCGCCGTCGCGCCGTCGCGCGTGCTCGTCGATGGCAATCGCGTTCCACCCGGCATCGGCGCGGACGCCGAGGCCATCGTCAAGGGCGATGCGAAGATCGCCGCGATTTCGGCAGCCTCGATCCTCGCGAAGGTCGCCCGCGACCGCTGGATGCGTGAACTGGACGCGGCGCATCCGGAGTACGGCTTCGCGATGCACAAGGGCTACCCCACGCCGGAGCACCTCGAAGCACTTCGCCGTTTCGGCCCATGCCCGGCACATCGGCGCAGTTTCGCGCCCGTGCGCGCCGCGCAGACCCCGGGCCTGCTCTGAAGCGCCATGACTTCCGGCATTGCGCCAGTGGTCATGCTGACTTTTGTGACTTACCGCACGACGGAAGCGCGTGGAGACTGTCGCCACATCGCCACATCGCCACATCGCCGCATTCCGCGGCGATGCCCCGAGACCCGCGACGAGCCCCGCCATGAACGCCCCCAGCCGCCCCTACCCCACCCACGCCCCGACGCCCAACCCGTCGCCGCGCGCCGAGCACCAGCGCCGCGAAGCGGAGTACCTGGCTCTGCGCCAGCTGGCCGACCGGGTGCAGCGCCTCGACCGCCAGTTGCATCGCCAGCGCAGCTACGCGACGGCCCGCTACGCCGGCTGAGTCAAGCCTTGTCCCGCCGCGGCGGGGCACGTAGCCTGCGGCGTCTGCCCCGGACGCCGCCATGCCGCCCCG
The DNA here is from genome assembly GCF_027531545.1 of Silanimonas sp. Lineage (GTDB taxonomy): Bacteria > Pseudomonadota > Gammaproteobacteria > Xanthomonadales > Xanthomonadaceae > Silanimonas. The sequence continues at coordinate 107,176 of NZ_JAPZSC010000002.1, read as the reverse complement.
CTTCGTCCATCTCAACGTCCACAGCGAGTACGCGCTGACGGACTCGACGATCCGACTGCCCGACCTCGCCAAGCGCTGCGCGCAGCGCGGGCAGCCGGCGGTTGCGCTCACCGACCCGACCAACCTGTTCGGGCTGGTGAAGTTCTTCAAGGAAACCGAGGGCAAGGGCCTCAAGCCCATCGCCGGCGCACAGCTCACCCTCGACGACGGCGAGGCCGTGCAGGGCCGCGTCACCGCCTGGTGCCTCGACCGCCGCGGCTATCTCTCGCTATCGCGCCTGATCACCCGCGCCTACGCCGACGGCCAGCGCGGCGACGTGCTCGGCGTGCGGCCCGACTGGCTGTTCGAGGACCACGAAGGCCTGATCCTTGCGCTGGGTGCCGACAGCCCGCTCGGCCAGGCGTTCAGCGGCGGCCGCGACGACCACGCGGCCCAGCTGCTCGACCGCTACGCGCAGCGCTTCGACGACCGCCTGTACCTCGAGCTGACACGCACGGGGAAGCCTGGCGATGAAGCCTTCAACCGCGCCGCACTGGAACTCGCCGCCGCGCGCGGCCTGCCCACGATCGCGACCAATGCCGTGCGCTTCCTCGACCGCGACGACTTCGACGCCCACGAGGCGCGCGTCTGCATCGCAACGGGCCGCGTGCTCGACGACCCGAAGCGCCCGCGCGACTTCACCGCCGAGCAGTACCTGAAGTCGACGGAGGAGATGGAAGCCCTCTTCCATGACCTGCCCGACGCCTTGGCGAACACGGTCGACCTCGCGGCGCGCTGCAACTTCCAGCTCAACCTCGGCACCTACTACCTGCCGGCCTTCCCGGTGCCGGACGGCGAGACCCTGGACACGTGGATCCGCTCGGAAGCCGAGCGCGGCCTCGCCAAGCGCCTCGCCTCGCACGACCCGGCGGCGGGACTCACCGCGCAGGACTACGCCGATCGCCTCACGCGCGAAGTCGACGTCATCATCAAGATGGGCTTCCCCGGCTACTTCCTGATCGTGGCCGACTTCATCAACTGGGGGAAGGAACACGGCATCCCCGTGGGCCCGGGTCGCGGCTCGGGTGCGGGCTCGCTGGTGGCCTACGCGCTCGGCATCACCGACCTCGACCCGCTGGCCTACAACCTGCTGTTCGAACGCTTCCTCAATCCGGAACGCGTGTCGATGCCCGACTTCGACATCGACTTCTGCATGGACCGCCGCGACGAGGTGATCGAGTACGTCAGCCGCAAGTACGGCAGCGACCGCGTCAGCCAGATCATCACCTACGGCACCATGGCCGCGAAGGCCGTGGTGCGCGACTGCGGCCGCGTGCTGGGGCACCCATACGGCTTCGTCGACAGCGTGGCGAAGCTGATCCCGAACGTGCTCGGCATCGCGCTCGACGACGCGCTGGGAGAAACCGAGAAGGGCAAGACCGACGACACCATGCGTTCGGGCGAGCTGATCGAGCGCTACGCCCGCGAGGACGACGTCCGCGACCTGATGGACCTCGCGCGCCAGCTCGAGGACCTCACGCGTAACGCGGGCAAGCATGCGGGTGGTGTCGTCATCGCGCCGACGCCGCTCACCGATTTCTGCCCGCTGTTCTCGGAAACGGGTGGCAAAGGCGCGGTGACGCAGTTCGACAAGGACGACGTCGAAGCCATCGGCCTCGTGAAGTTCGACTTCCTCGGCCTGCGCACGCTGACGATCATCGACTGGGCGGTGAAGGCCATCAACGTGCGCCGCGCCGCGAAGGGCGAAGCGCCACTCGACATCGCGCGCATCCCGCTCGACGACCGCCCGACCTTCGAACTGTTCAGCCGCGCGCAGACGGTGGCGGTGTTCCAGTTCGAATCCTCGGGCATGCGCAACCTGCTGCGCGAAGCACGCCCCGACCGCTTCGAGGACCTGATCGCGCTGGTGTCGCTGTTCCGTCCCGGCCCGATGGACCTGATCCCCAGCTTCAACGCCCGAAAGCACGGCAAGGAGCAGGTCGAGTACCCCGACCCGCGCGTGAAGCCGGTGCTGGAGGAGACCTACGGGATCATGGTCTACCAGGAGCAGGTGATGCAGATGGCGCAGGTGCTGGGCGGCTACTCGCTCGGCGGCGCCGACCTGCTGCGCCGTGCCATGGGCAAGAAGAAGCCCGAGGAGATGGCCAAGCACCGCGCCATGTTCCGCGAGGGCGCGGCGACAAACGGCATCGACGAAGCCAAGGCCGACGCCGTCTTCGACCTGATGGAGAAGTTCGCCGGCTATGGCTTCAACAAGTCGCACGCGGCGGCCTACGCACTGGTCTCGTACCAGACGGCATGGCTGAAGACGCACTACCCGGCCGAGTTCATGGCCGCGGTGCTGTCCTCCGACATGGACAACACCGACAAGGTGGTGAACTTCCTCGACGAGTGCCGCGCGCTGCAGCTCACCGTGCTGCCGCCGAAGGCGAACCACTCGGCGACGATGTTCGAAGCCACGGACGCCCGCACGATCCGCTACGGCCTCGGCGCCATCAAGGGCGTGGGCACCGGCTTGACCGAAGCCATCGTGCAGGCGCGTGGCGCGAAGGGCCCGTTCCGCGATCTGCTGGATTTCTGCGAGCGCGTCGACCCCACCAAGATGAACCGTCGCGCGGTCGAGGCGATGATCAATGCCGGCGCGCTGGACGGCTTCGCGCCGAACCGCGCCTCGCTGCTGCTGCAGTTGCCCGAGGCGGTGAAGGCCAGTGAACAGGCCGCGCGCTCGGCCGCGGCCGGCCAGGTGTCGCTGTTCGGCGGCTTCGCCGACGCGCCGGTGGCGAAGGTCGACCTGCCGGCCTGCGACGAATGGCCGCTGGAGCAACTGCTGGCCGGCGAACGCGAGACGCTGGGCCACTACCTCAGCGGCCACCCGATCGACCCGTGGCGCGCAGAGCTCTCGGAGCTGGTGAACATCCACCTCGGCGAGGTCGAAGCCACCTGGGCGCAGCGCAAGGACCGCCGCAACGAAGCGACGATGATCCTCGCCGGGCTGGTGGGCAACGTACGCAAGCGCGGCGATGCCATGGCCTTCGCGCAGATCGACGACGGCCACGGCCAGATCGAGCTGGCCTTCTTCCGCGAGGCCTGCACCGGCTTCGGCCACCTGCTGTCGCGCGACCGCATCCTCATCGTCGAGGGCCAGGTGGGCGCGGACCGGGTCAGCGGGGAGCTCTCCATGCGGGTGAAGCAGGCCTGGGACTTCAAGGCGATCATCGATTCCCGGGCGAGGCTGTTGGCGGTCTCCGCCGACCTGCGGGGCAAGGGCGCCTTCGAGCAGCTCCAGGCGCTGCTGGCCGAGTACCGGCCCGGCCCCACCCCGCTGCGCTTGGACATCAAGCGCCCCGGGGCCGCCGGCAGCCTCGACCTCGGCGGCCGGGAAGGGGTGCGGACGGCCTCCGACCTGCTGTCCCGCCTCCGCCACCTGCCCTTCGTCGAGGCGGTCAAGCTCCAATTGCACAAACCCTGGCTGCAGGGCTGAAGGCCCGGGCAACCTGCCCCATGGCCGGCACCCCGCCCCGCCAGCTAGACTCTTTGCTCTAGCGGCCCCGGATGTCTCGGGGAACGCCCTCCAAATTCCAAGCAAATGAATCCGAACTTCCTCGATTTCGAACAGCCCATCGCCGATCTTGAAGCCAAGATCAACGAGCTCCGGCACGCGAGCACCGGCCCGGCCGTGGACATCGAGAACGAGATCCGCGGCCTCGAGGACAAGCTCAAGGCCCGCACCGCCGAGATCTTCGCCACGCTGACGCCCTGGCAGATCAGCCAACTGGCGCGCCACCCGCAGCGCCCCTACACGCTCGACTATCTCGGCCTGATCGCCGAGGAGTTCCACGAGTTGGCCGGCGACCGCGCCTTCGCCGACGACGCCGCCATCGTCGGTGGCCTCGCCCGCATCGACGGCCGCAGCGTCATGGTGATCGGCCACCAGAAGGGCCGCGACACCAAGAGCAAGATCCGCCGCAATTTCGGCATGCCGCGACCCGAGGGCTACCGCAAGGCGCTGCGCCTCATGCAGACCGCGGAGCGCTTCAAGCTGCCGATCCTCACGTTCATCGATACGCCGGGCGCCTACCCGGGCATCGGCGCCGAAGAGCGCGGGCAGTCGGAAGCCATCGCCCGCAACCTGCTCGAGATGGCCGAGTTCGGCGTGCCGATTCTGTGCACGGTGATCGGCGAAGGCGGCTCCGGCGGCGCGTTGGCCGTGGGCGTCGGCGACGTCACCCTGATGCTCGAGTACGGCACCTATTCGGTGATTTCGCCCGAAGGCTGCGCGTCGATCCTCTGGAAGTCGGCCGACAAGGCCAAGGACGCGGCGGAGGCCATGGGCCTCACCGCGCCGCGGCTCAAGGACAACGGGCTCATCGACCTCATCGTCAAGGAGCCGCTGGGCGGCGCCCACCGCGATCCGGCGGCGATGGCCCAGACCCTCAAGACCACGCTGATGGCGGAACTGGCGAAACTCGAAGGGCTGTCGAAGGACGCCCTGCTTGACCGCCGCTACGCGCGTCTGCGCAAGTACGGGGCGTTCGCGTCGGCCTGAGCGACCGCTTGATGGTGCGTTGCAGCACGCCGTGAGGGCGTCCTAGCGACACGATGTCGCACCGCGACAAGGGAATGCTGACGGAATCGCAAAATGGCGTGTCTCGCGTATGAAATGCGGGATAGGCGTCAAGTGTTCGCGTGAAGGCAAACGTTAAAGTTTCGCTGCCCGGGGCCGATGCCCTGTTCGCGTCACCACCTCTCGGAGAATTCTCGATGAAGCGCCTGTTGGCCCTCGGCATCCTCGCCGCCCTTACGGCGACGTCCACTGCGGCACAAAGCGTCCAGATCACCGGTTTCGGCCAGATGGTGGCCGGCACCGTCACCGACGGGACCACCTTCCCGGACTTGGGCTACGACTCGGATTGGGACTTCAAGGACGAATCGCTGTTCGCACTGCAGGTCCGCGGCGAACTCAACGACCAATGGTCCGCCACCGCCCAGATGGTCGCGCGCGGCCGCGACGACTTCGAGCCCGAGTTCGCATGGGCCTATGTCGCCTGGGACGGCGGCAACGGCTGGTCGGCGAAGTTCGGCCGACAGCGCGTGCCGTTCTTCAAGTACTCGGACTTCCTCGAAGTGGGTTACGCCTACCCGTGGCTGCGTCCGTCGGGCGCCGTCTACAACGCCACGTTCAGCAACTTCGACGGCGCCAGCGCCAGCTACGCCTTCAGATCCGGCGACTGGTTCAACAGCATCGGCCTTGTCGGAGGCTCGAACGAAGAGGGCCCGCCGATCAGCCAGAAGGTCGACACTCTGGTGGGCATCTACGTCGACTCGACCTACGGCGACTGGCTGTCCCTTCGTGCCAGCTACCTCCAAGCCGATGTCACCGTCGACATCGACGATCTCGTCCCACTGTTGGACGCGCTGAGCAACAATGGCTTCGCCAACGTGGCTGCTGCCATCGACTACAACAAGGACCCCGCGCAGTTCTTCGGCGTCGCCGCGGAAGTCAACCGAGGGAATTGGCTGATCGGCGGAGAGTTCACTCGAACCACCATCGATAACTCCTCGTACGGTGATCGGAACCAGTACTACCTCGCAGCGGCGTACAGGATCAATGCCTTCACGCCGAACGTCACGTGGGGTCGCCGAGACAACAAGGCGAAGACGCGAACCGTCGACTTGCTGCCCAACGTCCCGCCATTGGCCGGGCTGCGCGCCGCCGTGACCGGCGTCGTGCTCTTGGAGGACTTCGATGCCACGTACTGGAGCTACGGCCTCCGCTGGGATGTGGCCAGCAACATCGCGCTGAAGGCGGACTACACCCAATACACGAACAAGACCCCCATCAGCGCCGATGCGGATTCATTCGCCGTCGGCCTCACCTTCACGTTCTGACCGAGAGGACGACCATGAACCGCTTCTTCATCATCGCCGCCCTCGCCTTTGCTGCTGCCTCGCCGGCCTTCGCCGGCAAGGTGGTGGTCGCCGCGAGCTCCAGCCAAGCCAACCTCGACAAGGCCGGCGTGCAGGCCATCTTCCTCGGCCGCAACACGCAGGTCGGTGGCCAGCCGGCCGTCGTCGTGTTCCAGAAAGGGCCCGTCCGCGCCCCGTTCGAATCGGGTGTCGTCGGTCGTGCCGGCGCGCAGCTGACCTCGCACTGGTCGCGCCTCGTGTTCACCGGCCGCGCCAAGGCCCCGGAGGACCTCGCCGACGACGCCGCGGTCAAGGCCAAGCTGGCCTCGACGCCCGGCGCCATCGGCTACATCAGCGACGGCGCCGTGGACGCCTCGGTCAAGGTGCTGTTCGACTTCTGATCGCGCCCCCGTGGCATCGGCAGCGCCCGCCCCCGAGGCGGGCGTTGTCGTTTCCGGCCCCGCGGTTTGCGTGGGCCGGGCGGCAAGCGGCAGGCTTGCCGGATGGACCTGACGCCCTTCCCCGCCAACGCGCCGAGACGACTGCTCGTCGGCTTCAGCGGCGGGCGCGATTCGACCGCCCTTTTGCACCGGCTGGCGACGCTCCCGGAGGCGCCCTGGGCCGGGCTCCGCGCCATCCACGTGCACCACGGCCTGAATGCCGACGCCGACCTTTGGGCGCAGCGCTGCGAAGCGCAGGCGCGGGACTGGAACGTGGACTGCGCCGTTCGCCGCGTGGCCGTGAAGCGCGAGGGCCGCGGCCTCGAGGACGCAGCACGCCAAGCGCGCTACGCCGCCTTCGACGCGGAGCGTCGCGCCGACGAATGCCTGGTGCTCGCCCACCACCGCGACGACCAGGCGGAAACCCTGCTTCTGGCCCTGCTGCGTGGCAGCGGCGAGCGCGGGCTGTCGGCGATGCGCGACTACACCGTCGATGCCCGCGGGCCGATCTGGCGCCCGCTGCTGGCCACGCCCGCCGAGGCTGTCGCGGACTACGCCACGCGGCACGGGCTGTCGTGGATCGAAGACCCCTCGAACCGCGACGAACGGCTGTCCCGGAACCAGCTTCGGCACACCGTCATGCCGCTGCTGCGTCGGCATTGGCCGCAGGCCGACGCGGCGCTCGCCGCCAGTGCGCGGCGCCTGGCGGAGGCGGACGGCCTGCTGCGGGCGCAAGCGCAGCGGGACCTTGCCGCGGTGCTGGGGCTGCGCGATGACGTGGTCGAGGTGTCGGCCTTGCGCGCTCTTCCGCAGGAACGCGCCACGCGCGCGCTGCGGCTGTGGGCGGAATCGCGGAACCTCCGGCTCACCAGCGATGCGATCCAGCGCGTGCTCGGCGACTGGTCGCGACAGCCCACCGGCCGGGCGCTCCAGCATCCGCTCGGCGAGACCACTCTGCGCCAATGGGGCGGACGGCTCTGGCTCAGCCCACGCGACGCCACCGAGGCCCGCGGCGCTCCGGCTGGCCAATCGTGGGACGGCCGCGCCCCGCTGCGTTTGGGCCACGGCGCCGAAGGCACGTTGCGCCTGCTCGGCGCCGAGGGCTTCGAGGCACCGCTCCGGTGGGTCGCGCGACGCGACGCCCCTGCGCGCTTCCGTGCCGCCGGCGACCGGCACGCCCGCTCGCTGCAGACGCATTTCGCGGCGCTCGGCGTGCCGCCTTGGGCACGTGACACCGTGCCGCTGCTCGTGGACGGGGACGGCGACCTGCAGGCCTTGGGCGATCTCGCCTATGGGGCCGCGCTCGACGCTTGGCTTCGTGCCCACGGCGCGCGCCTGCTTTGGCAGCCCGGCGACCTGCACGGGTAAACTTCGGCCATGAGCCCGACACCGACCCCGCTGCAGGATTTCGAGCGCGCCCTCGATGAACTCGAAGCGCTGGTTCAACGACTGGAAGGCGGCGACCTGAGCCTCGAGGAATCGCTCGGAGCGTACGAGCGCGGCGTCGCCCTTTACCGCCAGTGCCAGGGCGCGCTGGAACAGGCGGAACTGCGCATCCGCCTGCTGGCCGATCCGGCCGACCCGTGCAGCGCGCGCGAGTTCCGCGCCGATGCGGAGTAAGGCCACGCTCGATGCGTGGCGCACCCGCGTCGACGCCGCGTTGGCCCGGCACCTCCCCGACGACACGCTCGAACCCCGAACCTTGCACGCGGCCATGCGCTACGCCGTGCTCGGCGACGGCAAGCGGTTGCGTCCGCTGCTGGTCTACGCCGCCGGCGCCGCACTCGGCAGCCCGCCTGAGGCCGCACACGACGATGCGCTGGACCACGCCGCCGTCGCCATCGAACTCGTCCACGCGTATTCGCTCGTGCACGACGACCTGCCGGCGATGGACGACGACGCGCTGCGCCGCGGCCGGCCCACAGTGCACATCGCTTTCGATGAAGCCACCGCCATCCTGGTCGGCGACGCGCTGCAATCGGAGGCCTTTCTCGTCCTCTCGGCCGCGCCGGCCTCGGCAGACGCGGTGCGCGCCGCGCTGCGCGAACTCGCCCACGCCGCCGGCTCGCGCGGCATGTGCGGCGGCCAGGCGATCGACATGGCGATGACCGGCCAATCGCAGGCGTTGGAGGCCCTCGCGACGATGCACCGGATGAAGACCGGCGCACTGATCGAAGCGGCCGTGGTGATGGGCGGCCTGCTGCGCGGTGCGGACGCCGCGACGATCGACGCCCTGCGACGCATCGGCGCCCTGCTCGGCCTCGGCTTCCAGATCAAGGACGACCTGCTCGACGCCGAGGCGGATTCCGCGACGCTCGGCAAGACCGCCGGCAAGGACGAGGCGCAGGGCAAGAGCACCTACGTGACCCTGCTCGGCCTCGACGGCGCCCGCGCCCGGCTCGATGCCGTGGCACGCGATCTCGACGCGGCGCTGGCGCCGTTCACCGGCAGCGGAAACGACAACGGCCAGGCCCTCGCGGACCTGGCCGTCATGGCCGTGCAGCGCTCGCGCTGATTACTTGATCAGGCGGAGCGCGAAGGGATAACGGTAGGCCTCGCCACCGTTCGCCTTGATGGCCGCCAAGATCGTCAGGACGATCCACGCGATGCCGATCAGCGGCAGCAGCAGGAAGCCGATCAGCACGAAGATCAGCAGCCAGGCAACGATGCCGGCGATGGCCATCGTGATGTTGAAGTTCAGGGCTTCCTTCGCCTGGTCGGCGGCGAACGGCATTTCGTCCTTCTTGACCTGCCAGATGATCAGCGGGCCTAGGATGTTGCCCAGCGGAATGATCAATCCGACCAGCGACGACAGGTGGGCGAACAGGCCCCACTGGCGCTGTTCGGCGGAGACTTCACCCCCGGGGGAGGGCGGCGGCGAAAAAGCGTCGGACATTGGGATTTCCTCGGTGGTGAAAACGCCCGTTCACTGTCGAGAAAAGGTGAATGGCTGTCAAGGAATCCGGCCGTGCCTGAGCCCCTGGAACCGCGGGGGCGACTTCAGCTCCCGGCACCACCCGCGACCGTCATCCGGCCGACCAGCAGGCTGCCGACGGCGGTGGCCGAGCGGCGGTCGATGTCGGCGCCGACGGCCTCGACACCGAGGTACATGTCGCGCAGGTTGGAGGCGATGGTCAGCTCGTCCACCGGGTACGCCAAGGCACCGTCCTCGACCCAGAAGCCGGCCGCGCCGCGCGAGTAATCGCCGGTGACGGTGTTGACGCCCTGCCCCATCAGCTCGGTGACCACGAGCCCGCGGCGAAGGCCCTTCAGCATCGAATCGAAACCCTCGGCATTGGCCGCCACTTCGAGGTTGTGCACGCCGCCGGCATTGCCGGTGCTTTCGAGCCCAAGCCGTCGCGCGGAATAGGTGCCGAGCACGTAGCGCTGCAGCACGCCGCCATCGACCAGGGCCGACTCGCGGGTGGCCACACCGTCGGCGTCGAAATCGCCGCTGCGCCAGCCACCGACGAGATGCGGCCGTTCGACGATGCGGAACCACTCGGGGAACAGCCGCTGTCCCTGCGCGCCGAAGAGGAAACTGGCCTTGCGATAGAGCGCCCCGCCCGACACCGCACCGACGAGGTGCGCGATCAGCGAACGCGCCACCTCGGGCACGAACAGCACCGGGAACTCGCCGGTCGGCGCGCTGCGCGGATCGAGCCGCGCCAGCGTGCGCTCGGCGGCCTTGCGCCCGACCTCGGCGGCGGCTTCCAGCGCCTCCGAGCGCAGGGCCGCGGTGTACCAGTACTGGCCCTGCATCGCCTCGCCGGCCCCGGCGATCAGCGAGGCGCTGATCGAGTGGCTGGTGCTCTTCTCGCGGCCGACGAAGCCGTGCGAGTTGGCATAGACCGACAGCCCCTCGTTGGTCGAAACGGAGGCCCCCTCGGAATTGCTGATGCGCGGATCGAACGCGCGGCCGGCCGCTTCCGCCTCCAGCGCCAGCGCCACCGCGGCGTCAGCCTCGATCGCCCACGGGTGCCACTGGTCGAAATCGCGCGATTCGCGCGCCATGCGGGCTTCGTCGGCCAGCCCGTTCGCCGTGTCCGGCTCGGTGTGCTTCGCGATGGCGCAGGCCATCTCGACCGTCCGCTTCAAGCTCTCGGGCTTGAGGTCGGCGGTGCTGGCGTTGGCTTTCCGCTGGCCGAAGTAGACGGTGACGGCGATGCCGCGGTCGCGCGTGCGCTCGACCGATTCGACCTCGCCCATGCGCACGTTCACGTTCAGGCCGCGCTCGTCGTTGGCGCTGGCTTCGGCCTGGGAGGCGCCGAGGCGCCGGGCTTCGGCCACGGCGAGGGCCGAGAGCTCGGCGAGGCGGTCGAGGGTGGCGTCGGTGGTCACTGCGTTATCCTGTGCATCGTTCAACTGTACGGCCCCGGCGCATGCGCGGACGCGACCACGAAACCGGCGAATTCCTCGACGAGAGCCGCAGCGCGAAGCGGCGCGAGGCCCTTGATGTTCTGGCCATGGCCGGCAAGCTGATGGACACCAGCCACGCCGCACTGGCGCTGCTGCCGATGCCCGAAGAACTGCGCGCGCTGGTGGTCGACTCGCAGCGCATCCGCTCGAACATCGCCCGCAAGCGCCAGACCCAATGGCTGGCGAAGCAGATGCGGCGCGAGGACGACGCCGTGCTGGACACGCTGCGCGCGGCGCTCGAGCACACCAAGGAAGATGCGCGCCGCGAAGCCGCGGCCCTGCATCGCGTGGAGCACTGGCGACTGAAGATCGTCGATGGCGGCGATGCCGGCCTCGCGGAGTTCATCGCGCTGTACCCGATGGCCGACCGCCAGCAGCTGCGCACGCTGGCGCGCAATGCCAAGGCCGAGCGGCTGGCGAACAAGCCGCCGCACAGCTTCCGCGAGATCTTCCGCGTGCTGCGCGATCTGATGGCCGAGGCCGACGAGGGCCGTGGCGACGACGCCGACGCGATCGACGACGCGTTGGAAGCCGAGGCGAACAGCGTCGACCATGGCCTCGAGGACATCGACGAGATCGGTGGCCTCGACGGGCTGGACGAGTACCGGCACGACGATTTCGGCGGGCGCCGCGACGACTGAGGCCGCGCCCACGCGGGGCTCCGCCCCGCGCATCAGGCTTTCGTCCCGCCGACGGTCATCTGCGCGATCTTGAGCGAGGGCTGGCCCACGCCCACCGGCACACTCTGGCCGTTCTTGCCGCACACGCCCACACCGGCGTCGAGCTGCAGGTCGTTGCCGATCATGACCACGCGGTTCATCACTTCCGGGCCGTTGCCGATCAGCGTGGCGCCCTTCACCGGCGCGGTGATCTTCCCGTTCTCGATCAAGTAGGCCTCGCTGGCCGAGAACACGAACTTGCCGGTGGTGATGTCCACCTGGCCGCCGCCGAAGTTGGGCGCGAACAGGCCGCGTTCGACCGAGGCGATCATCTCTTCCAGCGTGTGCGAGCCCGCCGCCATCGTGGTGTTGGTCATGCGTGGCATCGGCAGGTGGGCGAAGCTCTCGCGACGTCCGTTGCCGGTGCGCGCCACGCCCATCAGGCGGGCGTTGAGGCTGTCCTGCATGTAACCCTTGAGGATGCCGTCCTCGATCAGCACGGTGCGCTGGGTCGGCTGGCCTTCGTCGTCGATGTTGAGCGAACCGCGGCGGGCGTCGAGCGTGCCGTCATCGATGACGGTGACGCCGGGGGCCGCCACGCGTTCGCCGACGCGGCCCGAATAGATCGACGTGCCCTTGCGGTTGAAGTCTCCCTCCAGGCCATGGCCGACGGCCTCGTGCAGCAGCACGCCGGGCCAGCCGGGGCCGAGCACCACCGGCATCGCGCCGGCCGGGGCGTCGATGGCATCGAGGTTCACCAGCGCCTGCCGCAGCGCCTCTTTCGCGAGGCCTTCCGCGCGGCCGTTGGCGAACAGTTCGACGTAATCGAAGCGCCCGCCGCCGCCGGCGTAGCCGGATTCGCGGCGCCCGCCCTGCTCGACGATCACCTGCACGTTGAAGCGCACCAGCGGGCGCACGTCGGCGGCCAGCGTGCCGTCGGCGCGGGCCACGAGCACCGTATCGACCGCGGCCGACAGCGAGGCGCTGACCTGCACCACGCGCGGATCGGCAGCGCGCACCCAGGCTTCGATCTCGCGCAACTTCGAAAGCTTGCCCTCGGGCGCGAAGCGGTCGATCGGATCGATGGCCGGGTACAGCGAGTGCCCGGCCACATTGATGCGCTGGCCGCGCGCGGTCTTCAGGCCCTCGCGGCTGATCGCGCGGGCGGCGCGGGCCGATTCCAGCAGCGCCGGCAGGTCGATTTCATCGGTGTAGGCGAAGCCGGTCTTCTCGCCGCTGATGGCGCGCACACCCACGCCCTGCTCGATGCTGTGGGCGCCGTCCTTGACGATGCCGTCCTCGACCGTCCAGCTCTCGCGTCGGCTGTGCTCGAAATAGAGGTCGCCGTCGTCGATGCCAGGGCCCAGCAGTTCGGCCAGCGCGCGGTCGACGTCGTCGAGGCCGAGGCCGGTCGGCGTGAGCAGCGTGCGTTCGGCCAGTTCAAGCGGCGTCATTGCGGACTCCTTCGGGGGTTTCGCGATTGGGGCTGGTGCGGCGCGGGCCGCGTTCGACGACATCGACATCAGGCTCGGCCCACGGACCCTGCACGCTGTACACGGTGCGCGTCGCCTGCTTCAACGGCACCTGCAGGACGGCCTGCGCCACGGCGCCCAGCGCTGCGCCCGCCGGCCCGCCGGTCACGGCACCGATCGCGGGGAGCACGCCGCCGGCCTTGGGCAGCACTTCGACGCGCTGGTCGTATTCGCGCGAGGCCAGCGCGGTCGTGCCGCTCACGTTGATTTCCGCGGAGGGCCCGTCGATGCGGAGGTTGGCGGTGCGCGCATCGCCGCCCTTGAACTCGAAGTCGCCGCTCATGCCGTTGAAGGCGAAGCCCTTCGAGAAGAAATCGCTGAAATCGAGCGTCAGGCGGCGCGGGATCTCGGCGATGGAGACGAGCCCGATGAACCGGCCGGTGCCGGGTTCGACATCGAGCAGTCGCCCGGCGCCGACGTCCACGCGCAGGTTGCCGTCAAAGCGGTCGAGCCGGAAGCTGCCCGGCGAGCCCGGCCAGTCGCCAACCATGCGCGACTTCACCGGCCCCTCCTCGACCATGCCCGTGAAGCCGAGCGCATCGAGCATCCCGCCGAGGCTGTCGGCGTCGAAATCCACCGCGAACCGCGAGCGGGTCTGCCCGCCGATCCGCGTCCAGTCACCGCTGGCCATCACCGTCAGCGCCTCGGACGAGGTGCTGAAGCGGTCCACATGCATGCCTTCCGGCGTCGGGAAGGTCTGCAGCTCGGTGCGACCGAGCCGCGCTTCGCCGAGGCGGAAATCCTCGATCCGGAACTGCAGCGGCGGCAGCCCCGAGGGGTCGGTCTGGTCGACCGCCGGCGTGGACTCGGCGCGGCTGCCGGTCATGGCCTTGGTGTCCATCGGCGGCCAGTGCAGGCGCGCGAAGCGGCCGTCCACCGCGGCACCTTCGGCCGAGGGAACGCGGATCTCGCCGGCGATGGCGGCGCCGTCGAAGCCGACCCACAGCCCCTGGGCCTCGCGCCGCAGACGCACCCGGCCTTCGCCGAAGCTGCGGTCGAGAACGTCGATCGCACCGACCTGGACATCGACGGACTGCAGCCCGCCCTGCCCGGTGCCGCCGCCGGACGCCGCCGCCACCCAGCCGCCGATGTCGAGGCTGGGCACCTGGCCGCGGACGGCGATGCCGGCCTCGGGAATCGGCAGCGGGTCGCCGATGCTTCCGAACTCGGCGACGGCAGCGAACGGGCGCTCGCCGTCGGCCATTCGCCCGCGCAGTTGCATCAGACGGCCCAGTCGCAACTGGAGCGCCCCGGCACTGGACGGCAGCGGAAGGTCGAGGCGCAGCGGCAGCGGCGTGGCCGCACTCTTGCGCAGCGGCGCCGGCAACCCGAGGCGGGTGCCGACGAGGTCGGAACGAAGGCTGAGGCGCGCCGGCGGCGGGGGCGCATCGGCGCGCGCCCGCGGCACGTCGACGCGCACGTTCCACAGGCTACGGCCCTCGAGCCAAGGCTGCAGCCACGCGAGCTCCGGGCTGCGTTCGAGCAACTGCGACGGCGCCAGCGCGGCATCGAGCTGCAGTTCGGCCACGTTCGTGGCGTCACGCACCGTATCGCCCACACGCAAGGACAGCGCGCCCTCGCTCTCGCCGTAGCGCACCGGCAGGGCGTCGGCGAGGAAGCCCTTGTCGGTGAAGGGAATCGCGCCGCTCAGGCCCTCGAAACCGATCTTCCAGCGCGCATCGGCGACGCTGGCGTTGTCGAGCGAGAGCGTGCCGTCCACCGCGCGCGCGCCGAGATCCTTCCGCAAGGGCAGGCGCAGCCGGAGGTCGACCGCCGCCGGGCCGCTGATCGACAGGGCATCGATGTTCGCGCGCTGCGGCGCGTAGAGCGGGCTCTGCATCACCAGCGTGCGCAGGCCGCCGGCATCGCCACCGCCGCGCACCCGCAGGTCGAGCCATGCCGACTTGAAATCATCGATGCCGCCGCTGGCCTCGCCCACCACGGTATCGAGCAGGTTGGCGCGCATCCCGGTGAGCGCCATGCCCGGGCCGGTGAACAGCGCCTCGCCATGGAACGCGGTCGCCGCTGGCCACGCGCTGTTGAACTTGAGCGTGACGTCCTCCAGCGAGACGCGCGCATCGAAGCGTCCGCCGCCGTCGCGGAACGGCCAGTGGTCGAGATCACCGCCCATCGCGACCCGTCCACCACGCGCCTGCCCGGCCACCAGCGCGGTGTCGAGCCACTGACGCACCGGCGGCTTCATCGTGGTCTGCAGCCAGAAGCGCTTCGCGTCCACCACGCTGAAATCATCGAGGTCGGCGGCGAGGTCCAGCGTCGGCCGCGTGCCGTCGCCTTGGAAGCCGAGCGCGAAGCGCGTGTCGATCCGGAGGCCCGGCGCCTCGATGCCGAGCGCGTCGCTGCCGAGGCTCCAGCCCTCGCCGTCGCGCCAAAGCGCCAGCTCACCGCGCAGGCCGAGCGGCAGCACCGGCCCGAATTCCGCCGGCCAGTCGAGGCCGATCGGCGCCCCATCGAGGGCCAGCACGCCCCCGTCGGCGTCGAACGCCACCTCGCCCGCCAGGCTGCGCAGGCCGGGACGCGAGCCGACCGGCGCGAAACCGACGTCTTCGAGCGTCGCCCGACCGGCGAAGGCTCCCGGCAGCGACGCGGGCACCGACAAGGCGCGCACGGTGCCGGACGGACGCGCTTCGGCCACCCACGCGGATACACCGCCCGGCAGGCGGTTGCTGAGGGCGCCGAGGGCCAGCAGCGGCCCCATGTCGATGCGCTCGGCCTCGATCGCGAAGCGCTCGCCACCCGCCATCCAGAATCCGTCGATGCGCTGCTCGCTCGAGCCGTTGGCGAACGTGCCGGCCGGCACGGAGACCTGCCAGCCCCGCGCCTCCAGACGCCATTGCGCATCGAAACCGGCGCGCTCGAAGCGCACGGGCGGCAAGGCCGTACCCACACGCCGAAGGCTCACGCCTTCCAGCGCCGCGCGCACCTGCACGCGGGCGATGCGGCGATCATCCAGCTCCACCCACGCGCCCAATTCGCCTCGACCGGCGAGCGGCTCGACGCCCAGCGCCGCGAGCAGCGGGCCCCATGCCGGCAGATCGACCTGCTCGGCGCCCACCCAGAGGCGTCCGAGGCGGCCGTCGCGGGCGACATCGGCGCTGACATCCAGCGGTGCGCGGCCGTCCGCCGACCACAAGCGGACACCGCCACGAACCTGCGAATCGCTCACGCGCAAGCGGCCATCGATGCGCGGCAGCGTGTGGTCGATGTCCCAGCGCTCGGCGAGGATGCGCAACCTCGCGTCCTGCACGCGCAATTCCCCGAAGCCGGCGAGAACGTCGAAGGGATCGATGCCCGGCCGCGCGGGCTCGGGCAGGCCGCTCATGCGCCAACGACCTTCGAGATCCTGGTGCAAGGTGAGCGACAGCCCATCGACACTCAGCTCGGTCAGCGGCATGCCCGGAAAGAGGCCGGAATACACCGACACCTGCAGGTCGGCGCGCCCGATCGCGAGCTGCCGATCGCCCTCGCCGACGACCAGGCCGTCCAGCGCGAAACGCGGGCCTTGCCGGGTCCAACGGGCATCGAGGCCGCTGAAACGCACCGGCTGTCCCACGCGCTCCGACAGCCAGCGCGCAACCTCGTCAGGATGCTTCTCGACGGCCGGCAGGAACTGGTTCGCCACCGCGACGAGCAGGGCCACGACGATCAATACGACCAATACCCCGTAGCCGCCGATGCGGCGGCAGCGACGCCACCAGCGGCGCGCGACGGAGGCCATGGCTCAGGCGCGGCTCACAGCAGGACGACGTCGTACTGTTCCTGCCCGTATTGCTCGTCGGGCTGGAAGCGGATGGTCTTTCCAAGGAACTCCTCGAGTTCGGCGACGGCGACCGACTCCTCGTCGGTGATGCGCGCGACGACGTTCGGCGCGGCGATGACCAGCAGGCGCTCGGCCTCGAACTGCCGCACCGCGCGGGTCACCTCGCGGAAGATTTCGTAGCTCAAGGTTTCCGGCGACTTCAGCATGCCGCGGCCGCTGCAGGTCGGGCAGGTTTCGCAGAGCTGGTGCTCGAGGCTTTCGGTGGTGCGCTTGCGCGTCATCTCCACCAGGCCCAGCGGCGAGAAGTCGTACACCGTCGTCTTCGCATGGTCGCGCGCCAAGGCCTTCTCCAGCGTGCGAAGCACCTGGCGGCGATGGTCGGCGTCGTGCATGTCGATGAAGTCGATGATGATGATCCCGCCGAGGTTGCGCAGCCGGAGCTGCCTCGCCACCGCCTGCGCGGCTTCGAGGTTGGTGCGGAAGGCGGTTTCCTCGAGGTTGCGCTGGCCGAGGAACGACCCGGTGTTGACGTCCACCGTGGTCATCGCCTCGGTCTGGTCGACCACGAGGTAACCGCCCGATTTCAGCGGCACTTCCTTCTGCAGCGCGCGGGAGATCTCGTCCTCCACGCCGTTCAGGTCGAACAGCGGCCTCTCGCCAGCGTAATGCTCGATCCGCCCGGCCAAATCGGGCATGAACTGGCCGGCGAAGCGCAGCAGCCGTTCATGCGTCTCGCGGGAATCGACCAGCACCCGGTCGATCTGCGTGCTCATCATGTCGCGCAGGGCGCGCATCGGCAGCGACAGGTCCTCGTAGATGCGGGCGCCCACCGGCGTGCTGGCGCTGGCCTCGCGGATCAGCTGCCACGCGAGCCGCAGGTAGGCCACGTCGGCCTCCAGCGCGTCGCGATCCAGCCCCTCGGCATTGGTGCGGACAATGAAGCCCATGCCGCTGCCTTCGGCCAGTTCGGTCACCAGCCCCTTCAGCCGCGCGCGCTCGGTGTCGTCTTCGATACGGGCGGAAACACCGATCACCTTCGAGTACGGCAACAGCACGAGGTAACGCGACGGGATGCTGACCTGGGTGGTGAGGCGGGCGCCTTTGCTGCCGATCGGGTCCTTCACCACCTGCACGACGATCTCCTGGCCCTCGTGCACCAGCGAGGTGATCGACGGCGGCGGCGCCGGCGGCCCCAACTCCTCGCTCTCGGAGGGCTGCACCTGCGGGACGCGGACGATGTCGGAGGCGTGCAGGAAGGCGGCGCGCTCGAGGCCGAGCTCGACGAACGCGGCCTGCATGCCCGGCATCACCCGCTGAACGCGGCCCTTGTAGAGGTTGCCGACCACGCCCCGGCGCAGACTGCGCTCGATGTGCAGTTCCTGCAGCATGCCCTGCTCGGCGAGCGCCACGCGCGTCTCGCGCGGCGTGACGTTGATCAGGATCTCGGCGCTCAAATCGTCACTCCGTGGCGGCGCAGCAGCGCGGCCGTCTCGAACAGGGGCAGGCCCATTACGCCGGTGTAGCTGCCGGAGAGATGGGCGATGAAGGCCGCCGCGCGGCCCTGGATGGCGTAGGCCCCGGCCTTCCCTTGCCACTCGCGGCTGGCGAGGTAGGCGTCGAGGGTCGGTTCGTCCAGCGCGGCGAAGGTCACCTCCGACAGCGACGTGGCCGAGGCCTCGCCGCCGGCGTGGAGCAGCCAAACCACCGTAGCAACGGCATGGGTCCGCCCCGAGAGCCGGCGGAGCATGCGCGCCGCGTCCGCGGCATCGGCGGGCTTGCCGAAGACCTCGTCGTCGAGGATCACCTCGGTGTCGGCGGCCAGGACCCTCGCCCCGGGCACCGAGGCCACGGCGAACAGGCCGGCACCGGCCTTCTCGCGGGCGACGCGGTTGACGTAGTCGAGGGCCGGCTCGCCCGCCTGGCGGACCTCCGGCACATCGACATCGAGGAGGCCGGGCTCGACGCCGAGCTGCTGCAGCAGCGCACGGCGACGCGGCGATTGGGACGCGAGATAAAGCATGCCCCAAGCATAGCCGCCCGTTCAGGCCGCAGGCACGCTAGCCTTACGCCATGGAACGGCAGCCCCCCCAACGCCGACGCGCCCGCTTCGCCCTCTGGTTGGGCGTAGCGCTGCTGTGCGTCAGCAGCGCCGCGCTGGCCCTGAGCGAAGATCGTCGTTTCAGCGACTTCGCCATCGACAACTGGACCGTCGCCGACGGCCTGCCGCAAGTGGCCGTACAAAGCCTCGCGCAGGACGGCGATGGCTACCTGTGGGTCGGCACGCAGTCGTCGATCGCGCGCTTCGACGGCGTGCGCTTCGAAGCCTTCGATCGCCGCCGCACGGGCGGCATCGACACTTCGATGGCGGAATCGAGCTATCGCTCGCGCGACGGCGATGTCTGGTTCGCCAACCGCACGGGGGCACTGCGCCTGCGCCGCGACCGCGTGACGCGCGTGGCCGCCGCGGGCACCGGGGTCCCGGTGCAGGCCATCACCGAATGGCCGGTGGGTCGGATGCTCTTCGGCACGGCGCGCGGCCTGTACGAGAAGGAAGGCGAGAGCCTCGTCCCCGCCGGCCTCGAAGGCCTGGACATCGGTGCGCTGGTGTCCGACGGCCCGGTGCTGTGGATCGGAGCGCGTGGCCGCCTGCTGCGCCGTGAAGGTGAACAGACCCGCAGCATCGCCCTGCCCGGCGGCGAGGACCTGCGCATCACCCACCTCGTCGCCGACGGCCCCCGGCTGTGGATCGCCACGCCGCGCGGGCTCTGGCTGCAGGACGGCGACCGAGCGCCGGCGCCGTTCGCGCCGCTTCCGGAACTGGCCCGCCAACCGATCGAAACCCTCTGCACCGACAGCGGCGGCAGCCTCTGGATCAGCACGGCGCCGCGCCTCTACCGGCTGCGCTCGAACGGTGAACTCGACGCCATCGAGGACGCGCAGTTCGTCCGCAATCCCTGGGTGAACGCCTGTTTCGAAGACCGCGAAGGCAACCTGTGGCTGGGCAGCCAGACGGAAAGCCTGTTCCGCGCCTGGGACGGCCTCGTCACGCGCCTGACCGAAGCCGATGGCCTCGTCGACCCCTTCGTCTGGGCCCTGGAGGACGACGGCCGGGGCGGCGTCCTGGTCGGCACGAATTCGGGGCTCTCCCACTGGCGCGACGGCCGCGTGGAGACGCTCGTCCCCGGGAGCGAGCTGCCGGAAGCGGCGGTCTACGAACTCGCACGGCTCGACGCGGAGCGGCTCTGGATCGGCACCCGCGGCGGCCTGCGCGAGCGCTCGAACGGCCAACTGGGCCTCCCGCGCGGCGCCGAGGCGCTGGAAGGCACGCAGGTCAACGTGATCGCCCCGATGGCGGAGGCCGTCTGGGTGGGCACGTCCAACGGCCTCTACCGCTCAACGTCTGACGACGGCCTGCGCCCGGTCGGCGAAGGCGCCTTCGAAGGGTCGGCGCTGCGCATCCGCTCGCTGCTGCCGATCGACGGCCAGCGCGTGCTGGTCGGCACCGAGGACGGCCTGCGCTACGTCGATGGCGCCCAGGTGAGCGTCCCCGACTGGGCACGCACGCTGCGCGGCCGTATGGTGAGCAGCCTGCTGCGGTTGCCGAACGGCCTGCTGGTGGCGGGGACGCTCGATTCCGGCCTGACCCTCGTGGCCGGCGAGCGGGCGATCACCCTCGATGAGGGCCTGCCCACGATGAATGCGTGGACGCTGCGGACCCACGACGACCACCTTTACGTGAGTTCGATCGAAGGCCTGTACCGCATGCCGCTGTCCCGGCTGCCAGACCCGACGACCACCAATGCCGACGCCGCGCATGGGGCCGACGTGGGGGCGTCGTGGGTGCTGTCGATGGCTGGGCGGAACCAGAGCGGCCAGCGGGCGCGCTGCTGCAACGGCGGCGCCCGCTCGCGCGCCCTGCTCGTCGGCGGCCAACTGTGGCTGCCCTCGATCTCCGGCGTGCTGCGCGTCGACCTCGACGCCATCGGCAGCGGCGGCACGGAACCGCTGGTGCACGTCGAAGCCGCCACCGTCGGCGACCGCCGCCACCCCGCGGATGCCGGCCCACTGGTGCTGGACGGCGAGCTGCGCGACCTGCGCTTCGACTTCACCGCGCAGAACTTCCGCAGCCCGCGCGCCATGCGTTTCGACTACCGCCTCGACGGCTACGACCGGGACTGGGTCGATGCCGGCGACCGGCGCAGCGCGTTCTACACCAACCTTCCCCCGGGCGACTTCCGGTTCCGGGTGCGCGCGCGCGACGAGTTCGGAAAGTCCGTCCAAGCCGGCAATCCGCTCGACTTGCGCGTCGAACCGCGCTGGTCGGAGCGGCCCGAACTGCGCGTGCTCGCCCTCGTGGGTGGCCTGCTGCTGCTCGTGGCCGGCGTGGTGCTGGGCCAGCGCCGGCAGCGTTCCCGCATGGCGCGCCTGCAGACGCTCGTCGATGAACGCACGGCGCAATGGCAGCGCGCGAACGAACGCCTCGAGCAGGCCAACGCCGTGCTGGCCGTCGAAAGCCAGACCGACGCGCTGACCGGCCTGCCCAACCGACGCGCGGTGTTCCAGCAGATGCCGGCGATGCTCGCGCGCTACCCGGAAGGCGTGGTGCTGGCGCTCGTCGACATCGACCACTTCAAGCACGTCAACGACGACTACGGCCACGCCGCCGGCGACACGGTGCTGCGTGATTTCGCCGCCTTCCTGCGCCGGGCGACGCGCGAGGGCGACCTGCTCGCGCGCTGGGGCGGCGAGGAATTCATCATCGTTTTCGGCGGCCTGCGCGAGGACGCGGTCGCCGCACGCATGACCCGGCTGCTCAACGACGGCCACAGCCTGAACTTCGATCTCGGTACGGAACGCCCGCTGACGCTGACCTTCTCCGTCGGCTGGACGCAGCACCCGCTCGGCGCCACCGCTCAGTCCGACTGGGCGCACGCGCTGGAGCTCGCCGACGCCGCGCTCTACCAGGCCAAGGCCAGCGGGCGGAACACGTGGGTGGGCCTCACCGCGGGCCCGCACATGGGCGACGCCGCGCTCGGCGGCCATCCGGGCAAGCGCATCGCGGAACTCGTCGGCGAAGGCCGCCTGCAGTGGCAGAACCTCCGCCCCCGGCTGACGCCGGTGCCCCGCGAGGAGCGTTCGGCCTAGGCGCGGTGGTAGGGATGGTTGCCGAGGATCGAGCAGGCCCGGTAGAGCTGCTCGGCCACCAGCAGGCGCACCAGCATGTGCGGCAGCGTCATCGGGCCAAAGGCCCAACGCTCGTCGGCGCGCGCCCAGACATCGGGCGCATGGCCTTCCGGCCCACCGATCAGGAAGGCGAGATCGCGCCCCTGCTGGCGCCACGCCGCGAGGCGCTCGGCGAGTTGCTCGGAGGTGTAGGGCTTGCCGCGGCCATCGAGGGCGACGACCCAGGCGTTCTTCGGCAGCGCGGCGAGCACGCGCTCGCCTTCGTCATGCATCGCACGGGCGGCGTCGCGGCCTTTGCCGCGCATTCCGGGTGCCACTTCGACGAGTTCCAGCGGGAGCTCGCGAGAGAGCCGCTTGGTGTAGTCGGCGTAGCCGTCGGCCACCCAGCCGGGCGGCCGTTCACCGACGGCGACCAGCTTCGCTTTCAGGCGATCAGGCTTCCGGCGGCTGGTCGCCGACCGTCCACAGGCGCTCCAGCGCGTAGAACTCGCGCACGCGCGGCAGCATCACGTGGACCACCACGTCACCGAGGTCGACCAGCACCCACTCGGCTTCGCGCTCGCCTTCGACGCCCAGCGGCTGGTAGCCGGCGTGCTTCGAGGCCTTCACCACTTCGTCGGCCAGCGACTTCACATGGCGGGTCGAGGTGCCGGAAGCGATCAGCATGTAGTCGCAGACCGAGGTCTTGCCGCGCACGTCGATCTCGACGAGGTCCTTGGCCTTGATCTCCTCGAGCGCCGCGGTGGCGAGCTTCAGGAGGTCGGCGGGGGCCGGCAGCGGGTTCGGCGGCTGCGGCTTGATGACGTGCTGCGGATGCGACAACGGGGCGGTCCTGTGTGGGATGGCGCGGAGTATACCCCCGACCCTCCCGCCTCAACCCGGCGCCAGGTCGCGGTACAGGCCCCGGGCGGCGATCACCGCCGCCACGCCCGCAGGCAGGCCGAAGGGCGGCCGTCGGCCGGCCACGGCCTCGCGCACGGCGGTGGCGCTTTCCGGCTGCAAGGGCAGGTCGAGCACCGCGACGCGCCCGGAAGGTGCCGTGTGGAAATCGGCCGGTTCGGTGGCCCAGCGGCCGTCCAGGGCCGCGCGCAACTCGTGCGAAAGGCCGTCGAGCAGGCTGCCCGGGCGGCGCGCCACCAGCAGGTGGGCGAGGTCGAACAGGGCGCGCCACTCGTGCCAGCTGGTGAGGCCGAGGAAGGCATCGGCGCCGAGGACGAAACCCAGCGGGCGGGCCTCACCGTGCTCCTGCCGCCACTCGCGCAGGGTGTGGACGGTGTAGCTGGGGCCTTGGCGCGCCCCCTCGCGGGGATCGATGGCCCAGGTGCCGACGGTCGGCGGCGGCTCGCCGGCCAGCGCGGCGCGAAGGAGGTCGAGCCGATCGGCGAACGCGGCGCCCGGCGGGCCGCGATGTGGAGGATCCGCAGCCGGCAGGAAATCGAGGTGCGCCGCCCCGGTGGTGGCCAGTGCCGCGCGCGCCACCGCTAGGTGGCCGAGATGGACCGGATCGAAGGTGCCGCCGTAGAGCAGATGCAGGGGAGCAGCGGTGGCGGGCGTCATCCGGCGCGCTCCCGGCCGCTCACTTCGCCAGCAGGGTCATCGCCGCGCGCGGCCGCGCGACCGCCAGCAGCAAGCGCTCCAGCGCGCGCCACGCATCGCCGCTGGCCCGACCCTTGGCCATGCGCTCCACCTCGCCGACAGCAATCGCGAAACGCTCCCAGGACGAGGGCGGATGCCGCTCGAGGGCGCGGGTGTACTGCGCCATCTTCGAATCCCAGAGCTTCGCCGCGCGCATCTCGGCCATGACGTTGCCGCCACGGGCCTTCACCGCGGCGAACCCGGCGATCTTCGTGATTTCGCCCAGCGTCCAGCCCAGCAGGCCGGCCACCTGCTCGCCTTCGCCGCGCAGCGCGGCGAGGATGCGCGGCACACGGGCGGCTTCACCGGCCAGCGCGGCGTCGACCAGCTTGAAGACGTCGTAACGCGAGGCCTCGGCGACGAGGCGCTCGAGCGTCTCGACGTCGATCGGGCCGGCGCCCTTGTCGAGCAGCAGGGCGAGCTTGTCGATCTCCTGCGCGGCGGCCAGCAGGTTGCCTTCGACGCGTTCGACGAGGCGGGCCAGCGCTTCCGGCGTGGCGGCGAGGCCCTTGCGGCGCAGTCGCGTGGCCAGCCAATCGGGCAACTCGTGCGCCTTCAGCGGCCACACCGGCACCATGTGGCCCGTCGCGGTGATCGCTTCGCTCCACTTGCCCGCGTGCTGCCGGCTCCAGTCCTGCGCGGTGATCAGCAGCACGGTGTCGGGCGGCGGGTTCGCGCAGTACTCGCGGATCGCCTCGCTGCCGTCCTTGCCGGGCTTGCCGCTGGGCAGGCGCAGGTCGAAGAGGCGGCGCTGCGCGAACAGGCTCAGCGAGGCGAGGCCCTGCGTGAGCCGGTTCCAATCGAAGTTGCCCTCGGCATCCAGTACCTCGCGCTCGCCGTAGCCTTCGGCCTTGGCCTTCTCGCGCACGGCGTCGGCGCATTCCTGCACCACCAGCGGCTCGCCCCCGGCGATCAGGATCACGGACGGCAGCGCCTGCGCCGCCACCCGCTTCATGAAGGCGTCGGGGCGGATCTCCGCCATCAGTCGGCGCGCAAGGCGAGGTCGACGCGGCGGAGGATCGCCGCCCGCATGTCGCGGCGGAGCTCCTGCTGAATGATCTCCTGCTCGCCCGGGTTGCCGAAAGCCTCGGCAGCCTCGTAGACGTAGTCGCGCGTCAGCTCGACCGTCTGCTGGTCCAAGCGCTTGCCGCCCGCGGCATCGACGAGGTCGAAGGTGACGCGGTAGCGGGTTTCGACCTCGCGCACGGCAACGAAGGCGTCGACCGAGATCGGGCGCGTCTCCCAGCTCTCGCTGGTGATCGCGAGGCGCGCCGCGCCCTCGGCCGAGGCCGTGGTGTTCGCGCCCGCGCGCTGCAGCGAGCGGCGCAGGTCGTCGGCCAGCGGGCTGTAGGGATCGGCCGCGGTCACGGCGATGGCGCCGAAACCCTCGGGCACCTTCAGCGCGCCACGCGGGGCGAAGCCGCAACCCACCGCGAGCGCGGCGACGAGGGCGGGAACGAGGAAGCGAGCGCGCATGCGGGTCATCCGACGACGATGTTGACGATCTTGCCCGGGACGATGATCACCTTCTTCACCGCCTGGCCTTCGATGAACTTCACCACGTTCGGCTCGGCCAGCGCCATCGCCTCGATGGCGGCCTTGTCGGCGGCGGCCGGAACCTCGATGGTGCCGCGCAGCTTGCCGTTGACCTGAACGGCCAGCGTCAGCGAATCGCGCACCAGCGCCGCCGGGTCGACGGCCGGGAAGGGCAGCGTCTCCAGCACCGTTTCCGGGTGGCCCAGCACCTGCCACAAAAAATGGCTCGTATGCGGGGTGATCGGGTTCAGCAGCAGGGTGACGGCCTCGAAGGCCTCCTGCCGCAGCGCGCGGGCGGCATCGCCGGCCTCGTCGTACTTCGACAGGGCGTTCAGCAGTTCCATCACGGCCGCGATGGCGGTGTTGAAGCTGTAGCGGCGGGCGTAGTCGTCCGTCACCTTCTGGATCGTTTCGTGCAGCTGGCGTCGGATCGCCTTGCCGGCGGGCGACAGCGAAGCGGTATCGAGCTTCGGCGCCGCACCCGCATCGACGTGCTTCTGCACCTGGTTCCACAGGCGACGCAGGAAGCGCGCCATGCCCTCCACGCCCGACTCGTTCCAGTCCAGCGACTGCTCCGGCGGTGCGGCGAACATCGAGAACAGGCGCACGGTGTCGGCGCCGTAGCGATCGACCATCACCTGCGGGTCGACGCCGTTGTTCTTCGACTTCGACATCTTCTCGGTGCCGCCGGCAAAGACCTCACGCCCCGAGAAGAGAAGAACTCCCTCAACGCCATTCCTGTCACTCGTATTGATCACCCTCAACCCAGGGGCAAAAACGGACATATAGGGCGTAGAACCTTTCCCCTCAACCAGACTGTCAGCGAGATTCAGTGGAACCACATCGGTCCAATGCGTCTTCGTGCCATCTGCGTGGACGTAGGTAACGACCTTCGCGGGATCGATCCAGTCCTTACTCCCATCGGCATTGAGCGCGTAATACGACGGTGCCACCACCATGCCTTGGCACAGCAAGTTGGTCGCCGGCTCATCGCTGTCCACGTAGCCCGCATCGCGCAGCAGCTTGTGGAAGAAGCGGAAGTACATCAGGTGCATCACGGCGTGCTCGATGCCGCCGATGTACTGGTCGACCGGCAGCCAGTACTTGGCGCGATCGTCCAGCATGTCGGTCGCACCCGGGCAGCAGTAGCGCGCGTAGTACCAGCTCGATTCCATGAAGGTGTCGAAGGTGTCGGTCTCGCGCTCGAAGCGCTGGCCGTTCGCATCGGTGTACTGGCGCCACGCCGGGTTCGACTTAATCGGCGAGGCCACGCCCTCGAAGCGCACGTCTTCCGGCAGCACGACCGGCAGCTGCTCTTCCGGCACCGCGTGAGCGTTGCCCTCGGCGTCGTAAAGCATCGGAATCGGGCAGCCCCAGTAACGCTGGCGGGACACACCCCAGTCGCGCAGGCGGTAATTCACGCGGCGCGTGGCTTTGTCGCCCAGCAGCGCGGCGGCCTTGTCGAAAGCGGCCTTGTAGCCCAAGCCGTCCATCGCGCCGGAATTCACCGTGCGCAGCGACGCGGCGGTCTTGTCGCCGTACCAGTCCTGCCAGCGTGTGGCGTCGTAGCTCTCGCCGTCGACCGCGATCACCTGCGTGATCGGCAGGCCGTACTTGGTGGCGAATTCGAAGTCGCGTTCGTCGTGGCCGGGCACGGCCATGACGGCACCGGTGCCGTAGCCCATCAGCACGAAGTTGGCGATCCACACCGGCACCTTGGCGCCGCTGATCGGGTGGATGGCGAACAGGCCGGTGTCGATGCCGCGCTTCTCCTGCGTCTCCAGCTCGGCCTCGGACACGCCGCCCTGCTTGCAGCCCGCCACGAACGCGGCGACCTCGGGGTTCATCGCCGCGGCTTTCGCCGCCAGCGCGTGCTCGGCCGCCACGGCCACGTAGGTCACGCCCATCAGCGTGTCCGGGCGGGTGGTGAACACCACCATCGGCTCAGACTCGCCTTCGACGGCGAAGCTGATCTCGAGGCCTTCCGAACGACCGATCCAGTTGCGCTGCATGGTCTTGACCGACTCCGGCCAACCCGGCAGCGCATCAAGGCCGTCCAGCAGCTCCTGCGCGTAATCGGTGATCTTCAGGAACCACTGCGGGATCTCGCGCTTTTCCACCAGCGCGCCGGAGCGCCAGCCACGGCCGTCGACCACCTGCTCGTTGGCGAGCACGGTCTGGTCGATCGGATCCCAGTTCACCACGCTGTTCTTGCGGTAGACGAGGCCCTTCGCATACAGACGGGTGAAGAACTGCTGCTCCCAGCGGTAGTACTCGGGGGTGCAGGTGGTGACCTCGCGCGACCAGTCGTAGGCATAACCCAGCGACTTCAGCTGGTTGCGCATCTTCCCGATGTTCTCGTAGGTCCACTTCGCCGGCGCGGTGTTGTTCTTGATCGCGGCGTTCTCGGCCGGCAGGCCGAAGGCGTCCCAGCCCATCGGCTGCAGCACGTTGAAGCCCTGCATGCGCTTGAAGCGGCTGATCACGTCGCCGATGGTGTAGTTGCGCACATGGCCCATGTGCAGCGCACCCGAGGGGTAGGGCAGCATGCACAGCGCGTAGTACTTGGGCTTGGACGGGTCTTCGACGACCTCGAAGGCCTTGGCGGCGTCCCAGCACTGCTGGGCAGCGGCTTCGAGGGCCTTGGGCTGGAAGCCGGTCTCGGCGGTGTCGTTCGGGGCGGTGGATTCGGCGTGCATGGGCTCTCGGCGGGGGCGCCCGCGACGGGCTGCCCGGAATTCGGCAAGCCGCCAAGGGTACCGCAGCGGCTGCGCAGGCCGTAGAGTCGGGCGTCGCGCCATGGGCTGTGCCGGGGCCCGCGGTGAACGTCCCACCGGCGTCCAAGGAGAGTGCCGATGTCGCTTCGCCCGGGCCTGCTGGCCACCGCCGTGCTCCTCGCCCTGCCCCTGCAGGCCGCGCCCACCGCCCTGCAATGCGGCGACGTCTTCGACGCCAAGGCCGGCCGCCTGATCGGCGCCCAGACCATCGTGGTCGATGCCGGCCGCATCACGGCACTCCAGCCGGGCAAGGTGGCGGTGGAAGGCGCCACGACCATCGACCTCGCCGGCCACACCTGCTCGCCGGGCTGGATCGACCTGCACGTGCACGTGGGCCAGGAGTCGAACCCGAACAGCTACTCGGAAGGCTTCCGCCTCGACGACGTCGATTTCGCGCTGCGGGCCACCCTCTACACCCGCCGCACCGTGGAGGCCGGTTTCACCAGCGTGCGCGACCTCGGTGGCGAGATCGCCCCGCACCTGCGTGACGCCATCAATGCCGGCACGATCCCGGGCCCGCGCATCTATGCCGCGGGCAAGTCGATCGCGACCACCGGCGGCCACGCCGACCCGACGAATGGCCTGAACAACACCCTGTCCACGCTGATGGGCCCGCCCGGCCCGACCGAGGGCGTGATCAACGGCGTCGACGCGGCCCGCCAGGCCGTGCGCCAGCGCTACAAGGAAGGCAGCGACACCATCAAGATCACCGCCACCGGCGGCGTGCTGAGCTACGCCCGCAGCGCCGATGCGCCGCAGTTCACGGTGGAGGAGATCCGCGCCATCGTCGACACCGCGAAGGACTACGGTTACACGGTGGCCGCCCACGCGCACGGCGACGTCGGCATGCGCCGCGCCATCGAGGGCGGCGTCACCAGCATCGAGCACGGCACCTTCATGAGCGATGCCACGATGCGCCTGATGAAGGAAAAGGGCACCTGGTGGGTGCCGACGCTCAGCGCCGGCCGCTTCGTGGGTGAGAAGGCCGAGATCGACGGCTTCTACCCCGAGATCATCCGACCGAAGGCGCGCGCCGTGGGCACGCAGATCATGGCGACGTTCCGACGCGCCTATGCCGCGGGCGTGCCCATCGCCTTCGGCACCGACGCCGGCGTCAGCCCGCACGGCGACAACGCCCGCGAGTTCGAGTTCATGGTGGAAGGCGGCATGCCGGCCAACGTGGCCCTGCAAGCCGCCACGGTGAATGCCGCCACCGTGCTCGGCGCCACCGACCTCGGCCAGATCGCGCCGGGCTTCCACGCCGACATCGTCGCCGTGCCCGGCAATCCACTGGCCGACATCAGCCTGACCCGCAAGGTCGACTTCGTGATGAAGGGCGGCCAGGTCGTGAAGCCACTCGCCAACTGACCGCCTTGCAAGCCGGCGCCCCCGCCCCCATCCGTGGGGGCATCGGCGCCTTGCGCCTTTCCCTCGTGAGACTTCGATGATCCGCCTCGACGCCTTCGGCACGCCGCCTGCCTCCGCTCCCACCGCCGACGCCGCGTCGCCGCACGTGTTCGACGTGACGCTGGAACGCTTCGAGGCCGAGGTGCTGCTGAAGTCGAAGGACGTGCCGGTGCTCGTGGACTTCTGGGCCACCTGGTGCGGCCCCTGCAAGACGCTCGGCCCCATCCTCGAGAAGCTCGCCGCCGAGTACCACGGGGCCTTCCTGCTGGCGAAGGTCGATGTGGACAAGGAGCAGCAGCTCGCCGGCTATTTCCAGATTCGTTCGGTACCGACGGTGATGCTGCTCAAGGGCGGCCAGATCGTCGACGGCTTCCCCGGCGCGCTGCCGGAGGGCCAGCTGAAGGCGTTCCTCGCCCAGCACGGCATCACGCCGGCGGAGCCTGCGGCCGAGGAGGCAGCCGCCGAAGCGCCGCCGGTCGATCCGGAAGCCGAGGTGATCCGCCTGCGCCACGCCGTGGCCGATGCCCCGGACGACGGCGCGCTGAAGCTCGACCTCGTGCTGGCCCTGCTGAAAGTCGGTGCCGCCGCCGAGGCGGAAACCCTGCTCGACGCCCTGCCCGCCAACCTCGCCACCGACGACCGGGCCGTGAAGGCCCGCGCGCGGCTGGGATTTGCTGCCCTGCTGAAGGACGCGCCGCCGGCCGTCGTGCTCGAGCAGGCCATCGCCGCGAACCCCGACGACCTGCGCGCCCGCCATCTGCTTGGCGCGCGCTGCATCGTCGAAGGCGATTCGGAAGCCGGCCTCGTGCAGTTCCTCGAAATGCTCAAGCGCAACCGGGCCTACGAAGACGGCCTGCCGAAGAAGGCGCTGATCGATGCGTTCCGCGTGGTGGATGACGAGGACCTCGTGGGCGCCTACCGGCGGAAGATGGCCACCGTGCTGTTCTGAGCTCCACCGTACGCCTGCGTATGGCATGATCCGGCACCCGTTGCCGGCCCCGCACTGCCATGCCGCCCCGCCTCCTACGCCACTTCTTCAACGTCTGGCCGCCGTTCCTGCTGTCCGGTATCCACGTGACCCACCTCGGTGCCGACTGGCGCAGCGCCGAGGTGGAACTCCGCATGCGGCCTTGGAACCGCAACTACGTCGGCACGCACTTCGGCGGCTCGCTGTTCGCCATGACCGACCCGTTCTGGATGATCCTCACGCTGCGCGCGCTGGGCGAGGATTACGTGGTTTGGGACAAGGCCGGCGAGATCGAATTCGTGAAGCCCGGCCGCGGCACGGTGCGCTGCCGCTTCGACCTCACCGACGCAGTGCTCGACGAACTGCGCGCCGCGGCAGCCGGGGGCGGCAAGGTGTTGCGCTGGATGGACTGCCCGGTGGTCGATGCCCAGGGCGACGTGGTGGCGCGGGTGCGCAAGCAGCTCTACGTGCGCCTGAAGCCGCGGGTGCGCCGCGAGGCCGCCGCGGAACGTGACGCGGCTCACAGCCCGCAGGGCAGCACCGCCCCGAGGCCCTGATCGACGCGGATCGGGGCGGTTTCCCCGCTGGACAGGCCATGGACGACGCGCGAAGCTGGCCGCCCATACCCCCCGCCCGACCCGCATGGCCATCCTGCGCTTCACGCCGTCGCCCGACGAGGAGATGTCGCCGGAGGAGTTGTCGGCCCTGCTGACCTCCGTGATGCCGGACATCCCCGGCTACCGGGTGATGCGACGCATCGGCAAGGGCGGGATGAGCTTCGTCTACCTCGCGGTGCAGGAATCGCTCGACCGCCAGGTCGCGATCAAGATCACCGCGCCGGACATCCTCCGCGACGAGATCAGCAAGCAGCGCTTCGAGCAGGAAGCGCGGACGATCGCGAAACTCGAACACCCCTGCATCGTCGGCATCTACGAAGTGGGCCGTTCGCCGCAGGGGCTGATGTACTACGTGATGCCCTACCTGTCGAAGGGGCATCTCGGCCAGCGCGACCTGCGCAACGACGAGCCGCGGATCATCGCCGTGCTGCGTTCGCTGCTGTCGGCGCTGGGCTACGCCCACACGCGCGGCATCGTGCACCGCGACGTCAAGGCCGAGAACGTGCTGTTCGACAATGCCGATCGCCCGGTGCTGGCGGATTTCGGCATCGCCCTGCCGTTCCGCAGTTCGACGCGCATCACCAATGTGGGTTTCGCGGTCGGCAGCGCAGCCTACATGGCTCCCGAGCAGGCCCGCGGCGACATCGTCGATGGCCGTGCCGACCTGTATGCCGTTGGCGTGCTGGCCTACGAGATGGTCACCGGCCACCTGCCGTTCCAGGCCAATGACGCGCTGGCTTTGGCGGTGATGCACGCCCACGACCCGATCCCGCCGCTGCCGAGCAACCGCCGGCATTGGCAGCCCTTCATCTCGCTGGCCATGGCGAAGACGAAGGAGCAGCGCTTTCGCAATGCCGAGCAGATGCTCAGCGCGCTCGACGAGCTGGAGCGCCGGCACCGTCTCGGCCCGGCGGCCGGCGAAGCCACGCCCGAACCGGCGGCGGCTCCGGGTCGCACCACCGGCGAAAGTCCGACCCCCTCGCGGCCCGGCGGTCGCTGGCTGGGCGTGGGCGCCGCGGCGCTGGTGCTCGCGGCGGGTGCGACCTGGTGGACCGCGTCGCGCGATCGGGCGCCTGACTTCCTCACCATCGATGGCAGCGCGCCGACGGTGGTCGACGACCCGATCGGCTCCGTCGCAATCGCTGCGGGGGCCGCGCCCGCCCCGGGGGGCGCCGACGCCACGATGCCGACCCCCGCCGCTTTGGCCGGAGCCACCCCCGCGGATCGCGCCGACAACGCGCCGACGCCCACGCCGACGGCTTCGGCCGCCTTCGTCTCGCAGGCCCTGCCCTACGACCCGCGCGTGCCGGCGGCGCGCGAACTCGCCGCGGTTCAGCGGCAGATCGCGCGGCTGCGCCTGTCCACGCCGGCCGGCGACAACGCCATCGAATCCCTTCTGGCGGCACGCACCCTGGCCCCGCGCGACCCCGCCCTGCCCCGACTGGAGGCCGCGCTCATTGCCGCGTTCGGCGCGCAGATCGACAGAGCCCTGGACGACGACGACAACGCCAACGCGGTCGCGCTGTGGCAGCGCGCGCAGCGCTACGTCGAACAGGCCGAGCTGAAGGACAGTGAGTCCTGGACGACGCTGGTCGACGCGCGGGCCGCCGCCGTGGAACGCCGCTTGGCCAACGCCGCCTCCCGCCGCAGTGCGCGGGAACTGAAGCGCGCCACCGACGAGATCGCGATCTACGGCCTCGACGAGGCGCGCTTCGCCGACACCATCCGCACCGCCCGCGTGGCACTGCTGCCGCGACCGGGCGCCCGCCTCGAAGGCGGCGGGCCGGCGATGCGTCTGGTCACCACGCCGAGCGAGGCCCGGCCGGGCTTCGCGGCGATGGAAACCGAAGTGACGCGCGGCGATTTCCTCGCTTTCGTGCAGGCCACCGGCCGGCCGGTGTCGCGCTGCCGCGGTGGCTTCCTCGAGCGCCGCACCTGGAGTGATCCTGGTTTCGCCCAGACCGCGCGCGACCCGGCGGTGTGCGTCACCGCCGCCGATGCCGATGCCTACGCGCAATGGCGCGGCCAGCGCGATGGCGTGCGCTATCGCCTGCCGACGGCCGGTGAATGGAGCCAGTTGAGCCAGGGCGCCGCGGGCGATTGCGCCGGCACCCGGCTGAACTGCGACCGCCGCGAGGGCACGGTGCCCGTGGGCGACGGCAAGGCTTCGTCGCTGGGACTCGTCGACATCGGTGGCAACGTGCGCGAGTGGCTGGCCGGCGGCCGTCAGACGGCCGGCGCCGGTTGGCGCACCAATGCCGCGCAGGCCCGAGCCGGTGCGACGCAGGCGGTCAGCGACGAACGCGGGCAGGACGACCTCGGCTTCCGCCTCGTGCGCGAGGTCTCGCTCGACGAATTGCTGGACGCTTCGCCCCGCCGTCCACGCTGAGCCCGCTACGATGGCGGTATGCGCAAGCTCCGCACCTGGTTCCTCACCGGCCTCCTGACCCTGCTGCCGCTTTGGCTGGCATGGTTCGTGATCAGCCTGCTGTTCACCCTGCTCTCCGACCTTTCGCGGCCGTGGGTGGGCCCCCTGCTCAACGGCCTCGCCGGCGCGCAGCCGGAGGTGTTCGGCTGGGCCACGCACCCGTGGGTGCTGCCCGTGGTGGCCCTCGTCGGCACCCTGCTGATCATCCTCGGCGTCGGCGCGCTGACCCGCCGCGTGGTCGGCCAGACCCTGCTGCGCTGGACCGAAGGCCTGATCGCCCGCGTGCCGCTGGTGAACGTCATCTACTCCAGCGCGCGCAAGTTGCTCGACCTGCTGCAGCATCCGCCGGGGGGCGGTGCCCAGCGCGTCGTGCTGATCGATTTCCCGCACCGCGACATGAAGGCCGTCGGCTTCGTCACCCGCACGCTGCGCGAGGAAGGCACTGGCCGCGAACTCGCGGCCGTCTACGTACCGACCACGCCGAACCCGACCTCCGGCTACCTCGAGATCGTCCCCGTCGACCGCCTGACGCCGACGCAGTGGACCTTCGACGAGGCGATGGCCTTCATCATCTCCGGCGGTGCGGTGGCTCCGAAGGAAGTGCCCTTCGAAGGGCCGCGCCCGTGACCCTGCTCGACGACCGCGCGACGCGGCTTTTCCTGGTGCTGGCCACGTTCTTTGCGGTCAACGCGGTGCTGGCGAACTTCATCGGCATCAAGATCTTCGCGCTCGAGGACACGCTGGGCCTCGCGCCCTTCGAGTGGTCGCTGTTCGGGCAGAGCGGCTCGCTCTCGTTCACCGCCGGCGTGCTGGTATGGCCGCTGATCTTCGTGCTCACCGACCTCGTCAACGAGTTCTATGGCCGGCGCGGCGTGCGCTTCATCAGCCTGCTATCGGTGGGCCTGATCGTCTACGGCTTCCTGTTCGCCTACGCGGCCATCGCGCTGGTGCCGGCCGGCTGGTGGGTGGGCGCCGCGAGCGCACAGGGCGTGCCGGACCAGCAGGCCGCCTTCGCGGCGATCTTCGGGCAGGGGCTGTGGTCGATCCTCGGCTCGACCGTGGCCTTCCTCATCGGCCAGTTCATCGACATCGCGATCTTCGTGCGCATCCGCCGGCTGACCGGCGAGCGCTGGGTGTGGCTGCGCGCCACTGGATCGACCGCGATCTCGCAGCTCATCGACAGCTTCATCGTGCTGTACATCGCCTTCGTGATCGGCCCACAAGCCTGGCCGACCTCGCTGTGGCTGGCGGTGGGCACGGTGAACTACGGGTACAAGCTGGCGGCGGCGATCGCGCTGATCCCGCTGATCTACCTCGCGCGCCGCGCCTTCACCGCGTGGCTCGGTCGCGAACGCGCCGAGCAGCTGCGGATGGCCGCCGCGCAGGGCTGAACCATGCGCGCCTCGCGCATCGGTGAACGGCCCAAGCCGCGCCAGCGCACCCTCACCCTGAACGCCGGTTTCTTCGTCGGCGTCGGGCTTGTGCTGGCCTTGGCGTGGTGGGTGCACGGCGACGAGCCCCCGGGCCTGCGCGGGGAGCCGGACTTCTCGCCCTTGCGCGGCCAGCCCTTCCTCGTGGTCTACGGCGCGCCGTCGTGCAGCACCTGCATCGAGGAGTGGAAGGCGCTCCGCCCCACGTTGCCCGGCGGACTTCGCGTGGTGCACCTGCTCACCCGCGAAGGCACGGGGCCGGTGGCGGACTCGGCGGCGCTCAATGACTGGGCCGCCCGCCTGCGCGTGCCACGCGCCGCCGTCCTGCCTGCCGACCTCACGCGCAGCACGCTCCCTGCCGTCGTGCTGCGCGACGAGCGCGCGCGCTGGCGATTCGAGCATGCCGGCCCGTGGAATGCCGAGGCCCGTACGCGCCTGGAGCGCGCTTTGCGGCTCGAGGGCGCGCTTCCACCCGCCGCACCGTGACCTCAGGCCCATGCGGCCGTCTTCACGTCGGCGGAAGCTCGGCGTTCCTCGACCTTCCTTGTCGAACGCTGCCGGAGTTCCCCGCCATGCCCTTGCGCCCGCTCACCCTTGCCCTGGCGATCAGCCTCGCCGTCGGCCTGCCCGCCGTTGCCCACGCGCAGTCGACGTCCGCGGCCCCGGCGACCACGACGGCCAGCGAGGTTGTGCAGCCGGCGGATGCCGCCGCTGACGCGCTGTTCGCCGAATACTGGGAAGCCTCGCTGAAGCTCTCGCCGCTGCGCGCCACCTTCGTCGGCGACGCCCGCTACAACGACCAGCTGCCCGACCTTTTCAGCGCCGAGAGCCGCGCCAAGGCCTCGGCCTTCAACAAGGCTTGGCTGGCGCGCGTTGAGGCCCTCGACCTCGACACCCTCTCGCCGCAGCGCCGCCTGAGCGCCGAGATCCTGCTGCGCGATCTCAAGCTCGAGATGGAAGGCGAACGCTTCCCCGGCTGGCAGCAGCCGCTCGACCAGTTCCGCAACGTCGCCGCGCTGTTCGCGCAGCTCGGTTCCGGCACGAACGCACAGCCCTTCAAGACCGTGCAGGACTACGACAACTGGCTGAAGCGCGCCTCGCGCCTGCCGGTGCTGTTCACCACGATGCAGGGCAACATGCGCGAAGGCATGGCCAGCGGCGTCGTGCAGCCGCGCGTGCTGATGCAGAAGGTGATCCCGCAGCTCGACGCGCTGATCAAGGACAAGCCCGAGGACACGCTGTTCTGGCGCCCCATCGCCAACCTGCCGGCCGACATGCCCGCCGCGGAGAAGGAGCGCCTCACGGCCGCCTACCGCGCGCTGATCGCCGAGCAGCTGATGCCGGCCTACCGCGAGCTGCGCCGCTTCGTGGCCGACGAGTACCTGCCGAAGACCCGCGACACCGTCGCCATCTCTTCGCTGCCGGACGGTGAGGCTTGGTACGCCTACCTCGCGAAGGTGCAGACCACCACCGACCTCACGCCGGCGCAAATCCACGACATCGGCCTGGCCGAAGTGGCGCGCATCCAGGGCGAGATGCATGACGTGATGAAGCAGATGGGCTTCGAGGGCAGCCTGCAGGACTTCTTCGTGCACATGACGACGGCGAAGGAGTACGAGTACCCCACCGAAGAGGCGCTGCTCGCCGACTACAACTCGCTGCGCGAGCGCATCGATCTGCGTGCCAAAGACATGTTCTCGCTGGTGCCGAAGGCCGGCTTCGAGATCCGCCCGGTGGAGGCCTTCCGCGCCGCCTCGGCGGCCGGCGGCAGCTACCAGGGCCCGAGCCAGGACGGCACGCGCCCGGGCGTGTTCTACGTGAACACGCACGACCTGCCGAGCCGCAAGAACTGGGACCGCGACGCGCTCTACCTGCATGAAGCCGTGCCCGGCCACCACTTCCAGATCGCGCTGCAGCAGGAGCTCACCGACCTGCCGATGTTCCGCCGCTTCGGTGGCGAGACGGCGTTCGCCGAAGGTTGGGGCCTGTACGCCGAGTCGCTGGGCAAGGAACTGGGCGCCTACGACACGCCGCAGCAGTACTTCGGGCGCCTGCAAGCCGAGATCTGGCGCGCCATCCGCCTCGTCGTCGACACCGGCCTGCACAGCAAGGGCTGGACGCGCGAACAGGTCATCGCCTACATGAAGGCGAACTCGGCGACGACCGACACCGAGGCCGTCTCCGAAGCCGAGCGCTACATCGCCATCCCGGGCCAGGCGCTGGCCTACAAGATCGGCGAGCTGAAGATCCTCGAACTGCGCGCCCGCGCGGAAGAAGCGCTCGGCGACGGCTTCGACATCAAGGCCTTCCACGCCGAGGTGCTCGAAGACGGCTCGCTGCCGCTCTCGGTGCTGGAGGCGAAGCTCGATCGCTTCATCGCGGCGCGCAAGGGCTGAGGCGCGCACCGTGGCCGAAGCGGACGCGCGCCGCCGCGTCGCCATCGTGGTGTTCGACGAAGTCGAGGTGCTCGACTTCGCCGGCCCCTTCGAGGTGTTCTCGGCGCTGCGGCTCGACGAAGCCACGCGCCGCGAATCCGCCTCGCCGTACGAGGTGATCGTGGCCGGTGTGCATCCGGGCCTCGCGCATTGCCGCGGCGGGCTCAAGGTGCAACCCGACACGACCATCGCCGAACTCGATCCCGCCTCGCTCGACACCCTCGTGGTGCCGGGTGGCTATGGCGTGCGGCCGCTGCTGCAGGACCCGGATTTCCTCGCCTGGCTTCGCCGGGCCGCGCCGCAGCCGCGCCGGTTGGCGTCGGTGTGCACGGGCAGCCTGCTGCTCGCGGAAGCCGGGCAACTCGATGGCGTGCGGGCCACCACGCACTGGAAGAGCCTCGAATGGATGGCGCGCGACTGGCCGTCGGTACAGGTGCAGCGCGACCGGCATTGGGTGGTGGACGGGCGCATCGCGACGTCGGCCGGGATCAGCGCCGGCATCGACCTCGCGCTGAAGCTCATCGAAGCCGACTTCGGGCAGGACCTCGCGCGCGCCACCGCCGCGCACATGGAGTACCCGTGGCCGGAAAGCGACGCGCGCCGCCTCCCCGAGGCTTGAACGCCCGGTAGTTGTGATTGCCCGGATCGTCGCGGCGTGGCAGCGTTCCGGCGACCACGGAACCCCCGGCCCATGACCCAGACCCCGACGCCCGCCGCGAACGACACCGGCGACACGCTGCCCCAGCGCACCACGCCGACCTGGGAGATGGAGACCCTGCTCTCCGGCGCGACCGTCTTCGCGCTGTTCCAGGCCTACGCCGAACTCAACGTCGCTGTCTTCTGGCTGTTCGAACGACTGCCGAGCGACCTGGGGGGCATCGTCAGCCCGCTGGGCCTGTACGTGCAGGGCGGCGTGCTCGGGCTCGCGCTCGGCTTCCTCGTGCATCTGCTGCTGCGCGCCGCCTGGGTGTCGCTGGTCGGACTGCGATCGGTGGATCCGGAAGGCCGGCTTCGGGAGAACGAGAACCTGGGGCCGGCGCAGCGCGCCCTGCTCGGCGAGGCGCTCGATGCCCTGCCCCAACGGATCGCGGCGCTCGACGACGCCGCCACGCTGGTGTTCGGTGCGGCCCTGGGGCTGGCCAAGATGATGACGGGGCTCACCCTGACGCTCGGCGCGCTGTTCCTGCTGGCGTATGCCTTCGCGAAGGGGCTTGGGCTCGACAAGCACCTTGTCCCCATCACGTTCGCCTTCCTGGCCCTGTGGATCGTGCCGTTGATGCTGGCCACGATGGTCGACAACCATGCTGGCAAACACGGCCGAGCGGCCCCGCGCTGGGTGATGCCGGTCCTGCGGGGCTATGCGCTGGCGGGATTCACGGCGGACCGCAACCTCGGCACGACCATGGCCACCTACCGCGTGGCCGGGGCGAAGCGGGGCTGGCGGGCCCAGTTCGCCATCGCGGCCATCGTGACCAGCGTCATTCTGGTGGCCCTGCTGGTGCCGGTACTGCAGAACCGCGGCATCGGCGGCCTGCTCGACGGCGATTTCCCGGGCCTGCACGGCGGCGATGCCGGCGCGCTGCGCGCCGCGCACTACCTCGACCGCCAACGCCTCGGAGAGAGCCAGAACGCCCCCGCGCTCACCAGCGATGTGCTCACCGGCCCCTACGCCAAGCTCTGGATTCCCTATGTGCCGGAGTGGCACGACACCGCGCTGGCGCGCTGCACGCCGAAGTCGCGCGAGCGCTGGCTCGCCGATGTCGCGGCCAGCCGCGCCGTGCTCGACTGCCTCGCCGCCTCGCAGCCCATCCGCTTGGATGGTCGGCCCGTCGTTGCGCTGTGGTGGTGGAGCGAGGATGCGCGGCACGATCGCCGCGGCTTCCAGGTGATGATCGACCTGCGGGCCCAACGCACCGGGCCCTTCCTGCTCGAGATCGACCAGCCCGAATCGCAGCGGAAGCTCGATGACAACGCCACGGGCGACGACGACCTGCCGTGGCGCATCCCGTTCTGGCGCTGAACCGCCGCGGCGAGGTTCAGGGCGAGCGTGCGGCGGTCGCGGCGGCGTAGCGCCGGTTCACCTCGTTCCAGTTCACCACGTCCCACCAGGCCGCGATGTAGTCACCGCGAACGTTGCGGTACTTCAGGTAGTAGGCGTGTTCCCACACGTCCAGCCCGAGCACCGGCGTGCCGCGCAGCTCGGCCACGTCCATCAGCGGGTTGTCCTGGTTCGGGGTGCTGGTGATGGCCAGCGTGCCGTCGGCCTTGACGATGAGCCACGCCCAACCGGAACCGAAACGGGTGGCCGCGGCCTGCGAGAACTGCTGCTTCATCGCGTCCATCGAGCCGAAGCCCTGCGTGATCGCCGCCGCCAGCTCGGCCGAGGGTTCGCCGCCCTGCCCCGCCGGCGCCATCACCGTCCAGAACAGGCTGTGGTTGTAGTGGCTTCCGAGGTTGTTGCGCACGCCGGCGGGCTGGGTCGACACGGTCGCCAGCAGCGGCTCGATGGCGCCGTCGCGCAGGGCTGGCACGGTCGCGGAGAGGTCGTTCAGCGCCTTCACCGCGGCGCCATGGTGACGCTGGTGGTGCAGCGTCATCGTCTCGGCGTCGATGGCCGGCTGGAGGGCTTCGACGGCGTAAGGCAAGGACGGCAGCGCGTAAGGCGCCTGCGCGGCGCTCGACGCGGCCGCTGCCGGTGTCGCGGTGGACTGGGCGAACGCGGGCGTGGCGGTGGCCAGCAGCAGGGCGATGGCGAGCGGGGCGAGGCGCATGGGAGGGCTCGATCAGAGTCGGAGACGGAATCGCAAGTGTGGGGGGGCGACGCGTCGGCGCGGCGTGATCCACTCGCCCTGCGGCGCCGTCCAAGGCAGCATGTCGGCATTCCCCCCCGATTGGAGTTCCGATGGCCTGGCGACGCGCCCTGTTCTGGGGCCTGATGCCCTTGGGGGCCCCGCAGGGGCTTCGGCTGAAGCGAACGGCGCCGCGATTCGCGCCTGCGCCGGGGCCCCGCGAGGGGCGCGTCGGCGAGGGCCCGCCGCTGCACTTGCTCGCGATCGGCGATTCGGTGATCGATGGCGTCGGCTGCCCGAGCATCGAGCAAGCCCTCACCGGCCACTTCAGCCGCGAGCTGGCCCAGGTGTTCGAACGCGAGGTGCGCTGGCGTGCACTCGGTCGCACCGGCGCCTGCGTGCGCGAGCTGGGCGAAACGCTGCTGCCCGAGGTGCCCGCCGGCCCCTGGGACCTCGTGCTGGTCTCGGTGGGCGTCAACGATGTGTCCGGGCTCACGCGCAGTGCGGCCTTCGAAAGACGCCTCGGCGAACTCGTCGAGGGCCTGCAGTCGCGTGCGCCGCGCGCCACGGTGCTGCTTTGCGGCTTGCCGCGCATGCAGCACTTCCCGCTGCTCCCCCAGCCCCTGCGCTTCGCGGCCGGACTGCGCGCGCAGACGCTGGATGCGCTCGCCGCCAGGGTGGCCGCGCGACGACCGGGCGTGTTTCACGAGCCCACCACCTACGTGCCGCGTCCCGACGAGTTCGCGCCGGACGGCTACCACGCCAACGCCGCGACGCAGGGGGCGTGGGCGGCAGTGCTGGCAAGGCGACTCGCGACACGCTGGCAACCGTCGCCCTTGACGGCAATGGCAGACTAGTGGCCTCGGCCTTGCCTGCCTTCGCTGACGACCCATGACTCTCGCCCACCACTTCACCCAGCCGGCCTCGGTGCCTGACGGCACCACGCTCACGATCACCCGCCCCGACGACTGGCACCTGCACCTGCGCGACGGCGAGGCGTTGAAGGCGGTGCTGCCGCACACCGCCGCGCAGTTCGGCCGCGCCATCGTGATGCCGAACCTCAAGCCGCCGGTGACGACCACGGCGCTCGCCGCGGCCTACCGCGAGCGCATCCTCGCAGCACGCCCGGCGGGCTCGGACTTCGAACCGCTGATGACGCTCTACCTCACCGACAACACGCCCGGCGATGAGATCCGTCGTGCGAAGGACAGCGGCTTCGTGCATGCGGTGAAGCTCTATCCGGCCGGCGCCACGACGAACTCGGATTCCGGCGTCACCGACCTCAAGCACACGTACAAGGCGCTGGAGGCCATGCAGGAGGCGGGCATGGTGCTCGCCATCCACGGCGAGGTGACCGACCGCGACATCGACGTGTTCGACCGCGAAAAGGTGTTCATCGACGAGAAGCTGATCCCGCTGCGCCGCGATTTCCCCGGCCTGCGCGTGGTGTTCGAGCACATCACCACCAAGGACGCCGCCGATTACGTCGCGGGCGCCGAGGGCGACATCGCCGCCACCATCACCGCGCACCACCTGCTCTACAACCGCAATGCCATCTTCACCGGCGGCATCCGCCCGCACTACTACTGCCTGCCGGTGCTGAAGCGCGAGGTGCATCGCCAGGCGCTCGTCGCCGCGGCCAGCTCGGGCAGCGCGCGCTTCTTCCTCGGCACCGATTCCGCGCCGCACGCCAAGGGTGACAAGGAGTCCGACTGCGGCTGCGCTGGCTGCTACACCGCGCTGCACGCCATGGAGCTGTACGCCAGCGCGTTCGAGGCCGCCGGAGCGCTGGACAAACTGGAAGGCTTCGCCAGCCACTTCGGCCCGGACTTCTACCGGCTGCCGCGGCACGCCTCGCGCGTCCAACTGCGCAGGGAATCGAACGTGATCCCGACCGCCCTGCCCTACGGCACGCAGACGCTGGTGCCATTGGCGGCCGGCGAATCGATGGCCTGGCGCTTCCTCGGCGCGGCCTGAGCCCTCCCCCCCCCCTCAACCCGGACCCTCTGATGCCCGCAGACGCCTCCAACACCAGCGCCATCCCGCTCCGACAGTTGCGCCTGCGTCCCAAGACCCTGCTTCAGGCCTAGCGCATCGGCGACACCGGCATCGCGCAGGAGTGGCAATTCTGCGCCGCGATCGAGGGCAAGGGGCTGATGCTCGCGCCGCTGCCCGGGCAGAAGATGGCGCCGGTCACCGCCGGCGCGCGCTACGGCGTGCAGGGCTTCACCGGCCAGTACGACTTCCAGTTCGAGACGCAGGCCGTCGGCACCTTCGATGCGCCCTTCGTTTACGCGCTGCTGGCGTGGCCGGAGGCCGTGCAGGCGCGCCTGGTGCGCCAGGCCCTGCGCGTGCGCACCCTGCTGCCGGCACAGCTCGCGCCCGTCAGCGCGAAGGGCGAAACGCAGGCGGCCTCGGTGCTCGACCTCAGCGCCGCAGGAGCGCTGGTGGAAACCCTGCATCCCATGGGCGACGTGGGCGACACGCTGCGCATCAGCTTCGTCGTCGATGCCGAAGGCGAGAAGACGCAGATCACCACCGAGGCGGTGATCTGCCATCGCCGCGCCATGGAGGCGCCGAGCCGCGAGCGCCTGGGCCTGAGCTTCCGCGCCCTGCCGAAGACCGAGCGCCTCGTGCTGTCGATCT
This sequence comes from Silanimonas sp., assembly GCF_027531545.1. Lineage (GTDB taxonomy): Bacteria > Pseudomonadota > Gammaproteobacteria > Xanthomonadales > Xanthomonadaceae > Silanimonas. The sequence goes on along the minus strand of NZ_JAPZSC010000002.1, from coordinate 64,590 downwards.
ACCTGAAGGACATCGCCGACACGCTGGACGCCGCCTGAGGCCTGCGGCTCAACGGCCCACCGTGCGGGCCATGTCCGGCCGGGCCAGTTCGACGTCGGCGTCGAAGCGGCGACGCAGTTCGCGCGCCATGGCCTCGCGGGCATCGTCTTCGCCGTGCACGAGCACGGTGTCGGGGCGGCCGCCCACGCGGCCGTACCAGTCGAGCAGGCCGGCCTGGTCGGCGTGCGCCGACAGCCCGCCCACCGTGTGCCGCTTCGCCCGCACCGGCACCTCGCTGCCCAGCACCCGCACGTAGGCCGCACCGTCCACGAGGCGTCGGCCCAGCGTTCCCGCGGCCTGGTAACCGACGAACACCACGTGGTTGCGGTCGAACGGCAGGCGATGGCGCAGGTGATGGCGCACACGGCCGCCGTTGGCCATGCCCGAGCCGGCGATGATGATGGCCCCGCTGTCGATGCGGTTGATGGCCATCGACTCCTCCGTGCTGTCGGTCAGATGCAGGTTCTTCAACCGCAGCGGATGGGGCGTCGTGGCGAAAACGCGCGCCGCCTCCTCGTCGAAGAGCTCCGCATGCCGCTCGTAGACGCCGAGCACCTTGGTGGCCATCGGGCTGTCGAGGAAGATCTGCCAGCGGCCCAGGCCCCAGTCGTCGAAGTGCTGGGCGAACGCGTAAAGCAGTTCCTGCGTGCGGCCGACGGCGAAGGCCGGGATGACGACGTTGCCGCGATCGCGCCACGCTTCGTCGAAGATCTCGCCGAGCTCCGTGACGGTGGCCGCGCGCTCGCGGTGCAAGCGCCCGCCGTAGGTGGATTCGAGCAGCAGCAGGTCGGCGTGCGGCACCGGCGCGGCATCGCGGAGAATCGGCGTGCCCGAGGGCCCGAGGTCGCCGGAGAACACGAGGGTCCGGCGCGTGCCATCCGCGGCGGTCTCGACCAGCTCGACGCTGGCGGAGCCGAGGATGTGGCCGGCATCACGCAGGGTGAGCATGAGGCCAGGGAACAGCGCGGTCGGCGCGTCGTAGTCGATCGCACGCACGTGCTTGAGCGTCTTGGTGACGTCGTCGAGCGTGTACAGCGGCTCGAGCTCCTCCTCGTCGTCGCGACCGCCGCGCCCTTCGTGCAATCGCCGACGCGCGCGCTCGGCGTCGGCCTGCGCGAGTTTCGCCGAATCCTCCAGCATCACCTTCAGCAGGTCGGCGGTGGCGCGCTGGGTCCAGATCGGCCCGCGGAAGCCACGCTTCACCAGCAGCGGCAGGCGGCCGCAGTGGTCGATGTGCGCGTGGCTCAGCACCACGGCATCGATGGTGGACGCATCGAAGCCGAAATCCTCGCGGTTGCGCGCCTCGTCGGCGCGGCTGCCCTGGATCAGGCCGCAATCGAGCAGCACGCGATGCCCGGCGGCCTCGACCTCATGGCAGGAGCCCGTCACTTCGCCCGCCGCCCCGTGGAAGATCACCCGCATGCGCTGTCTCCTTTCGATGCCCCGAGCGTAGCCGGAAACGACGAAGGCGGCCTTGCGGCCGCCCCCGGTGCGAGGCCCCGGGCATGCCCCGAAGGGCAGGCCGGGCGATTGCGGCTCAGCGCGCCTTGGCGGCGTCCTCGAGCTCCTTGACGAACTGCGGCGCCGGGTAGGCGTGCTCCATCGTCCACATCATGTAGCGCGAATCGACGGCGATCATGCGGGTCATCTTCGGGTCGAACACCCAGTTCGAGCTCACCGACTCCCAGTTGCCGTCGAAGGCGAGGCCAACGAGACGGCCACGCGCGTCCATCACCGGCGAACCGGAGTTGCCGCCCGTGATGTCGAGGTCGGAGAGGAAGTTCACCGGCACGGTGCCCAGCGCGGCGTCGGCGCGGTTGCCGTGGCGACGCTCGCGGATGGCGTCGAGCTGCACCTGCGGGGCGTCGAAGGGCTCGGTGCCCGTCGCCTTGGCCGCGAGGCCTTCGAGCGTGGTGAACGGGGTGTAGGCCACGCCGTCGCGCGGCGTGTAGCCCGTCACGTTGCCGAAGGTGATGCGCAGGCTGAGATTGGCGTCCGGGTAGACGTGGCCGCCCTTCGACTTGCGGTAGGCCTGCACGGCGGCCAGGAAGGCCGGACGGTGCAGCAGGCTGTCACCGCCGCGCGACTTCGCCTCGTTCTCGAGGGCGAGCATCGTCGGGTGCAGCGCGGCCGCGAGCTTCACCATCGGGTCGGTGCTGGCGTCCAGCGTGGCCTTGTCGGCCGTCAGCAGCGCGAGGCGCGCGTCGGTGCCTTCAAGCTGGGTGCCCGCGTAGAGCTTCTCGAGGCCGGCCTTGATCGCCGCCTCGCTGCCGTCGCCGACGATCGCATCCAGCGCCGGCACGCGCTGCGCGGCCGGCAGCTTGGCGTAGTGGCCCAGCCAGTAGGCCATCAGCTGCGTCTCCATGCTGCGGGCGTAACGCCGCTCCAGCTGGCGCTGGCCGCCTTCGATGCCCGGCAGGTCGCGCTGCTGGAAGCCCGGCGCGCGTTCGAGATCCGGCTTGGCCTTCTCGACGGCGAGGCGGTAGAGCTGGCGCACGCTGCCCAGCAGTCCCGTGTTGCCGACCTGGCCGAGCACGAGGTCGCGCTCGCGGGTCTCGCGGGCCTTGGCGGCGAGGGCTTCGAGCGCGGCGTGCGCATCGAGAGCGGCCTTCGCATCGAGGCCTTCGGCGCCGGCGGCGCCAGCGCGGAGCCAGTCGAGCACGGCCTGCTCCTCGGCCTGCTTGGTGGCCAGCGCATCGATGCGCTGGAAGCCTTCCAGCTGGCCGTCCCAGTTCTTCATCGCGTTCTGCCAACCGCGGATCGTGGCGGCGTACTTCACCTCCACGTCCTTGTCGGCCTTGCCGGCCGCCTCGACCATCGCGACGACGTTCTTCAGGTGCTGGCCGACGACCGGGTACTGCCACCCGGCGACGTTCTGGAACTCGTCGAACAGCGCGTAGCGGTTGGTCTGGCCCGGATAGCCGGCCACCATCACGAAATCACCGGCCTCGAGCGGCTGGTCGGCGAGCTTCAGCCAGTGCTTCGGCTGGTAGGGCACGTTGTCCTTCGAGAACGCGGCCGGCTTGCCGTCCGGGCCCACGTAGGCGCGGTAGAAGGTGAAGTCGCCGGTGTGGCGCGGCCACATCCAGTTGTCGACCTCGCCGCCGTAGTTGCCGATCGAGGACGGCGGCGCGTAGGCGAGGCGCACGTCCTTGATCTCCATCTGGCGGAACAGGCGGAAGGTCTGGCCGCCGAAGAACGAGTACAGCGTGCAGCGGAAGCCGGCCTCGCTCTCGCAGGCAGCGATCAGCGCCTTCTGCTTGGCCTCCAGCGCGTTCTGGCGCGCGAGGCCATCCGCGGCGCCGGCGATCGCGGCGCGCATGTCGGCGGTGACGTCGGTGATCTGGTCCATCACGAACACGCGCGCATTCGGGCCGGCGGAGACTTCATCGGCCGGCGTCGCGGCGTTGAAGCCCGTGGCCATCAGGTTCTTCTCGGGCGTCGAGTTCAGCTGGATGGCGCCGTAGGCGCAGTGGTGGTTGGTGGCGACAAGGCCGTTCGGCGAGACGAAGCTGGCCGTGCAGCCGCCCAGTGCGACGACGGCGCCCATCGGGTCGCCAGTGAGGTTGGCGAGCTGCTCGGGCGAAAGCTCGAGGCCGGCGTCCTTCAGCGGCCCGGCGATCTCGGGCAACTGCTGGGGTACCCACATGCCCTCGCGGGCGGTGGCGGCGGAGGCGAAAAGCGTGGCCGCGACGGCGGCGGCAAGCGGAAGTCGACGCATGAGGGGTTCCCCGGTTCGGACAATTGGGCGCAGCGGAATGCTTGCGAACGAAACTTCCCGAGTCTAGCCCGGCCCCTCCCCCCTCCCCCCTGCCGGAAGTCGGGGGTGCGATTTCACGCGGCGTGGCCGTCGGCGACTTCCGCCGCTGCGCCAAGGCCTCTACTGTGTCCGCTCAACAGAACGGAGCAACGCGATGGGAATCAGCGGGCAAAGCGTCCTTGCAAGCCTTCTGGTCGCGTCGGCCCTCCTGCCCGAGGCGCGGGCCCAGTCCGCGCCCAGCCCCAGCGACGCCCTCCGCGCCGCGCTGCCGACGATCTGCGCCGGCGCAGTTCGTGACCTCGCGACGCGCTGCGCGGCGCTGGGCGCCTTCGGGTCCGGCGGCTTCGACGGCGCGGCCCAGGCGCAGCGGCTCGGGGAGCTGCCCGGGCATGCACGCGTAGCCGACACGCAAGGCGGCACCTCCGATCCGTCGGCGCCCTGGACCGACGAATCGGCCCAGCGCTGGAGCGTCTGGGCCAGCGTGCTGGATCGCGGCCTCGACCGGCGCGAGGGGCGGATCGAAGCCGGTTTCGAGGCCGGACGCACCGGCCTGCTGCTGGGCGCGGGCTGGCAGCCGTTGCCGACGCTCAGCCTCGACGGCGGTTGGCAGTCCGTCCGCGAGACACTCGACTACACCGCATCGGACGGCCGGCTCGACGCCCGGGTCGACGGCCCACTGCTGGTCGCGGCGTGGATGCCCTCGGCGACCTGGCGCCTCGAGGCCCAAGCGGACTGGAGCGAGGGCCGCCTCGAAAGCCGGCGCCGCGTGCGCTACGCCCTGCCTGGCGGGGAGACCATCGACAGCGAAGCCCGCGCACGCACCGACACCCGACGGCGCGGCGCGGCATTGGCGGTCCGGCGCAACGACAGCTTCGGCGCGATCTCGATCGACAGCGGGCTCGGCATCGACGATTCGCGGGTTCGCATCGCGCCCTACGCGGAATCGGGCGGCGCCGGATGGGCGCTGGCGGTACCGGCGCGCGAGCGCCGCACCCGGCGGGTCCAGCTCGACGCGATGGTGTCCGGCGCGATCTCCCGGCCCTCCGGCGTCTGGGTGCCGAGCGCGCGCCTCACCGCCATCCGCGAGCTCGACGACCCGTCGCGCACCCTCGCCGTCCGCTTCGTGGACGACGCGGGCCGCACGCCGGTGCGCTTCGCCACCGAGGAACCCGACGACCAGTGGATCGACGTCGGCCTCGGGCTGGTCTGGGTGCGCCCCGGCGGCCGCTCGTTCTTCGTCGAGACCCGCCATCGGCTCGGCCACCGCTTCCTACGCGAGCACCAGCTTGCCGTGGGCATCCGCATCGAGCGCTGAGTCCGTCGATGGAAAGCAGCGAGATCCTGGTTTTCCTCAGCATCACGCAGGCGGTGATCGCCTTCGCGATGGCGGCCGTGGCGGCGCAGATGGGCGGCGACCGGCTGCGGATGTCGCGCCGCATCCTCGCCACCAGCTTCGCCGCGCTCGGCGCCTTCCAAGCGCTGTCCATGCTCTCGTTCTGGCTGGCCGGGCAAGGGCCGCAGTGGATCCTGACGCGCACGCTGGTGAGCGCAGCATCGCAGTCCGCCTCGATCATCCATCTCGTCTTCCTCGCCCTCGCGCTGTACCTCACGGTGCTGCGGCAAGGGCTTCGCCCCGGCACCTTCCGCCTGAGCATCGCCGCGGCGCTCGTCATCGGCGTCGCCCTCGCATGGCCCGGCGCCTTCGACGTGGGCAGTGCGGAACTGCGGACCACGCTGCGCGTCGGCGTACGCTCACTGATCACGACCCTGGCCTACGCTGCCCTCGTGGTGCTGATGGCGCGACACCGGCCCATCAGCGGCCGAACCCTCGGGCAATGGCTGGTGGTGGGGTCGCTGTCGATCCTCGCCGCCAGCAATGGCGTCAACGCCGTCACCACCCTCGTAAGCGACTGGCAGGCCTGGGGTGCGGACGTGACGGTGTGGCTGCAGCTGTTCGGCCTCGTCGGCGTGATGGCGCTCGCCATCGCGATGCTGGTGTGGGTGCAGGAGCGCACCCAGGCGATGGCCGAAGCCAAGACGCTCACCGCCGAACGCATGGCGCACTTCGACGAGGACACGGGCCTGCCGAACCGGCACGGCTTCCTCCGGCGCATCGACCAGGGGGCCGCGGGCGGTGCCCCCCTCACGCTGATGACCGTGCACCTGCAGCGCTACCCGATGCTGGAACGTACCCTCGGCGCCGCCTGGGCACGCGAGGCGCTGCAGCGCGTGGGCGAGGCCTTGGTCGCGGGGCGCAGCTACCACTTCCTCGCGATCGGCCGCATCGACAGCGACCGCCTCGCGATCGCCATCACTGCCGACGGTTCGCTGGCCGACGCCGACGTGCTGGCCCGCCGTCGCGAAGTGGAATCCGTCGCCCAGGGCCTCGGCCATCCGGTCGGCGTGAGCTTCGGCTATGCCGTCCGCCAGCAGCGCGAGAGCGTCGAAAGCCTGCTGGCCTGCGCCTGCCTTGCGCAGGAGAAGGCCGAAGCCGCCGGCATGCACATGTTGCGCTTCGAGCCCGAGCAGGCGCGCTCCGACGCCGACGAGGTCGAGATCGTCGGCGCGCTCTACCGCGCCATCGGCGAAGACCAGCTCTTCCTCGAATACCAGGGCATCTTCGACGTCGCCACCGGCCATCTCGATGGCGTGGAAGCGCTGATCCGTTGGAGGCACCCGGTGCAGGGCGTGCTCCCGCCGGGCCGTTTCCTGCCGGCCGCCGAACGCGGCGGCCTGATGGGCGACATCGACCGCTGGGTGCTCGACCGCGTCTGCCGGCACCTGCGCGAACGCCAGGAGGCCGGCCTGCCGGAGGTGCCCGTGGCGCTGAACCTCTCCGCGGCCTCGGTGCTCGATTCCGGCCTGCCCGCGGCCGTCGAGGCGCAGTTGCGGCGCAACCGGCTGCCGCCCGCCCTGCTGGAGCTGGAGATCACCGAATCCGCCGCGATGCACGACCTTGCGCGCGCCCGCGACATCGTCGATGCGCTGCGCGCCCTGGGCGTGCGCATCGCCCTCGACGACCTCGGCACCGGCTATTCCTCGCTGTCGCACCTGCGCGAGCTGCGCGCCGACCGGCTGAAGATCGACCGCAGCTTCATCGGCAGCGGCGACCGCTTCGGCAATGCCATCGCCGCGGCCATCGGCGTGCTCGGCCGCTCGCTCGGCCTGGAGGTCGTGGCGGAGGGCGTGGAGACGCCCGAGCAGTTGGCTTTCTGCCAGACCCAAGGCTTCTCGAAGGTGCAGGGCTGGTTGTTCCATCGCCCGGCGGTCGGCTGGCCCGACGGCCTGCGCATCGCCCCAGCGGCCCAGGGCGCCCCCCGCGAGGGCGGAAACGCGCCGGTATAATCGGCAACCTTCGGGCCGAGGGCCCCGGGAGCACGCTGATGGGCATGATGATGAAGGCGCTGGTGAAGCGCCACGCCGAAAAAGGCATCTGGATGGAAGAGGTGCCGGTCCCGCAGATCGGCCCCAACGAGGTGCTGATCAAGCTCGAGAAGACCGCCATCTGCGGCACCGACCTGCACATCTACAAGTGGGACGAGTGGAGCCAGCGCACCATCACGCCGGGCCTCGTCATCGGCCATGAATTCGTCGGGCGCATCGTCGAACTCGGCAACGGCGTCACCGGCTACAAGGTCGGCGACCGCGTCTCGGCGGAAGGCCACATCGTCTGCGGCGTCTGCCGCAACTGCCGCGCCGGCAAGCAACACCTGTGCCCGCACACGGTCGGCATCGGCGTGAACCGCGCCGGCGCCTTCGCCGAATACATCGCCATGCCGGCATCGAACCTGTGGCCGATCCCCGACCAGATTCCGTCGGAACTGGCCGCGTTCTTCGACCCCTACGGCAACGCCGCGCACTGCGCGCTCGAGTTCGACGTCATCGGCGAGGACGTGCTGATCACCGGCGCGGGCCCCATCGGCATCATCGCCGCCGGCATCTGCAAGCACATCGGCGCGCGCAACGTCGTCGTCACCGACGTCAACGACTTCCGCCTGAAGCTGGCCGCCGACATGGGCGCCACGCGGGTCGTGAACGTCTCGAAGCAGTCGGTGAAGGACGTCATGAAGGACCTCCACATGGAGGGCTTCGACGTCGGCCTCGAGATGAGCGGCAACCCGCGCGCCTTCAACGACATGCTCGACTGCATGTACCACGGCGGCAAGATCGCGCTGCTCGGCATCCTGCCCAAGGGCACGGGCGTGGATTGGGACAAGATCATCTTCAAGGGGCTCACGGTGCAGGGCATCTACGGCCGGCGCATGTACGAGACCTGGTACAAGATGACGCAGATGGTGCTCACCGGCTTCCCGCTGCAGAAGGTGCTCACGCACCAGATCCATATCGACGATTTCCAGCGCGGCTTCGACCTGATGGATGCCGGCATCTGCGGCAAGGTCGTCTGCAGCTGGAACTGACCCGCAGCATCCCCCTCCCCACGAGGCCACGCCCATGTGCTCCGCCTCCAGCGTCCGCATCGCCGTCGACCCCGACCTCGACGGCGAGAAGGCCCTCGCCATCCGCGAGATGCTTCGCGACTACAACGCGCGCTTCATCGGCCGCCCCGACTGGCTGCCGATGGTGATCACCGCGCTCGACGCCGAGGACGATCTCGTCGGTGGGCTGGCCGGCCAGTACGGGTTGGGTTGGCTGCACGTCGACATGCTGGCCGTCTTGCCGGAACGCCGGCGCACGGGCATCGGCATGCAGCTGCTCGACCAGGCCGAACACTGGGCGCGCCAGCGCGGGGCGCTCGGCGTGTACCTCGAAACCATCGAGTTCCAGGCGCTGGGCTTCTACGAGCGGCTCGGTTACCGGCAGTTCGGCCAGCAGGCGGACAATCCGCCCGGTTACACCCGCTACTACCTCGAAAAACGCTTCGACTGAATGCCTTCGCTTCTCCGTGAACCCCGCGCCTGGCTGGCGGCGGGCCTGCTGTTCGCCCATGCCGTTGCCCACGCGTCTGCCCCGGATTGCGGCCCGGATGCCCTTCCCGCGGCGGCGCTCGCCTCGCCCACCCTGCTCGGCGCCGAGGACTTCAGCGCCTCGCCCTGCGCGACCATCGTTGGCGGCATGGCGCAGTTCGTGCTGCGCCCTCACGGCCCGGGCGTGGACGACATCGAGCCCGCCCAGTTGCGCGTCGAAAGCCTCGACCTGCTCGAGATCCGCGCCGTCGAGATGGAGGTGGTGCGCCGCCTGCGCGCCCAGGGCGCGGCCGGCACCGCGGGCCGCGCGGCGGCCTCTTCGCTGGTGCAGACCGGCGAGGCCCTGGCCGGTGTGGTCACCCGGCCAGTGGAGAGCGTCATCGGCCTGCCGGCCGGCATGTTGCGGGTGTTCGGCCGTCGTGCCACGCGCTACGGACGACAGGCCTCCGACCTGGGCGAGCGCGCCTATGGAGCCGTCTCCGACGAGGCCCTGTTCGACGCCAGCCTGCGCCCGCGCGAGGCGGAGCCGCTGCCGCCGGAGCCCGAACCCTGGTGGCAGAAGGGCGGCGGCGTCGCGCTGAAGCTCGGGAAGCGCTGGCTCGGCTACAACGCGGCGCGGCGCGAACTGGGCCGCGAACTGGGCATCGACCCCTACTCCACGAACCCGTGGCTCGGCGCCGAGATGGACCGGCTCGCCTGGTCGGCCCTCGTCGGTCGGCGCGGCGTGGGCTTCGGTCTCGGGCAGGTCGGCGGGGCCGCCGGCACGGTGCTCGGCGAAAGCGGCCGCATCCACCGCATGGTGTGGGAAAAGCCGCCGGAGGAAGTCGAGGCCTGGAACGCGGCGCGCCTTGCGCCGCTGGCCTGCCGTGCCGACGTGCAGGACGCCTTCTTCGACAACTCGCGCTACAGCCCGACGCTGCAGACGCAGGCCGTCGATGCGCTGCTGGAGCTGGCGCCGCAGGGCGGCTGCGAGAGCTTCCTCGGCCTGGCGGCGAGCGTGCAGCGCGAGGCCGAAGCCCGTTTCGTGGTCGATGCGCTGCAGCTGATGGTGGCGGCACGGCCGCGCTTCCCGACGCGTTTCGAGATCTTCGGCGAAGCCCTCGTACTGCGCGATGGCGAGGAGCGGCTGTGGCTGGCGCTGCCCGTCGACCTGCTGCAGTGGACGCCCGAGACCGCCGACTTCTTCGCCGACCCGGCGCTCGCGCGGGTGGCCGACAAGCGCCTGCTGCTCGCGCGCGACGCCAGCCCGCGGGCACGCGCCGCGCTGCTGGCGGACGGTTGGGCCGTGGTGGAGCAGTCGATCGGGCCGGCCCGCGAATTCAGCGTGCGGCAGCCGAGCTTCGACGCGGGGTACTGAGCCGGGAGCGCGATGCCGAACCCCCGGCATCGCGCGGAGCCTCCTTCCGAGGACTCAGCCGACGTCAGCTTCGGGGAGGTCGGCCGGATCGTCGTTGCTGCTGCGCACCAAACGGTAACCGTGCTGGTAAATGCCCTCGAGGCGCCATTCGCTGTCGCCCTGCAGGCCGAGGCGCTTGCGCAAACGGCTCACATAGGTGTCGATGCTGCGCGTGGCCACGTTCGGACCGACGCGCCACACCTGCGAAAGCAGGGTTTCGCGCGAAACCACCTTGCCCCGGCGCTGGAACAGGAAGACCAGCAGGTCGAATTCGCGGTCGGTGAGCTCGATCTGCTCGCCGTGCAGCGTGAGGCGGCGGCGATCAAGGTCGAAGCCGAAGGGCTCGACGTCCTCGATGATGTTGGCGTTGCTGAGCGGCGCGGCGCGACGCATGGCCGACTTGATCCGCGCCACCAGCTCGGCGGCGCGCGCCGGCTTCACGATGTAGTCGTCGGCGCCGGCCTGCAGGCCGGTGACGATGTCGGATTCCTGATCGTTGCCGGTCAGGAAGATCACCGGCAGCGTCGCATTCGTCTGCCGGAGTTCGCGCAGCAGATCGAGTCCCGAGACACCGGGCAGATTCCAGTCGAGCAGCAGGAGGTCGATCGATTCCGGCCCCATGCGGCGACGGAAATCGAGCTCGGTGTCGTAGTGGAGGCAATCCATGCCCGAGTTCTCGATCATCGTCGAGATGATCTTGGCCTGGGTGGGATCGTCTTCGACGAGTCCGATTTGCAGAGTGCGAGACATGGTCCCCTGGGTGACCGGATCGGGAAGTCCGGTTCCGCAACATGTTTTACAAGTGTGAATTGTGTCAAGCACCGGGGGACAACGGAAGACATCCCGGCCCGGGTCCATAATGCCGCCCCCGCCCCGTGCACCCCGATCGCCATGGCCCCGAACACCCCCGTCACCCCCGCCCTCACCCGCTATGCCGCCGAGCTGGCCGAGATCCGCGCCGCCGGCCTGTTCAAGGCCGAGCGCGTCATCACCAGCCCGCAGTCGGCCGAGATCGAACTCGAGGACGGCCGCACGGTGCTGAACTTCTGCGCGAACAACTACCTGGGCCTGGCCGACCACCCGGACGTGATCGCCTCGGCCAAGGCGGCCCTGGACACCCACGGCTTCGGCATGGCCTCGGTGCGCTTCATCTGTGGCACGCAGGACCTTCACAAGCAGCTGGAGGCGAAGATCGCCGACTTCTTCGGCACCGAGGACACCATTCTCTACGCCGCCTGTTTCGACGCCAACGGCGGCCTGTTCGAGCCCCTGCTGGGCGAACCCGACGCGATCATCTCCGACAGCCTGAACCACGCCTCGATCATCGACGGCGTGCGCCTGTGCAAGGCCAAGCGCTACCGCTACGCCAACTGCGACATGGCCGATCTGGAAGCGCAGCTCAAGCAGGCCCGCGCCGACGGCGTGCGCGACATCCTGATCACCACCGACGGCGTGTTTTCGATGGACGGCTTCATCGCGCCGCTGGATGAGATCACCGCGCTCGCCGCGAAGTACGGCGCGATGGTCCACATCGACGAATGCCACGCCACCGGCTTCCTAGGCGCCAACGGCCGCGGAAGCGCCGAGGTGAAGGGCGTGATGGACAAGATCGACATCTTCACCGGCACGCTGGGCAAGGCCATGGGCGGGGCGCTGGGCGGCTTCACCACCGGTCGCCGGGATGTGATCGAGCTGCTGCGCCAGCGTTCGCGCCCCTACCTGTTCAGCAACTCGCTGCCGCCGCACGTGGTGGCCGCCGGCATCACCGCGTTCGACATGCTGGCCAAAGCCGGCGACCTGCGCGAGCGTCTGGCTGCGAACACCGCGTACTTCCGCGCGGAAATGGCCAAGCTCGGCTTCGACATCAAGCCCGGCGTGCACCCGATCTGCCCGGTGATGCTCTACGACGCCCCGCTGGCGCAGAAGTTTGCCGCGCGCCTGCTCGAAGAGGGCATCTACGCGATCGGCTTCTTCTTCCCGGTGGTGCCGAAGGGCCAGGCCCGCATCCGCACGCAAATGAGCGCGGCGCACACCCGCGAACACCTCGACCGCGCCATCGCCGCCTTCGCCAAGGTCGGCCGCGAGCTCGGGGTCATCACGGGCTGATGCGGGCGAAGCTCCGCCACCTGTTCCGCCTTGCCGTCGCCACCGACGCCGAGGCGATGCAGGCGGCCGACGGCGCCTGGACCACGCGCTGCCTGCACTGCCGCACGCGCTTGCAGGTGGCGGCCGATGGCGAGGCGCTCGGCGCAAGTTCGCTGGAGCACGTGGTGCCGCAGGCCTGGTTCGGCCTGCGCGCGGCGGCGGCGCTGACCGCCCAGGTGGGCGACGACCGCGACGATCCGCGCAACCTGGCGGTGGCTTGCCGACGCTGCAATCAGGACAAGGGCAAAGGCCCGGACGCCCGGGGCCCGCAGGACGCGCGCGCCCACGACGTCGTGGCGGCGCTGCTCGCCAAGCGCCTCACGCGCTGGCGGCCGCTACCGGACCGCTCGACGCACTGAGGACCGCCCGACGCCTCAGCCTCGAAGGGCCGCGGCCTCGTCGTCGCTCAGCCTGCGCCAGCCTCCTTTCGGAAGCTCGCCCAGGTCCAGCCCGCCGATGGCGACGCGCACGAGGCGCAGCACCGGGAAGCCGGCGGCCTTCGCGAGGCGACGGATCTGCCGATTCTTCCCTTCGTCCAGCACGACCTCGAGCCACGCCGTCTTGCCGCCGCTCTTCAGCAGGGCCACGGACTTCGCCGACAGCCGCTCACCGCCCTCGTCGAGGCCGGCCATCATCGCTGCGAGCGATTCGTCGCCCGGCACGCCCTCCACCTGGACGCGATAGGTCTTGTCCGGCCCGGTAGCCGGATCGGTGATGCGCGCGGCCCACGCCGGGTCGTTGGTGAACAGCAGCAGGCCTTCGCTGGCCTGGTCGAGCCGGCCCACCGGCGCGACCCACGGCAGGCCGGCGCCGTCGAAGCAGCGGTAGACCGTGTCGCGGCCCTTCTCGTCGCTCGCCGTGGTGACAAGGCCGCGCGGCTTGTTCAAGGCGAGATAGACCCGCGCCTCGGAACCCAGCGGCCGACCATCCACGCAGACCTCGTCCACGCCGGTGCGGACCGGATGCTCGGGGTCGTACACGACGCGTCCGTCGACGCTGACCCGGCCCTCGCGCACCCACGCCGCGGCCTGCGTCCGCGAGGCGAGGCCAGCCTTGGAGATGACGCGGGCCACGCCATGCCGGACGACGGTGCCCTGCCCCTGCGCCTCGCGGCGCGGGCCTCGACCAGGGGCCTTCGGAGGTCGCGGCGTCCGCCTCATCGTCACTCTCCCTTCGGATGCCGTTGACGGTTTCCGCATGTGCGACGCGGCGGCGGAGTGTAGCCTTGGCGCGACTTTCCGAGGAAGCGCCCATGTCCGAACACACTGCCGCGCTGCGCTGGTCGCGCCATGGCCGCGACTTCAGCTACGAGACCTTCTCGCGCGACCATGAACTCACGTTCGAGAACGGGCAGAATACGCTCGCTTCCTCGGCACCCGCCTTCCTCGGCAACCCCGAGGCGCTGAACCCGGAGACCCTGCTGGTCGGCTCGCTGTCCTCCTGCCACATGCTCACCTTCCTCGCGATCTGCGCAAAGCGCAGCTACGTGGTCGACCACTACGACGACGCGGCTTCGGGCCTGCTCGACAAGAACGCCGAGGGACGGATGGCCATCACCCGCATCACGCTGCGGCCGAAGGTCGTGTTCTCGGGCGACAAGCAGCCGACGGCCGAAGAGCTGGCGAAGCTGCACGAGCGAGCGCACGCGAACTGCTTCATCGGCAGCTCGATCCGCGCCGACGTCGCCGTCGAACCGCGCTGAACCTTCCGCCGCCGGTTCACCACGCTCTCACCGCCCGCTCCCCTAGGCTTGCGCCATGTCCGAAACCGCCCCTCCCGCCTCCCTCTGGCGTCGTTCGCTGACGGCCGTCCTGCGCTGGTTCGACACCTCCGCGGCCGACCCGGTGGATGCTGAAGCCTCCGCCCGCATCGACTGGCTGCGCGTCGTCCCCTTCATCGGCCTGCATCTCGCCTGCCTCGGGGTGATCTGGGTCGGCATCAGTCCTTTCGCGGTGGGCGTGGCCCTGGCGCTTTACGCGCTGCGCATGTTCGCCATCACCGGCTTCTACCACCGGTACTTCTCGCACAAGGCCTTCCGGACCTCGCGGCCGGTGCAGTTCCTGTTCGGCGTCGTCGGCGCCAGCAGCGTGCAGCGCGGCCCCCTGTGGTGGGCGGCGCACCATCGCCAGCACCACCGCGCCAGCGACACCGAGCACGACCCGCATTCGCCGAAGCACAAGGGCTTCTGGTACAGCCACATGGGCTGGTTCCTGACCCGCGGGGCGTTCCGCACCGACCTCGATGCGGTGAAGGACCTCGCCAAGTTCCCGGAGCTGCGCCTGCTCGACCGCTTCGACATCCTGGTGCCCGTGCTGCTTGCCGTCGGCCTCTTCCTGCTCGGTGGCTGGCTGGAAACCGCCGCGCCGGCGCTGGAAACCAATGGGCCCCAGCTGCTCATCTGGGGCTTCTTCGTCTCCACGGTGGTGCTGTTCCACGTCACGGTGACGATCAACTCGTTCGCGCACCGCTTCGGCCGCCGCCGCTTCGCCACCCGCGATGACTCGCGCAACAACTGGTTCCTCGCCCTGCTGACCTTCGGCGAGGGCTGGCACAACAACCACCACCACTACCCGGGCTCGGCGCGGCAGGGCTTCCGCTGGTGGGAGTACGACTTCACGTACTACACGTTGAAGGCGCTCAGCCTATTCCGCATCGTCTGGGACCTGAAGCCGGTGCCGGACACCTTCCGCAAGCCGACCGCGGAGGCCGCGTGAGGGTCGCCGTCGTCGGCAGCGGCATCGCCGGCCTGTCCTCCGCGTGGTTGCTCTCCCGCCAACACGAGGTCGTGCTGTTCGAGGCCGAAGCGCGACTCGGTGGCCACACGCACACGCATGACGTCGAGCAGGCCGGGAAGCGCTATCGCGTCGACACCGGTTTCATCGTCCACAACACGCACAACTATCCGCTGCTGACGCGGATGTTCGACGAGCTCGGCGTGGCGTCGAAAGACACGACGATGAGCTTCGGGGCGCAGGTCGAGGCCACCGGCCTCGAATACAACGCCACCAACCTCGACGCCCTGTTCTGCCAGCGCCGCAACCTGCTCTCGCCGTCCTTCATCCGGATGGTGCGCGAGATCCTGCGCTTCTACCGCGAGGCTGGCGCCCTGCTGGCCGATCCGGGCCCGGGGCCGTCGCTGGGCGATTACCTCGAGCAGAACCGCTACTCCACCCTGTTCCGCGACGCCCACCTGATCCCGATGGCCTCGGCGCTGTGGTCCTCGCCCTCGGCGACGATCCTCGACTTCCCGGCCAAGTACCTCGTGCGCTTCATGGACCACCACCGGATGCTTCAGGTGGAAGGCCGCCCGCAATGGCGCGTGGTCGAGGGCGGTTCGTCGAGCTACGTCGAGGCTCTGAAAGCGCGCTGGACGGTCGACGTCCGCCTCGCCTGCCCGGTGCAGCGGATCACCCGCGACGAGGCTGGCGTGACGGTCAAGCATGTCGCCGGCGAAGACCGCTTCGACGCGATCGTCGTGGCCACGCACAGCGACCAGGCCCTGGCGCTGCTCGGCGATGCCGACGCGCTCGAGTGCGAGGTGCTGGGCGCCATGCCCTACCAGCGCAACGAGGTGGTGCTGCACACCGACCGCCGGATCCTGCCCACGCGCCGCAAGGCCTGGGCGGCATGGAACGCCTTCGTGCCGGCCGATCCGAAGGCCGAGTGCTCGGTGAGCTACTGCATGAACCTGCTGCAGGGCCTCGAGTCGCCCGAGCCCTTCGTGGTCACCTTGAACCGCAGCGCCGCCATCGACCCGGCCAAGGTGATCGCACGGATGACCTACCACCACCCGGTCTATACCCACGCCAGCGTGGCCGCGCAGGAGCGCCGCACCGAGCTCAACGGCCGCCGCCACACCTGGTTCGCCGGGGCGTACTGGGGCTTCGGCTTCCACGAGGACGGCATGCGCGCGGGCGTCGAGGCCGCGGCAGGCCTCGGCGTGCGATGGTGAACAGCGCCCTCTACGTCGGCCGCGTCCAGCACCGCCGCTTCGCGGTGGCGAACAACGCCTTCCGCTACCGGATCTTCCAACCCTTGCTCGACCTCGCCGAACTCGACCGCGTGTTCGACCGGCGCTGGTTCTGGTCGGTGAACCGCCGCAACCTCGCCGAGTTCCGCCGCAGCGACTACTTCGGCGATGCCGCCCTGCCCTTGGACGTTGCCGTGCGCCGTCGGGTCGAAGCCGAGCTCGGGCGTCCGGCGCCCGGCCCCATCCGCGTGCTGACGCACCTGCGCTACTTCGGCTACGTGCAGAACCCGGTGAGCCTCTACTACGGCTACCGCGAGGACGGCGAGACCCTCGACTGGATCCTCGCGGAGATCACCAACACCCCGTGGGGCGAGCGCCACGCCTACCTGCTGCCCGCCGAGAAGGCCCAGCGGAAGGGCCGTGCCCTGCACTTCGGCTTCGACAAGGCCTTCCACGTCTCGCCCTTCCTGCCCATGGACCGCCGCTACCACTGGGTGTTCACGCCACCGGGCGAGGACCTGCACATCCACATGGACGTCCTGAGCGGCGATTCGCGGGAGTTCGACGCCACCCTCACCCTGGAGCGGCGCCCGCTGCGAGGCAACACGCTGGCTTCATGCCTCGCCGCGTATCCATTCATCACTGTGAAGGTGGCCGCGGCCATCTACTGGCAGGCCTTGAAGTTGACCCTCAAGCGCGTGCCCTTCCACCCCCATCCCAATCCGGACGCCCGCCTGTGAGCCTGCCCGCCGACGCCCTGCCGAACGAAAACGCCTCATCGGGCAGCTACGAGCGCTGGCTGCGCACGCGCCTGTTCGAGCGCCTCGGCGGCCTTCGCCATGGCACCCTGATCATCAGCGACGCCCTGGGAGAGACCCGCCTCGGCGAGACCGAACCGGCGGCAGGCGCGCCCATCGCGCGCCTGCGCGTACACGACCTCGAGGCCTATGCCCGCATGGCCACCGGCGGCTCCGTCGGCGCGGCCGAGGCCTATATGGACGGCCAGTGGAGCTGCGACGAACTCGTCGACCTGATCCGCCTGCTGGTGCTCAACCGCGATCTGCTCGATGCGATGGAAGGCGGCATGGCCCGCCTGTCCGGCTGGCTGCTCAAGGCCGTGCACGCGTTCCGCCGCAACACCCGCGCGGGCTCGCGCAAGAACATCGCCGCGCACTACGACCTCGGCAACGAGTTGTTCCGCCTGTTCCTGTCCGACGACCTGATGTACTCGTCGGCGATCTTCGCGGATCCCACCGAGACGCTCGAAGCGGCCTCGTTCCGCAAGCTCCAGCGCATCGGCCGCAAGCTCGACCTCAAGCCGTCGGACCACCTCGTCGAGATCGGCACCGGCTGGGGTGGCATGGCCCTGCACGCCGCGAAACACTTCGGCTGCCGCGTCACCACGACGACGATCTCGAAGGAGCAGCACGCCCTGGCCACCGAGCGCGTGGCCAAAGCCGGGCTTTCCGACCGCGTGACCCTGCTGCTCGAGGACTACCGCGACCTCACCGGCACCTACGACAAGCTGGTGTCGATCGAGATGATCGAAGCCATCGGCCACCAGTACCTCGATACCTACCTCGCCAAGTGCGCGTCGCTGCTGAAGCCGGACGGCCTCGCGATGGTCCAGGCCATCACCATCGAGGACCACCGCTACGAGCAGGCGTTGCATTCGGTCGACTTCATCAAGCGCCACATCTTCCCGGGCAGCTTCATCCCCTCCATCAGCGCCATCACCGGCGCGATGGGCCGCAGCACCGATCTCCGACTCGTCTCGCAGGAGGATTTCGGCCCGAGCTACGCCCTGACGCTGCGCCACTGGCGCGAGCGCTTCATGGCGAAGCTCGCCGATGTGCGCGCCCTGGGATACGACGAGCGTTTCGTGCGGATGTGGGAGTTCTACCTCGCCTATTGCGAGGGCGGCTTCCTCGAGCGCTCGATCGGCGTCTCGCAGCTGCTGTTCGCGCGGCCGATGAACCGCCGCGACCCGTGGATGCCCGCGCCCGAGTCCGTGTGATGCCGAAAGGGTTCCTCATCGCGAACGTGCTCGGCTTCCAGGCCGTGTGGTTCGCCAGTGTCATCGGCGCCGCGAACGGCCTGCCGTGGGCCGGCCCGCTGGCCGCCATGGTCTACGCCGCCGCCCACTTCGCCTGGACGCCGGACCGGCGCGGCGACCTGCGCATGCTCGCCATCGCCGTGTCGATGGGCGTGGTGGCCGACTCGCTGCTGGCGGCCACCGGCGTGCTGGCCTTCGCCAGCCCGTGGCCGTGGGCAAGCGCCGCGCCGGTGTGGATCCTCGCGATGTGGGCCGGCTTCGCGCTCACCTTGAACCACTCCATGGCCTTCCTGCGCGGCCGCTGGCTGATGGCCGCCGCCTTCGGCGCCCTCGGCGGCCCCCTCGCCTACTGGGGCGCGGCACGTGGCTTCGACGCCGTCGAATTCGGCCTCGGTTTGCCGATCGCGCTGGCCGCGCTCGCCGTGGTCTGGGGCGTGGCGATGCCTGCCCTTTACGCCCTGCATCGCTCGGCGCCCGCCGCCGCCGCGAGCGAGGGCGCGGCGGCGTGAGCTTCTGGACCATCATCCTGCTGACGTGGGTCGGCGCCGCGGCCGGTATGGCGGCCGTCTGGGCCTTCTCGATGCGCGTGCGCAACGCCGGCTGGGTCGACGTGGCCTGGGCCGGCCTGATGGCGCTGGCGGCGATGTTCGCCGGCCTCGCCGGCGAGGGTGATGAATTGCCGCGCGGCCTGGTCGCCGTGTTCGGTGGCGTCTGGGGTTCGCGACTGTGCCTGCACCTGATGCATCGCGTGCTGCGCGAACCGGAGGACGGCCGCTACCAGGCCATGCGCGCCGCCATCGGCGATTCCCCGCTGCGCTGGTTCGCGTTCTTCCAGGTGCAGGCGCTCATCGTCGCGTTGTTCGCGATCCCCTTCACCGCCGCCGCCTCGGGAGACGCCGACGGCATCGACCCGATCATGCTGCTTGCCGTGGTGGTGTGGATCGTCGCCATCGGCGGTGAAACCCTCGCAGACCGCCAGCTCGATGCCTTCCGCAGCGATCCGGCCAACAGGGGCAAGCTGTGCCGCGTGGGCCTTTGGGCGTGGTCGCGCCACCCCAACTACTTCTTCGAGTGGGTGCACTGGTTCGCTTACGTGCTGCTTGCCTGGTGCGGCCCCCACTTCTGGTGGAGCCTGCTGGGCCCGGTGGTGATGTTCGCCTTCCTGTGGCGGGTCAGCGGCATCCCGTGGACGGAGGCGCAGGCCCTGCGCAGCCGCGGCGACGCCTACCGTCGCTACCAGCACGAAGTCAGTGCATTCTTCCCGTGGCCGCCCAAGGCGTCCGACCCTTCTTCGAACTGAGAACCCATGGCGCTGATCGATCTGTGCGAACGCGGCCTCGTGCCCGACTTCCTGACCCGCTACGGCATTCGCAAACTCTGCGAACAGCGCCTTCGAGACGAGCATGACGGCGACCTCGACCGCGCCGATGCCCGCTTCCGCACCCTGCTCTCCGAGCTGCGCTCCAGCCCGATCGCCATCGAGACGGCCGCCGCCAACGAGCAGCACTACGAAGTGCCGACGCGCTTCTTCGAGCTCAGCCTCGGCAAGCGCCTGAAGTACTCGGGCTGCTACTACCCGGACGGCAACGAGACCCTCGACGAGGCCGAGGAGAAGATGCTCGCGCTGTACGGCGAGCGCGCCGAGCTGAAGGACGGCATGCGCATCCTCGAACTCGGCTGCGGCTGGGGCTCGCTGACGCTGTGGATGGCCGAACGCTTCCCGAACTCCCGCATCACCGGCGTCTCCAACTCACGCACGCAGCGCGAGCACATCCTCGCGCAGGCCGCGGTGCGCGGCCTGGCCAACGTCGAGATCATCACCACCGACGTGAACCGGCTCGACCTCAGCCCGGAGACCTTCGACCGCTGCGTGTCGATCGAGATGTTCGAGCACATGCGCAACTACGACACGCTGCTCGGCAACATCGCGCGCTGGCTGAAGCCCGGCGGCAAGCTCTTCGTGCACATTTTCTGCCATCGCAGCCTGATGTACCCGTTCGAGACCGAGGGCTCGGACAACTGGATGGGTCGCTATTTCTTCACCGGCGGCCTGATGCCCAGCGCTGACACGCTGCTGCACTTCCAGAGTGCGCTGCGCATCGAACAGCGCTGGGTGCTGTCGGGCATCCACTACGAGAAGACCGCGAACCATTGGCTCGAGAACCAGGATCGCCACGCCGAGGAAGTGCATCGCGTGCTGGCCGAAACCTACGGCGCGAAGAACGCCGCGGTGTGGGCGCAGCGCTGGCGGATGTTCTGGATGGCTTGCGCCGAGCTGTTCGGCTACGCCGGCGGTTCGGAGTGGGGCGTCGCCCACTACCGCTTCGTGAAGCGCTGATTCCTCAGCAGGACGTCGTCGCCGTCGGCTGGCAGGCCTGGGCGGTGGCCGCGGCCGGAGCGGCGGCGGCCGGCTCGCTTCCGGCGGGCTTGCCGGTCGCCACGCGGATGCCGCGGGCCTTCATCCACGCATCGAATTCTTCCGCGGTCATGCGGCGGCCGTTCTGCGTCATGTCGAAGCGGTAAGGCGAGTTGTCGTGCGCGGTGCGCGGCACGTAGCCGCCCGGCGCCGAGGCGGCGGGCGCGGCCGCCACCGGCGGGCGGATGCGCTCTAGGAAGGCCTGCACCGACACCGGCGACTGGGACGGCTTGGCAGCAGGGCCACCGGAAAGCTCAATCGCCGGCGCGGCGTGGACCGTCGATGCGGCGAGGACCGTCAGGGCGAACGAAAAGACGTGGCGACACGCCATGGCGGTAACTCCGTGCAACTGAACGTGGGCGGGAGCTTACGCAGCGTGACGAGGTGCGGCAAGCCAAGGCCGCGGAGGCCATGCCCGACGAACGACGCACAAAAGAAAAGCCCGGCTTTCGCCGGGCTTTCCTGCCTTGCCGGAGAACGCCTTAGTTCTGGACGTTCAGCTCGGTGCGGCGGTTCTTCGCACGACCCGCGTCGGTGTCGTTGCTGTCGATCGGACGGGCTTCGCCGTAACCGGTCGGGCCGTTCAGGCGGGCAGCGTCGACGCCGTTGCTGGTCAGGTAGTCGAACACCGTGCGGGCGCGGCGCTCCGAGAGGCCCTGGTTGTAGGCGTCGGTACCGACCGAGTCGGTGTGGCCGGCGACTTCAACCTTCAGCTGCGGGTACTTCTTCAGGATGTCAATCGCCTCGTTGAGGATCGTCACCGCGTCCGGACGCAGGGTGGCCTGGTCGAAGTCGAAGTTGACGCCCTTCAGGTCGATCGTCAGCGGCACGGCGCAACCGTCCGGACCGATGGCCTGGCCGGCCTGCGAGCCCGGGCACTTGTCGACGCAGTTGTTGACGCCGTCACCGTCGTCGTCCTGCGTTTCGCAGCTGGCGACCGGAGCCGGGGCCGGAGCGGGCGCCGGAGTCGGGGCCGCGGCGGCCGCCTTCGGGCCCAGCGGCACCAGCAAGATGGCCTTCACGTACGGATCAACGAAGTAGTCCTTGGTACGTGCGATGCGGCTCTGGTCGTCGAAGACGGTCAGCGCACCAGCCTCGAGACGAACGCCGACATTCTCGTAATCGGCCTGGAGTCCGCCGCCGAAGTCGAGCGCGAGGTTGTTGTCCTTGCGCTGCCCCGGGGAATTCGGGCTCGGGAAGGCGTTGAACTCTTCCTCGGCACGCTGGAGGCCAACGCCGCCCTTGACGTAGGGCCACCAAGTCTCGCCGGCGTCGCGGAAGTGGCGACGGAGGTCGAGCGACGCACCGTACTGGCTGAAGTTGAGGTTGGCATTGCCGTCGAAGCTGGCATTCGTCGAATAGATCCCGGCGTCAAGGGACCACTCCGGCGCGAAGAAACGACCAATGCCCACGCCGAACGTGAACTCCGGGTCGGTGGCGCGCTGCGAGCTCTGGAAGTTGATTCCGGAGCTGCCAGCCAAGTACCAGCGGTCATCGAACTCCTGCGCCATGGCCACGTTGGCGAAGGAGGCGGCCAGCACGGCCAGACACAGCAAATTCTTCTTCATGATCGACTCCAAATGGGGGAAGGGACTGCCCTGCAGGCCGAGCCCCTTCCTGGGGTTGCCTTGCGTGGGCGATGTTAACACCGCGCTAAGTCGTGACAAGCCACTCAGCCTACCTTCTTCACTTCGCATGAAGAGAGGCGGACCATGGTGGCCCGCGCGCTTCCCACGTCCGCACCGGCCCGATGGCGCGCGACGCCGCCTTGTGCACACTCGAGTGCCCGGGCATTCTCGCCCAACCCTACGCCACCGTATTGATATGACGGCCGCCGCCTTCCCGCATCTGTTCAAACCGCTCGACCTCGGCTTCTGCACCCTGCCCAACCGCGTGCTGATGGGTTCGATGCATACCGGCCTCGAGGACCGCTCCCGCGACTTCCCGAAGCTCGCCGCCTACTTCGCCGAGCGCGCCCGCGGCGGCGTCGGATTGATGGTGACCGGCGGGATCGCCCCGAACCTGGTCGGTTGGCTCAAGCCCTTCTCCGGGAAGCTCAGTTGGCCTTGGGAAACGCACAAGCACCGGATCGTGACGAAGGCCGTGCACGCCGAGGGCGGCAAGATCTGCATGCAGATCCTGCACGCCGGCCGCTACGCCTACCACCCGCTGTCGGTGTCGGCCTCAGCCATCCAGGCGCCGATCAATCCGTTCAAGCCACGCGCGCTCACTGGCTGGGGCGTCGAACGCCAGATCAAGGCTTTCGTGCGCGCCGCAAAGCTCGCCCGCGACGCGGGCTACGACGGCGTCGAGGTGATGGGCTCCGAGGGCTACCTGATCAACCAGTTCCTGTCGGCACGCACGAACCAGCGCACTGACGGATGGGGCGGTACGCCGGAGAAGCGCATGCGCTTCGCGGTCGAGATCGTCCGCCGCATCCGCGAGGCCGTGGGGCCGGACTTCATCCTCATCTATCGCCTCTCCATGCTGGAGCTGGTCGATGGCGGCGCGGCCTGGGACGAGATCGTGATGCAGGCCAAGGCCATCGAAGCCGCGGGCGCCACGATCATCAACACCGGCATCGGCTGGCACGAGGCCCGCGTGCCGACCATCGCGACCTCGGTGCCGCGCGCGGCCTTTGCCGGCGTAACGGCCAAGCTGCGCCCGCACGTGACCCTGCCGCTCGTCGCCACCAACCGCATCAACATGCCGGACGTGGCCGAGCGCATCCTGGCCTCGGGCGAGATCGACATGGTCTCGATGGCGCGCCCCCTGCTGGCCGATCCGGCCTGGGTCGCCAAGGCGAAGGCCGGCCGGGTGGACGAAATCAACACCTGCATCGCCTGCAACCAGGCCTGCCTCGACCACGTCTTCGAGAACAAGAAGGCCAGCTGCCTCGTCAACCCGCGGGCCTGCGCCGAGACCGAGCTGGTGATCAAGCCGGCCACGCAGAAGAAGACCGTGGCCGTCGTCGGTGCCGGCCCGGCCGGGCTGGCCGCCGCCACCACGGCCGCGGAGCGCGGCCATGCCGTCACCCTGTTCGACGCCGCGCCGGAGATCGGCGGGCAGTTCAATCTCGCCAAGACGATCCCGGGCAAGGAGGAATTCCACGAGACCCTCCGCTACTTCGCCACCCTGCTGAAGAAGCACGGCGTCGACGTCCGCCTGAACACGCGCGTCGGCGCCGACGACCTCAAGGGCTTCGACACCGTGCTGCTCGCCACGGGCATCCGGCCGCGCAAGGCCGGCTTCGAGGGCCATGACCATCCGAAGGTGGTCAGCTACATCGACGTGTTGACCGGCAAGGTGCAGGTCGGCGCCAAGGCGGCCATCGTCGGCGCCGGCGGCATCGGCTTCGACGTCGGGGAATTCCTCGTCCACCGCGGCGTCTCGCCCAGCCTCGACCCGAAGGCCTGGATGGCCGAATGGGGCGTCGCGAGCAACTTCGACGGCCCCGGGGGGCTGGCCAAGCCGCATCCGGAGCCCGCCGCCCGCGAGGTCTGGCTGCTGCAGCGCTCCAAGGGCCGTCCCGGCGCCCGTCTGGGCAAGACGACCGGATGGATCCACCGCGCCGCCCTGAAGATGAAGGGCGTGAAGGCCCACGGCGACGTCGAATACCTGAAGATGGACGACGCTGGCTTCCACGTGCGGATCGAGGGCAAGGACACCCTTCTGCCGGTAGACCACGTGGTGGTCTGCGCCGGTCAGGAACCGCTGCGTGAGCTTCTGGAACCCCTGCAGGCCGCGCAGGTCCCCGTGCAGCTGATCGGCGGCGCCGACGTGGCATCGGAGCTCGACGCCAAGCGCGCGATCGCCCAAGGAACGCGGGCCGCTGCGGCCCTGTAAGCCCGGGAAATCGGACTGCGCGGCCTCGGGCTAGAGTAAAAGCCCGAGCAAATTCAAAAACTTATGAAATCGGCATTCAGCCCGGGTTTGGAAAGACCGGGCTACGGTTCGCCCCGTTCGCCCGACCGCCCTTTGGCCAGTACGGCGTTCTCGTGACTCCCGGGCTCATGGCGCTTCGGGGGCTTCCCACCGCTTCAGCGGACCGGGAAGGCGGGTCAGCACAGAACTCCTGGACCCGTTCATCCCCATTACGCCAAGTCACTGGCTCCGCCCGCGCCGCACATCGCACGGGACGCCACGGACGCAACGGAGCAAGGAAAGCCATGGAACTCTCGTTTTTGATGTGGTTGTCGACGCTGTTGCCCCCGGCCCAGGCCGAACCGCTCTGCCTCGCCACCACGGTTTACCTCGAAGCCCGCAACCAGTCCGAACTGGGCCAGCGTGCCGTCGCCGAGGTCGCACTGCGCCGCCGGGACTCCGGCATGTGGGGTGACGATGTCTGCGCGGTCGTGAAGGCGCCCAAGCAGTTCGCCCCGACCCTGGTTCCCCCGCGCACCCGACTGAACAACGTCGAGGCCTGGGAAGAGGCCGTCGCCGTCGCCTTCGCCGCCCAGAAGGAATGGAACCGCCCGCGCGCCGAGCGCCGCGAGGTCGTGCCCGGTGCCAGCCACTTCGCCGCCATGCGCATCGCCAACCCGAGCTGGGCCAGCTACCCGCAGGTCGCCACGATCGACGACCACACCTTCTTCCGGGTGAACCGCCTCCGCTCTCGCGACGAGGCGGGCGACGACGCCGGCACGGCGGGCGGATCGCGCTGAGCTCCTGGGCGACCTGCCCGGCTCAACGCCTCCAGAAGCGCTCCATCTCCAGATAGGTGAAGGACGCCGACCAGGCGATCAGCACGAAGCCCGTCAGGGCCGTGGTGCCGACCTTGAAGCGGATGGGGCCGACCGGCGTCAGGTCGCCGAAACCCACCGTGGTGAAGCTCACCGCGGACAGGTAGACCGCATCGAACAGGTGCGGTGGGTGCGCACCGGCGATGGTGCCGGTGTTCGGGTACATCAGCAGCAGCCAGGTGCTGGTGCCGAAGATCCAGATCTCGACCACGTGCAGGGCCAGCACCCCGAAGATGCCGTACAGCACCTTGCGGCGACGCTCGCCCTCCTTGCGCTGGTAGAGCCAGCGCGACATCAGCACCAGGCCTTCGTAGTGCACAAGGGTGACGAGGGCGACGGTCAGCACCGTCACCCCGACGATCAGCAGATTGGCATCCCAGTGCGGGTACATCGGCCCACCCTACCCGCCGGCACGGGGCCGGCGGAAGGGGATCACGCTCAACGCTTCTCGATCGGCACGTAGGCGCGGTCTTCCGGCCCGGTGTAGTTCGCGCTCGGGCGGATGATCTTGCCGTCCTGGCGCTGCTCGATGACGTGCGCGCTCCAGCCCGTGGTGCGGGCGATGACGAACAGCGGGGTGAACATCGCCGTCGGGATGCCCATCATGTGGTACGCCGAAGCGCTGTACCAATCGAGGTTCGGGAACATCTTCTTCATGTCCCACATCAGCGTCTCGATGCGCTCGGACACGTCGAACAGCACTTCATTGCCGCCGTCCTTGCACAGTTCGCGCGAGATGCCCTTGATGATCGGGTTGCGCGGGTCGCCGATGGTGTACACCGGGTGGCCGAAGCCGATCACGATCTCCTTGCGCTCGACGCGGGCGCGGATGTCCGCTTCGGCGGCATCGGCGCTGTCGTAGCGGGCGATGATGTCCATCGCGACTTCATTGGCGCCGCCATGCTTTGGACCGCGCAGCGCGCCGATCGCGCCGGTGATGCAGGAGAACAGGTCGGAGCCGGTGCCGGCGATGACGCGCGCGGTGAAGGTGCTGGCGTTGAATTCGTGCTCCGCGTAGAGCACCAGCGAGCGATCCAGCGAACGGGCGTGCAGCGCGCTCGGCGGCTCGCCGTGCAGCAGGTGCAGGAAGTGCGCGGCGACCGAGTCGTCGTCGGTCTGGGTCTGGATGCGGTCACCGTTGCGGGTGAAGTGCCACCAGTAAAGCAGCATCGAGCCGAAGCTGGCGATGAGCCGGTCGGCGATGTCGCGGGCCTCGTTTTCCGGGTGGCCTTCGCGCTCCGGCAGCACCGTGCCCATCACCGAGCAGCCGGTGCGCAGCACGTCCATCGGGTGGGCGGCGGCCGGGACCAGTTCGAGCGCTTCGGCGACGATCGCCGGTAGGCCGCGCAGGCGCTTCAGCTTGGCCTTGTAGGCCTTCAGCTGGCTGGCCGTCGGCAGCACGCCGTGCACCAGCAAGTGGGCCACTTCCTCGAAGCCGGCGTGGTCCGCCAGGTCCTTGATGTCGTAGCCGCGGTAATGCAGGTCGTTGCCGCTGCGGCCGACGGTGCACAGCGCGGTATTGCCCGCGGCGGTGCCGGACAGGGCGACGGATTTCTTGGCCTTGGGGAGGGTGGGCGCGGCGTCACTCATCGGATCGGTTCCAGCAGGGAGTCGAGGCGCGCATGGTATCGCCAGCACGCGGTGCTCGTACCCCCCTCCGACGCCTGCGATACTCCGCCGCACCCCTCCCGCCCCGACCCGAACGGCCCACCCATGCCACGCCTCGTCCGCCGCGCCCTCGCCGCCGCCTGCCTCGTCGCCGCTTCAGCGCTGTCCACCGTGGCACTCGCCTGCACCGGCATCTCGCTCACCGCCGGCGACGGCAGCGTCGTGACCGCACGCACCGTGGAATGGGCCCTGAGCGACGCCAGCCACGACCACCTTGTGCTGTTCCCGCGCGGCCACCAGTTCAACGGGCGCACCCCGGAAGGCGAGAACGGCCACGCCTGGACGGGCCGGCACGGCTTCGTGTCGCTGATGGCCTACGGCGAGCCCTACGGACCGGACGGCCTCAACGAGGCAGGGCTCTATGTGGGTATGTACTACTTCCCGGATTTCGCCCGCTTCGCACCCTTCGAGCCGGCGCGTCGCAGCCAGTCGCTGAGCGTCGGCGACTACATGCAGTGGATGCTCTCCTCGTTCTCGACGGTGGTCGAGGTGCGCGAGCACCTGCGCGACGTCACCGTGGTCAATGTCGAGGACCCGCGCTTCGGCGGCGCCCCGCTGCCCTTCCACTGGAAGGTGGCCGATGCCAGCGGCGCGGCGATCGTCATCGAGATCATCGAGGGTGGCCAGGTCAAGGTGCACGACGCCCTGCTCGGCGTGGTGACCAATTCGCCCACCTACGACTGGCACCTGACGAACCTGCGCAACCACATCGGCCTGTCGCCCGCCGCGGAGAAGCCGATCACGATCGACGGCCGCACCTTCTCACCGCTCGGTGCGGGCACCGGGTTGCGTGGCCTGCCCGGCGATTTCACGCCGCCGGCGCGCTTCGTCCGTGCTGTCGCCCTGACTGCCTCGGCACGCCCGCTGAAGGACGGCCCGGAGGCCGTGTTCGAGGCTTTCCGCATCCTCGACAGCTTCAATCTCACCGTGGGCAGCACGGGCGCGCCCGAGCAGCGCGCCGAGGACATCGTGAGCGCCACGCAGATCACCACCGCGGCCGACCTGCGCAACCGCGTGTTCTATTTCCACTCGATGTGGGACCGCCAGGTGCGGAAGCTCGACCTGAAGGCCATCGATTTCAGCCGGATCGAAAAGACCGTGCTCGACAGCGGCGCCTCGCGCACCCAAACGGTGCGCGAGCTCCGCGTCGGCGAGGGCTGAGGCTCGCCCCCTCAGCCGCCCTTCTTGGCGAACAGCGCATCGAGCTGCTGTTCGAACGCGTGGTAGCCGATGCGCTCGTAGAGCTCCTCGCGGGTCTGCATCAGATCGACCACGGCTTGCTGGTGGCCGTCGCGGCGGATCGCGGTGTACACGGCCTCGGCGGCCTTGTTCATGGCGCGAAACGCCGACAGCGGATACAGCTGGATCGCGACGCCGACCGAGGCCAGTTGCTCACGCGTGAACAGCGGCGTCTTGCCGAACTCGGTGATGTTGGCCAGCACCGGCACCTTCACCGCATCGACGAAGCGCTGGTAGGTCTCGAGGTCGTACGAGGCCTCGGCGAAGATGCCGTCCGCCCCGGCTTCGACGCAGGCGATGGCACGCTCGATGGCCGCATCCACGCCATGCACCTGGATGGCATCGGTGCGCGCGATGAGGAAGAAGTCCTTGTCGGTCTTCGCGTCGGCGGCGGCCTTGACGCGATCCACCATCTCCTCGGTCGACACCACTTCCTTGCCGGGACGATGGCCGCAGCGCTTGGCGCCGACCTGGTCTTCGATGTGGCAGGCGGCAGCGCCGGCCTTGATCAGGCTCTTCACCGTGCGGGCGATGTTGAAGGCGCTCGGACCGAAGCCGGTGTCGATGTCGACCAGCAGCGGCAGGTCGCACACATCGGTGATGCGACGCGTGTCGATCAGCACGTCCTCGAGGCCGCTGATGCCGAGGTCCGGCAGGCCGAGCGAACCGGCGGCGACGCCACCACCGCTCAGGTAGATCGCCTTGTAGCCCGCGCGCTGGGCGAGCAGCGCGTGGTTGGCGTTGATGGCGCCAATCACCTGCAAGGGCGATTCGGCGGCCAAGGCGGCGCGGAAGCGCGCGCCAGCGGAATTCATGCTCATCGTCTTTCCTTGGTGCAATGACAAGAAAGGCGGCCGAAGCCGCCTTTCCGTTGTTCCCGGCGATCA
Organism: Silanimonas sp.; assembly: GCF_027531545.1. Lineage (GTDB taxonomy): Bacteria > Pseudomonadota > Gammaproteobacteria > Xanthomonadales > Xanthomonadaceae > Silanimonas. The sequence goes on along the minus strand of NZ_JAPZSC010000002.1, from coordinate 35,347 downwards.
GCCGAGGAGGTGTGCCACGCCGCTGCGCTCTTCCTCGAGCTCGGCCAGCGTCTTGTTCATCATTTCGCGCGAGAAGTCGTCGATGGCCAGGCCCTGGACGATCTCGTACTGGCCGTTCGTGCAGGTGACCGGGAAGCCGTACATGACGTCCTTCGGGATGCCGTAGCTGCCGTCGGACGGGATGCCCATCGTCGTCCACTTGCCGTTCGTGCCCAGCACCCAGTCACGGATGTGGTCGATGGCGGCGTTCGCGGCCGAGGCGGCCGAGGAGAGGCCGCGGGCTTCGATGATCGCCGCGCCGCGCTTGCCGACCTTCGGGATGAAGTCGGTGCGGTTCCAGTTCTCGTCGCCGACCTTGTCCTTCAGCGAGGCGCCGCCGACGGTGGCGAAGCGGTAGTCGGGGTACATGGTCGGGCTGTGGTTGCCCCACACGATCAGCTTCTCGATGTCGCCGACGGCGACGCCGGCCTTCGCCGACAGCTGCGACAGCGCGCGGTTGTGGTCGAGGCGCAGCATCGCCGTGAAGTTCTTCGCCGGCAGCGAGGGCGCCGACTTCATGGCGATGTAGGCGTTGGTGTTGGCCGGGTTGCCGACCACCAGCACCTTGACGTTGCGCGAGGCGACGGCGTCCAGCGCCTTGCCCTGCACGGTGAAGATCTCGGCGTTCTTGAGCAGCAGGTCCTTGCGCTCCATGCCCGGGCCGCGCGGCATGGCGCCGACCAGCAGGGCGACGTCGGCGTCCTTGAAGGCGACCATCGGGTCGGCCGTACCGACCACGCCGGCGAGCAGCGGGAACGCGCAGTCCTCGAGCTCCATGATCACGCCGCGCAGCGCGGCCTGGGCCTTGTCCATCGGCAGCTCGAGCAGCTGCAGGATGACCGGCTGGTCCTTGCCGAGCATCTCGCCCGAGGCAATGCGGAACAGGAGGGAATAACCGATCTGGCCAGCTGCGCCGGTGACGGCAACGCGGACGGGGGTCTTCATGGGGAGGGCTCCGTGGGGAATTAGACGAGGGCGGCGAAGAAGGCCTGGATGCGGCGCAGGCCTTCCTTCAGCGGGGCATCGGGACAGGTGTAGCTGATGCGGAGGGCGCTGGGCTCGCCGAAGGCCGAGCCCGGCACGCAGGCGACGCCCTCGGCTTCCAGCAGCAGGTTGCAGAAGTCGACGTCGTTGGCGATGAGCTTGCCGCCATGCGACTTGCCGAAGGCGCAGCTGATGTCGGGGAACACGTAGAACGCGCCCTGCGGTCGCGGGCACTTCACGCCCGGGATGGCGGCGAGAGCGGCCAGCACCACGTCGCGCTTGGCCTCGAACTCCCGGCACTTCTGCTGCGGCACGTCCTGCGGACCGGCCAGCGCGGCCACCGCGGCGGCGGTGACGACTTCCGGCAAGTTGGTGATGTGGTTCGAATTGAGCGTGGTGATGGCCTGGGCAATGGCCTCGGGGCCGGCCATCAGGCCGACGCGCCAACCCGGCATGCCGTAGGTCTTCGACAGCGAGTCGACGAACACCGTGCGCTCGCGCAATTCGGGCCGGAAATTGACGATGTTGTGGTAACCAAGGCCGTCGAACACCAGCGTGTTGTAGATGTCGTCGCTGATGATCCAGGTGTCCGGGTGCTTCGCGAACACGTCCGCCAGCGCGGCGATCTCGTCCTTCGAATACACCATGCCCGTCGGGTTGGACGGGTTGTTGAACAGGTAGACCTTCGGCTTCTGCGCCAGCGCGGCGTCGAGCTGGGCCGGCGTGATCTTGTAGTCCTGCGAGGCCGGGGCCGGCAGCAACAGCGTCTTGGCGCCGACGATGTCGGCGATGTCGACGTAGGTCGTCCAGTACGGGGTGGCGAAGGCGATGGTGTCGCCCGGATCGAGCAGCGCTTCGGCCAGGTTGTACAGCAGGTGCTTGGCGCCCACGCCGGTGGCGCAGTGCTTGCGCGTGTAGCCGGCCAGCCCGAGACGGCCCATGTGGGCGATGAAGGCGTCCAGCAGCGCGTCGGCGCCGCGGTTGCTGCCGTACTGGCCGCTGTCCTTGGCCAGCGCCTCGCGGGCAGCGGCGTAGACGTGCTCGCCGGGGAGGAAGTTCGGCACGCCGATCGAGAAGCTGATGATGTCGCGCCCCTGGGCCTTGAGGGCTTTCGCCTTCTCCGCCACGGCCATGATGGCACTGGGCTTGGCGTGACCCATTCGATGGCTGAGCTGCGGCATCGGACTCCCCTCGGCGGCGTTGGCGGTAAGCCCGAAAGTGTAGCACCGCGCCGCCCGGCGCCCGCCTTGCGGGGGCGGTGCCGCATCACCGAAGCTCCCGGCCACGCCCCTCGCCGGACCCGTGCATGACCGCCCGCTTCCCCCGCGGCCGCTTCGCCACCGCCCTCGTGCTGGGCCTGCTCTGGAGCGTCATCGCCACGGCCCAGACCCGCCCGTCGACCGCCACCGGGGAAGACGGCCGCCCGCTCCGGATCGACGGCAGGCTGGTGCTGGTCGAGCCCGACATCGAGCTGAGCCTCATCACCGCCGGCGGCCTGCTGGAACCGCGCGAAGCGTGGTCCCGCGACGCCCGACGCTTCTACGCTGAGGCGGTGCGCGCCCACCTCGCCGCCGCCAACGCCCCGCAGGCCCCGGATTTCGACATTCCCGACGACCTCGCCCCGGACTCCCGCCTCGGCCAGGTGGTGCGGCTGAACGAGGCGGTGGCGCTGTCGATCAGCCAATTCCTCCTGCCCGGCGGCGCGCTGGCCACCAAGCGCGACGCCGCCGGCCAGCCCCGTCTGGACTGGACGCTCGGCGACGGCGTAACGGAGCTCCGCGCGGCCACCGACGCGGACTTCGCCCTGTTCACCTACGTGCGCGACAGCTACGCCAGCGGCGGCCGCACCGCGCTGCGCGTGTTCGGCTTCATCGCCGGCGCGGCGATGGGCACGGGCCTCGACATCGGCGGCGGCCGGCAACACGGCATCGCCACCCTCGTCGACCTGCGAACGGGCAAGGTGGTGTGGTTCAACCAGCTGGCGCGCCAGAGCGGCGACTTGCGCGAACGCGACGAGGCGCGGAAGAGCGTGGAACTGCTGCTCGAAGACCTGCCGCTGTGACGCTGTTGGCCAGCCCACTCGCGCTCGCCGTGGGTCTCGGGCTCGGCATCGCCGCGTTCGCACCCGGTGCGGACGCCGCGCCGCCAGCGATCGCGCCGCCAGCGATCGCGCCGGGCGAACGTCCGGCCGAGGGCAGCACCGAGGCCGAGCTCTGGTACGGCATGGACCGCGCCGAGCAGGAACTGCGTGGCCTGCCGCAAGTGGAACGCGATGCCGCGCTCAACGACTACCTGCGCGACGTGCTCTGCCGCGTGGCCGGACCACACTGCGGCGACCTGCGGCTCTACGTGCTGACCGTCCCCGAGTTCAACGCCTCGATGGCGCCGAACGGCGCGACCCTCGTCTTCACCGGCGCCCTGCTGCGGCTGCGCTCGGAAGACGAACTCGCCGTGCTGCTGGGCCACGAGTTCGCGCATTACCGCCAGCGCCATTCACTGCAGCAGTGGCGGGCCAGCAAACGCAGCAGCGCCACGTTGGGCACCGTCGGATTGGCCACGCTGGGCGCTGGCGTCGGGCTGGTGGGCGGTGTCGCACAGCTCGCCGGCATGGCCGGGCTGTCGGGCTTCTCGCGGGAGCACGAACGCGAGGCGGATGCCCTGGGTCTCGAATTCGCCGCCGCGCAGGGCTACGGGCCGGACGCGGGGCTCGCGCTATGGGAACGACTGGCGCGCGAGGAAGCCGCGACGGTCGGCCGACGGCGCCATCCCGTGTTCGCCAGCCACCCGGAGACCGAAGCGCGCGTCGAAGCGCATCGGCGGATGGCGACGGCCGCCGAGGCCGTCCCGCCCCTCGATCTCGTGGCCGAGCGCCGCGAGCGCTACCGGGCCGCCATCGAGCCTTTCCTCGACGGCTGGCTGTCCGACGAACTGACGCGCCGCCGCTACGCCGCCTCGATCCAGATGATCGGCGAACTGCATGCCGACGCACCGCCCGCATGGCGGGGCCGCACCGCGCACTATTTGGGCGAAGCCCACCGCCTTCGTCGTGGGGAAGGCGACGCGGCAAAGGCCGCCGCCCTCCATGCCGAAGCGGTCGCCGCGGCGGATGCCCCGACTGCGGCCTTCCGCGAACACGGCTACGCGCTGCGTGCGGCCGGCGACGCCGCCGGTGCGCGCGACGCCCTCGCCCGTTACCTCCAGCTGCGGCCGGACGCCCCGGACCGCGCGTTCGTCGAACGCGACCTCGAGGCCCTCGCGCCATGACCAACGCTTGCGCCCTGCGCAGCGCCCTGCTGCTGCTCGCCCTCGCGGGGCTTGCCGCCTGCGCCACCGGCGGCCGCCTGCAGACGGCCGGCCGTACCGAGGTGCTGGGCATGACGGTCGAGACCTCACTCGATTGGGCGCGCTATGCCAGCCCGCGCCAGGAGGCCTGGACCATCGATGGCACCGCCCTGAACCAGCTGCGCCTGATCACCGGCACCCGACCGGGCGAGCACGTGTTCCACCTCGGGCGGGAGCGTCGGAACATCCCGCAAGGTGCGTGGTACCAGCCCGGCCTGCGCCCCGACGAACTGCACGAGCTGTTGCTCGCCGCCCTGCGCGAACAGGGCTGGGCCGAGGTCGAGTCCAGCAATCTGCGCCCGGCGAACTTCGGCACCGTCGACGGCCTGCGCTTCGAATTCACCATGGCCTCGCAGCGCGGTCTGCGCTACGCCGGCACCGCCGCACTGTTTGAGCGCGACGGCAAGCTCACCACGATCTACTGGCAGGCGCCGGTGGAGCACTACCACCCCCGCGACGCCGCCGCGGTGGCGGCCCTGATCGACTCGATCCAGCCGCTCTGAGCCCCGGAAACGACAAAGCCGCCCGAGGGGCGGCTTTGTCGGCGATGCGCGGCGGCTCAGCGAGCGGCTTCGTCCATCACCTTGTTCCACTCGGCGACGCGCTCGGCCTTGGCGGCCAGCACGGCATCGACGTCGCCTTCGAGCGTGACCTTCTCGATCAGGTCGCCGGTCTTGATGCTGTCGACGACCTCCAGGCCCGAGAGCACCTTGCCGAACACGGTGTGCTTGCCGTCCAGCCACGGGCAGGGCACGTGGGTGATGAAGAACTGGCTGCCATTGGTCTTCGGGCCGGCGTTGGCCATCGACAGGACGCCGCGCTCATGCGACAGGCCGGTGCCGACCTCGTCCTCGAAGCGGTAACCCGGGTTGCCGGTGCCACGGCCCTGCGGGCAGCCACCCTGGATCATGAAATCGGCGATGACGCGGTGGAAGTTCAGGCCGTCGTAGAACTTGCGGCGCACCAGGTTCACGAAGTTGGCGACCGTCAGCGGGGCCTTGTCGGCGTGAAGCGCGACCTGGATCGGGCCGCGGGCGGTGTGGAAGGTGGCGGTGACGGTGCTCATGGGCGCGCTCCGGCGTGCGGGAAAGGGCGCGCAGTGTACCCGTGCCGCCCTGCCGGCCGGGCCCTAAGCCCCGGTTGACCGGGCCCCACCGGGTCGGGCGGCGTTAACGTCCCGTCAATCCGGACCGGTATACTCCCCGGCTTCCTTTCCGACCGAGCTCCAGCGCCCCCCGTGGCGCCGCCTCCCCATGTCCATCGAGAACCTGCGCAACATCGCCATCGTCGCTCACGTCGACCACGGCAAGACCACCCTCGTCGATTGCCTGCTGAAGCAGTCGGGCACGCTGAGCGAGCGCACCGTGCTGGCCGAGCGCGTGATGGACAGCAACGACCAGGAAAAGGAACGCGGCATCACCATCCTGGCCAAGAACACCGCCATCACCTGGCAGGGCAACCGCATCAACATCGTCGACACCCCGGGCCACGCCGACTTCGGCGGCGAGGTCGAGCGCGTGCTGTCGATGGTCGACTCGGTGCTGATCCTCGTCGATGCGATGGACGGCCCGATGCCGCAGACCCGCTTCGTGACTCAGAAGGCCTTCGCGATGGGCTTCAAGCCGATCGTCGTGGTCAACAAGATCGACCGCCCGGGCGCGCGCCCGGATTGGGTGATCGACCAGGTGTTCGACCTGTTCGACAAGCTCGGCGCCACCAACGAGCAGCTCGACTTCCCGATCGTCTACGCCTCGGCCCTGCACGGCTACGCCAGCCTCGACGACGCCGCCCGCGACGGCGACATGACCCCGCTGTACGAAGCGATCATGAAGCACGTGCCGGCGCCGCCGGTCGCCGCCGACGGCCCGTTCCAGATGCGCATCTCGCAGCTGGACTACAACAACTTCGTCGGCGTGATCGGCATCGGCCGCATCCAGCGCGGCACGCTGAAGAAGAACATGCCGGTCACCGTGATCGGCCGCGACGGCAAGAAGCGCCAGGGCAAGGTGATGCAGGTGCTCGGCTTCATGGGCCTCGAGCGCATCGAGCAGGAAACCGCCGAGGCCGGTGACATCGTCGCCATCTCGGGCATCCAGGACCTCACCATTTCCGACACGGTCTGCTCGATCGACATGCCGGAAGCGCTGCCGGCGCTCACCGTCGACGAGCCGACGATCTCGATGACGTTCCAGGTGAACAATTCGCCGTTCGCCGGCAACAAGGACCTCTCGGGCGGCAAGTTCCTGACCAGCCGCCAGATCAAGGACCGCCTCGAGCGCGAGGCCGTGCACAACGTCGCGCTGAAGGTCGAGCAGCTCGAGGACGCCGACAAGTTCCTCGTCTCGGGCCGCGGCGAGCTGCACCTCTCGGTGCTGATCGAGAACATGCGCCGCGAGGGCTATGAGCTCGCCGTGTCGCGCCCGGAAGTGATCATCAAGGAGATCGACGGCCAGCTGATGGAGCCTATCGAGCAGCTCGTGGTGGACGTGGAAGAGCAGCACCAGGGCGGCGTGATGGAAAAGCTCGGCACCCGCAAGGCCCAGCTCACCAACATGGAGCCGGACGGCAAGGGCCGCGTGCGCCTCGACTACATGATCCCGGCGCGTGGCCTGATCGGCTTCCAGAACGAGTTCCGCACCCTCACCCAGGGCTCGGGCCTGCTGTTCCACGTGTTCGACCACTACGGCCCGAAGGAAGCCGGCCAGATCGCCAAGCGCCTCAACGGCGTGATGATCGCCAACGCCCCGGGCCCGACCCCAGCCTACGCGCTGGGCCCGCTGCAGGAGCGCGGCAAGCTGTTCGCCGCCGAAGGCGACCAGGTGTACGAAGGCCAGCTCGTCGGCATCCACTCGAAGGACAACGACCTGACGGTGAACGCCATCCGCACCAAGCCGCTGACCAACATGCGCGCTTCGGGCAAGGACGACGCCATCCAGCTGTCGCCGCCGATCAAGTTCACCCTCGAGCAGGCGCTGGACTTCATCGACGACGACGAGCTGGTCGAGATCACGCCGAAGGAAATCCGCCTGCGCAAGAAGCTGCTGACGGAAAACGAGCGCAAGCGCGCCGGCCGCGCGGCCTGATCCAAAGCGGGCGCCGGCTTCCCGGCGCCCGTCCCCCATGCTCGCCGAACTCACGCCCGAACTGCTGGCGTTGACCGCGCTGGCCGGCCTCGCCGCCGGCCTGCTCGACAGCATCGTCGGCGGAGGCGGGCTGATCCTCACGCCGGCGATGCTCAACCTGCACCCCGGCCTGTCGATCCTCCAGCTGATCGGCACGCAGCGCACGAGCTCGATGCTCGGCACCAGCGTCGCGGCCTGGAACTACCTTTCGCGCATCCCCGTCGAGCGCAAGATCGTCGTGCCCGCCTGCATCGGCGCGCTCGTGGCTTCGGCCATCGGCGTGCAGTTCGCCAAGCGTCTCGACCCCGAACTGCTGAAGTGGACCGTACTGGCGATCTGCGCCGTGCTCGCGGTCTACACCGCGTTCCGCAAGGACTTCGGCCTCGTCGAATCCCGGCGCTACCCGCTCGAGAAGGAGGCGCTGGTGGCCACCGGCGTCGGCGCGGCCTGCGGGTTCTACAACGGCCTGATCGGCCCGGGCACCGGCACGATCATGGTCTTCGCCTTCGTCAGCGCGTTGGGCCTCGATTTCCTCAAATCCTCGGGCGTGTCGAAGGCGGCGAACGTCGCGGCCGACGTGAGCTCGTGGACCGTGCTCGCCATCGGCGGCTTCGTCGTCTGGGTGCTGGCCGTGCCGCTGATCCTCGGCAACATGCTGGGCAGCTGGATCGGCAGCCACCTCGCCATCCGCAAGGGCCAGCGCTTCGTGCGCTACGTGTTCCTCGGCGTGGTCACCGCGCTGATCGGCAAGCTCGCCTTCGACCTGCTGCGCGGCTGAGCGCTTCACGGCACGGCGGGTGCCGCCGCGATTAGCATCGAGGCTTCCGTATCTGGAGCCCGCCATGCCGAACCGTCCGCGCGCCCTGCCCGTTCTCATCGCGAGCATCCTCGTTACCACCGCCGGTCTTTCAGGCTGCGCCAACCGCACCGAGGGGGACGCATCGAACGCACCGCCCGCCGCTGATGCCGGCACCCCGGCGACGGTCGCCGCGGCACCGAAGGTGGACGTCGTCGAACTCTCCGTGGCCGAGGCACAGGCCGGCATGGTGGCGGGCCGGTTCAGCAGCGCCGACCTCGTCGACGCCTACCTCGGGCGCATCGCCGCCATCGACGATTCGGGCCCGACGCTCAACGCCGTCATCGCGCTGAATCCCACGGCCCGCGCCGACGCCGAGGCCTTGGACGCCGAGCGCGCGGCGGGCCAACTCCGCGGGCCGCTGCACGGCATCCCGGTGCTGGTGAAGGACAACATCGACGTCGCCGGCTTGCCCACCACGGCAGGCTCGCTGGCCCTCGCCAACCACGTGCCCGCCGACGACGCCGCGCTGGTGGCGTCGCTGCGAAAGGCCGGAGCGGTGATCCTTGGGAAGACGAACCTGAGCGAATGGGCGAACTTCCGCTCGACGAACTCGATCTCCGGCTGGAGCAGCGCAGGCGGCCAGACGCGCAACCCCTACGTGCTGGACCGCAACGCCTGCGGCTCGAGTTCGGGCACCGGCGCGGCCATCGCCGCCAGCCTCGCGACGGTCGGCGTGGGCACCGAGACCGACGGCAGCATCCTCTGTCCTTCGGCGGTGAACGGTCTGGTCGGCTTCAAGCCGACGGTCGGTGTGATCCCGGGCGACGGCATCGTGCCGATCTCGGCCTCGCAGGACACCGCCGGGCCCATGGCGCGCTCGATCGCGGACGCGGCCGCGCTGATGGAAGCGATGTCGGGCCTTGAGCCGATCACCACGCCCGACGCTCCGGAAACGACTGACGCGGCCGCTACCGCTCCGCTGGCCGGAAAGCGCTTCGGCCTGCTGCGTCAGGCGATGGGCCGCCACGCCGGCCTCGATGCCGCGACCGAGGCCGCCGTGGCCCGGCTTCGGGCGGCGGGCGCCGAGGTGGTCGATGCGGAGATCCCGACTTGGGGCCAATGGGGCGAGGCCGAACTCACGGTGCTGCTCTACGAGTTCAAGGACGGGTTGAACCGTTACCTCGCCGAGGGTCCGGCGCCGGTGGCCGACCTCGAGGCCCTCATCGCCTGGAACACCGCGAACGCCGATCGGGCGATGCCCTGGTTCGCGCAGGAACTGTTCGAACAAGCGCAGGCGAAAGGGCCATTGACCGAGCCCACCTATCGGGAGGCACGGGCGTCGGCGAAGCGTTTGGCGGGCGAAGACGGGTTGCTGAAGGTGCTCCGGGAGGGCGGATTCGATGCGCTGATCGCCCCCACCACCGGGCCGGCATGGCCGATCGACCCCGTGCTGGGCGACCACTTCACGAGCGCGGGCTACGGCGCGGCCGCCGTGGCCGGGACCCCCAGCCTCACGGTGCCGATGGGCGAGATCCATGGCCTGCCGGTCGGCCTGAGCCTGCTCGGAGCGAAGGATGGCGATGCGGGACTTCTGGCACTCGGAGCGGCCGTCGAGGCCCGATTGGCAGGCGCGCGACGCTCGCCGGACTTCCGGCCCACGCTGCAGCCCTGAGGGCGGCGGTCGTCGCCGACTCGAAAGTTGGAGCCCGGAAAAGTCGAAGGCGCCGGTTCCGAACCGGCGCCTTCGTGGTCATCTGAACCCCTGCAACTCCTCGATTCCACCTCCTGTGGAATCGCCCTGGGGGGCGAACAGCGCGATCGGCATCCTTGCTGGCTCCTTGCCATGCGGGTGTCCCCACCCTTCGAACCGCCACTGCCCGTCCCGGGGTGAGGCGACCATGCCAAACCGCCGCGGCTCCGCGCTTTCCTCAAGCGTGAGCATTTCTGAAGAGTTATGAAAGCCTTATGAAACAACGCGTTGAGTGACATCTGAGCCGCTCGCTCAACGGATCATGGCATCCACGGCCTGTTCCGCATCCGCCAGAGCACGACGCCGGTAATCGTCCGGAGCCAGCCGGGCGAGACCCAGCCGGCAGGCGCTGAGGGCCACACCCGCCTGGTCGAGCTGCCCCCGACGCGTCGCGATCTGGCTTTCGAAGCAACGCGCCATGGCGAGGCGAGGGTGGTGCTCCGGCAGGACCTCGGAGGCCCTCGCCTGGAAGCCGGCCAAGGCCACAGCCGCATCCTCGGTGCGCCCCAACAGCAGCAGGGTTTCGGCCCAGAGCTCGTGGATATCGACAGCCCGCGCATCGCGACCGAAGGTGTCCGGCTGTCCCACCAACTGGAGTCGCGCCATCACGGCGCTCGCGCCTGGGCGGTCGCCCTGCCGGGCAAGGCTGCGGGCCAGCTCGGAACCGGCCAAGACCGTCAGGATGTGGCGCTCGCCCAGCGCTTGGCTCCATCCGCGATGCGCGCGGCCGAACGAGCCCGTCGCCTCCTCGTCCCTCCCCTGCCCAGCCGCGACCAGGCCTTGGCGGTACTCGACGGCCAGAGAGTCCGGATGATCGGGGCCGAGCCGATCCAGGAGTAGACGATCCAGACGCTCGAGGATGGCGTCCGCCTCGGCGAAACGCCCGGCCCGGGCCAGCGCCTCGGCATAGTCGGAAAGCGCCCAAGCGGTGTGCGGATGCTCGGGCCCCGATTCGCGTTCGCGCAGGGCGACAAGCGCGCGGAAGGATTCCGCCGCCGCGCCTTCCTCGCCGATTCGGCTCTGGCACAGGCCAATGAACCAGCGGGCATCGGCTTCCACGCCAGCGGGCAATCCGTTCCGGCGCGGCTCGTCGGCGAGGAGCGACCCGAGTTGGCCGACCACCTCGCCGCATCTTCCGCTTTCGTAGAGCAGTTTCGCGCCCTCCACGAGGCTGGCGTCGGAAACAGCGCCGAGCGTGCTGCGATCGTGGGCGGCGGCGGCGTCGCAGGCGGTCTGCGCCGCTTCCAGGTTCCCGGACAACCTCTCCAACTGGCACAGCCGCCGTTGCTGGCCTGCCAGCGACTCCGTACCGGGGCTGACCCCCTCGGTGCGCTCGATCGCCCATCGCTGGTGGCGCGCCGCCTTCGCGTACTCGCCCCAGGACTCGTAGGCCTCGGCGACCGAGGCATGCACCGCCGCGGCCACCAGCGGGCGTTCGCCCAGACGCTCGTCGATCTTCGCCGCCGCCGCATCGAGCGACCCGCGCAAACTGATCCCGGCATCCCCGCCGCGATAGGGATCAGCTCGCGTGAGCATGTCATCGGTCAGGAAACCGAGCACCGCCTGAGCCTCGCTGCGCCGGAGGCCCTCGTCGCGCCGCGCGTCCCACGCCAGCCAGCCCGCCCAACTGGCGACAGCCAACCCGACGAACAGGGCCGCCGTCGCGGCTCCCAGCAGGCGCAGCCGGACCTGCTGGCGCTGCAGTTGCTGCGCGGCGAGGCGCTCGCGGGCCGCGGCCTTGTCGTGGGCTTCGGCGGCGAGGCGCCGCGCCGGCAACTGGCGCAGGTGCAGCGCCAACTGCTGGGCGCCCAGGGTGCGTTCCTCCACCCGGAGTGCGGCCAGGGCGCGGATGTCGTCGCGCAACAGCGGATCATCGACATCGGCCTCCCAGCCCGGCGCCAGCGGACGCCGAAGGTCCCCGACGACCAGCTGGTAAAGGAGGACGCCCAAGGCGTAGAGATCGCTGCGCTGCGTGGGCAGACCGCCCGCCAGGACCTCGGGGGCGGAGTGGAGGGCGGCGCCCGCGCCCGGTGCGGCGGCCTGGCGGGCATCGACGAGAACATCCGCGTCGAGGAGCGCTTCCGTCTGCTGCGAGAGCGGCGAGGCATGGCCGCCACCGAGGTCGGCCAAGGACGTGCGCCAGCCTTCGGCAAGCGACGAGTCCGGCGAGAGGAAGACATTGCCCGGCTTCAGGTCCTGGTGGACGACGCCCGCGGCATGCAGCTCCCCCAGGGTGTCGGCGATCTGCGCGAGCAGGGCGAGGCGGTGCTCGAGGGGCACGCCGCCACCGAGGGCCCGCGCGGCCATCCAGCGCGCCAAGTCGCCGTCCTCGAAGTACGGGTATTCGACGAACACGGGCGGCTCATCGAGCTGCCAGCCGAGCGCGGGCGCGAGGCCGGGCACGCGGTGGTTGATCGCGGCGAGGTAGCGATGCAGGGCGACCTCCCGGCGCACGTGGCGCAGGCCCTCTTCGCCGAGACCGATCTTGAGTGCCCTCGGCACCTCGCCCGACAGGGAATCGGCGAGTACCACCGTGCTGTGGGCGCCGCGACCGAGCACGCGCCGGAACGTCCATCCCGTCCGGTTCGGCACCGCCGCACCGACCCAGTCGTGCTCGGCGGCGGGAGCGGGCAACGGTGTTTCGGACTCGACCCAATGCACCTCGCCCGCCCAGCGGTAGCCGTAACCGTGCACCGACTGCAACGGCGCACCGGCCTCGTCGCCCAGCTCGCGACGCAGCCGGCTGATGGCCTTGGCTAGCGAGTTTTCCGAGACGACGCGCCCGGGCCAGGCCGCGTCGAGCAGATCGTCCTTGCCGAGCACCTGTCCGGCGCGCAGCAGCAGGGCAAGCAGCACCTCGTACGACGAGCGGTCGAGGGCCAACAGTTGCCGCCCACGACGGACCTGCGCGCTGCGCAAGTCCAATTCGGCCCCCGGCCAGCGCAGCACGCCGCCGCGCGGCACCTCGCCCGAAGCCCGTGGGTTCGAATCCGTTACCGACATCCGGTCATCGGCCCTTGCCGAGGACGAGTGCGAGGACGTCCCCGATGCTGCGGTGCTTCTCGAGCGGGTGGCGGAGCGGCAGCGAGGTGTCGAGCCGGTAGCGGTTGCGCCGACCGTCGCGCTCGCGCGTCAGCGCGCCCGCGGCCTCCAGCTCGGCAACGATGCGCTGCACCGCGCGCTCCGTGATGCCGACCTTCGAAGCGACGTCGCGCAGCGTCTGCTCCGCGTCCGCCGCGAGGCACACCAGCACATGGGTGTGGTTGCTGAGGAAGGTCCATGGGGCGTCGGTGTCGGCCGATTTCGCTCCCGTCTTGGTCGCGGGCGAAGCCTTCGCCGCGGGCTTCGCGGGCGAAGCCTTCACGCGCGACTCACCCGCGGGCTTGCGCCGCACGGGTTTTCGCGCTTCAATATTCACGACATCTTTTTCGTGTTTCGGAGATCGCACAATGTCCGCCGTCCTCGCTGAATCCCTTGCCCCGGCCCGCTACGTCCCCGCCGCGCTGCCGGCCACCACCATCCCGGTCGCGGCCGGCGATGGCATCGGTCCTGAGATCATGGACGCCACGCTGGCCATCCTCAAGGCCGCCGACCCGGCCCTTGCCTTCCACGCCGTCACGGTCGGCCTGAAAGCCTACGAAGGCGGCCTGATGGCCGGCATCGGCGAGGACACCTGGCAGGCCATCGACCAGCACAAGATCATCCTCAAGGGCCCGATCACCACGCCGCAGGGCGGCGGCTACAAGTCGGTGAACGTCACGCTGCGCAAGACGCTGGGCCTTTACGCCAACCTGCGCCCCTGCGTGTCCTACCACCCCTACGTGACCGCGCTGCACCCGACGATGGACGTCGTGATCGTCCGCGAGAACGAGGAGGACACCTACGCCGGCATCGAGCATCGCCAGAGCGACGAGGTGGTGCAGTGCCTGAAGCTGATCACCCGCCCAGGCTGCGAGCGCATCGTGCGCTACGCCTTCGAGTACGCCCGCGCGCACGGGCGGAAGAAGGTCACGTGCATGACCAAGGACAACATCATGAAGCTCACCGACGGCCTGTTCCACAAGGTCTTCGACGAGATCGCGCCGCAGTACCCGGAGATCGCGACCAGCCACATGATCATCGACATCGGCACGGCGCGCATGGCCAGCCGCCCTACCGATTTCGACGTGGTGGTCACCCCGAACCTCTACGGCGACATCCTCTCCGACGTCGCCGCCGAAGTGGCCGGTTCGATCGGCCTCGCCGGCTCGTCGAACATCGGCCACGACTGCGCCATGTTCGAAGCCGTCCACGGCTCCGCACCGGACATCGCCGGCAAGGACATCGCCAACCCCTCGGGCCTGTTGCTTTCGGCGGTGATGATGCTGGTCCACCTCGGCCGCGCGAAGCCCGCCACCGACATCCACAACGCCTGGCTCTGCACGCTTGAAGAAGGCCTCCACACCGGCGATATCTACCGCGACGGCGTGAGCCGCAGGAAAGTCGGCACCCGCGAGTTCGCCGAGGCCGTGATCGCGCGCCTTGGCCAACAGCCGAAGAAGATGGCCGCGGTGGATTACCCCGAGCGCGAGCCGGAATCGCTCGTGCACCCGGACGTCAGCATTCCGCCGCACGTCAATGCGAAGAAGGCGCTGGTTGGCGTCGATGTGTTCCTGAACTGGGATACCGACACCCGCGATCCGAACGAACTCGGCGCAGCGCTCGAAGGCCTCGCTGGCGAGGACTTCCGCCTGGCGCTGATCACCAACCGCGGCGTGAAGGTCTACCCGAACGGCAACCCGCAGACGCTGCGCACCGACCACTGGCGCTGCCGCTTCCCGGCCCTGAAGGAGACGGTGGACGGCCAGGCCATCTCGCGCCTGCTGATGCGCATCGCCGATGCCGGCTTCGACGCGGTGAAGACCGAGAACCTGTACACCTTCGACGGCGTGCGCGGCTACTCGCAGGCGCAGGGCGAGTAAGCGACATCGCGGGAAACCGGCGTGGCGGCGTCCGACACGTCGGCGCCGCCTCGACGCGATGTGGCGGACACTCACGGCATGCCCCTGCCCTACCCCGATCCCCGCGTCGCACTCGCCACCCTGCACGGCAAAGCCGACGCGTTGGCGCCAGCCCTGGCGGCGCTCGGCCTGCAGATCGAGACCGTCGCGATCGATACCGATGCGCTCGGCACCTTCGCCGGCGACATCGAGCGGCCGGGGACCGCGCACGAGGTTGTCATCGAGAAAGCCCGGCGCGGCATGGCCGCCAGCGGGCTGAAACTCGGCATCGCCACCGAGGGCAGCTTCGGCCCCGATCCGCTGCTCGGCTTCTTGCCCCTGCACACGGAACTGCTGACCTTTGTCGATGACATCCACGGCCAGACGGTGGTCATCGAGCACGCGGGCCACGACACCAACTGGGTCTCGAAAGCGCTTCGGCCCGGGGACGACCTCCAGCCCGTGCTCGCCGCGATCGGCCTGCCCGGCCACGCCGCCCTCGTGAAACCGAACCGTTGGGCGCTGCCTGCGAGCGAGCCGCTGCCCGTGGCCAAAGGCCTCATCGACGCAGCCGCCGTCGCCGAAGCGGTCGAGCGCATGGCAGCGCGCTCCGATGACGGCCTCGCGCGCCTCGAAGCCGATATGCGGGCGCACGTGAATCCGACCCGTCTCGCAGCCCTCGCCCGGCTGGGGCAGCGTCTCGCCGAGCGCCTCGCCACGCCCTGCCCCCGCTGCAGCGCGCCCGGCTTCGGCCGGATCGACGCGCAACTCGGGCTGCCTTGCGAACTGTGTGGGGAAGCGACCGACCTCGTCCGCGCCGAAATCCACGCCTGCGGCGTCTGCGGGCATCGCGAAAACCGGCCTCGCGCCGATGGCCTCTCCGTCGCCGACGCGGGCCACTGCCCGGAATGCAATCCCTGAGCCCCCCGCCCCGAACGGGGCGAGGCGACGGTCATCCGATCAGAGCGATGCCGGCTGCGCGATCTGCGACTGCTTGCGCACGATCAGCATGGCGATCTCCAGCGACTGCTCGTAGTTGAGCCGCGGGTCCACCGTGGTGCGGTAGTCGCGGGCCAGGTCGGAATCGACCAGCTCGCGCGCACCGCCCGTGCACTCGGTGACGTTCTCGCCGGTGAGTTCGAGATGCACGCCGGCCAGTCGCGTTCCGGCGGCGGCATGCGCGTCGAAGCTCTGCTCCACTTCCGCACGGATGTTGTCGAAGCGGCGCGTCTTGTAGCCGTTCGCCGCCGTCTCCGTGTTGCCGTGCATCGGGTCGCACATCCACGCCACGCGGCGCCCTTCGCGCTTCATCGCTTCCAGCAGCGGCGGCAGCTTCTCGAGCACCTTCCCGGCGCCCATGCGGTGGATGTAGACGAGGCGGCCCGGTTCGTTCTCGGGGTTCAGCACGTCGGCGAGGCGCAGGGCCTGGTCCGGCGTCACCGACGGCCCAAGCTTGATGCCGATCGGATTGCGGATGCCGCGGAAATACTCGGTGTGCGCGCCATCGAGCTGCGCCGTGCGCATGCCGATCCACGGGAAATGCGTGCTGAGGTTGAACCAGCCCCACTGGCGCGGCACCTGGCGCGTCTGCGCTTCCTCGTAGGGCAGCAGCAGCGCTTCGTGGGACGTGTAGAAGTCGACGCGGCTGAGGTTGTCGATGGGGCCGCCCGTCACCGTCTCCATGAAGCGCACGGCATCGCCGATGCCGCTCACCATCTTCTGGTACTCCTCGGCCAGCGGCGAGCGCGCCACCCAGCCGAGGTCCCAGTACTCCGGGTGGTGAAGGTCGGCGAAACCACCGTCGATCAGCGCACGCACGAAGTTCATCGTCATCGCCGAGCGTGCGTGGCCCTTCACCATGCGGCGTGGGTCGGGAATGCGCGCTTCCGGCGTGAACTCCGGCGCGTTGATGAAATCACCGCGGTAGCTCGGCAGCGTCACGCCATCGCGCTCTTCGAGGTCGGCCGAGCGCGGCTTCGCGTACTGGCCGGCGAAGCGGCCGATGCGCACCACCGGCAGGCGCAGGCCGTGCACCAGCACGACGCTCATCTGCAGGAGCACCTTGAGGCGGTTCGAGATCAGGCCGCTTTCGCAGTCGGCGAAGCTCTCGGCGCAATCGCCGCCTTGGAGGATGAAGCGCTTGCCCACCTCGGCCTCGGCGATCTGCCGCTTCAGCGCCAGCACTTCCCAGGACGTGACCAGCGGCGGGAGGGCCTCCAGCTCGCGCCCCACCGCGGCCAAGGCCTCGGCGTCCGGATAGTTCGGCTGCTGCAGCGCCGTTTTCGTCCGCCACGACGAACGCGTCCAAGCAGCGGGCGCGTTGACGGGGGTGACGGGACGATCCTGCGCGTTCATCGGTGTTCTCTTTGGGGTTGGCCAAAGACTATGCCACGCGAGAATTCGAGTCGCGACTCCATTACATCCGCAACTTCATGAGCTCATGCCTCAGCCGCGGCGGCGAAGGCCCGCCACCAGCGCACCGAGGCCCAGCAGCACAAAGCACAGCAGCGTCCAGGCCGGCATCGACAAGCCGAGGAAAGCCCAGTCGACCTTCGCGCAGTCCGCCGAGCCCGAGAGCGTCTCGGCCAACGCGTCGATGGGGCCCAGCGATTCGAGCATGTAGGAGAGCCCCTGCCCGCTGCAGCTCGGGAAGCCGCTCGGCGGCTGCAACTGCAGCCACACGTGCCGCGCCGCGATGCTGCCACCCACCGCGGCCAGCAGGGCGATGGCGATGCCGTAGGCGCCCCGGCCCGCGCGACCGCTGGGGTTATGCAGGGCCGCGACGAGGCCCAGCAGGCCCATCCCAGCGAAGAAGAAGCGCTGCAGGATGCACAGCGGGCACGGCAGCATGAACATGCCGTGCTCGACGTAGAGCGCGAAACCGAGCAGGGCCGCGCAGACGGCGAAGCCGAACAGCATCTGCAGGCGGAAGGACCAGGTGAAGGGGTTGGCGTTCGGCATGGGAAACACACAGGGAAAGTCAAAAGGGATTGTGCTCCGACTACCGCAATCGCGGCCAGTTCCCTAAAATCGCGCCCGCGGGCCACCCCCGGATCCGCACACCAAGGACGATATCCCCCAATGCACAAACTGATTTCTTCTGCCGCCCTCGTGGTGGCTGGCCTGCTTTCGACTGCCGCATTCGCCCAGACCAGCCCGCCGAATGGGTGGGATGACCATATCGCCGGTTGCTTTGCATCTGACCCAACCTTTGCAGATCCGACGCGCGGCTTTGAGCGCCTTCCTACGCCCGCGAGTGCGCAGCGTGTCGACGTAGCCTTTACCTCCATCGGAACACGCAACATTCGTTTGGCCGTGTGGCGACAGGACTGCGCAAACAATCCAAGCTTTCCGATTCTGATGGTCCGGTTCGAGCAGATTCGCGATCCGAATCTTCCGGGCTTGCCAGTGAGCACGACCTTGGCCAATCGCGACATCGAGCTCATTCAGGGAGGTACGGTTTCCCATGCAGAAACTTTGGGGGCGTGCTCTGGACGCTTCTGCATGGGAATCAATCAGGGCGCTTGGGAGTTCGAGCGCCTGCCCAGCGCGGGAACGATCATCGTCGCCCAAGCCCGAGATCCGAATGTCCTCCTCCGTAACGGCTTCCAGTTCCGCCTTCGTGGCACCACGCAGGCGGTGACCATTGGCGGAACGACCGGCGGCAGCGGCGATCTGCCGATGGCGGGCCGTCTCAACGGCACCTACTTCGACCCGGCACGTAGCGGCGAAGGCATCCTCGTCGACTTTTTCGACGCCGGCGCCAACAAGGGCGTGTTCGTCTCCTGGTACACCTTCGACGATGCCGGCAACCCGTTGTGGCTGGTCGGCAACGCCACGCTGGCTCCGAACGGCACGCAGGTCGACGTCCCGTTGATCGTGACCCGCGGAGGCCGTTTCGGGCCTCTCTTCAACGCGGCTAATGTCACCCGGACGGGATGGGGCACGGTGAATCTCCGATTCCCAAACTGCTCCACCGCCGTCATGCGATACACGCGCACGTCGGATGGCCAGACGGGCCAGTACACGATGTCGCGCCTCGGCCCAGCCAGCGGCGTCAGCTGCTGATCCGCGCCCCAGCGTCAATGCAACGGCGGCCCCTCGGCCGCCGTTCTCATGCCGTTGAAGCCACGCGGCCCCGCTTTTCGAAGGCACCCAGAACCTTGAGTATCGAAACTTCGGATTTCTGCAGGAACCGAGACGCAAGGTGCCGGTTCATTTCCAACAGCTGCGGCGATCGCCGGCGTGCCAGCGATTAAGGTCCGCGGCGTGATCTGCAACCATCACCGCTCCCACCCAAAAAAGAAGACTCCCCCCAATGAAGACCCGCTCACAGATCGCCGCTCTCACCCTAACCACCGTCCTTGCCGGCACCGCCGTCGCCCAAGTCCCGCCGGAACTGCTCGGCCTCGGCAACAGCACCCTCGAAGCCATCGACACCAGCAAGCTGCAAGCCCCGTCGGGCGGCGGCTGGGCGGACATCGGCCAAGGCAACAGCGAAGGATTGGGATGCGTCGTCTCGTTCATCAGCACCACGAGCAACGATGAGATCGGCGACACCTTCGGCCTCATCGGCCCGGCCACGAAAGAGCACGCCGAGAAGGGCATCGGCCTTGTCGTATTCACTGGCCGACGCATTCCTCCTTCAACGCAGGATGGAGCCCTCCAGCGCATCACCATCCTCAGCGACGAAGCGCCCAACACGACCCGCGCCATGCACTACAGCAATGGCGAGATGAATGTCTTCATGGTGCCGGTGCAGATCAACGCGATGCTCGAAGCCAGCAACCCAGAGGAATCGATCGGCATCGTCTTCAACGGCGCGGAGGTTTATCGGGTGAACATCACCTCGTACAACGAGGGCCGAGTGAAGTTGCGCGACTGCATGCGCGGCTGACGCCCCCTCTGGCGTCCAGGCCCCGCTCAGGAGCGCGGGGCCTCGGTCATCTCTGCGCACAGGTTGGGCGACCAGCCGTCGCCGCTCTTGAACGCCGTGACGACGACATCCGCGACCCTGAACTCGCGCCGGCCGTCAGGAATCAGGACGAACTGGATGTTGCAGCTCCGATAAACCCCTTCGACCCAGCTGTGGCCGGTGTAAACGCGCTGAACAACGTAACGGCTGTCGTAATCCTGGCCGTAAGCTAGGAAGCGGATCCCGGCCGCCTCGCTGACCTGCGGGGCCCCCATCGCCACCACGACATCGCGCTCGGATTTGCCTTGCCAAGCCATCAGCATGTCGGCTTCCGTCTTGCTGGTGCGTCGACCTCCGCGCAAGCGCGCGGCCTCGTCACGGAAGTCGAACTCCGCCTGCTGCTCCTCCAATGAGGCAAGCACCGCCGCCTTCTGTGCCTCCAGATTCCGCTGCGCCTCCTCGAGGCGCTGCCGCAACGCCAGCCTTTCCTGCTCCGTCAGCGGGGCGCCGTGGCTGATGGACGGCATCTGCACGTCGGGCCACATCTTCGACCACGTCAGCTCAGCCAGTTCCGTTTGCAGCAGGCTGCTTGGCACGACCAGGGTCTCCCCCAGCCCCAGCGGACTCATCCGCTCGCGGTACACGGCGGGAATCAACACGTTGTTCGCGTCGAACGACCCGTTGATCGCGGCGGTGACCAAAGGCGCATTGCACGCCACCTGATACGCGCGCTTCATGGTTTCGTTGGCGCTGGACTGCCACTCGGCGGAGGCCAGCGGCGTGATGTCCGGCGAATTCTTGGCGCGCGTGCGGCCGTCGTGCATCCGGAACAGCACCGCTTCCGGCATGCGCGTGGGCTGATTGTCGTCACCTGAGGCCGCGCGGCGAGAGCGTCGTTCGAGAGAAAGGCTCGGGCAGCGGATGTCCAAACGCGTCTGCATCCAGAACGGTCGATCCAAGGCCTCGTACACCATCGTCAGCCTGACCCGCTTGATGCTCTCGAGTTCCTTCAAGGCCGAGAGGTTCGAGAGCACAGGTAACGGACTTTCATCGTGGACGAAAGCATCGGCATAGGTGATGACGCGATTGGGCGTAGCTCCTTGTTGATCGATCAGGACCAACCACGATGCAGATGCTGCAGACGAAAACGCGACTGCCAGAACCAGAGCAAGGTACACATGAGCGGGGGGGCGAGCCTTCATGCTTCAAGAAGCCTTTTGAAAACGGGGCCGGGGGGGGGGATGATTGCTCGCGACCACGATCGCGCCGGGAGACCGGCGCTAGCTTAATCCGCCGGCGAACGGCACAAACGAAAAACCCCGGCGTTAGCCGGGGTTTTTCTTCGAAGAACGCGGCGCTCGACGCTTACTCGGCGTCGACAGCCTCGGTGGCACGCGGGCGATCCACCAGCTCGACGTAAGCCATCGGAGCGTTGTCGCCCGGACGGAAGCCGCACTTCAGGATGCGCAGGTAGCCGCCCGGACGCGCCTGGTAGCGCGGACCGAGTTCGACGAACAGCTTGCCCACCGCTTCCTTGTCGCGCAGACGCGAGAAGGCGAGACGACGGTTGGCGACGCCATCCGTCTTGGCCATCGTGATGAGCGGCTCGGCGATGCGACGCAGCTCCTTGGCCTTCGGCAGGGTGGTACGGATCAGCTCGTGCTTGAACAGCGACGAAGCCATGTTGCGGAACATCGCTTCACGATGTGCGCTGGTGCGGCTGAACTTGCGGCCGGCGTTGAGGTGACGCATGGGTTGGGTTCCTTATCGATCGTGGGCCTTAGCCCATCATCACGCCCTGGGTGAGACCGGCCGGCGGCCAGTTCTCGAGCTTCATGCCGAGGGCGAGGCCGCGCTGTGCCAGCACTTCCTTGATCTCGGTGAGCGACTTCTTGCCCAGGTTCGGGGTCTTCAGCAGCTCCACTTCCGTGCGCTGGATCAGATCACCGATGTAGTAGATGTTCTCGGCCTTGAGGCAGTTGGCCGAACGGACGGTCAGCTCGAGGTCGTCGATCGGACGCAGCAGGGTCGGATCGACACCACCGGTCGCGCTCTTGCTCGAGGCCGGACCGCGGACGATGAAGTCACCGAACACCGACAGCTGGTCCGTGAGGATGCTGGCGGCGGTGCGGATGGCTTCTTCCGAATCGATCGTGCCGTTGGTCTCGATGTCGAGGACGAGCTTGTCGAGGTCGGTGCGCTGCTCGACGCGGGCCGCTTCCACGGCATACGCCACGCGACGGACCGGGGCGAAGCTGGCGTCCAGCATGAGGCGGCCGATCGCACGGGACTCTTCGTCCGGGCGACGACGCGCCGCAGCCGGCTGGTAGCCGAAGCCGCGCTCGATCTTGAGGCGCATGTTCAGCGCCGTGTCCTTCGTCAGCGTGCAGATCACGTGCTCGCCGTTGAGGATCTCGACGTTGTGGTCGGTCTTGATGTCCGCGGCGGTGACGACGCCCGGGCCCTTCTTCTGAAGGGTGAGCATCGTCGACTCGACGTTGTGCATACGGATCGCCACGTCCTTGAGGTTCAGCAGGACGTCGAGGACGTCCTCCTGAAGGCCTTCAAGCGTGGTGTACTCGTGCAGCACGCCATCGATTTCCACCTCGGTGATGGCGCAACCCGGGATCGAGGACAGCAGCACGCGACGCAGCGCGTTGCCGATGGTGTGGCCGTAACCACGCTCCAGCGGCTCGATGACGACGCGGGCGCGGGTCGTCGACAGGCGCTCGATCTGCGGACCCTTGGGACGCAGCATCTGGATGGCATTTACCGTCATGGGCGGCGTTCTCCGGAGAATTACTTCGAGTACAGCTCGACGATCAGTGCTTCGTTGATGTCGGCCGGCAGGTCGGCGCGATCAGGCACAGCCTTGAAGGTGCCGGAGAACTTGTTGGCGTCGACGGTGCACCACGACGGCACGAGGTCCATCTGCTGCGACTGGGCCACGGCTTCCTTGACGCGCAGCTGGGCAGCCGCCTTCTCGGTGAGCGTGATCTGGTCGCCGACGCGGACCTGGTACGACGGCAGGTTCACCGACTTGCCGTTGACCAGCACGCCACGGTGCGAGACCAGCTGGCGGGCCTGCGGACGGGTGACGGCGAAGCCCATGCGGTAGACGACATTGTCGAGACGCTGCTCAAGCATCTGCAGCAGGTTCTCGCCGGTGTTGCCCTTCCGGTTGGCGGCCTTCTTGTAGTAGTTGCGGAACTGGCGCTCCAGCAGGCCGTAGATACGCTTGACCTTCTGCTTCTCGCGAAGCTGGGTCGCGTAATCCGACAGCTTGCCCTTCTTGGCGACGGGGCCGTGCACGCCGGGCTTCTGCTCGAGCTTGCACTTGCTGTCCAGGGCGCGGGCCGGGGACTTGAGGCTGAGGTCGGCGCCTTCGCGGCGCGCGAGCTTACAGGTGGGACCGATATAACGAGCCATGTGATTTTCCCCTTGCCCTTAGACGCGACGCTTCTTGGGCGGACGGCAGCCGTTGTGCGGAATCGGCGTGACGTCGATGATGTTCGTGACCTTGTACCCGACGTTGTTCAACGCGCGGACGGCCGATTCGCGACCCGGACCCGGGCCCTTCACGTGCACTTCGAGCGTCTTCAGGCCGTAGTCGAGCGCGGCCTTGCCCGCCTTCTCGGCGGCAACCTGCGCCGCGAACGGCGTCGACTTGCGCGAGCCGCGGAAACCGGCACCACCCGAGGTGGCCCAGCTCAGGGTGTTGCCCTGGCGGTCGGTGATCGTGATGATCGTGTTGTTGAAGGAAGCCTGCACGTGCGCCACACCATCGGTGACGACGCGCTTGATCTTCTTCTTGGTCTTGCTGGCAGCTGCCGGCTTATTCATTTTGGCTGATCCTTACTTCTTGATCGCCTTGCGCGGACCCTTGCGGGTACGGGCATTCGTGCGGGTGCGCTGGCCGCGGAGCGGCAGGCCACGACGGTGACGGACGCCGCGGTAGCAACCGAGGTCCATCAGGCGCTTGATCGACATGCCGACTTCGCGACGCAGGTCGCCTTCGACGGTGTACTTGCCGATCTCGGCGCGGAGGCGCTCGATTTCCGGCTCGGACAGTTCACGGATCTTGCTATGCGGGTTCACACCCGCGGCCGTGCAGACCAGGCGCGAGCGCGTACGCCCGATCCCGAAAATGCTCTGAAGGCCCACCCAGACATGCTTCTGGACAGGCAGGTTCACACCCGCAATACGCGCCATGACGCGATCTCCACTGGTTTTGTCGCCGGCTAGCGGCGCAAGGAATCGAAAAGTTTACACTGGCTCAGGGTTCAAATGAAGCCCGCCCCCTGAACAGGGGCGAACCCGGCATGGGGAGTGTGCCCATGCTCCGGCGACAAATCGGGGTTGGCGACAAGGCCCGAAGGCCCCCTCGCCGCCCGCGCTACTCTTGCGCGGGCCCGCCTCGATTCATCCGCGCGCCAAGCCGCCGCGCGGACCGCCCTTCAAATTGGCCTTCTTCAGAAGGCTGTCGTACTGGTGCGAATAGAGGTGCGCCTGCACCTGCGCCGTGAAGTCCATGACCACCACGACGACGATCAGCAGCGACGTGCCGCCGAAATAGAACGGAACCTGCCACGTCGCGCGGAGCACTTCCGGCAACAGGCAAACCGCGACCAGATAGAGCGCGCCGATCATGGTCAAGCGGGTCAGCACGCCATCGATGTACTCGCCAGTCGCGCGGCCCGGACGGATGCCCGGAACGAGCGCGCCCGACTTCTTGAGGTTGTCGGCGGTTTCCTGGCTGTTGAACACCAGCGCCGTGTAGAAGAACGCGAAGCCGATGATCAGGCCAGCGAACAGGAGCATGTGCAGCGGCTCGTTCGGCGCCAGCGCCGTCGCGACCTTCTGCAAGGCGAGCGTGACCTGGGCCTGCCAGCCCGCGCCGGTCGCCGCGGCGGCGGCTTCCGCCGCGCCGGCGCCACCCGTCCACGCCGTGATGGTGGCCGGCAGCATGATGAGGCTCGAAGCGAAGATCGGCGGGATGACGCCGGCCATGTTGAGCTTCAGCGGCAGGTGCGAGCTCTGGTTGTTGTAGCCCTGGCGCGCGCCCTGCTTGCGGGCGTAGTGCACGGTGATCCGGCGCTGGCCGCGCTCCATGAACACCACGAAGTAGACGACGCCCAGCACGAGCACGGCGATCACGAGGATGGCCGGCCAGCTGATCTCGCCGGCGTTCACCTGGCGCATGGTGTCGATCAGCGCGCCCGGAAGGCCGGCGACGATACCCGCGAAGATGATCAGCGAAATGCCGTTGCCGATGCCGCGCTCGGTGATCTGCTCACCCAGCCACATGAGGAACATCGTGCCGGCCGTCAGCGAAACCACCGCCGTAAAGACGAAACCCATGCCCGGGCTGTAGACGACTGGCTGGCCGCCAGCAGCCGCCGAGCCCTGAAGCGCCGTGGCAATGCTGCCCGCCTGCACGATCGCGAGGAAGACCGCACCGTAACGCGAGTACTGGGTCAGCTTGCGACGGCCCGACTCGCCTTCCTTTTTCAGCGCCTTCCACGGCTCGTAGACCTGCCCGAGCAGCTGGACGATGATCGACGCCGAGATGTAGGGGATCACGTTCAGCGCGAAGATGCTGAAACGCGACAGGGCGCCACCGGAGAACATGTTGAACATGTCCACGATGCCGCCCTGGTTTTCGAACAGGGCCAACATGGCTTCCGGGTTGACGCCCGGGACGGGAATGAAGCTCCCGACCCGGAAGACGATCAACGCAAGAAGCACGAACAGCAGGCGGTCCTTCAGTTCCTTGAACTTACCGAGTCCGCCCATCATCGTCGCCGCGTTCGAGGCCAAGCGATTACTCCACCGATCCGCCGGCGGCTTCGATCGCCGCCTTCGCACCTGCGGTCACCAGCAGGCCCTTGATGGTGAGCTTCTTGGTCAGCTCGCCCTTCTTCACAACCTTCACCTTCTTGGCGTCGACCGAGACCAGCTTGGCGGCGCGAAGGGCGACGATGTCGATCACCTCGACGTCGAGCATGGCCAGCTGATACAGCAGGACCTCGGCCGACTCGTGCGACATCTTGGAGCGGAAACCGATCTTCGGCAGACGACGCTGCATCGGCATCTGGCCGCCTTCAAAGCCCGGCTTGATCTTGCCCTTGCCGGCGCGAGCGAACGAACCCTTGTGGCCGCGGCCGCAAGTCTTGCCGAGGCCCGAACCGATGCCGCGACCAACGCGGGTGCGCTCCTTGCGGGCGCCTTCGGCGTGAGTGATGGTGTTGAGACGCATGGGATTCTCCTTAAGCCTCGACGCGGACGAGGTAGTGGAGCTGATTGATCAGGCCGCGGACCTGCGGCGAATCGATCAGCTCACGGACGTCGTTGAGCTTGTTCAGGCCGAGCGCGCGCACCGAGAGGCGGTGGCGCTGCTGGGTGCCACGGAGGCCGCGCACCAGGCGGACCTTGACGGTCTTGTTAGCCATGGAGGATCTCCTCGAGCTTCTTGCCACGCTTGGCCGCGATCTTGGCCGGCGAGTGCATCATCGACAGGCCGCGCACGGTGGCACGGACCAGGTTGATCGGGTTACGCGAACCGGTAGCCTTCGCCAGCACGTTCTTGACGCCGACCGCCTCCAGCACGGCGCGCATGGCGCCGCCGGCGATCACGCCAGTACCTTCCGACGCCGGCTGCATGTAGACAGCCGCCGCGCCATGGTTGGCCTTGACGGGGTGCCACAGGGTGCCATCGTTCAGGTCGACGTTGACCATCGCCTTGCGGGCGTATTCCATCGACTTCTGGATGGCAACCGGGACTTCCTTGGCCTTGCCGTAGCCGAAGCCGATCTTGCCGGCGCCGTCGCCGACGACCGTCAGCGCGGTGAAGGTGAACTGGCGACCGCCCTTGACGGTCTTGCTGACGCGGTTGACCGCGATCAGCTTTTCGATCATGCCGTCGTCTGCGCCTTCGCGGTCGCGACGATCGCGGCTTTCATTGCTGCTCATGATGGACTCTCGTAATGAGGGAATTTACGGCTTTGCGCCGCTTATAGTTGTTTGAGGCGCGGAATCCACCCCGCGCCTGGGTGCATCGATGACGCTTAGAACTGCAGGCCGCCTTCGCGGGCCGCATCGGCGAGCGCCTTGATGCGGCCGTGGTAGCGGTAGCCCGAACGATCGAACGCGACGGACTCGATGCCGGCAGCCTTCGCCTTGGCGGCGATGGCGGCACCGACCTTGGCGGCGGCTTCAAGGTTCTTGCTGCCCTTCAGGCCCGACTTGACGTCGGCTTCAAGGGTCGAAGCAGCCGCGAGGACCTTCGAGCCATCGGCCGTGAAGATCTGGGCGTACAGGTGCTGACCGGTGCGCAGGACCGACAGGCGGGCGATGCCCAGCGTGCGGATGTGCAGGCGCGTCGACTTGGCGCGACGCAGGCGGGCGATTTTCTTTTCCATGACTGGATACCTTCTGGAAGCTGAAGACCCTTAGGCCTTCTTGGCTTCCTTGATGATGACGTTCTCGCCCGAGTAACGGACGCCCTTGCCCTTGTACGGTTCCGGCGAGCGGAACGCGCGGATCTTGGCCGCGACCTGGCCCACCAACTGCGCATCGGCGCCGGCGATCAGGATCTCCGTCTGCGTCGGCGTGGTGATGGTGATGCCTTCCGGGGTGATGAACACGACCGGGTGCGAGAAACCGAGCGACAGGCTCAGGTCCTTGCCCTGCATCGCGGCACGGTAACCGACGCCGACGAGCTCCAGCTTGCGCTGGAAGCCTTCGGAAACGCCCTTCACCATGTTCGAAAGGATGGCACGCGCGGTGCCGGCCATCGGGATGGCGTCGGCGTTCGCCGCGACCATCGTGACCACACCATTCTCGTTCTTCAGGTCCACGCCCTGCGGCTTGGCCAGGAACAGGGTGCCCTTCGGGCCCTTGACGCTGAACTGCTCGGCGGTGGAGGTGATTTCAACGCCCTTCGGGAGGGCGATCGGCTTCTTGGCGACGCGGGACATGGTCAGTTCTCCTGCATCAGGCCACGAGGCACAGGACTTCGCCGCCCACGCCCTGCTGGCGTGCGTCGCGGTCGGTCATGATGCCCTTGGACGTCGAGATGATCGACACGCCGAGGCCGCCGAGGACCTTCGGGAGCGCGTCCTTGCCGCGGTACTGGCGGAGGCCCGAACGCGAGAAGCGCTCGAGGCGCTCGATGACCGGCTTGCCTTCGAAGTACTTCAGAACGATTTCGAGTTCCGGCTTCTTGGCGTCGCCAGCCTGGCGCACGTCGAGGATGTAGCCTTCGGCCTTCAGGACGTTGGCAAGGGACAGCTTGATCTTGGACGACGGCATTTTCACCGTGGTCTTGCGGACAGCCAGCGCGTTCTTGATGCGCACCAGCATGTCAGCGATGGGATCAGTCATGCTCATGGAGAGTTCCTTATGAGTAGCACCGATATCCGCTTTCGCGAACAGGTTCAGTGGAAAAACCCGGCCGTCTCCGGCCGGGTGGGTTCAGCAAGCCGCCTAGGATAGCAGCTTTTTGTCTTACCAGCTCGCCTTGCGGAGGCCGGGGACGTCGCCACGCATGGTGGCTTCGCGGAGCTTGTTGCGGCCGAGGCCGAACTTGCGGTAGACGCCACGCGAACGACCCGACAGGGCGCAGCGGTTGCGCTGGCGGCACTCCGAGGAATCGCGCGGCAGCTTCGCGAGCTTGTTGACGGCGTCGATCTTCTCTTCGTAGCCGGTCGCCGGGTTGGCGATCAGCTTCTTGAGCTCGGCGCGCTTGGCGGCATAACGCTTGGCAAGCTTCTCGCGCTTGACCTCGCGGTTCACCATGCTGGTCTTGGCCATGATTGGATCCTAAAGGTCAGTTGCGGAACGGGAAGTTGAAGGCGGCGAGCAGGGCCTTGGCCTCGGCGTCGGTCTTCGCGGTCGTGGTGATCGCGATATCCATGCCGCGCAGGGCGTCGACCTGGTCGAAGTTGATCTCTGGGAAGATGATCTGCTCCTTCAGGCCCATGTTGTAGTTGCCACGGCCGTCGAACGCACGACCCGACACGCCGCGGAAGTCGCGGACGCGCGGCAGGGCGACGCTGATCAGGCGGTCGAGGAACTCATACATCTTGGCGCGACGCAGGGTCACCTTCGTACCGATCGGCCAGCCTTCGCGGATCTTGAAGCTGGCGACCGAGACGCGGGCCTTGGTCGTCACCGGCTTCTGGCCGGTGATCGTGGCCAGGTCGGCCACGGCGTTCTCGAGGATCTTCTTGTTGCCGACCGCCTCGCCCACGCCCATGTTCAGCGTGATCTTGGTGATCTTCGGCACCTGCATCGGATTGGTGTAGCCGAACTCTTTCATGAGCTTCGGCACCACGGTGTCCTTGTAGATTTTTTCAAGCCGGGTGTTCATCGGGGCATTCCTCAGGCGTCGATCGCCTCACCGCTCGAGCGGAACACACGCACTTTGCGTCCATCCTCGAGCACCTTGAAGCCAACGCGGTCGCCCTTGCCCGTCGCCGGGTTGAACAGCATCACGTTGGAGATATGGATCGGGGCTTCGCGCTCGACGATGCCGCCGGCCTGGCCGGCCTGCGGGTTCGCCTTGGTGTGGCGCTTCACCACGTTGATGTTGGCGACGATGACGCGATCACCGGCAACGCGGGTGATTTCGCCCTTCTTGCCCTTGTCCTTGCCGGTGATGACGACGATCTGGTCGCCCTTGCGGATACGGTTCATGGTTTCGTCTCCGGCTTACAGCACTTCAGGCGCCAGGGACACGATCTTCATGAACTTCTCGTTGCGGAGTTCACGGGTCACGGGTCCGAAGATGCGGGTGCCGATCGGCTCTTCTTTGTTATTCAGCAGCACGGCGGCGTTCGCGTCGAAGCGGATCAGCGAGCCATCGGCGCGGCGCACGCCCTTGCGGGTGCGCACGACGACGGCGTTGTAGACCTCGCCCTTCTTGACCTTGCCGCGCGGGATCGCGTCTTTCACGGTGACCTTGATGATGTCGCCGATGTGGGCATAGCGGCGCTTGGAACCACCAAGCACCTTGATGCACATCAGTTCCTTGGCACCGGAGTTGTCGGCGACTTCGAGGTAGCTCTGCGTCTGGATCATGGCTCAGGCTCCTCTTACTCGGCCGACTTCGAGACGATCTCGACGACGCGCCAGTTCTTGGTCTTCGACATCGGGGCGCATTCGGTCACGCGGACGACGTCGCCTTCGTTGCAGGCATTGGCTTCGTCGTGGGCGTGCAGCTTCGTCGAACGGCGGATGTACTTGCCGTACAGCGGGTGCTTGACCTGGCGCTCGACCAGGATCGTGACCGTCTTGTTCATCTTGTTGCTGACGACACGGCCTTCGACCGTGCGCAGCGGGGTGGCGTTATCGCTCATGGCCTATCCCTTAGTTCTTCTGGGTCAGCAGCGTGTTGACGCGCGCGATTTCGCGGCGGACACGGCTGATCTCGTGGGTCTTCGCCAGCTGGTTCGTCGTCTTCTGCATGCGCAGAGAGAACTGCTCCTTGCGGAGCTCCAGCAGGTGGGCCTTCAGCTCTTCGGCCGACTTCTGACGCAGTTCCTGAAGTTCCATTAGCGCACCGTCCGGGTCACGAAAGTGGTCTTGACGGAGAGCTTGGCGGCGGCGAGGCGCATCGCTTCGCGGGCCTGGTCCTCCGGGATGCCTTCCATCTCGTAGAGCATCCGGCCGGGCTGGATCTGGGCGACCCAGTACTCGACGTTACCCTTACCGGCGCCCATTCGGACTTCGATCGGCTTCTGGGTGATCGGCTTGTCCGGGAACACGCGGATCCAGAGCTTGCCGCCGCGCTTCACGTAGCGGCTGATCGTACGGCGGGCCGATTCGATCTGGCGGGCGGTGAGGCGGCCGTGTTCGGTAGCCTTCAGACCGTACTCGCCGAAGCTGACGGCGTTCGCCGACCAGCTCAGGCCCTCGTTACGGCCCTTGAACTGCTTGCGATATTTAGTTCGCTTGGGTTGCAACATGGCTCGTTACCTCACTTGGCCTGACCACGCGACGGACGTTCCGCGCGCTCTTCGGTCTTTTCCTGGCCGACTTGCGAGAAGTCGAAGATTTCGCCCTTGTAGACCCACGTCTTGACGCCAATGACGCCAAAGGTGGTGCGGGCTTCGGCGAAGCCGTAGTCGACGTCGGCGCGCAGCGTGTGAAGCGGCACGCGACCTTCGCGGTACCACTCCGAACGCGCGATCTCGGCGCCGTTCAGGCGGCCGGCGACGTTGACCTTGATGCCGAGCGCGCCGAGGCGCATCGCGTTGCTCACGGCGCGCTTCATGGCGCGACGGAACATGATGCGACGCTCCAGCTGCTGGGCGATCGATTCGGCGACCAGCTGCGCATCGAGTTCCGGCTTGCGGACTTCGGAGACATTGATGTGCGCCGGGACGCCCATGATGTCCGAAACCTGCTTGCGCAGCTTCTCGATGTCCTCGCCGCGCTTGCCGATCACGACGCCCGGGCGGGCGGTGTGGATCGTCACGCGCGCCGACTTGCTCGGACGCTCGATCAGGATCTTGGAGATGCCGGCCTGCGCCAGCTTCTCACGAAGCATCTGGCGAACCTTCAGGTCCGCGGCGAGGTAGCCGGCGAATTCCTTCTTGTTCGCGTACCACTTGGAGTTCCAGTCTTTGGCGATGCCAAGACGGATACCGGTCGGATGAACTTTGTGACCCATAATCTCGTCCTTACGCCTTCTTGCCGGAGCCCACGACCACAGTGATGTGGCTGGTGCGCTTGAGGATGCGGGTACCACGGCCCTTCGCGCGGGCGCCGAAGCGCTTCAACACCGGACCCTCGTCGATCATGATCGTGGCGACCTTCAGTTCGTCGACATCGGCGCCAAGGTTGTTCTCGGCATTCGAAGCCGCCGAGTAGACGACCTTGCGGATGATGCCGGCGGCCTTCTTGTCGCTGAACTGCAACAGCGCAAGAGCGCGGGCGACCGAGAGGCCCCGGACCTGGTCGGCGACCAGGCGGGCCTTCTGCGGGGAGATGCGCGTCGAGCGCAGGATGGCTTTCGCTTCCATGGTCATCTCCTTACTTGCCCGACTTCTTGTCGCCGCCGTGACCCTTGAAGGTCCGGGTCAGCGCGAATTCGCCGAGCTTGTGGCCGATCATGTTCTCGTTGACCAGAACCGGGATGTGCGCCTTGCCGTTGTGCACGGCAATGGTCAGGCCGATCATTTCCGGCAGGATCATCGAACGACGCGACCAGGTCTTGATCGGCTTCTTGCTGTTGGCCGCTGAAGCGACTTCCACCTTCTTGGCGAGGTGGTGGTCGACGAACGGGCCCTTCTTGAGTGAACGTGGCATGGCCGATTAACCCCTACGATCGCGCACGATGAACTTGTCGGTGCGCTTGTTCTTACGCGTCTTGTAACCCTTCGACGGCTGGCCCCAGGGGCTGACCGGATGCGGGTTGCCCTGGCCGGCCTTCGCCTCACCACCGCCGTGCGGATGGTCGACCGGGTTCATCGCGGCGCCGCGGACGGTCGGCTTGATGCCGCGCCAGCGGGAGGCACCGGCCTTGCCCAGCTTCTCGAGGTTGTGCTCGGTGTTACCGACTTCGCCGATCGTGGCGCGGCAATCGACCGGCACCTTGCGCATCTCGCCGGAGCGGAGGCGCAGGGTGGCGTAGCCGTGTTCGCGACCGATCAGCTGGACGCCGGCGCCGGCGGCGCGCGCCAGCTGGGCGCCCTTGCCCGGCTTCATCTCGACGCAGTGCACGGTGGCACCGATCGGCATGTTGAGCAGCGGCAGAGTGTTGCCGACCTTGATCGGCGCGTCCTTGCCGGAGATCAGCTGGTCGCCGACCTGCAGGCCCTTCGGCGCGATGATGTAGCGGCGCTCGCCGTCCGCGTAGCACAGGAGCGCGATGTGCGCCGTGCGGTTCGGATCGTACTCGAGGCGCTCGACGCGGGAGGCGATGCCTTCCTTGTCACGCTTGAAGTCGATGATGCGGTAATGCTGCTTGTGGCCACCGCCGATGTGGCGGGTGGTGATGCGACCGTGGTTGTTACGGCCACCGGTCTTGCCCTTCTTCTCGACGAGGGCCGCGAACGGGGCGCCCTTGTGGAGGTCGGGGTTCACGACCTTGACCATGGCGCGGCGGCCAGGCGAGGTCGGCTTGAAAGTCATGACTGCCATGGGTCTTTATCCTCAGGCCTTGGCGGTGACGTCGAGCGTCTGGCCTTCGGCCAGACGGACATACGCCTTACGCTTGTCGGAGCGACGGCCAGCACGCTGGCGGAACGCCTTCGACTTGCCCTTGATGTTCGCGACGTTCACCGCGAGCACCTTGACGTTGAACAGGTGCTCGATCGCCGCCTTGACGTCAGCCTTGGTCGCCGTCTTGGCGACTTCGAAGACGTACTGGTTGCTCTCGGCGAGACGGGCGGTCTTTTCCGACACCTTCGGGGCGCGGAGGACCGAAAACAGGCTCTCGTTGATCATGCCAGCCACTCCTCGATCAGCTTGACGGCCTCGGCGGTGATGACGACCGAGTCGGCACCGACCAGCGACACCGGGTCCAGGCCCTGCACGTCGCGCACTTCCACGTACGGGATGTTGCGCGCGGCCAGGTACAGGTTCTCGCTCGCCTGCTCCGACACGATCAGCGTGCGGGTGCCGACCTTCATGTCGGCCAGCTTGGCAACGAGGCCCTGCGTCTTGGGCGCGTCGACGTCGAAGCCCTCGACGACCATCAGGCGACCCTGGCGAGCGAGCTCGGACAGGATCACGGCCATGGCGCCGCGGTACATCTTCTTGTTGACCTTCTGCGCGAAACTGCGCGGCTTGGCCGCGAAGGTCACGCCGCCGCCCACGAAGATCGGAGCGCGGTAGTCGCCGTGACGAGCGCCACCGCCCTTCTGCTTCTTGAACTTCTTGGTCGTGCCGCGGACTTCCGAACGCGTCAGCTGCGCCTTGGTGCCCGCGCGACCGGCGTTGCGGTAAGCAACGACGACCTGGTGCACGAGGTCCTGGTTGAATTCACGGCCGAAGACGGCGTCGTTGACCGACAGCGCCTTGCCGTTGATGACGGAAAGTTCCATCGTCTACTCCTTAACCCTTGCTGGCCGGACGGACGACCACGTCGCCACCCGGCGCACCGGGAACGGCGCCACGGATCGCGATGAGGCCGCGCTCGACGTCGACCTTGACGACTTCGAGATTCTGGACACTGAGAACCTCGGCGCCCATGTGGCCCGACATCTTCTTGCCCGGGAACACGCGACCCGGCGTCTGGCGCTGGCCGATCGAGCCCGGCGAGCGGTGCGAGAGCGAGTTACCGTGGGTGGCGTCACCCATGGTGAAGTTCCAGCGCTTGATGGTGCCCTGGAAGCCCTTGCCCTTCGTCACGCCCTGCACGTCGACCATCTGGCCGACAGCGAAGACGTCCGCCTTGATCTCGGCGCCCACTTCGTAGGCACCCAGGTCCTTGGCTTCGACGCGGAATTCCCACAGGCCACGACCCGGAGCGACCTTCGCCTTGGCGAAGTGGCCACCTTCCGGCTTGTTCACCAGCGAGGCGCGCTTGTCGCCCGCGGTGACCTGCACGGCGGTGTAGCCGTCGGTCTCGACGGTCTTGATCTGGGTGACGCGGTTGGGGGTGGCTTCGATCAGGGTGACCGGGATGGACGCGCCATCCGCAGTGAAAACCCGGCTCATGCCTGCCTTACGCCCAACGATACCGATGCTGTGCTTCATGATCGTGTACCTCAGGCCAGCTTGATCTGCACGTCCACGCCAGCGGCGAGTTCGAGCTTCATCAGGGCGTCGACGGTCTTGTCGTTGGGATCAACGATGTCCAGGACGCGCTTGTGGGTGCGGGTCTCGTACTGGTCACGCGCGTCCTTGTCGACGTGCGGAGAAACGAGGACGGTATAACGTTCGATCTTCGTCGGCAGCGGGATCGGGCCGCGCACTTGCGCGCCGGTCCGCTTGGCCGTTTCGACGATCTCGCTCGCGGAACGATCGATCAGTCGGTGATCGAACGCCTTCAAGCGAATACGGATTTTCTGGTCCGCCATGGCCGGTTTCCTGAGTTAAAGAGCGACGGGCCGCACGCGTCTGGCGCGAACCCCAAAAAAACATCGACAGAACCATTCGGTTCTGCCGAGACGGGAGAGTATAGAGGGGATGCCAAGCCGCCGTCAACAACAGCAGCTTAACGATCCACGCTTCCCTGTCCGGCGAAGACGAAGCCCATCCTTGGACCTCCTTTCGCTTGGTGCCCCGCCCGGCGTCGGCCAGGCGGGGAGATGCCACCAGGTATTACTTGATGATCTTGGCCACGACGCCGGCGCCGACGGTGCGGCCGCCTTCGCGGATCGCGAAGCGCAGGCCTTCGTCCATCGCAACGGGGGCGATCAGCGTCACCACCATCTTGATGTTGTCGCCCGGCATCACCATCTC
>NZ_JAPZSC010000053.1 GCF_027531545.1 Silanimonas sp. | reverse complement strand
GGCGGGATAACTGCGTCCGCTGGACGGGGAAACCCGTCTGGCGGCGCGGCAAAACGTGGAATTCCGACCGGATTGACGCGATTTCGGCCTTCAAGCCGCGGAATCACGAGGGTTCGGCGGATTGTTCAGACCTTCCCTAGCATCTTGTTCAAACGGAAAGAACAATCGTCTCGCGATTGATGCTGCCGCTTTACGCAGGCAATCGACTCTATTCGCATCGACCACTAACGCCCCTCGGACGAGAGCTCCGCAGACGAGCGTTGCCCGGTCATCGACCGGCGAGGCTTACCCTAGCCCCGCCAATTCGCGTGGCGTTCCCAGAACGCCACGCTCTTCGCATACGCCTCGCGGTCGATGGGTACGCCGCTGCCGCCTTCGTCCACGCCCAGCGCGTTGCGCATCATCGTGATCGGCGCCATCGGGATCTCGGCCGGCTCGCTGGTGTACATGCAGCCGACGATGCCCCAGTCGGCGTCGATCGGCGTGCCCTCCTTCACCATCTGCGCGCGGTCGTAGAGGATCACCACGAGGTAGTCGGCCACCGGCGGCTCCACGTCTTCGAACCAGCGGTTCAGCACCGGCAGCTCGGCCTTGGTGCGCGCCTCGTAGGCCGAGCGCAGCAAGTGGCGGTTGTCGTCGGTGATCGGCACGACGAGGCAGCGCGTGCTCGTCCAATTGCGGTGCACGTGCAGCTTGCAGAACGGCGCGTAGCCGTCCAACACCTTCAGCGGCGGCACGGTGTTGAGGTGCGCGACGAACGCCTCGGGCGTGATGTCCTGGATGGTGTTTCGGCGCGGCTCGCGCGGGAACAGGCGGGGTTTGGCGAGATCGGTCAGGACGATGGACATGCGAGGCGTGGCCTTGCGTTCGAGGGGCTCGCCACCGGAGGGGTGGTCGGCGGCAGATCGGCGGACGACGCGCGCTGCGCGGCCCGCCACGCGCTGGGCGTGGTGCCCGTGGCTGCCTTGAAGGCGCGGTTGAACGGCCCGAGCGAGGCGAAGCCGCTGTCCCCGCTGATCTCGAGCACCGAGCGCGACGGGTGGGCGAGCAGCAGCCGGCACGCGTGCGCGATCCGGTAGCCGTTCACCAGCTGGTTGAAGTTGCGTTCTCCCAGGCCCTGGGTGATCGCGCGGCTGACCTTGTGCTCGACGCTGCCGATCGCCTCGGCAAGATCGGCCACCTTGAGCTCGGGCTCGCGATACAGCGCGCGCTGCTCCAAAGCGGTGCGGATCGCCGCAGCCAGCGCCCGGTCCTCGTCGCTCGGCGCGCCGCGCGATTCCCGTGGGATGCCGGCCGCGGGCACGCCGGTCGCCGGCATCGCGGCCGTCGCCGGCACCGGCGACCGCGGCCAAGGCTGGCGACGACGCCAGAGCAGCGCGGCATGGGTGAACAGCAGGATGGCCGTCACGCAGCCCAGCACGACGCCCCGGTGCACGGGCGCCCACTCGGGCGACGCGCTGGCCAAGGCGCCCGAGACCGTGCCGCCAACAAGGCAGCCGCCGTAAACCAGCATGAAGCCGGCGCGCAGCCGACGCTCGTCGCGCGGCAGGCTGGCCCAGCCGCGGAGGGCTTCGACGAAGGCGAGGACCAGCACCGTGGACGTCGCCAGCGTCAGCAGGTCGCCCAACGCGCCCAAGCCGATGCCGCCCCCCGCCGCCTCGGCGGCGCGGTAGGCGACGATCAGCGCCGCGATGCCAAAGGCCGCGGCGAGGTGCCCCCGCCCCACCCCACCGTCGCCGCGGAACAGCGCGCGGGCGACCAGCCAGTACACGTTGCAGGTGGCGCAGGCGCCGAGCGTCACCAGCGCGGTGACCGCCGTCGGCACGTCACCGAGGCCGGGTCGCAGCAGGACCATCGCCATCGAGGCGCAGAACACGGCGAACAGCAGTTCGGCATCGCTCTTGCGGCGCCGGCCGAGCAAGGCCAGCACCGAGGCCAAGGCCAAGCCCACCACGCCCCAGGTCAGGTCCTCCACCGCGTTCATCACCCGCCCCCCGTTCACGTCAACGGCGCGAGGGTCGCCCCGGCCGACACCGGCGGCCACTGCCGTTGGTCACGCTGGCCGATTTCCGATCCGGCGAGACAGGCCGCACGGCGGTTCGCGAAGGTCGGCGCTCCCCCATGCCGGAGCCACGCCATGACCGAAGCCCCCGCCACTTGCCCAGACACGCTCACCCTCGCCCGTCGACGCCTGTCCATGGCCGCCGCCACCTGGTTCATGACGGCCGCCGCCGGCCAGTGGGCCTTCATCGCGTTCATCGTCCTCTTCTTCACGCCGCCCCTGTTGCACGGCGACCCGCTGGCGATGAACAGCAAGCCGCATGTCAGCGGCTGGGTACCGGGCGACGCCGTCGGCAACAGCCAGTTCGTGGCGCACGTGTTCCTCGGCGCACTGGTCACGTTGAGCGGGCTGCTGCAGCTCGTGCCCGCCATCCGCCGACGCTGGCCGGCGCTGCACCGCTGGAACGGTCGCCTCTTCATGCTGACGGCGCTCGTCGCCAGCGTGACGGGCTTCTACCTCACCTGGGTGCGGGGCTCGCAACTCAACCTGTCCAGCGCGCTCTCGACCAGCCTCAACGGCGTGCTGATCCTCGCCTTCGTCGCGCTGGCCTGGCGCAGCGCCCTGCAGCGCGACATCGCCACGCATCGGCGGCAGGCGCTGCGCGCCTGGGTGCTGGTGAACGGCGTCTGGTTCCTGCGCATCGGCATCATGCTCGCCGGGCTCGGCCTGATGCCGTTCGGCGTCGAGATGCACTACGACGGCGTCGTGTTCCTCGGCGTGAGCTTCGCGAGCTGGCTCCTGCCGCTGGCCCTGCTGCAGCTCTACTTTGCGGCGGAGCGCGCACCGACGCCGCGCGCACCGAACGTCGCGGCCGCGGCGCTGTTCGCGCTCGCCGGGCTGACCGCCGCCGGCAGTGCCGCCGCCGTCGCGTTCATGTGGTGGCCGTACCTGTAGGACATGCCGCACTTGCCGGCTTCACGCCCGTTCGGGCGAAGATGCGCGCTGACTTCTTCGGACTTCGCCGATGCGCCGACCGTTCGCCGCCCGCGCCCTCGTGGCCGCCACCCTGCTCGCCGCCGCGCTGCCTGCCTCGGCCACGCCCGGCTACTACCGCTTCCCCGCCGTGCACGCCGAGACGGTGGTGTTCACGGCCGAAGGCGACCTGTGGTCAGCCCCGCTGGCGGGCGGTGAAGCGCGGCGACTCACCACGCATGCGGGCCAGGAAACGCACTCGGCGCTGTCGCCGGACGGCCGGAGCATCGCCTTCGTCGGCCAGTACGAGGGCCCCGGTGACGTCTACACGATGCCGATCGACGGTGGCCTGCCGAAGCGCCTGAGCTTCGACGGCGGCCGCGTCGAGGTGCACGGCTGGTCGCCGAAGGGCGAGGTCGTGTACAGCAGCGAGGATCTCATCGGCCCCACGCTGCGCCGCTTGCTGCGCCTCGTCGACCCGGCCACCCTCGCCACCCGCGAACTGCCCCTGCACGACGCCCAGCAAGCCGCGTTCGACGACCGCAGCCGCGTGCTGTTCACGCGCTTCGGCGCGCATATCAACGGCGACAACGCGCGCGGCTACCGCGGTGGCGCGATGGGCCAGCTGTGGCTTTACGACCCGTCCACCGACGCCGAAGCCCGCCGCCTCGGCAGCGATGCCGATGGCGCCATGCACAGCCCGATGTGGCTGGGCGGCCGCTGGTACTTCATCGGCAATGGCGATGGCCACGACAACCTGTGGTCGATGGATGCGGAAGGCGGCGACCGCCGACAGCACACGCGGCATGCGCCCTTCGACGTGCGCGCCGCGCGCACCGACGGCACGCGCATCGTCTACCAGCGCGGTGCCGACCTGCAGGCCTACACGCCCGCCAGCAACGAGGACCGCGCGCTCGACATCGCCCTCGTCTCCGACTTCGAACGCCGCCGCGAACGCTGGCTGGAGCGCCCGCTGCGCTTCCTGGAATCGGCCACGCTGGCCCCGCAGGGCGACCGCTTCGCCGTGACGGTTCGCGGCCGCGTCGCGCTGGCCGGCCCCGGCCCGCGACGTCGCGTCGAGGTCGCCATCCCGCCGCAGCACCGCGCGCGCGAGGCCGTGCTCTCGCCGGACGGCCGCTTCGTCTACGCCATCGCCGACCACGACGGCCGCCCCGAGATCTGGCGCTTCGCCGCCGACGGCTCGAACGAAGCGAAGGCACTCACGCGCGACGGCACGCACCACCGCTGGGCGCTCTCGCTGTCGCCGGACGGCAAGCAGCTCGCGCACACCGATAAATCGGGCGCGCTGCACCTGCTCGACCTCGCCACCGGCCGCAACACCCTCCTCGATCGCGGCCGCTGGGGCGGCGACGACCCGCATGGCCGCATCGCGTGGTCGCCGGACAGCCGCGCACTCGCGTTCTCGCGCGCGGACACCCGCGCCGCCCGCGACCAGATCGTGCTGTACCGCCTCGGTGATGCCGCGCCGACCGTGCTCACCAGCGACCGCTACGTGTCCTACGCGCCGAGCTTTTCGCCCGACGGCCGCTGGCTGTACTTCCTCTCCGACCGCGCTTTCGTCGCCTCGCCAGGCGGCCCCTGGGGCGACCGCAACACCGGCCCCGGCTTCGACCGCCGCAGCAAGGTCTATGCACTGGCCCTGCAGCCCGGCCAGCGCTTCCCGTTCACCCTGCCCGATGAACTCGCCCCGGCGACGGCGTCCGCGCCGACGCCGGGCAACGGCAACGACGATGCCGCGAGCGCTGCAGCCATCGTCGTCGACGGCCTCGCGCAGCGGCTTTTCGAGGCCCCCGTGCCGGCGGGCAACTACAGCGAACTGCTGGTCGGCACCGACCGGCTCTACCTGCTCGACCGCGAGGGCGATCGTGGCGTGCTGAAATCCTTCGGCATCGCCGCCCAGGGCAGCACGCTCGAGGTGCTGGCCGGCGAAGTGCGAAGCGCCCAGATCAGCGCCGACCGCAAGCGGATCGGCTTCGTGCAGCGCCGCGGCGAGACCGACCCGATCCTCGTCATCGTCGACGCCGGCCCGAAGCTGCCCCCCGACCTCAGCCCGAACATCGTTCGCACGGCCGATTGGCGCCTGCCCATCGATCCGCCGCGCGAATGGGCGCAGATGTTCAACGACGCCTGGCGCATGCACCGCGATTTCAGCTTCGACGACCGCATGCGCGGGCTCGA
Source organism: Silanimonas sp. (assembly GCF_027531545.1). Taxonomy (GTDB): domain Bacteria; phylum Pseudomonadota; class Gammaproteobacteria; order Xanthomonadales; family Xanthomonadaceae; genus Silanimonas. The sequence continues at coordinate 11,919 of NZ_JAPZSC010000053.1, read as the reverse complement.
CTGGGAGGCCGCGCGTTCGCAGTACGAGCCCCTGCTGGCCCGCGTCACCGACCGCGCCGAGCTCGACGACCTGCTGGCCCAGATGATCGCGCCGCTCGGCATCCTGCATTCGCAGGTGCGCGGCAGCGAGCTGCCGGTCGATGCCGAGGCCGCCGCACCGGCGATGCTCGGCGCAGCCCTCGAGCAGACCGCCGAAGGCCTGCGCATCGCCCGCATCTACCGCACCGACGCGGAGCTGCCGTCGGAGCGCGCGCCACTGGCGCAGCCCGGCGTCGATGCGCGCGACGGCGATCGCCTCGTCGCCGTCAACGGCCGCGCCGTGCGCCACGCCGGTGAACTCGCCGCCGCCCTGCACCACCAGGCCGGCCAGCAGGTGCTGCTGACGCTCGAACGCGGCGGCAGCGAAATCCGCACCGTCGTCGTGCCGGTCGACGCCGTGCGCAACACCACCCTGCGCTACTCGGACTGGGTGCAGGGCCGCATCGAGGCCGTCGAGCGCGCCGGCGAAGGCCGCATCGGCTACCTGCACCTGCGGGCGATGGGCCCGAACGACATCGCCAGCTTCGTGCGCGACTTCTACGCGAACGTCGACCGCGAAGGCCTCGTCATCGACGTGCGCCGCAACCGTGGTGGCAACATCGATTCGTGGATCATCGCGGCGCTGCTGCGCCGCACCTGGGCCTTCTGGCAGCCGCCGGGGCAGGCACCGTACTGGAACATGCAGCAGAGCTTCCGCGGCCACCTCGTCGTGCTCACCGACGCGCTCACCTACTCCGACGGCGAAACCTTCGCCGCGGGCGTCAAGGCGCTGGGCCTCGGACCGGTGGTGGGGACGCGCACCAGTGGCGCGGGCATCTGGCTCGCCGATCGCAATCGCCTGAGCGACGGCGGCATCGCGCGCATCGCCGAGTTCGGGCAGTTCGGTGCCGATGGCCGCTGGTTGATCGAAGGCCGTGGCGTCAGCCCGGATGTCGAAGTCGACAACCTGCCGCGCGAGTCCTACGGCGGCCGCGACCGCCAGCTCGACACGGCGCTCGCCATGCTGAAAGAGAAGCTCGCGGCCTCCCCGGTGGTGCAGCCGCCGGCGCAGCGCATCCCGCCGCCGGACCAGCCGGGGCAGGACGTGGCCCCCGCGGCACGCTGAAAACGTGAAGCGCGCCCCTCGGGCGCGCTTCGGATTGATTCGCCGCTTACTTCGCGGCGTCTTCCGGCTTCGCCGTCACGGGCTCGGCCTGGATGCGCTTCAGCACCGTCGTGGTGGCCAGCACTTCCACCTTCCCGCCAGCGGCCTCGAAGGCCGCGAGGTGGGCGTCGATGTGCGCGCTCGTGAGCGTGCGTGCGGATTCGGCCTTGCGCTGGTAGGGCGGCGCCGACGAACTGGCGTTCGGCATGAAGGAGCGGGTCGTCATGGAGCGTCTCCGATCAGTTGCAGGGGAATGTCGCGGCCATCGGAACGGCCGTAGTAGTCCTCGCGGATGGCCTCGCAATACGGGCCACCCATGTGGAAGCGACGGCACACCTCGGGCCGCGCGTCGTAGATCGAGCAGTTCATGCGCGCGCCGTCGATGGCCACGCACCAGCCATCCTCGTCGCGGGCCATGACGGTGAGGCCTTCGTCGGTGAGCTCGGTGAGGTGCTCGGCGATGCCGTCCTCCGCATCGACGATGACGGTGAGCCGGCAGCACACGGCGTCGCAGTGGCGGCAGTCAGCCGCTTCGCCCGCGCGTTTCGCGTTCATGCGGCGCACCGCAGGCGCTGGTAGCGCAGCGTGGCCACGGGCCCGATCCGCGAGGCATCGCCCGCGGTCGCCGCCATCGGCAGGAAACCGTGTCCCGACAGGGCCTTGCCCAGCTTGGCGGCATAGCCGCGCCCGGCATCGGTGACGATCACGTCCGCATCGTCGGCGGCGTAATCAGCGATCACCTGGGCCACCACTTCCGCCTGGCCGCGCTCGTACAGCACGTCACCGGCGATGATCAGGTCGAAGCGGCCCAGGCTCGGCCGTGCGCTCGTCCAGCCCAGCCGGCGGTAATGCAGCGCGGGCAGGCCATTCAGGGCGGCGTTGTAGGCGAGGAAGGTCTCGGCCAGCGGGTGCAGGTCGGTGGCCAGCACGTCGGCGCCGCGCCGCTGCAGCACGAGGCTCGCGAGGCCGATGCCACAGCCCAGCTCGAGCACGCGCCTGCCCGCCACGTCCAACTCGCGCATGGCCTCGGCCAGACGCTGGCCGGCCGGCCAGAGCTGCCCGAACAGGGGCCATTGGGCGCTGGAGATGCCCGCCCGTTCGGCGTCGCCGTCCGGGTCGGCGAACTGCTGGTGGTCGGTGAGGACGCGAAGCCGGTAGGCATCGCCCAACACGTCGACGTCGATGATTCGAGCGGTGTAACCGGAGATGCCGGTGCTCCCGAGGAGGCGTGCGCCGCACCGCGGCCACGCAGGAGGGGGAGCGGAACGAGCGGCCCGGAGGGCCGTGCGAAACGCGTGAAGGAACCTGAAGCAGGCCCCATCCTACGCGCTTCCGGGGGGGCGCCCCTGAACGGCCCTCTGCCTGCCCGCCCCGCTCAGGCCAGATGGCGCCGGAACCACGAGATCGTCCGCTCCCAGGCCAGGGCCGCGGCGGCTTCGTCGTATCGCGGGGTCGAATCGTTGTGGAAGCCGTGGTTGGTGCCCGGGTACACATGGGCCTCGTACACCGTGCCCGCGGCCTTCAACGCGGCCTCGTAGGCCGGCCAGGTGGCGTTGACGTTGGGGTCGGTCTCGGCGAAGTGCAGCTGCAGCGGCGCCTTGATGCGCGGCACGTCCTCGGGCTTGGCCTGCCGGCCGTAGAACGGCACCGCCGCGGCCAGCGCCGGGTCGGCCACGGCCGCCGCGTTGGAGACGCCACCGCCGTAACAGAAACCGGTGATGCCGACCTTGCCGTTGCTCAGCCCACTCGTGCGCAGGTGGTCGATGGCGGCGAAGAAGTCGTTCATCAGCTTCACCGGATCGACCTGCTGCTGCAGGCGACGGCCGTCCTCGTCGTTGCCCGGGTAGCCACCCACCGAACTCAGGCCATCGGGCGCCAGCGCCACGAAGCCGGCCTTCGCCACGCGGCGGGCGACGTCCTCGATGTACGGGTTCAAGCCGCGGTTCTCATGCACCACAACGATGCCGGGCACCGGTGCTTCGACACCCGCAGGCCGCACGAGGTACGCGCGCACCTCGCCGTGGCCGTCCGGCGATGGGTAGCGCACGTACTCGGCGCGGATGCCGGGGTCGGTGAAGCTCACCTGCTGCGCCAGCGCGTAATCGGGCGTGAGCGCTGCAAGCAGGCCCGCGGCGGTCAGGCCACCGACGGCGAAGCGCGCCGCGCGGTCGAGGAAATCGCGCCGGCTCAAGCGGCCATGCACGTAGCCGTCGTAGAGCTCGAGCATCCGGGCGCGCGCCTTCGCGCGGGGTGAAGGTGTCGAACGTGCGCCGACGCACCGACATTACCCCGCCACGCGCCCAGCATCGTCGTCGACCCCTCGGGCATCCCGCCCGGGGGGGCTTCCCCCGGACGATGGAGATTCCCTCAATGAACATCCTGATCTGGCTCGTCGTCGGCGGCGTCATCGGTTGGATGGCCAGTTGGCTGATGAAGACCGACGACTCGCAAGGCATCGTCCTCAACGTCGTCGTCGGCATCGCCGGCGCGATGCTCGGCGGTTGGCTGCTCACGCCACTGATCGGCATCGGCACCATCAACCAGAGTGTTTTCAGCCCGATCGGCTTGGCGGTGTCGCTGGTCGGTGCCGCGTTGTTGATCACCATCCTCAACGTATTCCGGAGCGACCCGCTCCATTGACCCGCCGCGCCCCCTCCCAACGCCCCCCGACCGCAAGGATTCCCCCCATGAACACCCCCCAAGACCCGCGCATCGCTGCCAACAGCGCCACCAATCCCGATCCGATCACCGGCGCTCCCGGTGCCCACCCCCTGGCCACCGGCGCCGTCGTTGGCGGGCTCGCCGGCAAGGGCGTGGCGGAAGCCATCGACCCCACCAAGGAAGACGCCTATTGGCGCGAGAACTTCCGCAGCCGCCACTACGTCAACCAAGGCGCCACGTACGACGACTACGGCCCTGCGTATGGCTTCGGCGTCGAATCCGCCAGCCGCCATCCGGGCCGCAGCTTCGACGACGCCGAGCTGGAACTTTCCCGACAGTGGACCACGCGCACCGGCACCTCGACGCTCGGCTGGAACCAAGCCAAGGACGCGGCCCGCGACGCTTGGGATCGCCTCAACCAACCCCACTGACGCCGCGCGCACCAGGCGCACGTAACGACCGCGCTGCCGCGCGTGCACTGCCTCGGTGATTCGTGGTTCCAGCTACCGCTGAAACCCACCGACCTGCACGCGCAGCTGCGCGGTCTCTTCGTCGGCGATGCGATCTTCGCCAATCCCGACGAGCCGCAGAACCGCGGCCCCTCCGCCACGGCGGGGCTCACGGCCCTCGACGAGAAGAAGTCGCTGATGCGCTGGCTGGTGGACGAGTCCCACCCCACTGAGACCGCCTACGAACGCATCGCGCGGGAGTACTGGCAGCCGGCGCTGTTGCAGGTGTTCGAAGCCTTGTGAGGTCGGGCTCTCAACCCCTGAGACGCCCGCGCGGGAGCCTGAGGCCTCCACCTCAGCACAGGACTGCGCATGGACCGCCTCACCCCGCCCACTCAACGCGAGGCCCTCGTGGTCTACGCCACGATGCTCAACCGCGCCGATCCCTCGGCGCTGGCGCCGCTGCTGGCCGAGGTCTTCCGCCTCACCTCATGACGGGCAAGTTCGAAGCGATGCGCGAGGCCGGCGCGCTCGCCGCACTGCATTTGTGCAGCATCCCCCGCCCCATTGGGATGAACCCATGCCTTTCGACCACACCCTGATCGCCCTCGCGCAATCCCGTGGCACCTACGTGGTGGCCAGCACCTTGGGCCACGCGTGGCTCGACCTGCGGCCGCTCGGAGCCGGGCGCGAGGTCGATGTCTCCGAAGACGCGATCTACCAGGACGCCGTGGCCCCGCTCTCCGTCCGCGATGCGATGCGCTGCTTGCCTGACGACCCGAAGGAGGCAGAACGCATCCGGCAATGGCTGGTGGCTCTGCCCCGCGAGGTGGCTTTCATTCTTTCGCACCGTTCCGAGTACGAGCTGTTTGGCGGCGATTGATCGCTGTTGGCCAACGCCTTTCACCTCCGCCCGCGCCGCCCACCACGGGCAAGTGCGCAAGGGCACCGCCATTCGCTAGCTCGCGCACCTGCTGGGCGTGGCCAGCATCGCCGAGGTGCTGCAGCAGCGGGCCAGCCCGGTGGCGAGGGGGTTTTCCTACAGCATCGTAAGAAATCTCCTACCCCCAACCACGCCAGATTCAGGCAAACAATGCGGGCGCCCCCGCACCCCCCGTCGAAGCAATCCAATCACGCGCTTCGAGCGCTGCCCGAAGGAACCGATGCCATGGCTGGGATCATCTACGTCCACGGGATCTTCCAAACCCAGAGCGCCGAGGACCTGAAGCGCCTCTGGGACCTCGCCCTCGCCGGCAAGGACCTCGGAAGCCGCACCGCGATGGCCTACTGGGCCGACCTCGTGCCCAAGGACCCGCCGAAGGGCGCGGTGGGGCCGAAGAAGACCGCGTCGAGATCCAACGACCTGAACATCGCCGAGGCGGCCCTGCAGGGCACGTCGCTGTCGTCCAACAAGGACGCGATGGCCTTCGCGCTCGAACTGCTGGACGAGCTCGAGGCCTCACCCGACGCACGCCGCAGCGGCCGCTTCGGCACCCGCGTCATCCCGCTGCCGCGTGGCGCGCGCATGCGCTTGAGCCGCGCCGCCATCGAGAAATTCCTCCGCGACACCGCGATCTACCTCTTCGACGAGGCCAAGCGGAAGGCCATCCGGCAGCGCTTCAAGGCCGAACTGATGAAGGCGGAGCCCGGCGCCGTCATCGTGGCGCACAGCCAGGGCAGCATGATCGCCTGGGACGTGCTGAACGCCCTCACCCAAACCGAGATCGAAAAGCTCGGAAGCCTCACCCTCGTCACCCTCGGCTCGCCGCTGGGCCTGCAGGAAGTGCAGGACCACCTGCTCGAGCTCGGCCACACCACGCTGCAGCGCCCGCCCGTGGTGGGGCGCTGGTTCAACTTCGCCGGCATCCTTGATTTCGTCGCACTCGACCGCCGGATCGCCCCGGATTTTTCACCGCATGGCCGGGTCGACTCGCAGATCGAGGACAAGACCCTCTTCGCGCTCAACCCCGACAAGGCCAACGGCAGCCTGACGCACGGCATCTCGCTCTACCTCACCCACAGCGCGGTGCGCCGCGTGATCGGCCGCGCCTCGGGCATGGACACGCACGCCGCGTTCCTGATGGCCAAGGACGTGGCGCAGCTGATGGAGGTGGAAGGCCGCCACCCCGTGCTCATCGAGGTACTCGAAGCCGCGCCCGACGGCTGGAAGCCCGGAAAAGGCACGCCGAGCGAGCAGGTGGCCGCGAAGCTCGCCGCAATGCTCAAGCCGCACCAGGACGAGGCCTGCATCGAGCCGCTCACGCGCTTCGTCGCCGCCCGGCTCACCGCCGACGAGCTGATGCGCGTGGCGAAGGAGCGGCAGCAGTACCGCGTGTACGCCATCTGGCGGAACAGCCGCAAACTCGCCCTGGCCACGAAGCGGCCGAAGCGCAAGACCTCGGCCACGCCCGCCCTGCCCTCACCTTCCGTCCGCGCGCTGCAGATCGACGCCGCACGCGCCGCCTATGCCGCCCGCGGTGCCGGCGTCACCTGGGCGGTGCTCGACACCGGCATCCAAGGCAACCATCCGCACTTCGCCGCCTTCGACACCATCAAGGAAGTCTGGGACTGCACGCAGCGCGGTGCACCCCGCCCCGTCACGCCGGCGAAAGCCCGCGACGGGCACGGGCACGGCACGCACGTGGCGGGGCTGATCGCCGGCTGGCCCGACGACCCGTCGGTGCCGGCCTCGTCCGCCGCGCCCGAGGCCAAGCTGGTCGTCTACAAGGTGCTCGACAACCACGGCGCCGGCGAGGACGCCTGGATCATCAAGGCACTCGACCACATCGAGCAGACCAACCGCGGGCAGAGCCGCCTCAGCGTGCACGGCATCAACCTGAGCCTGGGCGGCCCCTTCGACTCGGACACCTACGGCTGCGGCCACTCGCCGCTTTGCGCTGAGCTTCGGCGGCAGTGGCGCGACGGCGTGCTGGTGGTGGTGGCCGCCGGCAACGAGGGCATGATCGAGGTGGAATCACAGGGCGAGGACCTGTGGATCAACCACAGCCACGCCATCGGCGACCCCGCCAACCTCGAGGACGCCATCGCCGTGGGCTCGGTGAACGGCGACAAGCCGGCCCTTTACGGCGTTTCCGCGTTCTCCTCGCGCGGCCCCACGGCCGACGGCCGGGCCAAGCCCGACGTGGTCGCGCCCGGCGAGCGCGTGCTCTCCTGCGCCGCCAGCGCATCGAAAACGGAGGAATTCCCGGGCTATCGCGAGGAGAGCGGCACCAGCATGGCCACGCCGAACGTGTCGGGCCTGCTGGCCGCCTTCCTCTCGGTGCGGCGCGAGTACCTGGGCCGACCCGACGAGGTGAAGCAGCTGCTGCTCGAACACTGCACCGACCTGCGCCGCGACCGGTACTCGCAGGGGCATGGCCTGCCGAACCTGATGAAGATGTTGCTGAGCAGCTAAGGAAGGTCTGAACAACTCCTCCACTTTCGGCGAGAATCGGTCATCGCTTCAAGGGTGAGTTCGATGCAGCTTTCGTTTGGTGATGCTGAGGATCTTGGAGGCCGCAAGCGCACGCGGCGCGAGGTGTTCTTGGCCGAGATGGACCAGGTGGTGCCGTGGAAGGCGCTGCTGGCCCTGATCGAGCCGCATTACCCGAAGATGGGCCGGCCTGGCCGCCAGCCGTATGCCTTGGCGACGATGCTGCGGATCCACTTCCTGCAGCAGTGGTACCCGCTGTCCGACCCGGCGATGGAAGAGGCGCTGGTCGACACGCCGGTCATGCGGCGGTTCGCGCAGCTCGGTGGGCTGGACGAAATCCCGGACGAGACGACGATCTTGAACTTCCGGCGCTTGCTGGAGACGCATGGCTTGGCCGAGAAGCTGTTCAAGCAGGTCAATGCGCACCTACAGCGCAAGGGCCTGAGTCTGCGATCGGGCACGATCGTCGACGCGACGATCATCAACGCGCCGAGCTCGACGAAGAACGCTGACGGCGAGCGGGATCCGGAGATGCACCAGGCGAAGAAGGGCAACCAGTGGTTCTTCGGGATGAAGGCGCACATCGGCGTGGACGACGCGTCGGGCTTGGTGCACCACGTGGAATGCACGGCGGCGAACGTGTCGGACGTGGCGCAGGCGCACAGCCTGCTGCACGGCAAGGAGGACGTGGTGTACGGCGACAGTGGCTACACCGGTGTGGCCAAGCGCGACGAACTGAAGGACGTGGATGCCGCGTTTCTGATCGCAGAAAAGCCCTCGGTGATCAAGGCGATGAAGACGAAGCGCGAGCAGAAGCAGGCCCGGGCGCTGGAGCGCTTGAAGGCGAGCGTGCGAGCCAAGGTCGAGCATCCGTTCCGGGTGATCAAGCGGCAGTTCGGCTACACGGCGGTTCGCTATCGCGGCATTGCGAAGAACGCGGCTCAGGTGCTGACGCTGTTCGCATTGTCGAACTTGTGGATGTCGCGCCGGCGGTTGATGCCGGCGGCGGGATAACTGCGTCCGCTGGACGGGGAAACCCGTCTGGCGGCGCGGCAAAACGTGGAATTCCGACCGGATTGACGCGATTTCGGCCTTCAAGCCGCGGAATCACGAGGGTTCGGCGGATTGTTCAGACCTTCCCTAAAGCGCGACCATCGACGAGACGTCGAGGAGCGCGCACGAGCTTCGAAACACAACCACGGCATGGAATGACGTCGTGGAAGGACGACCTGACCAACCCGAAGGAACCATCCATGCGCATCTGTCACCCGTCCCGCATCGCTTCGGCGGCCGTGGTTCCGCTTTCGATTGCCCTCCTGGCAGGCTGCACGACGAGCGGCGTTGGCACGAAGTCGTCCACGGACTCCTTCGGCAACGCTGAATCGCCACTCCTTGGCGTTTCGTACTACCTGCCCATGCGCTACGCCAAGGTCACCTTCACGCGCGTCAAGGCGGATGACAAGGCGGATCAGGCCTTCGCCGACGCCACCACCAAGCTAAAGGCGGCGGAAACGGCGTTGGCCGGCGCGAAAGCGGCGACCGCCGCGCAGGCGAGCTTGCTGGAAGCCATGAAACGGGACGGCATCAAGGACACCGACGCGCCCTACATCGCGGCCTTGGCCGAACTGGTGAAGCTTCGCCAAGCCGAGGTTGCCGCAGCCAAGGATGAAGCGGCCGCGAAAGCGAAAGCCAACCAAGCCGAAGTTGCGGCACTTCAGCTGGCCGATTCGAAGGCGATGTGCGGCTGGGTCGATTCGGTGCAGGTGCAGCTGCTGGAGTTCGTGCCGGACACCTCGGCGCGTTATCTGCTGCAGCCTACATCCATCGCGTTCCGCAGCGACACCTTCAAGATGACGACAACGACATCAGGCTTGCTGCAAACCACCAACATCGAACAGAAGGACGAGACCAGCAGCGTCCTCATCAACCTGGCGAGCTCCATCACCGCCTGGTCGTCGCCCTCCGCGCTCCCGAACCAGGACTACTTCGAGAGTCTGAATTCGCCCATCAAGGACCTGACCACTGGCAGCAGCCGATGCGAGCAACTTGCGTGGGAGCCACGCAAGCTTGAGTTCGTCATCGACCCCATCAACGAGGCCGAATGGGCAAACGTCAGCAGGCGGATCAGCGACGCAGCCATTGTTCGCGGCCGCCTAGGACGCCCGGACGAACCCTTCTCGTACACGCTTAGCATCCCGATCCGCCCTCGTGAGGTGGCTCCAGATGGACAGTCATTGGCAACACGCCACTCGGGCGACGGCGTCTTCTACCGACGCGAACGGCCACTGGTGGTGAACATCGCACTGAAGGGCAGAGACAACACGCCTCAGAGCATCGGCAATGTGGTGCTGTTGGTGCCCAACGGCGCGCCGATCGATGCGATCGGCATGGACGCGACGGCCTTCGTCACCAACCGGTCGAACCTGGGTTTCAGCAACGGCATGCTGGTGTCAGTGGACAACACGCGCCCCAGCCCGGCTGCCGCCATTGCATCGGTGCCTTGGCAGATCAGCGAGGCCACCTTGCGGCAGATCAGCGAATTGCTAACGCTGCGGGTCGAGATCACTCAGAAAGAGAAGTCGGCCGCCACCGAGGAGCGCGCGTTGCTGGAACAGATGAAGGCGATCATCGAAGCGCAGGAGGCGCTGGACAGGGCTCGCGAAGCGGCGGAGAGGGAATAGCGCGGTAGGCAGCGTGGTGCGAAGACGTCAACAGTGCGCAATAGCCCGCGCGACATGCATCACGTCGCTGCCCAGGGCCGCGACGGTGTCGTCCACCCGGGCGGTGAGGCGCTGCAGGCGCTCCAGCAGCGGGCGCAGGCGGTCGTGGGACTCGAGGTCGGCGCGGGCGGCGGCGAGGTCGAGGCTGGGCGGCACGATGCCGGGGTTCTGTTCGAGCACGCGCAGCGTCTGGCGGGCGAAGGGCTCCGAGCGCGGGCCCATCAGCGGCAGGCCGCGGCGTTCGCCGATCTCGAAGGCGATGAGGCCGGGCGTAACCTCCCCCTGATCCCGGACACCTGAGACGTAGAGCTTTCTGGCATGTTTCCCCGCCAGGAGGTTCCATGAAGAAGTCGAAGTTCAGCGAGACGCAGATCGTCTCGATCCTCAAGCAAGGCGATGCCGGCGTGCCGGTCAAAGACCTTTGCCGCCAAGCCGGCATCAGCTCGGCCACCTACTACCAGTGGAAGTCGAAGTACGGCGGCATGGAGGCCTCTGATCTGCGGCGCGTTCGCGAGCTCGAGACCGAGAACGCCAAACTCAAGCGTATGTACGCGGAGCTCGCACTCGACAACGCGGCGATGAAAGACCTGATCGCAAAAAAACTGTAGGGCCGGCGGAGAAGCGTGAGGCGGTGCGGTTCCTCGTCGAGGTGCATGCGCGGCCCCTGCGTCGGTCCTGCGAGATCGTCGACCTTTCGCGATCGGCTTGGTACGCACCGCCGCTGGACTGGACGGTGCGCGACGCCGAGCTGATCGCCGCGTTGGCCAAGCTGGTCGAACAGAAACCGTCGCGCGGCTTCGGCAAGTGCTGCCAGCTGCTTGAGAAGACCCATCCGCACTGGAACCCGAAACGGATCTACCGCGTGTACTGCGCCATGAAACTCAACCTGCGCCGCGCCGCCAAGCGGCGCCTGCCGAAACGCGAGCGCGTGCCGCTGTACGTGCCCGAACATCCCGACACGGTCTGGTCGGCCGATTTCATGCTCGACGCGCTGGCCTGCGGGCGGGCGTTCCGCACCTTCAACATCACCGACGACTTCAACCGCGAGATCATCCACATCGAAGTCGATACGTCGATCACGTCGCTGCGTCTGGTGCGCATCTTCGAGCGCATCCGTCAGGAGCGACCACTGCCGCAGGTGTTGCGCACCGACAACGGTCCGGAGTTCCTGGGCGAGGCCTTTGTCGAATGGGCCAAGCAGGCCGGCATGGCCATCCAGTACATCCAGCCCGGCAAACCGAACCAGAACGCCTACATCGAGCGCTTCAACCGCACCTACCGCGAAGAAGTGCTCGACCAGTACCTGTTTGCCCGTCTCGAGGACGTCCGTGAGGCCACGTGGCGCTTCCTGATCGACTACAACGAGCACCGCCCCCACGACGCCCTCGGCGGCATGACGCCCGCCGAGTTCCGAAATCACCACGACGCCAGAAGCTCTACTTTCGAACTGTCCGCTTGACGGGGGAGGTTACG
>NZ_JAPZSC010000004.1 GCF_027531545.1 Silanimonas sp. | reverse complement strand
ATAGCTGCGTGGAACCACCCGATCCCATCCCGAACTCGGAAGTGAAACGCGCACGCGCCGATGGTAGTGTGCATCCGCATGCGAGAGTAGGTCATCGCCAGGGCCTTACCCAAAACCCCGCCGAGATATCGGCGGGGTTTTTCTTTGCACCAAAGAAAAACATATCCACAACAGCGACAACGAGCGGTGGCGACTGCACGCAACTTCGCCTCGACCCGATGAATGGAAACAGGCGAAGTAGCCTGTTGGACTCCTTGGGGCGTCGCAACTCAAACTCAGTGTCAGCCGGGTCGATCAGATCCGGTGCGACAAGAGGGCGCGGAGCTCTGATTTGCTCTCGTCATCGAGCGAGGGCTGCGCCTTCAACCATTCGACGCGCTGCTCGATTGCCTGTTGGCGCAGTTTGCGCACGCAACCCCGGAAATCCTCGAGTAGCCCGGCGTCGTCGCCGGCCAGAGGTTGGGCCGCCAGCTTCTGCAGTGCGTCGATTTGCGGGTTGGAGGCCAAGGCTTCGAGCAGGGCGCCGGTACTAAGGCCTGGGCGCTGCAGCGCGAGGTGTACCAGTTCGACGAACAGAGGGATGCCGGGCTGATCGAGCGTCTCGATCCAGTCCAGATGTTCGACCTCTGTTGCCAGCGAAGGTCGTGTCAGCAGCAGGCTTATGGCTGTGCGCACAAGGCTGCGCCGATGATCGACGCCGGCGGGTCGCGGAGCGCTCAGCGTGGGCAATTCTGCGAGGATGCGGTCCGCAGCCGTGCGAGGGCGGCGACCTCCGGGGCCTCCGCGCTCGAACCGACCACCGCGTTCACCGCCATTTCCTCTAGCGCTTCCCCCGCCGTTCGGCCACTGCGGGACGCTGACGAGATACCCCTCGGGCATGCGCCCTTGGGACATGTCGAGGGCATCGCGCTGGATTTGGCTGCCGAGTTCCACGAGTTCGCGGGTGAAGTCGGCGAGTTTCGCGCTCGAGTGGAAGCCCACTTCGGTACGTTGAACCAATAGCGCCTGCATGCGATCGCGGAACTCGCCATCCGGGATGCGTGCGATGTAGGCCTTGGCGCGCTCGGCCAGTCGTGATTTGCCATCGGCGCTGGAGAGGTCGACGTCGCTGGAGAGCTGTGCGAAGAAGAACTCGCTGAGCGGTTGCGCTGCCGCGAGTGCGGCGTCGAGCGCGGCTGCGCCTTGGGAGCGCACGACGGTGTCCGGATCCTCGCCTTCGGAGAGGAAGAGGAAGAACGCCTGTCGGCCATCGGTCATTCGCGGCAACACCGACTCCAGCGCTTTCCACGCCGCGCGTCGGCCCGCGGCGTCGCCGTCGAAGCAGAAGTAGACGTCGGCGGCGTTTCGGAACAGCAGCTCTGCATGGTCCGGTGTGGTCGCGGTGCCGAGGGTGGCGACGGCGGTGGTGATGCCGAACTGCCACAGGGACACGACGTCCATGTAGCCCTCGACGACGATCAACCGCGGTACCTTGCTGTGCGCCTGGCGCGCGTGCCACAGGCCGTAGAGCTCGCGGCCCTTGTGGAACAGCACCGTTTCCGGGGAGTTGAGGTACTTCGGGCCGTCCTCCTTTTCGATGACGCGTCCGCCGAAAGCGATCACGCGCCCGCGCCGATCGTGGATCGGGAACATCACGCGCGCACGGAACTTGTCGTAGGTGCGGCCGCTGTCGTTCTTCGACAGCAGTCCGGCCTTGTCGAGCAGGTCGATGCGGCGCGCATCGCCCTTGCCGAGCGCGTCGATCAGGCCGTTCCAGCCGTCGGGGGCCCAGCCGATGCCGAACTTCTCGATGATGGCGGAATCGAGACCGCGCTTCTCCAGATAGCGCTTCGCGACCTCGCTGTTCGAGAGCTCGCGTTGGAAGTACTTCTGGGCGGCGTCGAGGGCGGCGTAGAGGTCCTGGCCCTCGCGCGGCGCTTCTCGGCCACTGCCGTTCTCACGCGGGACTTCGAGGCCGAGCCGCTTCGCGAGTTCCTCGACCGCATCGACGAACTCGAGGCGGTCGTACTCCATCAGGAACTTGATCGGCGTGCCGTGCGCGCCGCAGCCGAAGCAGTGGTAGAACTGCTTCGTCGGGCTGACGTAGAACGATGGCGTGCGCTCGTCGTGGAAGGGGCAGCAGGCGGTGTATTCCTTGCCCTTGCGCTTCAGCGGGACGCGCGAACCGATCAGCTCGACGATATCGACGCGAGCGAGCAGTCCATCGATGAAGCTGTCGGGGATGCGGCCGGCCATGGGGGAAGCTTACGGCTTCGGGCCGGCGCGCAGTGGTTCGTCGCTCAACCGGCGAGCGCGGCCTTGAGGCGCTGCGACACGAGGCCCATGTCGGCCTTGCCGGCAAGCTTCGGCTTCAGTACACCCATGACCTTGCCCATCGCCGCCGGACCGGTGCCCGCGTTGGCTTCGGCGATGGCGGCCTGGATGGCGGCGTCGATCTCGGCCTCGGAGAGCTGGGCCGGCAGGTAGGCCTGGATGATCGCCATCTCGGCCTTCTCCACGGCGGCGAGGTCGTCGCGACCGGCGCCTTCGTACTGGGTGATCGAGTCCTTGCGCTGCTTGACCATCTTCTCGAGCACGGCGAGCACGGCGGCGTCATCGAGTTCGATGCGCTCGTCGACTTCCTTCTGCTTCAGGGCGGCGTTGATGAGGCGGATGGTGGCAAGGCGATCCTTCTCGCCCGCCTTCATCGCGGCCTTCATGTCGTCGGTGAGCTGCTGCTTGAGGGACATGGGATTCTCCGGGGCTGGAAAAACAAAAAGCCGGCGACGCCAGGGGCGGGCCGGCTTCTTGCGGCAGGCGCCGCGCTCAGTAGAGGCGCTGGCGCTTGGTGACGTCGCGCGACGAGCGGCGCAGCTGGCGCTTCACGGCGGCAGCGGCCTTGCGCTTGCGCTCCTGCGTCGGCTTTTCATAGAACTCGCGCTTGCGCGTCTCGGCGAGGACGCCGGCCTTTTCGCAGGTGCGCTTGAAACGACGGAGCGCGAACTCGAACGGCTCGTTCTCGCGGACTTTGACGTTGGGCATAGGGCTTCTCGGGTGGACAAAATACCCGGTGCTCCGGGTGAGCCGCGTATGATACGCGGGCTTTCCGGGGCCGTGCAAGTCAGCCCTGCCCCCTGTTCAGGACCGGCTGCCGCTGCCCTCCAGCACGTCCCGCCGGCCGCCCACGGCTTGTGCTCCCATGATCGTCCTCGGCCTCGAATCCTCCTGCGACGAAACCGGCGTGGCCGTCTACGACACGGCCCGTGGCCTGCGCGCCCATGCGCTCTACAGCCAGGTGGCCCTGCACGCCGAGTACGGCGGCGTGGTGCCCGAACTGGCCAGCCGCGATCACGTGCGGAAGCTGCTGCCGTTGGTGCGCCAGACGCTGGCGGAGGCCGGCGTGGCGGTATCGGACCTCGACGGTATCGCCTACACGGCCGGGCCAGGCCTCATCGGGGCCCTGCTGGTCGGCGCCGCCACGGGGCGGGCCTTGGCCTGGGCCCTCGACTTGCCCAGCGTCGGCGTCCACCACATGGAGGGGCATCTGTTGTCCCCGCTGTTGGAGCCGGGTGCCGCGCCGCCGCCCTTCGTCTGTCTGCTCGTTTCGGGCGGCCACACGCAGCTGGTGGCCGTGGAAGGCATCGGCCGCTACACGCTGCTGGGCGAAACGCTGGATGACGCCGCCGGCGAAGCCTTCGACAAGACCGCGAAGATGCTTGGGCTGCCGTATCCCGGCGGTCCGCAGCTCGCCGCCCTGGCCTTGAAGGGGCGGGAGGCCGCGGAAGCCGAAGGTCGGCGCGACAGCCGATTCCGTTTCGCGAGGCCGATGACCGACCGGCCGTGCCTCGACTTCAGCTTCAGCGGTTTGAAGACCCAGGTGCTGCTGGCGTGGAAGGCGTCGGACCAGACCGACGCCACCCAGGCCGACCTCGCGCTCGGCTTCGAAGACGCCGTCACCGAGACGCTGGCGCTCAAGTGCGAGCGCGCCCTTCGGGAGACCGGCATGAAGGCGCTGGTGGTGGCGGGTGGCGTGGGCGCGAATCGGCAACTGCGCGCACGCCTCGCGGCCCTCGCGGCGAAGCGCAAGGTCACGGTGAGCTTCCCGCGGCTCGAGTTCTGCACCGACAACGGCGCGATCATCGCGTTCGCCGGCGCGACCCGCCTCGCCGCCGGGCAGCGCGATCTCGACTTCCGCGTGCAGCCGCGCTGGGACATGGCCACGCTCGATGCTGTCGCCGCCTTGCCATCGCCGGTGGCAGGCTGAGCGCCCTTTGCAAGGAATTCCGATGGACAAGGTCTTCATCGAGGCGCTCGAGATCGAGTGCACGATCGGCATCTATGACTGGGAACGGCGCATCAAGCAGCCGATCGTGCTGGACATCGAGATGGGCTTCGACAACCGCAAGCCCGCGGCCAGCGACGCCATCGAGGACACGCTCGACTACAAAGCGGTAAGCAAGCGGCTCATCCAGTTCGTCGGCGAGTCCGATTTCGGACTGGTGGAAACGCTGGCCGAACGCTGCGCCGCGATAATCACCGGCGAGTTCGGCGTGCCGTGGGTACGGCTGAAGCTGTCGAAGCCCGGTGCGGTGCGCGGCGCTAAGGCCGTGGGCATCCTGATCGAGCGCACGCGGGCGTGAGCGTGGAAGCGCGCAGCGCCGATGGCATGGCGGTGCGTGGGCCCGGCCTCGCGCTGCTGAGCCTCGGCAGCAACGAGCAACCGGAGCGCTACCTCCGGGCCGCGGTGGACGAGCTGCGGGCGCGCTTTGGCGCGGTCGTGGTTTCGCCGGTGTACCGCACGCCGGCCGTGGGCTTCGAGGGGCCGGATTTCCTCAATTGCGCCGCGGCCATCCGCTCGGATCTCGAGCCGCAGGCGCTGAATGACTGGCTGCACGCGCTGGAGGACCGGCATGGCCGGCGCCGCGACGTGCCGCGTTTCTCCTCGCGGACGCTGGACGTCGACATCGTCTATTTCGATGACCGGGTGATGCGCGGCGAGGGCAATCTCCAGCTGCCGCGGCCGGAGCTCAAGCACGCCTTCGTGCTGAAGCCGCTCGCCGACATCGCGCCGGAGTTCGTCGATCCGGTGCAGGGCCGCTCGCTGGCCGCGCTGTGGGCCGCGCATCCGGAGTGCACCACGCCGCCGGCGGTCGAAGCGCTCGACCTCGGGTGACCTTCGTCAGTACCGCGGCGTCGCGGATCGCGTGATACTGGTGTGAATCACGCCCCCGGAGCGCCCCATGTTCGAGAAATTCGCCCGCAGCTGGTCCCTCGTGAAGGCCAGCGCCGCCGTCCTGCGCGCCGACAAGGAGCTGCTGTGGTTCCCGGTGATCTCGTCGGTCGCCGCGATGCTGGTGGCCGCCACCTTCCTGGTGCCGAGCTTCCTGTCGGGGCTGTTCGACGGCGGTGCCGGCGTGGCGTCGATCGTCGTGGGCTTCCTGTTCTACGTCACCCAGTTCACGGTGATCTTTTTCTTCAACAGCGCATTGGTCGGCGCGGCCCTGATCCGTCTCGAGGGCGGTGACCCGACCGTGGCCGACGGCCTGCGCATCGCCCGCGAGCGCTTCGGCGCGATCGTCGGCTACGCGGTGATCGCGGCCGTGGTCGGCCTGCTCATCAAGGCGCTGGAACAGCGCAGCGAATGGCTCGGCGCGATGGTGGCCCGTCTGCTCGGTGCGGCCTGGACGGTCTCGACCTTCCTCGTGGTGCCGGTGCTGGTGGCGCAGAACGTCGGCCCGATCGATGCGATCAAGGAGAGCTTCGGTCTGCTGAAGAAGAGCTGGGGCGAGAACCTGATCGGCAACGTCGGCCTCGGTTTCGCTTTCGGCCTGCTGACGCTGGTGGTGATCCTGCTCGGTGCCGGCCTCATCGTGGCGGCCGCGCTGACGGCCGGCGCGACCGCGGCGATCGTCATCGGTGCGCTGGTGGTGATCGCAGTGATCGCGCTGGCGGTGACGCAGGCAGCGCTCGCGGGCATCTACCAGGCGGCGGTGTACCGCTTCGCCGTGGACGGGCAGGCCCCGGTCGGCTTCGACGGCGCGACCCTGCAGGGTGCGTTCCGCCACAAGTGAGCACGGTCGCGGCCCGGCCTCGCGCCGGGTCGCGGCTTCAGAGATTGAGCAGGCGCCCGCCGTCGACCGCGAGGATCTGGCCCGTGGTGTAGCGGGCGTCCTGCAGCAGCCAGCGCACGGCCTCCGCGATGTCCTCGGGCGCACCAACGCGTTTGAGCGCGGTCTTGGCCAGCATCGCCGCCTTGGCCGCTTCGGACTTGCCCGAGTCCGGCCACAGGATGGCGCCCGGCGAGACGCCGTTGACGCGCACTTCCGGCCCGAGCTCCACCGCCAGCGACTTAACCAGCATCGCGTTCGCCGCCTTGGCCATCGAGTAGATCGTGTGGTTCGCGAGCGGGCGTTCGCCGTAGACATCGACGAGATTGACGATGGCGCCACCGCGGGCGCGCAGGTGCGGCGCAGCGGCCTGGGCGAGGAAGAAGGGGCCCTTGGCATTGCTGTCGAACAGTGCGTTCCAGTCGGCCTCGGAGGCCTGTCCGATCGGCGTCGGGTGGAAGGCCGAGGCGTTGTTCACCAGCGCGTCCAAGCGGCCGAAGCGCGCGATCGCGGCGTCGACGAGGCCCGGGAGGCGCGCGGTGTCGCCCAGTTCCGCCTGCACGATGAGCGTGCTGCCAGCCCGGACGGACTCGAGGCTTGCCGCCAGCGCTTCGACCTCGGCCGGCGAGGCGCGATGGTGCAACACGAGGTCGAAACCGTGTGCGTGCAAATGCCTCGCGATGGTCGCACCGACGCGCTTGGCGGCGCCGGTGACGAAGGCAACGGGGGCGGTCGCGGAGGACGGCGTAAGGCGGGTCTCGGGGCTCATCGGCATCGGGTTCGGGCGGCGCGGACATCATGCCCCCTCCGCCCGTCGGCCGGACGTGCAGGCCGGGGCGGTATCCTTGGCGCCTGATTCACGACGAGCGGATTGATGAGCACTTTCGGCCTGCCCGAGCCGGGCGTCGCGGCACGCGAACACAGCGCGCGTCTGGTCGAGTTCCTGAGGGCGGCGATCCGCCACGAGCGCGGTGCGATTCCGTTCGCGCGCTTCATGGAGCTCGCGTTGTACGCGCCGGGGCTGGGCTACTACAGCGCTGGGGCGAGCAAGTTCGGCGAAGCCGGTGATTTCGTCACCTCGCCCGAGCTCGGCAATGTCTTCGCGGAGTGCGTCTGCGAGGCGGTGTCGCCGGTCCTGCGCGGCCTGCCGCATCCAGGGTTCCTCGAGCTCGGCGGCGGCAGCGGGGCGTTCGCGGTGGCCTTCCTGCAGCATGCCGAGCGGTTGGGCGTGCTGCCGGAGCGCTACGCCATCCTCGAGCCGAGCGCCGACCTTCGGCAGCGCCAGCAGCAGCGGCTGCGCGAGCAACTGCCGCCGGCCGTGTTCGCGCGCTGCGATTGGCTGGACGGCCCGCCGGAAGGCGAATGGTCCGGCGTGCTGTTTGCCAACGAAGTGTTGGATGCGCTGCCGACCACGCGCTTCGCCACCCACGACGGCGAGGTGTACGAGGAGTTCGTCAGCCTCGATGCGAACGGGGACTTCATCCGCGTCGACCAGCCCGCCGACGCCCTGGTGCGCGCGGCGGTCCGGCACATCGAGCGGACGATCGGCGCGCCGCTGCCGGACGGCTACCGCTCGGAGGTGTTGCCGCAGTTGCCGTACTGGATCCAGGCGATCGGCGGCCTGCTGAAGCATGGCGCGATGCTGTTCGTCGACTACGGCTACCCGCGCCGCGAGTTCTACCTGCCGGAGCGCAACGATGGAACGCTGATCTGCCATTACCGCCACCGTGCGCACGGCGATCCGTTCTTCCTGCCCGGCTTGCAGGACATCACGGCCTTCGTCGATTTCACCGCGCTGGCCGAAGCCGGCACGAACGCGGGCTTCGACTTCGCCGGCTACTGCAGCCAGTCGAGTTTCCTGATCGCCAATGGCCTGCCGCAGCGCATCGCCGAGGCCGAAGCCGTGATCGATGATCGCGAGCGCTACCGCCGCGTCAACGAGATCCGCAAGCTGACGATGCCCGGCGAGATGGGCGAGCGCTTCCAGGTGATGGGCTTCACCCGCGACGTCGACCTCTCGGCAGCGTTCGCCTTCGGCGAGCTCTCGAGGCGGCTGTGAGCGGCGGGCCGGTCGTGTCCGTCGAAGGCGCACGCTGGCGAGGCGCGTGGCTCGCGCTGTGGGCGCTGGGTTGGATCGTTTGCGTCGTGCTGTCGCTTGGGCCCGCGGTGCCCGGCGCCGTGCCGCTGTTTCCGCATGCCGACAAACTGAACCACGCGTTGGCCTATGCCGCACTGGCGTGGTGGGCGATGGGCTGCTTCGCGACGACGTCGGGTCGTCGCTGGGCCCTGCTTTCGCTGCTGGTGCTCGGTGCCGCGATGGAATGGGCTCAGGGCGCCCTGACCGTGGACCGCCAGCGCGACGGGCTCGACCTCGTGGCCAACGCCGTCGGCGTGGGGCTGGGGACCGCGCTCGGGCTCGCGCTCAACCTGCCGGCGTGGCTGGAGGCGCGGTTCCGCCGCTGAGGGTGCGCCGCGCGACGGCGATCGCCGCGATGCGGGCTTTCTTCAAGGCCTCGCCGATGGCTGGCCCCGAGAGGCCTTCGCGCATCACGGCCTTGGCCTGCAGGGCCAGGGCGGCATCGCGGCAGGCCCGCAGCGCGCGGCCCTGCGGGTAGTCGGATTCGGCGTGGCCGAGGCGCCCGCGCTTGTCGGCCTCGCAGACGAGGGCGAGCGCGTCGATGCGCGAACCTTGGCGCAGGCCGCCGCAGCGTTCGATCAGTTCATGCACCGTCGCGTCGCGCAGCTCGTCGAAGCGGTGCACGTTGAGGTGCTCGCGACACGCATCGGTGGCGAGCTGGGTTTCGGCGTTCGGCACCTTCAGGCGCGCGCAGAGCGCCGCCAGTGGCTTGAGGCCGGCGTGCTCGTGCATCGGATGGCGTGGCAGGACCTCGGCGGGCGTCAGCGCCTTGCCGAGATCGTGCGTGAGCGCGGCGAAGCCGATCGCGGTGTCGCCGGGCGCGAGGCGCGCCGCCATGTCGACGACCATCTCGACGTGCACGCCGGTGTCGACTTCCGGGTGGTACTCGGCGCGCTGCGGCACGCCGTAGAGCGCGTCGACCTCGGGCAGCACGACGGCCAGCGCGCCGCAGGCGCGTAGGGTCTGCAGGAAGGCGGAGGGTTGGGCTTCGCCGAGCGAGCGCTTGAGCTCCTGCCAGACGCGTTCCGGCACGAGGTGGGCGAGTTCGCCCGCCTCGACCATGCCGCGCATCAGCGCGAGCGTGTCGTCGTGTACGCGGAAGCCGAGTGGGGCGAAGCGGGCCATGAAGCGCGCCGCGCGCAGCACGCGCAGCGGGTCTTCCGCGAAGGCCGGGCTGCAGTGGCGTAGCACGCGCGCCTCGAGGTCGGCGCGGCCGCTCAGCGGATCGACCAGCGTGCCGTCGTCAGCCTGCGCGATCGCATTGATGGTGAAGTCGCGGCGACGCAGGTCGTCTTCGAGCGTCACCGTGCGATCGGCGTGGACGACGAAGCCGGTGTAGCCGCGCCCGGATTTCCGTTCGGTGCGGGCCAGCGCGTACTCCTCGCCCGTGGCCGGATGCAGGAATACCGGGAAATCGGCGCCGACGGTCTTGAAGCCCGCCGCGCGCATGGCTTCGGCGTCGGTGCCGACCACCACCCAGTCGCGATCGCCGGGCGCACGGCCCAGCAGGGCGTCGCGCACGGCGCCGCCCACGAGGTAGACCGTGGCCTCAGCGGGCAACGCTGCGGTAGCGGTCATAGCGCGGCTGCTTTTCGGCCGGCGAGCCCAGGATCGTGGCGAGTTGCTGGCCGATGCGCGTCGGCTCGATGCCAAGCTGGTGCAGGCCGTCGATGGCGCCGACGGAATCGAGCTTCAGCGAGCGGTAGTTGTCGGAGGAGAAGGGCTTGCCGGGCACGAAGTCGAAGGCGAATGCCTGCAGGCGAGCCAGCGCATCGGGCAGCGGCACCACCACCCGCTTCAGCCCGAGCTGCCGCGCGGTCAGGCGCACGAGGTCGCCGAGCGTCATCACGTCGGCGCCGTAGAGCTCGTAGACCTGTCCGACCGTGGCGCGCGAGTGCAGGGCGCGGCGCATGGCCTCGACCACGTCGCCGACATACACCGGGGCGAAGCGCGTGCCGGCTTTCGCCAGCGGCAGCACGGGGCTCAGCTTCAGCAGCTCGGCGAAGCGGCAGAAGAAGCCGTCGCCGATGCCGAAGATCACCGAGGGCTCGAAGATCGTCCAATCCAGCCCGCTGGCCTTCACCGCGGCCTCGGCTTCTCCGCGCGTCTTCAGGTAGAAGCTGTCGCCGCGACCGGCGTTGAGCGAACTCATTTGCAGCAGCCGCTTCGTGCCTGCGAGCTGGCAGGCGGCGACGACGAGCTTGGTCAGCGCCACGTGCGCGCGATGGAAGCCGCGGCCGTTGTCACCGGTTTCGTTGAGGATGCCGACGAGGTTGATGACGGCGTCGGCACCGGCGAAGTTCGCCTTCAGCAGTTCGGGGTCGTAGACGTCGCCGGTCACCACGCGCGTGCCGGGCGGCAGCAGTCGCACGAGGTGGGCGTGCGGATTGCGCGAGAGCACCGTGAGCTGGTGGCCTTCCTGCGCGAGGCGGGCGAGGAGGACGCGGCCGACGAAACCGGTGGCGCCGAGCAGGGTGATCTTCATGGTCGGACCTTCAGCGGGCGGTGGGAGTGGCCGTGGACGCGGCGGCGTCGGGCACGGTGGTGCAGGCGAACTGCCGTGGCACGTGTTCGTCGCTGCCTTCGAGTCGATCCGTGAGCGAGCGGGTGCGGCCGTCCAGGCGCCAGTCGTAGATCACGCTGAAGGCCAGTACGCGCGGCACGTACTCGCGGGTTTCCTTGAACGGGATGGTCTCGATCCAGTAGTCGGCGGGCAGCGCCGGGCGCGCGGCCATCCAGCGCTGCACGGCGCCCTGGCCCGCGTTGTAGGCCGCGATGGCGCGGTAGGCGAGGCCGCCGTTGTCGCCGATGCGCTGGGCGAGGTAGGCGGTGCCCAAGGGCACGTTCAATTCGGGGCGGAACAGGCTGTCGGCGCCGTGCCACGGCAGGCCGAGGCGCCGCGACACGCCCTCCGCCGTCGACGGGAGAAGCTGCATCAGGCCGCGCGCGTTGGCAGGCGAGCGCGCCTCCGGCATGAAGGCGCTCTCGGCACGGGTGAGCGCCGCCACCAGCGAGGGCTCGAGATCGTGCTTGCGGGACTCGCGACGAATCAATGTCTCGTGGTGCAGCGGGAAGCGCAGCGTGTAGTACTGCAGCGCTTGCGGATTCGCCGGCATGCCGAACAGGGCGCGGTCGTACCAGCGCGCCTGCATGGCCTTCTGCACGGCGAGCACGCGTCGCGTGTCGTCCATGCGCTCGACCGCCGCCTGCCATTCCAGCGCGGCCAGCGCGGGGCGCTTGATGCGGAACAGTTCAATGGCGCGGGCCAGCGCGGCGTTACGTTCGACGTCGCGGCCGAGGCGCGCGTCGTCCGACGGGTCGCGCGGGCACAGCGCATAGGGCGTGCCGGCGCGGTCGGCGGCGAGGAAGCCGTGGAAGGTCGGGCTCTTGGCAGCCGCGGCGAACAGCGGCGCGGCGGCCGCGGCATCGCCGAGGTCCTCGCGCAGCCGCGCTTCGAAGTACTGCCATTGCGCGGTGCCGCGCAGCGCGGCGGGCATGCGTTCGATGGCCTTCAGCGCCCCGGCGCGGTCGCCGCGCGCCAGCGCCTCGCGCACGGCCCAGCCGTGCAGGGCTTCGTCGAAGGCCGCGTCGGGCACCGCGGCCAAGCGGCGGGCCGACTCCGCGCCATAGCTGGCGGCCGTCCACAACGCGATGGCGGCGCGCACGGCGCCGTACTCGCGGCCGCCGGCGGGCAACAGCGAGGCGTTGGATGCCAGGGCGCGCTCGGCGGCGCCGGGATCGCGGCGCGCGAGGCGCGACAGGCCGATCTCGGCCATCGCGCGGCTGCGGGTGTCCTTCGGCCATTGCGCCGCGCGGCCATGCGGCGCGTCGATGAACGCGGCGTAGTCGCGGATGAGCGCCAGCTCCGCCTCGGGCAGGTTGCGCGCCGCGGCGCGCATCAGCCCGGTGTTGCCGGCGCGTGCCGCGAGCTCGATGCGCTGCCAGCGCAGGGCCGGCGTGAGTTCGCCGCGCTGGGCCAGCGCGGTGAACACCGGGTCGCAGGCGGCGGGCTGGGAATCGGCGCTGAGCCAGAGGCCGGTGGCGGCTTGCACCCAGGCGGCGTCGACGGCGTTGGTGGCGAGCTTCGCCTGCAGCGTGAAGCACTGCAGCGTGACGTCGCCGCTGGGGCGGTCATGGACGAGGAAGTCCGACCAGCGGCCTTCGGCGGCCGCCCGTCGCAGCCAAGCCTGGCGCAGCCGCGTGGCGGCAGGCTGCGGGCCGAGGTCTTCGAGCAGCTCGCCGAGCGTCTCGCGGTTGATGTGGTGGAGTTCGCGCTCGCGCACCAGCACTTCGAGCCAGCCCGACAGCGGATGCGATTGCAGGCGGGCGACGTCGGCCAGCGTGAGTTGGCCGCGGTCGGCCGCTTCGAAGGCGGATTGCACTTCGGCTCGCCGCACGGAGGGCGACTCGCCCTGAGCCGCGCTTGCCACGACAATGCCGCCGATCAGGGCGACGGAAAAGAAGAGGTTTCGCATGCCGGCCAGTGTAGCGGAGCCCCCGCGTGATGCCTGAGTTCACCTGGGCCGTGTTCCCGCTGCTCGGCATCGTCGCGGGCGTGCTCGCCGGGTTGTTGGGGATCGGTGGCGGCATCGTGTTGGTGGCGGCGCTGGTCGCCCTGTTGCCGCTGTTCGGCGTGTCGCCCGACGCGGTGATGCACGTGGCGCTGGCCACCTCGCTGGCGTCGATCATCGTCACCGCCAGCGCTTCGGCGAACGCGCATCGCAAGCGCGGCAGCGTGCTGTGGCCGACGGTGGCCTGGCTGGCGCCCGGACTGGTGCTGGGCGGAGTGGCCGGCAGCGCGTGGGCGATCGGCGTCGACGGCGAGACCCTAGCCACGTTGGTCGGCGCGTTCTGCCTGCTCATGGCCGCGCGCATGGCGTGGCCGACGCGCTCCACGCCCGCCACCGCGCCGGGCGACTCGGTCATTGCCCCCGTGCCGCGCGGGCCATGGTTGGGCGTCGCCGGTGGCGTGATCGGCGCGGTGTCGGCGGTGGTGGGCATTGGTGGCGGCAGCCTCACCGTGCCACTGCTGGTGTCGCGCGGCGTGGCGACGGTGCGCGCTGTCGGCACCTCCTCCGCCTGCGGCGTGGTGATCGCGCTGGCCAGTGCCGCGACGTACGCGCTGGTGCCGTCGATGGGTGCGACGACTCCGTCGGCTGCGGTCGCGGCGACGAAGGCCTTCGGGATGGTCGGCCACGTGCACGTGCCGGGCGCGGTCGGCATCGGCCTCGGGGCGTGGTTTGCGGCGCCTTACGGCGTGCGCCTCGCGCATCGGTTGAGCGGCGTGGCGCTGGCGCGGGTCTTCGCCGTCGCGCTGGCTTCGGTGGGCGTGGCGCTGCTCTGGCCCTGACGCGGCGTCAGGCTGCGGCGGGCGTGACGTTTCCGAGTGGTTCCAGCGTCACCGCCACCGCCATGTGATCCGAGCCTGCCGCTGGCAGTGCGCGGTACTCGCCGACCCGGAAGCCTGCAGTGAACACGTGGTCGAGCGAGCGCGTCGGGCCCCAGCTCGGGAAGGTCGCGATCGGCTCGGGCGGCGGCATCAGCGCGGTGCGCCGGTACAGGCCTTCGAACTCGCGCGATGTGGCCGGGCAGTTGAAATCACCCATCAGCACGAGGCGCGTCTCGTCGGCGAGCAACTCGCCGAGGAAATCGAGCTGCTGCCGGCGCGAGGCGACGCCCAGCGACAGGTGCGTGACCGCCAGCGTCCACGCGGCTTCGCCTTCGCCGAAGCGGGCGAGCATCACGCCGCGGCCGCCAAGCCGGCCGGGCAGGGCGTAATCCAATACCGTGGCGGGTGCGACGCGCGACAGCAGGCCGTTGGCGCTGCTGGCGATGCGGCTGACGCGGCGGTTCGGCTGGTGGCTCCAGAACGGAAAGCCCCCGCGTTCGGCGAGGGCTTGGGTCTGGTTGGTGAACCCGGAGCGCAGGCTGCCGGGGTCGCTTTCCTGCAGGCCGACGATATCGAAGGGCCGGGCCAGCTCCGCGAGGGCGTCGAGGTTGCGCTGCTTGCCGTTCGGCAACACGTGGCCCCAGCCCCGCACCACATAATCGCGGTAGGCGCGGGTGCTGTGGCCGGCCTGGATGTTGGCGCTGAGGAGGCGCAGGGCGGGGGCTCAGCGGGCCGCTGCCGCAGGGCGGGCCGCCGGAGCCGGCGACGCGGGACGCGACGCGCGCTCGCGGGCCAGCAGGGCATCGATGGTCTGCAGCATGCCCTCGCCGCCGCGGTCGCGGGTGAGGTACACGCGGTACTTGCCGTTGATGACCACGGTGGGCGTGCCATTGACGCCGGTGCGCTGGGCGAACTGCTTCGCGCGGTTCACCTTGGACGTGACGCCGAAGCTGTTCATGGTGTCGAGCACCCGCTTGCGATCGAGCCCAAGGCCGGCGTAGACGTCGGCGACTTCGGCGATGCTGCCGGTGGTGATCTTGCGATCGATGTGGAAGGCCTTGAAGAAGGCTTCGTGCGTGCGCTCCGAGGCGCCCAGCGTCTCGGCGGCGAAGAAGCCGCGGGCGAGGTTGTCGATGGCGCCCCCGAAGGCGGCGTGCACGTAGGTGACGCGCACATCGGCGGGCATCCGGGCCTTCCAGCGGCTGAAGAACGGCTGGAATTCGGCGCAGGCCGGGCAGTGGTAGCTGAACACTTCGGCGACCTCGATCTTCGGACCGCTGGCGAACGGGGCCTGTGCGGGCGTGATCAGGTCGTAGTCGGTGCCTTGGCGCGGCGCGGCGACCGCGGCTTGGGCGGCGGCGAAGCCCGGGAGGGCGAGGGCGGCAAGCAGGGCAAGCGAGCGAAGCATCGGGAATCCTCGGGTCGGAAATGAAAAGCCGGCGGGAGGCCGCCGGCTCGGGAGTTCGGAACGTGGGGCGGGCGGAAAGTTCCCGCCGTCGTTCAGCGGGCGGCCGTGGCGTCGGCCGGCGCCGCGTCGCGGACGTCGTGGAGGCCCTGCAGGTAGCTGGCCAGCGAGTCGATCTCTTCGTCGGTCAGGTTGCGGGCCACGGCCGACATGATGGCGTTGGCGTTGCCGTCCTTGCCCCAGACCGCGCCGTCGCGGAACGCACGCAGCTGCACCGCCGTGTACTGCGCGTGCTGGGCATGCAGGGCCGGCCAACTCGGGCCAGGCACGCCGGCGCCGGCGGGGCCATGGCAGGCGGCGCAGGACGGAATGCCGCGCGCCGGGTCGCCGGAGCGGTAGAGCTTCTGGCCGACTTCATAGAACTTGCGGCCGGCGTTCGGACCTTCCGCGATCAAAGTTTCGTCGGCGACGCCCGGGCGCGGGGCCTGCTTGGCGAAGTACGCGCCGATGTCGCGCATGTCCTGCGAGGACAGCGTGGCGGCAAAGCCCAGCATGATGGCGTTGTCACGCTCGCCGCTTTTGTACAGGGCCAGCTGGCGGGCGATGTAGTGCTCGTGCTGGCCGGCGAGGTTCGGGTACTGCGGGTCGGCGGCGTTGCCGTCGGCGCCGTGGCAGGCGGCACAGGCGGCAGCCTTGGCTTCGCCGGCGGTGGCATCGCCCGGGTTGGCCGGCCCGTCGGCCGGCAGTTCGGCGGCGACCGCGACCGGGGCTTCCTCGGCGGGCGTCACGGCAGCGGGCGTTTCGGCGGCCGGCGCTTCCGCCGCGGCGGGTGCAGCGGCCGGGGCTTCGGTCGACTGGGCGATCGCGACGCCGGCCAGGGCGAGCGCCGTACCCACGGCGGCTCCAACGGCAAGGATGCGCTTCAGCGTCATGCGGACACTCCGGTGTTCAATGCAGGTGAGACGGAACTGGGCCGGGGCGGCGAAGCCGCGGCAGGACGCCGGATTATCCCAGCCGGCTCGGCGGCGGGTCAACGAAGGCCGGGTGGCCCCGGGGCAGGCCCCGTCGGCGGCCGGGCTTCCGGGGTGGCCCGCCAACCCCCACACTCTGCGGCCGAACGTGCAAGGACCCCCGATGGCCACCAACCACCTGCAGAACGCCGAGTACCTGAAGGCGGCGCACCTGCCGCACCAGTTGCCGGACGACACCGGGCAGGAGGTGGCGTTCGCCGGCCGGTCGAATGCCGGCAAATCGAGCGCACTGAACGCCATCTGCCAGCGCAACGGGCTGGCGCGGACGTCCAAGACCCCCGGCCGGACCCAGCAGCTCGTGTACTTCCAGGTTCGCCCGGAGCACTACCTCGTCGACCTGCCCGGTTACGGCTATGCCGAGGTGCCGCTGCACCTGCGCGAGCATTGGAAAGCCTTCATCGAGGGCTACTTCCAGAGCCGGAAGTCGCTGACGGGCTTGGTGGTGGTGATGGACAGCCGTCATCCGCTCAAGGATTACGATCGCCAGATGGTGGATTTCGCCTTCCGCCGCAACCTCAATTGCCACGTGCTGTTGACCAAGGCCGACAAGCTCTCGCGTAGCGCGCAGGCGCAGACCCTGGCGAAAGTGCGCAAGGAACTGGGCGGCGTGGCTTCGGCGCAGCTGTTCTCGTCGCCGGACAAGCTCGGTGTCGAGGAGGCCCGCGCGGTGGTCAGCGGCTGGCTGGGACTCGCGAAGGCGGAGTGACGGGCCGCCTTGCGGTCGTCACGTGGCGCCCCCATCGTCGTCGGGTTCCCCTTCCAAGGCTTCACGAATGTCCGGACCGAGCGCCGAGAAGACCACGCCCATCGAGGGCCGTGCGCAACTCATCGAGTATCTGGCGTCCGGCAGCAAGCCGCCCGCCGATTGGCGCATCGGCACCGAGCACGAGAAGTTCGGCTTCCGCCACGAGGACCTGAAGCCCATCCCCTATGAGGGCGAGCGCGGCATCCGGGCCCTGCTCGAGGGCATCGCCAAGTTCGGCTGGGAGCGCGTCGAGGAGAACGGGCACCTGATCGCGCTGGTACAGGACAAGGCGTCGGTGACGCTGGAGCCCGCGGGCCAGCTCGAGCTTTCCGGCGCACCGCTGGAGACCATCCACGACACCTGTCGCGAAACCGCGCAGCACCTCTACGAAGTGAAGGCCGCGGCCGATCCGCTGCGGCTTGGCTTCCTCGGCATGGGCTTCCAGCCGAAGTGGCGCCGCGACGAGATGCCGTGGATGCCGAAAGGCCGCTACAAGATCATGCGCGAGTACATGCCGAAGGTCGGTTCGCTCGGCCTCGACATGATGACGCGCACCTGCACCATCCAGACCAACCTCGATTTCTCGAGCGAGGCGGACATGGTGAAGAAGTTCCGTGTCTCGCTGGCGCTGCAGCCGGTGGCCACGGCGCTGTTCGCCGATTCACCGTTCACGGAAGGGAAGCCGAACGGCTTCATGAGCTTCCGCAGCAACGTCTGGACCGACACCGACCCGGACCGCACCGGCCTGCTGGACTTCGTGTTCGAAGACGGTTTCTCGTTCGAGCGCTACGTCGACTACCTGCTCGATGTGCCGATGTACTTCGTCTACCGCGACGGTACCTACATCGACGCCGCCGGAAAGAGCTTCCGCGCCTTCATGG
This sequence comes from Silanimonas sp., assembly GCF_027531545.1. GTDB lineage: Bacteria > Pseudomonadota > Gammaproteobacteria > Xanthomonadales > Xanthomonadaceae > Silanimonas. The sequence continues at coordinate 102,877 of NZ_JAPZSC010000004.1, read as the reverse complement.
ACGGCAAGCTCGACGTGCTGCCGGGCGAGCGCCCGTCGATGCGCGACTTCAGCGATCACCTCACCACCGCCTTCCCCGAGGTGCGGCTGAAGAAGTACCTCGAGATGCGCGGCGCCGACGGTGGCCCGTGGAACCGCATCTGCGCGCTCTCGGCGTACTGGGTGGGCCTGCTCTACGACGACGCGGCGCTCGATGCCGCCTGGGACCTGGTGAAGGACTTCACGCTCGATGAGCGCCACGCCCTGCGCGACGGCGTGCCGCGCCACGGCTTCAAGCTGCCCTTCCGCGGCGCGACGATGCGCGAGCTGGCGATGGAATCGCTGAAGATCAGCGAGGCGGGATTGCAGCGCCGTGCGCGCCTGAACCGCAGCGGCGCGAGCGAAGCGGTGTACCTCGAGCCGCTGATCGAGATGGCGCTGGCGAACCAGACCGCCGCTGAGCGCAAGCTCGAACTGTTCCACGGCGAATGGAACGGCAGCGTCGATCCGCTGTTCAAGGAATTCGCCTACTGAGCCCGGCCGCGCGCGGCCGCGGCGGGTTCAGCTCGCCGCCTTGATCCGCGCGATCGCTTCGCGGTGCAGCTCCCTGCTGTGCTTCGGCAGCCGCTCGTAGCGCCGCAGGGCTTCGTCGCGCAGTTCACGCGCGGCGGTGAAGTCGCCCCAGACCTTCAGCCACTCGGCGTAGTGGGCGGCGACTTCGAGGCTTTCGGTCTCGTCGAGCAGGGCGATGAAGGCGCTGCGCGCCTCGTCGCCGCGGTCCAGCGCGGCCAGCGCGCGGGCGTGGCTCAGCGGCACGTCGTTCTGGCGGAACGGCGGCGTGCGGGCGAGCAGGGCCTTGGTGATGTCGAGTGCGCGGGCAGCGGCCCCGGTCCACAGGCTGGCCTCGGCGACGCGGGCCTGCACGTCCGGGGCCTCGGGGTCGCGCGCGAGGGCCGCGTCGAACTGCTCCAGCGCCGCCGCCCACTGCTTCTGCGCCACCAGGGCATCGCCGAGCGCGAGCCGGTTGCGCAGGGTGTCGGCCTGGTCCAGCGCGAGCTTGGCGTCCTGCAGTTCGCGGGTGGGCTGCAGCGCCTGCTTCACCGTGCGGACGGCCTGGCGCGCCCCGCGCGACTGCGACATTTCCGGCATCCAGATCGCAACGCAGTACACGAGGCTGCCGAGCAGCGGGAACATCAACAGGATGAGCACCCAGTAGAGGCCCTGCCCGGTGCGGACGGCGTGGATCGCGAAGTAGATCGCGATGGCGAAGTGCAGCAGGGCGAGGAGGTGCATGGCGGGCGCCAAGCGGCGCGGTCGAGGAGCGGTGGGCGCATACTGTCGCCCCGTCGCCGCACTGCCAAGCCACCACCATGTCGAACGTGTTCACCGATGCCGATGCCGAAGCGCTGGCTCAGATGCTGGAAAAGCGCGCGATCCCCTTCGGCGGCATGAGCCTCGAACAGCTGGACGGCTTCCTTTCCGGTGTGGCGGTGTCGCCTGAAGCCATCGCGCAGGCCGACTGGATGCCGCGCGTGTGGGGCAAGGAGCCGCGCTGGGAAGGCGCGCGCGACCGCGACGAGCACTACGCGCCGATCCTGCACCTCAAGGCTGCGGTCGAGCGCCGGGTGAAGCTCGGCGAAGAGGATTTCACCGACCAGGACATGCCCTTCATCTGGGTGCCCGAGGACGGTGAAGCGCCGCCGGCGGACGACATCCCGGTCGGCGCGGAATGGGCCGACGGCTTCCTCGAGGCCGTGGGCTTCCACGAGTTCGAGTGGGGCGAGTGGGAGGCCAAGGACGAGTGGGTGACCGAGGCGCTCGACCTGATCCAGTCGCTGTCCGGCGGGGAAGACATCGAAGAGCCGGGCCACGAGGGCCGTCTGGCGATCGTCGGCCAGCTGCCGGCTGTGCTGCACGACCTGTACGCCGGCGGGCTCGAGCGCAAGACGCCGAAGCAGCCGGTGCGCAAGGACGCGACGCCGGGGCGCAACGACCCCTGCGCTTGCGGCTCGGGCAAGAAGTACAAGGCCTGCCACGGCAAGGGCTGAGTCGGCGGTTTCGCCAAGTGGCAACGAAAGGGCCCGCTTGTGCGGGCCCTTCGCTTTCCTGCGGTTCGTGGCGGGACCGGAAGCGCCGGCCCCGCCCCGGTGCTTACTGCAGGCCGCGACGCTTCAGCAGGGCCTCGACCTCGGGGTCGCGGCCGGCGAAGGCACGGTAGCTGTCCATCGGCTCGCGGGTGTTGCCCACCGAGAACACCTCGCGGCGCACGGCGTCGCCGTTCTCGCGGGTCAGGCCGCCGCGCTGCTGCAGCACCGAGTAGGCGTCGGCCGCCAGCACTTCCGCCCACAGGTAGGCGTAGTAGCCGGCCGAGTAGCCGCCGGCGAAGGTGTGGGCGAAGTAGGTGCTCTTGTAGCGCGGCGGGATGGCGTTGATGGCCAGGCCGTGGCGCTCCAGCGACGCCTTCTCGAAGGCCTCGACGTCGGTCGGGATCTGGTCGGCGGGCAGGGTGTGCCAGTCGAGGTCGAGCAGCGCCGAGGCGATGTACTCGGCCGAATCGAAGCCCTGGTTGAAGTCGCCGGCGTCGATCACCTTCTGCATCAGCTCGGCTGGGATCGGCTCGCCGGTCTGGTGGTGCTTGGCGTAGTTGGCGAGCACCGCCGGGTCGAGCGCGATGTCCTCGAGGAACTGCGACGGGAACTCGACGTAGTCGCGCGACACGGCCGTGCCCGAGAGGCTCGGGTACTTGGTGTTGGCGAACAGGCCGTGCAGCGCGTGGCCGACCTCGTGCAGCAGGGTGGTGACCTCGCTGAAGCTCAGCAGGGTCGGCTGGCCGTCGGCGCCCTTGGTGATGTTCATCACGTTGACGACCACCGGCTTCTGGCCGAGCAGGGTGCTCTGCGCGACGTAGCTGCCCATCCACGCGCCGCCACGCTTGCTCGGGCGGGCGAAGTAGTCGGCGTAGAACAGGCCGATCGAGCTGCCGTCGGCGTCGAACACTTCATACGCCTTGACGTCCGGGTGGTACACCGGCAGGTCGGGGCGCGGCTTGAAGGTGACGCCGAACAGCTGGTTCATCGAGTAGCCCATCGCGTCGTTGAAGACGCGGTCGAGCTCGAAATACGGCGCCACTTCGGCGGCATCCAGCGCATAGCGCGCGGCGCGGACCTTCTCGGCGTAGTACTCCCAATCCCAGGGCTGCACCGGGCCCTCGACGCCATCGGCCGCCATCACCTTGGCGATCTCGGCTTCCTCGGCTTGGGCATTGGCGACGACCTTCGGCACCAGATCGGTCAGGATCTTGTAGGCCGCTTCCGGCGTCTTCGCCATCTGGTCGTCGAGCACGTAGGCGGCCCAGTTCGGGAAGCCGAGCAGGGCGGCCTTCTCGGCGCGCAGCTTGGCCAGCTCGAGCACGATGGGGCGGGTGTCGTTCTCGGCCTGCGTGCCGCGTTCGGCCGAAGCGCGCCACACGCGCTCGCGCAGGGCACGGTCCTCGAGGCTCACGAGGGCCGGCTGGCGCGTGGTGTTCTGCAGGGTGATGGCCCACTTGCCGTCCTGGCCCATCGCCTTGGCGGCGGCCGCCGCGGCGGCGATCTCGCCTTCGGAGAAGCCCTTCAGGGCCTCGGCGCTGTCGACCACGACGGCATTGGCATTGGTGGCGGCCAGCAGCTTGTTGCTGAACTCGGTGGTCAGGCTGCTTTCGCGGGCGTTGATCTCGCGCAGGCGGGCCTTGCCGGCCTCGTCGAGCTCGGCGCCGGCGCGCACGAAGGCCTTGTACGAACGCTCGAGCAGGCGTGCCGACTCGGCGTCGAGGCCGAGCGTGTCGCGGGCGTCATGGAGCGACTTCACGCGGGCGAACAGCGGCCCGTCGAGGTAGATGCCGTCCTCGTGCGCTGCCAGCTTCGGCGCCATCTCGACCTGCACGGCCTGGATGGTCTCGTTGGTGTGGGCCGACGACAGCCCGAAGAACACGGCGGCCACGCGCTGCAGCACGGCGCCGCTCTTCTCCATGGCCACGATCGTGTTCTCGAAGGTCGCGGGCTCGGCGTTGTCGGCGATGGCGCGGATCTCGGCCGTGTGCTGCTTCATGCCCTCCTCGAAGGCCGGGCCGTAGTGCTCGTCCTTGATGGCGGCGAAATCCGGCGCGAGGTACTGCAGGGCGCTGGGCTGGAAGAACGGATTCGCGGCATTGACCGCAGCGGCGTCGGCCGGGGCGGCCTCGGCGGCCGGCGCCTCGGCGGGCTTGTTGCAGGCGGTGGCGGCGAGGGCGGCGGCGACGATCATGGCGAGGCGGCTCGGGGCAAGACGGATCTTCACGGGGTGGGGCTCGAAGGAACGGGCAGGGGCGGCGAGGATACCGGGGGGGCGTTAACAGGCCGTAGTCCGATGGTCATGCCTGTGGTCATGCCGACCGGCGATGAGACGGCCCCCGCTGCACACGTATTCACGGGCGCACATGACGCCTTCACGCGGTAGATTCCGGGCATGAACAGCCCTGATCCCCGCACCGCCGGCGCTTCCGCCCCCCGACTCCGAGACATCGATTTCCCGCCCACCGACGCGCGGTTGCGCGAGGACGTGGGCCGCCTGGGCAGCCTGGTGGGCGAGATCCTCGCCGAACAGGGCGGCGAAGGCTTCCTGGAGCGCGTCGAGCGCGTGCGCCGGGCAGCCATCCGCCGGCGCGAGGACGTCGCGCCGCTGGCCGACCTGCAGGCCGAGCTGGGCGCCCTGCCGCCCGAGCAGCACGCCGACCTGGTTCGCGCCTTCGCCCTGTACTTCTCGGCGGTGAACCTGGCCGAGCGCGTGCATCGCATCCGCCGTCGGCGCGACTACCAGCGGCACGGGGGCGGTGCCCAGCCGGGCGGCTTGCAGGACGCCCTGCAGAGACTGAAGGACGAGGGCATCGGGCTGGACGAGGTGCTGGCCCTGTTGCCGGCGCTGCGCATCGAGCCGGTGCTCACGGCGCACCCGACCGAAGCCGTGCGCCGCGCGCTTCTCGATAAAGAGGCGGTGATTGCGCAGGCGCTGATCGCCGACATCGACGGCACGCGCACGCCGGCCGAGGCCCGCGCCGACCGCGAGGTGATCCGCACCGCGCTCACCGCCGGCTGGCAGACCGAAAGCGCGGCGCCCGAGAAGCCCACGGTGGCCGACGAGTCGGCCCAGGTGGGCTATTACCTCGGCGATCCGCTCTACCGCGTGCTGCCGGTGTTCTTCGAGGCCTTCGAAGTGGCGTTCGAAGCGGTGTATGGCCGTGTGCCGGAGCTGCCGGCCCTGCTGCGCTTCGCCACCTGGGTGGGCGGCGACATGGACGGCAACCCGGCAGTGGGCGCCGAGACCATCGCCACCACCCAGCACCAGCAGCGCCAGCGCGTGCTGTCGGCCTACGTCGGCGACATCGAGCACCTGAAGGCGATGCTGACGCAGTCACGCACGCGCGTGGCCTTCAGCGCCGGCTTCGAAGCACGGCTCGAGGAGTACGCGGCGCGCTGGCCGCAGGCCTTGCAGTACGACGACACGCCGTATCGCGCGTTCCTCGGCCTCGTGCAGGCGCGCCTGACCGCGACCCGCGAGGACCGCCTCACCGGCTATCCCGACGCCGCCGCCCTCGATGCCGACCTCGCGCTGGTCGAGGACAGCCTGCTCGGCAGCCGCGGCGAGCACGCCGGCGTGTTCGCGCTGCGCCGCGTGCGTCGTCGCGTGGCGGCCTTCGGTTTCCATCTGGCTGCGCTCGATCTTCGCCAGCACGCCGACGTGCATCGGCAGGCCATCGCCGAGTGGCTGGGCGAGCCGTCCTTCGCCGACCGCAACCGCGCCGCCCGCGTCGAGCGCCTGCATGCCGCGCTCGACGAAGCCCTGCCGGTGGTCGAGCCCGGCCAGCCGCTGCCGGCCCGTGCCCTGCCGAAAGAGGCGCCGGCCGCGCTGCGCATGCGCCAGGTGTTCCGAGCGGTCATCGAAGGCCGCGCACGCTACGGTGCGAGCGCCTTCGGCCTGTACATCGTCAGCATGAGCCGCAGCGCCGAGGACGCGCTGGCCGTGCTGGCCCTGGCGCGCTGGTCGGGGCTGGTGGATACGCGCGGCCGCGTGCCGCTCGACGTGGCGCCGCTGTTCGAAACCGTCGACGACCTCGCTGCCGCGCCGGACACCTTGCGCGACCTGCTCGCCGACCCGCGCTGGCGCGCCCACCTCAAGGCGCGCGGCGACCTGCAGTGGGTGATGCTGGGTTACAGCGACAGCGCCAAGGACGGTGGCCTCATGGCCGCGCGCTGGGCGCTGCAGCGGGCGCAGGTGCGCTTGGGCGAAGTGGCGGCCGAGTTCGGCGTGAAGCTGCGCTTCTTCCACGGCCGCGGCGGCTCCGTCTCGCGCGGCGGCACGCGCACCGAACGTGCCGTCATCGCCGGCCCGCGCGGTTCGGTGGGCGGCGTGCTGCGCCTCACCGAGCAGGGCGAGGTGATCCACCGCAAGTACGGGCTGCGCGCGCTCGCGCTGCGCAACCTCGAGCAGGCCACCGCCGCCGTGCTCCGCGCCACCCTGGCGCCGCGCGCGCCGGAGCCGCGTGAAGCCGCCTGGCGCGAGATTGCCGACCATCTGTCCGAGGTTTCGCGCGCCGCCTACCGTGAGCTGGTCTACGAACGCCCCGACTTCGTCGACTACTTCCGCGACGCCACGCCCATCGACGTGATCGAGCGGCTCAACATCGGCTCGCGCCCGAGCAAGCGCGGTGCGGGCCTCGACGGCCTGCGCGCCATCCCGTGGGTGTTCGGCTGGAGCCAGAACCGCAGCAACCTTACCGCTTGGTACGGCGTTGGCAGCGCGCTGGCCTCGGCGCGTGAACGCTTCGGTGACGCCGCACTCATCGAGATGGCCCGCGATTGGCCGTTCTTCGACACCGTGCTCGACGACCTCGAGATGATCCTCGCCAAGACCGAGCTGGGCATCTTCGAGGCTTACTCGCAGCTGGCCGGCGAACGCCACGTGCGCTACTTCGCCGACATCGGCGCCGAGTTCCAGCGCACGGTTCAGGGCGTGGAAGCCCTGCGTGGCGCGGCCCTGCTGGCCGGTGACGCCCGGCTGGCGCGCTCGATCCGGCTGCGCAATCCGTACGTGGACCCCATCAGCCTGCTGCAGGTCGAACTGCTGCGCGATTGGCGCGCCGCGGGGCGCCCCGACGACGCCCGCTTCCGCGCGCTGGCGGCCACGGTGAACGGCATCGCCGCCGGGGTGCAGAATACGGGCTAGTCGGGAGGGGGCCGCAGCATGATGCGAGGGTGGAGGGCGATCGCGGTCGCGATGCTGCTGGTGCTGGCGTGGGCCCTGGCGGCCGGCAGCGCCGTGGCGCAGGCCGCGGCCCCCGGGCCGAGCGTCGAGCGCCTGCAGGGCAAGCCCTTCTACATCAACCTCAACTGCCGCCGCCCGCCGCCGCCGGATGCGCAGGTCGTCCGCATCGATCCCCCGGCCGAGGGTTGGCCGGCGTGGTCGCAATCGGTGCTCGTGCTTGAAACACCGCCGGGACTCGTGACGATCGAGCGCGGGCGCCAGGCGCGCTGTGGACTTAGCTTCGACACCCGCAGCAGCGATACCCGGTTCCGTTCCGGTGTCGGTACCACGCTGGCACCCGCGCCCGGCTCGCGGGAACCCATCATCGTGACCGCGCCGTCCACCGGCGGCTTCGGTTGGCCGATGACGGTCCGCTACGGCGATCCGGCGCCCCTGCAGCGCGAGGACACGTTGCGCTTCGCCATTCGGGTGGGCGGTGTCGCCATCCTCGTCGCCATGCTGTTGTCCTCGCTGCTGATCGCCGCCAATGCCCGCGATCGCGTCGCCGCGCTTTTCGCGCTCTCGACGGCGTCGTTCTCCCTGTGGGCGGCGTTGCGAAGCGGCTTGGCGGCTTGGCCGCGGCCCTGGCTTCCGAGCCCGGAGCTGGCGCAGTTGGCGATCGAAGTGCTGCCTGCGGTCGTCGCGGGTGGGACGTGGTATGTCGCGGTGGCCTACACGCGCTGCGATCGCGTCCTGCCCGCCATCCACCGTACACGGCACTGGGGTTTCCTCCTTGGTGCCCTGCTGACGGCCTGGATCCTGCTGCCGCTCCCGGGATCCACGGTGTTCGATGTCTGGCGTCCTGCCAGCCTGGCGATCTTCGCCGCGGCTGGGGCCATCGGCGCGATGACGTGGGCCCGCGGCCAGGCCGGGGGCAAGGCGCTGCTCGTCGCGGTGACGCCTGTCCTGGTGGTCCACGCCATGCTGATGGTTCAGATGCTGGCGGCTTGGATCCCCGAGAGCCTGCTGCTGAGCCAGGCCTGGTACACGGTGGCCATGACGATCGCGATGTCGCTGCGCATGGGGGCCCTGCGACGCCAGCGCGACCGGCTCCAGGTGCTGGCCGAGCGGGACCCGCTGACGAACCTCCCCAACCGCCGCGCGATGGCGGCGACGCTGCCGCGACGCATCGACGAGGCGAAGGCCCAGGGACGCTCCATCGCCGTGGTTTTCGTCGATATCGATCGCTTCAAGTCCATCAACGACTCGCTGGGCCACGCCGTGGGCGACGAGGTCCTTACCGAGGTGGCACGCAGGCTCTCCTCGATGCTTCGCGGCGGTGATCTGGCCTCGAGGCACGGCGGCGAGGAGTTCGTCCTGATGCTGGCCGGCGCGTCGGCCGTGAAGGCCATGGGGCTCGGCGAGCGTTTGCGCCGCGCCATCGCCGATTCGCCCGTCGACACCCGCCACGGCCCGCTCGCGGTGACCGCCAGTTTCGGCGTTGGCGTGCTGCAGCCGGACGATCCGGGCGGCACGGCCGGTGCGGCGGCGTTGCTGGCCCGGGCCGATGCCGCGATGTACCGGGCGAAGCAGGCGGGACGCAACCGGGTGGCGGGCCCGGATCCGGCGTAGCGGGTCGTCAGGACTTCCGCGCGCGTCCGGCCACCGCCACGCCAATGAGGATCACCGCGCCGCCGGCGAGCATCGCCGGCGTGATCGCTTCCTTCAGCAACAGTGCGCCCCAGGCCACGCCGAAGACCGGCGCGATGTAGGTGACCATCGTTGCCTTGGTCGAGCCGATGCGGGCGATCAGGCCGAAATAGATCAGGTAGGCGATGCCGGTGCAGGCCACGCCGAGGAACACCACGCAGGCCAGTGCCGTCCACGAGGGCGCCACCATGGGCCACGCGGCGAGGGCGGGGCCGAGCAGCCACAGGCTGGCCAGCAGCTGGCTGCCGAAGGCGAGGCCCAGCGGCGTGACGCCGGCGAAGCCGGTGCGCGCGTAATGCGCGGCGTGGCCGTAGCAGGCGGTCGCGGCGAGCCCGGCGAGGATCGGCAGCAGGGCCGCGCTGCCGATGTCGTTCAACTTCCCGGCGACGAGCACGCCTACACCGACGAAGCCGAGCGCGAGACCCGCCCACAGCTGGCGGCCGGCGGCGAGCCCGAAGAACAGCGTGCCGATCACGGCGCCCCACAGCGGCGTGGTGGCGTTCAACAGCGCACCGTAGCCGGCGCTGAGGTGGATCGTCGCCCAGGTGAGCAGCAGGAAGGGCGCCGCGGTGTTGGTGAAGGCCATCAGCGTCATCGCGCCCCAGCGACCGGACAGCGGCGGCGACTCCCGGCGCAGGGCCAGCAGGGCGCCCAGGAAGACGGCCGCCACCGTCACGCGCATCCACGCCAGCGGCGCGGCGCCGAGTTCGGGTCCGGCGATGCGCATGAACAGGAACGAGCTGCCCCAGAGGCCGGCCAGCAGGACGAGCAGGGCGAGATCGCGGGGACTCATGGCTTCGCTGGATTCGGGCGGCCGCGGAGTATGGCAGCGACGGCGGATTCATCCGGCGCTGAAGCGGGAACGTTATTGTGTAACCCCCTTGTTCCGGAGCCTGCCATGACCATTCGTCCGCTCTGTATCGCGCTGTTCGCCGCGCTTGCCGTTCCGTCGTTCGTGGCCGCGCAGGCCCAGCATGCCCACGTCCACGGGCAGGCCTTCGTCGATGTGGCGGTGGACGCCGGCGTTGTCGAAATCAACCTGCGTGCGACTGCGCAGGACCTGGTCGGCTTCGAGCGCGCCGCGGCAACGCCCGAGGAGGAGGCCCAGGTCCTCGCCGCGCGCAAGGCCGTCCTCGACCATGCGCGTCTGTGGCAGTTCAACGCGGCGGCCCGCTGCGTGGCCGAAGGGCCGGTGCTGGAGGTGCCGGGGGCCGGCGAGGCGCACGACCACGATCACGATCACGAAGGCCACGACGATCACGTCGCGCATTCGGACTGGACGGTGCGCTACCGCTTCCGTTGCGCGGCGCCCGAGGCCCTGCGTGCGATCGACAGCGGGATGTTCGCGGTGTTCCCCTCGCTGCAGTCGGCGACCGTGCAGGTGCTCGACGCGACCGGTGCACGCGAAGAGACCCTGACGGCCTCGGCGAATCGCCTCACGCTGGCGCAATGAGCGAGGTCCTCCGCATCGAGGGGCTGCGCTTCGCGTGGCCCCGCAGTCCTTGGACGCTCTCCGTCCCCTCGCTCGTGCTTGATGGCGGCGAGCGCGTGTTCCTGCACGGCCCGAGCGGCACCGGCAAGAGCACGCTGCTGAACCTGATCGCCGGCACGCTGCTGCCGCAGGCCGGTGTCGTGCGCGTGGCCGGCGAGGACGTGGCGAAGCGCTCCGGTCCCGCACGCGACCGGCTGCGCGCCGACCACCTCGGCATCGTGTTCCAGCAGTTCAACCTGCTGCCCTTCCTGTCCATGGTCGACAACGTGACGCTCCCGTGCCGCTTCTCGAAGCGTCGCCGCGAGCGCGCGTTGCAGCGCTTCGGCAGCCTCGACGCCGCGGCGCGCCACTACCTTGGTGCCCTCGGGCTTGGTGAGGCGGCGCAGGCCTCGCGTCGCGTCATCGAGCTCTCGGTGGGCCAGCAGCAGCGCGTCGCCGCGGCGCGCGCGCTGATCGGCGGCCCCAGCCTCGTGCTCTGCGACGAACCCACCTCGGCGCTCGACACCCGCAACCGCGACCAGTTCATCGACCTGCTGTTCGCCGAATGTGCGGCCGCTGGCACCGCCCTGCTGTTCGTGAGCCATGACCTCTCGCTGGCCGCGCGCTTCCCGCGCCAGCAGGCCTTGGGCGAACTCACGGCATCCGGCGTCGAATCCCCGGAGGCCCTGGCATGAGCGGCCTGATCGGCTTGGCCTGGGCCAGCCTGAAGAACCGGCGCGCCACGGTGCTGCTGACCGTGCTGACGCTCGGCCTCTCCGTGCTGCTGCTCCTGGGCATCGAGCGCATCCGCCACGAGGCCCGCGACGCCTTCCTGCGTTCCGTCGCCGGGACCGACCTGATCGTCGGCGCCCGCGCGCATCCGGTGCAGCTGCTGCTGTATTCGGTGTTCCGCCTCGGCGAGCCCACGGCCAACCTGCAGTGGGACACCTACGAGAAGCTCAAGGCCCTGCCGCCGGTGGCCTGGACGGTGCCGATCAGCCTCGGCGATTCGCATCGCGGCTACCGCGTGGTCGGCACGACGGGCGAGTACTTCGCGCGGATGGGCTTCGGCGAGCGGCGCGGCCTCGAATTCCGCGAAGGCCGCCCCTTCGAGGCCCTGCACGATGCGGTGATCGGTGCGGACGTGGCCGACACGCTGGGCTACGCCTCGGGCACGTCCATCGTGCTGGCGCATGGCACGGCGCGGGTGGCCACGCAGGCCCATGACGACCAGCCCTTCACCGTCGTCGGCGTGCTGGCGCGCACCGGTACCGCCATCGACCAGGGCGTCTTCGTCTCGCTGGAGGCGATCGAGGCCATCCACCTCAACTGGCGCGGCGGCATGCCGATCGGCCGCGCGCGCGTCGATGCCGCGGCCATCCCGATGGAGCGCCTGCAGCCGAAGAGCATCACCGCCGCGTTCGTCGGGCTGGAGTCGCGCACCGCCACCTTCCAGGTGCAGCGCGTGGTCAACGAGTACCGTGCCGAGCCGCTGACGGCGATCCTGCCGGGCGTGGCCCTGACGCAGCTGTGGGCGCTGATGGGGGGCGTGGAGCGTGCCTTGCTGGTGGCCGCCGGTGCCGCCGTGCTGGCCGCCCTGATGGTGCTGCTCACCACGATCCTCGCCACGCTCAATGAACGGCGTCGGGAGATGGCCTTGCTGCGCGCCGTCGGCGCCGGGCCGCGGCACGTGTTCGGCCTGCTGCTGGCCGAGGCCGCCCTGCTGACGGGGGCTGGGCTGGCCTTGGGCGTGATCCTGCTGGAAGGGGCACTGTGGCTGCTGGGTCCGTGGCTGGAGGCGCGATTCGGCGTGTTCCTTTCCCCCGGGCTGCCGTCGATCCGTGAAGCCGTCGTGCTTGGCGGCATCTGGGCGGGCGGTATCCTTCTGGGCCTGTTCCCGGCGGCCGTGGCCTACCTGCGCTCCCTGCAGGACGGCGTGGCCGTCGACCGATGACTTCCGAGGTGTTGCCGATGTCGATGCGTTTCTCCCGCCTTTTCGCCGCTGCCGCCCTGTGCGCCGCACTGGTCGCGCCCGCCTACGTCGCCGCGCAGGAGCCCGAGATCGGGGCGCGCCCGGCTACCGACGGCCTGCCGAAGAGCGACGCCCGCGAGATCGACTGGCTGGAGCTGCTGCCGCCCGAAGACCTGAAGGCCCTCGAGGAGATGCCCGAGGTCGACCACGAGGGCCAGATGCAGATGCCGCAGGCGATGAGCAGCACGAAGACGGTCGCGGCGATGGATGGCGTCAAGGGCAAGGTGCCGGGCTACCTCGTGCCGATCGCCTTCGACGACCAGCAGCGCGTCACCGAGATGTTCCTCGTGCCGTACTTCGGTGCCTGCGTGCACGTGCCGCCGCCGCCGCCGAACCAGCTCATCTACATCAAGCCGAAGAATCCCGTCGAGCTCGGCAACCTGTGGGACGCCTACTGGGTGCACGGCACCGTGCGCGCCTCGCTGGTCGAGAACGCGATGGCGACGTCGGCGTATGCGCTGGAGCTCGACCGCCTCGAGCTGATCGAGGAGTGATGGCGTGATGGCGGCCCGCCGCATCGTCGCGGTGCTCGCCTCCGCGCCCGCCCTCGCGGCCGGCGCAGTGCGCCATACATCCGCCGAGAGACCTCCTGCATCAGAGCAGGGCCAGCGAGGACAGGCCGCCATGGCCATGACGCATCCGCTGCGTGCCGTGCCGCGATGGGCGCGGCCATTTGTCTTGGCCGCACTGATGGGGGTGGGCCTTCCTGTTGCGGCCTGCGATCTCGATGGCCTGTCGCACGGCTATGGACCCATGTCGGCGTTGTTCGCCGGCGCACACCGCTACCAGAGCCTCAACGGCCTCGAGGACGAGGAATCGCCACCCGAGCCGCCGCCGGAGCCCGCGGACGAGGCAACGGCCAGCGCCGATGCGTCGTCTCCTGCCCCCACATCGCGGCGCAGTTTCGTGGCGTGGGCAAGGGCGAAGCCCAAGGCCCCGGGCGCGGCCGAGGCGCCGGCCGCGTGGGTGCCGCGGGGGGCATCGCCTTCAGCCGATCCGTCGAGCGCTGCGCCAGAGGGCGCCGAGCCCGAGCGCGGCGAACAGGAGCAGCGCCGCCCAGGCGGCGGGCCGGTGCCGTAGTTCGCGCACGCTGGGTGCGGGCGTCGGCAGGGCCGCGATGTCCGCCGCGCCGATCAGCCGCTCCTCGAACACGAACGGATAGAACGCGACGCGCAGTTCGTCGTGGAACCGGCGTGCCGCCCGTTGTCGCGCCGCGTCGCCCTCGATGCCCTGGTCGCTGAGGCCGTCGAACAGGTTCTGCAGCGCAACCGTCGGCAGCAGCCATCCGAGCGCATCGCGCGCGCGCTGGCGATCGCGCTTCGCGGCCCTTGCGTCGATGAGCAAGGGCTCGACGCGCCAATCGGCCACCGAATGGAAGGCGAAGTACCACTTCCAATGGAAACGTCCGGTCACCGGCGGCGTGCCGCGCCACTCGGGGTGATGGGCGAAGAAGGCCTCGAAGGTCTCGTCCTTCGGCCGGTCCCAGGCGCCGTTGACCGCGTCGCGGTGGGCGAGGGCGATGGCGCTGCCGGGCACTGCCGGTGCCAGTCGATCGAGCGCGAGGCCGCCGAGCGCGGGCAGCACGAGGGCCGCGAGTGCCCACAGCGCGACGAGGCGCGCCGCCACGGCGTCGCTGCCACCGCGCAGCCGCAGCGCGAGCGTGGCGCAGAGGCCGATCCAGCCGAGCGCGTAGAGCGTGGCACCGCCCATCACGCCGAGGCTGAAGGCCAGGGAGGCATCCATCGCCAGCAGCGCGACGAGGATCGGCCCCAGCACCGGCACCAGCACGACCAGGCTGCGCACCACCACGCGCTTCAGCCAGAAGGAGCGGGGTGACGCAACGAGCGCTGCAAGCAGGCCATCGCGCCGCGCTTCGCGTTCTTCCGCGGCCAAGGGCGCGAACACCGCCACCGCGAGCAAGGGCAACAGCACGGCCACGACGAAGGCGGCGTCGAAGGTGCCAGCGGCTCGCGCGGCAGGATTGCCGCCGGTGCCATCGTGCACTTGGCCCTGCAGGCCCAGCAGGCGGAGGCGCTGCACGGCAGGTTGGGCGAGGGTGTCGCCGAGGTTGAACCAGGCGCCGGGCGCGACCGGGTGCGGCACGGCGAACAGGGTGCCGTAGCCGAACAGGCCTGCATCAAGCGGTGCGTCGCTCGCCTTTGCGCGGGCATCGTCCAGCGCCCGGGCATCGAAGGCCACGGCCTCGTGCATCGCCGCGTCGACGTGGCGGACCTGCGCGACGCCCGCCAGCAGCGCCAGCGTGGTGACCAGGGCCGCGGCGAGGGCCGCGGCGATGAGCAGGGGCGAACGCAGCAGCAGTCGCAATTCCAGGTTCATGCGCGACGCTCCAGTCCACGCCCGAGCCACCCCAGGGCGACGAGGCCGAGCAGCAGCCAAGCGCCGACCGGCACCACGGTCGCGGCCAGCGAGGGCGCCGTCGAGCGGAGCGAGGGCAGCGCGATGTCGGCGCGGGGGATGTCGTCCCATTGCGAGGCGTCGAGCTTCTGGTCGCGATCGTTCAATGCGGCGATGCGGGTGGCATGCAGCTGGTTCAGGGCCTGCACCGTGGCGAAGCGGCGGCGCTCGGCCTGGTCGAGGAAATCGCGGTGATGCGCGAGGTCGGTGCCGGCGAAAGCCTGTGACAGCGAGCGGATCGCCAGCGTCGGGACGATCCAGCCGAACGCGGACGCGCGGTCGACCTGGGCCTGCCACGCGTCGCGCTGGCGATCGACCTCCGCGGCGATGGCCGCCGTCGTCAGGCGTTCGCCTTCGAGCATCACCAGGCCGCCGAAGTTCACCGGCAAGTCCTCCACGCGGGAGACGCCGTACTCGTCGAGCACGCGCTGGCGGAACGCGGCGAAGTGCGCGCTGTTGGGATCGTGCGCGTCGCCGATCTTGGCGAGGGCCATGGCGATGCGCTGCTCGACCTCGGCCTGCGTCGGTGCGGGCACGCTGAGCTCGGCCCAGCTGGCGACCGCGCGCGGCGCGACGGCCACCAGCGCGAACCAGGCGACGACGCCGGCCAGCAGGGCGCCGAGCACGCTGCGCGCCAGGCTCGAAACGAACACGGTGCCGATGGCAGCCAGCCCCAGCACGGCGGCGAAGCTGGCACCGAGGCCGGCCGCGCGTGCGGCCAGTGCCGGCTGCGTCGCAGCCGTCCACAGCAGCGCAAGGAACGCAGGTACCGCCATCAGCAGGCCGAAGGCCCATAGCGCTGCGGCCTTGCCGAACAGCAGCTCGGCGCCGCGCGCGCCGCCGATCAGGCTGGTGGCGAGCACGCCGCTCTGCCGTTCGCCGGCCAGCGAGGCCGCACCCGCCAGCAGCACGAGCAAGGGCAGCCACTGCTGCACCACCAGCGAGGGCGAGAGGTCGCCCAGACGCAGCAGTCCGCCGGAGAGCGCCGCATCGCTGAAGTTCGCGGTGTTCTGGCGGTGCCCTTCGAGGAACACGCTGCGCCCGACCTGCGATTCGATGCCCCAGTCGAGGCGCGCCAGCGGTCCCGGCGTCTTGAACACGAAATCGCCGGCGTGCACGACGCGGTGGGGGTGGCGGTCGGGCTGCGTGTTCCAGTCGCGATCAGCGCGGGCGGCGTAGTCGGACTGCCGATCCGCGGTCTGCCCTTCGCGCACCAGACCGAGCCCCAGGGCCAGCAGCATCAGGCTCGCGCCGAGCAGGCCCAGCGTGCGCGCCAGCCGTTCGCGCAGCAGCCGGCGCAGCTCGTTGCCGGCGATCGATGCGGTGCGGTGCAGCGCGCTCATGGGGCGAGGTCCGCCCGGCGCGCGTACAGCGTGCGCAGGGCCGCCGCGTCGGCGCCGAGCGCGGCAAGGTCCGAGCCCTCGCGCAGCACCCGCCCCTTCGCGAGGAAGACGTAGCGATCGGCGATGGCGCTCGTGGCCTCGAGGTCATGGCTGACCATCAGGATTGCCCGCCCGGCATCGCGCAGCCGCGAGAGCAGGGCGGCGAGCTGGTCGGTCGCTTCCGGGTCGAGGCCCGAGGCCGGTTCGTCGAGCAGCAGCAGCGGCGCTTCGCGCAGCAGGGCCAGCGCGATCAGCAGCTTCTGCCGCATGCCTTTCGAGTAGCGCGCCGCGCGCTGGCGCCACGCGGCTTCCGGCAAGTCGACCTCGCGCAAGGCGAGGGCGATCGCGGCCTCGTCGGGACGCCGGCCCGCGAGCCCAAGCAGGTAGTGGAGGTTCTCCAACCCATCGAGGTGCGGGTAGACCGCGACGTTCTCCGGCACGTAGGCGAGCATGGCGCGGGCGGCCACCGGATCGACCGACGGGGCGAGGCCGAACACGCTGACCTGGCCCGACTGCGGTGGCAGCAGGCCCAGCAGCACCTTCAGCAGGGTCGACTTGCCCGCGCCATTGCCGCCCAGCACGGCCAGCAGTTCACCCGCCTGCAGGCGCAGGGACACGCCCTGCAGGACGGGCTCGCCGCCGTAGCCGGCGACGAGGCCGCGCACCTTGAGGGCCGGCGGGCGGGGCATCAGGTCGATCACGGCCATGCTCAGAACTCGATGGTGGCCGAGAGCGTCGCGTTGCGGCCGTCGCCCGGGGAGTGGATGGTGTTGCTGCCGTCTTCGCTGAAGTCGAAGACGTACTCGTGGAAGCGGTCGGTCAGGTTGTTCACCTGCAAGGCGAGCACGCCCCAACCGAAGCGCTGCTCGACGCTTGCGTGCAGCAGGGTGAAGCCGCCGAACTGCCCGCCAAGGTTGGCTTCGTTGACGAAATAGTCGCCCTGGTGGTCGAGATGCACGCGCGCCGTCAGCGTGTCGGTGGCACGCAGGCTCAGGCCCAGCGAGGCGGTGCGATCCGGGATGCCGCGCAGCGCGTTGCCGATGAAGGCGCGGCGGTTCGAGGCCGGACGCACGATGGCGCTGTCGACGGTCGTGAGGTTCCCCCACAGCGTCCAGCGCTCGTCGATGCGCCAGTCGGCGGCGAGGTCCCAGCCCTTGCGCGACGTTTCGCCGACGTTCTGCGCCGTGCCGTCCACGACCACGAATTCGTCCTTCGCGGTCTGCTCCCAGTACGACAGGCGAAGCTGCGCGCCCGTGGCCGGCTGCCAGGTGCCGCCGATTTCCCAGCCGTCGTTGATCGACACATCGCGCGCCCGGCGGTTGCCGGCGGTGAAGGCGTCGGCGAACAGCGGGTGCTGGAAGCTGCGCCCCGCGTTGGCGAACAGCTGGGCGTCCTCGCCCAGTGCCACGAAGGCGTTGAGCTTCGGCTGCACGATCGTGCCGAAGTCGAGGATGTCGCGCGCCGAGGGCACGCCCGCCGCGTTGAACTGCAGGTAATCGCCGCCGATGCGGTCGGCGCGCAGCGCGAGGTTCGCGCCCCAGCGGTCCTCGTCGCGGAAGCCGAGCCGCGTCCACGCGCCCCAGTGGCTGAAGGTGAAGTCGCGATTGCGGAGCACAGCCGCGTTGTCACGGACGCGGCGCTGGCCGACGGTACCGAAGCGCTGCTCGATCACGTCCTGCGTTTCGGCGTCCACGCCGCCGTCCAGTGCCCAGTTCGGGTCGATGGCCCAGCGCGCCGACACGAGCAGGCCCCGCTGGTCTTGGTCATCGAAGCGGTTCTGCAGCGCCTGCGCGGCGGAGAAGCGCACCCAGCGTTCGCGCTCGAATTGGTTGACGTAGGCCTTTGCCGACCAGCTCAGCGCGTCGTTGATGCGCTGGTCGAAATGCAGGCTGCCGTGCCGCACGTTCTTGTCGCCGCCGTCCTGGTCGGCGTAGCTGGCCGATTGGCGCGGATTCGCCCGCGATTCGGCTCGCGTGAGGTAGCCTGGCGAGTCGCCGTCGTAGCTCGCCGTGCGGACGATGGCGCGCAGCGTGGTGTCGTCGTTGATGGCCAGCGACCAACGGCCGCCGAAGGCGCGCTTGTCGAGGTCCATGCGCTCGCGGTAGCCCTCCGTCTGCCGCCAGCCGACGGTGTAGCTGTGCGTCAGCGGGCCGTCTTCGAAGCCGGCGTAGCCCTGAAGCTCGCGGGCGTCGTAGCTGCCGTACGACAGGCGTAGTTCGCGCGCCACGTCCTCGCGGGTCTGGATGCGCACGTTGCCGGCGATGGCCAGCAGGCCCACCGTGGGATCACTGGTGCCCTTGAACACGGTGATCGACTCGATGCCCGTCGGGAACAGCTGGTCCATCTCGCCGAAGCCGTTGTGCAGGTTCATCGGTACGCCATCGACCAGCAGCTTCACGTGCGGCGTCTCGCCGTCACCGGAGAAGCCGCGGATGGCGATGTCCGAGTTCACCAAGCCCTGGTTGTAGCGGGCGATGTACAGGCCCGGAATCTTGTTGAACAGCGCGCTGGTGTCGTTGACGTTCTCGTAGCCGATTTCGCTGCGCCCGATGACGTCGAGCGAGCCCTGCAGGTCGAGCTCGGGCGTCGCCGTGGTTTCACCGATCACGACGACGGTGTCGAGGCGACGGGCTTCGTCGGCGGGATTGGCGAAGGCCGCCGACGACAGGGCAAAGGCGAGGGCGGCGGCGAGCAGGGTGGGGCGGGGCGTGGGCATGTTCGGCATGGGGAGGTAGAGCGCTGAGAAGCAGAGGAAGGCGGAGGAAGAGCAGATGAGCGAGGAGCGGACGACGCGCGACGCGCTCAGTCCTCCGCGCCGCCCATCCGCCAGCGCGGGAAGGGGTCGGGCAGGCCTTGCCAGCCGGCGGGTCCAAGGCGCATCTCGCGGGGGTTAAGCAGGCAGCCGTCGAGTTCTTCGCGAACACGCTGTTCGTCGAGGCCCACGCCGATCACGGCGAGTTCCTGGCGGCGGTCGCCCCAGGCCGGGTCCCAGAGCCGCTTCATCGCGGCGTATTCGTTTTCGTCGTGGACGAGGTGTGCCTCCGGCAGCGGCGCGGTGACGCGCTCGCCGGTGCGAAGGCGCTCGCCGACGCGGCGCTGGTCGACGCGGTCGCGCGCGGCGAACCAGAAGCCCGCGGCTTCGTGCTGGGTGGCGCCGCCGACGGTGGAGAGTTCGCCCACCCAGTCCATCCGCGTGGCCAGCCAGAAGAAGCCCTTGCTGCGGATCACGCCGCCGAGGCCTTCGTTGATCAGGCGGAAGAAGCGCTGCGGGTGGAAGGGCCGGCGCGCGCGGTAGACGAAGCTGGTGATGCCGTATTCTTCGGTCTCCGGCGTGTGTTCGCCGCGCAGCTCCTTCATCCAGCCGGGGGCCAGCTGGGCCTTCACGAAGTCGAAGCGGCCGGTGCCGAGCACGCGGTCGAGGGCCACGGCCGAGTGCGTGGTCTCGACGATCTCGGCGTCGCGGTTCAGGGCGCGGATCACCTGCTTCACCTGCTGCGTCGTCTCGGCGCCGGCGCGGTCGGTCTTGTTGACGAGGATGACGTCGGCGAACTCGACCTGTTCGGCCAACAGGTTCACGAGCCCGCGCTGGTCGTCGGGGCCGGCCACCATGCCGCGGTCGGCGAGGCGGTCCGGCGAGCAGAAATCGCGGGTGAAGGTCTCAGCGTCGACCACGGTCACCATGGTGTCGAGGCGCGCCACGTCCGAGAGCGCGAAGCCGTCTTCGCCGCGCACCGCGAAGGTGGCCGCGACCGGCATCGGTTCGCCGATGCCGGTGGATTCGATCAGCAGGTAGTCGAAGCGGTTCTCGGCGGCGAGGCGCTTCACTTCGTCGCGCAGGTCGTCGCGCAGCGTGCAGCAGATGCAGCCGTTGCTGAACTCGACCAGCTTCTCCTCGGTGCGCGAGAGCTCGGCGCCGCCGTCGCGGACCAGCTGGGCGTCGATGTTCACCTCGCTCATGTCGTTGACGATCACGGCGACGCGCTTGCCCTCGCGGTTGCGGAGCACGTGGTTGAGCAGGGTGGTCTTGCCGGCGCCGAGGAAGCCGGAGAGGACGGTGACGGGGAGGCGGGGATCCATGGGCGTGGATGCGATGTTATAAAGTAACATCCTACCATGCCTTCGGGGCCGTGCCCCGATGCCCATTCGACCCAGAGCCCCAATGATCCCCAGCACCTATGCCGACTGGCGCCGCTGCATCGAGCACGATTGCGGCCTTCCGTTGACGCGCGACTTCATCGCGGCGCGGCTCGCCGACTTGCGCGATCCGGCGTCGCACCACACCGAGCAGTTCGTCCGCCACTACGGTGGCGAGCACCATGTTCGGGTTCTGGAGTGGTTCGAGCGGGCCGAACGCGATGCCCGCTGACGGCGGGCGGACTGCGGACGTGGCGTTCGGCGATAGCGCCGCGGTGCTGCGCCGCTTTGCGTCCGAGCCGATCGCCTCGGCGGTCTGGCGTCGCTCTCTCGCGCCGGATGTGGACGCCGAGGTGCAAACGCTCCGCCCGGGCCCTGCCGTCCGCGTGGTGGTGCCGGTGGACGAGCTTCGCACCGACGTGGCCGTTCTGGCCGCCCTCGACGGTTGGGCGCATCCGTTCCCGCAGGCGCTGGCGCGCGATCTCCGGCAACTGCTGGCCTTGCATGCGCTGCTGCGCCCCGGCGTGGGCCGCCGCCTTCGCATCGAGCGTCTCGTCGACGACGGCTGCCGGCGATTCCATGCCGACCATGTCGCATCGCGCTTGATTTGCACCTACGCCGGCGCGGGAACGGAGTGCCTGCCCGGGTCGGCGATCGACCCGCATCGCACGGCGGACGGCAGCAATGACCACGTGCTCGACCCGGAGGCGGTATGGCGCTGCGCGAACGGCTGGGTGTTGCTGATGCGGGGAACGCTCGGCAGCGGCCCCGCGCAGTTCCATCGCTCGCCGCCGCGCGACCCGGAAGGCCCGCGCCTTCTGGTGGCGATCGACGGATGAGCGTCGGCCTCGACGGGTGGGGATGGTGGGGGGCGACGCTTGTCGGCTGTGCCCTCGTGGCTTCGATGGCGCTGGTTGGGCCCTTGGTGCTGCGCAACCCGGGCCAACGGCAGCGTTGGATCCCGCCACTGCTCGCGCTGGCGATCGGCGTGCTGGCGGGGGACGCCCTGCTGCACCTGATCCCGCATGCCGTCGATGCCCTGGGCCTCGCGCAAACCCTCGTCCTCGCCGGTTCGGGTTTCGGGCTGTTCGCCACCCTGCGTCGGCTGCTTCCGCCCGGGCATCGTCGCGGCAACACGGCGGCGCTCTCGCTCGGTGGCGACGCCCTGCACAACCTCGGCGACGGCGCGCTGATCGCGCTGGCGTTCGCGACTTCGCCGGTACTCGGTATCGCGACCGTCGTCGCCATCCTCGCTCACGAACTGCCGCAGGAACTCGGCGACTACGCGATCCTCGTCGATGCCGGCTACAGCCCGCGCGAGGCCGCGCAGGCGAACCTCGGCAGCGCGGCCAGCGTGTTCGTTGGTGCCTTGGCCGGCCTCGTGGCCGGACCGGCGGCTGAGCCCGCGTTGCAGTGGCTGTCGCCCGTCGCGGCCGGTGGCTTCCTCTACCTCGCACTGTTCGCCCTGTTGCCGGGGCTGCGCCGCCATCCCGCCCGAGGGGCGCGCTGGTGGCGCCTGCGCGCGTTGCCGGTGGCCTTGGGCCTGGGCGCGATGGCCGGCCTCGCCGTGGCGGAAACGCGCGCGGGCCTCGACCATGGCCATGTGCACGGCATCGATGCGCCCGCCGAAGCACCGCGCAACTTCGCGCCTTGGCCACGCGGCTGAGGGAGGTCCTCGCTAGAGTGCGGGGGTCGCCCCCTTGCCGAGGTTCACGATGCTGCGTCGATGGCTGCGCCGCTTGTTGAAGGGATTCGCCGTGCTCGCGCTCGTGGTGCTGGTCGCCGCGGGTGGCCTCGTGACCTGGGCCTGGGCGCCGGACCAGCCGGCCGAGGCGCTGATGGCGCGATGGGGCGCGCCGCCTTCGCGCATCGAGCCCATCCTCGGCCTGCCACTGCACCTGCGCGATGAGGGCCCGCGCGACGATCCGACGCCGATCGTCCTGCTGCATGGCACCGGGGACTCGCTGCACACCTGGCAGGGCTGGACCGAAGCGCTCGCACCGACGCGCCGCGTGATCCGCTACGACTTGCCCGGCTTCGGCTTGACGGGCCCGGACCCGGACCACGATTACTCGATGAAGCGGCAGGTCGAGCTGCTGATGGCCGTGCTGGATCGCCTCGGTGTCGAGCGCGCCGTCGTGGGCGGCAACTCCTACGGCGGCGGCATCGCCTGGAAGGCCGCGCTGGCGCACCCGGAGCGCGTCGTCGGCCTCGTGCTGGTGGATGCCTCGGGCCCGCCGGCCCCCGACACGGCGGCCTCGGCCGCCACCGCGCCACGCTCGGTGCCGATCGGCTTCCGCCTGGCGAGGATGTCCTGGGCGGCCCCGGTGCTGGAACGCGTGCTGCCGCGGTCGGTGATCGAATCCAGCCTCCGCAACGTCTACGGCGATCCGTTGAAGGTGACGCCCGAGCTTGTCGACCGCTACTTCGACCTCGCCACGCGCGAAGGCAATCGCGCGGCCCTGATGTCGCGCTTCGGTGGTCGTCGCGAACCGGCCAGTACCAAGCCGGTGTCGGCGATCACGCAGCCCACGCTGATCCTCTGGGGCGCGCGCGACCGCCTCATCCCGCTCGCGGCGGGCGAGCGCTTCCACGCCGCCATCCCGGGCAGCGAAATCTTGGTGTTCGACGACCTCGGCCACGTGCCGCAGGAAGAAGACCCGGCGCGCACGGTGGCGGCGGTGCAGGCCTTCCTCGCGCGACGCTGATCCGGCTCGTCGACTCGCCTCGACACCGATCGCGCACAAGATCTTGTGTTGACGGGCGCGGTGCACCCCCATAGGCTGGGGTCGTCGGTTCCCGGGTTCGCGCCCGGGATGAAAAGGGAACCCGGTGCGATTCCGGGGCTGCCCCGCAGCGGTATGTGGAAACGACCGCCGTCAATGCACTGGGGGACTCATCGCCCGGGAAGCGACGGCCAGTAGGTGGACGGTGGCCCCGTCCGTGTCCGCGAGCCCGAAGACCTGCCGACCCGCCGCGCGATGCACAACGCGCGGCGCTGCTCGTCGCGCCCGAGGGAGGCGTGGCGGCCCGTGCTCCATGACGGAGAACCACCGATGAGCACCTCCACCGCGACGGCGACCGCCGTCGATGGCGAGCGCCTGCGCGCCGCCGAAACCTTCGACCTTCGCCCGCCCCACCACGCCCCGGCGATGACCGTCACCAAGCGCGACGGTCGCCGCGAACCCGTTGATCTCAGCAAGATCGTCCGCGCAATCCAGCGCTGCGCCGAGGGCTTGCACGCCATCGACCCGATGCGCGTCGCGACACGCACGATCTCGGGCCTGTACGACGGCGCCACCACCCGCGAGCTCGACGAGCTGTCGATCCGAACCGCGGCCCTGCTGACGGCCGAGGAGCCCGAGTACGGACGTCTCGCCGCGCGCCTGCTGGCGGCGGTGATCGAGAAGGAAGTGGCGGGGCAGGGCATCCACGCCTTCTCGCAGAGCGTGCAGCGCGGCGCCGAGCTTGGCCTGGTCAACGAGCGCCTCTTGGGCTTCGTGCAGGCCAACGCGCGGAAGCTGAACGATGCGGCCGACCGCACGCACGACGCGCGCTTCGATTATTTCGGCCTGCGCACGGTCTACGACCGCTACCTGTTGCGCCACCCGGAGACGCGGCTCGTCATCGAGACGCCGCAGCAGTTCTTCCTGCGCATCGCCGCGGCACTGGCGACGTCCATCGGCGAGGCGATCGACCTCTACGAGCGCATGGCGCGCCTCGAATACCTGCCCAGTTCGCCCACCCTGTTCAATAGCGGCACGCGCCACGAGCAGCTGTCGAGCTGCTTCCTGCTCGACTCGCCTGAGGACTCGCTGGAGGGCATCTACAAGGCATATACCGACGTCGCGCGGCTGTCGAAGTTTGCCGGCGGCATCGGCCTGTCGTTCACGCGCATCCGCTCGCGCGGCGCGCTGATCCGCGGCACCAACGGCCTCTCGAACGGCATCGTTGCCTGGCTGAAGACGCTGGACGCCTCGGTGGCGGCGGTGAACCAGGGCGGCAAGCGCAAGGGCGCGGCCTGCGTGTACCTCGAGACCTGGCACGCCGACCTCGAGGAGTTCCTCGAACTCCGCGACAACACCGGCGACGAGGCCCGGCGCACGCACAACCTCAACCTCGCGCACTGGGTGCCCGACCTGTTCATGCGCCGCGTCGAGGCCGACCTGCACTGGTCGCTGTTCAACCCCAGCGACGTGCCCGAACTCACCGACCTCCACGGGGCGGACTTCGAACTCGCCTATCAGGGCGCCGAAGCGCGTGGCCTCGCCCGCAAGCAGGTGCGGGCCCGCGATCTCTACGCGCGGATGATGCGCACGCTGGCCCAGACCGGGAACGGCTGGATGAACTTCAAGGACCGCGCCAACGCCACCTGCAACCAGACGGCGCGCGCCGGCAACGTGGTGCATCTGTCGAACCTGTGCACGGAGATCCTCGAGGTGACCTCGGGCGCACATACGGCGGTGTGCAACCTCGGTTCGATCAACCTCGCCCAGCACCTCGGCGAGGACGGCGTCGACTTCGAGCGCCTCGGCGAGACCGCGCGCGCGGCGGTGCGCCAGCTCGACCGTGTCATCGATCTCAACTTCTACCCGATCCCCGAGGCCGCGGCCTCGAACGCCCGCTGGCGCCCGGTGGGCCTTGGCCTGATGGGCCTGCAGGACGTGTTCTTCGCCTTGCGCCTGCCGTTCGACAGCGCGGAGGCGAAGGCGCTCTCGACGCGGATCAGCGCCGAGATCTACTTCCATGCGCTGTCGGCCAGCTGCGAACTCGCTGAAGCCCGGGGCGCGCATCCCGCGTTCGCCGAGACGCATGCCGCCGACGGCCGCCTGCAGTTCGACCTCTGGGGCGTGACACCGCCAGACGAGCCGCGCTGGGACGCGCTAAAGGCGCGCATCGCCCGCCACGGCCTGCGCAACTCGCTGCTGGTGGCGATCGCGCCGACGGCGACGATCGCTTCGATCGCCGGCTGCTACGAGTGCATCGAGCCGCAGGTCAGCAACCTGTTCAAGCGCGAGACGCTGTCCGGCGATTTCCTGCAGGTGAACCGCCATCTCGTCGAGGAGCTGAAGCGCCTCGGCCTGTGGACGCCCGAGGTACGCGACCGCATAAAGCAGGCGGAAGGCTCCATCGCCGGGATCACCGAGATCCCGGAAACCCTGCGCCAGATCTACCGCACCGCGTGGGAGCTGCCCATGC
The DNA here is from genome assembly GCF_027531545.1 of Silanimonas sp. Lineage (GTDB taxonomy): Bacteria > Pseudomonadota > Gammaproteobacteria > Xanthomonadales > Xanthomonadaceae > Silanimonas. Next base: position 77,302 of record NZ_JAPZSC010000004.1, on the reverse strand, counting down.
GCGCGCTGATCGACCTGCAGGCCGCGCGCGGCCCGTACATCGACCAGAGCGCCTCGCTGAACCTGTTCATGGAGAGCCCGAGCATCGGCGCGCTGAGCTCGATGTACATGTACGCGTGGAAGCAGGGCATCAAGACCACCTACTACCTGCGTTCCCGCCCGGCCACGAAGATCGCCAAGACCACCGTCGCGGCCCGCGCTGCCGCCGCGCCCGACGACACCGCGGCCGTCGTGTGCTCGCTCGAGAACCCCGGAAGCTGCGAGGCCTGCCAGTGAACGCCGCCATGACCCCGAAACTCCTCGACCCCGGCTTCGACCTGACCCTGCGGCCGATGCGCTACCCGCAGTTCTTCGCGATGTACCGCGACGCCATCCGCAACACGTGGACGGTGGAAGAGGTCGACTTCGCGCCCGACGTGCAGGACCTCGCCACCAAGCTTGGGGCCGCGGAGCGCCACCTGATCCAGCGCCTCGTGGCCTTCTTCGCCACCGGCGATTCAATCGTGGCGAACAACCTCGTGCTGAACCTCTACAAGCACATCAACGCGCCGGAGGCGCGCATGTACCTGTCGCGCCAGCTCTACGAGGAGGCGCTGCACGTGCAGTTCTACCTGACGCTGCTCGACGCCTACCTGCCCGACCCGGCGGAGCGGACGAAGGCCTTCGCCGCCGTGGAGAACATCCCCAGCATCCAGGCCAAGGCGGCGTTCTGCTTCCGCTGGATCGATGCGATCCAGTCGCTGGAACGCCTCGGCACGCCGGCCGATCGCCGGCGCTTCCTGCTCAACCTCGCCTGCTTCGCCGCCTGCATCGAAGGCTTGTTCTTCTTCGCCGCCTTCGCCTACGTCTACTACCTGCGCTCGCGCGGCCTGCTGCACGGCCTCGCCTCGGGCACCAACTGGGTGTTCCGCGACGAGAGCGCGCACATGGCCTTCGCCATGGAGGTGTTGCGTACGGCGCGCGAGGAGGAGCCGGCCCTGTGCGATGCCGAGTGGGCCGCCGACGTCGACCGCATGCTCGACGAGGCCGTGGCGGTCGAACTGGCCTTCGCCGAAGACGTGCTGGCCGGCGGCATGGCCGGGCTGTCGCTGAAGGACATGCGCGAGTACCTCGACTACGTCGCCGACCAGCGCCGCGTGCAGCTCGGCCTGAAGGCCAAGACCGGGGCGCGGAATCCGTTCCCCTTCATGGACCTTCAGGACGTGCAGGAGCTGACCAACTTCTTCGAGCGGCGGGTCAGCGCCTACCAGGTCGGCGTGGAGGGCGAAGTGGCCTTCGACGAAGCGTTCTGAGGGAGGCCGCCGCCGAACGCGCAACGCTCAAAGTTTGAGATCGCGCCTCGGCGGCGTCGGTGGCGCCTCGTCCCGCAGCAGCCATCCCCGCCGGAAGCCGCGCGACAGCCAGACGAGCACGGCGATCCAGGCGACGACGATCAGGGCGGTGAAGGCGAGCAAGGGCCAAAGCATGGGGCGGGGTGTGCGGGGGCGGGGCTGCCTACTCTCCGCTTCGGCACATCCCGGCCATGTGACCGAGGGGTGCGGGTCGCCTGCCTGCGACAAACGGTCGCATCGCCGCAGCCGGCGCGCTTCGCCATCATTCGCGGCCTCGTTTCCGTCCCGATCCCTCCATGCGCGCTCCTCTCCCCCTTGCCATCGCCCTGGCGCTTGCAGCGCCGAACGTCCACGCCGCCACCGCGCCGCTGCCGTCCCCGTCGACATCGCAGGACGCCACCCGCCTCGACGCCGTCGAAGTCACCGCCTCCGCGCCGACGCGGCTGGAGCGGCGCGCCAGGGCCGGCTCGCGCCTCGACCTCGCGGTTGGCGAAATGCCGGCCTCGGTCGACGTGATCGACCAGGACGCGTTGCGCCAGCGCCTCGAGAGCACGACGGTCGAAGCGCTCGACAACGCGCCGGGCGTGGTCGGCTACTACAGCTTCGGCACCCTCAACGTCAGCGGCCGCGGCTTCGCCGGCGTGTTCAATAGCCCGGTGCTGTTCGACGGCATCCGCTATCCGGGCTGGCAGATCGCGCCGCGCAGCACGCTGAACTACGCGCAGGTCGAAGTGCTGCGCGGTCCGGCGGGTTTGGCCGCGGGGCAGGGCGCGGTGGGTGGCGCGATCAACCTCGTGCCGCAGCGCGCCGACGGCGTGGACGACACGCGCGCCTACGCCGGCTTCGGCCGCTACGGCACGTGGACGCTGGGCGCGGGCCTCGGCGGCGCGATCGGCAACGACGCCGTGCGCTACCGCGTCGATGCGACCTACCAAGCCTCGGACGAGCGCGGCTCCTACGGCTATGCGCAGGACACCTCCTTCCTGTTCCGCCACGTCACGGCCGAAGTCGCCGTGCCGCTGGGCGAGACGCTGCTGGCCAGCCTCGCCATCGACCGCTGGCGCGACGATGCGGAGGGCTACTTCGGTACGCCGCTGGTGGACGGCCGCTTCGACGAGCGCCTGCGCGAGGCCAACTTCAACATCGTCGACGACGTCCTCGACATGGATGCCCGCTGGACGCGCGCCCGTCTGGAGTGGACGCCCTCCCGCGCCTTCCGCGGCCGCGTCGTGGCCTTCCACAACGATGAGCTGCGTCGCTGGCGCAACACCGAGGCCTACACTTACCAGCCCGCCACCGCCACGGTGCGCCGGGCGGACTACCTCGCCACCACGCACGACCAAGCCCTGCGCGGCGCGCTGGCCGAAGGCGCGTGGACGCACTCGTTGTTCGGCCTGCCGCACCAGCTCGCGTTCGGCGTGCAGACCGACCGCAACGACCACGACCGCGCCAGCAACAGCCCTTTCCGTTTCACCGATGTGGTGCCGCTGTTCCCGTCGAGCCGCGGCGCCTTCGTCAACCTCGACCCCTTCCTGCCGCGCACCGCGACTGACATCGCGCAGCGCGCCGGCTGGCTGGAAAGCCGCCTCGACGTCGCGCCGGGCTGGCGCGTGATCAGCGGCTGGCGCCACGACCGCACCGAGGTCGAATCGCTGAACGTCGTTTCCGGCGTGCGCTTCGACCGCCGCTACGTCAGCAACGGCGCGCGCCTCGGCGTCACCCGCGCGCTGGGCGCGGACGGCATGGTCTACGCCAGCTGGGCCAGCGGCTCGGAGCCGCCGGCGCAGATCACCACGCTGGGGCTGGCCAATGCGCGCTTCGACCTGACCGACGCCCGCCAGTGGGAGCTGGGCCTGAAGCAGCGCCTGGGCCGCGGTGACTGGACGCTGGCGTTCTACGACATCGAGCGCACGAACATCCTGTCGCGCGACCCCGCCGACCCGAACCTGTTCCAGCAGATCGGCGCGCAGGGCGCGCGCGGCCTCGAGGTGTCGGTGCGCCTGCCGCTCGCCGAGGCCTGGACCCTGGAAGGCAGCGCCGCCGTGCTCGATGCCGCCTTCGGACGCTTCGACGAGCGCGTGGGCACGGGTCTGGTGAGCCGTCGCGGCAACGTGCCGGTGAACGTGCCGGAGCGCCTCGCCACCACGTGGCTGCGTTGGCAGGCGACGGACGCCTTCAGCGTTGCCGCCGGCCTGCGTGCCGTCGGTCGCCGCCCGGCGAACACCGCCAACACGCAGTGGCTCGCTGGCTACGCCACGCTGGACCTCAATGCGAACTGGCGCACGGGCTGGGGCGACGTCGGCCTGCGCGTCCGCAACGTGGCCGACAAGGCCTACGCCACCACCGCCTACAATGCCGGCAACCAGGTGATGGTCGGAGAGCCGCGATGGTTCGAGGTGGTGTGGCAGCGTCGCTTCTGAGCCGGGCCCGGCGTCCCAGGCACGCGAGCGGCCTCGTGGTCCTCGCGTCGCTGGCGGCACTGGCCGGCTGCGGCGCCGCGCCCGGCGAGCCTTCGGCATCGTCCATGCCGAACGCCGTGGCCGCGCCAATGCTCGACGTGCAGCGCGTGGCCTTCGAGCTGGATCGTCCTGCGGCGCAGCCGAGCGTCGTCGCCGATCCGGCGGGGGCGCGCTTCGTGCTGATCTGGCAGGAGCGCGACGCCGAAGGCTGTGCGGTGCTGCGCACGGCCGTGCTGCCCGCGGGTGGCGACGTCGGCGAGCCGCGCGATGTCGCCCGCGGCTGCGACTGGTTCGTCAACTGGGCGGATTTCCCCTCCGTCGTGGTCGCCGACAACGGCGACTGGTGGACCTACTACCTGCAGAAGACCGGCGCATCGACCTACGCCTACGACATCCGGCTCGTCCGCTCCGAGGACGAAGGCCGTACGTGGAGCGCGCCCATCACCCCGCACGACGACCGCACGCCCACCGAGCACGGCTTCGTCTCGATGGTGCCGATGGGCGGCGACCGCGTGTTGCTGGCGTGGCTCGACGGGCGTAACACCCTGCCGCCGGCGCCGGCGGCAGGGCACGACGCGCATGGCGCCGCGAGCGGCGGCCACGCCCATGCGGAAGGCCCGATGAGCCTGCGCTCGGCCGAGATCGGCCGGGATTTCGTGCTGCGCCATGAACAGGAGGTCGATGGGCGGGTCTGTTCCTGCTGCCCGACCGACCTCGTGCGCCGCGACGACGAGGCCATGCTGGTGTACCGCGATCGCAGCGAGGACGAAATCCGCGACGTGCACGCGGCGCACTACCGCGACGGGCGCTGGCGCCTCGAGGGCGCGGTCCGCACCGACGGTTGGCGCATCGAGGCCTGCCCGGTCAACGGCCCGGCGCTTGCAGCCAGTGGCGACGCGGTGGTCTCGGTCTGGCCGACGATGGCCAGCGGCCCCCTCGAAGTGAAAGCGGCGGCGATCAGCGGCACGATGGGTGCGCGCGTGCTCGAGGGCGGCGACGGGGTGCTTGGCCGCCCCGATCTTGCCTCGTGGGGCGACACGGCGTGGCTCGCGGTCTGGCTGGGGGCCGGCGCCGAGCGGGCCACCGCCCTCCGTGCGGCCGTGCTCGATGCTGACCTGCAGCCAACCGTGACGCGCGACCTCGCCCTGCTGCCGCCCGGCCGCGGTACCGGCATGCCGCGCGTGGCCAGCCTCGGCCGCGAAGCCATCGTCGTCTGGACCGAACCCAAGGGCGCGGAAGGCCCCGACGCTCGCGTCGGCACCGTGCAGGTGCGTCGACTCCGTCACTGACGGCGACATGCGGTCGCATGGGCGGCCCATCATCGACGAAGCGTTCTGAGCCTCAACCCTGTCGTGCTCCGGGTCTGTGGCGGCGCACCTGTGCCAAGTGGACGCCTGCCGCATCACGCTCGAATCCGCGCAGCACGGCATGGAAGACGAGCGCCCCAGCGAGGCCATGCGATCCCAGGACGAGCATCGGCAGGAGGGCCTCGGGTTCGTGGAGCGACAGGTCGTCGCCCCAAAGGACGCCCCCGCTGGCCGGCAGGGCCGCGGCGATGAAGCCGATCATCGCCAGCCAGCGCCCGCGTCGATGGGCGCCTTGGAGGATCAGGCCCGACGGAAGCCCGATCAGCAGCACGAACGGTGTCGCGACGAGGGCGGTCAACAGGGCGATCCCAGCCACGTCGGAAAGGGGCGGCATCGAGCCGCCCCCCAGCAGGCTGGGCACGCTAAGCCAAACGAACAACCACAGCGGCTGCACGGCGATCGCGGTGAGCGTGGCGAGAGCGAACTTCATGGCCGACATCCTCAGCGCGGAATCGCCGGCGGCTCGTTCGCTTCGGGGCCGTAGTCGGCGATCCAGCCGCGGATCGTCCGGCCCATGCGGGCGATCATCAGCATGTTGAAGAAGTGCATGCCGCCGAGCACCAGCAGGGTCACGCCGATGCGCACGCCGAGTTCGCCCACCAGCTGGTCCGCGGCCGGCGTCCAGTTCCCCAGGCGCAGGCAGATGAAGCCGAGGTTCACCAGGTAGAAGCCGATGACGAGCAGCCGGTTGGTCGAGCGGGCCAGGTCTTCGTCGTGGCCGAAGCAGCGCACAAGGAAGGTCTCGCCAGTACCCGAAAGCACCCGTGCCACCCAGACGGTGAGGGCGATCGAGATCAGCAGGTAGAGGCCGTAGACGGCGTGGACGAGCAGCACGTCTTCGGCGGTCGGGACGGGGGTGGTGGCGTACATGGCGGGTCTCCGCAGTGGGTTCGACGCCACGATGGCGTCGCCCCGCGGGGCCCGCTTCCGGAATGATCGCCGCGGAACAGGTCGCGGCCTCAGCCCTGTTCAATCAATGACTTGGGCGTTTCCGGAATGATCGGATGGGAGATTCCGGCGGCGGAACTCGCCCGGCACGAGGCCGGTTTCCTCCTTGAAGGCGGCGTAGAACGTCGACTGCGAGCCGAAACCGACCGACAGCCCGACCGACAGCACCGAGGCTCGCGGTTCGTCGACCAGCATCCGGCTGGCCGCCGCCACGCGGTGCCGCCGGACGAACTTCGAGAAGCTCTCCCCGAAGCGGACGTTGAGCAGCTCGGAGAGCTGGTGCGGGCTGAGCTCGACCCGACGGGCCAGCTTGGCGAGCCCGAGGTCCTCGTCGCGGTAGAGGTGCTCGTCCTCGAACAGCCGCTGCAGGCGCTCCGCCGCCTCGGCCACGTCCACCCGGCCCAGCGAGCTCTGCGCGTAGCTGGTGGTGACCGCCTCCTGCGTCTTCGTGGCAAGGTCGGGCACGAGCAGCAGCAGGGCCGAGACCAGCAGGAAGCCGGCCGCGATCTGCACCGAGTAGGCGAGGGCGAAGGCGTGCCAGGGGATGACGGCTGGCGTCAGCGCGCCGGCCACGCCCACCCCGAGCCCCATCACCGCGAAGGCAAGCACCACCGGCAGCTCGAGGCGGAACCAGCGCCGGGTCGCGCGCAATCGATAGACCAGGGTCCCCAGGTGCAGCGCGTAGGCGGTGCCCAGGGTCAAGGACACCGGGATGGCCCAGGCCGGCGGCACGAGCGCGGCCAGCGCGGCGCTGAGTGCCCCGCCCGTGATCACCAGCCCGCGCCGGCGATCCGCCGGCTGCAGCACGCCGGACAGCAGCGCATAGAAGCCCCAGCTCTGAGCAAACAGCCCGGTCCCGTAGGACCAGGGCGGGGCGTCGGTCGCGCCGAGGGCGGCGAGGCCGACGTGTTGCCAGGCCGTCATCGTGAGGCCGGCTAGCATCACGGCCCCGCCGATGCGCGCGCTCCAGGGCATCGCCATCCGCGCGGGGGCGGTGACGAGGGCCACCGCCAGCAAGGCGGCGAAGGCCGTGCAGGCACCGGCGAGTGCGCTCAGCAGCACCTAGAACCCGCCTTCGCCGCGGATCACCGCCGGGTAGCCGCAGATCGCGCGCGCCGCCTGCATGCCGCCCATCGTCGCCGCCTCCACGCAGCCCGCGTCGAGGCCGGTCTTCAGCCAGTCGCCGGCGAGGAACAGGTTGCCGAAGCCGGACTGGTCGGCGCGCAGGCGGTACTGGCTGCTGTTCACCACGCTGAGCACGTAGCGCTCGGAGGGATCGACGTTGCCGCGCCAGTACTGGCCGTCGAAGCGCGCGGCGCCGGTGCCGTTCTGGAGATCGACGAGCACCGACCAGTCGAAGCCGGTGGGCGCCACCGCGTTCGGCCACAGGGTGCCGATGCGTTGCTCCAGCTGGGCGATGGCGTTCTGCTTCGCCTGCGTGGCGATCGCGGCGGGGAAGCCGGCCTCGCTGCTTGGCGGGTACGAAGCGACGGGCATCGCGGAGCAGAAGTACGAGACGTTGCGCGGCTGCTGCCCGGCGGGCCATTGCTCGCGGACGAGCAGCTGGTCCATCGGCGCCCAGGTGTCATACGGCTCGCTGAAGGCAGAGAGCACCGGCTCCTGCCCGCTGGGCGAGAGCGTCGTCCAGCCGAGCTGTGCGATGTCCTTGTTCGACCACACCTGGTAGGCCTGCGTGGCGACGGCCTGCACCGCATTGCTGCAGGCCGTGAGGCCGGCACTGAGCGGCAGCAGCGACGCGGCGACGTCGACGAGGCTGGCGACGGACAGCCCATACACGACGAGGTCGAAATCGACGCCGCGCTGCAGCGTGCGCTGCGGCAGCGGCTGGCCGAAGTGGGCTTCGTACACCTGCGGCCACGGCGACCAGTGGCTTTCGAGATTGATGTGGTTCGCCTGCAGCAGCGAGGCCTGCGCCGGATTGAGGAGCTCGTAGCGCGGCGTCGACGGCCAGCAGTCGAGGCCCTGCACCGGGCGCAGGGGCGCGTAGCCCTCCGTGCCGGTGACCTGCTGCTGCAGTTCGATGCGGTCCACGACCTTCGCGCCATCGGCCGTGCCCGGCGTCAGGCTGAGCACCTTGTGGAAGAAGTGGAAGCGCACGCCGCGACGCTTGAGCACCTCGAAGATCGGCCCGAACACGGTGTCGCCCATGCCGGCCTGCATCTTGAACATGATGCCGCCGTGGTAGCACATCGCCACTTTCATCATGCCGCGCAGCATGGTGCCGGCCTCGATGTTCGGCCGGCTGAAATCACCGTTCTCGTAGGCGAACACGAGGTCGTAGAAGCCGCGCACCGGTGCGCTGTAGACGGTCCAGCGCGCATTCGCCCCGTGCTTGGTCAGCCAGGCGTAGAAGTCGATGTCGTTGATCGCCTGGAAGCCCCGCTTCAGCACGGCGTCCTCGAGCATGCCGATGCTGCAGGTGGCGCCGAGGTCCACCATGATGAAGAGACGGCGCAGCGCGTCGTTCTGCGCCATCGCCTCGGAGGCCAGCCCGCCGAGCCAGGCGCGCAGGCCGCGGAGGGCGTCGCCAAGCAGCGCATGGTCGTCGGCGTCGTGCTGCTCGATGGCCTCGGGCAGTGCGGCGATGAACTGTTCCAGCGCGGCAATCCCGTGGTGCACGTCGGCGGCGAGGTGTTCGACGTCGGCTTCGACTTCACCCGCCAAGCGGTGCAGCCACGACGCGTGGGCGCCGTTGGCGTCGGCGGTGAAGCCGTGCTGGTTGGCATCGGCCACATGCTGCGCGCGAATGTCGGACAGGCCTTGGCGGATCCACGCCAGCAGCGTGCTGAGCGCCGACCACAGGCTGATGGCTTCGGAATGGTGGCCCGGCTGCCCCGGCTTCAGCGGCACGTCGATGTTCCACATCGACCAAGGCCCGTTGCGCGTGTCCGGGCCCGGCGGGCCGAGCGATTCGGCGAGGCTGATGAACTGCTGCGGCTTGAACGCGTCCTGCCACGTGGCCAGCGGCGTGCCGGCCGGGCGGCCCAGCGCGGCATAGGTCTGCTGCATCACGTCGAAGGCGTTGTCGTAGAAGCCGAACCAGATGTGCAGGCCGTGCTCCTCGATGCGCTCGCCCACCTCGGCGTTGCGACCGCTTGCGCCCTTGCCGCCGAGGCGCCAGCCCATCTGGTAGACGTCGATCTCGTAGCGGTTGGTCCAGTCCGGTTGGTTCGTGAGCCAGAAGGCGGCCGTCATCGCGCCAACGCCACCGCCGAGGATGGCGATCTTCTGTTTCTTCACCACCGAGTTGTCGACGAGCTCCTCGCCCGCGCTGACGACGAAATCGAAGTTCACGGCGAAGGGCATCAGTGCCGGCTGCGTGCCCAGCGTCCAGCCCAGCGAGCGGTCGAGCGGGAAGCTGTCGAAGGCGTGCAGGTTCAACGTGGCCGTGTCGTCGAACAGATGCACGCTGTGCACCTTCTGCACGGCGGCCGGCGCGGTGACGATGGCCTGGTACACCGCGCGTTCGCCGGCGGAGTCGGGGAACTGCTTCAGGAACAGCTGGTCGACCTTCGGTGAATGCAGCATGCCGAGCAGCTGCGCCCACGCACCTTCGCCGAACTGCCAGAAGCCGGGCAGCGAGCGCAGGAAGGTGAGCATCTCCTCCAGCCACTGCACCCAGCTGGCGATCGGCCGCGGCGCGCCGGTGCCGTTCACCTCGAGCAGCGGATGCAGGGCGAGTTCGGTGCCCGGCGCGAAGGGCTGGAAGCCCTTGGCGGCGAGGGTGAACGCGAGCGGGTCGCCGACCGCGGCGGGCATCGTGTACGTGCACTCGTATTTCGGGTAACCGAACAGCTCGCGCCCGTTGATCAACGCCATCGCGTCGTTGACCCAGATGTGCATCGGGTAGAAGTAGACGTGCTCGATCTCGGTGCCGCCGGTCGGCACCTGGCCCACCATCACCCAGGTGATGATGTCGGTCTCCTGGCCCCAGCCTTTCGCCGCGTCGGCGGGGAACTGGCTGTTCGCATGCGCCACGTTGGTGAAGGTGAGCATGACGAAGGGCGTCAGCACCTTGAACTGCATCTTGCCCTGCGTGCAGACGTTGAGCGTCTGGTCGACGCTGGCCTGCAGGGCGGCCAGCGTGCCCTCCACCCAGAAGCCGAACATCTGGGCGTTCTTCAGTTCGAGCGGCGAGTGCATCAGCACCGAGCCGGGGGGATAGAGGAACGGCGGGCGCTGCGTGGGGTTGGGCATGGCGCGATCCGGGTCGGGGAGCCCCGGAGTGTCGTCGTTCGCGCCCCCGTGGCTCAAGCGGGCGTCGCGGTGGCCCGCGACGCCGCGCCGTCAGGGCCTCAGTGCCAGTTGTATTGCACGCCGAGATGCAGCGAATCGAGCGCGTGGTCGCCGCGCAGGCGGCCGGCGCCGACGATGTCGCGGTCGATGGTGCTGCGGGCGAAACGGATCATGCCGAGCGCGACGTCGAGGCTGCGGCGGTCGGCCATCGTGTAGCGGAAGCCACCACCGACGAACACGCGATCGCTGTCCGGGACGATGGCATTGCGGTTCGCGTCATTGACGGCGCTCGATTCCCATTCGACGCCGCCCTTCCACTGCCAGCGCGCGCTGGTGCGGTGGTTGAGGCCGAGGCCGAACTTGCGCGTGTTCTGCCACGCGAAGGGGATGACGCTGTCGGCGGCGCCATTGGCGAAACGCAGGCGGATGTCCTGCAGGCGGCTCCAGCGCGTCCAGATCACGTCGGCGACCAGCTGCGTGCTGTCCCCGAGGTCGTAGGTGAGGCCCAAGCTGGCGATTTCCGGCAGCACCAGGGTCGAGGCCACGCCGCCGTTGCTGGTGGCGGGCGTCTGCGTCAGCGCCGCGAACGGGCCCGGCAGCACCGGGTTGCGGAACGATGTCGTGCCGTCGACGTCGAGATCGATCTTCGAACGCAGGTGCGCGCCGAGACGCAACTGCTCGGAGGCCTGCCAGGCCAGCGAGGCGGTCCAGCCGAAGCCGTTGCCTTCGGCGTCGATGCGGGCGGTGCCGTCGCGGCCTTGCGGGAGGATGCCGGCCGGCACGCACGCCGCGGGGCCGATCGCGGCGAAGCAGACGGTGCCGAAATCCACCGCGCTGACCAGCTTGGTCTGGCCGCGCACCGCCGTGAGGCCGACGCTCGCCGACCAGTGTTCGTCCAGTTCGAAGGCCAGCGCGGGGCTCACCGCCAGCGTCTTCAGCTGGGCGGTCTGCACCTGGTAACGCCCGACCCAGTCCGGGTCGTAGTCGGTGGAGAGGCCGAAGGGCGTGTAGAGCGCGACGGTGAACGCGCTGCGCTCCGTCAGCGGCCGCGTGTGGAACACGCTGAGCAGCGGCGCCGCGCCATCGGCGCTGGAGCGGGCCGGGCCGAGGGCCGGCGTGCCGACGGCGGAGAGGCTCTGGCGGTTGTCGAAGTCCGCCGTCAGCGCGATGCCGCCCAGTGCGAGACTGGTCTGTGGCGTGTCGAAGCGCGTGGCGAGGGCGGGATTCAACAGGGCCACCGAGGCGTCGTCGGCCCGCGCCACGCCACCGTGTCCGTTCGCGATCGCGGCCGCGCTCTGCGACTGCACGGTGAATCCACTGCCGAAGGCCGTGCTGCACAGGCCGGCGGCGAGGGCGCCGGCGAGGGTTCGTGTCGCACAGCTTCCGGGCCGCGATTTCGCCGATGTCGCCATGGAATTCCCCTGTGGGTGGTGCGTGTGGTGGTGCGACGGACTAGGTCGAGCGGTGGCCGGCGCGGATCGCCTTGCGGGTGGCCTTGTTCTCGTACATCCGCTGGTCCGCGACTTCGAGCAGCTGGGCCAGATGCCGGCTGGTCGGCAGGGCGCGGTCGGATGTGGCGATGCCGAAGCTCAGGCCGGCCTGCGGGAACCCCGTCGCCCGTACCTCCATCTCGACGCGCTGCAGTTCGCGGCTCAGGCGCTGCGTGGAGAGCTGGTCGCCGGCCATCAGCAGCACGGCGTACTCGTCGCCACCGAGCCGATAGACCTCGGCGTTCGGCGTCGCGATGTCGCGCAGCCCCTGCGCGACGGCGCAGAGCAGGGCATCGCCCCGGGCGTGGCCTTCCAGGTCGTTGATGGTCTTCAGCCCGTCGAGGTCGATCATCGCGACGAGGATGCCGTTCGCCAGCAGGGCCTTGTCGGAGTCGAGGATCTCCTCGAAGCGCAGGTTGAAGGCGTAGCGGTTCTGCAGCCCGGTGAGCGGGTCGGTGCTGGCCTGGCGCAGCGCGGCCTGCATGCCCACGCGGAAGGTCTCGCGCGAGGCCTCCACGGATTTCACGCGGTCGGCCAGCGCGACCGCGAGCAGCATCGCCTCGACGGCGTTGCCGATCAGCACCAGCAGGTCGGCGTTGTCGATGATGTCTTCCATCATCCCGAGGTTGGCCGGGAGGATGATGACGCCGGGAATCAGGATGGCGAGGTAGCCCGCGAGCATGAAGCGCGCCTGGGTGACGCCATTGAGCAGCGCCCAGACGCTGGAGCCCACGGCGAACGCGATCGCGAGGCCGACGAGGACGGTGGCCCACAGGTGCGCGGTGCCTGGCATCGTCAAGGCGCCGAGCAGGCCGATCGCCGACAGCACCATCAGCCCGTCCGCCATGTGGGCCAGTTTCGGGTCGAGCTTGGGGAGTTGCAGGAAGCTCCGGCAGAAGCCCGCGTGCAGCGCCGTCAATGCGATGAAGAAGACCGAGTAGTTGATCGTGAGGTCGCTCCAACCGAACCACTGGTAGGGCAGGCCGAAGTAGTAGCCCCAGCCCAGCACGAGGGCCAAGGACTGCCCGCCGTAATGCACGTAGGCCGACGAGCGGGTCCACGCGCCGATCAGCAGGTTGTAGATGCCGAGGGCGAGCAGGCCGCCGAGCGCCAGTCCGAACAGCAGGGTCTCGTTGCGGACGCGTTCGGTGAAGGCCTCCGCGCCGTAGATGTCGACCCGCGGCAGCGAGGTGAAGAGCGGGGTCTCCATCCGCACCAGCACGTCGTAGTCGGTGTCGGGCCTCAGCACGACCGCCACGCCCTGGTGCATGACGTGCGGGGAGGGCTGGCCGATGCCGACGGTGCCCGCCTGCACCCCGTCGGGCCCGTACACGCGGACTTCCGCCGTGTGGAAGAAAGTGTTCCCGGGCATCACCACGTACCGACCGCCGTCGCCGTTGCTGCGGAAACGGTGGCGCAGCCAGAAGGTTCCGCCCCGGAAATCGACGTGGCGCAGGCGCTGCTGGCTCGTCGACCAGCGGTCCACCTGGGCCTGGCTCGTGGGCCACCAGACCACCTCGGCGGCCTCGTAGACGGTCAGCTCGGCGCCGGCGTTGTCCGCGGCCGGGCCGAACAGCCACCACGGGCCGGCGGCGACCGGCATGGAGACGGACACCAACAGCCAGAACAGCAGTGCGCGCGCCGTGGCGATGGTCGTGATCCGTCCGAGGATAGGCCGACCCCATTGTGCGTCACTCCCGGCTCCCGGCAAGGCGCGCCGCGTCAATTCCTGTCGGAGTCGCCCCGGATCAGCGCTTCAAGGCCCTCAGGGCGTCCGCCATGGCGCTGTTGGCCGGGGCGGGGCCGGTGCCCGGGGTGCCGCGGCCGCTCGGGCGTCCGCCGTCCGCACGGGGGCCGCGCGCCTCCCGGCTGCCCCGCTCGTTCGAGGTGGGGCGGTCGTCGCGTTTGCCGCCCCGGGCCTCGCCCGGCACGTCGTCGAGGCGCCGGGTGAGGGCGATGCGCTTCCGCGGCACGTCGACCTCCAGCACCTTCACCTTGACCACGTCGCCGACCTTCACCGCCTCGCGCGGGTCCTTGATGAACTTGTCGGAGAGCGCGCTGATGTGGACCAGGCCGTCCTGGTGCACGCCGATGTCGACGAAGGCGCCGAAGGCCGCCACGTTGGTGACCACGCCCTCCAGCACCATGCCGGGGCGCAGGTCCTTCAGGTCCTCGACGCCGTCGGCGAATCGGGCGGCCTTGAACTCCGGGCGCGGGTCGCGGCCGGGCTTCTCGAGTTCCTTGACGATGTCCTTCACCGTCGGCAGGCCGAAACGCTCGTCGGTGAACGGCTCGAGCTTCAGGCCGCGCAGGCTGGCGGCGTCGCCGATCAGCTGGCCGATCGGGCGACCGCAGGCCTTCACGATCTTCTCCACCACCGGGTAGGCCTCGGGGTGCACGGCCGAGGCGTCCAGCGGCTCGTCGCCGCCGGCGATGCGCAGGAAGCCGGCGCACTGTTCGAAGGTCTTGTCGCCGAGGCGCGGCACCTTCAGTAGCTCGCGGCGCGACTTGAACGCGCCGTGTTCATCGCGATAACGAACAATGTTTTCCGCCACCGTGGTCGTCAGGCCCGACACGCGCGCCAGCAGCGGCGCGGAGGCGGTGTTCACGTACACGCCGACGGCGTTCACGCAGTCCTCGACCCGTGCGTCGAGGGCACGAGCCATCGCGAACTGGTTCACGTCGTGCTGGTACTGGCCCACGCCGATCGCCTTGGGCTCGATCTTCACCAGCTCGGCCAGGGGGTCCTGCAGGCGGCGGGCGATGGAGACCGCGCCGCGGATGCTGACGTCGAGGTCGGGGAATTCGCGGGCCGCGAGTTCCGACGCGGAATACACGGAGGCGCCGGCCTCGCTGACGACGATCTTGGTGAGCTTCAGCTCCGGGTGCTTGGCCATCAGCTCGCCGGCCAGCTTGTCGGTCTCGCGGCTGGCGGTGCCGTTGCCGATGGCGATGAGCTCGACGGCGTGCGCCGCGCAGAGCTGCTTCAGGCGCGCGATGGACGAATCCCACTGCCGCTTCGGCTCGTGCGGGTAGATGGTGTCGTACGCGACCAGCTTGCCGGTGGCGTCGACCACGGCCACTTTCACGCCGGTGCGCAGGCCGGGGTCGAGGCCGAGCACCGGGCGCATGCCGGCGGGCGCGGCCAGCAGCAGGTCCTTGAGGTTGTCGCCGAACACGGTGATGGCCTCGGCCTCGGCCTTCTCGCGCGCGGCGCCGACGAGGTCGACCGACAGGTGCATCAGCAGGCGCGCGCGCCAGGCGAGGCGGGCGGTCATCAGCAGCCAAGCGTCGGCCGGACGGCCCTTCGGCGCGATGCCGGCTGCGAGTGCCACGCGACCTTCGGCGTAGGCGTGGCCGGCCTCGAGGTCGGCGGTCGGCTCGAGGTCGACGCTGAGCATCTCCTCGCGGCGGCCGCGCAGCAGGGCGAGCATGCGGTGCGACGGGATCGCGCCGATCGGTTCGACGTGCTCGAAGTAGTCGCGGTACTTCGCGCCTTCGTTTTCCTTGCCCGGCATCACCTTCGAGCGCAGCACGCCCTTGGCCTGCAGCCACTCGCGCAGCTCGCCCACCAGACCAGCGTTCTCGCCGATGCGTTCGATCAGGATGGCGCGCGCACCGTCGAGCGCGGCGGCGGCATCCGCCACGCCTTTCTCCGCATCGACGAAGCCGGCGGCGCGTTCCTCGGGGGCGACGGTCGGGTCGGCGAGGATCGCGTCGGCCAGCGGCTCCAGCCCGGCCTCGCGGGCGATCTGCGCCTTGGTGCGGCGCTTGGGCTTGTAGGGCAGGTAGAGGTCTTCGAGGCGCGACTTGCTGTCGGCGGCCAGCACGTCGTCCAGCAGCGGCTTCGTCAGTTTTCCCTGCTCGGCGATGGAAGCGAGGATGGCGTCGCGGCGGTCTTCCATCTCGCGCAGGTAGCCGAGCTGTTGCTCGAGGTTGCGCAGCTGGGTGTCGTCGAGACCGCCGGTCACTTCCTTGCGGTAGCGGGCGATGAAGGGGACGGTCGCGCCCTCGTCCAGCAGTTCCACGGCCGCATGCACCTGCGCGGGCTGCGCAGCGATCTCGCCGGCGATGCGCTGGGCGATGGTGGCCGCGATGGCGGCGGCAGGACGGACGGGCGCGGCGAGGCCGGCGGTTTCGGGGGCGGGCGCAGCAGGAGCGGACATCGGGACTCGACGGCAGGTGGAACGGCCGGCGATTGTCCCCCCGGCCGCTGGCGGCGGACAGGCTGGCGAAACGGATCGCGCTGTGTCAGGCCGTCGCGGCGAGGCCTAGGGCGAGGACCGTGGCGTCAGGGCCTCGGTGATGGCGGCCTGCTCGCGACGTCGGAAGGCGGCGCTGGTGCGGACCTCGCGCGTGGTGGCCCAGAGCCGTTGAGCCAGCGCGGGATGGGCCGCGACGAAGGCATGCGACAGGCCGAGGAAGTAACGCTTGGTCAGGATCGGTCGCGGCAGGGCTTCAAGGTCATCCAGCGCGACGCCGCCGGCCGCCTGCAACTGCGCCCAGCGGAAGGCACTGAGCGCGATGGCGTCGAGCTCGCCCCGGGACAGCCGCGACAGCTGGACCAGATGGTCCCGCGACGACATCTCCACGGCCCATCCGGCCCGCTTCAGGTCGTCCGCGATGGCATAGCCGGGCTGCACGCCCACAGGCCGCGTGGAGCCCACCAGCTGGCCATCGACGACGTCGACGGGGGTGCCGCGACGGCGGACGAGGACGATGGCGTCCTCGCGCAGGGCATCGGCGTCGACATCGGGCGCGCCCGGCGGGAAGGCGAACACCGGCCGGCGTTCCGGCGAGAACGCGACCGCGAAGGCGCCGTCCATCCGGCCGCCGCCCACTTCGGCGAGGCAGAAGGGCCAGGGCTGGGGGTGGTACTCCACGCGCAGGCCGAGGCGTCGCGCCACCTCATCGAGCAGCTCGAAGTAGAGCCCCTGCTTCTGCCGGCTGCGCCAGGGCACCGCCGGGGTTTCCTCGAAGCAGAGATCGAGCGTCACGGGCTCGGCGGCGGCAGCCGGACGGACCGGCTGGGCCACGACGCTT
This sequence comes from Silanimonas sp., assembly GCF_027531545.1. Taxonomy (GTDB): domain Bacteria; phylum Pseudomonadota; class Gammaproteobacteria; order Xanthomonadales; family Xanthomonadaceae; genus Silanimonas. The sequence continues at coordinate 60,408 of NZ_JAPZSC010000004.1, read as the reverse complement.
TCCGCACCGAACCAGGCCGCGATCGCGAGGCCGGCGGTGGTGCAGACGCCGGAAGGCCTCATCGTGGGCTCCCACCATCCGAGCTGCCGCGGGCGCGGGCGAGTTCGCCCTGGTAGGCCTCGCTCTCGCGCACTTCGGCCACGGCTTGCCAGACGCGGCGGGCGAGTTCCGGGTGCCGGGCCACCAGCGGTTTCGACAGCGCGAGGAAGTAGGGCTTCTCCACCAGCGGGCGCTCGACCACGTCGAGCTCGATGAGCCATGGGTGTCGCTGCTGGCGGAGCTGGTGCATCTGGTCGGTGCCCACGGCAGCGGCGCCGATCCGCCCGGCCGCGAGCTTGCGCAAGAGGGCCTGGGGGCTCGGCGCGGCGTCATCCACCGCGTAGCCGCGCCGGCGCAGGTCCTGCGCGATCGACGTGGCGGGTTCGGCCCCGATGCTGCCGACCAGCCCGGTGATGCGCTCGCCGTCGAAGGCCAGGGGCGTGCCGCGCCGCCGCACCAGCACGTAGCCGCCCTCGAACATGCGCTGCGCCGCATCGGGCGCGTCGCCGCCGGGAAACGCGGCGAAATCCTGCCGCTCCGGCGTGACGCTGATGCCGAAGGTGCCATCGACGCGGCCGGTGCGGAGGTCGTCGTGGCAACGGCGCCAGGGCCGTCCCTGGTACTCGAAGCGCAGGCCGGTTCGGGCGGCGACGGCGTCGAGCATGACGAAGTTCAGGCCGACCTTGTCCCGCGTGCGCCACGGAAGCACGTCGCTGTCCTCGAAGCACAGCACGAGGGTTCGGGGCGCGTCGTCCGCCGGCGTGGCGGACGGAGGCACCGGGCGGGCCAAGGCCACGCCCGGGAGCATCGCGAGGATCAGCAGGAGACGTCGCATGGCCGCGAGACTATCGATTTCTTGGGTGATTTTCCGCCCGCTCGCACGTCAATTCCTGCCAGCGTCCCCCATCCGGCTGGCATTCCCGCGGCCGGCCCAGGAGCCGCCGTACTCCCAGGGCATCGGCGCGCGGTGGCTCTTCGGGCAGTGGCAGGGGGCGGTGGGGCCCCACTCGGCGCCGCGCATCAGGCCGTTGCCCTGGCGCTGCCAGTAGAAGGTCGGGGCCGGGGTTTCACGCCCGCCGATCTCGGCGAGGGTGGTGGCGTCGAACAGGCGACCGTTGACCACGACGTGCGTGGTCTTGGCACTGTCCTGCAGGTTCTCGAGCGGATTGCCGTCGACGATGACGAGGTCGGCCTTCTTGCCGGCTTCGATCGAGCCGAGGTCGGTGCTGTAGCCGAGATGATCCGCGCCGTCGATGGTGAATGCCCGCAGCGCCTCGAAGTTCGTGAAGCCGCCCTGCGCCAGCGACCACATCTCCCAGTGCGAGCCGAGGCCCTGCAGCTGGCCATGGCCCCCCACGTGCACGCGCACGCCGGCATCGCGGAGTGCCTTGAGCGATTCGGCGACGGTGATGTGCCAGTAATCCCAGTCCGGGCCGGTCTCGCGGCGGATGGCGCGGGCCTCCAGCGTCTCGCGCGGGAAGAAGCGCAGGAGGCGCTCGTTCTGCCAGACGTTGTCGCGGGCGTACCACCAGTACTCGCCGGAGAGGCCGCCGAAGCTGACGTTGAGCGTCGGCGTGTTGCGAACGTCGGTCTGCCGCCACAGCTCGATCACGTCGCGGCGCAGCGGCGCCACGGGCAGGTTGTGCTCGATGTTGCTGCTGCCGTCGACGATCATCGTCAGGTTGTGCTGGAAGGTGCTGCCGCCTTCCTCGACGGTCATCATCCCCAGCTCGCGGGCGGCCTGGTTGATCTGCTGGCGCTGGTCGCGGCGCGGCTGGTTGTAGCTCTTCACCGCGAACACGCCGTTGGCGCGCAGTCGGCGCAGGTGGGCGCGGGCATCGTCGATCGAGTTCACCACCGCCTTGAAGTCGCCGTCGGCGCCATAAAGGATGGTGCCGGTCGAGAACACGCGCGGGCCGAGCAGTCGCCCGGCCTCCACCAGTTCGGCCTGCGAGAACACGGTCTCGGTGTTGGCCGACGGATCGAACATCGTGGTGACGCCGAAGGCGAGGTTGGCCGCGTAGCTCCAGTTCGCCTGCGGGATCACGCCGCTGAAGAAGTGGCTGGCGTGCGCATGCACGTCGATGTAGCCGGGCAGCACGGTCTTGCCGCTCGCGTCGACGACGCGCGCGCCCCGTGGGACGGCGACTTCGCCGGCCCGGCCGACGGCGACGATGCGGTCGCCGCGCAGAATGACCACGCCGTCCTCGATCACCTCCTGCTCGCTTTGCGCGTTGCGCATCGTCACCACGCGGCCGCCGGTGATGGCGACGACGTCGGTGGGCGCGTCGACCGGAACGCGCAGGCCAAGCGCCCTGCCGCCGTCGTCCTTCGCCGCGGTCACGTCGCGGCTCACGTAGCGCTCGCCGACCAGCCAGTGCAGGGTGTCGGCGTCCGACCAGTGCAGGTAGGCGCCGACATCGGTCGAGAGCGCGGTGACCGGCACCGCCTTGGTGTCCTTCGACAGCGCCACGGCCGCGCCGGTCTGCGGCAGCGGCGCCACGTAGGCGTTGTAGAGCTCGGTGAAGGCGACGCGCAGGCCGTCGGGCGAGACGCTGACCGCGTCGACGTACTTCAGGTCGAGCACGTCGCGGCGGTCCTCGCCGTGCAGGCCCACCGACACGAGCTTCTTCGACAGCCCGCCGCCGGTCAGGAACAGCACGCGCGTGCCGTCGGCGTTGAATTGCGGTTCGCGGCCATCGTCCGCCAGCTTGCGCGGCTCCCCGCCTGCGGCGGGCATGACGAACACCCCGGCGTCGCGGCCCCAGGCGCTGCCGATCACCGAGTTGCCGCGATCGCGAACGAAGACGATGCTGCGGCCGTCCGGCGAATAGCGCGGACCGTAGTAGACGCCGCGCACGGTCGTCAGCACGCGCTCGGTGCCGCTGGCGACGTCGCGCTCGACGATCTGGCCGCGCGCTTCGTCGTTCCACGTGGTGAACAGCATTTTGCTGCCGTCCGGCGAGAACGACGGCTGGTACTCGAAGCGGTCGTCGTGGTCGGTGAGTGCGCGCGGCGTGCCATTGCCCTCGCGCAGCCACAGGCGGCCGACCGCGTGGAAAGCCACGCGGCGGCCGTCATTCGACGTGGCGACGTCGCGGACCATCCGCGGCGCGAACGTGCCGGTCGGCAGGGTCTTCTGCTGGCGCGGCGCCTCGGTGACGCGCTGCTCGACCTCGGCGCTGAACGGAATGTTCGTCGCCTCACCGCTGCCCGCGTCGACCCGCCAGAACTTGCCGTCCTTGCCCCAGACCACGAGCGCGGCGCCATCCGGCGTCCAGTCGAAATTGGCGTAGGGCCCGAAGATCGCCCAGCCCTCCTGCTGGTCGCGCTCGAGGCCGTCCCACAGCGGTCGCACCTGGCCGGATTCGAGGTCCATCAGGTGGAGCACCGACTTCTCGCGGATGCGCTTGACGAAGGCGAGGGTCTTGCCATCCGGCGAGGGCTGCGGGCGCACGGCGCCGCCGGGGCTGCTCACCAGCGTCTCGATCTCGCCGGTCTGGCGGTCGAGGCGCTTGATGGCGTAGATCAGGCCGTGCGGGTTCTTGTTGTATTGGAAGGACGGGCCTTCGCTGACGTCTTCGCTGAAGTAGACGTAGCGGCCGTCCGGCGACACGGCGGGCTCGCCGAGATCCTGCTGGTCGTTTTTCTGCGTCGTCAGCTGCAGGCCGTCGCCGCCGTCGCGGTGGTAGAGCCACAGCTCACCGGCGCCGAGCGAACGCTGGCCGGTGAAGTGCTTGCGGCCGACGATGTATTGGCCATCCGGCGTCCAGGCCGGGTTGTTGAGCAGGCGGAAGCGCTCCTTCGTCACCTGCACCGGTCGCGTGCCATCGGCCTGCATCCGCCACAGGTTGTTGCCGCCGTCGCGATCCGAGGTGTAGGCGATCTCGCGGCCATCGGGCGAGTAGCGCGGCTGCACGTCCCAGGCGGGGCCAGAGGTGAGGCGCGTGGCGCGGCCGCCGGCGATCGGCAGGCGGTAAAGGTCGCCCAGCATCGAGAACACCATCGTGCGGCCATCGGGCGCGACGTCGAGGTCGAGCCACGTGCCTTCGTCCGTCGTGAAGCGCACGGTCTTCGTCGGGCCGTGTTCGCCATTGACGTCCCAAGCGGGCGCGTCGGCGGCGAACGGGACGGAGGCGGCGAGGGCGAGCGCGGCGGCGATCGCGAGGCGGGTGTGGCGCATGAGTGGGTTCCCCTGGGGCGAGCCCACGAGCGTAGCGGCAGTGGCGTGGCCCGGCCTGTGCCGAAGCGCAGGGTTCGCTCAGCGGGCGCTCACCGCAGGGCCGGCCGGGGCCTGCGGCTGCCTCGCCCCATCACTTTCTGGTCAAGAAACGCGGCGGTCCGGCCGAAGGCGACATCCTGTCGCTCGGCCGGATGGCGCATCCCTGCGCCACCGCTTCGCGGCTATCGCCTCGGCCGCGCGTCGGGGCTCGAAATTCGCCGCAGGCCCCGGCCACCCTGCGGCGGCGCTGTGAGAGTGTTGCGCCGTACCGAGCGGGTGCGGGCGAAATCGACGCCGGGTACCGTAGGCGTGGGGATGCGGTGTTGGCCGATCGTAGGCGCATCGGGCTGGTCAATCCTTGATGCGCAAGTGACCGCTTTGCTGGTCAGTTCTCAGCGAGCGGCAACACGTGTTGGCGCTCGCCGAAAACTGACCACCTTTGCGCACTGGAAATTGACCACAGACGAAGGCGAACTCGACACGCACTCGGAGGCCTGATGACCTGGGCTGGTATGTCGTGCCGGACACAATTGATGCGCGCGGACGCTTGCAGCGCCAACGTAAGGTGGGCCAGGGGCTTGCGGCGAGTTTCGAGCCCCAGCGCGTTATCCAGGCGCAAGGTCCGAAGGACCGGCTCAGGATGAGCCGTCCGCCCGAGGGGCAGGACGCCCCCTTCGGGCGGACCGCCGGGTTTCTTGAACAAGACCTCTTGGGGCGAGGCAGTCGCAGGCCCTTGGCCCACCGTGCGGCAGGCGCCGGCGACAGCGCTTGCGCGCATCAACCCCGCCCGTACCGCGCCGCCCGCGCGTCCCGCCGTGCTGCCGCCGCACGCAGGATCGCCTCGCGGCCCGCGGCATCCGCCCCGTGCCAGGCCTTGATCTCCTCGAGCGTGCGCCCGCAGCCGATGCATTCGTCGGCGTCGTCGAGACAGCACTGGCGGATGCAGGGGGACGCCGGGGTGTGGCGGTCTTCGGCGCTGCCGGGCGAACGCACCGCCGGGGTCGGTCGAGCCGGTGCCACGGCGTCAGTCCCCGGCTTCGCCGCCGGCAAGTTGGGCTTCCAGCGCAGCGACGCGGGCTTCGAGCGCTTCGATGCGCGCGAGCAGGATGTCGTCGCCTCGCGGCACGGGTTCGCGCGCCGGCGCGGCGCTGGTGTCGAGCGCCATCGCGCTGAAGTCGACGGGCCCGCAGAGCAGGTGCGCCCAGCGGCCCTCGCGCTGGCCCGGTGCGCGGGGCAGGGCGACCGCGAAGCCCCGTGCGGCGAGGCGCTCCAGCGCGTGCGCGAGGTCGTCGGCATCGGCGTAGCGATGCAGGCGCTCGCTGCGCGACTGCAGTTCGGCCGCGGTCTGCGGGCCGCGCAGCATCAGCAGGGCCAACGCGACGAGCTGGCCGCGGGTGAGCTCGAGCGTGCGTGCGGCGCTGTGCTCGAAGCGCAAGGCGCGGGCGCCGTCGACTCGCCGCGCGAGGCCCTTCGCTTCCAGACCGCGCAGGGCGCGCGCCACTTCGCCGGTTTCCAGCGCCATCACCGGTTCACGGCTGGTCTTCTGGTTGGCCGCTTGAAGGGCCGCGTTCTCGGTGAGCGGGTACTGCTCGGGCGTGGTGGCTTCCTTCTCGACGAGGCAGCCGAGCACGCGGGCTTCGGCGGCGTCGAGCAGGAGGGTTGGGGCATCGGTCATCGCAAGGGCCTTGCGGCGACGGGCCGCGCGGGAATCAGAGGCCGCCAGACTAGCCGAGCGCGCCACCCTGCGGCCGCTTCACCCGGGCTGCAGCGTGGCTTCGGCAGCATCGCGCCATGCCCCACGCCCTCGTCTGGTTCAAGCGCGACCTGCGCACCGTCGACCACGCGCCCCTGCTCGCCGCGGCGGCCAGCGGGCGGCCGGTGCTGCCGGTGTACGTGATCGAGCCGTCACTGTGGCAGCAGGACGACGCCAGCGCGCGACAATGGGCGGTGTTCCGCGAATCGCTGCTCGAGCTGCGTGACGCCCTCGCCACCCTCGGTGCACCGCTGCAGGTGCTCCATGGCGATGTCGTCGAGGCCTTCGGGGCGTTGCATTGCGCCTTCGGCCTCGTCGAGGTGCATGCCCACGAGGAAACCGGCAACGCCTGGACCTTCGCCCGCGACCGCCGCGTGGGTGCCTGGCTGCGCGAGACCGGCATTCCCTTCTTCGAACATCCGAACGGCAGCACGGTGCGCCGTTTGCGTCGCCGCGACGGCTGGGCGCGGCACTGGGAGGGCCACAATGGCGAGGCGCCGCTGCCGGCACCGGTGGCTTTGGCGCCCGCCCGGCCCTCGAACGCCGCGTCGGCAGACGCCGCCGGGCCGGTGTTTGCCGATCTCCGATGCGACGCGCTGCCCGAGGCCCGCGACCTCGGCCTGCCGGACGATCCCTGCCCCGGGCGACAGCCCGGGGGGCGTGCCTCGGCGCTGCGCCTGCTGGGCAGCTTCGTCGATGGTCGCGGGGCGACGTATTCGCGCGGCATGAGCAGCCCAATCAGTGCGCCGAAAGTGTGTTCGCGGCTGTCGGTGCACTTCGCCACCGGCACGCTGTCGATCCGCGAGGCCGTGGCCGCCTCGCGCGCCGCGCAGTGGGCCGGGCGCGGCACGCCGGCGAGGGCGCTGCAGAGCTTCGAATCACGCCTGCACTGGCAGGGCCACTTCATGCAGAAGCTCGAGAGCGAGCCCGCCATCGAGTTCCGCAATACGCATCGCGGCTTCGACGGCCTGCGCGAAGGCGACTTCGACGACGAGGCCTTCGAGGCCTGGCGCACCGGCACCACCGGCTGGCCGTTCGTGGACGCGTGCCTGCGCATGCTGGCCGCCACCGGATGGATCAACTTCCGCATGCGCGCGATGCTCGTGGCGGTGGCCAGTTACCATCTGTGGCTGCACTGGCGCGAGACCGGCCTGCACCTCGCGCGGCAGTTCACCGACTACGAGCCCGGCATCCATTGGCCGCAGGTGCAGATGCAGAGCGGCGTCACCGGCATCAACATCCCGCGCATCTACAACCCGGTGAAACAGGGGCTCGACCAGGACCCCGAGGGCACGTTCGTGCGCCGCTGGGTGCCTGAACTCGCCGCGGTGCCGGCGCCTTGGATCCACCTGCCGTGGCAACTGCCCCCAGCGCAGCTCGCGAAGCATGGCGTGGTGCTCGGCCGCGACTACCCGAAGCCGATCCGCGACCACGAGCAGGCCGCCCGCGAGGCGAAAGCGAGGCTCACCGCGTGGTGGCGCGATCACCCGGGCATGCGCGAGTTGGCACGCGGCGTCCTGCTGAAGCACGGCAGCCGGATGAAGCAGACGAGGCCGCGACTGGAGGGCCGGAAAAAAGAAAGCCCCGCGCCGCACGAGGCGACGCAGGGCAGTCTTTTCGACTGAGGCCGGTCGAGACTTAGAAGCTGTAGCTGAGGCGGCCGTAGACGAAGCGGCCGGAACGACCGAAGGGCGAGAAGTTCGAGAACGGCGTGTTGCCGGTGGTGTTGAGGTTCGCCGGCAGCGGGTCCGGGTATTCGTCCGCGAGGTTCTCGGCGCCGATCGCCAGCTCGAGCCCGTCCCACAGGGTCACGCGGCCTTCGAGGTCGAGCAGCACCTTCGGGCTGAGGACGAAGTCGTTGGCCGCCGTGGTGCCCGGGGCGAGCACCTCGCCATAGCGCGTCACTCGGAGCGTGGCGCCGAAGCGGTCCAGCGACCAGTTCAGGTTGGCGCCGTACTTGTCCTTCGGCGAGCCTTCCTCGAACGTGAGGACGTTGACGCGATCGAACAGGCGGATGGTCGGGTCGATGGCGGCGATCGGTGCCGTGGTCGGCACGCGCGTCACGTCGGTGTTGTTCCAGTTGGCCAGCAGCGTGACGTCGAAGCGGCCGGCCGAGGCGGTCTCGAAGGGCACGGTGAACACCACGTCCACGCCCTGCGTCTCGGTGTCGACGCCGTTGATGAAGAAGCGGCCGCCGCCGATGCCGACGAAGCCCTGCGCCGTCAGGAAGTTGCGCACGCTGGCCTGCGTGAGGTTTTCCGACAGCACGATGCGGTTGTCGATGTCGATGCGGTAGGCGTCGATCGTCAGCGTGGCCTCGCCGAAGTTGAACACCGCGCCGAGCGAAACGTTCACCGACTCTTCGGCCTCGAGCGGCCGGGCGCCGAGGGCCGCCGCCACCGCACTCGTCGCGGGGAAGGTGGTGATCTCGAAGGGCACGCCGTTGATGAAGTTGGTCGAGGTGGCGGTGAAGAACTGCTGCTGCGGCGAGGGCGCGCGGAAGCCGTTCTGCAGCGAGCCGCGCAGCGCGAAGGCCTCGCTGAAGTCGTAGCGCATCGCCACCTTGCCGCTGAGGTTGCTGCCGAAATCGGAGTAGTCCTCGCCGCGGATCGCCACCGAGCCGAGCAGCTGGTCCGTGATGTTGGCTTCGAGGTCGACGTACAGGCCGATCGCATTGCGCGATTCGTCGACTTCGTTCGACGGGCGGAAGCCCGGGAACACCTGCGCACCGGAGGCCGTGGGCGCGCCGTTCAGCAGCGCGCCGCCATTGATGTACGAGTTCGGCTCGCCGGCGAAGATGCGGTAGGTCTCCTCACGGGCCTCGAGGCCGGCGCTGAGGTAGAGGTCGGAGGCGAAGGCGTCCAGCGCGTAGCTGCGCGAGCCGCCGAAGTTGAAGGTGGCCTGCGTGTAGTCGAAGCCGCCGGCCTGGAAGCTGCGCTGGCTGGAGGGGCCGATCGAGCGGTTCAGCGTGTTCTCGATGGTGAAATCCATCTCGTTGCGGCCCCAGACGAGCGAGCTGTCCATCGACCACTCGCCCCATGCCCACTTCACGCCGCCGGCCACGCTGGAATCGATGACCGTCGGGGCGATGATCGGCAGGAAGCCGTCGGGGTAGATCGATGTGATGTTGCGGGCGTCCTGCGCGGGCCGGTAGAAGCCCGCCGAGCGCGCGTCGCGGTCCTGCCAGCTGGCCCAACCGTAGATTCGCGTCCCGCTTTCGAAATCGATGCCGGCGTTGGCGAACAGGGTCTTCTGGTCGAGTTCCGGCTCGCCGTACCAGGCGCTGAAGCGGTTGAAGGTGCGCTCGCGCGGGTCGAAAGCGCCGCTCACCAGCGGGTACTGCTGGCGCACGTCGTAGCCGCCGCGCTCGGTGCGCTCCTGGTCCTTCAGTTCGGCCGCGATCGTGAGGAAGCCGGTGCCGCCGAGCGAGAGGCCCTTCCATGCCGAGACGGTGGTGGTTTCGCCGTCGTTGACGCTGCGCGAGATGCGTCCGGGCGAGGGCCACGTGGCGTTGGCCGGGGCCGTGCCGGTGATCACTTCATAGTCGGAATCGCGCTGGCCGTAGCTGACGGTGACGCCGCCGCCGGTGTCGTCCTCGCGCAGCAGTACGTTGATGACGCCGGCGATGGCGTCGGAGCCGTACTGCGCGGAAGCGCCGTCACGCAGCACTTCGACCGTGCGCACGGCGGCGGTGGGGATGGTGTTGAGGTCGACCGCCGCCGAACCGCGGCCCGCGGAGCCGTTGACGTTGACGAGCGCGGCCGAGTGGCGGCGCTTGCTGTTCACCAGCACGAGGGTCTGGTCGGGCGCGAGGCCGCGAAGCTGCGCCGGTCGAACGGTGTCGGTGCCGTCGGTGAGGCCGGGGCGCGGGAAATTGAAGGAAGGCAGGGCGACCGACAGGGCTTGGTTGATCTCGGGCGAGCCGGTGCGCTCGAGCTGCTGGACGCCGATGGCGTCGACTGGCGCGGCAGTGTCGTTGCGGGAACGGCCCGCGACGCGCGTACCAGTGACGACGATGGCGTCGAGGGTCTGGGTGTCGTCGGCGGCCTCGGTGCTGACGGCGGCGTTCGACTGGGCATGGGTGGCGCCGGCGGACAGGGCCGAGGCGATGGCGAGGGCAAGCAGGGCAGGTCGGTTCATGGCGACATCCTTGGGCTGGCGGTGCGGCGCGGCAAGACGGTGCGGGATTCCCATCGGGAATATGGAAGTTCCGTGACGGAAGATGCTCGGCGCCAAGGCCCGCGACAAGTCCCTGAAGCCTGTCGACGCGTATTCCTCACGCCATGCACACGCCTTCGGCGTTCCCGCGCTCTGACGGCGGCCCCAGGGCCGTGAGGGCCCTTACTCGTCGTCGCCGGAAAGCACGCGCTTCTGCATGGCGTCGAGGTAGGCGTCGGCCTCGGCGGTGGAGCTGAAGATCTCCGAGAACGGCACGGCCTTCACCAGGTCGAAGACCTTGCGGATTTGCGGCTGGGGGTTCGCCACCAGCACCTTGCCGCCGCGGCTGCCGAGGCTCTTGCGGGCGCGGAACACCGTTCGCAGGCCGGCGGAGCTGATGTACTCGAGGTCCGACAGATCGAGGACCAGAAGGTTGACCGAAGGGTCGGCCAGCACCGGTTCCAGTTCGCTGTCGGCGCGCTGGTAGGTGTGGGTGTCCAGGTGGCCGGCGAGGCGGCAGGTGCGCTTCGGGCCGCTGCCCTCGATGGCGATGCGGAGGTCGTCGGTCATTTCGGCGGATTCCTTGGCAGGACGAGGGTGAGTCGGTTGCGGTCATCCTCGCGCGCGTAGACCGCGTCGAGGCTCATGGTCTTGATCAGGTGCAGGCCGAGGCCGCCGATCGGGCGGTCGAGGTCGTCGGGGTCCAGCTCGAGGTCCGGGGCGTCGAGCGGATTGAAGGCGTTGCCATCGTCGATGATCCGGAGCGTCATCGTGCGCTCGGTGAACGACAGGTCGACCGTGCATTCGACGGCCCCGCCATGGTCGATGGCGTTGGCGACGAGTTCCTCCAGCACCAGGCGGACGTCCGACTGCCCCTCGGTGTCGATGCCGTGGCTGCCCAGGCATTCGTCGATGGCGCGGTTCATCGCCCGGAGGCCCGAAGGCCAGATCGAGAAGTGCAGGGGGTCGTTGGCAGGTTTCTCGGGGGCCACCAGCCCGACCGCCAGCACGGTGATGTCGTCGGCGGGCTCGGCACCGGCCGCGAAGGCCTCGACGGCGGCGACCACGTCGGCCACCACCTGCTCGGCGTTCCGACCGGGCTTCAGCGCGTCGCGCAGTCGCGCTTCGCCGAAGAGCTCGCCACCGCGGCTGCGCGCCTCGGTAACGCCGTCGGTGAAGCAGAACAGCACGTCGCCCGGCGCCAGCATGCCGGCATAGCCCTCGCCGTAGGCGTCGGGGTCGATGCCGAGCGGGGCGCCGGTTTCCATCTCGAACAGCTCGATGCGGCCGTCGGCGCGGACGATGAAGGGCAGTTCGTGGCCGGAACTCGCCAGCTCGAACATGCCGGTGTGGGGGTCGACGAGCCCGCACAGGGCTGTCGCGAACATGCAGCTGTCGTTGCCTTCGGCCAGCCGCGGCGCGGCCCGAGCCAGCATCAGGGCCGGGGAGTCGGTGCTGCGGGCCGTGGCCTCCAGCACCGCGACCGTGCGCGCCATGAAGAGCGCGGCGGGCACGCCCTTGTCGCTGATGTCGCCGATGCCGAACCACAGCATCCCGTCGTCGCGCGGGTGGAAGGCGTAGAAGTCGCCGCCCACGCTCTTCGCCGGCTTCAGCACGGCGTGGATGTCGAGATGGCCTTCCTGCACGTCGACCGCGGTGGCTGGCGGCAGCATCGACTGCTGCAGGTCGTGGGCGAGGCGCAGTTCGCTGTCGAGCTTCTGCTGCTCCTGCGCCATCCGCTGCGAGTGCGCCAGCTGCTGGCGCAGCGCGGAATCGGCGCTGTCCAGCACGCGGGCCAGCTGGCCGACCTCGTCCTTCCGCACCAGCAGGAGCGTCGGCATCTCGAAGCCGTCCTGCGCCAGCCGCTGCGCCGCGTGGCCCAACTGCACCATCGGCCGGGTGACGCTCCGGGCCAGCGCATTGCTGAGCAAGGCGAGCAGCGCGATCACCACCAGCGTCCCGCCGACGAAGCGCCACGCCGTCTCGCGAAGGGGCGCCAGCACGGTGTCCTCGTCCATCAGCACCATCAAGCCCCAGCCATCGCCGAGCGCCTCATGGACGCCGCGCAGCCCCGGGCCGAGCGGGCGCATTGCGAGGCCTGCGTCCACGCCTTGCAGGGCACCACGATGCTCGTCGAGCGCGGTGGCGCTGGGCGGCGGGGTGCCGATGGAGAGCCAGTCGGAATCGCCGATCCACAGCGGGCCCTTGTGCAGCACCGCGCGGAACCGCTTGTCGTTCCGGAACGGCGCCAGCGCCTGGTTGAAGCGGTCGATGGGAACGTCGAGGCTGACCATGCCGCGGCGCTCGCCGGCGGGACCCAGCGGCAGCGGCTGGTTCAACGTGATCATCCAACGACCACCCGCGGTGTCGTTGAAGTAGGGCGCCGACCAGCGCGCCTGGTCCGCCGCCAGCGTGTCGCGGAACCAAGGCTGCGCTTCCACGTCGAGGCCACGCGCCGCGAGGTCGGTTTCCGCCAGTCCCCGGCCCTGCTTGCCGACGTAGCGGGCCCAGACCGTGCCCGGCGTGGGCGAGGCGGCCGGCGCCAGCGCCACCAGGCCACCCGCGGTATTGGGCTCGCTCAGCACCGTGGCATCGAGCAGGGCGCGCAGGCGCGTGGCATCACCGCCGGCCGCGGCCTCGCTGCGTGCCAGCGTGCCCGCACTGACTTCCACTGCCTGCAGCAGGGCCTGCAATTCCGCCGAGGCGCGACGCAGCTCGCGAAGTGCCGCGGCCTCCGCATCCTCGAGAGCGCGACGCTCGGCGACCGCATGGATGGCCAGCCCGCCCGCGGCCGCGACGGCGGCGGCCAGCAGGCCGAACCACAGCGCGATGCGCGTGCGCAGGCTGTGGCGCCAAGGCGGACGGGCGGTCGGAGCGAGGGCGGAGGTGGCCATGGCCCAAGGCTGCGGCGCGCGGCGGTGGCGGTCAACGGGGGGGATGCCGGGGGTATGCTGGCCGTCGCACTTCCTAGGAGGGCTGCCGATGCCCGACGGCGCCGCGTTGCAGAGCCTGGCCGAACTGGACGCCCGCATGGTGCGGGCGACGCGCCGCCTGCGCCTGTTGCAGGCGGTGAGCTGGAAACAGCGGGTGCAGCGCGAGTTCCTCGACCGCTGGCGCCGCGGCGTGCACCGGCTTCCCGAGCCCGACTACGTGCCCGAGGACCACGCCGAGGTCCGCGCCGAGCTGCGCGCGATCGCCCAGGCCTGCGACCCGCACCAGCCCTTGGGGCTCTACATCCGCCGCACGGCCGACAGCTGGCACACCGCCGCCCTGCTGCTCGAATCCGTCGGCACCGCGGCGGTCACCGACCATTCCATCCGCCTGTTCGGCCGTCCGGGCGACGCGCTGCCGGGGGGCACCGTGTCCGGGGTCGACGCGGCCATGCACTTCATCCGCATCGCCGATGAGCTCGATGCCGAGTTGCGGGCCGTCGACACCAACGACGACGCGGTGGAAGCGCCCATCGTCCGCGAACGCCTGCAGCAGGACATGGACGGCTTCTTCGGCCCCGGCAAGGTCAGCGTCGAGCTGGATGCCGATTTGATCGCCAAGGCCGCGGCCGGCCCGACGCGCATCCGCCTGCGCACCGGGGCGGCCTTCAGCGAGTACGACATCCACCAGCTGCGCGAGCACGAGGCCTTCGTGCACACGCTGACGGCCCTCAACGGCCGGGAGCAGCCGCATTTCGCCTCGCTTTCGCGCACTTCGCCGCGGATCATCGCCACCCAGGAAGGCCTGGCGACCTTCGCCGAGCTGATCACCGGGCACATCGACATCGAGCGCATGAAGCGCATCAGTCTGCGCATCCTCGCCATCGACATGGCCCTGCGCGGCGCCGACTTCATCGACGTGTTCCGCTTCTTGCTCGACGCCGGCCAGCGCGAACCGGAGAGCTTCGCCTCGGCGGCCCGCGTGTTCCGCGGCGTGCCGGTGACCGGTGGCGCGGCCTTCACCAAGGACGGCGTGTACCTCGCCGGCCTGGTGCGCGTGCACACCTTCTTCCGCTGGTGCCTGCGGCAGAAGAAGCTGGCCCTCACGCATCGCCTGTTCGCCGGGAAGATGACCCTCGAGGACGTCTTCGACCTCGCCCCGGCCTTCGAGAGCGGGGCCATCGCTCCGCCGCACTACCTGCCGCCCTGGGCCAAGCGCGCCAACGGTCTGGCCGGGATCCTCGCCTTTTCGCTGTTCGCGAACACCATCCGGCTCGACAAGGTCGACATCGAGAACCTCGATGCCGTGCCTCGGCTGTTCGGGGTGGCGGAATCGGAGCCGCGGGAAGCCGGGCGGTAGGCGCCAAGGCGCGAAAGGACCGAGCTCGGTCATGGTGCTCGGCGGACCCGCCCCGTCACCTTTCTGGCTGGAAACCCGGCTGTCCGGCCGAAGGGGTCATCCTGACCCTCGGCCGGATGGCGCATCCCTGCGCCACCGCTTCGCGGCGGGCGCCTGGTTGGCGCGTCGGGGCTCCTCAAGTCGCCTCGCGCCATGCCCGGGCTCGGTCCTCTCGCGCATGTCGCGTGTTCGACGCATCTCCGCATGACGCGACGCCGTCGCCGCGCTCTTGCTCTTCGATTAACCCGCAGCCAGGACAGGGCGCGCGGCGGGCCTAGGGGGCTGAGGCGGATTTCGAGCCCCAGCGCGCTGTCAAGGCGCAAGCCCGGAGGGTCGCGCAGGATGCGCGATCCGGCCGAGCGACAGGGACGTCGCATTCGGCCGGACCGCCGGGTTTCCAGTCCAGCTCGAACTGGGGCGAGGCAGCCGAGGCCCCTAGGCCGGATGCGCGACGACCGCGGCGTTGGCGCCCATACGCCGCCGTCCGCTGCCGTCACGAAGCCGTGGCTAGAATGCGGATTCGCCTTCGAAAGACCCCAGTGATGTCCGAACACGACGCGTTCAAACAGGCCGCCCTCGACTACCACCGCCAAGCCCCGGCCGGGAAGATCAAGGTCATGCCGACCAAGGCGCTGGTCACCCAGCGCGATCTGTCCCTCGCCTATTCGCCCGGCGTCGCCGCGGCCTGCGAGGCGATCGTCGCCGACCCGGCCACCGCCAGCGACTACACCGCCCGCGGCAACCTCGTGGCGGTGATTTCCAACGGCACGGCCGTGCTCGGCCTCGGCGACATCGGGCCGCTGGCCGGCAAGCCGGTGATGGAAGGCAAGGGCGTGCTGTTCCAGAAGTTCGCCGGCATCGACGTCTTCGATCTCGAGGTCGCCGAGAAGGACCCGGACAAGCTGGTCGACATCATCGCCTCGCTGGAGCCGACCTTCGGCGGCATCAACCTCGAGGACATCAAGGCGCCGGAGTGCTTCATCGTCGAGCGCAAGCTCCGCGAGCGGATGAAGATCCCGGTCTTCCACGACGACCAGCACGGCACGGCGATCATCGTCGGCGCGGCGATGACCAACGCCCTGCACGTCGTCGGCAAGCAGATACACGACGTGAAGCTGGCGGTCAGCGGCGCCGGCGCGGCCGGTATCGCCTGCCTCGACATGCTCGTCGCGCTCGGCATGCGCCGCGAGAACATCCTCGTGGTCGACAAGGACGGCGTGCTGCATACCGGCCGCACCGACCTCAACGAAGGCACGGTGCGCTATGCCCGCGAGACGCCGTTCCGCAGCCTCGCCGAGATCGTCAACGGCGCCGACGTCTTCCTCGGCCTGTCTGCCGGCGGCGTACTGAAGCCCGAGATGGTCGCCACGATGGCGCCGCGCCCGATCATCTTCGCGCTGGCGAATCCGAACCCCGAGATCCACCCGGCCGACGCCAAGGCCGCGCGCCCGGACGCGATCATCGCCACCGGCCGCAGCGACTACCCGAACCAGGTCAACAACGCGCTCTGCTTCCCGTACATCTTCCGCGGCGCGCTTGATGTGGGCGCCACGACGATCAACGAGGAAATGAAGCGCGCCTGCGTCATCGCCATCGCCGAGCTGGCCCGCCGCGAGGCCACCGACCTCGGCAGCGCCTACGGCGGCGAGCCGGTGCAGTTCGGCGCCGAATCGCTGATCCCGCGGCCTTTCGACCCGCGCCTGCTGGTCTCGTTGGCTCCGGCCGTGGCCGAGGCCGCGATGCGCTCCGGCGTGGCGACGCGCCCGGTCGACATCGCCCAGTACCGCGACCGCCTGAGCCAGTGGGTGTTCCGCACCGGCCTGATGATGAAGCCGGTGTTCGACCGCGCCCGCGTCAACCGCCAGCGCGTCGTGTACGCGGAAGGCGAGGAGGAGAACGTGCTGCGCGCCGTGCAGACGGTGGTCGACGAAGGCTTGGCCTTTCCGATCCTCGTCGGCCGCCCGGCGGTCATCGAGCGCCGCATCCAGCGCCTGGGCCTGCGCATCCGCCCCGGCGTGGACGTGCAGATCACCAACATCGACGACGACCCGCGCTTCAACGAGTACTGGCAGCTCTACCACCAGATCATGCAGCGAAAGGGCGTCACGCCTTCCGCCGCCAAGGCGATCGTCCGTGGCCGCGACACGGTGATCGCCGCGCTGATGGTCCGCCGTGGCGAGGCCGATGCGATGCTCTGCGGCATCGTCGGCCGCTACGCGCGCAAGCTGCGCTACGTTCGCGAAGTGCTGGGCCTCGATGACGGCAGCAAGGGCCTCTCGGCGCTTTCGGCGGTGCTGAACGACAAGGGCGTGTTCTTCTTCGCCGATACGCACGTGCAGGTCGAGCCGAGCGCCGAGCAGATCGCCGACTGCGTGCAGCAGGCGGCCTTCCGCCTGCGCCTGTTCGGCGTGGCGCCCAAGGTGGCGCTGGTGGGCCACTCGAACTTCGGCAGCTCCGAGGCGCCGAGCGCGCAGAAGCTGCGCGACGCGCTGGCGATCCTCCACGAGCGCGAGCCCAAGCTCGAAGTGGAAGGCGAGATGCACGCTGACCTCGCCTTCAACGAGGAGCTCCGCGAGCGCGTGTTCCCGAATTCGCGCCTCAAGGGCCGCGCCAACCTGCTGGTGTTCGCCAACATCGACGCGGCGAACGCGGCCTACAACATCACCCGCGCGATGACCGACGGTGTCGGCCTCGGCCCGATCCTGATGGGGCTCTCGAAGTCGGCCCACGTGCTGACGCCCTCGGCCACCATCCGCCGCATCGTCAACATGACGGCGGTGGCGGCGGTCGATGCGCTGATCCGCGCGGAGCGCGCGGTCTGAGCACGCAAGGCGTGGGTGGGGAGATCGTCACCGTCGCCGCCGCCGCAGCGGCGCCGAGGGCGTCCATCCTGCTGCTGGCCTACCGGATGGGCGCGACGATCCGCGAGGCCCTCGAGAGCGCGGTGGCGCAGACCGTGCCCTGCGAGATCATCGTCTCCGACGATGCCTCCCCGGCGCCGGATGAGGGCTTCGCCATTGCCGAAGCCTTCGCTCGCGAGTACCGCGGGCCGCATCGGTTCGTGGTCCGCCGAAACGAGACCAACCTCGGCTTGTGCGCCCACATCAACGTGGTCGCGGCCGAGGCCACCGGCGCCATCCTGCTGTTCCAAGCCGGCGACGACCGCTCCCATCCGGATCGTGTCGCCCGCGCGCTGGCTTTCTTCGACGCCCATCCCGGCGTCGCCCTCGTCGGCACGACGGTCGACGAGATCGATGCTGCCGGTGCCGTCATCGCCCGCCGCACCCGCGACCCCGGCTTCCGTCGCGCCGACCAGCAGTGGCTGCTCCAGCGCGGCAGTTTCGTCTGCCTGCTCGGGGCTTCGATGGCGATGCGCCGGTTCGTCCTCGATGACCTGCCGCCCCTGCAGGGCATGGTCGAGGACAACATGATCACGCTGCGCGCGGCCCTGTTCGGCGAGGTGCACTGCCTCGACGAGCCCTGGCTCGACTACCGCATCCACGCCGGGAACCTCCATGGCTGGGTGTTCGCCCACGGGGGCGGGCCCGACGCCAAGCGCCAGCGCTACGAGCGCACGCTGCGGATGTATGCCGAGATCGCCGACGACGCCGATCGCTGCGCTCGCATCGCGGCCGTGCCGGAGCCTCGGCGCGCGCTCGGCCTGCAGCTCGCCGCGATGTACCGCATCGAGGCCAATGCCCGTCGCGCCATGCTGGAGGGTCGCAAGCGCGACTGGTGGCCGCACATCGTGGCGGGATTCCGCCATCCCGGGCTGCGGCGCAAATCCTTCGAGCGCCTGTTGAAGCTGGCCGTGCCGCGGCGATTCCTGAAGCTCTGACGCTCAGGCCTGCGAGCGGGCCCGCCGGATGCGGCTGAGGATCCGGCCGCCAAGGCGCAGGGCCCGCAAGGCAGCGAGCGGGCCATCGCCGTAGAGTGCCCGCCGATGGCGCAGCAGGGCCTGCCACAGCGGCATCGTGCTCCCCCCGGCGTTGGCATCGTCGAGGGTCTTGGAAAGCGCGCCGGCCGCCTCCCGGCAGGGCCAAGGGCGCGCCGCCGCGGCGTCGAGTGCCGCCGCGCAGGTGGACAGCCATTGCCGGGCCTCGCGGGCGCGACGCTGGTGTCGGTCCGGTGCGCCGCCGCGCGGGGCATGGCCGATGCGGGTCTGGGCGTCAGCGTGGCGGCGGAAATCGACCATCACTTCGTCGACGTAGACCACGCCCGCGCGCTGCGATGCGGCGAAGGCCAGCCAGCCGTCGGACCAGACGCCCTCGGGGAAGGGCAGGGCCTGCGGAAGCAGGGTGTTCCGGAACAGCGCGGCGTGGCCGGAGACGGTGTTCTCGAACGCCAGCGCCACATTGCCCTGGCCCCGCACCATCCGCCGCTGCCCGCCGAGGGTCAGTCCCGTGGGCCTGCCTTCCGCATCGACGACGGCGGAATCGCCGTAGGCGAGGTCGGCGTCGCCGATCGCCGCCATCAGGGTTTCGAGCTTGCGTGCGGACCACACGTCGTCCTGGTCGCAGGGCGCGATGAAGTCGCCGCGGCACAGCGCAAAGGCCCGCGCGAAGTTGGCGTTGACGCCCAGGCGCCGTGGGTTCCGATGCAGTTGGATGCGGTGGTCGCGGCGCGCCGCCTCCTCGACGATCTCGACGGTACGGTCGTTGGAGACGTCGTCGACCACCACCAGCTCCAGCTCGCGGTGGGTCTGCGCGAGTACCGACGCCAGCTGGGCTTCGATGTAGGCCTCGCCGTTGCAGGTGCACAGCGCGACGGAAACGAGGGGGGAGGGCACGTGGGTGGGCGGGGAGCGGCTGGGGTGCGGCCATGATCGCCGGAATGCATCCATCGCGCACCCCGTGCGGCCTGCCGGACCGACCCACGGCGGCGATTGCTTTCCCCGCACGCCGGTTCCGGAATTGATCGACGCCAAATGGCGGCCCGTCGCCCGAGGGCATTCTGGTGACCACCCCTTCCAACGACAAGGAGTCCCCCATGAACGTCCTCATCGCTGTCGACGGCAGCGCCTTCGGCACGAAAGCCCTGGACTACGTGCTCGCCCGGCCCGCCATGTTCGGGCAGGCGGCGCTCACGCTGATCCACGTTGCACAGCCGCTGCCGCCGCGCGCCGCGGCCGCCGTGGGGGCCGAGATCGTGGCGGCGCAGTACGCCCATGAGCATGACGACGCGCTCCGTGAAGCGCGCGGGCGACTGGCCGCGGCGGGGCGCACGGCTCGGGAAGTCGTGAAGGTGGGCCATCCGGGAGGCCTGGTGGCCGAGGAGGCGGAGGCCGGCGGGTACGACGCGGTCGTGATGGGATCGCACGGCCACGGCGCCTTGGCCGGCCTGCTGCTGGGCAGTACGGTCAGCAAGGTGCTCGCGGGTTGCCGCACGCCCGTGCTCGTGGTGCGCTGACGCCTGCCGTACGCCCGCGTATTCGTATGCAGCCCCGCCGGCGTCGCGCCGGCCACTGTTAGACTTCCAGCTCTAGTTTCCACGCGGAGCGGGAAGGCATGAACTGGCTGCAGGACGTTTTGGCAAACGACATCGACCCCACCGAGACCCAGGAGTGGCTGGAGTCGATCAAGGCGGTCATCGATGCCGATGGTCCGGAGCGCGCGCACCACATCCTCGAGCGGATGGTGGAGCTGACGCGCCGCGCCGGTGCGCACCTGCCTTTCGTGCCGACCACCGAATACATCAACACCATTCCGGCGCATCTCGAAGCCAAGATGCCGGGCGATGCGCAGATGGAGTGGAAGCTCCGTTCGCTGATCCGCTGGAACGCGCTGGCCATGGTGGTGCGCGCCAACCGCAAGCCCGGTGAACTCGGCGGCCACATCGCCAGCTTCGCGTCGGCGGCCACGCTCTACGACGTCGGCTTCAACCATTTCTGGCGCGCGCCGAACGAATCGCATCCGGGCGACCTGCTGTTCATCCAGGGCCACAGCTCGCCCGGCGTGTATGCCCGCGCGTACCTCGAAGACCGCCTGACGGAAGACCAGCTCAACCACTTCCGCATGGAGGTGGACGGCAAGGGCATCTCGAGCTACCCGCACCCGTGGCTGATGCCGGACTTCTGGCAGACGCCCACCGTCTCGATGGGCCTCGGCCCGATTGCGGCGATTTACCAGGCGCGCTTCTGGAAGTACCTCGAAGCCCGCGGCCTGATGCCGGTGAGCGACCGCAAGGTGTGGTGCTTCATGGGCGACGGCGAGTGCGATGAGCCCGAGAGCCTCGGTGCGATCTCGCTGGCCGGTCGCGAAGGCCTCGACAACCTCGTGTTCGTCATCAACTGCAACCTGCAGCGCCTCGACGGCCCGGTGCGCGGCAACGGCAAGATCATCCAGGAGCTGGAAGGCGTCTTCCGCGGCGCCGGCTGGAACGCGCTCAAGGTGGTCTGGGGCAGCTACTGGGACCCGCTCCTCGCCAAGGACACCAACGGCGTCCTGAAGAAGCTGATGATGGAGACCGTCGACGGCGAGTACCAGAACTGCAAGGCCTTCGGCGGTGCGTACACGCGCGAGAACTTCTTCGGCAAGTACGAGGAGACCAAGCAGATGGTCGCCTCGCTCTCCGACGAGGACATCTGGCGCCTGAATCGCGGCGGCCACGACCCGCACAAGGTCTACGCGGCCTACGCCACCGCCACCGCCCACAAGGGCCAGCCCACCGTGATCCTCGCCAAGACGGTGAAGGGCTACGGCATGGGCAAGGCCGGTGAGTCGATCAACATCACCCACCAGCAGAAGAAGCTCGACGACGCGGCGGTGAAGGCCTTCCGCGACCGCTTCAACATCCCGGTCAGCGACGAGCAGCTGCCTTCGGTGCCCTTCTACCACCCGGGCCCGGAAGCGCCGGAAGTGAAGTACCTGAAGGAGCGCCGCGCCGCGCTCGGCGGTTCGCTGCCGCAGCGCCGCGTCAAGGCCAGCGAATCGCTGCCGGTGCCGGAGCTCGCCGTTTTCGACCGCCTGCTGAAGGACAGCGGCGACCGCGAGATCAGCACGACGATGGCCTTCGTGCAGGCGCTCAACGTGATCCTGCGCGACAAGGCGATCGGCCCGCGCACGGTGCCGATCATCTGCGACGAAGCGCGCACCTTCGGCATGGAAGGCCTGTTCCGTCAGATCGGCATCTACTCGCCGTTCGGCCAGAAGTACAAGCCGGTCGACGCCGACCAGCTGATGTTCTATCGCGAGGACACGGCCGGCCAGGTGCTGCAGGAAGGCATCAACGAAGCGGGCAGCTTCTCGAGCTGGATGGCTGCGGCCACCAGCTACAGCACGAACAACGTGCCGATGCTGCCGTTCTACATCTTCTACTCGATGTTCGGCTTCCAGCGCATCGGTGATTCGGCCTGGCAGGCCGCCGACATGCGCGCCCGCGGCTTTCTGCTGGGCGCCACCGCCGGCCGCACCACGCTGAACGGCGAGGGCCTGCAGCACGAGGACGGCCATTCGCAGCTGCTGGCCGGCAACATCCCGAACTGCCGCCCCTACGACCCGACCTTCGCCTACGAAGTGGCCGTGGTGCTGCAGTACGGCATGCAGCGGATGATGGCGGAGCAGGTGGACGAGTACTACTACCTGACCCTGATGAACGAGAACTACACCCACCCGGAGATGCCGGAAGGCGCCGCGGAAGGGATCATCAAGGGCATGTATCTGCTGAAGGACGCCGGCAAGCCGAAGAAGGGCGAGCTGCGCGTGCAGCTGATGGGCTCGGGCACGATCCTGCGCGAGGCCATCTTCGCGGCCGAACTGCTCGACAAGGAATTCGGCGTGTCCTCCGACATCTGGAGCTGCCCGAGCTTCACCGAGCTGCGTCGCGACGGCTTCGACGCCGAGCGCTGGAACCGCCTGCATCCGGAAGCGAAGACGCCGCGCAAGGCCTACGTCACCGAGCTGCTGGAAGGCCGCCAGGGCCCGGCCATTGCCGCGACCGACTACGTGCGCCAGTTCGCCGACCAGATCCGCGCCTTCGTGCCGATGAAGTACACGGTGCTCGGTACCGACGGCTTCGGTCGTTCGGACACCCGCGCCAACCTGCGTCGCCACTTCGAGGTCGACCGCTACTACATCGCGCATGCCGCCATCGCCGCGCTCGCGGCCGAGGGCAAGATGAACGCCAAGGACGTGGCCCGCGCGATCAAGGTGTTCAACATCGACGCCGAGAAGGCCAACCCGATCGGCGTCTGACGGTCGAAGGCGAGGGGGAAGGCCGATGCTCGACCAACCGACCCTGCTGTTCGTGCTGGCCCTCCTGCAGGGCCTGCTCGCCGTAGTGGCCCTGTCGCTGCGGGTCGGCCTTGGCGACAACGCGCGCGGCCTTGGCACCTGGACGGCCTCGCTGGTCTGCGTGGCCGCGCCAGCCGCCCTGCTGGCCATGGGCTTCTCGCAGAGCACGGAAGCCATCCTCGTGCAGAACGCGCTGTGGGTGCCGTCGATGGTGCTCACGGCGATCGCCATCCGTCGCTTCCTCGGCTTTCCGGGCCGGGAGCGGGTGTTCGCCGCCATCGCGCTGAGCACCTATGCCGTGGCGGCGATGGCCACCGTGCTCGCCGGATGGGCGGAATTCCGGCTGGTGGTGCTCGCATCGTTGCACGTGGCCTGCCTGGTCGTGGGCCTGCACGCCCTGCTGCGGGCGCATCCGCGTCTGGCCGGCCTCGGCCCGCTGCTGATGGCGGTGGGCCTCGCGATGCTCGCCCTCGCGCAGAGCTGGCGCGCGGCGACCGTGCTCTTCGAGGGGGCGGATGCGGTGCGTTTCCTCGTGGGCGGGCTGGTCGTGCCGGTGCTGCTGGTTTCCACCATGCTGGCGCTGACCTGCATCACCGTCGCTTTCATCCTGCTCGCCACCGACCGCGTGCGGCGCGACCTCCACAGCATGGCCTCGCGCGATCCGCTCAGCGGGCTGCTGAACCGCCGCGGCTTCCACGAACTCGCCGACCCGCTGCTTGCGCTGTCGGCGCGGCGCGACGCCCCGGTGGCACTGGCGGTGATCGACCTCGATGACTTCCGCCGTCTCAACGACGAAGGGGGACACAGCTTGGGCGACCACGCCATCGCCCGGGTCGGCGCGCGCCTGCTCGCGGAGTCGCGGGCCGAGGACGTGGTGGCCCGTTTCGGCGGCGAGGAGTTCGTGGTGCTGATGCCGCTGACCGACGCCGACGGGGCCAGGCGATTCGCCGAACGGCTGCGCCTGGCCGTCGCGGCGGAGTTGGCGGGCATCGAATCCGCGCCGAGCGGCTTGACCGCGAGCATCGGGCTGGTGGCCGCGCGTGGCCCGGCCGAGTTCCCGGCGCTCTACCGTCGCGCCGACGAAGCGCTCTACCAGGCCAAGGCCGAAGGCAAGAACCGCGTCGTCGTCGCCTGACGACGCCACGGTGACGGCCTGCCCCTCAGGCTGCGCCTCCCGACGCCCTGATCCGGACTGCTTCCATGCCCAAGACCACGCTGATCCTCGCCGCCCTGCTGATCGCCCTGGGCGTCGGGGCTTTCGCGATCTCGTCTGGTGACGGTTCTCCGAGCCGCACCGCCCTGATGCCGGCTTACGTCGGTGCCGCGCTGGCCCTGCTGGCCGGTCTTTCGCTGGCCTTCGAGGGCGCCCGCAAGCACCTGATGCACGTGGCCGCGCTGGTCGCGCTGCTGGGGGCCTTGGCACCGGCCGCGGCGCTGGTGATCCGCGCCGCGCGCATGAGCCCGCTGGCGCTGGGCGTCAACCTCGGCATGCTGGTGCTGTCGGCCACGCTGCTCGCGCTCATGGTGAAGTCCTTCATTGCCGCCCGTCGCGCGGGCGCCATCGGCCTGCGCTAGTCTCGGCGGGACATCGGCAGCGAGGAGATCCAGATGTTCGAGTGGTTGGCGTCCCCCGAAGCGTGGATGGCGCTCGGCACCCTGATCGCGCTCGATTCGATCCTCACCGCCGTGGGCATGACCGAGCACGTCAGCATCATGGTGATCGCCATCCTCGTGGCGACCGCGGTAATGGTGTTCCTGGCCAAGGCGATCCACGAGTTCGTGCAGCGCCACCCGACGGTGAAAATCCTCGCGCTGGCCTTCCTGCTGCTCATCGGCGTGGTGCTGATCGCCGACGGCATGGGCGAGGCGGTGCCGAAGGGCTACCTGTACTTCGCGATGGCCTTCGCCGTGTTCATCGAGCTGCTGAACATCCGCTACCGCAAGGTCAGCGCCGCGCCGGTGCAGCTGCACGAGACCCTGAAGGGCCCCGGCGCCTGAGCGGCGCTCGCTACACTGGCGGGCATGTCGTCCCATCCCGCCCTGCGCACCATGGAAGCCGCCCTCGGGCGGCTGCTTCCCCTTCCCTCCGGCGAGCTCGAGTTCTGGGGCGCCGACGCGGCCGCCACGCTGCCGCATGCGCCCTCGCGCTGCGAGCAGGGGGTCCGCTTCGTTTCCGATGCGATCGTGGCGCGCGGCTGGGCGGTGGAGAGTGGCGTCGAAGGCGTGGGTGCCGTCCTTGCCCCCGCGCCTTCGCCGACCGTCATCCTGGTGCTGCTGCCGCGCAGCCGCGAAGTCGGCCGCGGCTTGCTTGCGCGAGGCGTGGCTCGGCTTGAAGCCGCCGGTGGCCTGCTGCTGGCCGCGGCGCATAACGACGAGGGCGCGCGAAGTTTCGAGAAGGACCTCGCGCTCCTGGTGCCGCTCTCCGGCAGCCTGAGCAAGCACCACGGCCGCGCATTCTGGGTGCGGATGGCGCCCGGCGCCGGTGCGTTCGACAAAGCCTTGGCCGAGGCATGGCTCGCCGCCGATGCGCCGCGCCGCGATGCGACCACCGGCCTCTGGCAGCGACCGGGCGTGTTCAACGAAGGGCGGCTCGATGGCGGCTCGGCCCTGCTGATCGAACACCTGCCCAAGGACCTGCGCGGCCGCGTCGCCGACCTCGGCGCCGGCAGCGGGCTGCTCTCGCTGGCGGTGCTTGAGCGCTGTCCGGCGGTGACCACGCTCGAGCTGTTTGAAGCCGAGGCCCGCGCCGTCGATCTGGCCCGGCGCAACCTCGCCGGCGCGCGCGTGCCGGTCGGCATCCACTGGCATGACGTGTCGGCCGGCGTGCTTTCGGACGGCCGCCCGCGCTTCGACGCCGTTGTCTGCAATCCGCCGTTCCACGTGGGCAGCCGCAGCGTGCCGGCGCTCGGCCGCGCCTTTATCGCCGCCGCGGCGCGGGCCTTGGCGAAGGACGGCCAGCTGCTTCTGGTGGCCAACCGCCACCTGCCCTACGAGGACGAACTGCGAACGGTCTTCGGCCGCGGCGAGGCTCTGGCCGAGCAGGGCGGCTTCAAGGTGTATCGCGCGTGGGAGCCCAAGCCGTGAGCGGCAAGGCGGTGAAGCTGCGGCAGTACCTGCAGTCGCTGGGCTACGGCACGCGTCGCGAGGTGGAAGCGCTGATCGCCGAGGGCCGCATCACCGACGCGGAACGCGAAGCGCTGTACGTCGACGACGAAGTCGGCGAAGGCGCGCCGTCGCGCGGCGGGCATCGCCTACCGCATGCGGCCATCCGCTTCGATGGCGAGGCGCTGGATGCGCCGCCGGGCCTGCTCGCCGTGCTGCACAAGCCGGTCGGCGTCACCTGTTCGACGAAGGACCCCGGCCGCCTCGTCTACGACCTGCTGCCGCCGCGCTGGAAGGCGCGCGATCCGATCGTTTCGCCGGTGGGGCGGCTCGACAAGGACACCTCGGGACTGCTGCTGTTCACCGATGATGGCCAGTTGCTGCATCGCCTCACCAGCCCGAAGTACCACCAGCCCAAGGTGTATCGCGCCACGTTGGCCGAAGACCTGCGTGGCAACGAGGCCGCGCTGTTCGCTGCCGGCACCTTGATGCTGGAGGGCGAACACAAACCGCTGTTGCCGGCGGAGTTCGAAGTGCTGGGACCGCGCGAGGCGCGGCTCACGTTGCACGAGGGCCGATACCACCAAGTGCGGCGGATGTTCGCGGCCACCGGCAATGCCGTGGCCACCCTGCATCGCGAGGCGATCGGCGGGCTCACGCTCGACGCGCTGCGGCTGGACCCCGGAACGTGGCGGATGCTCACCTCGGCGGAGCGCGCGTTGTTGGGGTCCTGACGCCCGGCGCGGGGCGGATCAGCCGCGGTTGAAGTCGCCGATGCCCTCGACGATGGCCTTGACCGCGACGCGCTCGGCCTCTGTGAGGTGCGGGTTCCATGCGTCCATCAGCAGGATCACTCGGGTGTCGCCGCTCGCATTGCGCGCCTCGTGCAGGAAGGTGTCGTCGAACGCCCAGGCCTCGCCTTCGCGCCAGTGCCGCTCGTCGCCGCCCACCGTCAACGTGCAGCCGTCCGGCACCACCAGCGGCAGGTGCACCACGACGCGCGAGTTGGTGACGCCGTAGTGCGGCTTGATGTGGGTCCCGGGCGCGAGGATCGAGAAGCAGATCTCCGGGGCGTGTTCATGGATCCGCACGAGCGGCAGCGTTTCGAGCGCTGCGGCCGTCCGCGGAGCCTGCTGCGCGGCATCGGCATGGTGCTGGCCGTCGCGGTAGAAGAAGTACGCGTCCCAACGCGCCTGATCGCCGCCCAGGTAGGGTTCGAGCGAGGTGCCGTCCGGTGCCTGCAGGAACGGCCGCACGCCGTCGCGTTGGGCGAGCACTGCCATCGCTTCCTCGCGCATCGCTGCAAATGCGGCTTCAAGTGCGGGCAGCCACGGAAACAGCCCCCGGTCGAACCAGGGCGTGGCGGGCAGGCCCGGGATGTGGAGGAAGCGCGGCGCTTGGCGTGCGTCCTGCGGCGGATGCGCCTCGGCGCCGAGGTGGTGGGCGAGACCGGCGCGGACGCGCGTCATCGCCTCGCGTCCGAAGCGGGCTTCGAGGGGTTCCATCAGGCCCATCAGCACCGGAACCCGCTGCTCCCGCACGACGGCCATCGCATGGAGGACGTCGGCGCGGAGACCGGGCGGCGTGCTCGCTTCATCGAGCCAGAGCCCGCGCCCCTGCGCGATCATCAGTGCCCTGAAGTAGGCGCCGACCGCCTCGGTGGCTCGACCGCTGGATTCCAGCAGCTGGCCGAGCTGAAGGTGCGCGGCCGGCATCTGGGCATCGAGGCGGATGGCTTCGCGGAACGCGGCTTCGGCCTCCTCGAGGCGTCGTTCCGCCCTCAGCACCACGCCGCGGCGGCGAGCCTCGTGCGCGGGTGTCGGCATGGGGATGGCGGGAGCGGCCGGCGCGAGCGCTTCGACGAACAGCGAGTAGTGGCCGCCCTCGTGCGTGGCACCGGCCACGGCGCTCTGGTCGTCGAGGCGGAGTGCCGGGTCGTCGCTGGCCATGTAGCCACTGCGCACGACGCTTTCGAAGCCGGCTTCGCGCAGCAGGTGCGACAGCGTTTCGAAGTCGTAGCCGAACTTGTGCGCCTCGAAGAGGTAGCCCGGATCCGGGCCGGCGCCGGCGTAGTTGAGGAACTGGGCCAGCAGCGGACCCTCTCCGTGGGCGTTCGCCCAATGCGCGGCCCGTTTCGCGAAGAAGGCCCGGTCGCCGCGCTGGTAGGCGTCAATCAGCTGGCGCACGTCGGGCACCACGAGGCGCACGCGGCCGCCCGGCGCGAGCACGCGCTTCAGCTCGGCGAGGAAGGCCATCGCGTCGTGCGGGAAGAACAGGTGTTCGAACAGGTGCGAGACAAACACGTGGCTGGCTGCCCCGTCGGCGAACGGCAGGCCCCACTGGACGTTCCAGCACAACGGGGCCGGATGCACGTCGAGGTTCACCCAGCCGGGCAGCTCGTGGGCGCCGCAGCCGATGTGCAGCTTCAGGCCGCGGGCGTTGGCATCGAGGCCCAGTCGCGCGCGCTGCGCGGCGAGCCAGGCCGGCCGCGTCGCCGACAGCGCTTGTCGCAGGTCGTGCACTTGCGCGAGCAGATCGCGCACGTGCGCGTCCGCCGCTCCGGTGCCGCCCAGCGCCGCGTCCGCCTCTGGGCCGAAGGCCCGCAGGTCGCCGGACAGCTCGTACACGGCACGCGCCAACGCGGCGAGGGTGGGGTGGCTCATCGCGACGCGGCCTTCAGAACAGCAAGTAGGTGGAGAGAATGTACTTGTCGCCGCTGATCGGCGGGCGGCCCTCGTGCTGGAACATCCAGTACGGCGGGAAGACGACGAGGCGCCCCGCCTTCGGCCTGACCGCAAGATCGAGGTCGACGAAGGCGGTTTCGCCGCCGTCCGCCACGTCGTTCAAGTACCAGAGGAACACGAGGTAGCGGTTCGCGACCGGCCCCACCGAATCGAAATGCGGCTGGAAGCGTTCGTCGCCGTCGTTCCGGTAGCGCTTCAGGATCCACTCGCTGGTCTTGGTCGTGGCCGGCACCGGCAGCGTCAGCCCGAGCGCGGCGTTGTAGCGCGCCAGGAAATGGTGCATGCCGTCGAGCAGCGACTCGCGGAAGGCGGCGTCGGACAGCGGCCCGATGTCGAGTTCGGTCCAGGCGCTGCCCGCCAGCCAATCGCGACGATGGCGGCCATTGGCCACCTGCTGCTCGCCGAGGGCTTCGAAACCCCGCACCAGCTGTTGGCACACGGGCAGGGGCAGGGCGTCGTCGAAGACCTGCACGAAGCGCGACAGGCGGTCACGCGGATCGGAAGCCGGTGTCACGGGAATCCTTTACGATGCGGCGCGCCGCCGCAGGCGAATCATAGACAAGGAGCCCGGATGGCCACAGGCCAGAGCAACGAGGCGCAGACCGCGGAAGCGGCGCTTCAGGCGGCCTTCGAAGCGCTCGGACAGGGCGATGCGACCGGAGCCGAGTCGCGGGCCCGCCGTGTCCTCGCGATCGCCGGAGCGAGCGACCCCCTGACGGCGTCCGTGGATGCCGTGGTCGTCCTTGCGCTGGCCTTGGCCCAGCAGCGCCGTGCCGCCGAAGCCTTGCCGCTGTTCGAGGCACTGGTGGCGCGGCAGCCGCAGGTGCCCGAGCACTGGTCGAATCTCGGTAACGCGCTGTGCGAGCTCGGCCGCGAGGCCGACGCACTGCCGCCGCTGCAGCAGGCTTTCAAGCGGGGCGACCGCAGTGCTGCGCTCTTCTATGCGCTGGCGCGTGCGGAGCTGGCGAACGGCCGGCCGCTGCCGGCCCTGACCTGCATCGACCGCGCCCTTGCGCTCGAAGCGCTCGACCCGGAATTCCTTCTGTTCCGCGCGCGCGTGCTGTTCGCGATGGACGAAACCGACCAGGCGGCTGCGACCTTGGCATCGCTGCGCTCGTCGGCCCTGCCCTTCGACCTCCGCGTCGAGGCCGCCGAGATCCAGCTCAACCTCGCGAATTACGCGGACGCGCAGCGCGCCTTCGAGGCCCTGCTGGTGGAAGACCCGGGGCATCCCGGCGCACTGATCGGGCTTTCGACCTGTCATGAGCGCCACAACCGGCTGGACGAGGCCGAGGCGGTACGCGCGCGGGTGGACGAGGCGCGCGCGCGCGCCGTGCCGGACGTCGGAAGCGCGCTGGCGCAGCTCGACGCGCGGCTGGCCGCCCGCCGCGGCCGCCCCGAGGTCGCCCGGGCGCTGTTCGAGGCCGTCCTCGTCGATCCGCCGCGTGATCCCGCCTTGCGCACGAACCTCCGCTTCGAGCTGGGCAAGGCCTGCGTGGAAATGCGTGACCACGCCGCGGCCTTCTCGGCCTTCTCCCTCGGCCACGCGGAGCGCCTCGCGCACGTCAACGCCGCGCATCCGAATCTGATGCGCGAGGATGGGCTCCTCGCCGCGTTGGATCGCGCCGTGCCGGCGTTCCGCACCGGCGTTCGCGAGGGGGCCGACGACGGCCATCGCGATCCGCTGTTCGTCGTCGGCTTCCCCCGTTCGGGGACGACGCTGCTCGAGCAGTTGCTCGATGCGCATCCGGCCCTCGCCTCCTTCGACGAGCAGCCCTTCCTGCAGCGCCTCGTGACCCGCATGAACGCTTCGCCGGCCGGCTATCCGGGCGGCCTGGTCGACCTCCCCGCGGCGCATCGCCGCGACTTCCGCGCCCAGTACTTCGCGGACGTGCAGAGGCAGCGGCCGGATCTCGCGGCTCGGCGCCCGGTCGACAAGAATCCCCTCTACCTCGTCCGCCTGCCGCTGGTGGCGGCGCTGTTCCCCGACGCCCAGGCCGTGCTGGCGCTGCGCCACCCCTGCGACGTCGTCGTCTCCTGCTGGATGCAGAACTTCCGCGCGCCCGCCTTCGCGGTGACCTTCGAGACGCTGAAGAGCACGGCGCGGATGTACGACCGCGTGTTCCGCACGTATTTCGATTTCCGCGACGCCATCGGCGTGCCCACCCACGTGCTGCGCTACGAAGACCTCGTCGCCGACGTGGCGGGGGAAGGCCGCCGGCTGTTCGCCTTCCTCGGCCTCGACTGGCGTGACGAGCTGCTTGGCTTCACCGAGCGGGCGAAGTCGCGCGGCGTCATCAGCACGCCGAGCTACACGCAGGTGGTTCAGCCGGTGAACCGTCGCGCGGTCGGCCGCTGGCAGGCCTGGCGGCCGTGGTTCGACGGCGAGACGCTCGACCTGCTCGCGCCGTGGGTCGAACGCTTCGGCTATTCCCTCGACTGACGCGCAAAGAAAAACCGCGCGGGTCGCCCCGCGCGGTTTTCATTCACTGCCGCTGATCGCCGATCAGAACTTCACGGTCGCCGTCGCCCAGTAGTAGCGGCCCACGGTGTCGAACGTGCGCTCGTCGGTATTACCGTTGAGCGAGTTGTTCTGGTAGATGATCGGCGGCTGCTTGTCGAACGCGTTGTCGACGCCGATCTGGAACTTCGTGTTCCATGCCTCGACGTTATAGCCGACCTGCAGGTTGTGGTAGGTCTGCGAACCGCGATCGAACTGGCAGCCCGGCGTGCCGCCCGCAGTGATGGCGAGGCCGAGGTCGGCGCAGACATTGGTGCGGGTGTTCGGGAAGATTGCGCCGACGCTGAACCCGCTGATGTAGCGCGAGGTCCACTGCGCTTCCCAATCGCCCATCGACCAGCCCAGCGAGCCCAGCGAACGGACGCGGCTGTAGTTGCCGAGGCCGCCGTTGGCCGAGGACAGGAAGGTGCCCGCGAGGTACTGCTGGGCGACCACCTGGCCGAGCACGATCGTCTTGACATCGTACTGCGCGGTGTAGGTCGTGTCGAGCGAGAACTGGAAGCTGCCGAACGCGGTGTCCTCGAGGCGGTACTTCAGGCCGAAGTCCACGCCCTTGGTGTCGGTACGGCCAACGTTGGCGTTGCGGTCGAACAGGCGGAGGATCTCGCCCGACGCGTTGCGCGAGAACAGGTTGCAGAACTGCCCGTTATTGAAGCAGTTGTTCAGGATGGTCTGCGTACCGACCGTGCCGATCGTGTCGTTCAGATAGATGCGCCACAGGTCGACCGAGACCGACGCACCCTCCAGCCAGCTCGGATCGTAGATCACGCCGTACGTGAACACCTTGCCTTCTTCCGGCTGCAGGGTCGAGTTGCCGCCCTTGATCGCCGAGAGCTGCGTGTCGGTCTGGTTGAACGTGCCGTCGGTCGGGACGTTCGCGCAAGCGAGGCGCTGCGGGCTGCCGACCGGCGCACCGCGCCAGCGGTTGCAGGGGTCGGAGAAGCTGTCCGACGACGCCGAATCACCCTGGAACAGGTCGTCGATCGTCGGGGCGCGGAACACCTTGTCGACGGTGCCGCGGACCAGCAGGCCGTCGATCGGACGCCACTCGAGGCCGACCTTCCAGTTGGTCGTGCTGCCGAAGGTCGAGTAATCCGACCAGCGGGCACCGGCGATGGCGTTCAGGCTCTGCGCTAGCGGAGCGTCGGCGAGCAGCGGGAACAGCACTTCGCCGTAGATCTCCGTCACGTCGAACTCGCCGACGGCGCGCGTGGTGCAGGCTTCCGACGAGATGAGGCAGGTGTAGTTGGTGGGGTCGACGACGGCCAGGAAGCTCGGCTCGAACGCCGAGGACTCCTCGCGGTACTCGACGCCGAACGCGCCGCCAACCATGCCGGCCGGCAGCTCGAACAGGTCGCCCGAGGTGTTGGCGTAGAAGTTCTTCAGCGTCTCGTCGGTCTTGTTGATCGACGGCGACGAAATGCGCGCCAGCGCCGCCTGGTCGGCCGCCGAGGACAGGTCGCCGAAGAAGTTGACGGGGGTGCAGTTGGCGATCGGCGCCGCCGGGGTGCCGCAGCGCAGCGCACCGGTCGAATCACGGAAGGACGGGCCGAGGGCGCTGGCGAGGGCCGGCGTGAACAGGTAGCCGGTGGACAGGGCGTTCTGCTCGAGCTTGCCGTAGGTCATGCCGACGTCGTACGACCACGAGCTGTCGCCGATCGCGCCTTCGAAGCCGGTCGAGATCTGGGTGACGTCGGTGTTGTACGAGAAGCGACGGTTGCCGATGGCCGACAGGCGCAGGCGCAGGTCGTTGCCGACGAGCCCGCCGGACAGGCCCGCGAAGGGCCAGAACACGCTGTTGGGGGAGATCGTCACTTCGTCCTGGCCGGGGCGGGCGTCGAACGGCAGCGGGGCGATCTGGCCGTAGGCGCGGGTGCTCTGGTTGTAGAGCTCGGCGTAGGCCGTGACGTTGTCATTGATGTTGAAGCGGCCGGAGAAGAACGCGCCGGCGCGCTCCTGCGGCGTCAGCTGCAGGTTGCCGACGGCCTGGTAGTTGAACAGGTCGGTGGCGTTGTTGAAGCAGCGGAAGTCGGACCACTGCGTGCCGGGGCGGCCGGCGATGCGGGTCAGCGCGACGGTGGCGCCGGTGCCGGCGCAGTTGATGCCGTTCGCGGCGGCATTGGTGCGAGGCACCGAATAGCGGCCCGTGGTGGTGCGGCTCGAGCCGCCGACGGTGACCGTGCCGGAGTACAGGGTCAGGGCGTTGCGCGAGTACTCGCGGTCCGCGGCGAGCACCTCGCGCTGGTCGTTGTAGTTGAGGTTGAGCAGCACGCTGCCGCGTTCGCCCGACCAGCCGTAGGTCACGTTGCCGGTGGTGCGCTCGGCATCGCCTTCGCTTGACTGGCCGTAGCCGACCGACAGCTCGCCGCCGTCGAAGTCACGCTTAAGGATGAAGTTGACGACGCCGCCGATGGCGTCGGTGCCGTAGATGGCCGAGGCGCCGCCCTTCAGCACTTCGACGCGCGCGATGGCGGCCATCGGGATCGAGTTGATGTCGTTGTAGACCATCCGGCGGCCGTTGAGCAGCGTCAGCGTGCGCTCGTCACCGATGCCGCGCAGGGAGACGGTGGCCGCGCCGGTGCCGCCGCCGTTGTTCACGGAGGGGTTGGTGGCCGCGCCGGAGATCGCCGGGATGTCCTGCAGGAAGTCACCGATGGTGGCCGCACCCGTGCGCTCGATCGCGGAGCGGTCGATCGTGAAGACCGGGGTGGCGGTCTCGGCGTCGACGCGGCGGATGCGGCTACCGGTGACGACGATCGTGTCGAGGGTCTGGGCTTCTTCGCCGGCGGGGGCGGTCTGCGCGAAGGTCGGAGCGCTTATGGCGGCGGCGCCGGCGATGCCGAGCACCAGCGCGCGCTGAACGCTTGCGGCGAGCGGGTTACGTTGCGTCATGGGGTTGTAGTCCTTGCTGGTCGATAATGAAGGAGGGCTGGCAGACGAGCGCTGCCGCGTCGACGCCCGGTCAAAACGCTGTGCAGGCCGTGTGACCAGAGACAACGTTTAATACTTCCTTCACTTCAAGTCCAGTGCCGTGCCGCGGGGAATGCCCGCGATGCTCGCGCGGCCTGCCAAGTGGTTGATTGAAAAAGAAACACTCGCCGGGGGCGGCGGGTGTTGACGGCTCTGTCAAGGGGGCTTGCACTGGCCGCTCGCGCGGCTCAGCGGGCCTTCAGAGCGCGTAGCCGAACTGCTGGCGGAACTGCTCGGCGAACTGGGCGTAGTCGAAGCGCTGGTTCTGCGGGCCCAGGTGCTCGATCTTCAGGGCGCCCATCAGGCTGGCGATGCGGCCGGTGGTGGCCAGGTCCAGGTTGTTCATGAAGCCGAAGATCAGGCCGGCGCGGTAGGCGTCGCCGCAGCCGGTGGGGTCCACGACCCGCATGGCGGTGGCCGAGGGGATGTGGATCATCCCGTCCGGGGTGTGCACCTCGGAGCCCTTCGGGCCACGGGTGATGAAGTAGGCTTTCACCTTGCTGGCGATGACCTCGGCCGACCAGCCGGTGCGCTCCTGCAGCAGGCTCGACTCGTAGTCGTTCACCGTCACGTAGGTCGCCTGGTCGATCATCCGGCGCAGTTCCTCGCCGTTGTAGAGCGGCATGGCCTGGCCGGGGTCGAAGATGAAGGGGATGCCGCACTCGGCGAACTCGGTGCAGTTCTGCAGCATGGCCTCGTAGCCATCCGGCCCGACGATGCCGAAGCCCACGCCCGGCACGTCGCGCACGTGGTTTTCGTAGCTGCGCATCATGGCCCCGGGATGGAAGGCGGTGATCTGGTTGTCGTCGAGGTCGGTGGTGATGAAGGCCTGCGCCGTGTAGAGGTCGGCGATCTCCTTCACATGGGTCAGGGGGATGCCGAGGTCGCTGAAGTGGGCCCGGTAGGGGGCGAAATCGGCGCCGACGGTGGCCATAGGCAGCGGCTTTCCGCCCAGAAGATGCAGGTTGTAGGCGATGTTGCCGGCGCAGCCGCCGAACTCGCGGCGCATCCGCGGGACGAGGAAGGACACATTCAGGATGTGCACCTTGTCCGGCAGGATGTGGTTCTTGAACTGGTCCTGGAACACCATGATGGTGTCGTAGGCCAGCGAGCCGCAGATCAGGGCAGCAGTCATCGGATCGGTCCTCAGGGGTCGTCGAAAGCGCGACCCGGCCGGATGACGGGTACCGCGCGGTGCCCGGTAGCGGCCGGGCGGGCCGCGAAGGATACCCGCATTAACGGGCTTTTTCCTTGTGGGGCAGGGTGCGCGGTTGTTACCCTTGTTAGCTTGTTTCCAGCGACTTTCCGGCCCGATCCCCGATGTTCAAGAAGCTCCGCGGTCTGTTCTCCAACGACCTGTCGATCGACCTCGGCACGGCCAACACCCTGATCTACGTCCGTGGGCAGGGCATCGTCCTCAACGAGCCGTCCGTCGTCGCCGTCCGCCAGGACCGCGGCGTGGGCTCGGCCAAGTCGGTGGCGGCCGTCGGCGCCGAGGCCAAGCGCATGCTGGGCCGCACGCCGGGCAACATCATGACCATCCGGCCGATGAAGGACGGCGTGATCGCCGACTTCACCTACACGGAAGAGATGCTCAAGCACTTCATCCGCAAGGTGCACACCAGCCGCCTGCTCCGCCCCAGCCCCCGCGTGCTGATCTGCGTGCCCTGCGGCTCGACCCAGGTCGAGCGCCGCGCCATCAAGGAGTCGGCCCTCGAGGCTGGCGCCCGCGATGTATTCCTTATCGAAGAGCCCATGGCCGCCGCGATCGGCGCCGGGATCCCGGTGGGCGAGGCTTCGGGTTCGATGGTCATCGACGTCGGCGGCGGCACCACCGAAGTGGCGGTCATCTCTCTCAACGGCATCGTCTACGCGCAGTCCGTGCGCATCGGCGGCGACCGCTTCGACGAGGGCATCATCAATTACGTGCGCCGCAACCACGGCACGCTGATCGGCGAAGCCACGGCCGAGCGCATCAAGCTGGAAATCGGCTGCGCCTACCCGCAGAAGGAGTCCCGCTCGATGGAGGTCTCCGGCCGCAACCTCGCCGAGGGCGTGCCGCGCAACATCACCATCACCTCGGCCGAGGTGCTGGAGGCCTTGCACGAGCCGCTGTCAGGCATCGTCACCGCGGTGAAGCAGGCGCTGGAGCAGACCCCGCCGGAGCTCTGCGCCGACGTGGCCGAGCGCGGCATCGTGCTGACCGGCGGTGGCGCGCTGCTGAAGGACCTCGACAAGCTGCTCTCCGAGGAAACCGGCCTCTCGGTGCACGTGGCCGACGACCCGCTCACCTGCGTCGCCCGCGGTGGTGGCCGTGCGCTCGAGCTGGTCGACATGACCGGCAACGAGTTCTTCTCGCCGGAGTGAACCCCGGCACGCCGACGACCGCCCGGCACCCGTGATCCACTCCGGCTCGCCAGCGCCGAAACTTTCGGAAGCGGCCGCCGGCACGCTGCCGCTGCTGGCCTGCATCACCCTCTCCGCCGTGCTGATGGTGGCCGACCATCGCGGTGATCTCTCGCCGAAAGTGCGCGCCGCGCTATCCACGGCGATCGAGCCGATGTGGCGTTTCGCCGCCCTCCCGGCCGCGCTGTGGCGATGGGCCGACACCGCGCTGAGCCGCCAGCAGGTGCTGGCCGACGAGACGGTCACCCTGCGCCGCGAATTGCAGCTGCGTGATGCGCAGCTGGCGCGCCTCGAGGCGGTCGCCCGCGAGAACCAGCGCCTGCGTGCCCTGCTCGGGGGCAAGGGCGATTTCCGCCTGGCCGTGCAGATGGCCGGCATCGTCGACGTCGACCTCGACCCGTGGCGGCAGCGCGTGCGCCTCGATCGCGGCAGTGCCGAGGGCGTCGAGGTGGGCCAGGCCGTGATCGATGCCGGCGGCATGCTCGGGCAAGTCGTGCAGGTCTCCGAGCACGGGGCCACGGCCCTGCTGCTCACCGATGCCAGCCACTCGGTGCCTGTGCAGGTCGTGCGCACCGGTCTGCGCCTCGTTGCCGTGGGCACGGGCCGCAGCGACAGCCTGCGGGTGCCGAACATTCCGCAGTCCGCCGACATCCGCGAGGGGGATCTGCTGGTCACGTCGGGCATCGGCGGCCGCTTTCCCGCCGGCTTTGCCGTGGGCACGGTGCGGGCCGTGGGGCCGGAAGACACCCGCCTGTTCCTCGTGGCCGAGGTGACGCCCGCCGCCCAGCTCGATCGCGGCCTCGAGGTCCTGCTGGTGATGCGCGGCGAGATCGACATCGACGTGGGGCCGCCGATCCCGGAGGGCTACCGCGATCCCGAACCCATCGCGCCGGAGGCGCTGCCCGAGGCTACGGTCGCCGATGGCCCGACGTCCGCCCCGGAGCGCCGCGAATGAACCGCGACACGCCCGTCTGGCTGCGGCTGGGCAGCCTCGCCGTCGGCCTGCTGTTCCTCGTGCTGCCGCTGCCCACGCCGTTCGACACCCTGCGCCCGCACCTGCTGGCGCTGGCGCTGGTGTACTGGGCGCTGGAATCGCCGGGCCGCGGCGGCATGGCCCTGGCCTGGGCCGCCGGCCTGCTGGCCGACGTGGTGGCGGGCACGCTGCTCGGCGAGCAGGCGCTGCGCATGGCCGTGCTGGTGTTCCTGGTGCAGCGCTTCCGCGCGCAGCTGCGCTTCTTCCCGCTATGGCAACAGTCGGCGGCGGTGGGCCTGCTGCTGGTCAACGATTTCGCCCTGATGGCCTTGATCCGGCTGATCGCCGGGGCCGGCCTGCCGGGCTGGGGGCCGGCGCTGGCGCCGCTGGTCGGGCTGGTGGTGTGGCCTTGGGGCTTCCTGCTGCTGGATTCGCTGCGCCTTCGGCATCGCGAGCGGGCCGGCGGCCGATGAGGCGGTGGCGCGCCCGTCCCGTCCGCAATGCCGCGGCCGAAGGCGAGCAGTTCCGCCGCCGCGCGCTGCTCGCCGCGGCCGGTGTCGCCCTCGCCCTGCTGGCGCTGGCGCTGGGCTATGGCCGGCTGCAGATCCAGCAGCACGAGGAGTACGCCACGCGCTCCGAGGAAAACCGCATCCGGCTCGACCCCATCGTGCCGGCGCGCGGCCTCGTCTACGACCGCAACGGCGTGCTGCTGGCCGACAACGCACCCGCCTATCGCCTCGACATCGTTCCCGAGCGGGTCGAGGACATGCCGCAGCTGCTGGCTGCGCTGCGCGAGCGCGTGGCCTTGTCCGAGGATGAGCTCCGCCGCTTCGATAACGCCCGCAAGGGCACGCGGCGCTTCAAGCCGATCGCCTTGAAGCTGCGCCTTTCCGAACAGGAAATCGCGCGGCTCGCCGTCGACCGCCACCGCTTTCCCGGCGTCGAGGTGGTGCCCTACCTGACGCGGCGCTACCCTTTTGGCGAACTCACCGCCCACATCGTCGGCTACGTCGGGCGCATCGACCAGGACGATGTCGACGCCATGGAGTCGCGCGGTGAATCGCGCTTCGCGGCGCTGCCGCACATCGGCAAGACTGGCCTCGAGCGCTACTACGAGAGCCGGCTGCGCGGCGACGTCGGCTACCAGGAGGTCGAGACCAACGTCGAGAACCGTCCCCTGCGCGTGCTGCGCCGGCACGACGCGAAGCCCGGCGCCGACCTGCACCTGAGCATCGACATCGCCCTGCAGAAGGCCATGGTCGACGCCTTCGAAGGCCAGCACGGCGCGGCGATCGCGATCGATCCAATGAGCGGCGAGATCCTCGCCATGGTCAGCCTACCGAGCTACGACCCCAACCTGTTCGTCGGCGGCATTTCCTTCGACGACTACCGGCGGCTCAACGAGGACGTGGCCCGGCCGCTGTTCAACCGCAATGTGCTCGGTGGCTTCCCGCCCGGTTCGACGGTGAAGCCCTTCATGGCACTGGCAGGGCTCGAAGAGGGCCTGATCACGCCGGACACCACGATCTTCTCCAGCGGCACCTACCGCCTTCCGGGGCATGAGCGCGGATACATGGACTGGCGTCCCGGCGGCCACGGGACGGTCAACCTGCGCGAGTCGCTGGCACAGTCGGTCAACACCTACTACTTCGACCTCGCCATGAAGCTGGGCATCGACCGGATCAGCGCCGATTTCGATCGCATGGGCTTCGGCAGGCCGACCGGCATCGACCTGGCCGGGGAGGCTTCCGGCGTGCTGCCGAGCCGCGAATGGAAGCAGCGGCGGTTCAAGCAGGCCTGGTACCCCGGCGAGACCGTGATCTCGGGCATCGGGCAGGGCTACTGGGTGACCACGCCGCTGCAACTCGCGCAGGGCACCGCGATGCTGGCGGGAGATGGGCAACTGCGCCGCCCCCATCTGGTTCGCGCCACACAGGCTGGTTTCGGCGCAGCGCGGGTGCCCGAGCCGCAGCCCCCGGCTGTGCCGGTGGTGGACGATCCGGCGCACCTCGCGGCGGTCCGCGATGGCCTCGTCGCGACCATGCACGGGCCCACGGGCACGGCGGCCCGTGCCGCGGCCGGCGCCCACTACCTGATGGCGGGCAAGACCGGCACCGCGCAGCGCGTGAGCCGTCGCGGCGACGAACGCCTCGACCCGAACAAGCTGCCCTACCACCTGCGCCACCAGGCGCTGTTCGTCGGCTATGCGCCGGCCGAAGCGCCGACCATCGCGCTGGCCCTGGTCGTCGAGCACGGCGGTTCCGGTTCCACAGCCGCCGCCCCGGTGGCCCGACGCATCTTCGATGCCTGGATCGGCCCGCCGCCGGCGGCCCCTGCGACGTTGCCAGCGGAGGCTCCCGCAGCGACGCCCGCTCCGACGCCTGCCGAACCGGCCGTGCTTCCGTCCGCCACTCCGGAGCCGCGCACATGAACGTGCTGGTGCGCGCCTTCAGCGCCTTCGCCTGGCGTTGGCTCGACAAGGTGGATCTGCCGCTGCTGCTCGGGCTCTGCGCCATCATGGCCATCAGCCTCGTCGTGCAGGCCAGCGCCGGCGGCGACGTCGATTCGGTCGTGAAGCAGGCCGCGCGCTTCGCCATCGGCCTCGGTGCCCTGTTGATGCTGTCGCGCCTCGCGCCGTCCACCCTGCGGCAATGGACGCCGCTGGCCTACCTCGCCAGCCTCGTGCTGCTTGGCCTGGTGTTCGCCGTCGGCACGGGCCGCAGCGCGAACCTGTGGATCGATCTCAAGGTCTTCTACCTGCAGCCCGGCGAACTGCTGAAGCTGAGCGTGCCGATGATGGTGGCCTGGTTCCTCCACCAGGCCCACCTGCCGCCGCAGTGGCGCACGCTGGGCATCACCGCCGTGATCATCGGCTTGCCAGTGGGCCTCACCATCCTCCAGCCCGACTTCGGCACGGGCTTGCTGGTCGGCGCCTCGGGCGTGTTCGCCGTCTTCCTCGCCGGCATCGCCTGGTGGCGCATCGGTCTGTTCGCCGGCCTCGGCTTGGCCGCGCTGCCGGTGGGTTGGCAGTTCCTCATGCCCTATCAGCGCGACCGCATCCTCACCTTCCTCGACCCGGAATCCGACCCGCTCGGCACCGGCTGGAACATCATCCAGTCGAAGATCGCCATCGGCTCCGGCGGCGCGACGGGCAAGGGCTGGGGGCAGGGCACCCAGGCCCACCTCGATTTCCTGCCCGAGCACACCACGGATTTCGTCTTTTCGGTGTTCTCGGAGGAATTCGGCTGGCTGGGCGTGCTGGTGCTGCTGGCGCTGTACTTCTTCGTCGTGGCGCGCTCCTTGTGGCTGGCGTCGCAGGCCCGCGATACCTACGGCCGCCTGCTGGCCGGTGCGTTGGCGCTGACCTTCTCGGTCTACGTGATCGTGAATGCCGGCATGGTCGCGGGCTTCCTGCCGGTCGTGGGCGTGCCGATGCCGCTGCTGAGCTATGGCGGCACCTCGGCGGTGTCCCTGTTGGCCGGTTTCGGCATGGTGATGGCCGCGGGCGCGCACCGGCGCACTTGGGGTGGGTGAGGCGGGAGCGTTCAGCGAGCACTCGCACACGGGCCGCTCAGCGCACCGTTCGCGAGCTCTCCTCGCACAGCCCCCATGCGGCTGCATGGTAAATTGCGCGGCACAGCGCGACCGTCGTCGCGCGGATGTCCCGGCCTGATCCCGATGCGTTTCGCCTTGCTGTCCGCCGCGCTGTTCGCGGCCCTCGCCCTCCCGGCTTCGGCCGCCGAGACCGACCCCGCGGCGAAGGCGGCCTTCATCGCCGAAGCCGGTGCCAAGTACGGGCTCACCGACGCCGAGATCGAGGGCTGGCTGGCGAAGGCCACCTACCAGCAGAGCATCGTCAATGCGATGTCGCGGCCGGCCGAGCGCGTCAAGCCGTGGAAGGACTACCGGCCGATCTTCATCACCGATGCCCGCGTGGATGGCGGCCGGCGCTTCCTCGCCGAGCATCGCGAGGCGCTTCAGAAGGTCGAGGACGAGACCGGCGTACCGAAGCAGTACATCGTCGCGATCATCGGCGTCGAAACGGCCTACGGGCGAATCACCGGCAGCTTCGAAGTGTTGGATGCGCTCTACACCCTGGGTTTCCACTATCCGTCGCTCGGCAATCCGCAGCGCGAGGCGATGCGCGGCGCGTTCTTCCGCGACGAGCTGGCGCAGTCGCTGCTGCTGGCGCGCGAGGAGGGCATCGACATCCCCGCGCAGAAGGGCAGCTACGCCGGTGCGATGGGCTGGGGCCAGTTCATGCCGTCCAGCTACCGCGCCTACGCGAAGGACGGCGACGGCGACGGCAAGCGCGACCTGTTCGGCTCGCTGCCGGATGTGTTCGCGTCGATCGCCAACTACTTCATTGCGCATGGCTGGGAGCAGGGCAGCCCTGTCGTGGCGCGTGCCACCGCGAACGACGGCGCAGCCTTCGTGCCGCCCGACCTCGAGCCGCGCTACGGCCTCGCGGAGCTCGGCGAAAAGGGCTTCCGACCGGCCGAGGCGCAGGGCCATGACGCGCCGGCCACGCTGGTGACGCTCGAAGGTGCGGAGGGCACCGAGCACTGGCTCGGCTTCCGCAACTTCTACGTGATCACCCGCTACAACCGTTCGCCGATGTACGCGTTGGCCGTGCACCAGCTGGCCGACGAAATCATCGCGGGCGACGCCGCGCCGTGATGTCGCGCGTCGCCGGCGTCGTCGTCGCCTCGCTGCTGCTCGCGGCCTGCGGCAGTGCGCCGAAACCGCGCCCCGACCCGTATGCCGGGGAGGGGGGAAGCCGCGTGCGACCGCTGCACGATGGCGGCGCGGCCAGCGTCGATGCGCTGCCGCCGGCGCCGAACTGCGTGCCGCCGCGCGAGCACGACGAATCGCTGTACACCGCCGGCGGCCTCTACGCGCCCGGCGTCGCGGACAGCGCCCCGCCGGTGGCCATCGACGTTTCGAACATCCCCGAGCCGGTGCCGCGCCGTGAGCCGAAATCGCGCTACGGCAACCGCGAGACCTACAGCGTCCTCGGTCGCACCTACCGGGTGATGGACTCGGCCGAAGGCTACGAGGAGCGCGGCATCGCCAGCTGGTACGGCTACAAGTTCCACGGCCGCCACACCTCCAGCCGCGAGCGCTACGACATGTGTGCGTTCACGGCCGCGCACAAGACGCTGCCGCTGCCCACCTACGTGCGCGTCACCAACCTCGACAACGGTCGCAGCGTGGTGGTGCGCGTCAACGACCGCGGCCCCTTCCACGCTGGCCGCATCATCGATCTGTCCTATGCCGCGGCGACGCGCCTCGACATGAAGCAGGCTGGCACCGCCCGCGTCGAGGTGCGCGCGTTGATGGGCCCGGACGACACCCTGCTGGCCGATGCGGTTCCGCCGGCGCCCGCCGCGTCGCCGCGTGCCACCGCCCCAGTGCCCGCCAACCGCTGGCGCGGCCCCGTGCCGCCCGCGCCCGACCGCGGAGCGACGGCGCCCGCCCCGATGGGGACGGGACCGCACGTCGTGCAGGTCGGCAGCTTCGGTGACCGTATGAATGCCGAGCGGCTGGTGGAGCGCCTGGCCGATGCGGGGCTCGACGGGGCCGAACTCGACCACGCCATCGTCGGCGAGCGCAGCGTCTGGCGCGTGCGCTTCCCGGCCCAGGCCGTGGACGCGGCGCAGGCGTTGGCAGCCCGCATCATCGACAGCGGCCTCGCCACCCCGCGGCTGTTCGGCGCGGAGCCTTGAAACCGCCATTCCTGCGCCGCATTCCGGCACGCGATTCAGCCGTCGCGCCGTAACCTTCCACCCTTTCCACGCGCGACCACCGCGCGCCCCGCACCCCGGAGTCCTGTCGTCCCATGCGTCGCCCGTCCCTGCTCGCGCTTCCCCTGATCGTTGCTGCCACGTTCGCCGTCGCCCAAACGCCCACGCCGCAGCCCGTGCCCCAGCCCGTGGCCACGCCGGTGCCGCAGCCGAGCGCGCCGGTCCCCGCTGCCGCTCCGGTGGCGATTCCGCCGGCGCCGGCTTCGCAGGGCGCGGCCTGGATCCTGATGGACGCGACGAGTGGCCAGGTGCTGGCCGGCAAGGACATCGACACCCCGCGCGCGCCGGCCTCGATGACCAAGGTGATGACCGCCTACGTGATCGCCGCCGAGCTGGCCGCCGGCCGCATCAAGAAGGACGACCAGGTGCTGATCTCCGAGCGCGCCTGGCGCGAAGGCGGCGCCGGCACCGCGGGCAGCTACTCCGGTTTCGACGTGAACACCCGCGCGCCGCTGGATGCTGTGCTGACCGGCATGGTCGTGCAGAGCGGCAACGACGCCTCGATCGCGATGGCCGAGCACGTGGCCGGCACGCAGGAGGCCTTCGCCGACCTGATGAACAGCTATGCCGCGAAAATCGGCATGACGAACAGCCGCTTCGTCAACGCCCACGGCCTCGACGCCGAAGGCCAGGTGGTGAGCGCGCGCGACATGGCCCTGCTGGCCCGCGCGATGATCCGCGACTTCCCCGAGGCGTATGCGCTGCATTCGCTGAAGGAATTCACCTGGAACGGCATCACCCAGCACAACCGCAACGGCCTGCTGTGGAAGGACCCCAGCGTCGACGGCATCAAGACCGGCCATACCAACAACGCCGGATACAACCTCGCGGCCTCGGCCAAGCGCGGCGACATGCGCCTCATCTCCGTGGTGATGGGCATCGAGACCGACTCGCGCGCCGATGCCTTCCGCATCCGCGAAGGCGACAACCTCGCGCTGCTGAACTGGGGCTTCCGCTTCTACGAGACCCACGCACTGTTCGGCGGCAGCGCCGCGCTGGCGACCCAGCCGCTGTTCAAGGGCGAGGTCGAAACCGTGGAGCTCGGCGTCACCACGCCGGTGCTGGTCACCCTGCCGCGCGGCCGCTACGGCGACCTCAAGCCGCAGATCGACGTGCCGAAGCAGATCGTCGCGCCC
Organism: Silanimonas sp.; assembly: GCF_027531545.1. GTDB lineage: Bacteria > Pseudomonadota > Gammaproteobacteria > Xanthomonadales > Xanthomonadaceae > Silanimonas. The sequence continues at coordinate 16,017 of NZ_JAPZSC010000004.1, read as the reverse complement.
ATCACCCAGGGCCAGGCCATCGGCACGGTGCGCGTGATGCTCGACGGCAAGGAAGTGGCCTCGGCGCCACTGGTGGCGCTGAAGCCGGTGGCCGAAGCCGGCTTCTTCGGCCGCATGTACGATGAATTCCTGATGTGGTGGAACGCCGAGTAATCGGCCGGAGCGCGCATGTCGATCACCTCCGACAACCCCGAACACGGCCTGCAGTTCCCGGGCACCTTCGAGATCAGCGCGATGGGCGCGGCCGGCGCCGGGCTCGACGCGAAGATGGCTGATGCGCTGGAAACCGCCGGCTTCGTCGTGCATCGCGGGGGCCACCGCAGCCGGCCTTCCGCCAAGGGCAACTGGGTGTCCGTCACCTACGCCTTCGACGCCGCGACGCGCGCCGATTACGAAAAGGCCCACGAGACCCTGCGCGCCCTGCCCGAAGTGAAGTGGACGCTCTGACGCCGGTGCGCGTCCGCTGGCTCGGCCGGCAGGCCTATGCGCCGGTGTGGCGCGCCATGCAGGCGCTCACCGACCGGCGCGGCGCCGACACGGTCGACGAGCTCTGGCTGGTCGAACACGATCCGGTCTTCACCCTCGGCCAGGCCGGCAAGCCCGAACACGTGCTGGCGGCCTGCGACATCCCGGTCATCCCCGTGGACCGCGGCGGGCAGGTGACCTACCACGGGCCGGGCCAGCTGGTGGCCTATCCGCTGGTCGACCTGCGGCGGCTCGGCATCGGCGTGAAGGCGCTGGTCGAGCGCATCGAGCAGGCCATCATCGACACCTGCGCGGCCTATGGGATCGCCGCCTTCCGCAAGGACGGTGCCCCCGGCGTGTACACGTCGGAGGGAGCGAAGATCGCGGCCCTGGGCCTGCGCGTGCGGCGTGGATGCAGTTTCCACGGCCTCGCCTTCAACATCGCGATGGACCTCGAGCCCTTCCAGCGCATCAACCCCTGCGGTTACGCCGGGCAGCCCGTGACCACGCTGCTAGACTGCGGCGGCCCCGGTGAGCTGAGCCTTGTGGCCGACGTGCTGGTGCCCCATCTCTGCCGACAGCTCGGCCTTGCCGCCGAGTGGCGCGACGACCCGCCGGACCTCGGCGCGGCGCCCGCCGGCCCCTGACGACGCGAATCGAACCATGTCCACGCCGACCAAGACCATCCCGCTCACCGTGCTCACGCCCGACGCGCTCGAGGCGGGCAAGAAGCAGCTCGGCGGCGACAAGATCGGCAAGAGCCCGGTCCAGTTCGACGAGGCCCCGAAGCTGCGCAAGCCGAGCTGGATCCGCGTGCGCATCCCGGCCGGCAACGCCGTGCAGCAGCTGAAGTCGAAGCTGCGCGAGAACGCGCTCGTCACGGTCTGCGAAGAGGCGAGCTGCCCGAACATCCACGAGTGCTTCAGCCACGGCACCGCCACCTTCATGATCCTCGGTGAGGTCTGCACGCGGCGTTGCAGCTTCTGCGACGTGGCCCACGGCCGGCCGAAGCCGCCGGACGCCTCGGAGCCGCTGAAGCTCGCGCAGACGATCGCCGACATGCGCTTGAAGTATGTCGTGATCACCTCGGTGGACCGCGACGACCTGCGCGACGGCGGCGCCCAGCATTTCGCCGACTGCATCCGCGAGGCCCGCGCGCTGTCGCCCGCGCTGAAGATCGAGATCCTCACGCCGGATTTCCGCGGCAAGGGCCGCATGGACCGCGCGCTCGAGATCCTCGCCACGAACCCGCCGGACGTCTTCAACCACAACCTCGAGACCGTCCGCCCGCTGTACCCGAACGTGCGCCCGGGCGCCGACTACGACTGGTCGCTGCAGCTGCTGCAGCGCTTCAAGGCCCAGCACCCGTCGGTGCCGACCAAGAGCGGCATCATGCTCGGCCTCGGCGAAGACATGGACCAGGTGAAGGAGTGCCTCGAGCACCTCCGCGCCCACGACGTCGACATGATCACCATCGGCCAGTACCTCCAGCCCACGGCGCATCACCATCCCGTGATGCGCTACTGGACGCCGGAAGAATTCAAGGAACTCGAGGCCTTCGGTTACGGTCTGGGCTTCAGCCACGTCGCTTCCGGGCCGATGGTGCGCTCGTCCTACCACGCCGACCGTTCGGCGGCCGAGGCCGGCGTCATCGCCTGATGCGACGTCCGGCACATTGACCGGCCGCCCAATCGCGGCATGCTGCATCGAACGGACGGACCACACCCCATGCTGAAGCCGCTGCCCCTCGTACTCGCCCTTGCCCTGCCGCTGGCCCTCGCCGGCGCGGCCTTGTCGCCGCAGGTCGCCACCGGCAGTGCCGCCGCGGCCCCGGCTTCGGCCGCCACCGCCACTCCGGCCTTCCGCCCCACCGTCGACCAGCAGGGCGCCGCCCGCATGGTCTACGGCGTGCTGTCCGACAGCCGCTACGCCTATGCGCCGAAGCCGCTCGACGATGCGCTCAGCAGCGCCATCTTCGGTCGCTACCTCGAGAGCCTCGACGGCCAGAAGCTGTTCTTCATGCAGTCGGACATCGACGCCTTCCAGAAGAACGAGCGCCGTTTCGACGACGCCATCAAGGGCCAGAGCCTGCAGCCGGCCTTCGACCTCTACACCCGCTACATGCTTCGCGTGGCCGAGCGCGTGGCGTTCGCCCGCGAGCGCCTGAAGGGCGATTTCGACTTCAGCGGTGACGAGGTGTGGCGCTACGAGCGCGAGGACGCCGCCTGGGCCAAGGACAGCGCCGAGCTCGACGTGCTGTGGGAGAAGTACGTCAAGAACGACTGGCTGCGCCTGAAGCTTGCCGGCCGCGCGCCGGAGGAGATCCGCCGCACGCTCGACCGGCGCTACGCGCAGATGGCCACGCGCGTGAACCAGCTGAAGCCGGAGGACGCGTTCGAGACCTTCATGAACGCCTACACGGAGTCGATCGACCCGCACACCGGCTACATGAGCCCGCGCAGCGCCGAGAACTTCAACATGTCGATGCGCCTCTCGCTCGAGGGCATCGGCGCGGTGCTGCAGTCGCAGGACGACTACGTGGTCGTGCGCACGCTCGTGCCCGGCGGCCCGGCCGCTAAGACCGGCCAGCTCACCGTCGGTGATCGCATCGTCGCCGTGGCGCAGGGCAATGGCCCGATGGTCGACGTGATGGGCTGGCGCATCGACGACGTCGTGCAGCTGGTCCGCGGTGCCAAGGGCACCACGGTGCGCCTCGACACCATCCCGGCCGCCAACGGCATCGATGGCGAGCATCGCATCGTCGAGATCGTCCGCGACCGCGTGAAGCTGGAAGAGCAGGCCGCACGCCGGCAGCTCATCGAGGCCGACGGCAAGCGCATCGGCGTCATCCGCCTGCCGACCTTCTACGCCGATTTCGAAGCGAAGCGCCGTGGCGACGCCGATGCGCGTTCGGCCACCAACGACGTCGCCAAACTGCTCGCCGAACTCAAGGCCGAGAAGGTCGATGGCGTGGTGTTCGACCTGCGCGGCAACGGCGGCGGCTCGCTGACCGAAGCGGTCGAACTCACGGGCCTCTTCGTCGACACCGGCCCCGTGGTGCAGGTGCGCGAAGCCGGCGGCCGCATCAGCATCGAGAGCGACGACGTCGCCGGGGTTGCGTGGGACGGCCCGCTCGCCGTGCTGGTCGACCGCAGCTCCGCCTCCGCCTCCGAGATCTTCGCTGCCGCCATCCAGGATTACGGCCGCGGCCTGATCATCGGCGAGACGACCTTCGGCAAGGGCACGGTGCAGAACCTCATCGACCTCGACCGCTTCCAGAACACCCGCGAGCCGCGCTTCGGCCAGCTGAAGCTCACCGTCGCGCAGTTCTTCCGCATCGACGGCGGCACCACGCAGTTCAATGGCGTCGTGCCCGACCTGGCCTTCCCCGTGACGCTCGACGCCAGCGAGTTCGGCGAGAGCAGCTACGACAACGCGCTGCCCGCCAGCCGCATCCAGCCCGCCACGCACCGCACCTACGGCAACTTCGCCCCCATGCTGCTGCCGCTCGCGCAGCGCCATGAAGCGCGCATCGCCAAGGACGTCGAGTTCGGCTGGTGGCGCGAGGACGTGGCCGAGTTCCGCAAGGAGCGCGAGGAGGGCACGATCTCGCTCAACGAGGCCACCCGCCGCACCGAACGCGAAGAAGCCGAAGCCAAGCGCGTGGCCCGCACCGCCGAACGCAAGCGCCTCGGTCTCGATGACAGCCTGCCGAACCGCGCCGACGATGGCCTGCAGGCCGACGAGCGCGATGTCGCCGAGCAGGTGGCCGACGAGAAGGCCGCCGAGAACCACATCGACCCGCTGCTGCGCGAGTCGGCGCACGTGCTGGCCGATGCGCTCGGCCTGCTCGCCGGCAACCAGCGTCTCGCGACGCAGGTGCTGCCGGAAACGCGCCAAGCCACGCTCTGGGCGGATTGATCCCGTTCGCGTACTCGTGGCGGCGTCATTGAACGCCGCTGCGCCCTCACGCCTCGCCGTTGCCGCCGCGCTCGCGGCGGTCTACCTCGTCTGGGGTTCGACCTACCTCGCCATTGCCATCGGCGTGCAGGGCTACCCGCCCTTCGCGATGGGCGCGATCCGCATGCTCGCCGCCGGTGCGCTGTTCTACGCCGTGCTGCGCTGGCGCAGCGTGGCGCCGCCCACCCGCGCGCAGTGGCGCAACCTCGCGGCGATGGGCGTGTTCATGGTGCTGTTCGCCAACGGCCTGGTGAACCTCGCGCAGACGGAAGTGAGCAGCGGCCTCGCCGCGATCGCCGTGGCCTCGATGCCGCTGTTCGTCGCCGTGTTCTCCACGCTGCGTGGCCGCAAGCTCGGTGCGCTGGAGTGGACGGGCATTGTCATGGGCCTCGGCGGCGTCGCGCTGCTGAACTTCGGCAGCGAGCTGCGCGGTTCGTGGCTGGGCATGGTCTGCCTGATCGTGGCGCCACTCTCGTGGGCCTGGGGCTCGGTGTGGAGCCGCGACCAGGACCTGCCCACGCCCTTCATGAGCGCCGCCGGCCAGATGCTCTGCGGTGGCCTGCTGATGGCGATCGCCTCGCTGGTGCTGGGTGAGCGCTTCACCGGCGTGCCGCCGCTGGATTCGACGCTGGCCCTCGTCTACCTCGCGCTGTTCGGCTCGATCGTGGGCTTCACGGCCTACGTGTGGCTGCTGCACCACGTGCGGCCGGCGCTGGCCACCTCGTACGCTTACGTGAACCCGGCCATCGCCGTGCTGCTCGGCACCGTCGTGCTGCACGAGCGCTTCGATGCGGATACGTGGATCGCGATGGCGGTCATCCTCGCGAGCGTGGTGCTGGTGACGCGGGCGCCGAAGCGGGGCTGAGCCGCGCTTGTCCGTCGCGCGCGGCGCCGCGCGGCCAAGCCCCATGACCAAGGTCACCCCATGACTTGCCGCACGGGCCTAGGGCAGCGCCGCGCCACCAGCATGGTCCCGTTCCATGACGGCACCGACGGTGCCGGCCCATCCTGACGGGGAAGACCATGCTGACCATCCGCGATCTGTCCAAGACCTACGCCAACGGCGTGCGCGCGCTCAACCACGTCTCGCTCGACATCCCGAAGGGGCTGTTCGGGCTGCTGGGGCCGAACGGTGCCGGCAAGTCTTCGCTGATGCGGACCATCGCCACCCTGCAAGAGCCCGACGAGGGCTCGATCACCTTCGACGGCATCGACGTGCTGCGCGACAAGGACGCCGTGCGCCGAACGCTGGGCTACCTGCCGCAGGACTTCGGCGTCTACCCGAAGGTCAGCGCCGAGGACCTGCTGGACCACTTCGCCGCGCTCAAGGGCTACGCCGCGCGCAAGGAGCGCCGCGAGGTGGTCGAATCCCTGCTGCGCCAGACCAACCTGTGGGAGGCGCGCAAGCGCAAGCTCGGCACCTACTCCGGCGGCATGCGCCAGCGCTTCGGCATCGCGCAGGCGCTGATCGGCAACCCCCGCCTGGTGATCGTGGACGAACCGACCGCCGGCCTCGACCCCGAGGAACGCAACCGCTTCCTCAACCTGCTCAGCGAGATCGGCGAGCAGGTGGTGGTGATCCTGTCGACCCACATCGTCGAGGACGTGACCGACCTCTGCCCGCGGATGGCGATCATCAACCGCGGCACGGTGCTGCTGACCGGCCGCCCGCAGGAGGCCATCGAGGCGCTCAGCGACCGGGTGTGGAAGGCGACGGTCAGCAAGGCCTCGCTGGCCGACTACCAGGCGCGCTTCAACGTGCTTTCCACGCGCCTGGTCGGCGGCCAGCCAGTGATCCACGTCCACGCGGAATCGCAGCCGGAAGCGGGCTTTTCGAAGATCGCCCCCGACCTCGAGGACGTCTACTTCCAGCGCCTGCGCCAGCACGCGCAGGCAGCCTGAGGGAGCGCGCCCATGTTCGGTGAATTCTTCCGCTTCGAGCTGCGCTACCAGCTCAGCTCGCCCCTGCTGTGGCTGGTGGCCGCGGTGTTCGGCCTGCTGGCCTTCGGCGCTACTTCGTCCGACGCGATCCAGGTCGGCAGTGCGATCGGCAACGTGCACCGCAATGCGCCGACCGTGATCGCCAACATGTTCGGCGCGTTCAGCCTGCTGGGGCTGTTCCTGATCGTGATCTTCATCGCCAACGGGCTGCTGCGCGACCACGAGTTCGGCACGTCCGAGCTGTTCTTCGCCACCCCGATGCGCAAGGCCGACTATCTGTTCGGTCGCTTCGCGGCAGGGCTGGTCACCTGTTTGGTGATCTTCATTGCCGTCGCCATCGGCATGATCGCCGGCCAACTCATGCCCTGGATCGACCCCGAGCGCTTGGGTGCATTCTCGATCGCCCCGTTCCTGTGGTCGTTCGCGGTGCTGGTGCTGCCGAACCTGCTGTTCGGCGGTGCGCTGCTGGCATTGCTGGCGGCGGTCACGCGCAGCCTGCTGATGGTTTACGTGGGCGTCCTGGCGTTCTTCGTGCTGTGGATCGTGGCCGGCAACCTGACCAGCGATATCGAGAATGCCTGGGTCGCCGCGCTGGTCGACCCCTTCGGGCTGCGGGCGATGGGTCGCGCGGTGCGCTACTGGTCGGTGGAGGAGCAGAACACCCGCCTGCCGGAACTGGCCGGTTACCTCATCGCCAACCGTGCGCTGTGGGGTGCGGTGGCACTGGGCCTGCTGGGCGCCACCTATGCGCTGTTCAAGCCGATGCGGGCGGGTACGGGCTCACGGCCTGCGTCGAAGCGCAAGGCGTCCATCGTCCAGGCGACGCCGGCAACGACCGCGATGCCGCACGCGATCGCTGCGCATCCGCCACGCGCTTTCACCCTGCGCACCGCGCTCGCGCAGTTCTGGCGCCTGCTGCGCTTCGACACCTGGGGCGTGCTGCGCAGCGTGCCTTTCCTCGTGATGCTGGCGTTCGCCGTCGTCAACTTCTTCGGCGCAGCGCAGTTCGTCGACACCCTGTTTGGCGCCAAGGTCTATCCGGTCAGCTACCTGATGGTGCAGGCCCTGCAGGGCAGCATGTCGCTCTTCCTGTTCCTGATCGTCACGTTCTACGCCGGCGAACTCATATGGAAGGAGCGCCAAGTCAAGATCAGCGACGTGTCCGACGCGCTGCCGGTGCCCGACTGGGTGCCGCTGGCGGCGAAGTGCGGCGCAGTCCTGGCGGTCGTGGGGGTGTTCAGCGCGGCCGGGGTGTTGGCCGGCATGGGTTTCCAGTTGATGCGCGGCTATACCCACATCGAGCCCGGCGTGTATGCGGCCTCGCTCGCGATCGCCGCGCTGCCCTTCGTGCTGATGGGCCTGCTCGGCGTGGTGGTGCAGGTGTTCACGCACAACAAGTTCGCGGGCTACCTCGCCGTGATCCTTGTCTATGTCTCGCAGATCGTCCTGGGCGTGGTGGATATCGACCACAATCTGGTGCAGTTCACGGGCGCGCCGATCGCGCCGTACTCCGACATGAACGGCTTCGGCCACTACCTGACCGGCTGGGCCTGGTTCTCGGTGTACTGGCTGCTTTTCGTGGTCGCCCTGCTGCTGCTCGCCGCGGCGTTCTGGGTGCGCGGCACCGCGCCGTCGGCCCGGGAGCGTCGCCGGCAGGCGGTGGCGCGACTGCGCGGCCCGCTCGGCGCGGCATTGGGCGTCGCCGTTGCGGCCTGGGCCGGGGTCGGCGGCTGGGTGTTCTGGAACACCAACGTGGTCAACGACTACATGTCCGCCGACACCGCGCTCGACCTGCAGGCCCGCTACGAGAAGGAGTACGCGAAGTACGCCGGCCTGCCGCAGCCGCGCATCACGGCGATCGACACCGACGTCGACATCCGCCCCGAGACCCGCGGCCTCGTCATCCGCGGCACCTACCGGCTGGTGAACCGGCACGCCACGCCGATCGAAGCCTTCCATATCCAGACGCCGTCAAACGTCGAATTGGCGTCCATCGAATTCGCGCCGCACGAGTTGGAACGCTTCGACGAAGCGCTGGGCTACCGCATCTACCGACTGCGCGAGCCGATGGCACCGGGGGCCGAGATGACCTTGCGCTTCGAGGTGCGCGCCGCGGAGCGCGGCTTCGGCAACAACGTGCTGCAGACCCAGGTGGTCGGCAACGGGACGTTCTTCAATTCCAGCGTACTGCCGTCGTTCGGCTACGGCAGCGGTGGCCAGATCGTCGACCGCAACGAGCGCCGCGAGCGCGGCTTGGGCGAGGTGCCGCGGATGGCGAAGCTGGAAGACGACGCGGCGCGCGCCAACAGCTTCATCAGCGACGATGCCGACTGGATCGACTTCCGCACCAAGGTCTGCACCGCGCCCGACCAGATCGCGCTGGCGCCCGGTTACCTCGTGACCGAGACGGAGGAGAACGGCCGCCGCTGCTTCGCCTACGCGATGGACCGCCCGATGCTGCCGTTCGCCGCCTGGCTGTCGGCCCGCTGGGAGGTGGAGAAGGCCACGTGGAACGGCCTTCCGATCGAGGTTTACCACCACGGCTCGCACGCCTACAACGTCGATCGCATGATCGAGGCGGCCAGGGATTCGTTGGACTACTACACCACGCACTTCACGCCCTACCAGCACAAGCAGCTAAGGATCATCGAGTTCCCGCGCTACGCGCAGTTCGCGCAGAGCTTCGCCAACACCATCCCGTTCTCGGAGTCGATCGGCTTCATCGCCGACCTGCGCGACGAGGACGCGATCGACTACGTGTACTACGTGACCTCGCACGAGGTCGCGCACCAGTGGTGGGGGCATCAGGTGGTCGGCGCCGACATGCAGGGTTCGACCATGCTCATCGAGTCGCTGTCGCAGTACTCGGCGCTGATGGTGATGGAGAAGAAATACGGCCGTGACAAGATGCGCCGGTTCCTCAGGTATGAGTTGGACAACTACCTCGACCGGCGTGGCGGCGAGCTGGTGGAGGAACTCCCGCTCTACCGCGTCGAGAACCAGTCCTACATCCACTACAATAAGGGCTCGCTGGTGTTCTACCGCCTGCGCGAGGAGATGGGCGAGGAAGCGCTCAACCGTGCGCTGCGGCGCTACCTGCAGGACAAGGGCTTCCAGCAACCGCCCTACACGACCTCCGCGGAACTGATCGAGTACATCCGCGCCGAGGCATCACCCGAGCAGCAGGGCCTGATCACCGACCTGTTCCAGAGGATCACGTTCTACGACAACCGGGTGCTCGACGCGAAGGCTACGAAGCGCGCCGACGGTCGCTGGGATGTCACCCTCTCGCTCAAGGCCGCGAAGGTCTACAGCGATGGGCTGGGCAAGGAGACGCCGGCGGCCATGGACGACCAGGTCGAGGTCGCGGTGTTCGCGCGCGCGCCGGGTGCCGACGAGGCGGACGAGCGGGTGCTGTTCCTCGAGCGGCGCCGGATCACCGAGGCCGAGCCGACGATCACCGTGACGGTCGACGAAGCGCCCTACGAGGTGGGCTTCGACCCCTACAACAAGTTGATCGACCGCGTGCCCTCGGATAACCGCAAGCGGGTGGAGGTGGTCGAGCCCTGATTGGATCCGGGGGCCCCGTTTCGGGGCTCCCGTTCCAAGTGCGTTGATCGGCCTTCCGGTCACTGGGCAAAACAGGCCCTGATGTTGGGATCGGCAGCACCTAGAGGCCATCGAAGAACGTGTCGACGTCGAGCATCAGTTGTTTCGACGGGCGCAAGGTGAACGGTTCCTCCGCGACCCCGGCATCGGTCAGGCGATCGAGTCGAAAGTGACGGGCGGCATCCTTCCCGGAGTCCCATGCCAGCAAGTACCAGCAGGGCGGATTGAACAACAGATAGTGGGGCTCGACCTTTCGGGCCGAGGTGGCACCCGACCCATCCCGATAAGCGATGCGCAGGGCGCGCTGGGCAAGGAATGCCTCATGGATTCGAACCGCGATGCTTGGCTTGATGCTTCCGTACGTCGACGCGACGGCCGGTGAGGCGGACGCGCCCACGAGGACCCGGCGCCTGAGTCGGGAAACGGCGCTTCGCTGTTGCTGGGGCAGCGCCAGGCCAAGCCGCTGCCGCACCGCGGGGAGCCTCGCTGTCATGAGTGGCCCCCCGACCCGCTCGGCAACGGCCAGCGCAAGAAGCACCTGGAGCGTGTCCCGGTGCCCTAGCCGGAGTCCGTCGAGGCCGTAGCTCCACCCCAGTCGGATGCCGCCACCGGCGCCGCGGGAGGCCTCGATCGGCAAACCACGCTCCCTGAATTCCGCGAGCAGCCGGTGGACGGTGCGCACGCTGACTCCCAATTCGTGCGCCAGCGAAGGTGCTGTCCAGTCATCGCGGGAGCGCAGCAGTCCGAGGGCACGCTCGCCGGTCTCTGATCTCATTTGCGTTTGGCATGAATGAACATGCCATTTTCTGGCATGTCCATGGGGATTCTTCAAGCGCCGGCGACGACGCCGGTCCAACACGGAGAATTCAGCCAATGAACGACAAACAGGTGCACGAGATCGCGCTGCTACGGTTCATCAGTGGCGTCGACGCTGCCGACCAGAGGGCAGGGATGGAGACCCTCGGCGACTTCATCAGGGCACAGCCCGGCCATGTGTCACGCTCCATGTACCGAGACGAGGCCAATGGATGGTGGATCGACCATGTCGCTTGGGAGGATGCCGAAGCGGCGGAGCGCGCGATGCGGCGTTCCCAGGACGCGCCGGAGTTGGCAGGGGTGTTCGCCCTGATTGATCTCGACTTCCTGAGGATCTCGCACTACCAGCGTGTCTCCTGACGCCTCGCGCGAAAGGCATTGGTGCAATCATCGGGAGTGCGGCGGTTTTCCGGCCACGGCAGGTCGCTGCCTTCGCCTAATGGCGCCTGCTGTCAGCGTGCGGGAGCGGAACGGTCCGCCTGCTGGTCCGATGCGCCATGGCGGCGACCCCGCGGTACACCGGTGGCGCCGGCGCTACTCCCGCAGCGCCGACGTCACCGGAATCCGCGCTGCGCGGATGGCGGGCGCCAAGCCGCCGATGAAGCCGATGGCAATGGCCAGTGACAGGCCGATCGCCACCAATTGCGGGGTCACGGCGAACTGGAACGCGACCTGCGTGAACCCGCCGCCGAGCGTGCTCACGGCGTAGCCGTTGAATACGAGGTAGGCGAACAGCGCGCCCAGCGCGCCGCCGGAGGTGCTGAGCAGCAGGGCTTCGGCCATCACCGAGGCCACGACCGGCGAGGCGCCGAAGCCGAGTGCGCGGAGCGTGCCGATCTCGCGAGTGCGGGCGGAGACGGCGGAATACATGGTGTTGAGTGCGCCGAAGGTGGCGCCAAAGGCCATGATCAGGGCCACGATGCCGGCGAGAATCCCAATCGTCGCGGTGAGCTGGCCGCTCTGGCCTTGGTAGAAGTCGAGCTGCGTCTTGACTTCGACGTCGAGCTGAGGGTCTTCCTTCAGCCGCGCCGTCATCGCTGGCAGCACCGCCGGCGTCTTGAGCTGCGCGAGGATCGACGAGACGCCGCTGCGCCGCCAGGCGCTCTGCACGGTGCCGATGTCGCTCCAAAGTTCGCTGTCGTACTTGCCGCCGCTCTCGAAGTGGCCGACGACGGTCCACGTCGAGCCGCGGAAGCGCAGCGTGCGCCCCACCTCGAGGCCGCTGAACTGCGCCGCGGCGCCGGCACCGACGATCAGCTCCTGCACGCCCGGACGGAACAGCCGCCCGCGCACGATGCGGAAGCCGTCGCGGAGCGCGAGCCCCACAGGCTCCACGCCGCGCAGGGTGACGTTCGCGCCGGTGCGCTGCCCGGGGCGAGGGACTTCGGTGATGACGATCAGCTCGCTGCTGGCCAGCGGCGTGCCGTCCTCGGCGCGGGCGATGCCGGGGTCCTGCTTGATCAGCGTCGCCGAGCCGATGGCGAGGAAGCTCGCCAGCTCGCCATTGCTGCCGCCGCGGGTGATGACCACCTGGTCGGTGCGTCCGCCGCTGCCCAGCGTTTCGTCGAGGCCCGAGGACATCGAGAGCAGGGCCACGAGCACGCCGACCACGCCGGCGATGCCGACCACGATCACCAGCGAAGGACCGAGGCGCTCGGGGATCGAGCGCAGGTTCATCAGCGTGATCTCGCGCACCTGCGTCCATGTGCTCATGCGTCGGCCTCGGCCGGGCGGAGCGGGCGACCCATCAACCAGCGCCAGCCCATGGCGGGCCATTCGATGGCCTTGCGCAGCGCGAGTTCGAGCGGGGAATCCCCGGCGCGGCCGGCCAGCGCATCGACGATCTTCAGTCGTTGCGCGGTCAGCGCGGGCGGCAGGCCGACGAGCACGGTGAGCACCAGCACGCTGGCGCCGGCCACGCCCCAGACGAAGGCATCGGCGGTGATCGGGAACTCCGGCGGCAGGAACTGCATGACGAAGCTGGCGAACAGCATGCCGGCCAGCGCGCCGAGCAGGCACAGCGCGAAGCTCTCGGCCAGTACCAGCCACATCACCTGCGTGTCCTTGAAGCCGAGGCACTTCAACACGGCGAGCTCCGGGATGCGCTCGCGCACCGCCTGCGACATGGCCACGCCGGTGAGGAAGAGGATGGAGAAGAACACCGCGCCGGTGATCAGGTTGACGATCAGGCCGATGTCGCCGAGCTGGCGGATGAAGCCGAGCTGGAACTCCTGTTCGCTTTGCGTCTTGGTTTCTTCCGAGGAGTTGGCGAACTTCGCGTCGATGGTGCTGGCGATGCGTTCGCTCTCACCCGGGTCCGCCACCTGCACGACGAACACCCCCGCGAGACCCCGCGCCTGCGGCACGCGACCCTCGTCGAACTGGCCGTAGTTCAGGTACATCAGGTTGGCGCGCTTCTGCCACTCCGCGTCCTTGCCGTCGAAGATCCCGACGAGACGCCACTCCCACAGCCGCGAGCCGTCGGCCTTCGTCCAGATGAAGCTGTTGAGCGGGATGATGTCGCCCACCTTCCAGCCGTTCTGCTCGGCGAGAAGACGTCCTGCGATCGCGCCGTCCTGCGTCGAGGTGAAGTTGCGCCAGGCGTCTTCTTCCATCACCCACTCGGGGTAGGTCTCGCGCAGGCGCCGCGGGTTCACCGCGAACTGCGGGAAGAAGCTGCGACCCTCGCCGTACTGGCCGCCGAAGAATTGCGAATGGCTGACCGCGGTGACGCCGGGCACGGCTTCGATCTGCGGCATCAGGCGCATCGGCAGGGCCTGGGTGAAGCTGGTGCTGGCCTGCGTGATCAGCCGGTTGGCGCCGAGGAAATCGGCCGCGCCGGAGAACAGCGAGTTCACCGCCTGCAGCAGCCCGAGCAGGGTGAACGCCGCGGCCAGCGACAGGAAGGTCAGCGTGGTGCGCAGCTTCTTGCGGGTGAGGCCCGAGAGCACGAGGCCGACGTACTTCAGCATGGGTCGTCCGCGCTCAGTGCGCGGCCTCCTGCACGAGGGCGCCCTTGTCGAGGTGGACCGTGCGCCGGGCGTACTCGGCGGCCTTCGGGTCGTGCGTGACCATGATGATGGTCTTGCCGAATTCTGAATTCAGGCGCTGCAGCAGGCGCAGCACTTCGTCCGCGGTCTTGCGGTCGAGGTCGCCGGTGGGCTCGTCGCAGATCAGTAGGGTGGGGTCGCTGACCAGCGCGCGGGCGATGGCCACGCGCTGCTGCTGGCCGCCGGAGAGTTCGTTGGGCTTGTGGCCGGCGCGATCGCCGATGCCGACGAGGTCCAGCGCGATGCGGGCGCGCTTGGCGCGTTCGGAGGCGCCCATCTCGGTGAGCAGCAGGGGCAGCTCGACGTTCTTCTGCGCGCTGAGCACCGGCATCAGGTTGTAGCTCTGGAAGATGAAGCCCACGGTCTCGGCGCGCCACTTCGCCAGTTCGTCGGCGCCGTAGTCGTCGATGCGTTGGCCGCCGACCTTCAACACCCCGGAGGTGGGCGAATCAATGCCGCCGATCAGGTTGAGCAAGGTGGTCTTGCCCGAGCCTGACGGCCCCATCAGCGCGACGAAGTCGCCTTCCGGGATGTCGAGCTGGATGCCGTGCAGCACTTCGACGCGCTGCTTGCCGCGCACATAGGTCTTGGTGAGGTCGCGGATCTCGACCAGCGGGAACATCGACAGCGTGCTCATGGCGGGGCGGTCGCTCAGCGGCCAGCGGCGGCGTTGGCCACCACGCGCGCACCGTCGGCGAGGCCCTTCGGCGGCGCGACGATCACGGTCTCGCCGCCGCTCAAGCCGGCGGTGACGTGGCGCTCGGCATTGGCTTCTTCGCCCAGCGTCACTTCGACGCGCTTGGCGACGCCGTCCTCGACGACGAACACGGCGGGGCGCCCGGGCTCCTCGCCCTCGGCGGCCGGCGCGGGCTGCACGATGGCGGCTTCCGGCACGAAGGCGCCGGTGGGCTTCGGCGCGTCGGCATCGACCGGGGCCAGGAAGCTCACGCGCACGCCCATGTCGGGGACGATGCGCGGGTCCTTGCTGTCGAGCGCGATGCGCACCTTCACCGTGGCCTTGGTGCGGTCGGCGGTGGGCACGATGGCGATGACGCTGCCCGGGATGGTCCAGTCCGGGTAGGCGTTGAGCACGGCGTTGACCGGCATCTTCGGCTGCACGCGGCCGATGTAGGCCTCGTTGACGTCGACGTTCACTTCGAGCGAGTCCATGTCGACCAGCGTGCCGATGCCGGTGCGGGTGAAGCCGCCGCCGGCCGAGACCGGCGAGATCATCTCGCCCGGCTGCGCGGCCTTGGCCACGATCACGCCGGCGAAGGGCGCGCGGATCTGCGTGTTGTCGACGCCGATGGCGGTCAGCGCGCGCTGGTCGCGGGCGACTTCAACGGCCTTCTCGAGGCTGGCGAGGCGCGCGGCGCGGGCGTCGCGGTCGGCCTTGGCCTGGTCGAACGCCGACTGCGCGACCAGCTGGCGGCCGATCAGTTCCTGCTGGCGCTTCAGCGTGGTCTCGGCCAGCGCAAGCTGCGTGCGGGCTTCGGCGAGCTGCGATTCGCTGGAGGCCTGCTGCGCGCTGGCGAGTTCGAGCTGGGCCGAAGCATCGGTGGCGTCGAGGCGGGCCAGCAGCTGGCCTTCCTCGACCTTCATGCCTTCCTCGATCAGCACTTCGGCCACGCGGCCGGTGACCTTCGACGACACGGTGGCGATGCGTCGCGCGGTGACGAAGCCCGAGGCGTCGAGCAGGGTGGGCGGGCCGGCGTCGGCGGCGCTGCGCGCGACCGTGGTGTCGACCGGCGTGGGCCGGCCGGACATCAGCACGGCGCCGACAGCGATCACGAGGACGATGACGCCGAGCACGATCCACTTGCGGTTGGAGGCTGGGCGCGCGGCGCCGGGACGGCGGTCGATGCGCAGGTCGCGCAGGTGGTCTTCCGGACGGCTCATGGGGGCTCCAAGTCAGGGCGCGCACAGCATGCGGCGCCGGGCATGAAGACACTGTGCCAAGTCCTGGGCCGCCGCGTCACTGACGAAAGTCAGCCGGTGGTGCGCCGCGGCTGCCTCGGCCCGCGGCCATGCCCTAGGGAAGGTCTGAACAACTCCTCCACTTTCGGCGAGAATCGGTCATCGCTTCAAGGGTGAGTTCGATGCAGCTTTCGTTTGGTGATGCTGAGGATCTTGGAGGCCGCAAGCGCACGCGGCGCGAGGTGTTCTTGGCCGAGAT
>NZ_JAPZSC010000062.1 GCF_027531545.1 Silanimonas sp. | reverse complement strand
CCGGCGGCGAGCAGCAGCTCGGCGTCCAGCGCGTAGGCCTCGGCCATCAGGCGCGGATAGCGCGTGGATTCGATCCGGCCCACGCGCTCCTCGAGCAGGCCAAGGGCTTCGGCCGGGCGGTCGCGTTCGCGCAGGAAGCGGGCGAGGCCGAGCGAGAGGAAGCCATCGCCGAACACCCGGTCACCGGCGTCGCGGCAGACCTGATCGACGGCGTCGAAGTCCGCTTCCGATTGCAAGGCATCGGCAAGGCTCAGTCGCGCCATCGCCTTGTAGGTGCCCATCGCGCAAGCCTCGCGCGGCGTTGGTGAGGCCGCGAGCGTGCGATCCGCGTATCCGACGCTCATGGCGTGCTGCCCGAGCTCGTGGTAGAGCACGGACGCCGTACCCCAGAGGATGCGCTGCTCGTCGAGCAGCGCCGGATCCGGCATCGGGTGGGCCCGCAGGAGTACAGCGAGTCGCCGCAGGCCCTCCTCGAAGTCCCGCGTTCCCGCGAGGACGTTGATGACGAACGCACCCGCTCGCAGCCTCAGGCCCGCGTCTTCGGCCGAGTCCGCCAGCGGCTTCGACAGCTCGGCGGCCTCGCCGAGCCGACCTTCGAGGGCAGCGCGATTGGCTTGGAGCAACTGCAGGAACTCGCGCTGCGCCACGCTGACGGGGGGCGGCATCGAATCCAGGGATCGCGTTTGCGCCACGAAGGCCTGCGGATCGACGGTTCGCAAAGCGAACAGCCGATCCATCTCGGCCTGCAGCGCCGGGTCGATGCCATCGACGGCTGGCCCGCCAGCAGCGGCGGTCGCGCCCCCGATGCCGAGGGACAAGCCGAGCAGAATGGCGACCCAGCGATTCATGCCTCAGCTCGCCGGGTCGGGGCCGGGACGCTCGTCGGGCTCGCGCGCCGGCTCGTCACCCGGCACGTCGTCGATCGGCTTGGGCTCGTCTTCGGGTGCGAGGATTCCGCACCAGTAAGGCGCGCTGTCGCCGAAGGCCCGTGCCAGCGCGCCAGCATCACGGCCCATCAGGGCTTCGCGGATCGGGGTGTCCACGTCGAGCGCGGCGACGCGGGACTCGAAATCCGCCATCGGCGGCAGGCGACCCAAGGTGTCGAGGAAGGCGATGAGTGGCGTCGTCATGGCGGAGCGAGGGCGTCCAGGTCCGAGGATTGAGGGCTGATGCTAGCGCTCTTCGGCCGATGGTGCCCGAGATCAGCGCGGCTCAGGCCACGTCCACGGCCGGGTTCTCCTGCTGGGCGGGTGTGATGCGGTCGCGGCCGGCGTTCTTGGCGCGGTAGAGCGCGCGGTCGCTGCAATCGAGCAGGGCCTGCAGGTCGTGGCCCGCGTCATGCGTGCCGGCGAGGCCGAAGCTGGCGGTGACGCTCAAGGGGGCGCTGCCTTCCACCACCGCTTCCGTGGCGGCGATGGCGCGCCGCAAAGCCTCGGCATACGCGAGGGCCTGCCCTTCGGTCGCGCCGTCCAGCAGAACGGCGAACTCCTCGCCACCGATTCGACCGATGACGCGCGGCACCAGGGCCGGCACGGCACGCACGGTCGCGCTGACCGCGCGCAGCAGGGCGTCGCCGGCCCGATGGCTGTGGCGGTCGTTGATGCGCTTGAAGTGGTCGAGGTCGAAGGCCACCAGCATCAGCGGACGAGTGCCTTCGCGCGCCCGTGCCAGTGCCGCGGCGGCGAGCTCGTTGAAATGCTGGCGGGTGGCGACGCCGGTGAGCGGATCGGTCTG
>NZ_JAPZSC010000068.1 GCF_027531545.1 Silanimonas sp. | reverse complement strand
CAGGGCCGCTGCGGAGCAGTTCAAGGGCCTGGACCGATGGGGCCACCTGTTGCGCTACATCAGCGACCGGATCGCGCCAGTCATCGGACCACCGAAGCCCCCACCAGCGCTTCAAGCGACGGGGTAACTGCCGGATTTAGGATGACCGCAGCGGCCGCGTAGGGAGTGCCAGAGGTGAGAAGTCGCCCCGAATCGGGCCTGGCAAGACCCCCGAACCTCCCAGATGGCAATTCAAGCGCCGGCGACTCGCTTCGCGGCGCTTGCATCGCCACGTCAGACGCGCGCCCCGCAGCCAGCGGTGCGATAAAGATGTCTCTCGGTCCCTGAAGGGGTGTAAACGAAAACATGACCTCGCGAGTTGTGTCTTCACGAGACACTGACGCGAGGCAGGGGATGGCGCGAAACACCGATGACATCGACAGCAAGGGCAAGCCCGGCCGCAAGCCCTCGTTGAGTGCCGAGCATGTCCTGGTGCTTCGCGCTATCGTCGCTGAGAGGCCGCAGGCGGCCTTGGCCGAGGTGACGGCAGAGCTGGCGCGGCGCTGCGGCGTCAAGGTCAACCCGGTGACGGTGCGCAAGGCGCTGCGGCAGGCCGGGATTGTGCGCGACAAGCCGGTGCGGCGATCGTCGGTGCAGCGTGCCGCGCAAGGTCAGGCGGACCCACGCACGGGCTACACCGCGATGCACAGGCGCAGCAGCAGCGCCGAGGGTCATCACACCGACCTGACCGACGCCGAGTGGGCGCTGGTGGCGGACCTGTTCGAGCGCGACGGCAAGCAGGGCGCGCCGCCGCGCTACGAGCGCCGCACGATGGTCAACGCCTGCTGCTATGTGGTGCGCACCGGCGCGCCCTGGCGGCTGATGCCCAAGAGCTACGCGCCCTGGGAGGCGGTGTACATGTGCTTCAAGCGCTGGGCTGCAGCGGGCACGTTCGAGGCGATGCACGACCGGCTGCGCCAGCAGTGGCGCCAGCGCGCTGGCAAGTCGCCCGAGCCGACCGCAGCGATCATCGACTCGCAGAGCACGCGCAGCACAGCCTAGGGCGGCCACACCGGCTTCGACGCCGGCAAGAGGGTCAAGGGGCGAAAGCCCAACCTCGTGGTGGACACGCTGGGGCTGGTGCTGGCCGTGACGATCACGGCCGCCAGCGTGCAGGACCGCGACACCGCGGCCGATGTGGTGGCCAAGGCCCATGCCAAAGCGCCCACGCTCAAGCGGCTCTACACCGATGCGGC
>NZ_JAPZSC010000070.1 GCF_027531545.1 Silanimonas sp. | reverse complement strand
CCTCGGACAGATCCAGTACCTCTTCAACCGCCGCTACAACCTGAGAACCATCCTGCTTCGGCTGGCCCGCGACGCTGCTCAGGCCGCTCCGCACCCCCTCAAGACGACTCGCGCAGCTGAGGCAGCTTGCTGATCAGGTGGCCGCAAGGCCGACCGCACGCCGGAGGAAGCGCGCATGCCTCTGTTGTACCTGCCCTACGTGCCCAGCCGCTTCGAGGCGTTCCTGCTCGAAGGCCGGCACATCCGAGCCGACGTGCATGAGTGGCTGGCCGCACGCCTGCCCCGATCCTCACGTCTCGGATCGCGCCTGAGCTGAAAGGCCCAGGCGCCCACGCATCTGCCGTAGAAGGGCGACGCTCACAGATCCGGGGTTCGTGAACCCCGCCGGTGGGCGGTACCCGGGCTCTGGCCTGTCGGTACCGCCCATGCCGCGTCGCACGGAAGCGGCGGATTCCTGGCCCTCGATGGATCGCAGCTCGCGCTGCCAGGTTCGATTCCTGGAGGGCCTCCACTGGATGGCTCAGTCGGGTAGAGCAACGACCTGATAAGTCGTCTGTCGCGGGTTCGACTCCCGCTCCAAGCACCAGCAACCGGTCGCAAGACCACCTGCCGCGACAGCGGCGGCCGCCCGTACGACGGGCAAGCGGGACTTCGACGCCGCAGCCAGCCGAGGAGGTCTTCAGGGAGGAGACCGCCGACGCCCGCTGCGGTGTTCGCACCCTGGCATCCGTCGCCCGCGACCGCCCCTGAAGCGGCACCCCCATTCAACACACGCTCGAAAAAGGAGAACACCATGAAGATCCAGCGTGTCACCGTGAAGAAGAACGAGCGCGGACTGCTGCTGCGCAACGGCGACTTCGATCATGTGCTGCAACCGGGCACGCACTGGCTCGTTGCCGGCCTGGACCGGCTGGAGGTCGAGCGCTTCGCACTCGAGCAGCCGACGTTCACGCACACCATCGCCGAGTACCTGCTGGCTAAGGAGCCGCAGGTCGTTGCGACCGAGTTCGTGCGCGTGGAGCTGAACGAGCACCAGGTCGGCCTGCGCACCGAGAACGGCACGCTGGTCGAAGTGTTGGCACCGGCCACCCGTCGCCTGTACTGGAAGGGCCTGGTCAACGTGCAGGTCGAGGTGATCGACATCGCGGCCTCGGCGGAGGTGGCGGCGCCCGTAGTGTCGCGGCTCTTGCAGACGCAGCTTCGCCAGCGCTCCGTGCAGGGCCTGGCCGGCGTGCTGCAGGTGCAGGTGCCCGACCACGGCGCCGGCATCTTGTCGGTCGACGGCAAGGTCGAGCGGCTGCTGGCGGCGGGTTCGTACGCGTTCTGGAAGTTCAACCGCAACGTCGCGGTCGAGCTGGTGGATCTGCGGCTACAGGCGCTGGAAGTCACGGGCCAGGAGATCCTGACCCGCGACAAGGTGGCGCTGCGGCTGAACCTGTCGGCCACGTGGCGCTACGCCGATGTGCTGAAGGCATTCAGGGAACTGGCCAAGCCCGCGGAACACCTGTACCGCGAGCTGCAGTTCGGCCTGCGCGCGGCCGTGGGCACGCGTTCGCTCGACGAGCTGCTGGAGAACAAGACGGTCATCGACGAGGTCGTGACCGCCCAGGTCACCGCCAAGCTGGCCGGCTACGGCCTGCAGCTGGACGGCGTGGGCGTGAAGGACATCGTGCTGCCAGGCGAGATGAAGACCATCCTCGCCCAGGTGGTGGAGGCCGGCAAGGCCGCCGAGGCCAACGTGATCCGCCGCCGCGAAGAGACCGCCGCCACGCGCTCGCTGCTCAACACCGCGAAGGTGATGGAGGGCAACCCCGTCGCGCTGCGCATGAAGGAACTCGAGACGCTGGAACGCGTGGCCGAGCGCATCGACAAGATCTCCGTGATCGGGGGTCTGGACCAAGTTCTCAACGGGCTGGTGAAGCTCCGTTGAGCGTTGGGGGAGGCTGCATCGGCAGCCTCCCCTGGACTGGGAGAATGAATCATGGGAACCAACTACATCCACGAGGACGTGGGTGGCGGCGTGCCGCTGAAGATGTGGACGCGCGGCGTGCCCGTCGAAGACGAGGCGAAGCGCCAGCTGACCAACGCCGCGCGCCTGCCCATCGTCTACCCGCACATCGCGGCGATGCCTGATGTGCACTTCGGCATCGGCGCGACCGTGGGCTCGGTGATCCCGACGCTGAAGGCCATCATCCCGGCTGCGGTGGGGGTGGACATCGGCTGCGGGATGATGGCCGCCAAGACCACCCTGCGCGCGGAAGACCTGCCGGACAATCTGGCGCCGCTGCGTTCGGCCATCGAACGCGCGGTGCCGCACGGCCGCCAGCCCGGCAGCCGTGACCCCGGTGCGTGGCAGAAGCCGCCGGGCAGCGTGAACACGGCGTGGTCGCAGCTGGAGCCGGAGTTCACCGAGCTGTGCCGCGACTATCCGAAGCTGGCCAAGACCAACCACATCCAGCACCTGGGCACGCTGGGTACGGGCAACCACTTCATCGAGGTGTGCCTGGACGAGGAAGGCTTCGTGTGGTTCATGCTACACAGCGGCTCGCGAGGCGTGGGCAACTTCATCGGCACGATGTTCATCGAGCTGGCCAAGCAGGACGCGCTGCGCCAGAACGCCAACCTGCCCGACCGCGACCTGGCCTACTTCGAGGAAGGCTCGCGCTACTTCGGCGACTACGTGCGCGCCGTGGGCTGGGCGCAGAAGTTCGCCGCCATCAACCGCGAGGTGATGATGAAGCGCGTGATCGAAGCCGCGAAGACGGTGATCCACAAGCACTTCCAGAGCCACGTGGAGGCGGTGAACTGCCACCACAACTACGTGAGCCGCGAGCACCACTTCGGCAAGGACGTGTACGTCACGCGCAAGGGCGCGGTGAGCGCGAAGGCCGGGCAGCTGGGCATCATCCCCGGCAGCATGGGCGCGCGCAGCTACATCGTGCGCGGCAAGGGCCACCCGGAATCGTTCGAGAGCTGCTCGCACGGCGCTGGGCGCGTGATGAGCCGCGGCGAAGCCAAGCGCCGCTTCACACTGGCCGACCACCGCGCCGCGACCGAAGGTGTCGAATGCCGCAAGGACAAGGACGTGCTCGACGAGACGCCCGCGGCCTACAAGGACATCGACGCCGTGATGGAAGCGCAGCGCGACCAGGTCGACGTGGTGCACACGTTGAAGCAGGTGGTGTGCGTCAAGGGCTGAGCAGCCCATGGCCAGTGTCGAGGGGCACCTTGCGCGAGCGGGGTGCCCCTTCTTCGTTTCCGGGCTGGCTGCTAGGGACTCCCATGCAGCGGTTGCGGTCTGTCGGCGCCGGCCCTCGAACTCACGGTCTTGGACATCTTGCAGTCGTTCGGCAAAGTACCGGCTGGCGCCACCACCGGCCGCTTGCGGGGGTGCTGCTGACATTGCCGGCGACCGCGGTGGCGGCTGGAGGCCCCGACCCTTCAACCCACATGAAGCCTCGTCGCCGCCAGGGCGAATAACTGCTCATCCTCGGCGCGACGGGTCACTACCGACCCCAAGCGGGCGTTGAGGGCACTGGGACCTGGTCGTCCGCTCTGGCTACAAAAGGGGGGCACTCGCCTCGAGCTCTTGAGTGCTCAAGCACCCGCAGCTCCCCGTCCGTCTGCGCATCCAACTCGATCGTCTTTGCAACCCGCATCGCCCACCTCCTGGGCGGTTGCAGTATGCCGGGTCAGTTACGTTCTACGATTTGGCGCGCACCACCCTAGGCCCAGGCATTGCGCGGATTGGGGCTGCTGAATTGCGCTGACGTGCCGCTTGAACTCCTTCAGCAGCCTGCCCTGGGGCTTGGTCTTCCGGTGAACCATGCGGATACGGCTGAACAAGTCGCCGCAGGGCGCAAGGAGCCTGGCCGGGATGCCTTCGAACAGGTTGCGTGTGAAGACCAGGTTATCGTCACTCAAGGACAGGATGTCGGACTGGTGTCGCCTTGAGCCGTGGGCCCAGATGCCGCATTCGAGCAAGACGTTGGCGTGTTCCGCCGCGTCTACCCCGAGGTGCTGAGGCTGTATGAAAGCCCGGCCGTACTCCGCGGCCTGTCTCACCTCTTCCACCATTGGGGCACCACGCCCTGCCCGGTCTCTCTTCTTGGGGATGGCGCGTCAGCAGCCGCTGCGCGAACATCTGCTTTTGACCCGAGGAGATGACCCATGGCTAGAAAGAAGTCACCCGCCAAGCCGAACGCTGCCGGGCGCGCACCCGGCGAGGAGTCCACAGCGCCCTTGCAGCGCAAGTGTGGCTGCATGTCGGTCCACTACTGGTTGTTCGAGCAATCAGCAAGCTACCGCAGCGCGCAGACGGAACTGGAGCACGCCTTCATGGCGTCGCGGCGGTCCGCAAGGGTCGAGCGGACCAAGCCTTACGTCATCAACGTCGTCATCCACATCCTGCAGTCTCCGGGGATTGGCAAGGTCACGCCGGCGCAGATCGCCGCGCAGATGAAGACCCTCAACAAGGATTTCCGCGCCAAGAACACCGATCGCGGGAAGGCACCTGCAGTCTGGAAAGGGCTCGTGGCAGATGCGATGGTGGAGTTCAAGCTGGCAACCAAGGAACCTGGCGGCAAAGCCACGTCTGGCGTCCTCTACGTGCCGACGCAACAGGCCATGTTTGGCCAGAACGACTCGATGAAGGACCCGGCACGCGGCGGCAGCGCGCCGTGGCCGACCGACCGTTACTTGAACATCTGGGTCTGTGCGCTGAAGGACGGCTTGCTCGGCTACGCCCAGTTCCCCGGCGGCCCGGCGGGTACCGACGGTGTGGTGATCTCGGTCAACGCCTTTGGTACGGGCGGTACTGCGCGGGCCCCCTTCAACAAGGGGAGAACCTGCACTCACGAAGTGGGGCATTACCTGAACCTGCGCCACATCTGGGGCGATACCCCTGATTGCTCAGGTGGCGACTCGGTCAGCGACACACCCAATGCCGAGGGCCCAAACTACGGTGTGCCGACGTTTCCCAGCGTCAGTTGCCAGAACGGGCCGAACGGGGACATGTTCATGAACTACATGGATTACGTCGATGACGCCGCGATGGTCATGTTCACGCCGGAGCAGGTGGCGCGCATGCATTCGACCTTGAACGGCCCGAGAAGCTCCTTGGTGTCATGAGCAGGCAGACGCTGCTGGGTCACTGGGTGCACGCCCACGAACGCGACACGGCGGGCGCCAAGGTCTACGTCGATGCAGCCGAGCCGCTGCCGCCCAGCCGTGGCCGGCAGCACTTGAGCTTCCGTCCTGACGGCACCTTCATCGAGGGCATGCCCGGACCAGACGACAGGCCCGCGCAAGCCAGCGGCAGCTTCAAGTTCTCGGGCGGAATGCTGACACTGCAGCGCGCCGACGGCAGCCAGCCGGTGGTGTACGAGGTCATCGTCGACAGCGAGAAGGCCTGCCTGCGGCTGAGCAAGCCGTAGCGCTCGGGATCCGGTCATGCGGTCCACCCGCTTGACCGAGAGCCTCGGAAACAGTCCGTCGCCACGGCTCTGAAGCGCCGGAACCACCGCGGCTCCTGCGCGATGTCGGCGCGCTTGACCTGTGCGCCTGGATGACCGCTGTCCAGCGCACGGCCGCGCTTCGTCGTCGGCTGCTCAGCGGCCGAGGCCGGGCCACAAGCCGTCGGTCGCCTCACACTCGCAGCTTTGGCCGCAGGGATTCCTGAATCCGTGACCCCAAAGCCCGCGACAGCCTGGCTGGTGCCGATGGCATCGACGATCGCGGTCCATCGTCCACTTGGGGCTGCAGCGCTGCTGCCGCGGTGCATGGGGCGGCTGTCGTGACCTCGCCGATCACGCT
>NZ_JAPZSC010000045.1 GCF_027531545.1 Silanimonas sp. | reverse complement strand
CGCGCCCTCGGCCACCTGGGCCAGGGAGATCGCGTCGCTGGTGTTGCGCATGGCGACGTTCATGCCGCGCACCTGGGTGTTCATGCGCTCGCTGATGGCCAGGCCCGCGGCGTCGTCACGGGCGGTGTTGACGCGCAGGCCCGACGACAGGCGCTGGATCGAGGTGGCGAGGTCGCCTTGGCTGGTCTTGAGGTTGCGCTGGGCGTTCAGCGAGATCAGGTTGGTGTTGATGGTGGACATGGATAACTCCGAAGGACGATGGTTGACCCTAGGCACTTGCCCGGCTGCCGCCGCGACTGCCGCATCAAGGCGCACGCGGCGGTGGCCTGCAAAGACCCCCGGCCCGTGGCGGCTCTCGTGAGCCGCCCCTTCGCCGGGGAACCCGCCCGGGCCAATCAAAGCTGCCTTGGCACTGCCGCGTTGCCGCTGCCCTGCCGCGACCCCCTGTTGGTCCGGACCCCGCAGCCCCGAACGGGCGGCTGCGTTGGGAAGGTTTTCGTCGCGGCCCGCGGAAGCTTCACGCAGGCGGTCGCGCGATAAGGGGCACCCAACAAGCCTTGTTCGGACTCAAGCGCGCCGGCTCGTCAGAGGGCGACAGGCCTCGGGATCGGCACAGCGAACCTCGATTGGCGAATGACCCACCATGCAAAGAGCCCGCCGGGGGCGGGCTCTGTCCATCTCGTCGATACCGGCCTGTCGCCGGCGGAAGGCCAGTCAGCGCAGCAGCGAGAGCACCTGCTGCGGCAGCTGGTTGGCCTGCGCCACCATGGCGTTGCCGGCCTGCTGCAGGATGCTGGCGCGCGACAGGCTGGCCGTCTCCGCCGCGTAGTCGGCATCGACGATGCGGCCGCGCGCGGCAGTCTGGTTCTCGACGGCCGACATCAGATTGGAGACCACGTTCTCGAAGCGGTTCTGGCGCGAGCCCCAGGTGGCGCGCTGGCTGTTGATCTCGTTCAGAGCCGAGTCGATGCCGGCGATGGCCGCCTGGGCGTCGGCCTGGCTTGTGATCTGCATCGTGGGCGTCTCTGTGCCGGTGATCACGGCGGTCCCCGTCACGTCGGTGATGGCCGCTGCGGCCGTCCAGGCGTAGTTGTCGAACGACAGGCGGTCGATCAGGCTGTTGTTGTTGGCGCCGATCTGGAAGTTGTTGGAGCCGGTCGACGACAGGATGGTCACGCCGTTGAACTGCGTGCCGCCCAGCGTACGCGTCACTTCCTGGGCCATCTGCACGAACTCGCGGTTCAGGCTGACGAGGTCGTCGC
>NZ_JAPZSC010000025.1 GCF_027531545.1 Silanimonas sp. | reverse complement strand
CCTAACGTCTGAGCTAAGCGGCAGCATCAATCGCGAAGCGATTGATCTGTCCGCTTGAGCGAATAGTTAGGCCAAGACGCTACAGCCTGACCTACGGAGCGACAAGCCCTGCCCCGATCTGGCCGAGATCAACCTCGCCGGATGCCGGGCTGATGCATGCGAGAAGGTTCGTGCCTGCGCCCGCGAGGAACTCCACCGAGGAACAGCGCGGCGCTTGGCGGCTGCCAGAGCGCCGCCCGCCTCAGCGGTCGGTCGCGTGATGTTGAACAGCGCAGGCGGGATGGAGCCG
The DNA here is from genome assembly GCF_027531545.1 of Silanimonas sp. GTDB lineage: Bacteria > Pseudomonadota > Gammaproteobacteria > Xanthomonadales > Xanthomonadaceae > Silanimonas. The sequence goes on along the minus strand of NZ_JAPZSC010000025.1, from coordinate 84,564 downwards.
AACTCGCGGCCCAAAGGGCCTAACGCTGGAGCTAAGCGGCCACATCAATCGCGAAGCGATTGATTGGTCCGCTTGAGCGAGTAGTTAGGCGCAATTTGCCCGGAGCGAGGACTTGAAGCAACCCGGATGGTGGAGGCTCTTGGTTGGTGCCCGCGCCCGCCCGGCACTGCTCCCGACTACTCGATGCTGGTTCCTGAGTGCGACGCGAGGCTGACCGGCGCGGGCGAGCGGGAAGTCTGGCTGCGAGGAGTCTCGCACTTGCCGATACGAACCTCGCCTCAGACCACGTTAGAACCAAGCGCCTAACGCTGGAGCTAAGCGGCCACATCAATCGCGAAGCGATTGATTGGTCCGCTTGAGCGAGTTGTTAGGCATCGTTTTGCTGCGCTCGAAGAGGTGAGGACATGATCAGTCGAGAAAGCATTACAGGGTCGGACTCCAATGGGACCATGTGTGCACACCCTTCAAGGTAGATCGGCTCTACACCGTACGCAGATGCCGTCGCGTCAGTGGAGGCTCTTGAAACCATGAAATCATCAGCACCACCAATCACTGTAATCGGGCAACGCACAGCCCGTGGGTCAGGAAGGAGCGAATTCATTTCGTTCCCCGCACGCCAGGAATCCTCCTGTACTTGGGACATGAACTGCCTAACTGTTGTGGCCGGGGTCCGCAAATGAAAGAGAAGTGACCTAGTGACAAGCTCATCCACATACAGCTGTTTGAAACTTCGCCGCAGGAACGACATGAGGAACGTCCAAGGATGCTTGCGAGCCATGCGTATGCCGTCGCCCCTCATGCCAAAAACGGGCGACGAAGCGATCAATACTGCATATGCAAGGTCGGCCTTTGCTGCGAGCAACTGAGTGACCAAGCCACCCATAGAATGACCGACAACAATTCGAAGCGATGGCATCGCGTTGAGGGTGCTCAGCGCGTCTGCGACATAGTCTTCGATGCCCGCCTCCTGAAGTGATTCATGGCCATCACTCCCTCCATGACCTCGCAAGTCTAAGGCGGCACTTTCGACACCGGCATTGCCGAGCGCCTGCATCACAGGGAGCCATATTGCCGACGTCTCCGTACAGCCATGAATGAAAAGCACCCGAGGACACTCGCCGTACTTCGTCACCTCGAGCGTTGGATGTCCAAGCTTCTGGATGCGCGTTGTCGCGATCATGGATTCGACTTATCGATTGCTGCCAACGAGTTCATGCCTAACGATCGAGCTAAGCGGCAGCTCCAATCGCGAAGCGATTGGACTGTCCGCTTGAGCGAGTTGTTAGGCTGTCGCTCACGCCGGATGCTGCTTGGCCCGAACTGACAGCCCGCGAAATTGGTTGCTGCCTGCCAACTGACGATGCCAATGCCGGCAGACCATGCGGCGCGAAAGCGATGATGCAACAGGAACGCCGTGGAGCAACAGGCCGGCATTTCGCGCCGACTGGGCAGCCGCACCGCAGCGCGGACGCTTGCTCCCCGGAAAACCGGCTCGGAGCGAGGCGCTACAAGCCCTAATGAACATGCCTGTTTGCGACGCCTAACGCTGGAGCTAAGCGGCCACATCAATCGCGAAGCGATTGATTGGTCCGCTTGAGCGAAATGTTAGGCCTCAGTTTGCCTCACAGAGGCCTAAGGCTGGTGCTTGACACGCCACAGGTGCCGGCGTAGAACAGTGTCACACTGTGACATTGTGAGGATTGGCCGATGCCCACCCTGAGAGTAGACGACGAGGTATACGCGTGGTTGCAGAAGCAGGCTCGGCCATTTGAGGACACTCCGAACTCCGTGCTACGCAGGGTGGCCGGGCTCACCGGCCCCGATGCAGCGGTGACCCGAGCAACAGCCAAGGAAAGCAATCCAATGAAGCGGCCAGTACCGACAAGCAAACAGCTCTCCGGACGCAAGCTAAACGAGCTTTGGGGCGTAGGTGCGAAGCATGCGCTTTATCACCGGGAAGGCACTTGGTACAACAACTTGGAGCGCTTCCCTGGCGCATTGTTTGACCCGAGCGGATACGTACTCTTTGCGACCGAGCAGGCGTACAAGAGCGCGCGGCAACTGCGGATTGGGCAAGAGACGAACGTAACGAACGGAATCTCTTCGATGCCGGGCTATGTCCGGATCGTGGGCTGAGGCCTAACGCTGGAGCTAAGCGGCCACATCAATCGCGAAGCGATTGATTGGTCCGCTTGAGCGAAATGTTAGGCGCGCTTTCCGGCTCGGCATAGCCGACGGGTTTTTGCGCACCGTTTGCGAACAACTCGTTGAGTAGGAGGAAGGCACGCTTGCGTGCGCGCTCTACCAACTCCTCAGCCCGAGGCAAGTCTCCCTCTGACAGTGCTCGGCTGGCGAGGGTCCCGAGATGATTCACGTGGAGGCACGAATCTGCCCACCTTGTCAGGTCCTCGCGATTGATTTGCACGATGTCGTCAGGGTCCATGTCGTGACCTCTCAAAGCGCGCCTAACGATCGAGCTAAGCGGCCACATCAATCGCGAAGCGATTGATTGGTCCGCTTGAGCGAGTAGTTAGCCCCCATTTCAGGAGGCGATTGCGAGCAGCTGTTCATGACGGAGATCAGCTGCAGCCCATGCCGAAAAGCGCTCCTCGGCATTAGAACCCGGCCCCGCGGCAATTACAAAGTGGAACGTAGACGCCTGACCAGAAGGTACGTGCGGAATCCGGACCTCCAGTGCGCTTGGAAGAAACAACGTTGGGTAGTCGTCCTCTCGAAAGCCGCAATGGGGAAGACGGCCCGATAGAACATCGAAGTCTTCTGTTCCGATTAGTAGAACCCAGTCCCCAACCTCCCAGTACTGAGCATCAACCCACTCACCATTGTCGGGCTCGCCTGGCGCAACAGCTGAATTGATCCAAGAGCACGAAAAGGATAGGCCCTCAAGATCTTGTGATGGCGAAAGCGATAGAAGCACACCAATTACGTCATACGCGCCCACGTCGATCCGACGTGGCACACCGTTGCATGAGACAACCCGGAGCGTAGCGCCATCAGAAACGAGGCGTCCGTCGCGGTCCCTCACGCTGCACTCGAGCGGACCAAGAGGTGTCTCAACAATCACGGTGGCGGTTGGGTGCATTGGGGGCTAACGCGTGAGTTAAGCGGCAGCTCCAATCGCGAAGCGATTGGACTGTCCGCTTGAACGAATAGTTAGGGCAATCACAAATCGCCCCTTCGCGGAATGCTGCCGTATATCGTCGCCCAGGTCTTTGCGCAAGCGATGAGGTTCTTTTGCTCGGAGAGAACAATGGACTCTGGAATGACGAAGTCCCTGCGAACCGATGCGAAGTCGATCGGCCCCTCCAAGTAACAGACGAAGCCCTCCTTCGTACTGCCCCAGCGCTGACGCCGGGAAAGCTTGTTGCCAGCCTTGAGCAATGCATCAACGATTGGCTCAAGGTGCGCGTAAATCGGCCCCTCTTGCTCATTAGATTGATCGGAAAGGACGAACTGCTTCATGGGCCCTAACGTCTGAGCTAAGCGGCAGCTCCAATCGCGAAGCGATTGGACTGTCCGCTTGAGCGAAATGTTAGGCCCACATTTATGGTTAGCCTACTCGGTGGCATCCGAGCATCCCGAAGCCGATGCAGAGAATGCCGTCATGACCCATGAGCCCTGTGCTCGACGATACCTATAGGCTCGATCAACACCTTCGATGCATTGATTAAACGAGAGCACAGCGCCGTCGGGAGCGACCACACCAGCATTGGGCTCCTCGCAACCAACGGCCCGGCACTCAGGAACCCAAGCAATGCTGCCGTGAGGCTGCTTCGAAGTGCCGGCACACCCAGCAAGCAACACAATCGCGAGAAGAATCTTTAACCGCATGGCACCCTCCAATGGGCCTAACGCTGGAACTAAGCGGCCACATCAATCGCGAAGCGATTGATTGGTCCGCTTGAGTGACTAGTTAGGCGCCTGCTCATCGCGAGACGCCTCCGAAGACTCCGAACGCCCGAGCAGGGCCGCGAAGCCGTTGCAGAGGAATCCGATGGTGATGAGGACGCAGCCGACGCCGAGGGCGATGCCAGAAACGCCCTCGCGAAGGACCGCCGAGAGCAATACAGCAGCAAGCCCGATAAGCATGAGGCGCTTGGCTTGATGCGCTGTCGGTAGAAATCCCTTCATTGCCTAGAACTTTCCTTCTTGAAGCGCCTAACGTCTGAGCTAAGCGGCAGCTCCAATCGCGAAGCGATTGGACTGTCCGCTTGAGCGAATAGTTAGGTGCAGCCTGCCAGAGCGAGGCCTAGTTGTCTTGCGATTCATCGCGCTCATCGCCGAACTTGATGCCCACAAATACCGCGCCGCAGACGACGAATGCAGCGAACGCACTCTTGGCAGCCACCACTCGAATTGATGTCGACCACGAGACGTCGCTTGCGCGCTGATGCGCGAACCCGAAGTTGAACAGCATCAGCGGAAAGGCCAGTAGAAAGGTGATGAGCAGAGTGGCTACTGTCTTCATGAGTCCTTGCGACACCGGTTCATCCTTGGGCACCTAACGCTAGAGCTAAGCGGCCAGATCAATCGCGAAGCGATTGATTGGTCCGCTTGAGCGAAATGTTAGGCCGCAGTGTGCACCAGTGGCCATGTATGAAGCACCCAGGCAAGGCAAAGTGCCATCGCAGCGCACACCACGGAAACAAAGCACGAGAACCAGATACCAGCACGACCGCCGTCTCGCCAAAGAACGAAGCGAAGGGGCTCGCCGAAGATGCCGAATGCGAGTGAGAACAGCGCGCCAAGGACGATGAGGGCAACGGCCGGAGGTGAGGCGCTTGGGAATGCCGCTGCCAATCCAATGAGGATGAGCGCGAACAGCACCGCGCCCATCCCCATTCGTCGTAGCTTTTTCGCGATTGGCGAGGAAGTCATGCCGCGGCCTAACTACTTGTGTACCCCAATGGGGGGTGTAGCAGAAGCCTGAAGGGCCACTGCGGCTCGGTCAACGGCCGAAATCCTACGCTGCATCAACACGATATCCGATGGTTGAGGGGGTGCGGACCCGCCACCCTTGTGCCCACAGCGACGGAATGCGCGGTGGGAATACCGGGATGAAAAAATCGGGTGGCGAGTCGGGGGTGCTAAAGGACCCTCGGGAAGTGGCGCTTAGTGCGGCGACGCCAAGGGAGGTGATCGACGCGGTTCGCCTCATGTTGAGGACGAAGCACTACAGCATTCGGACCGAGCATGCGTATCTGGGGTGGATTCGCCGGTATATCGCTGAGAACGGGCGAAGACACCCTAAAGAAATGGACGGGCGAGCGATGGGCGCATTCCTCACTCGGCTGGCGGTGGAGGGCCGGGTGTCGGCGAGCACGCAGTCGCAGGCGCTATCGGCCTTGCTCTTTTTGTACCGCGAGCTGCTGGGGATGTCGCCGGAGTGGTTGGACGACGTGGTGCGGGCGAAGCGCAGTTTGCGCGTGCCGGTGGTGCTCTCGCGCGGGGAGGTGGTGCGCCTGCTCTCGCGGATGCAGGGCCGCGAGTGGCTGATGGCCTCGCTGCTCTACGGCTCGGGCCTTCGCCTGATGGAGGTCATCCGTTTGCGGGTGAAGGATGTCGACTTCGAGCGCTGGGAGATCACGGTGCGCTCGGGCAAGGGCAACAAGGATCGACACACGATGCTGCCCTCGAAGTTGGCCGAGCCGCTGCGCCGGCAGATGGAGGACGCGCGGGTCGAGCATGCGCGCGATCTCGAGGCTGGCTTCGGCTCGGTGTGGTTGCCGAACGCCTTGGCGCGCAAGTACCCGAACGCCGGCGAGGACTGGGTGTGGCAGTACGTGTTCCCGGCGTCGCGGCGCTCGAAGGACCCGCGCACCGGCATCGAGCGTCGCCACCACCTCGACGAGAAGGTGCTGCAGGCGGCGGTGAAGCGCGCCCGCGTCGAGGCGGGCATCCCGAAGCCCGTGACCTGCCACACGCTGCGCCACAGTTTCGCCACCCACCTGCTGGAGTCCGGCGCCGACATCCGCACGGTGCAGGAGCTGCTCGGCCATCGCGACGTGAAGACCACCCAGATCTACACGCACGTGCTGAACCGGGGCGCCGGGGGGGTGCTCAGCCCCTTGGATCGCTGATTTTCCCGATGCCGCCCGGGCCGCGGCGCCGGGACACTTCGGACGCGAGTCAACGTCGACGACAAAGGCTGCGGCATGCCCTCCCCTGTCTGCTACTGCCAACCCCGCCCGCACCGGCCGGAGGCCGTGTCCTGTCTGGGCGGCGGTTGGCGGACCTTCGGCCTGATCCTGGCCCTGCTGCCGGGACTCGCCGGGGGCGCGGCCCCGTCCTCGCCGCCCCCTCCTGACGCGCCCGCCACGCTGCACGTCGCGGGGGCCGACGACTCCGCCGCATCGGACACGGCTGAAGCAATCCTGCAGCGGGCCTATGCACGGGCGGGGCTGGCGCTCCACGTGGAGCCCCTCCCGGCCCCGCGAGCCTCGCAGCGCCTGGACGCCGGACTGCTGGACGGCGAAGTGGCGCGCATCGGCCCCTACTTCGAGGCCCATCCGGCCCTCCTGCGGGTGGGGCCGCCGCTGATGCAGGTGTCCCTGGTGGCCTACGTCCGCGCGGACGCCGGCTTCACGGTGCGCGTCGTGGGCGACCTTCGTGGCCGCCGGGTGGGGATCGTGCGCGGGCTGCTGCAGTCCCAGCGGTTGGTGGCGGGCCTCGACCGCGTGACCGAAGTGACCAGCGGCACCCAGCTTTACCGGATGCTGGCCGCCGGCCGGCTGGACGTGGTGGTGGATGCCCCGCTGAACCAGCGCCGGCACACGGCCCAGCTCGGGCTTCGGAACGTCGTGGCGCAGGCCACGCTGTGCGAGCAACTCGCCTACCACGGCCTGCACCGACGCCATGCGGCGCTCGCACCGCGCCTGGCGGCGGCGCTCGAGGCCATGCAGGCCTCGGGGGAGCTGGCGGCGCTGGCGGCGGGTGTCGAGCCGGCGTCCGCACCGCTGCTGGCCACGCGCTGAGCGGCCGAGGCCCGTGCACGGGGCCGCGACGCCGCGGCTCCCTTACAATGCGCGCCCTATGCGCCTCTACCTGCAACAGCGCCCGACCGCCGGCGAAGCCCCGAAGTACGTCCAGCTCACGCTGGAGCAGGACCTTTTCGGCGGTTGGTTCCTTGTCCGCGAAAGCGGCACCACCGGCGCGCGCCCGACGGTAAAGCGCGAGCAGTACCTCGCCCGCGACACCGCGCTCGCCGCCTTCGAATCGGCCCGCGACGCGCAGCTGAAGCGCGGCTTCCAAGTGATGTTCGCGCAAGGCGCGGACGCGCCCCGTTGACCCCGCGGCGCCCACGCGCCGCCCTGCCGCCCGGAGGGCGACCGTGACCAACCCGCTGAAGAACGACCCGCTGCAGAACGACACGTTCCTGCGCGCCCTGCGCCGCGAACCCGTGCCGCACACGCCGGTATGGCTGATGCGCCAGGCCGGCCGCTACCTGCCGGAGTACCGCGCCACCCGCGCCAAGGCCGGCAGCTTCCTCGCCATGGCGAAGAACCCGGAGCTGGCCTGCGAAGTGACGCTGCAGCCGCTGGAGCGCTTCCCGCTCGACGCGGCCATCCTGTTCTCCGACATCCTCACCGTGCCGGATGCGATGGGCCTCGGCCTGTACTTCGCCGATGGCGAGGGCCCGAAGTTCGAGCGTACGGTGCGCTCGATGGCCGATGTCGAAGCCCTCGGCACGCCGGACATGGAAACCGAGCTGCGCTACGTGATGGACGCGGTGCGGGTGATCCGCCGCGAACTGCGCGGCCGCGTGCCGCTGATCGGCTTCTCCGGCAGCCCGTGGACGCTGGCCTGCTACATGGTGGAAGGCGGCGGTTCCGACAACTTCGCGCGCATCAAGGCGATGGCGCTGAACGAGCCGGCGACGCTGCACGCGCTGCTGCGCAAGGTGACCGATGCCGTCATCGCCTACCTCGACGCGCAGCGCCTCGCCGGCGCGCAGGCGATGCAGGTGTTCGACACCTGGGGCGGCGTGATGGCGCCGCACCTGTACCGCGAGTTCTCGCTGCCGTATCTGGTTGAAATCGCACAGAGGCTGCCGCGCGGTGAAGGCGACACGCATGCGCCGCTGATCCTGTTCGGCAAGGGCAATGGCCCGTATCTCGAAGCGTTGGCGGCCTCGGGCGCGGAAGCGCTGGGCGTGGACTGGACGGTCTCGCTCGGTGACGCGCGCCGTCGGACGGGCGGCAAGGTGGCGCTGCAGGGCAACCTCGACCCGGTGACGCTGTACGCCACGCCGGAAGGCATCGCTCGCGAAGCAGCGCGCGCGCTCGACGACTATTCGGCAGCGAACGGCGGCTCGCGCGATGGCCACGTGTTCAACCTCGGCCATGGCATGTCGCCCGACATGTCGCCGGAGCATGTCGCGGCCCTCGTGGCCGCGGTGCATTCGCACTCGCGGCGCTGAGGCGCCGGCCGCCCCGGCTCAGCCGGCCTCGTCGGGGCGGTCTTCGCTCCGTGGGCGCGCGCGCGCGCGCCGGTCGCCCTCGATGGCGGCTCCGCCGCGGCGCTTGCCCGCACCGATGCCATCCAGCGCTTCGGCCAGCATCGCGCCGGTGACCGGCTTGCGCAGGTAGCCGTCCATGCCGGCGGCGCGGGCGCGACGTTCGGAGACGGCGTCGGCGCGCGCGGTGACGGCGATCAGAGGCAGGGTCCAGCCGTTCTGGCGGATCAGCGTGGCCAGTTCGAAGCCGTCGACGGCCGGCAGGTCGAGATCGAGCAGGCCGACGTCGATGCGCTCGGTCTTCATCAGGGTGAGGGCGTTCAAGGCCTGCGTGGCGTGGTGCACGCGATGCCCCTGCGCGCCGAGCAGCCCGAGCATCACTTCGGCCACGACGGGATCGTCCTCCACGAGCAGCAGGTCGAGGCTGGGGCGCGCGGCCTCGGCGTCCCCGGTGGCCGGCCGTAAGGCACCGGGATCGACCGGCGCGAGCGCGGTGTCGGCGGCCAGCGGCAGGCGCACGCTGAAGCAGCTGCCCTCGCCTTTCGCGCTGCGCAGGGTGAGTTCGCCGCCCATGGCGCGGGCCAGTTCGCGGCTGATGGCGAGGCCGAGCCCGGTGCCGCCATAGCGGCGCTGCGTGGTCTCGCCCTCGGCCTGCTCGAATCGCTGGAACAGCCGGCGCTGCTGCGCCTCGTCGAGGCCGATGCCGGTGTCCTCCACGTCGAACTGCACGCCACCGCCCGGCAGCGGGCGCAGCGCCAGCGTGACGCGGCCGCGTTCGGTGAACTTGATAGCGTTGCCGCCGAGGTTGAGCAGGATCTGGCGCAACCGCGACTCGTCGCCACGGACGCGTGGCGGCAGGCCCGGCGCGAGCTGCACGGCGAAGTCGAGGCCCTTGGCCTGCGCGTTCGGGCGCAGCAGCTGGCCGACGTCGGTGGCCAGCGCCGCGAGGTCGAAGGCCTCGTCCTGCAGCAGCAGGCGGCCGGCTTCGATGCGGGCGAGATCGAGGGTGTCGTTCACCAGCCGCAGCAGGTGCTGGCCGGCGCGCATCACCGTTTCGGCGCGCTGGCGCTGCGGTTCCGGCAGCGGGTCCTTCAGCATCAGCTCGGTCATGCCGAGCACGCCGGTGAGCGGCGTGCGCAATTCGTGGCCGAGGTCGGCGAGGAAGGCCGTCTTCGCCTCCGAGGCCTGCTGCTCGACGCGACGGGCGTCCTGGAGCCCGCGCTCCGTGGCCTGGGCCTGCACGCGCCGCCGGTACAGCGCCGCCGCCGCGGCCAGCACCGCGAGGCCGACCAGCGCGTACAGCACCCACGCCCACCAGGCGCGCCACCACGGTGGCATCACTTCGACCGCAAGGGTGATCGGCTCGGACCAGCGGCCATCCGCCCCGGCCGCGATGATGTCGAGCGTGTAGCGGCCCGGCGACTGCCGCGGCAGCAGGCGTTCGCCGCTGGCGCCGACGTCCACCCAGTCGGGGTCGTAGCCGTTGAGGCGGAAGCGGTAGCGGTGCGCGGAGGGGTCGGCGAAGGACATCAGCCGCGCCACCACGCGGAGGTCGCGGTCGTCGGGCTGCAGGGTCACCACCGCGCCGGGCTGCACGGCGGCCACGGCATCGAGGTCGACGACGTCCTCGGCGCGGCGGACGCTGATCGACTCCAGCACCATCGTCGCCACCCGGGTGTCGGGCTCCACCTGCATCGGGTCGAAGACCACCGCGCCGCCGACGGTACCGGCCACCACCACGCCGTCGGCGAGCACGCGCGGCGGACGCAGGCCGAACTCGCTCTCGCCGAGGCCGTCGCCGGGGCCGAAGCGGCGGATGCCGCGCGTGGCCGGGTCGAAACGAATGAGGCCGCGGACGGTGAACAGCCACAGCCGGCCAGCCGCATCGCGCACGAGCCCCCCGGCTTCCGCACTCGGCAGGCCGTCGTTGCCGGAATCGACCTGGTCGACCTTCGTCCATGCGCCGGCCTCGCGACGCCAGCGCTGCAGCAGGCCGGGGCGATACACCCACAGGTCGCTGGCGTCGACGAAGGCGAGGGCCTGCACGGGCCCGCCCTCGGCGTCGATCTGCGGCTGGAAGCGCGCACCGTCCCAGCGCAGCACGCCCTTCGCGTTGGCCACCCACAGGGCACCGTCGGGGCCGAGGGTGACGGCTTCCATGTCGAAGGTGTCGAGCCCGTGGCCGCTGTCCGGCGCGACGGTGAGCGTGACGCGCCCTTCGGCATCGCGGCGCTGCAGGCCGCCGCCATAGCCGGCGACCCAGAGCCCGCCGTCCGGCAAAGGGACGAGGAAGTCGATGGCCCCGCGCGGCGGGGCGTCGGCATCGCGGGGCCCCCACCGTCGCCACGCGCCATCGGCGTCGCGGCGAGACAGGCGGCTGCCCGCGCCCACCCACAGCGCGCCGTCGGCCGCGTGGGCCAGCGAGTAGATCCGCACGTTGCCAAGCTCCTCGGGCGCGATGGCGTTGCGCTCGATGCGCTGGCGCGTGGGATCGAGGCGATCGAGGCGGCCTTCTTCACCGCCGAACAGCACGCTGCCGTCGGCGTCTTCGGCGAAGGCCGCGGCCTGGCGCATCGACAGCTGCACATTCGGATCGCTCCGGCGCGTCAGCGTGGCGAAGCTGCGCCAGTAGCCGGAGAGCCAGACGAGGCCGAATTCGGCATCGCCGAACCACAGCCCACCTTGGCGGTCGACGAGCATCTGCTGGTAGTCGCCCTCGACGGCTTCTGGTGCGAGGAAGCGGCGCACGCCTTCGCCATCGTCGTAGTACAGCCCGCGCACGGTGTAGAGCCAGTGCCCGCCACGGCCGTCGCGCTGCACGCCGTGCACATGGGTGCCGGCGAGTTCGGCATCCCACGGCGAGGGCGCGATGCGGCCGTCGGGGCTGCGCCGCCACAGCTTGCTGCGCGCGCCGATCCACAGCGAACCGTCGGCTTCGGCCTGCAGGCTGATGATGGCGACGCCGTCGAGGCCGGGCACGGACACCGGCTCGGCGCGGCCGTCCACCCACTGGGCCAGCCCGGTGGCGGTGCCGATGAACAGGCTGCCGTCCGTGGTCGTCGCGAGGCTGAGCACCAGCGCATCGGGCTCGGTGCCGGCGCCGGCGAGGACGGGGCCGTGCGCGCGCACACGCCCGTCCGGTTCGCGCTGGAACAGGCCGTCGCCGAAGCTGCCGAACCACAGCGAGCCTTCGGGCGTTTCGGCGATGGCCCAGACGTCGGCGGTGGCGAAAGCGGGCACCGCCTCGGAGAGCAGCGGGCTCACCTCGCGGCGCAGGGTGTCGATGACGCCCACGCCGTTCTTGCCGAAGCTCATCCAGACCCGGTCCTCGCGATCGATGTGCATCGTGTTGACGAGGTTGTCGGGCATGCCGCCGACGATGCCGGGGTTGTGGCGCCAGACCCGCATGGACAGGCCGTCGAAGCGCGCCACGCCGTCGTCGGTGGCGATCCACAGGTAGCCGGCGCGGTCCTGCGCGAGGGCGTTGATGCGGCTGGAGGGCAGGCCCTGTTCGATGCCGATGCGGCGGAACTGCGGGGTTTCCGGCACGCGCGCCATCGCGGCCTGCGCGACGGCAAGCCCCAGCATCCAACCGAACAGCCTCAGCATGCCGCGCATCGATCGCTTCCCTTTCGAACCGCCCTCGCGGCGGTGGCGGGCCATGCTCGCAACGCAGCATTGCGCCCGCAAGGGACGCCCGGCCTCGATACGGCGCCTAGAATGCCGGCCATGCACCCCCTCGCCCGCCGCCCCCGGTTCGCCCGCTTCGCCGCACCACTGCTGGCCCTGGGGCTGCTCGCGGGTGCGGCCGGGGCCGCCGCGTCGCCCCCCGAATGGCGACTCGATCCGACCCATTCGCGGGTGGTTTTCGACGTCGACCATGCGGGGTTCTCCTACAGCCTGGCCACGCTCTCGGCGCCGACCGGCCGCCTGCGCTACGACCCGGAAGGCTGGGACGGTGCGGAGGCCACGATCGAACTGGCGGTGGACCGCCTTGATTTCGGCGACGCCGACTGGAACCGCACGATGCTCGGCCGCCGCTGGTTCCGCGCCGAGGACTTCCCGACGATCACCTTCCGATCAACCCGCGTGGAAGCGATCGACGAGCGCCATGCGCGCGTGCACGGCGAATTGACCGTGCGCGGCGCGACGGCGCCGGTCGTGCTGGACGTGCACCGCAATGGCCTGCGCCGGCACCCACTGACGCTGCGCCGCACCGTCGGCTTCTCGGCCACCACCGAACTCGACCGCCGTGCCTTCGGGCTCGACGGTTCGCCCACCCTGATCGGCTCGACGGTGCGCGTGCGCATCGAGGTCGAAGCCGTGCGCACGCGCCGAAGCAACGCCGAGGCGCCCACCGAATCGCAGGAGAACGACGATGCCGATCCGCAACACGACTGAGCGCTGGGGCCACCTGAGCATCGCGCTGCACTGGATCACCGTGGTGATGATCCTCTCGCTGGTGACCGTGGGCTTCGTGATGGAAGACCTGCCGAATACGCCGTTCAAGCGCGATGTCTACCTGCTGCACAAGAGCTTCGGCCTGACGGTGCTGGCGCTCACCGCGCTGCGGCTGGGCTGGCGCTTCGTGCAGCCGACGCCGGCGCTGCCGGACGGCATGCCCGCGTGGCAGCGCTGGGCCGCGCGCGGCGGGCATCTCGGCCTGTACGGCCTGATGATCGCCATCCCGGCCAGCGGCTGGGCCTACAACTGGGCCTCGAACTTCGCCACGCCCTACTTCGGCTGGACGCTGCTGGAGCGCGCCGGCGCGGTGGACCGCGAGCTGAAGGCGATCGCCGGCGTGGTGCACGAATGGGGCGTGTACGCCCTGCTCGCCCTGCTGGTGGCGCATGCCGGCGCGGCCTTCTACCACCACTACCAGCTGAAGGACGCGGTGCTGCGGCGCATGGCGCCGTGGGTCAAACCCGCCGCCTGATCACGCCGGCCTCGCGCGTCGCTTCCCACGCTGCGTCTCGACCTCTCCCCATTCCGTGACAGCCCCCGCCATGCGATTCCTCCTCGCCCTCACGCTTGCCCTCGCCGCCCCGCTCGCCCTGGCCACGTCGCCACCGGGGCCGGTGCGCTACAGCCACGCGGCTGGCTCGACGCTCGGCTTCGCCTCGAGCTACGACGGTGAAACCTTCGACGGCCGCTTCGCGCAGTTCACGACCGACATCGCCTTCGATCCGGCGAGTGCCGCCGGCCGCTTCGACGTGGTGATCCAGCTCGCTTCGGCGGGCACCGAGAACGACGAGCGCGACGAGACCCTGCTCGGCGCCGAGTTCTTCAACGCCAGCGTGATGCCGCAGGCCCGCTACCAGGCCACGGCCTTCCGCAAGCTGGCCGATGGGCGCTTCGTGGCCGACGGCACGCTCACGTTGCGCGGCATCACCAAGCCGGTGCCACTGACCTTCCGCTGGACGGCGGGGGCGACGCCGAAGCTCGAAGGCGCGGCCACGGTGAAGCGGCTGGAATTCGGGATCGGGACCGGCGATTGGGACGACACCGAGGTGATGCCGGATGCCGTCAGCGTGACGACGACGCTGGTGCTGCAGCCGAAGCCCTGAGGATCAGCCGCCGCGCAGGAAAGCGCTCACGGCGACGTGATCGAAGGGCCACGCGAGTTCGGCGCCGCTGTCCTCGTCGCGCAGCACCGGCACGCGCGCGCCGTAGCGGGCTTCGAGGGCGGCATCGCCGTCGATCCACACGCTTTCGAAATCGGGCGCGCCAGCCTGGGCGAGCACATCCAATGCGGCATCGCACAAATGACAGTCGTCGCGCTGGTACAGGGCGAGTTTCATGGCCGTTAGACTAGGCACCCTTCCTGAACCGACGCCGTCCACGCGCCCATGGCCGTCAGCCTCTTCGACATCTTCAAGATCGGCATCGGGCCGTCCTCCTCGCACACCGTGGGGCCGATGCGCGCCGCGGCGCGCTTCCTCGAACGCTGGCTGCAAGAGCCGGGCCAGCTCGGCGAGGTGGCCCGCGTCCGTGCGGAACTCTACGGCTCGCTGGCCCTGACCGGCCGCGGCCACGGCACCGACAAGGCGGTGCTGATGGGCTTCGAAGGCCACTGGCCGGACCGCATCGACCCCGACGTGATCCCCGCCAGCCTCGAACGGATCCGTGGCACGAAGCGCATCCGCCTGATGGGCACGCACGAGATCGCCTTCGACGAGAAGCGCGACCTCGTGTTCAACAAGCGCGAGAAGCTGCCGTACCACACCAACGGCATGCGCTTCACCGCCTTCGATGGCGAGGGCGAAGTGATCGCCACGCGCGACTACTACTCGGTGGGCGGCGGCTTCGTCGTCAATACGGACGAGGCGGCGGAGGACCGCATCGTCGCCGACACCACCGAACAGCCCTACCCCTTCCATTCCGGCGACGAGTTGCTGGCGCGGTGCAAGGAGAGTGGCCTTTCCATCGCGCAGCTGATGTTCGAAAACGAAAAGGTGTGGCGGCCGGAGGCGGAGATCCGCGAGGGCCTCGACCGGATCTGGGCCGCCATGCAGTCCTGCGTGGCGCGCGGCACCCGCGAGGAAGGCGTGTTGCCCGGCGGGCTGAAGGTGGGCCGCCGAGCGCCGTCGATGGCGCGCGACCTGTCGAGCCGTCCCGAAGCCGCGCTGCGCGACCCGCTCACCATCCTCGACTGGGTGAACCTCTACGCGCTGGCGGTGAACGAGGAGAACGCCGCTGGTGGCCGGGTCGTCACCGCGCCCACCAATGGCGCGGCCGGCATCATCCCGGCCGTGGGCCACTACTACGAGCGCTTCTGCCCGCAGGCGAGCACTCAGGGCATCCACGACTACCTGCTCACCGCCGCCGCCATCGGCATCCTCTACAAGGAAAACGCCTCGATCAGCGGCGCGGAAGTGGGCTGCCAGGGCGAAGTGGGCGTGGCCTGCTCGATGGCCGCGGCCGGTCTGACCGCGGCGCTCGGCGGTACGCCGGGACAAGTCGAGAACGCCGCCGAGATCGGCATGGAGCACAACCTCGGCCTCACCTGCGACCCGATCGGCGGCCTGGTGCAGATTCCCTGCATCGAACGCAACGCGATGGGCGCGGTGAAGGCGATCAACGCCCAGCGCATGGCCGCGCGCGGCGACGGCAGCCACAAGGTCTCGCTCGACAAGGTCATCAAGACCATGCGCGACACCGGCCGCGACATGCAGGACAAGTACAAGGAAACCAGCCGCGGCGGGCTGGCGGTGAACGTCATCGAGTGCTGAGGCGGCCCGCCGCCGAATGGCGACGCGGGCCCTGACCCGGAACGGTCATGCAACCGACATATCGTCGGGGGTTTCCTCACCGGAGTCCCTCCCGATGGCTGCCCACCCGCTCCGCTCCTCCGCCCTCCCGCGCCGACTCGCGCTAAGCCTCGGCCTGGCCACGGCCCTCGCCGGCCTTGCCGGCTGCCAGCCGGTGGCCGAACCCGCCCCCGCCGCCACGCCGAACCCGGCGCTCGACGCCCCGGCCGCGGCTGGCCCGCGGAGCGCGATCTTCCTGCACCCGGACGGCATGGGCGCGAACACCTGGATGGCCACGCGCCTGATGCACGTCGGCCCCGATGGCCGCTTGGCGTGGGACCAGCTGCCGCAGGTCGCGATCTACGTTGGCCCGACCAGTGATTCGGTGAACCAGAGCTCGAACGCGGGCGCCACCACGCATGCCTACGGCGTGCGCGCCAAGCTCGACAGCTACGGCGCCATCGACGGCGCGGCGCCCACCGCCGCGTCGGGCAAGGCGCAGAGCCTGATGGTGGAAGCGAAGGCCGCGGGCAAGATGACGGCGATCCTCAACTCCTCGTCGATCACCGAGCCGGGCACTGGCGCCTTCCTCGCCAGCGTCGCCAACCGCGACGACGAAGCCGAGATCGCCGCGCAGATCCTTGCCGCCGGCCCCGACATCGCGCTCGGGGGCGGCGAGATGTTCTTCCTGCCGAAGGGCACGCAGGGCGTGCACGGCGAAGGCGTGCGCGAGGACGGCCGGAACCTGGTCGACGAAGCCAAGGCCGCGGGCTACACGGTCGTGTTCACCACCGAGGCGCTGGCTGCACTGCCGCCGGAGGCCACGAAAGTGCTGGGACTGTTCGCGGCCGAGGAGACCTTCAACGAGGCCGACGAAGCCGGGCTGGCGGCCGCCGGACTGCCGCCCTTCCAGCCGCAGGCCCCGCGCTTCGACGCGATGCTGGCCTTCATCCTGTCGCGGGTGAAGCACGCGCCGAACGGCTACCTGATCGTCGGCAACGAGGAAGCCACCGACAACCTGAGCGGCGAGAACAACACGACGGCGACCCTCGAAGCCGCCATCGGCGCCGATCGCGCCATCGCGCTGGCGCTGGCGGAGGCGAAGGCCAACCCGGCGCTCACCGTCGTCGTGGCCTCGGACTCGGACAACGGCGGCATGAATGCCACCAGCGACGACCTCGACGATCCGGAAGACCTGCCGCGCCCGCTCGGCGAGCGCACGGCCAGCGGCTCGCTGCTCGACAGCGACAAGGGCGAACCCTTCCTGACGCCGGCCGACGCGAACGGCAACCGCATCCCGTTCTACATCACCTGGGCCAGCGATTCGGATAGCGCTGGCGGTACGGTGGCGCGCGGCATCGGCCCGGGGGCTTCGAAGATCGAAGGCACCATCGACGCCACGCAGGTCTACAAGGCCCTTTACCTCGGGCTGTTCGACACCGACCTCGACGCGAAGTAAGCCACTGAACCGGCCGGGGCGACGCCGCCCCGGCCGTCATGGATCAGAACTGGTAGCGCACGATCAGCTGCACCGCGCGGCCGCCGGTCTCGGTCTCGAGCTCGTATTCGTCGTAATCCCGCGAAATCTGATCAGCAATCGTGGTGAACTTGTCGAACGCCTCGTCCTTGCTCTGGTCGAGCAGGTTGATGCCCGTCAGGCGAACGGCCCAAGCCTTGCCGAAGCGCTTCTCGATGAAGGCTTCGAGGTCGCCGTCGTAGCTGGTGATGATCTCTTCGCCGACGATGCGGCTCGGGGCGTCACCCTGCTTGCGGAAGGTCACGCCGAACGAGGCTTTCAGCGACGGTAGCTCCTGGATGAAGCCGACGTTGTAGACGTAGTTCGACTGGTTGTTGAAACGGCGCTTGCCGAAGACGTCCTCGATTTCGCTGTCGAGCCAGCTGTAGTTGACGAACACGCCGGTGTTGTCGAGGCCAATGGCCGAGAGCGGCGTCGACAGGTCGAACTCCGCGCCCCAGACCTGGCCGTCGCCGGTGTTGCGCGGCTGCAGGACGAACGTGCCCGGCCCCTCGCTACCCTCGACGCCGGTGTTGGCCAGCTCGACGAGATCGGTGATGTCGCGATAGAACAGGTTCACGCCGACGATGCCGCGCTCGCCGAGGCGACGCTCGAAGCCGACGTCGAGGCCCCACGCGCTTTCCGGATCGAGCAGCGGGTTGCCGAGCACGTCGTTGTCGCCCGCTTCCGCTTCCAGCAGGGCCGGCGAGATGGCGTTGAAGTCGGGGCGGCGCACGGTGCGCGCCACCGAGGCCGTGATGCGGTTGGCATCGTCGAGGTTCCAGCGCAGGTGGGCCGAGGGCAGGAGGAAGCCGTAGTCCGTCTCCGTACGCGCGTCGGCCGGAGCCACGGTGCGGTCGTTGATTTCCGTGTCCGTCCGCTCGTAGCGCAGGCCGGCCTCCCACTCCATGGCATTCGCGGCGCCGCTGAGCTTCACGAAGGGCTCGAAGCGCGTTTCCTCGATGGTGTTCAGGCCGCCCGGCGCCGGGGCGAGGAGCTGGGTCGGGCCCGGGATGGCCGGACGCACGCCCGGCGCATTCGGGATGGTGACGCGGTAGCGGGTGGCATCGAGGATGCGCGTTTCGCGGTCCTTCAGCGTCGCTTGCAGGCCGAACTTGAGCTTGCCGAAGTCGGCGTCGCGCTCGTGCGCGAACTCGGCCGTGGTGTCGGTGTCTTCGATCAGAAGGTCGGTGACATCGCGGGTGAAGCGGTCGTCCTCCGGGAACGGATTGGTGTCGCGCAGGTATTCGAACTCGTTCTCGAACTCGAACTGGCTGTCGGTGATGCCGGCGCGGTCGAGGCGGATCTCCGTTTCACCGCCCGACATCGCCCACTTCAGGCCGGCGCCGAGGGTGTAGTTGTCGGTCTGGATGTCGAGGTCGTTCTGGTTGATCGTCAGCAGGTTCGCGGTGTTGGCGATGCCGCTGCGGTACTCGATCGAGTCCTCGTCCTGGATGCGGTCGGTGCGGACGAACATGCCGGAGAGGTGAAGCTCGCCGGTCTCGCCCACGCCCACGCGGTAGTCGGCGTTGAAGGCGTAGTCCTTGCCCGAGCGCACGTCGGTCTGCACTTCGGTGTTGTCGAGCGTGCCGCCCGGCGCGTCGAAGCGCTGGCTGAACTTGTCCTTCGGATTGCGGCGGCCCTGCACGTTGGCGCCAACGAGCAGGTTGCCGCCGAGGGCTTCGCCGCCCCAGAACGCGCCGAAGGTCGGTTCGAACTCGTCGTCATTGAACTGCGTGGCACCGGCGCGCAGGTAGCCGCCATCGATGGAGTAGCCGTCGCGAAGCACGATGTTCAGGGCACCGGCGACGGCGTCGCCGCTGCGGTCGGCCGAGGCGGAACGCACGATCTCGATGCGCTCGACGATCTCGGCCGGGATGCGGTCGACGAAGAAGGCGCGGTCGAGGCCGGCGCCGGGCACGCGCTTGCCGTTGATGAGGATCTGCGTGTAGCCCGAATCCAGGCCGCGCAGGCGCACGCCGTCGTACTCGAGCACGTCGGAGACGAAGGTGACGGACGGCACGCGCTTCAGCATGTCGCCGACGGTCAGCGGCTCGAAGCGCTGGAAGTAGGCGAGGTCGTAGCTGAGCACCGGCGCGGTGGCCTCGGTGCGGTCGCGGTAGATGATCTCGCCGACCACTTCGACGCGGTCGAGCTGGGCCGGCGACGGGGCCGCCGCAGCGGTCGCGGCCTGCGCGAGCGCGGCCGGAGCAACGAGAGCGGAAGCGAGGGCGACGGCGATGGCCGTCGTCAGGGGCTGGCGGGTCATGGAGCGTCCTGCGTTGGAAAAGCGTTATTCCGAGGCCGCGCCGTTGCACCGCGATGACGGCATTGCGACAGGCGCAAGACACGCGGATTGACGCCGGGCCCGACCCCGCGGGCTGGAGAGCCCTTTAGGATGCGGAAGACGTCCTCCGTGACCGCCCCATGACCGCCACGCTCCGCCCCTGGATGCTCGTGTTCGGCTTCATCGCCCTGTATTGGGCGGGCGGGGTGTTGGGCAACCGCCTGGTGGTGGGCACCGATTCCGTCGTGCTGCTCTGGGCGCCGGGTGCCCTCAGCCTCGTGCTCTTGGTGTTCGAAGGGCGGCGCTGGTGGCCCCTCGTGGCGGCGGCCGACCTCGTGTTTTCGCTCACCGGCACCGACGTGCCGGCGGTCTTCATGCCCTTCACGATGGCCGCGAACGTGCTCGGCGCCTGGGGCGGCGCGACGCTCGCGCGCCATCGCGGCCTGGGGCCGGGGCGGCGGATGGACCTCGCCAGCGGCGGCGACATCGCCCTTGCCGGCTTCGCGTCCGCGCTGGCCAGCCTGCCCTTCGGCGTGGCCGGGCTGGTGATGGCCGGCTTCACGCCGGTGTCAGCGGCACCGGACGCGGCGGTGAAGTGGCTGGTGGCCAACGTGTTCGGCGTGGCGGTGCTGGCCCCCGCGCTGTCCCTGCTGTGGCCACGCCCCGGGGAATCGGTCTTCGGGCAGGGGCTCCGTCGCGCCCGCGAGGCCCTCGCCTGGAGCGCTGCGCTCGGCGGTGCCCTGCTGCTGGTCGCGGCCGTCGACGGCGCCCGGGTGCGCAACGCGGAATCCCTGCTGGCGCTGCCCACCATCGTGCTGATCTGGGGCGCCATCCGCCTGCCGGCACGGCTGGTGGCCGCCGGCACGCTGACCTGCGGCGTGGTGCTGTCGCTGGTGGCCGCGTCGGACGACGGCGTGCTTCGACGGCCGGAGACGACGCTCGAAACCCTCGTGCTGCTGCTCCTGCTGATCACGCTGACGGTCGCGCCCTTGATCCTGATGGCCGCCATCAGCGAAGCGCGACGGATGGGGCGGGAGGCGCTGGCGCGTGCGCGCACCGATGAGCTGACCGGCCTCGCCAACCGGCAAGGCCTCGAGCACCGGATCGCGGACGCGCTGGCCCACGGACCGGACGCCCAACCCCTGCTGCTGGCCTTCGTCGACATCGACAACTTCAAGCTGGTGAACGACGCCGGCGGGCAGGCCGCGGGCGACGCCTTCCTGCGCAGCATCGCCAGCCTGCTGCAGGCCGTGTTGCCCGGCGGCAGCCTGGTCGGCCGGCTGGCCAGCGACCAGTTCGTCCTGCTGCTGGACGACCGCGACCCAGCGGCGAACACCGCGGTGCTCGACCACGTGCTGGCCGCGGTGCGCGACTACCGGCAGGTCAGCGGCGGGAACCTCGTGTCCGCGTCGGCCAGCGTCGGCGCGATTCGTTTCCGCCGCGGGCAAGCGGACTATGCGGACCTGCTGCGCCTGGCGGACGCCGCCTGTGCCACGGCGAAGGACCAGGGCGGCAACCGACTGCGGCTCGCGGCCTTTGAGTCCGCCGCCGACGCCGTGGCCGAACACACGGCCGCGATGCGCTGGGCCGTGCGGCTCGACGCCGCGTTGCGCGATGGCCATTTCCGCCTCTACTGCCAGAGCATCACCGGCCTGCAGGGCATCGAGCACGGCGGACGGCACTTCGAAATCCTGCTACGCATGGTCGATCCGGACACCGGCGAGGTGCTGCCGCCGGGCCCGGTGGTCGCCGCGGCGGAGAAGTTCCACATGGGGCCACGCCTCGACCGCCACGTGGTGGACAGCACGCTCGCGTGGTTCGAGCGCCATCCGCAGGCCTTGGCCCAGCTCGACGCCTGCGCGATCAACCTGTGCGCCGCCTCGGTGAACGATCCCGGCTTCCCCGATTTCCTGCGCGAGCGCTTCGCACGCAGCAGCGTGCCGCCCGGCAAGGTCTGCTTGGAGATCACCGAGACCTCGGCCGTGCGCGACCTCAACGATGCCCAGCAATTCATCGCCGCGGCGAAGGCGCTGGGCCTGCAGCTCGCGCTCGACGACTTCGGCGCCGGGTTCTGTTCGTTCGCCTACCTGCGCCGGCTGGACGTCGATTTCTTCAAGATCGACGGCAGCTTCGTTCGCGACCTCGAGTCCTCGGCGCTGTCGCTGGCGATCGTGCGCTCGATCGCCGAGATCGCGCGCAGCATCGACAAGCGCACCATCGCCGAACTCGTCGAGAACGACGCCATCCGCGACCGCCTCGCGCAACTGGGCGTGGACTTCGGGCAGGGCTACGGCATCGACCGCCCCCAGCCTATCGACCAGTATTTCCTGCGGCCCGCGGCGTCTATGCTTCGGCGCTGAACCGGAGTCCACCATGCCGCTGCCCTCGACCGTCCGCCCGGCCCTCGCGCTGGGCCTTGCCGTCCTCCTCCTGCCGGGCTGCGCCCTCTGGCGCGACGCCAAAGAGCCGGACGAGCGCGCAACCGACGAGCCCCGCCTCGCCGAGGCGGGCATCGAGCACGCCGTCGTGGCCGAAGCCTTCATCACCCCCGCGAACCCGCCGGACGAGGTCGATTCGCCCACCGCGTGGCTGGCGCCCGAGGGCGGCCGCTGGCTGATCAGCACCGGCAAGGAAACCCACCAGCTGCTGGTGCACGACGGCGAGACCGGCGCCCTGCTCCGCCGCGTCGGCGCCAAGGGGCCAGCGCCGGGCCAGTTCAACCGCCCGAACGGCGTGTTCGCCTGGGGCGACCGGCTGTTCGTCGTCGAGCGCGACAACCATCGGGTGCAGGTGCTTTCGCTGCCGGGCTTCACCCCGCTCGCCACCTTTGGCGAAGACGTGCTGCGTTCGCCCTACGGGCTCTGGTTGCACGAGCCGGAGGGCGGCCGCATCGAACTGTGGGTGACGGACAGCTTCATGGACGGCGAGGACTTCGACGTGGTCCCGCCGCTCGAGGCCCTCTCCGCGCGGATCAAGCGCTTCAGCGTGCTGATCGATCGCGACGCCGTGTCCGCCCGCTTCGACGGCGCCTCTGGAGACACCACCGAGGCCGGGGCGCTGCGCGTGGTCGAATCGATCGCCGGCGACGTGGCCAACGACCGCCTGCTGGTGGCCGAAGAGGATGTGTCCACCGGCACCGGCTACCGCGTCTATGGTCTCGATGGCCGATACACCGGGCGCGATCTCGGCGTCGGCGAGTTCGGCGCGCAGGCGGAGGGCATCGCGCTCTGGGCTTGCCCGGACGGCAGCGGCTACTGGATCGCCGCCGACCAGTTCATCGACACCACGCTGTTCCATGTCTATGACCGCCAGACGCTCGAAGCGAAGGGCCGCTTCGCCGGGCGCAACACCGGGATGACCGACGGCGTGTGGTTCTCGCAGGCGCCGAGCACACGCTTCCCGGCCGGCGTGTTCTACGCCTCGAATCGCGATGAATCGCTGAGCGCCTTCGACTGGCGCGACCTCGCCTCGGCCCTGGGCCTGCGCGAACGCTGCGAGTGATGCGCGGGCGGGGGCTGCTCGCCCTGCTGGGCCTGCTGGCGGTACCAATGCTGCCGGCCGCCGTCCCGGCGCCGGGCGCGGCGATGGCCGAACTCTCCGTCGAACGTCGCGCCGATGGCACGCGTCAGGCGCTCGTGCGCAACCGCCTGGCCGGGCCGATCCACGTGCGCGTGCATGAGGCCGCGCGGCCCCGCGAGGTCATCGAGGCCACGATCGGCGCCGGGGAAACGCGAGCGCTTGGCCGCTTCGATGGCGGGGGCGCCCCGGACCTGCGCCTCGAGGCCCAGCCGGGCGCGCCACAGTTGCTGCCACCGGGGCAGCGCGGCATCTATGCCTTTCCGCTGCCCGCCGGCAGCGCTTGGCGCCTGACGCAGGGCTTCGGCGGCCGGGCCAGCCACCGCGATGCGGCCAACTTCCACGCCCTCGACTTCGCCGCCGCCCAAGGCACGCCGGTGCTGGCGGCACGGGCGGGCACGGTGATGCAGGTGGTCGACACCTTCACCGAGGGCGGCACGGACGAGGCCCTGAAGGAGCGCATGAACCTCGTGCGCGTGCTGCATGCCGACGGCTCGATGGGGCTGTACGCGCACATCGCGCCGGGCAGCGCGCGCCAGCAGCCCGGCGACGTTGTGCAGGCCGGCCAGACCCTGGCCGCGGTCGGCAGCGTGGGCTGGAGCAGCGCGCCGCACCTGCACTTCAGCGTGCAGGCCAACGACGGCCGCGAACTGCTCTCCTTGCCCTTCCGGATAAGCGGGCCGGACGGCCGCGAGCTCGACCCGGGGCCCTGAACGCTGGCGGGCCCGGCCCCCGGAGCGCCGGAAGGCCCGGCGTATAATCGCGGCCCTTCCCGTTCTCCCGAGCCGCCGGCTGAAAGCCCGGCGCGGCCCGCATGTCCCAGCAGAGCACCGAAACCCGGCGTCGCCGCACCTTCGCCATCATTTCCCACCCCGACGCCGGCAAGACCACGCTGACGGAAAAGCTGCTGCTGTTCGGCGGCGCGATCCAGATGGCCGGCTCGGTGAAGGGCCGCAAGGCCGCGCGCCACGCCACCTCCGACTGGATGGCACTGGAAAAGGAACGCGGCATCTCGGTCACCTCGTCGGTGATGCAGTTCCCGTACGAAGGCAAGATCGTCAACCTGCTCGACACGCCGGGCCACGCCGACTTCGGCGAGGACACCTACCGCGTGCTCACCGCGGTCGACTCGGCCCTGATGGTCATCGACTGCGCCAAGGGCGTCGAAGAACGCACGATCAAGCTGATGGAGGTGTGCCGCATGCGCGACACGCCGATCATGACGTTCATCAACAAGCTCGACCGCGAGGGCAAGGAGCCCATCGAGCTGCTCGATGAAGTCGAGACCGTGCTCGGCATCCAGTGCGCGCCCATCACTTGGCCGATCGGCATGGGCCAGCGCCTGAAGGGCGTGGTGCACCTCGTGGACAACGAAGTGCATCTGTTCGAGCCGGGCAAGAACTTCACGCGCCAGGATTCCACCATCCTCAAGCTCGACGATCCGGAGCTGGAGCGCCGCCTCGGCGCGCCGGCGCTGGCCGAGCTGCGCGACGAGCTCGAGCTCGTGCAGGGCGCCTCGAACCCCTTCGATGCCGAGAAGTACCAGCAGGGCAAGCAGACGCCGGTGTTCTTCGGCTCGGCGGTCAACAACTTCGGCGTGCAGCTGCTGCTCGATTTCTTCGTCGAGCACGCGCCCCCGCCGAAGACGCGCGCCACCACCAGCCGCGCCGTCGAGCCGGAGGAGGAGAAGCTCACCGGCTTCGTCTTCAAGATCCAGGCCAACATGGACCCGCAGCACCGCGACCGCGTGGCCTTCATGCGCATCTGTTCGGGCCACTTCACCGCCGGCATGAAGGTGTTCCACCCGCGCACCGGCAAGGAGCTGAAGCTCGCCAACGCGCTGACTTTCATGGCCTCGGACCGCGAGATCGCCGCCGAAGCGTGGCCGGGCGACGTCATCGGCATCCACAACCACGGCACCATCTCGATCGGCGACAGCTTCAGCGAAGGCGAGGCGATCAACTTCACCGGCATCCCGAACTTCGCGCCCGAGCTGTTCCGCCGCGCCCGACTGCGCGACCCGCTCAAGTTGAAGCAGCTGCAGAAGGGCCTGGCCCAGCTGTCGGAAGAAGGCGCCACGCAGTTCTTCCGTCCCCTGATGAGCAACGACCTGATCCTCGGCGCGGTGGGCATGCTGCAGTTCGACGTGGTGGCCTACCGCCTGAAGGACGAGTACGGCGTCGATGCCAGCTTCGAGCCCGTGCAGGTGCAGACCGCGCGCTGGGTGTACGCGAAGGACGACAAGACGCTGGAAGCCTTCCGCGAAAAGAACGCGATGAACCTCGGCATCGATGCCGCCGGCCACCTCGTCTACCTCGCGCCTTCGCGCGTGAACCTGCAGCTGGCGCAGGAGCGTGCGAAGGACGTGCGCTTCGAAGCCACGCGCGAGCATGCCGCCTCGGTGGCGGTGGACTGAGCCGCGCGTGCCGGACACCGTGACGAACGCGCGACTCGCGCCGGCGTTCTTCGAACTGCGCGACTGGCGCGAGGGCGGCGAGCGCGTCTCCACGCCGCTGGGGTCGCTGTTCGTGCGCCGGCAGATCGAGCCCCGCCTGCCGGTGCTGCTGCTGATCCACGGCTTCCCCTCCGCGAGCTGGGACTGGGCGCCGCTGTGGGAGCCGCTGTCGCAGCACTTCTCGCTGGTGGCGCTCGACCTGCTGGGCTTCGGTGATTCCGCGAAGCCCCGGGGCCATCGCTACGCCATCGCCGAACAGGCCGAGCTCTGCGAATGGCTGCTGCGCCGCGAAGGCGCGTGGGATTACCACGTGCTGGCGCACGACTACGGCGACACTGTCGCGCAGGAGCTGCTCGCGCGGCAGCTCGACAAGCGCAAGCCACGGCCGTCGATGCGCTCGGTGGTGTTCCTCAACGGCGGGCTGTTCCCCGAGATGCACCGCCCGCGAGCCATGCAGCGCCTGCTCGCCCTGCCCGGCCTCGGCCCGCTCATCGCCCGCGCCAGCAGCAAGGCGCGCTTCGCCGACAACATGAAGGCGATCTTCGGAAAGCAGACTCCGCCCGATCCGCGCGTCGTCGACGGGCTGTGGACCCTGCTGCGCCACGACGACGGCCACCTCGCGCTGCCGCGCCTGCTGCGCTACATGTCGGAACGGAAGAAGCAGCGCGCGCGCTGGGTCGGCGCGATGGAGCGCGTCGCGATGCCGATGGCGCTCATCAACGGCAGTGCCGACCCGGTCTCCGGCGCGCACGCCGCCGCCCGCTGGCGCGAACTGCTGGGCGGCGACGACCTGCACGAACTGCCGGGCATCGGGCATTACCCGCAGCTCGAAGCCCCCGAGGCGGTGCTCGAGGCGGCGCTGGTGTTCTGGTCGCGGCACCGATTGCTCGGGCCGGTGGATCCGCGGCCGAGCGTGTCGATCACGACGCGGTAGGGGCGGCCCGTGTGCGCCTGCCGCGCACGTCGTTGGGCCACGCGTCGCCAGAGCGACCATCGATGAGGGCGCCCTCGGCAACCCGTCGCGACGAGCAGTCGGCGGTTGCAGGCAGGCGCTGACAGAAGGCGAATAAGGAGCCCCAGCGCGCAAGCCAGGCGACAGCCCGAAGGGCGGCTCATGGATGAGCCGCCGCTCGAGGTGCAGGGACGCACCCTTCGAGCGGGCCGCCGGGTTCTACATCGGGAAGGTAATGGGGCGGGCCAGCCTTCTGTCAGCGCCTGCCTGCAACCGACGCCCGTTGCAACGCACCTTGGGGCGACCGCTGTCGACGCGCGGGAAACGCCAGAGCTCAACCCGCGCCGGCGATGTCCACGTAGCCGCGCTCGATCGCGCGTTCCAACGCGCTGAACGCCGCCTTGGCTTCCTCGAACGCCTCGCGCCGGGCGCGCAGCGCGGTGTACTCGACCGCGTCGTTGCCCTGCGCCGCGGCGAGCGCCGCCTTCAGGTACTCGGCGCGCAGTTCCGCCACCCGCGTCGCGAAGGCGACGAAGCTGGACTTGTCCAGCTGCGGGATGTGGGCCTGGATGATCTCGCGGTTGGCATCGCTGATCGCATGCTCCACGTCCTGCAGGAACTTCTGCTGCTTGCGGATGCGGGTGCTTTCCTCGTCGAACATGGTGGTCCTCCGGTCGGCTGTGCGGCAAGCGTAACGCCGGTTGCGTCCCGGCGCGCGCCTCGGTTCAGGGGTCGCGGAACACCGCGGTGCCGCGCGACCCATCGGGCTTCACCCAGCCACGGTACATGCCGCTGGTGTTGAAGGGCATCACGATGGTGCCGCGGGCGTCGAGGCCGATGGCGCCGCCGTCGCCGCCCAAGGCCGGGATGACGCGGTTGATCACGTCCTCGGCGGCGGCTTCGATGGGGTCGCCGCGCAGGGCCACGCGGGCGCAGATGTCGTGGGCGGCCACGGTGCGCAGGTAGAACTCGCCCCAGCCGGTGGCGCTGATGCCGCACTGGTCGTTGGCGTAAGTGCCGGCGCCGATCACCGGCGCATCGCCGATGCGGCCCCAGCGCTTGTTGGTCATGCCACCGGTGGACGTGGCCACGGCGATGTGGCCCTCGGCGTCCAACGCGACGGCGCCGACGGTACCGAAGTAGGCGCCGGGCGGCAGAGGCACGTTCTCACCCGCGGCCTGGCGCTGCTCGCGCTCCTTCGCGGCCTCGAGCTGCTGGCGGCGACGGTCGGTGTCGAACCAGCGGTTGGCCACGCGCTCGAGTTCCGGCCGCGTGTCGGCGAAGGCTTCCGCGCCGTCGGCAGCAAGGAACACGTGCGGCGAATGCGCCATCACCGCGCGGGCCAGCAGCACCGGGTGCCGGACCGTGCGCACGCCGGCCACGGCCCCGGCGCGCCGGGTATGGCCTTCCATGATCGCGGCGTCGAGCTCATGCGTACCGTCGGCGTTGAACACCGCGCCCTTGCCGGCATTGAACCAGGGCGAGTCCTCCAGCACCTGCACGGCCGCGGTCACGGCATCGAGCGCGGTGCCGCCGCGCTTCAGGACGGCATCGCCCGCATCGAGCGCCCGATCGAGGTCGGCGCGCAGCGCGGTCTCGTCGGCCGGGGACAGCTGGTCGCGGGTGATGACACCGGCACCGCCGTGGATCACCAGCGCGGTGGGCGCCGGGGGAGCAGCAGCGGCCGAGCCGGCAGCGAAGGCCATCGACAGGAACAGGGCGGACCAAGGGCGCATCGGGCACTCCGCGAGCTTCGGAGTGCCGACTGTAGGTCGTCTGCGCCGATCAATCGAGCTTCGGCGGCTCCGCCTGGGGGAAGCTCACCGTGGCGATGGTGCCCTTGGCGGACTCGCTGGCGAGATGCACCGGCCAGCCGAAGCGGCTCGACAGGCGCTGCACGATCGACAGGCCGATGCCCTGCCCGCCCACGCGCGCGGTGTCAGCGCGCCAGAACGGCTCGAACACGCGCTCCAGTTGCTCCGGCGACATGCCGATGCCGGTGTCCTCGATGCGGATCTCGCCGAAACGCACGCGGATGCGAACGTGGCCGCTGTCGGTGTAGTAGCAGGCGTTGCGCACGAGGTTGCTGATCAGCACCGAGACCACGCGGCGCGGCGCCACCAGCTTGAAGTCGGCTTCGAGGTCGAGCTCGAGCGTGACCGGCTTGTTGGCGACCAGCGGCCGCGCCTTCTCCAGCTCGTCCTCGACGATCTCGGAGGCCAGCAGCGGCTCCGGCGGCAGTCCGGTATCGCCGTCGCGGGCGAGGATCAGGAAGGCCTCGATCAGCGTCTCCATGTCGCGCACGGCGCCCTGGATGCGGTTCAGCGCCTTCTGCTGCCGCGGCGAGCAGATCGGGTCGGTCTGCATCATCTCGCTGGCCATGCGGATCACCGCCAGCGGCGTGCGCAGCTCATGCGAGGCGTCGCGGGTGAAGTTGCGCTCGCGATGCACCAGTTCCTCGATGCGCATGCCGAAATCATGCAGTGAGGAAGCCAGCACGAGGCTTTCGCCCTCCACGTCCACCGGCAGGTTCTCGGGCTTCAGCGCGCTGACTTCCGGATGCTTCGGGTCCCAGCGCTGCACCTGCGAGGCCAGCCAGATCACCGGCGACACCGCCCGCTTCGAGGCCCGATAGGTGCTCCACGCGATCACATAGACGACCACCAGCACCAGCGCCAGCGGCACCACGCCGAACCAGAACGCCAGCGCATCGACCTGCTCCTGCTTGAACAGCAGGTACAGGGTTCGGCCCTCGTGCTTTTCGACCAGCACCAGCGCGCCGCCCTGCGAGCGCGGCAGGCTGTGGTAGCCCTGCGGCAGCCCGTGCAGCGGCGCGGGCAGATCGGCCTTCGGACCGTCAGCATCGACGACGAAGCCGGTCATGTTGAAGGTGTCCGGCACCGCCGCGGCCGGATTGGCCTCGCTGCGCTTCCAGAAGTGCGAGGCCTCCTCGGTGAGCGCGCGCTGGATCAGCAGGTGCTTGAGCACCGCCGAGGCGCCGTACACACCGAGGACCGCCGCGAAGCTGATCGCGGCGGCCTGCAGGATGAAGGCGATCCAGATTTTTCGGCGGAGGCCGGTGGTGTCGGTCATGCCGCCGGTGCGGTGTCGAGGTCGGCGATACGGTAGCCGGCCGTCTGCACGGTGTGCAGCAGCTGCTTGTCGAACGGACGGTCGATGGCCTTGCGCAGGTTGTATAGGTGGCTGCGCAGGGTGTCGGAATCCGGCAGGCCGTCGCCCCAGATCTCGCGCTCGATGTCGCGGCGGGTCACCACGCGCGGCGATTCGCGCATCAGGATGGTGAGCAGGCGCAGGCCGATCGGCGAGAGCTGGATCTCCTTGCCGCCGCGGGTCACGCGCAGCGAGGCGGTGTCGAGGATCAGGTCGGCCACCTTCAGTACCTCGGCGCTCACCTGGCGGCGGTCGCGGCGGATCAGGGCGCGCAGGCGGGCCTCGAGCTCCTGGATGGCGAAGGGCTTGACGAGGTAGTCGTCGGCGCCGGCGTCGAGGCCGATCACCTTGTCCTGCAGGGTGTCGCGCGCGGTCAGCATCAGCACCGGGGTGCTCTTCTTCGCCTCGTTGCGCAGCTTGCGGCACAGCTCGATGCCGTCCATGCGGGGCAGCATCAGGTCGAGGACGATGACGTCGTAGCTGTTGTCGACGGCGAGGCGGTAGCCGTCGTGGCCGTCGCCGGCGTAGTCGACGCCGAAGCCGCGGGCTTCGAGGTACTCGCCCATCATCTCGGAAAGGTTGCGGTTGTCCTCGACGACGAGGATCAGTCCGGCGGGGTCGTCACGGCGCATGGTGGGCTCCTTCAGGAATGTGAAAGCTGTGTGTTCAGCTTTGTGAATTCACGCTGCCATTGAGCGCCCATGCGGGTGAGACGGGTGTGAACGGGGCGAGGGCGGCACACTCCTGCTTCGCCTGCCCGCCCGGAGTCCCCGATGTGGACCTACCTCGCCCCCATCCTGCTGCTGCTCGCCTCGAACGTGTTCATGACGATCGCTTGGTACGGGCACCTGAAGTTCAAGACCACCCCGTTGCTCACGGTGATCCTCGTCAGCTGGGGCATCGCCTTCTTCGAGTACTGCCTGCAGGTGCCGGCCAATCGCCTGGGCCACCAGGTCTACTCGGCGGCGCAGCTCAAGGGCCTGCAGGAAATCCTGACCCTGTCCGTCTTCGCCGCGTTCTCCATCAGCTATCTCGGCGAGGCGATCAAATGGAACCACATCGCCGCCTTCGTGCTGATCATCGCGGCGGCGTTCCTGCTGTTCCTGGAATGAGTCAGCCGCTCAGCCTGCCGCGTCGATGGTCGCCGGCGGCACCTTCGCGCGGCTGAGCCGGAAAAAGCGCCAGACCAGCGCCACGGCCGCCAAGGCGAGCCCCACGCCGAAGCCGGCCCAGATACCTGGCGCGCCCAGGTCGAACCCGAAGCCGAACAGGGCCGACAACGGGAGCGCGATCAGCCAGTAAGCCACCAGCGAGACGCGCGTCGGGAAGTCGTTGTCGAGCATGCCGCGCAGCGCCCCGAGGCTCACCGACTGCACGCCGTCCATCAGCTGGGTGAAGCCGAAGACGAAGAAGATCGCCGCGGCCGCGGCAATGACGGCGGGATCGTCGACGAACAGCCCGCCGATCCAGGCGCCCGCGAACAGGAACAGCAGGGCGAAACCGCCCATCCAGCCCGTCACCACCAGCAGCCCGGCCTGCCCGATCGCCGCCACGCGTGGCCATTGGCCGGCACCGATCACCTGCGCGATGCGGATGGTGACCGCACCCGCGACACCGAGCGGCAGCATGTAGAGCGTGCTGCCGACGGAAAGCGCGATCTGGTTGCCGGCCAGTGCCACCGCACCGAACAGGCCGATCAGCACGCCGGCCACGGCCACCGCGGCCCCTTCTAGGAAGAGCTGCACGGTCATCGGCCGACCTTCATTCCACTGCCGCGCCAGTTCGGCACGCTCGAAGCGACGCGGCCCCCACCAGGCGCGGAGCGACGGCAGATGGCGCACCACCACCCAACCGACCACCGCACCGATCGCCTGCGCCGCGAGGCTGGCGATGCCCGCGCCCGTCAACCCGAGGCGCGGAAAGCCCCAGTGGCCGTAGATGAGCAGCCAATTGAAGAACACGTTGAGCAGCGCAGGCAGCACGGTCACGGCCACGCTCAGCCACGGTCGGCCTGCCGCGTCGAGCAGGTTCTTGACGACCATCGCGTGCGTGAATGCGAGCATCGACGCGCTGAGGCACAGCCAATAGGGCCCGATCACGGCCAGCACCTCGTCCGGCTGCCCGGCGAAGGGCAGCACCAGCAGGCCCGCGGCCATCAGCAGCGCGCCCACGAGGCCACCAAGGCTGGCCAGCAGCGCGCCATGCCGAGCGATGTGTCCGATATCGCCGAGGTCGCCGCTGCCGAAACAGCGACCTGCGAACAGGCCGACCGGGCCGGCGAATCCGTAAAGGCCGGCATAGAAAATGATCGCCACCGAGGTGGTCAGCGAGACCGCCGCCAACGGCGTTGCGCCGAGCGGCCCAAGCATCGCGGTGTCGACCAGCGTGACTCCCGTCGATGCGACGAGGCCGGCAACCATCGGCGCGGCGAGCGCCGCGAGGGGGCCGATCTCAGCGAGCGCGCGACGCAGCGTGCTCATGCGCGTGCTGCCGGCTGCCGCTGGGCGAGCACGAGGCGAGCCGGCACGGTGTCGTGCGACAGCGCCAGCACGTAGTCAATCGTGCGGCAGACGTCGGCGAGCGGGATGGGCCGCTGCTTACCAAAGCGCCCTTCAACGATGTCCGCCTCGACCTCGTCGGTGCCGACGTTGGCCGGGTCGATGACGGTCACGCCGATTCCGAAGCGCGCCAGCGACGCGTCCATCGCCCGCGCAGCGCCATGGAAGCCCGCCTTCGACGCGGCGTTGGCAACCTCCGGATAGGCCCCCGGCGGGTCCAACCACGCCCCGAGCAGCACCACGCGCGGGGCGGGCGCACGCGACAGCGCCGGGGCGAGGGCTTGGGCCAGCAGGATCGGCGCGACGAGGTTGATGCCGATGACCGTGCGCGTTTCCTCGCGCGGCGAGGCCATGAAGTCGTAGTCGGCGGTGAACGCTCCCTGCTCCCACGCGCCGCCGAGGTACAGCAGGGCGTCGATCGCCCCCCCGCCGACGGCGCGCACGACGGCCTCGAGGCCCGCGTCCTCGAGCAAATCGGCGGCCACCCACTCGCCCGCCGCGGCCCGCCCACGCGAGACGGCCAGCACCCGATGGCCCTGCCACTCGAGATGGGCGGCCACCGCCGCACCGATACCCCGGCTGCCACCCACGACGACGATCGTATTTGTTCGCTCCACGACGACGCTCTCCGACTAACATACACATCGTATGCAAATACATGCATGGTGTATGTGAATGAGCCGCAACGCCGACCGCATCGCCCGGACCACCCGGGCCCTGCTCGACTCCGCCCGCCGCAGCTTCGCCACGCAGGGTTACGCGACGACTTCGATGGAGGCGCTGTGCGCCGAAGTCGGCCTGACGCGCGGTGCGCTGTACCACCACTTCGGCGGCAAGGAAGGGCTGCTGGAGGCCGTGGTCCGGGAGATCGACGTCGAGACGAACGCCCGTCTCGATGCGGCGTATGAGGCGGGACCGGGCGGATGGGCCGGCTTCCGCGAGTGCTGCCAGGCCTACCTCGACCTCGCCCTGGAGCCGGAGTACCAGCGGGTGATGCTGCGCGACGCGCCGGCTGTTCTCGGACAGCGCCATCGCGACATCGATGCCGCGGGCTCGCTGCAGCCGATCATCGATGGGTTGGCCGAGCTGATGGACGAAGGCGCCCTGCGCCGGACCGACCCCGAGGCGCTGGCGCGGATGCTCAACGGCGCGATGATCGACGCCGCGCTCTGGATCGCGACCCACGTCGACCCTCCTGCGGCACGGCAACGGGCCCGTGGGGTGCTCGACCGGCTGCTCGACGGCCTGCAGAACTGAGCGCGGTCAGAACGGGATCTTCCCGGTCAGCACGTCCTTGTACATGACCCAGTCGCCCATCAGCGAGTAGAGCGGGTGCTTGAACGTGGCCGGTTTGTTGTGCTCGAAGAAGAAGTGCCCCACCCATGCGAATCCATAGCCGCAGACGGGCACGGCGAACAACCACCACGGCGAGAGCACCTGAGCCAGCACGAGGCCGATCAGCACGAGGACAACGGTCGAGCCGATGACGTGCAGGCGTCGCGAGGTTCGATTGCTGTGCTCGCCGAGGTAGAACGGATAGAACTCGCGGAAGCTGGCGAAACCGGTCGTGGGTGTGGTCATGTCAGGTCTTGTCGGGAGGCGGCGCGCCGTCGAGGCTAAGGGTGGCGCGTCGAGGCGGCATGAATCAGCGCACTGCGTCGCCGTTCGGCCATGGTGCGCCGCGGTAGGTGGCGGTCGTCGCCATCGCCAGCATCGGCAGGTCTTCGACGGTGTCGCCATGCGCCTCGATGCCTTCGTGCGGCCACTCACCGACGAGGGCGCGGATGCGTTCCACCTTCGCTTCACCGGCGCACTGCGGCCCGGCGTATCGCCCAGTCAATCGGCCGGCGCGGCATTCGAGCGCCGAGGCCAGCAATTCGACGCCTTCGACCTCGCACCATGGCCGAAGCAGCGCGTCGAAGTTTCCGGAAACGACGATGACGCGATCGCCAGCGGCCCGGTGGGCCCGGAATATCGCCAGCATGTCGGGCCGCATCAGCACCGGGAACCGCTCGGCGGCAAAGGCATGGGCGAGCGCCTCGAAGTGGTCACGTGCCATACCGGAGAACGCGACGCGCACGATGGCAGCGCGCACCACGACGCCCGAGATCCAACCCACACGGTAGGCGAGCACCAACGGTGCGAGCAGCAGCCCGCCAAGACGAACGCGCCAAGGCGGTGCCGCGAAACGCACGAAGAGCGGGAAGGTCTCGACCGTGGTCAGCGTGCCATCGAAGTCGAACAGCACCAGCCGCGGCAGCGACGCGGCATCGCCCTCACTCACCCGCCGCGCTCGATGCGCTTGGCCTCGTTCCAAAGCGCACTCTGCTCCTCCAGCGACAGCGCACTGAACTCGCGGCCCTGCGCACGCGCCAGCGCTTCCATCTGGCGGAATCGGCGCTCGTACTTGGCATTCGCGCGGCGCAGCGCCGTACCCGGATCGACCTTGGCCTTGCGCGCGAGGTTCATCGCGACGAACAGCAGGTCGCCGATCTCGTCTTCCACCGCGTCCTGACGTTCCGGCGAAGGCGGCATCGCGAGCGCCTCGCGCACTTCCTCGAGCTCTTCCTCGAGCTTGGCGATCACCGGCGTGGCGTCCGGCCAGTCGTAGCCGACGTTGGCGCCGCGCTTCTGCAATTTGAGCGCGCGCTGCCATTCCGGCAGGGCCTTGGGCACGTCATCGAGCGCCGAGGGCGGCGCATGCATGTCACGCCGTTTCGCGGCGCGCTCCGCGGCCTTCATTTTTTCCCATGCCGCGGTCTGCGCATCGGCATCCTCGACGGAGGCGTCGCCGAACACGTGCGGGTGGCGGCGGATCATCTTGTCGTTGATGGCCGCGACAACGTCGGCGAAGCCGAAGGCACCGTGTTCGTTCGCCATCTGGGCATGGAAGACCACCTGCAGCAGCAGGTCGCCGAGTTCGTCCTTGAGGTCGCCGAGGTCGCCGCGATCGATGGCTTCCGCCACCTCGTAGGCTTCCTCGATGGTGTAGGTCGCGATGCTGGCGAAATCCTGCTTCACGTCCCAAGGGCAGCCGCGCTCGGGGTCGCGCAGCCGCGCCATCACCGCCAGCAGGGTCTCGATGCGCTCGCGCGGTGCGTCGCTCAGGTCACTCAAGCCAATCCCTCCAGGCCAGCCGCGCATCGGCCACCGCGATGAAGTCGCCGTTCAACAGGGTGTCGCGCTGGTTGTAGCGCAGCGCCCGGCCCTCGAGGTCGAGCACGGCACCCCCGACCGCCTCCACGAGGCACTGGCCCGCGGCGGTATCCCATTCGGAGGTGGGGCCGAAGCGCGGGTAGAGGTCGAGCCGGCCTTCGGCGAGCAGCCCGAACTTCAGCGCCGAGCCCATCGGCACGCGCTCCGCCTCCGGCAGGCGTTCCAGCAGGGCGGCGGTGCGCGGGTCGAGGTGCGAACGGCTGGCGGCAACGCGGAGCCCCACGCCGGCCTTCGCTTCAGGCGACGGCACGCGCGCTGCGAGCGCGATGTCATCGCCGCCGGCCTCCCGGCGCCACGCCCCCTGCCCCGCCAACGCCGACCAGGTCACGCCGGTCACCGGCGCATGCACGAGGCCGAGCACCGGCACGCCGTGTTCGACCAGGGCGATGCAGACGCAGAACTCGCCGTTCTTCTTGACGAACTCGCGGGTGCCGTCGAGCGGATCGACCAGCCACAGCCGCGGCCACGCGCGGCGCTCGGCCGGGTCCAGCGCGGCGGATTCCTCCGACAGCACCGGAATGTCCGGCGTCAGCGATTCAAGCCCGGCGACCAGCAAGCGATGTGAGGCGAGATCCGCCTCGGTCAGCGGCGAACGGTCGTCCTTGGCTTCGACGGCGAAATCACGCGCGTAGACGGCCATGATCGCGCGGCCCGCGGCCTCGGCCAGCGCGATGGCCGGTTCACGCAGCGCGGCGTAGCGCGCGGCTGCGCCCTCTCCGGCGGCCGCGCTCACGGCGCGGGCCTGCCACGGGCCAACCACTCGCGCACGAGGAACAGCGCGGCGATCGAGCGGCCCTCCGAGAACTCCTCGCGCAGCATCAGCTCGTGCAGGCGGTCGAAACGCCAGGGCACGACCTCCAGCGGCTCGGGCTCGTCGCCCTCGAGCTTTTCGGGGAACAGGCCTTCTGCGACCACCAGTTGGATCTCGTGGCTCATGTAGGTGGGCGCCAGCGTGATCGACTTCAGGTGCGTGAGCAGCTCGGCGCCGAAGCCGATCTCTTCGCGCATCTCGCGGGCGGCGGCCTCAAGCCCGCTCTCGCCGGCATCGATCTTGCCCTTGGGCAGGCCGAGCTCGTAGCGGTGCGTGCCGGTCCCGTACTCGCGGATGAGCAACACGGTCTCGGGGTCGGGGAGCGCGGCGATCATCACCGCGCCATGACCCTTCGATTTCAGCCGGTCGAAGCGGCGGCGTTCGCCGTTGCTGAACTCGAGGTCGACGCGTTCCAGGCGGTAGGCGCCGACATCGACCTCCTCGCGCCCGTGGATGGTGGGCAGGGGGCGGCTCATGGCCGGCCTCGCGCATGGACAGACTGGCGGCGGGTCACCATCATTCGCGGCATGACGCAGAACATTTCCATCGCGCCGATGCTAGCAGAGGCCGATGTCGAGGCCTTCCTCACCCGCGACCTCGCCGTCGTCTGGCACCCTTGCACGCAGATGCGCGAGCATCGCGGCGAACTGCCCCTGCTGCCGATCCGCCGCGGCCGCGGCGCCTGGCTGGAGGGCCTGGACGGGCAGCGCTGGCTGGACGGCATCTCCAGCTGGTGGACCAACCTGTTCGGCCACGCGCATCCGCACATCGCGCAGGCCATCGGCGCGCAAGCGGCCGAACTCGAGCACGTGATCTACGCCGGCTTCGCCCACGAACCCGGCCTGCGCCTCGCCGAGCGCCTGGTGGGCATCGCCCCGCGCAGCGCCACGCACGCGCCGCTCTCCCGCGTGTTCTACGGCGAGAACGGCAGCGCAGCGATCGAGATCGCGCTGAAGATGAGCTTCCACGCGCACCAGAACCGCGGCGACGGCCAGCGCACGCGCTTCGTCGCGCTGCAGAACGGCTACCACGGCGAGACGCTCGGCGCGCTGGCGATGAGCGACATCCCGCTCTACCGCCGCATCTACGCGCCCTTGCTGCTCGAACCGGTGTTCGCGCCTTCGCCCGACGCCTACCACGCCGAACCCGGAGAGTCGGCCGAGGCCTGCGCGCGACGCGCGGCCGCGGCCCTCGCGGTGTTGTTCGAGCGTGACGGGGCGACGATCAGCGCGCTGGTGCTGGAGCCGCTGGTGCAATGCGCCGGCGGCATGCGCATGCACCACCCGGCCTACCTTGCCGAGGCGCGCCGACTCTGCGACGCGCACGGCATCCACCTCATCGCCGACGAGATCGCGGTGGGCTTCGGCCGCACCGGCACGCTGTTCGCCTGCGAGCAGGCCGGCATCACCCCGGATTTCCTCTGCCTCTCCAAGGGCCTCTCGGGCGGCGCGCTGCCGCTGTCCGCGGTGCTCACCCACGACGGCATCTATGGGGCGTTCTGGAGCGAGGACCGCACCCGCGCCTTCCTGCATTCGCACAGCTTCGCCGGCAACCCGGTGGCCTGCGCCGCCGCCAACGCCACGCTCGATCTGTTCGAGAGCACCGGCGCCATCGCCGCCAACCGCGATACGGCCGCGAAGCTCGCCGCTGCCGCCTCGCGCTTCGCCGACCACCCGGCCGTGGGCGACCTGCGCCAGACCGGGATGATCCTCGCCTTCGAGCTGGTCGAGGATCGCGCCACCCGCCGCGAATACACCGACCATCCGCGCCAGCGCGCGCTGGCCGCCTACCGCGCCGGTCTCGACGCCGGCGCCGTGCTGCGCCCCTTGGGCAACGTGCTGTACTGGATGCCGCCCTACTGCATCGACGACGAGGCCATCGCCGTGCTCGACCGCGCCACCGCCGCCGCCATCGAGGCCTACGTCCGATGCGCGTGATCCGCTGCCACGTCGATGCTCCCCTGGCGGCGGATGCCGTGCTGCGGCTGCCCGAAGAGAAGAGCCTGCACCTGCTGCGCGTGCTCCGGCTTCGCGAGGGCGATGCAGTGACGCTGTTCAACGGCGACGGCCACGACTACGCCGCGCGCATCACCGGCAGCGAGAAGAGGGCGGTCGAGGTCACGGTCGGCGCGGTCGAGGCACGCCACAACGAATCACCGCTGGCCATCACCCTGCTTCAGGGCGTGGCCCGCGGCGACAAGATGGACATGATCCTGCAGAAGGCCACCGAACTCGGTGTTCAGGCCATCCAGCCGGTGATGACCGAACGCACCGAGGTGAAGCTCGATGCCGATCGCGCCGAACGCCGCATCGCGCACTGGCGTGGCGTGGTCGCCGCGGCCTGCGAGCAGAGCGGCCGGGCGCGCGTCCCCACCGTCGCCGAGCCGCGCGCGCTGCACGAGGCGCTGGCCGACCTGCCGGCCAACGCGCGGAAACTGATCCTCGATCCGCACCAGGGCCGCGCCCTGAAGGCCCTCGACCTGCAGCCGGCGCAGCCCGTCGTGCTGGTGATCGGCCCGGAAGGCGGGCTCGGCGAACGCGACCACCGCCTGCTGACGAAGGGCGGCTTCGAGGGCGTGCAGCTCGGCCCGCGCGTGCTGCGCACGGAAACCGCCGGGCTGGCCGTGCTGGCCGCCCTGCAGGCGCTTTACGGTGATTGGGCCTGAGGCCTAGCCGAGGCGGGAGATCGCGCCGCTGAATTCCTCGCGGCGCGAGAGCGCTTCGACGGCGCTCTCCAGTTCGCGTCGCAGCGTCGCGCGATCATCGGCGCGCAGCGTCGCGTGGCCGACCTTGCGGCCGTCGCGCGAGGTCTTGCCGTAGTCGTGCCAGTGCCCGGCAGGGCTGCGCAGCACCGGCGCGGCCTCCGGCATGGCACCGATCCAGTTCAGCATGACGCTGTGGCCCACGGCAGCCGTGCTGCCCAGCGGCAGGCCCAGCACGGCGCGCAGATGGTTCTCGAACTGCGAGGTCTCGGCGCCTTCGATGGTCCAATGGCCGGAGTTGTGCACGCGCGGCGCCATCTCGTTGGCGAGCAACTGCCCGTCGCGCACGAACAACTCCAGCGCGAACACGCCCACGTAGTCGAGCGCCTCGGCGACCTTCCGCGCGTAGGCCACCGCCTGCGGCTCCAGCGCAGCGCCCTCGGCGCAGGGCGCCATCGAGGCCGAGAGGATGCCGTCGCGGTGCCAGTTCTCGGTCAACGGCCAGGCGCGGAATTCGCCGTCGCGGCCGCGCACGGCGACCACCGAGACTTCGCGCTCGAAGGGCACGAAGGCTTCGAGGATCAGTCCCACTGTCGGCGCCTGCGGCCCCAGCGCGGCCCAAGCCGCCTCGAGATCCGCCGGCGTCTTCAGGCGGAACTGGCCCTTGCCGTCGTAGCCGAGGCGGCGCGTCTTCAGGATGCAGGGCAGGCCGATGCGCGCCACGGCCTCGTCGAGCCCGGAGCGCGTGTCGACGGCCGCGAAAGCCGGCGTGCCGATGCC
Source organism: Silanimonas sp. (assembly GCF_027531545.1). Classification (GTDB taxonomy): domain Bacteria; phylum Pseudomonadota; class Gammaproteobacteria; order Xanthomonadales; family Xanthomonadaceae; genus Silanimonas. The sequence continues at coordinate 44,818 of NZ_JAPZSC010000025.1, read as the reverse complement.
GAGCTCGTTGAACAGGGTCTTTTCGGCGAGGCGGTCCTGCGCGATGCGCAACGCCCGCGGCGCCGGGAACACCGGGATGCGCGCGGCCAACCACTCCGCACTTTCAGCCGGGACGTTCTCGAAATCGAAGGTCGCCACGTCGACGCGCGAGGCGAACTCGGCGAGGGCTTTCTCGTCGCGCCAATCGCCGACCACCATGGGCACGAACTGGCCGGCGCAGGCGTCGGCGCTGGTGTCCATCGCGAGGAAGCGCAGGCCGAGCGGCGCGCCGGCCAGCGCCATCATCCGCGCCAATTGCCCGCCGCCGAGGATGCCGACCGTGGTCATGCGCGCGGGTCCGGCTTGGCCAGCACGGCCTCGGTCTGCTCGCGGCGGAAGCGTTCCAGCGCGGCGGCGACGTCGGCGTGGTCATGCGCGAGCATCGCCGCAGCGAACAGCGCGGCGTTCGCCGCACCGGCCTGGCCGATGGCGAAGGTGGCGACGGGAATGCCCGCCGGCATCTGCACGATCGACAGCAGGGAATCCAAGCCGTTGAGGGCCTTGCTCTGCACCGGCACGCCCAGCACCGGCACGGCGGTCTTCGCGGCGAGCATGCCGGGCAGATGGGCCGCGCCACCGGCGCCGGCGATGATCGCGCGCAGGCCGCGCGCTGCCGCGGTTTCGGCGTACTGGAACAGGAGATCCGGGGTGCGGTGCGCGCTCACCACCTGCACCTCGTGCGGCACGCCGAGACGGGTCAGGCGGTCGGCGGCGTGCTGCATCGTGTCCCAATCGGACGTCGAGCCCATCACGATGCCCACCTTCACGGCGGTTTCCCCCTGACCTGCACCCGTCGCCATGGCGAGCCTCTCCGGCAAAACCGTATTCTAGACGCATCTTCCGCAACCCTCAGCGCCCCGCCGCCCATGGATCGCAAGCTCCTCGACCTTCTGGTGTGCCCGGCCTCCCACCAGCCGCTGCATCGCCTCGAGTCCCCCCAGCGCGACGCGCTGAACGCCGCGATCACCCGCGGTGAACTGCTTCGCGGCGACGGCCGCACCGAAACGCGGTCCCTCGCCGATGCCCTCGCCAGCCGCGATGGCAAGCAGGTCTACCGCATCGACGACGGCATCCCGGTGCTGCTGGTCGAGGAGGCGCTGCAGACCGCCGGGGTCGACGGCCTCGCCGCGCGCTGATGGCGGCCGATCTCGCGCTGCCGCCACCGGAGGCCATCGAGGCCGCGGTGCGGGTCGCCCTCACCGAAGACCTTGGCGACGGTGACGCCACGGCGCAGCTGCTCGAGGATGTCCCGGCCACGGCGCACGTCGTCTGCAAGGAATCGGCGGTCATCGCCGGGGGGCCTTGGTTCGACGCCTGTTTCCGCGCGCTCGATCCGGCGATCCGCATCACCTGGCACGTCGGCGAAGGCCAGCGCGTCGAACCGGGCACCGTGCTCTGCACCCTCGAGGGCCGATCGCGCGCCATCGTCAGCGCGGAACGCAGCGCGCTGAACTTCCTGCAGACCCTCTCCGCGACCGCCACCACCACGGCGGCCTATGCGGCAGCGCTGGCGGGCACGCGCACGCGGGTGCTCGACACCCGCAAGACGCTGCCCGGACTGCGGCTGGCGCAGAAGTACGCGGTGCGTGCCGGGGGCGGCGTGAACCACCGCATCGGGCTGTTCGACGCGGTGATGCTCAAGGAGAACCACATCGCCGCGGCGGGCTCCATCGCGGCGGCCGTCGAGCGTGCCCGCACCCTGCATCCCACGCTGCCGCTGATCGTCGAGGTCGAATCGCTGGACGAGCTCGACCAGGCGCTGGCCACCGGCTGCACCCGCATCCTGATCGATGATTTCGACGACGCGATGATGCGCGAGGCCGTGCGTCGCGCCGCCGGCCGCATTCCGCTGGAGGTCTCGGGCAGCGTTTCGCTCGAACGGCTGCCGGCCATTGCCGCGACCGGCGTCGACTATGTGTCGGTCGGGGCGCTCACGAAGCACGTGCGCGCCGTCGACCTCTCGCTGCGGCTCAGCGCCCCAGCACCAGCCAGGCGATAACGGCCAGCGAAGCGACGATCACCACGCCGGCGATCGCCTTCATCAGCCCGGCATTGCCGCCGGGCGATGCGGCTTCCGCCGACGGCGGGGCCTTCTGCTGCATCTGCTGGATCTCCATGCCCGGCGCCACGAGGATCAGCCGCACCTGGTCGAGGCGCAGTTCGTCGCCCGGGTTCAACTGGCCGGCCTGCACCCGCTTGTTGTTGATGAAGGTGCCGTTCGACGAGCCGAGGTCTTCGACCTGCAGGCCCGAGGCATTCGGCTTCACCAGCGCATGGCGGCGCGAGATCTCCTCCACCGGGATCGCGATGTCGCACTCGGCGGAGCGGCCGATGGTCATCGGGCCGGTGACGCCGTACATCTTGCCGAAGGTGTTGCCGGAGACGCCGCGCAGCACGAACTTGGGCGCGGCCGCACGCACGCGCGTGGCACCGCTGTCCCCGTCGAGCGCCATCGCCTGTGCCGCCGCGACCACCGAAGGCGGCAACGGCGAGCTGCCGGCCACGGTCTTCGTGGGCTCGGTGGCGACGAACTTCGCCACCACCGCGCCGAAACCCACCTGGTCGCCGGTGCGAAGGGCCATCAGCTCCTTCACCGGCTTGCCGTTCACGGTGACGGCGCCTGCGCCTTCCGGCAGCTGCAGGTTGGCGCCGGTGCTGGTGATGTGGATCTCGAGGTGCCGGGGCAGGATGCCCGGCCCGCCGATCACCACGGCGCCTTCCGGATCACTGCCGATGCGGTTCACGCCCGTCGCCAGCAAGGCCGTGGCGTGCTCGCCGTTAGGAAAAACCAGCTTCATCCCTCTCCCCCGTGATTGGCTGGGACCGTGAAGGCACGGTCGCGGCGGACAGTGTGCGCGAGCGGGAAGGGCTTCGTCACCCTCCCCCGCCGGTCCGCCTTGCGTCGCGGCCGGTCCACCACCACATTGCGCGGATGGACCTGCTCAGCTTCGCCTTCCTCCTCACCGCCGTCGCCCTTGCCTGGAACTGGTGGGCCGACCGCCGCGCCGCCGATGCCGCCACCCGCGTCGCCCAGCGCGCCTGCCAACAGGCCGGCGTGATCTGGCTCGACCAGAACGTGCAGCGGGTGCGGAAGCGCCTCGCTCGCAACGATGAAGGCCGCCTAGGCTGGCAGCGCGACTTCGACTTCGAGTTCTCGGCGAGCGGCCAGGAGCGCCAGCTGGGCCGCGTGAGCCTGCTGGGCGAGCGTGTCGTCGGCCTGATCGGCCCGGACCGTCCGCCCCTCGTCTACGTGGGGCCCGGCGGCGTCTGAGCCCGAAGGGGCCGTCGCCCTACTTGATGATCCGCAGGTGGCCACCGCGCTTCGGCGGCTCGGGCGCAGGTCCGGACCCGTCGGTCGCGTCCTGCGGCGGCGCCACCTCGCCCTCGTCGGGCGGGAGGCCCATGCCCTGGCCGGTTTCCTGGGCGTAGACGGCGAGTACCGCCGACACCGGCACGATGACCGAATGGCTCACGCCACCGAAGCGCGCCATGAAGCTCACCTCGCGGTTGCCCAGCTGCAGGTGGGCCACGGCACGGCCGGCGACATTCAGCACCACGCGGCCGTCCTTCACGGCCGAGGGGGGCACCTGCAATCCGTCGTGCTGCGCATCCACCAGTAGGTAAGGCGTCATGCCGTTGTCGACGATCCACTCGTGCATCGCCCGCAGCAGGTAGGGGCGATTCGAGGTCATCAACGCCGGCGTGCCGCCCTCAGTCATGCGGGGATCTCGCGCAGCGCCTTTTCTTCCGGCGTGAGGCTCCGGATGAAGCCGGGGTTCCGGAAGATGCGCTGGCCGTAATCATCGATCGGCTTGGCTTCCTTCGGCAGCACGATCCCGAGCGACGGCAGGCGCCAGATGATCGGGGCCATCGCGCAGTCGGCGAGGCTCATTTCCGGGTTCAGGAAGAACTTCGAGGCCTTGAACAGCGGCAGGGCGGCCAGGACGAGGTCGCGCAGCTGCTTGCGGGCGTTGTCCGCCTGCGCCTTGCTGCCGGCCTGCTGGGCCGCCTGCACGTGCGGCACCCATTCGTGCTCGAGGCGAAGCATCGCCAGGCGCAACCGGGCCCGCGACAGCGGGTCGATCGGCATCAGCGGCGGGTGCGGGTAGCGCTCGTCGAGGTACTCGGTGACCACCGAGGCCGAATACAGCACCAGCTCGCGTTCCACCAAGGTGGGCACGGAGTGGTAAGGATTCAGGTCGATGAGGTCCTCCGGCGGATGTGCCGGATCGACGGGGACGAGGTCGTAATTGACCCCTTTCGCGGCCAGCACGAGTCGGACGCGGTGGCAGAGGACGCAATCCCTTGCGGAGAACAGGGTCAAGGTGTTGCGCAAACGCGGGCTTGCAGCCATCGGCACTTCCCTTCGACGCGGCCCTCGACCCCTCGCCGACGGCCCAACAATCCCTAACGTGCCGTAAATGGCCGGCGAACCGCAAGGGCCCGGGCCGCCCGCCCGGCCGGCGGCGCCCCCCCGCTCCCCGAAACGCAAAGGCCGCCCCGGGGGGCGGCCTTCACTCCGGCACCGGGCCGAGGCGCCATCACGCGGCGGCCCCGGACGGGTGGGACGTCAGTGCACGTCCTTCCAGTATTCCTGCTTCAGCAGGTAGGCGAGCAGCGTGAAGAACGACAGGAACAGGATCACCCACACGCCGAGGCTTTCGCGCTGGAGGCGCGCGGGCTCGCCGACGTAGGTCAGGAAGGCGGAGATATCGAGGATGGCCCGGTCGTACTCGGCCTCCGAGAGACGGCCGCGCTCGTGCTCCTGGATGACGAAACCTTCCTCGGTCTTGCGCTGCTTGCCCTGCAGCTCCCACAACACGTTCGGCATGCTGGCGTTGGCCAACACGGTGTTGTTCCAGCCCATGGGCCGGGCCTCGTCGACGTAGAAGGACTTCAGGAAGGTGTAGATCCAGTCTTCCTGGCCGATCTTGCCGCGGGCCGTGGTCGAGAGGTCCGGCGGGGCCTTGCCGAACCAGGCCTGGCCGTCGCCTTTGGCGAGGCCGGTCTTCATCACCTCGCCGATCTTGGCGTCGCCCTTGATCAGGAACTGCTCGACCTGCTCCGGGGTCAGCTCGAGGTCCTCGGCCAGCCGCGAATAGCGCATGTACTGCAGCGAATGGCAGGCGGCGCAGTAGTTCATGAACAGGCCGGCGCCACGCTGCAGCGAGGCCTTGTCCTGCAGGTCGATCTGGGCGTCCTCGAGGTGGACGTCGCCGGCGGCCGACACGAAGGCCGGGGCCACGAGCAGGACAGCCGCGGCGAAGAGGGCGGAAATGCGCGACTTAAGCATGCGAGGTCACCCGCTCCGGAACCGGCTTGGTTTTGTCGATGGAGGTCCAGATCGGCATCGTGAAGAAGAAGCCGAAGTAGAAGATCGTGCAGATGCGCGCGATGATCGTCTGCGTCTCGGAACCCGACTGCAGGCCCAGCCAGCCCAGCGTCACGAAGCAGATCGCGAAGAGCGAGATCATCATCTTGCTGATCCAGCCGCGGTAGCGGAAGGAACGGACCTTGCTGCGGTCCAGCCACGGCAGGAGGAAGAAGATGGTCGTGGCGCCGCCCATCACGATCACGCCGGCCAGGGTGTCCGGGATGGCGCGGAGCATCGCGTAGTAGGGCGTGAAGTACCACACCGGCTTGATGTGCGCCGGGGTGACCAGCGGGTTCGCTTCGTTGAAGTTGTCGAACTCCAGGAAGAGATCGCCGAAGGTCGGGGCGAAGAACAGGATGAAGCTGGCGATGATCAGGAAGACGCCGGCGCCCACCAGGTCCTTCACCGTGTAGTACGGGTGGAAGGGGATGCCGTCGAGCGGCTTGCCCGTGGCCTTGTCCTTCACCTTCTTGATGTCGACGCCGTCCGGGTTGTTCGAGCCGACCTCGTGAAGGGCGCCGAGGTGCAGCACCACCAGCAGCAGGATGACCAGCGGCAGGGCGATGACGTGCAGGGCGAAGAAGCGGTTCAGCGTCGCGTCGGAGACGAGGAAGTCACCGCGGATCAACTCCGTCAGGTCGCCGCCGATCACCGGGATCGCCGAGAACAGGTTGATGATCACCTGCGCACCCCAGTACGACATCTGGCCCCACGGCAGCACGTAGCCCAGGAAGGCTTCGGCCATCAGCGTGAGGAAGATCAACATGCCGAGCACCCAGACCAGCTCGCGCGGCTTCTGGTAAGAGCCGTAGATCATGGCCCGGAACATGTGCAGGTAGACGACGACGAAGAACAGCGAGGCGCCGGTGCTGTGCATGTAGCGCACCAGCCAGCCCCACTCCACGTCGCGCATGATGTACTCGACCGAGGCGAAGGCTTCCGTCGCGCTCGGCTTGTAGTGCATCGTCAGGAAGATGCCGGTGACGATCTGGTTGACCAGCACCAGCAGCGCCAGCGAACCAAAGAAGTACCAGAAGTTGAAGTTCTTCGGAGCGTAGTACTCCGACATGTGCTTCTTGTAGAACGGGATCAGGCTAGGGGTGCGCTGGTTGAACCAGTCCACCGCGCCGTTGAAAGCGCTCTCGATCTTGGCGTTCATCAGGCGGCTTCCTCCGGCGCGATGCCGACCACGACGCGGTTGGCATTGGCCTTGTCGAAATGGTACGGCGGCACTTCGAGGTTCGACGGGGCCGGGACGCCCGAGAAGACGCGGCCGGCGAGGTCGAAGCGCGAGTTGTGGCAGGGGCAGTAGAAGCCGCCCTTCCACTCGCTGTCGAAGGCCTGCGGCTGCAGCTCGGGCACGAACAGCGGCGAGCAGCCGAGGTGGGTGCAGATGCCGACGAGCACGCCGATCTCGGGCTTGATGGCCCGGGTCTCGTTCTTGGCGAAAGCCGGGGTCTGGTCGACGTTGTCCGACTTCGGATCGGCCAGGCGGTCGTCCAGCGTCGGCAGCGCGCTCAACTGCTCGCCGTTGCGCTTGAAGATCCAGACCGGCTTGCCGCGCCATTGGACGATCATGCGGGCACCCGGCTCGAGGTCGAGCTTGCTGATGTCCACTTCGACCGGCGCACCGGCCCCTTGCGCGCGAGCGCTGGGCTTCCAGGTGCTGAGGAAGGCATAACCGCCGGCGGCGGCGCCTGCGGCACCGACCACGGCGGTGGTCGCGGTCAGGAACCGACGACGCCCGTTGTTGACCCCTTCGTTGGCCATTCGGCTCTCCGAACTTCGCTGTACGTGAGGATGCGAAGGGCCCGATCGAGCCCTCGCAGCAAGGCCGAAGTGTAGCCGAACGCCCATTTGACCGACAACGCCGCCGGACGACGGCGCGAGGCCTAGGGGGCGCCTGCACCCGACATCGGAACCGCGACCGACCCGGCCGCCCCGAGGGCATCGCGATAGCGGGCGTGAAGGGTGGCCACGCGGCCCACGTAGCGCTGGGTCTCGTCGAAGGGCGGCACCCCGCCGTAGCGGTCGACATTGCCTTCACCGGCGTTGTAGCCGGCGGCTGCCAACGTGATGTTGTCGTCGAAGCGGTCGAGCAGCCAGGCCAGGTACTGCACGCCGCCGGCGATGTTCTGGGCCGGGTCGAAGGGGTCGGACACGTCGAAGCGGTCCGCCGTGGCGGGGATCAGCTGCATCAGACCCTGCGCCCCCTTGTGCGAGACGGCATTGGGGTTGAAGGCCGACTCGGCGTGGACGATGGCCCGCACCAGGGCTTCATCGACACCGAAGCGCGCCGCGGCAGCCCGGATCTCGGCCGCGTAAGCCGCGGTGTTCAGGCGGACGTTGGAGAAATCGACGCCCGGCAGGGTGCTGCAGGCGTAGCAGGTCTCCACGTAGGTGAAGAGCGTGCGCACCGAGGCCCCCGCGTTCTGCGGGCGCACGTTGGTGTAATGGGTGACGCCATCCTTCATGTAGGTGTAGACGGCGCCGCGGGTGACCCGCGCGCCGCGGGTGCTTCCGGCCGCGGGCGCCGGTGCGGCCCCCGGGCTGGCCAGGAACTCGACGCGGCGGGCCGGGTTGGCCGCGGGAGCGGGAGCGTCTGGGCCCGGCGAAGCAGCCGCCGGCGTGGGCGTGGGTCTGGGCGCGATGGCGGGACGGGGATCCGGGCGGTAGTTGGCGGCCACCGTGCAGGTCATCCCGGACTGCCGGCGGCTGCCGTAGTGGGAGATGCCGTCCGGGCCAACGCAACGGTAGAGCGTTCCGGCCTGCGCTTCGGGCGCACCGCCCCCGGCGATCGCCAGCGCAAGCGCCACCCACCCGGCAAGGGCGGCGGTCGATGCGGGCTTCAGGACGCGGCGGGGACGCATGGCGCGCAGTGTCCCCCAGCAGGGCCGGGCGTACAATCCGCGCCCCATCCACCGGAACGGAGTACCCACCGTATGCCCGGCAAGCTCTTCATCAAGACCCACGGCTGCCAGATGAACGAGTACGACTCGACCAAGATGGTCGACGTGCTCGCCGCCGAACACGGCCTCGAACTGACCGAGAACGAGGCGGAAGCCGACGTCATCCTGGTCAACACCTGCTCGATCCGCGAGAAGGCGCAGGAAAAGGTGTTCTCCCAGCTCGGCCGCTGGAAGGAGCTGAAGAAGAACAACCCGAACCTCGTGATCGGCGTCGGCGGCTGCGTGGCCTCGCAGGAAGGCGAGGCGATCATCAAGCGCGCGCCCTTCGTGGATGTGGTGTTCGGCCCGCAGACCCTGCACCGGCTGCCCGAGCTGATCGACGCCAAGCGCGAGACCGGCAAGCCGCAGGTGGACATCTCGTTCCCGGAGATCGAGAAGTTCGACAAGCTGCCCGAGCCGCGCGCCGACGGCCCGACCGCCTTCGTCTCGATCATGGAAGGCTGCAGCAAGTACTGCGCCTTCTGCGTGGTGCCCTACACACGCGGCGAGGAAGTGAGCCGGCCGTTCGAGGACGTGCTGGTGGAAGTGGCCCAGCTCGCCGACCAGGGCGTGCGCGAAGTCACCCTGCTCGGCCAGAACGTCAACGCCTACCGCGGCGCGACGGACGACGGCGGCACCGCCGACCTCGCCGACCTGATCCGCGCCATCGCCGAATTCGAGGGCATCGGCCGCATCCGCTTCACCACGTCGCATCCGATGGAGTTCACCGATTCGCTGGTGGAGGCCTACCGCGACGTGCCGAAGCTGGCCTCCTTCCTGCACCTGCCGGTGCAGTCGGGCTCAGACCGCGTGCTCACCGCGATGAAGCGCAACCACACGGTGCTGGAGTTCAAGGCCAAGATCCGCAAGCTGCGCGAGGCGCGGCCCGACATCTGCCTGAGCTCGGACTTCATCGTCGGCTTCCCCGGCGAGACCGACCGCGACTTCGAGCAGACGATGAAGCTGATCGAGGACATCGGTTTCGACCAGAGCTTCTCCTTCATTTACAGCAAGCGCCCTGGTACGCCGGCGGCGAACCTGCCGGACGACACGAGCTCGGAGGTGAAGAGCGCGCGCCTGACCCGGCTGCAGGAAACGATCACCGCCAACGCACGGAAGATCTCGCATGCCATGGTCGGCAGCGTGCAGACGGTGCTGGTGGAAGGCCCGTCGAAGAAGAATCCGAATGAAGTGACGGGCCGCACCGAGAACATGCGCTTCGTGAACTTCGCCGGCCCGCAGCGCTTGGTTGGCCAATTCGTGGACGTGGAAATCACCGAGGCGCTGAGCAACTCGCTGCGCGGCCGCATCGTCACCCGCGAGACGGTGGCCGCCTGATGGCCGACGCCGCTGCGCCGCGCGACTTCACGCTCGAACCCGAGGACGGCGAGCGGCTGGCCAACCTCGCCGGTCCGCTCGACGCGCACTTGCGGCAGATCGAGCTGCGGCTGGGCGTGCAGGTGGCCAACCGCGGCGGCGTGTTCCGCGTGACGGGGCCGGAGAAAGCCACCACCGTCGCCGAGCGCCTGCTGCGCCAGCTCTGGGCGGATACCGAGACCGAAGTGCTGACGCCGGAAGCCATCCACCTGCGCCTCGGCGCGGATGAGGAATCGGCCGTCGAACGCGACCTCGGCTTCGCGCCGCAGGACGTAGCCATCAAGGTCAAGCGCGGGACGATCCGGGGCCGCGGTGCCAACCAGGCGGCCTACCTGCACGCGATCGCCACGCACGACATCAACTTCGGCATCGGCCCGGCCGGTACCGGCAAGACCTACCTCGCCGTGGCCAGCGCCGTCGAAGCGCTCAGCGATTCGCGCGTGCAGCGCATCCTGCTGGTGCGCCCGGCGGTGGAGGCCGGCGAGAAGCTCGGCTTCCTGCCGGGTGATCTCTCGCAAAAGGTCGATCCCTACCTGCGCCCGCTCTACGACGCGCTGTACGAGATGCTCGGCACCGAGAAGGTGGCCAAGCTGATGGAGCGCAACGTCATCGAGGTCGCACCGCTGGCCTACATGCGCGGCCGCACGCTCAACGACGCCTTCGTGATCCTCGACGAGGCGCAGAACACCACCGTCGAACAAATGAAGATGTTCCTGACCCGCATCGGCTTCGGCACGACCGCGGTGATCACGGGCGACCTCTCGCAGATCGACCTGCCCAAGCACCAGAAGAGCGGCCTGCGCGACGCGGTCGAGGTGCTGAAGGGCGTGGAGGGCATCAGCTTCCAGTTCTTCGAAGCGAAGGACGTGGTGCGCCATCCGCTGGTGGCCAAGATCGTCCGCGCCTACGACCGCCGCGACGCCGATGCCGCCGGCTGAGGTCGTCGTTTACGACTTCGACGGCACCCTCGTCGAAGGCGACATCGGCGCGGCCTTCATCCACCACCTGCTGCAAGGCTGGCGGCGTGCGCTGGTGCTGCCGTTCGCGCCCTTGGGCTTCGTGCTGATGCGCTTCGAGGCGACGCGACGCGCTGGTGTTTCGCTGTTCCTGTTCTTCGGGGCGCTGGGGCGGAACGTCGGCACCATCGAAGCGCTGGCCGAGCGCTTCGCCGAAACGCGCCCGATGCGTCCCCGCGAACGCGAGCTCGCGTGGGTGCGCGCGGATGTCCGGGACGGGCATCGGGTGGTCGTGGCGACGGGCGCGTTCGAGCCGCTGGCGCGGGTGGCCCTGCGACGCCTCGGCGTCTATCCCGGCGTGACCCTCGTCGCCTCGCGACTGCGCCCGCGTTGGGGCAGCGCCGGCGTGGCACGCCATTGCACCGGCGAAGCGAAACTGCGCGCCCTCGCCGAAGAGGGCTTTCCTCCGCCCTACGTCCGCGCCGTCTCCGATGCCGCGATCGACCTGCCCCTGCTGCGCGCCGCCCATGAGGCGGTGCTGGTGAACGCCTCCGCCCGCTGCCGCTCGATCGTCCGCCAGGCGCTGGGTGCGCGCCTCGTCGATGCCGATCTGACCGCCTTGCCCCTGCCCTGAAGACTTCCGAGGCCGCCATGCCCGCCACGACCGTCCATGTCAGCTACGCCCTCCCGCGCAAGGGCCTGCCCGCCGCCGCCAGCGTCCGCCGCTGGGTCGAGGCCGCGCTGGCCGGCCAGCGCCGGGCCATCGAGCTGGCGGTGCGCTATGTCGATTCCGACGAGGGCCGCGCGCTGAACCGCGACTACCGCGGCAAGGACTACGCGACCAACGTGCTGAGTTTCCCGGTCGAGCTGCCGCCGGGCGTGCGCTCGCCGCTGCTTGGCGACCTCGTCATCTGCGCGCCGGTCGTCGCGCTGGAGGCCCTCGGGCAGGACAAGCCCCTCGCCCACCACCATGCCCACCTCGTGGTGCATGGCGTGCTGCACCTGCTCGGCATGGACCACGAGCACTCCGAGGCCGACGCCGAGGCCATGGAAGCCCGCGAGCGCACCATCCTCGGCCGCCTCGGCATCCCCGACCCCTACGCCGAGCGCTGAGGGGGCCGGCGGCCCTCGACCGGGCCCGTCACGGCCATCGGCTACACTCCGGTGTTCGCGCTCCCCGTCGGGGGCAATGCACCGAAACGAATGTCCGAGGACGACTCCAGTCCCCTGCCCGAGAAGCGCTCCTGGCTCGAACGCCTGTCGCATGCCTTCTCGGGTGAACCCGAAACCCGCGAGGACCTCCTGGAGATCCTCCGCGACGCCCGCAGCAACCGGCTGATCGAAGGCGACACGCTGAGCATGCTGGAAGGCGCGCTCAGCGTTTCGACGATGACCGTGGCCGACGTCATGGTGCCCCGCGCCCAGATGGTCTCGCTGCCGGTCGACGGCAAGCTTCTCGACCTGATGAAGCACGTCGTCGAGAGCGGCCATTCCCGCTTCCCGGTGCACGGCGAGGACCGCGACGAGATCCTCGGCATCCTGCTCGCCAAGGACCTGCTGCGCGGCATCGTCGCCGACAACGCCGTGCAGGACGTCCGCGAACTGCTGCGCCCGGCCCTGCTGATCCCCGACAGCAAGCGGCTGAACGTGCTGCTGCGGGAGTTCCGCGCTTCGCGCAACCACATGGCGATCGTGGTGGATGAACATGGCGGTGTCGCGGGACTCATCACCATCGAGGACGTGCTCGAGGAGATCGTCGGCGAGATCGACGACGAGCACGATGACGCGGCGGACGCCTCGACCAGCATCGCCGCCGAGTCGGACGGCCAGTTCGTCGTCGAGGCGCTGACGCCGATCGACGAGTTCAACGAGCGCTTCGGTGCCGAGTTCCCGGACGACGAGTTCGACACCATCGGCGGCCTCGTCGTTGCCGGCATCGGCCACCTGCCGGAGCCGGGCGAAGCTTTCGAGAGCGGCCGCTTCCACTTCACCGTGGTCGATGCCGACCAGCGCCGCGTGCACAGCCTGCGCGTGAGGCTCCATGACGGCATCCACTGAGGCCCGCTCCGCGGCCACGCCGCTCACGCGGCGCTTGGCGGCTCGGAGCGTCGTGGCCTGGGTGCTCGTGGTGCTTGCCCTGTTCGCCGGCGCCGCCCTCGGCGCCCCGCGTGTCGGCGTGCTGACGATGGCGCCCGGCGAGGTGTTCTTCGAGCGCTTCGGCCACAACGCCATCGTCATCGATCCGCAGGACGGCCGCGAACCCACCAGCTACAACTTCGGCTACTTCGACCCGGGCGAGCCGGATTTCCTCGCCCGCTTCGTCGCCGGCACGATGCGCTACCGCCTCGTCGCCCTTCCGCTCGAGGCCGACCTCGCGCAGTACCGCGCGAGCGGCCGCGGCGTCTCGGTGCAGTGGCTCGATCTCGACGCCACGGAAGCCGGCGCGCTGGCAGCGATGCTCGAAGTGAACGCGCGGCCCGAGAACGCCGTTTACGACTACCGCTACTTCACCGACAACTGTTCGACGCGCGTGCGCGATGCGCTCGACGCCGCGCTGGGCGGCCTGCTGAAGCGCACGCTCACGGCCAGCTCCGAGGGCAACTCGCATCGCAGCGAGGCCGTGCGCCTGGCCTCGCCGGCAGCGTGGATGGGCACGGGCTTCCACCTTGGACTCGCCGCGAAGGCCGACCGCCCGCTGTCGCGCTGGGACGAAGCCTTCATCCCCATGCGGCTCGCCGACAGCCTGCGCACGTTGAAGCGCGCCGACGGCCGCGCGATCGTGGCCTTGGAAGCCGAGGTGTTGCCGCATCGCCTCGCGCCAGAACCGGCCGAGATGCCGCAGCTGGGTTTCGAAGCGGCGGTGGCGGGGTTCGCGTTGGCCTTCGGCCTGCTGTGGCTCGGCCGGCGTGCGCCGCGTGCGGTGGCCGCCTTCGCCGGCGGCTTCTGGCTGTTGGCGGGCCTGGCCGGCACGACGATGCTGTTCCTGTGGTTCGGCAGCGGCCACGACTTCGCCTGGGGCAACGAGAACCTGTTCCTGCTCTCGCCGCTGGCGTGGCTGCTGCTGCCCGGCGCGGTCCGCGCGATGCGCGGCCGACCGCCGGGCCGGTTGTTCGGGGTGGTCATCGTTCTGGTGTTGGCTTTGGCGGCCGCCGGCGCCTTCCTCAAGCTGATGCCCTTCATGAAGCAGGCGAACGTCGAGTGGGTGGTGCTGCTGCTGCCGCTGCACTGGGCGCTGGCACGGCATTTCCGCCAGCTTGCCGCCACGGCGACGGCGGGCCGATGATGCGGGCATGAGCCCCGTCATCCCCGTTCATCCGCAAACGCGCGCCGACATGGTGCGCGCCTGCATCCACTACCGCGACGGCCGCAAGGTCGCCGACCTTGAGCTGGATGCGATCTCCGACGTGCTCGAGGTCGATGACGGCAGCTTCGTCTGGGTGGGGCTCTACGAGCCCGACGAGGAGCTGCTGCACAAGCTGCAGGAGGAGTTCAGCCTCCACCCGCTGGCGGTCGAGGACGCCCTGAAGGCGCACCAGCGACCGAAGATCGAGCCCTACGGCGATGCGCTGTTCATCGTCATGCACACTGCGCAGGCAAGCGCGAATTGCGACATCGGCGTCGGCGAGACCCACGTGTTCTTCGGGCCGCGCTACCTGATCACGGTGCGCCACGGTGCCTCCCTGCCCTACGCCGCGGCGCGCGAACGCGCCGAGCAGAACCCGGAGCTGTTCCGCCTTGGGCCCGGCTACGGGCTGTATGCGGTGCTCGACTACGCCGTCGACAACTACTTCCCGATCGTCGAGCAGTACCGCCAGGAGCTGGAGACGATCGAGGCCGACATCTTCGACCAGCATTTCAAGCGCGACACCATCCGCCGGCTCTACGACCTGAAGCGCGACCTGACGACGCTGCGCCTTGCCGTTTCGCCGCTGAACGACGTGTTGGCCCAACTGACGCGCTTCTACCCGCACCTGGTGCGCGACGAACTGCAGGTCTACTTCCGCGATGTGCAGGACCACGTGGCCCGCGTGGCGGAAGCCACCGACACCATGCGCGAGATGCTCACCGCGGCGATGTCGGTGAACCTGTCGCTGGTGGCCGCCGAGCAGGGCGAAGTGGTGAAGCGCCTCGCCGGCTGGGCCGCGCTGCTGGCCGTGCCCACCCTGGTCGCCAGCTGGTATGGCATGAACTTCGATTTCATGCCGGAGACGAAGGCGCGTTTCGGCTACCCGATCCTCGTCGGCGGCCTCGTCATCGCCGTACTGGTGCTTTACCGAGTGCTGAAGAAGGCGCGCTGGCTGTAGTCGGCGGTTCGAGCCACCCGCAGGCCGTGCGTCACAGCATCCCGGTTTCGAGCTTCGCGGCTTCCGACATCATCGACTGGTTCCACGGCGGGTCGAACACGAGTTCGACATCGGCCTCGGCCACCGTGGGGATGCGCTCGACCTTGCTGCGCACGTCGTCGACGAGGATGTCGCCCATGCCGCAGGCGGGCGCCGTCAGCGTCATGCGCACGTCGACCTTGCGTTCACCGTCGTCGCGACGGCCGAGCTCCACCGTGTAGACGAGACCGAGTTCAACGATATTCACCGGGATCTCGGGGTCGAAGCAGGTCCGCAGTTGCTCCCACACGAGCTTCTCGACCTCGTCGTCGCCGGCATCCTCGGACAGCGCGAGGGCTTCCGGAGCTTCCTTGCCGATCGCATCGGCATCCTCACCGGCGATGCGGAACAGGTTGCCTTCGACGAACACCGTGAACGAGCCGCCGAGCGCCTGCGTGATGTAGCCGACGCTGCCTGCCGGCAAAGTGACGCGCTCGCCCTGGGGCACCAGAACAACGGTGCAATCACGGGAGAAGCTGACGGGTTCGCTGGAGCGGCTGTACATCGGCGGGAATCAGGACCAAATCGGGGCTAATTCTACCGGGCCGGCGGGAATCGGCGCGAGGGCACCGCGAAGACACGGCGCGACCCCTGCCATGCCGCTACGCTGCGCGGCCCTGCCCTCTCCGGTCGTCCCGCTTGAACACCGCTGCTGCCCGCACGCCCCGCCCCCTGCCCAGCCGCCACGGATGGGCGGGCCTCGCCCTCGCGCTGGCCTTGCCGCTGATGGTGGCGCTGTGGGGCGCGGCGGCGCTTTGGCTGGACGCGCCCGCCGCGTGGATGGCCGTGATCGTGGCGGCGGATGCCAGCGTGCTGCTGTCCTTGCTGCGGGTGCCGGCCGGCCGGGGGCGCGCCGCGTGGGCACTGGCCTTCCTCGCCCTCGCCACCGCCGCCAGCCTGTGGCTGATGGCCGCCGGCGTGGTCGGCCCGGCCTTCGGCCTGCTGCCCTGGGAGTCGGCACTGCGCTTGGGGCCGGTGCTGTTCGGCGTGATCGCCGAGCCCTGGATGGGGCTCGGCAACCTCGCGTGGCTGGCCGCTGCCGTGGCGCTGACGCTGTGGTGCAACCGCTGATCGCGCGCGACGCGGCGGCTCAATGGCCGCCGTCGAGTTCCTTCATGCCGCCGATCAGCTTGGCGATCGCACCGCTCGCATCGCCGTAAAGCATGCGCGCGTTGTCGGCGTAGAACAGGGCGTTCTCGATGCCAGCGAAGCCGGTGCCCTTGCCGCGCTTCACGACGATCACGTTGCGCGCCAGCGAGACGTCGAGGATCGGCATGCCGTAGATCGGCGAAGCCGGGTCGGTCTTGGCGACCGGGTTCACCACGTCGTTGGCGCCGATCACCAAGGCCACGTCGGTGATCGGGAACTCCGGGTTGATGTCGTCCATGTCGGCGATGATGTCGTAGGGCACGCCGGCCTCGGCGAGCAGCACGTTCATGTGGCCGGGCATGCGGCCCGCGACCGGATGGATGGCGAACTTCACCTGCACGCCGCGCTTCTGCAGCGCCTGCGTGAGTTCCCACACCTTGTGCTGCGCCTGCGCCACGGCCATGCCGTAGCCCGGCACGATCACCACGCGCTCGGCGTAGGCCATCATCGCCGCGACATCGCTGGCCTCGATGGGCTTCTGCGAACCGCTGATCGCCTGCGCCTCGCCGGTCGCGCCGAAGCTGCCGAACAGCACGCTGCCGAGCGAACGGTTCATCGCCTTGGCCATCAGCTGCGTGAGCAGCATGCCGGCCGCGCCGACCACCATGCCGGCGATCATCAGCGCCTCGTTCTGCAGCACATAGCCTTCGAAGGCGACGGCCAGGCCGGTGAGCGCGTTGTACAGCGAGATCACCACCGGCATGTCGGCGCCGCCGATCGGCAGCGTCATCGCGATGCCGACGATCAGGGCCAGCGCGAAGAAGATCGCGATGACGAGGATCGCCGGCGACGGCTGCAGCACGAGCAGCACGCCGCTCAGCACCGCGCCCGCCATAAGCGCGGCATTGACCATCTGCTGCGCCGGGAAGGTGTAGCGCTTGTCCATGCGGCCGTCGAGCTTGGCCCAGGCGATCACCGAGCCCGAGAACGAGATCGCGCCGATCAGCGCACCGACGACCGCGAGCACCGTCATCGTCGGGCTCAGGCAGGCGTGGTCCGCCATCGACGTGGCGTCGCAGGTACCGGTGTGGCTCGAGGCACTGACCAGCGCCGCGGCGCCAATGGCCGCCGCCGAACCGCCGCCCATGCCGTTGAAGATGGCGACCATCTGCGGCATGTCGGTGAGCGGCACACGCTTGCCCCAGACCCAGAACACGGCGCTCAGCACCAGCGCCAGCACCATCAGGCCGAGGTTGATCGGATCGACGCCGTGCGAGCCCCAGGTGGTGGGCGCGACGAAGGTGACCAGCGTGGCGAGCACCATGCCGACGCCGGCCCACTGGATGCCGCGCCGCGCGGTCACCGGCGAGGACATGCGCTTGAGGCCGACGATGAAGAGCACCGCGGCGATGAAGTAGCTGGCCTTGGCCAGCAGGTCGAGCAGGTTGTCCATTACGCGCCTCCCTTGCTCGACTTGAACATCTCGAGCATGCGCTCGGTCACCACGTAGCCGCCGACGGCATTGCCGGCGCCCAGCAGCACGGCGAGGAAGCCGATCACGCGCTCGGTGGTGGTGTCGGCATGGGCCAGCGCGACCATGGCGCCGACGACGACGATGCCGTGGACGAAGTTCGATCCCGACATCAGCGGCGTGTGCAGGATCACCGGCACCCGCGAAATGATTTCGTGGCCGCAAAACGCGGCCAGCATGACGATGTACAGCGCGACGAACCCGTCCATCCGTTTCCCCATGTGGCGAGCCCGATGGGCTCCTGTCCCCGGCCCCATCTTAACCACGGGATGAACATCACCTGCGAGCGGTCAACGCGCGGGGATGGCATGGCGTTATGGCGGGCACGGCAACCGCCGTCATCCCGGAGCCCCGTCATGCGCCATCCCGCCCCCTCCCACCGCTTCGCCCGCCTCGCCCTCGCGGACGCCCGCGGCGACCGGCTGGAGCGCCGGGCCGACCGGATCGGCCAGCGCCGCCAAGGCCGGCGCGGCTGATCTTTCCGTCCTCCCGCCCGTCAACCGATCCGGAACTGCTGCGTTATCGTCCCCATGGATGGCCACGGACCCGCACGCCCCTTGAGCCCGAACGCGGCCCCGCCGGAGATGGCGCTCGACGGCTTCCTCGCCAGCGTCGAGCGCCGCGCGTTCCGGATGGCCGAGCTGGCGCTCGGGCACCGCGAGGACGCGCTCGACGCCGTGCAGGACGCGATGATCGCCTTCCTCGGCTACCGCGACCGTCCGCAATCGGAGTGGCCGGCGCTGTTCTTCAGCGTGCTGCGCAGCCGGATCACCGACCGGCACCGCCGCAACACCGTGCGCCGCCGCGTGCTCGCCGTCTTCGGCGTGCGCGACGAGGAGGACGCCGAGGACCCGATGGCCCAGTTGGCGGACACTGCCCCCGGGCCGGCCGAAGCCGACGAGCGGCAGCGCGCCTGGAAGGCGCTGGGCCAGGCCCTGCGCGCCTTGCCGCGGCGCCAGCGCGAAGCCTTCCTGCTGCGCGAGTTGCAGGGCCTGTCCGGCGCCGAGACCGCCGCCGCGATGGGCTGTTCCGAGGGTTCGGTGAAGACCCACCTGTTCCGCGCGCAGGCCGCGCTGCGGACCCAACTGGACGATTGGCGATGAACACCCCCGACGACGGCCGCCTCCAGCGCGCCCGTGCCCTTTTCGATGCCCAGGTCGACGCCCTCGATGGCGCCACGGCCACCGCGTTGCGCGCCCGGCGTCGCGAAGCGATCGCGACGATGCCCACGCGGCATCGGCGGGCCTGGTGGTGGCCGGCCAGCGGCATCGCCACCGCGGCGCTCGCCGTGGTGCTGTGGTTGCCGCGAACCGATGGGCCTGCTGCCGACGTGGCGTCACCGCCGATGTCGGACGGCATGGCCGCCTCCACCCCGGCGACCGACCCGCCCGTCGACCCCACCGCGTCGCTGCCGCTCGACGCCGAGGCCGCGCGCTTCGCCGACACCGCCTTGGCCGAACTCGAGGACGACGCGGAGTTCTACGCCTGGATCGCCACCGTGCCCGACGACACGGGCAGCCCCAATGACACCCCGGCCCTGCTCGATGCAGAGCCGAATGAAGGACTCACGCTATGAACCGTCCCCTCGCCCTCGCCCTCGTCCTGATGATCCTCGCTTCCAGCACCGCGGCCGTGGCCTCGGCGCAGGCCGCTGCCGCGCGTTCGTGGGAGTCGCTCTCCGAGGCCGACCGTGCTGCGCTGATCGAGCCGACACGGGAACGCTGGGAGCGCGCGACGCCCGAGCAGCAGCAGCGCTACCTCGATCGCGCCCGCTTCTGGGCCAGCCTCACGCCGGAACAGAAACGGCTGGCCCGGGCCGGCGCCGAACGCTACCAACAGGCGAATGCCGAACAACGCGGCAGGCTCCGCGAGATTTGGCGTCGCTTCCAGACCCTTCCGCCGGGCGAACGCGAGGCCGCGCGCCGCACCTGGGAGTCGCTGAGTCCGCCGCAGCGTCGCGCCTGGCTGGAAGCCGGCGGGCCCGGCGTCGCGCCTCCGCCCACCGACGACCCGCCGCGCTGAGCGGCGGGCCTGCGTCCGCCCCTCAGGCCGTCGCGGCGGCCGGGGCGCGCACCCAGCAGCTCTTCTCGATCAGCTCGTCGTTCCAGTCGAGCGTGATCGCGCCGTCCTTCAGGAACAGGCTGACGAAGTTCAGCAGGTTGCGGGCGTACATCTCGCTGGCATGCACGGCGCCGCTGCTGGCGAGATTGAGCGGGCCAGCGACGGTGACGCCGCCGTGCTGCACGTTCTCGCCGGGCGTCGTTAGCTCGCAGTTGCCGCCGGTCTCGGCGGCGAGGTCGACCACCACGCTGCCCGGCTTCATGCCGGCCACCATGGCCGCGGTGATGATCTTCGGCGCGGCGCGGCCCGGCACGGCGGCCGTGCACACCACCACGTCGATGCCCTTCAGGTGGTCGGCGAGGCGCTGCTGCTGCAGCGCGCGCTCCTCGGCGCTGAGCTCGCGCGCGTAGCCGCCGCTGCCGGCCGCCGACACGCCGAGGTCGAGGAACTTGCCGCCGAGCGATTCGATCTGTTCGCGCGTCTCGGGACGCACATCGAAACCCTCCACCTGGGCACCGAGCCGGCGCGCCGTGGCGATGGCCTGCAGGCCGGCCACGCCGGCGCCGACGACCAGCACCTTCGACGGGCGGATCGTGCCCGCCGCGGTGCTCAGCATCGGGAAGAAACGCGGCGCGAGCTGCGCGCCGAGCAGCACGGCCTTGTAGCCGGCCATGCCGGCCTGCGAACTCAGCACGTCCATGGCCTGCGCGCGCGTGGTGCGCGGCAGCTTCTCCATGGCGAAGGCGGTGGCGCCGCGCGAGGCCAGCGCAGCCTCGCGATCACCGGGCGCGTGGGCGGCCAGCATGCCGACGATGACGGCGCCGGGCTTCAGCTTCGACAGGGTGGCGGCATCGGGCGACTGCACGCAGAGCAGCAGGTCGGCCTCGGCAAGCGCGGCCGCGCCATCGGCGCCTCCGGCCGCCTCATAGGCGGCATCGGGGAATCCGGCGTCGGCGCCGGCGTCACGGGCGATACGCACCTGCGCGCCGAGGGCGGCGAGCTTCTTGGCCGTTTCGGGGGTGATCGCGACGCGGCGTTCGCCAGCGGCGGTTTCCTTCAGGCAGACCACGGTGACCGGCATCGGCGCGTCCTCGAATAGGGAGCCCCGATGCTAGCCCACGGTTCAGGCGCTGTCGTGCCTCAGGCGATGTCCTGCTTCAGCCGGCCGACCATGCGCTGCAGGGCGTCCTCGAAGGCGCCACCCTGCGCGTCGCGCAACTGGAGCTTCCCGAGCTTCTTCAAGGCGCTCAGTTCCTCGACCGAGGCGACCAGCATGCGGACGCCGCGGCGGTTCACGAACATCAGGCGGTTCGAGATGGGCGAGATCCAAGCCAGCTTGGCCGGGGCCAGCTTCTCGTCTTCGCCGGCCAGGCTGATCCAGTCGCCGACCTTGAGGTCGCGGAGCTGGGCGAGGTCGTCCGGACCGAAGTCCGGAACGGCATCGGTGCCGCCGACGATCTTCAGGCGCGGCTGGGGCGGCAGCGGCGGCGGCTCCGGAGCGACGCGGAGCACCGCGGCGGCCTGCTGCGCGGCCACGGCGTCGCCGCGGCGCTGGGCTTCGACGCCGTCGGCGATGGCCTTGATCACGGCATCGGCGGCATCGCCATGCACGCCCGAGCTGCCGAGCACGACGACGAGGTCGGCACTCAAGCCCTGCATGGCCGTCGGGATGCTGATGCCCGCGGCCTTGCCGCCCGGCAGCAGGTCGAGCAGCTTGTCGGCCAGCGACAGGGCCGCCGACCAAGCGACCGATTCGGTGCCTTCGCGCAACGCGACGAGCGAAAGATGGTGCGACCAGCTGCGTGCGAGGAACTCGCGCAGCGCCGCCGGCACCTTGCGGCCGTCGACGCGGTTCGACACTTCGCCACCGGCCTGCACGCGGGCGTGCTCAAGGCGCTCCTGCCCGCGCTGCGCCTCGGCGGCGCGCTTCTCGGCCAGCTCGACGCGCTTCTGGTGCTGCTCGAGGAAGCCGCGCAGCTCGGATTCGAGCGTCTCGAAGATGGCGACGTCTTCGTTGAAATCCCCCACGAGGGTGTCGACCACCTGCTCGGCCTTGCCGAGCATCTCGCGCTCGTGCGCGCTCTGCCCGCCGTTGCCCTCGCAGGCTTCGGTGACGGCGTTGAGCAGGCGGCGCGCCGGGTGCGTGCGGTACATGAACATCTGGCGGTCGAGCAAGGCCACCTTGACGTAGGGCACGACGAGGCGGCTCACGAGGTTGCGCGCGCGCTGCTCGAAATCGTGCTCGTCGAACAGCACGTCGAAGAGCATGCCGACGAGGTCGACCGCGTCCTCCTCGTCCGGGCTGATGCGCACCTGCTCGGGCGACAGGCCGATGCGGCGGGCGCTTTCGAGCAGGTCGCGCTTCAAGAGGACCGACAGCGAAGCCTCGTGGCGCTCCATGGTCTCGAGCACGGAGGGCGGCACTTCGGTCTGCATCAGCGAGAGCACCGAGAGCATCTCGGTGGTCTGCAGGGCGCGACGTTCGGGCAGGCCATGACCCACGGCGCCGGTGGCCGGGCCGCCGGACTGCTGCGGGCGCAGGGCGCGGAGCATCTCCCGCAGCAGGCTGAAGACGTTGGCGTCCTCCTGCGACGTCGGCGCTGCATGGCCGTGGCCGTAGCCGTGTCCATGACCGTGGCCTTGCGCATAGCCCCCGGCGTCGTGCTCGGAAGACGTCGTCGCAGCGCCGGAATTCGGCGGCGGCGGCGCACTGCCGGGGCGCGCCGCTCCACCGCCCGGACGCATCGAGGCGCCGGGACCGATGCCCTGGCGCGGCACGAGGCCAGCCGCCATGAAACGCTGCATCAGCGGATCGAGCACTTCGTTGAAGCGGGCCAGCAGCTCGCGCTCGTAGTACTTGTAGAGCACCACCTGCAGCATGTTCGGCAGGTCGATGCCCTGGACCGCGCGATGCAAGGCGTGGCCGAAGTTCAGCGGGCTGAGCGGGTTCTGGCGCGGCGCGAGCGACTCAACGCCCATGATCTTCGCCAGCGCCTTGGCCAGCGCGTCCAGCGAGTGGCCGTGGGCACGCTGCAGCGCCTCCACGATGAGGTCGGAGGCGAGCTGCTGCTCGAGCTCCTGCTCTTCCACCAGGCTGAGGCGGAGACCATCGGCGGAGCCCTGCTTCGGTTCGATCAGCTCGTCGAACAGGGCCTCGTACTGGCGGGCGAACTGGCGCTCGATGGTGGCGCGCGTGCTGCGCAGGGTGTTCATCGCTTCGAGGCGCGGCGAGCGCGCGAACGGATCGGCGCCTTCACCTTCCTTCTGCGCGAGGTCGAACATCCAGTCGTCGGCCTTGCCCAGCACCGCGTGCACGAGCGACGACAGCTGCTCCACCACCGAGCGGCGGGTGTAGCGCAGCAGTTCGTCGTAGGTGGGCGGTCGGGAACTCACGGGCGTCATCGTCGGATGGGGCTTGGGGGGGCTTTTGAGGATAGTGGGGGTGTTAACACTTGCAAACCGTGACGGCCCCTGCAGTTGGGCGCTGCCGGACGGCGCCTCGTTACAATCGGAGCATGGACCTTTTCACCGCCTTGATGCAGCGCCGCTCCACCCCCAGCCGCCAGCTTGGCGCCCCTGGGCCCGACGCCACCCAGCGCCGCGCCCTGTTCGAAGCCGCGATGCGCGTGCCCGACCACGGCAAGCTCGCGCCCTGGCGCTTCCTGACCATCGAGGGGGACGCCCGGCACCGCCTCGGCGAACGCCTCGCTACCCGCGCGAAGGCGCTCGACCCCAACGCCCCGCAGGCCGCCATCGACAAGGACCGACAGCGGTTCAGCTTCGCGCCGCTGATCGTCGCCGTCATCGGCACTCCGGTCGAAGGCCACAAGGTGCCGGTGGTCGAGCAGCTCATGTCTGGCGGGGCCGTGTGCTTCGCGCTGCTGCAGGCCGCGCAGGGCCTCGGCTTCGGCGCGCAGTGGCTGACCGGCTGGGCCGCCTACGACCGCGAGATCCTCGACGGGCTGGGGCTCGCTCCACACGAACAGCTGCTGGGCTTCATCCATATCGGCACGGCGCAGGGCGAGGCCCCCGAGCGCCTTCGCCCTTCGCTCGACGCGAAACTGACGGAATGGTCGCCGTGACGGCTCCCGCGGCGAACGCCGTGCACCTCGTCGATTCGAGCCTGTACGTGTTCCGTGCGTGGCACGGCACCCCGATCGATGCGAGCGACGAGGACGGCTGGCCCGTCAACGCGGTGCACGGCTTCGCGCGCTTCCTCTGCGAGCTGATCGAGCGCACGCGCGCGGAGCGCTTGGCGCTGGCCTTCGACGAAGCGCTGGATTCCTGCTTCCGCAATGCGATCTACCCGGCCTACAAGGCGCATCGCGATCCGGCGCCCGAAGAGTTGAAGCGCCAGTTCGCGCATTGCAAGGCGCTCGGCGAGGCGATGGGCCTACCGGTGCTCGCCCACATCGAGTACGAGGCCGACGACCTGATCGGCACCGCGGCCGCGCAGGCGCGTCGCGACGGCCACGCCGTGGTGATCGTCTCGGCCGACAAGGACATGGCGCAGCTGCTCGACGAGGGCGACTGGCAGTGGGATTTCGCCCGCAACGAGCGCTGGGACTGCGCCGGCGTGAAGCCGCGCTACGGCATCCACGCGCACCAGGTGGCGGATTACCTCGGCCTCACCGGCGATGCCAGCGACAACATCCCCGGCGTGCCCGGCGTGGGGCCGAAGACCGCCGCCACCCTGCTCGCGATCTACGGGTCGATGGATGCCCTGCTCGACAAGCTCGACGAAGTGCCGCTGCTGAAGCTGCGCGGTGCCGCCCAGCACGCGGTGCGGTTGCGCGAACACCGCGAGTCGGCCCTACTCTCGCGCCGGCTAGCCACCATCGTCCGCGACGCGCCGCTGCCCGGCGACTTCGATGCGGCACGACGGCGCGCGCCAGATGGCGAGGCGATCGACCGGCTGTGCGAGCGCCTGCGCATCGGCCCGATGACCCGCCGCCGCCTGCAGGACGCCGCGAGGATGCCGACTTGAAAGGAGCGCCATGAACCCGAAGCACGAAGGCCCGGCGCAGGTCGCCTGGGAAGGCCGCTGGCTGCGCATCCGCACGCGCGGTACGTGGGAATACGCGGAACGGACGCACGCCGAGGGCAAGGCGGTGATCATCGTCGCCGTCACGCCGGAGCGAAAACTGCTGTTCGTCGAGCAGTTCCGCGTACCGCTGCAGCAGCGCACCATCGAAATGCCCGCCGGCCTCGTCGGCGACAACCTCGGCGAGGACACGCTGGAGTCCGCCGCGGCCCGCGAGCTGCTGGAGGAAACCGGCTGGCAGGCCAGCCACGTCGAGGTGCTGATGGAAGGCCCGACCAGCTCCGGCATGAGCACCGAAATCATCGCCTTCTGCCGCGCCACCGGGCTCACCCGCGTGCATGCAGGCGGCGGCGACGAGACCGAGGACATCACCGTGCATGAAGTGCCGGTGGACGAGGCCGCACGCTGGCTCACCGCGAAGATGGCCGAGGGCTACGCCATGGACCCGAAGCTGTGGGCGGGGCTGTGGTTCGTCGAGCGCAATCCGGATGGCAGCCGCGCCGGCTGAGCCGGCGCCGACCACCCCTCAGCGGTACGCGTTCGTGGCATCGACCAGCAGGCTCGCGATCTCCGGTTCGAAGGCCGAATGCCCGGACGTCGGCGCGATGTGCAGCGTCGCTTCCGGCCAGGCCTTCTTGAGGTCCCAGGCGTTCTGCACCGGGCAGACCACGTCGTAGCGGCCGTGCACGATGGTGCCGGGGATGTGGCGGATGCGGTGCGCATCGCGCAGCAGCTGGTCGTCGTGCTCGAAGAAGCCGCCGTTGACGAAGTAGTGCGACTCGATGCGGGCGAAGGCCAGCGCGAAGGCCTCCTCCTCGTGGCCGGACATGAAGTCCGGGTCCTGGCGCAGGAAACTGGTGGCGGCTTCCCAGACGCTCCAGCGCCGGGCGGCAGCGAGGCGCACGGCCGGGTCCTCGTGCGTGAGGCGACGGTGGTAGGCCGAGATCAGGTCGCCGTGTTCGACGGCGGGAATGCCATCGAGGTAGTGCTGCCACGCATCCGGGAACAGGCGCGAGGCGCCCTCCTGGTAGAACCACTCCAGCTCCCAGCGGCGCAGCATGAAGATGCCGCGCAACACGAGTTCGGTGACGCGCTCGGGGTGCGTTTCCGCGTAGGCCAGGGCAAGCGTCGAGCCCCAGCTGCCGCCGAAGGCCTGCCAGCGCTCGATGCCGAGGTGGGTGCGCAGCGCTTCGATGTCGGCGACGAGGGCCGGCGTGGTGTTGTCGACGAGGTCGGCATGCGGCGTCGAGCGGCCCGCACCACGCTGGTCGAACAGCACGATGCGGTAGTGCTTCGGGTCGTGGAAGCGGCGCATCTTCGGGCCACAGCCGGCACCGGGGCCGCCGTGCAGCATCACCACGGGCTTGCCCTTCGGGTTGCCGCACTGCTCGTAGTACAGCCGATGGCGCGCGTCGACCTGCAACGTGCCGGTGTCGAAGGGTTCGATGTCGGGGTACAGGGCGGCCATGCGTCACTCCGGTTCGGGCCGCCAAGGATAAGGGCCGTCGCCCTTCGCGCGCGTGCTTGAACTGTCACGCAGGGCGCGTATGCTCAGGCGTCAATGGAGCCCGCCTCGCCGCATCAGGCCGTCGTGCTGGCCAGGGTCGAGAGCACCCCGGCACGGGGTTCTGCCCCCCAGCGTTTCCCGGCCGGCCCAGCCCCCCGCCTCCTCAGTCTCGACGCCCACGGCCGCATCCTGAACTGGATGACCTGGCAGGACGCCGCTTGCCTGTACGCCCGCGGCGCGGTGGCCTGGACGCTGGGCGATCCCTGCCTGCAAGTGCGTGGCGGCGTGAACCGCTGGACCGGGCGGCAGAGCGTGCTCGACATCGCACCGATCATCGCCGCCAAGGGCCATGCCAACGCCCGCGTGCCCGAACCCACCCCGGCGCTGACGAACACCGCGCTGTTCGCGCGCGACCAGTGGATCTGCCTTTACTGCGGCGGCGACGGCCGCAGGCTGCCGCTGACCCGCGACCATGTCATCCCGAGTTCGAAGGGCGGCAAGGACGTCTGGGAAAACGTCGTGGCCGCCTGCATCCACTGCAATTCGAAGAAGGGCGGCCGCACGCCGCAGCAAGCCGGCATGCCGCTGCTGGCCGTGCCGTTCCGGCCGAGCTGGGTCGAGCACCTGATCCTCTCGAACCGCCACATCCTGGCCGACCAGATGGCCTTCCTGACGGCGCACCTGCCGAAGCGGGCGCGCCCTCAGGGCTGATCAGTCCGCGGCGTGCTCGCGCGGCGTGCCGGTGATGGTCACTTCGACGCGGCGGTTCGGCTGCAAGCATTCGGTGAGCGCGCGGGTGGCGACGTCGCCGCCCGGGCAGTCCTTCACCGGCACGGCTTCGCCGCGGCCGATGGCCGTGATCTCGGCCGCGATGCCCTTGCCCTGCAGGTAGGCCTTCACCGTGTCGGCGCGGGCCTGCGAAAGACGATCGTTGTAGGCCTCGCTGCCGAGGCGATCGGTGTGGCCGACGAGCGCGATCGACTCGACGCTCGCATACGCGTCGCCGAGTTTTGCGGCGAGGGCGTCGAGCTCGGCGCGACCCTGCGGCAGCAGGTCGGCCTCGGCGCTGCGATCGAAGCGGAACAGCGCGCTGGCGTTGAGCACGATGCGCTCCACGCGCACCGGCGCGACCGGCGCGACCGGCGCGACCGGCGGCGTTAGGCAGGCCTCGGCGGCGGCCGTCGCCTGGGCGAGGTTCTCCTCGGCGATCTGCACGTAGGGCTTGGCGTGGCGCCACTGCTGCTGGTTGTACTCGTTGCCGGCATGCACGAGTTCGACTTCGCCGCAGGCGACGAGCTGCTGGGCGCAGCGGAAGCCGGTGTTCTGCTTCAGCGCGCCGAAGCGCTCCCACAGATCGGGGCGCAAGCGGGCGGCGTCGTTGACGAGCGGCGTGTCCATCGGCAGCGGCTCGGCCTTGGCTTCCATCGCGACGACGAGCTTCACCGACTCGTCGAGGGCGGCCTGGGTGAAATCGCTGCGGTCGTTTCGCGTGTATTCGTGGAAGCTCACGTCGAGCCAGCACTGCGCCTTCGACAGGTGGTAGTCGCGCACCGGGCGGCCACCCTCGTTCAGGGCATGGATCCGCTGCTGCACGCCGGCATAGGCGCCGTGGTCGGCATGGATGGCGGCATCGCTGGTGCGCTCGCCTTCGGGGCGCAGCGCGACGTCGGCGGCGAAGGCGCTACCGGCGAGCGACAGCACGGCGGCGATGGCGGTGGGGAGGATCAGGCGCATCGTGGGGTCCTTGGTCAGTCGCGGTCCGACGCGTAGGGGTCGGCCATGAACAGGGTTTCGTCGAACTTGAAGCGCAGGCGGAGGTAGAAACCGTCCTGCGTGTATTCGTAGCGGGCGAGGTCGGGGTCGCCTTCGAAGCCGGCCCAGTTGTAGCCGACGGACAGCCACAGGTTCTGGCGCAGCAGGCGGCCGACTTCGAGGCCGTAGGCGTACTGGTTCGCGCCGTCCTCGCCACGGAAGGTGGCGCCGAGCAGACCGAGGTCCCAGTTCTCGGTGACGTCGTAGACCACGCGGCCCGAGGCCAGCCAGGCGTTGAAGTCGTCATCGACGACGCGGCCGTCCGGGCTGGTGAAGCGGTCGTCCTGCCACTTCGCGGCCAGCCGGCCGGTGAGCCACCACGGTCGGCTCGGGTGCCAGTCGGCGTGCGTCGAGACGATGTGCGCGCGGCTGCGGACGCTGTCGCGCGGGGCACCGCCAAGCACCGGCGGCAGGCCGATGCCCGTCGCCACGCCGAGGCCGCTGTCGTCGTCCTCGAGCTTGTACTCGTAGCGGGCCAGCGCGTTGACGCGGTTGGTGTCGGTGTCGCGGTAGGCCAGGCCGACCTGGGTGCGGTTCTGTAGCACGTCGCCGCGCGCCGCGTAGTCGGTGCGCAGGAAGTAGTTGCGCGCGAGCAGGGTCCAATCGCGATCGATCTTGCGGCCGACGCTGAGCTGCCAGAGGCCGGTGTCGAAGGCTTCGTCGCCCGGCGTGCGCGCGCTGTCGTCGGTGCGCCGCAGTTCGACGCGGGTGGCCGCGCGCCAGAGCTCGCTGGCCGTCCAGTCGAGGCCGAACGCGGCACCGGTGGCATCGCCGGTAAGGCCGTCGATGACGTTGACGTGCTCGAACGCGGTGGTGAGGCGCAAGCCCTCGCGGATCTCCCACAGATTGCGGATGCCGTTGGCGGCCTGCACATCGCGGCCGGCGATGGCGTCGCGCAGCCGGTACTCGTTGAACAGCTGGGTGTCGCGCAGCACGGTGGAATCGACGCCGAACACGAAGGTGTCGGCACGACGGCCCGCGGTGCTCACGCCGTACAGGCCGGAGAGGCCGGTCTGCCGCTCGGCGCGGGCGTAGAGGCGCTGGCGCTCGCGCCACTGGTAGTCGACACCGAGGGCCACGCGCTCGCGGTCCTCGCCGGCGACATCGGCTTCGACTTCGCCGCCCACCATCAGGCGCTGGCTGGCCTGCCAGCCGGCACCGAGGCGCAGGGTGGTGCTGTCGAGGCGCGTGCCGATCGGCAGTTCGGAGAGCGGCGCCTGGCCGACGCCGTTCCAGATCAGCGGCACGCCGGTCTGCGGATCGAGCGGCTGCTGGCCGAAGCCGAGCGCGCCGCCGGCGCTGCCGGTCGCCACGCTGCCGCCAAGGCCGAAGCGGTCGCCGAAGGGCGTGGCCGTGCTCCACGGCGAGTAGCGGCCGACGGTCTCGCGCAGCTTGCGCAGGCCGAGGTCGAGCGTGAGGCGTTCGGTGGCCTGCCAGCGCGCGCCGAGGTTGGCCCCTTCGCGCTCGCCGCCGTCGACGTTGCGATCGACGCTGCGCAAGGCTTCGAGATAGAGATCGACGCGCTCGGTCAGGGCGTAGCCCAGGTCGAGCGAAGCCTCGCCGCGGCCGCCGTACAGGGGCGAGGCCGGGTTGTTGAACTGGGGGTCCGACGCACCGGCGAACAGGCGGGCGTCGAAGCGCTCGCCGTCGTGGTCGAGTTCGACGCGCCAGGCGTCGCCCTCGATGCGGCCACTCACGCCCTGCAGCGCGGGCGAAGCGAACTGGTTGATCGGATTGGTGTTGACCTCGCCGCGGCTGCGCGCGACTTCCGCCACGAGCCGCGTGTTCTCACCGAGCTGCACGCCGGCGTTGAGGCTGCCGAGGTCGCTTTCAGCGAAGGGGTTGCGGTCGTCGACGAGGCTGCCGCCGAGCTCGACGCGCTCGCCCAGCTTCACCTGCGCGTCCGCACCGGCGACCCAGAACGCTTCCGTGCCCTGGTCGACCTCGTAGGTGACGCGCAGCGACACCGGGTTGAGGTCGCTGTCGAAGGCGGGAAGGAACTGGTTCAGCAGGATGCGGCCGGAGAACACTTCGAAGCTGTAGTCGACGAAGCGCAGCAGCGGACGCACGCTGAGGATGCGCGAGGGCTGGTTGCGGTCGCGCACCACCACCTCGACGCGCTCGCTGCCCTCGTAGACGGCGTTGTTGCGCAGGCCGTAGGGGCCGCTGCCCTGGCTGGGGAACTCCTCGATCACCTGGCGCAGGTCATCGTGCATCGCGAACACGTTGCCGCGCACGCGCGGCGTGTCGACGTGCCAGTTCAGCCCCGTGGCGCTGCGGTTGTAGAGGCCGAGGCTGCGCTGCGCGAGCGGACCCTGCCCCGCGCCCAGCGGCGCCATCGCCGGCTGGCCGTCGGTGGTCTGGAAATCGCCGTACAGCAGGTAGCTGCGGCCCTTGTCGACGCGCAGGTACAGGCGGTCGGCGCTGCGGGCGTCGAAGCCGAGCAGCGAGCTGTCGCCGTAGACCGGGTAGTACTCGTCCGGGCGGATGTCGCGGAGCAGGCGCGCCCGCGTGTCCTTGTCGGAATCGAAGGCCGCCGTCAGCAGGTATTCGCCCTTCACCCGGCCCTTCAGGAAGAACGCGGTGCGCAGGGCGGCGTTGGCCTTGCCGCCATTGAAGTCGCGCTCCCAGCGGCGGATCTCGCGCTCGAAGCCGTCATCGCTGCGCGCCGGCTGCACCACGTTCGCGCCGTCACGGAAGCGCACGACCGCATCGACGAAGCCCGTGGCGAGCATCTCGCGCATTTCGGGCACATAGCTGACGACACCCTGCGCGGTCGCCTTGCCGGCGGTCACGCGCAGGAGCACGTCCTGCGGGGCGTGCGGGGCCAGCAACTGGAACTCGGCGACGCCGTCGACGACCTTCAGCTGCACGCCGGGCGTGGCCCGGTCGGCATCGCGACGGCCCGGGCCGCCTTCGTCCGTGCTCGCGCCATCCAGCAGCACGCGGCCACCGCTGTGCTCGATGGTCGCGAAGCGCTCGCCACGCAGCGGCTGGCCATCGGTGCCGAGCAAGCGCACGCGCACCGTCGTCGCGGTCTGGCCGTCGGCAGGCAGATGGTTGGCGTCGAGTTCGACGACGAGGTTGTCGATGTCGCGCTGCGTCGCATCGATGGCGCGCGGCGACGCATCGCTGCTCGCTGGCGACTGCGGGTACAGCGCGGCGCCCTCGCCCAGCACCGGCGTGAAGCGCTGCGGCGCGGTGGCGGCCGTGGCGCCGCCGACGAGGGCCAGGGCGATGCCGAAGGCCAGCGCATGGCGGGCGCGGGGGAGTGTGGAAACCATCGTGTCGCTACCGGAAGAGTGCGGGCGGCGCATCACAGGGCGCCTCCGTCGTTGCGGGCGCGCGGCTGTTCGGCCGGCTGGTTCGCGCCGTCGGTGGCCTGCTGGGGGGCGGCGGCGGGCTTGCTCTCGAAGCGCAGGCCGGGCTGGGCCGGCTCGCTCTCGGGCGCACGCACTTCGCCATTGCCGCGACGCGCGCGCACCTGCTCCAGCACGCGGTTCGAGCAGCTGCCTTCGATGAAGTCGGCGCGATGCAGCTCGCCGTTCTTCAGGTCGAGGAACAGGCTGTTCGCATCACCGAGGTTGCGGTTGCTGCTGGTCGTCAGCACGGCGCCGCGGGGCAGTGTCGATCCGTCGACCTTCAGCGTGGCGCTGCGCGGCTCGATGCCGCAATAGCTGTACTTGCCCTCGACGTCGGTGATGGCGAAGGTGCCGTCGCTGAAGTACAGGCGCACGCCCGGGATGCCGAGCTCCTCCTCACCCTGCAGCGAATCGCGGTCGCAGTCGACGAAGACCTTGCCGAGCACGCAGGCCTCGCTGGCGAACACGCCACCGGTGACGCGCACGCGGTACTGCGCTTCGTTCGAAACGATGCTGCCACCCACCGGCACCAGGGTGCCGGGCACCAGGCAGCCCGCGGTGATACCGCAGCCCACGGCGGTGGCGCGGTTCACGCCGTCGCCCTGCTGGCTGCCCACGCCGACGCGCACGCGATAGGTGACGACGCGCTGGCCGCCGGCCGGGATCGACCCGACGCTGAAGCCGAGGCGCGGGCCGGGTGCGCCGACCGGATCGGCGGCGGCGACGCCGTCGACGCGCGCGGTGCCGGCGATGTAGGTGAAGCCCGGCGGCAGCACGTCGAGCACCGAGAGCTGCGGCAGCGCCGCACCGGCGGTCTGGCGCACGGTGAGCGTGTACAGCACGGTGTCGCCGACCTCGGCGATCTGGCGGTCACCGCTCTTGCTGATCGACAGGCCCGGCGCGACGCGCGGGTCGAGCGGCAGGTGGTTGTGGACGATGTTCGGCGCGGCCGAACCGCTCGAGACCACCAGCCAGTACTGCGTGCCCGTGCCCGGAACCACCGTCGGCGCGGTGGCCTGCGGTTGCACGTAGAACGTGTTGGTCGGCCCACCCGGCGGATTGAGCGTGCCGGCCTGCGGCGGGATCAGCGTCGAGACGAAGGTGTGCGTTGGCGGCGGCGTGACCGTGAGCTGGAACGTGCAGCGCGCGGGCGCCGTCGGCGCGAACAGGAACTGGTAGAAGCCGTCCGCGCCCACCGTAATGGCGATGCTGCTGCCGCTGATGCGGTAGCCGCCGCCGGCCGCGTTGAGCAGCTGCGTGGCCGGGTCGAAGCCGGCACAGGTGCCGACGGGCGCCAGCGTGACCACCGAGCCGGGCACCGGCTGGCGGGTCACGGCGTCGTAGACGACACCGCTGGGATCGACCGGCAGGCTCTGTTCGACGAGCTCGCGGCCCGGGGCGAGCACCACTTCGATCTCGGTGATGCCGGCCTCGTTGCGGCGCACGCAGGAGCTCTGCGTGCCGCCGGCGATGGCGCCATCACGGTCGCAACGCGCCGGCGAGTTCGGCGTGGTTTCACCGTTCACCGGGAAACCCCACAGCACGCCGCCGGGCTCGCGGAAGCGCACCACGTAGGCGATGCCCGGCACGAGGTCGGCGAAGCGGTAGCGACCGTCCGGGCCGGTGGCCTGGGTGGCGATGACGCGGCTGGTGGCCGGGTCGACGAGTTCCACCGTCCAACCCTGCAGCGGGCGGTCACCGCCATCTCGGAGCGCGATGCTGCTGCCGATGTCGTACCAGACCGAGCCCGAAAGCGCGGCCGACTGCACGATCACCGTCGGCGTGCGGCAGGCGTTCTGCGTGATCGCCGGATCGCAGACCGGCAGCTGGCCCACGTTGCCATCGAAGGCGTCGCGCTCGGCCACGCTGGGGCGGCGGAACTCGGGTTCGCCGCCGCCACTCACCAGCACCGCGTTGTTCAGCGTGGTGCCGTTGGCGACGTCCGCACCGACCCGCACGGGCACGGTGATGGCGTTCGCGCTGGTCGACGCGGCACCGATGACGGTGCTGCTGCGGCATTCGAAGCGCTCGTCGTTCGCCACGCCGCTGCAGGTCCAGCCCGTGCCGGTCGGCGCCGCGGTCAGCCGCAGGCCGGTGGGCAGGCGATCGCGCACGAGGATCTCGCCCACGGTCGGACGCTGGCCCTGGTTGCGCACGCGGATGGTGTAGCTGCCCGCGGCATTGGTGGCGAAGCGCGTCGGCGTGGCCGACTTGCTCACCACGACGTCCGGCGACGGCGGGCCTTCCTCGCGCGGGGCGCTGAGGCAGTCGGCCGTGGCGGCCGGGTAAGCGACGACGCGGGTGATGGTGAACGCGACCGCAGCCTTCGGCGAGGCGGGCTCGCTGGCACCGGTGTTGAACTGCACCGCCGCTTCGAAGGTGGCGTTCGGGCGAACACCGGTGAAGCCGTCGTCGCCCGCCACCCAACGGCCCTCGGGCGAAACCACCCACGCCGGCCAGTCGGTGGTCACGCCGTTGGCATCGAGTACCACGCCCGGCCACGGCAGTTCGCCCTGCAGGGCCTGGCCGTCGAGCTGGATCGGCGGCGACAGCGCGCTGTCGTTGCCATTGCGCCAGCGCAGCTGCAGGCTGCCCGGCACGATGAAGTCGCCAGTGACGCGGTAGCGAAGGAAGGGCGTGTCGGCGCGGCAGAACGGCGTCGCCTCGAGCTCCACGGCCGGCAGCTCGCCGAAGTTGTTTTCCACCGAGGCCACGCCTGCACCGAGCACGATGCCGGTGATGGCGCTCGGCGTCGTCGACACCGCGGATGCCGTGCCGCCGGTGCTGCCCGCGACAGTGCGCCCGTTCACGGTGCCCGTCGGCTGCGTCGGCTCCGTCACCGTGTAGGTGCCCGGCAGCAGGCCGTCGAAGGCGTAGCGGCCGTCCGCACCCGTCGTCACGCTGCGATTCACCGCTGCGCCGTTCGCGTCGATGCCGGTCAGCACCACGGTCACGCCGGAAAGGAAGGTCTCGCCGGCATCGATGACACCGTCGTTGTCGCGGTCGAGCCACACGCGGCCGGCGATCGACGCGTTGTTCGGGATCTCGCCGAAGTGGTTGTCGTTCGAGGCGCTGCCCGGCGTCGTCAGCACGATCGGGGTGATCGCACTCGGCGTCGTGGCCGGCCCGGTGGCCGTGCCGCCCGCGCTGCCCGGCGTGGTGATGCCGTTGGCGGTGTTCGCCGGCTGCGCCGGCTGCGTCAGGGTGTAGATGCCCGGACGCAGGTCGGTGGCTTCGAAGCGACCCTGGGCGTCGGTCGTCACGTCGCGCGAGACCGGCTGGCCGAGGTCGTTGGTGCCGGTGATGCGGATCACCTGCGTGGCGATGCCGCCCTCACCGGCATCGATGACGCCGTCGTTGTCGTTGTCGAAGTACACGCGGCCGCGGATCGCAACCGGCAGGGTCTCGGAGAAATCGTTGGCGGTCGACACCACGCCCGCGCCCAGCGTGATCGCGCTGATCGTGCTCGGCGTGCTGCCCGCTGCCGAGGCCGTGCCGCCCGCGCTGCCAGCGAAGGTGCGCGCGTCGAGCGTGCCGGTGGGCTGCGTCGGTTCCGTCACCACGTAGGTGCCGGCGAGCAGGTCGTCGAAGCGGTAGGTGCCATCGACCAGCGTCGTGGCCGAGCGCGAGACCGCGCCGTTGGCGTCGGTGCCCGTGAGCTGGATCACCACGCCGGCCAGCGGGCCTTCGCCCGGGTCGCGCACGCCGTCGTTGTCGGCATCGAGCCACACGCTGCCGGCCAGCGCGCCGAGGCGCTCGCCGAAGTTGTTGCCGGTCGAACCGGTGGTCGCGAGGTTGGTCAGCGTGATCGTGCCGCCCGGGTTCTGCGTGCCATTGCCGTAGCCGGTGGGCTGGGTTTCGACGACGCGATAGTTCTGGCCGGCCACGAGGTTGTCGAAGCGGTAGCCGCCGTCCGCACCGGTGGTCTGCGTCAGGGGCGCCGGATCATCGCCATTGCCGAACACGCCGTCGGCACCCGCGCCATCGAGGCGCACGGTCACGCCCTGCAGGCCGCCGTTCGGCCGCGAGTTGACGGTGCCGGCATCGGCTCCGCCGTTGTCGAAGCTGCCGTTGTCGTTGCGGTCGAGGTAGACGAAGCCGCTGATGCCGGTCGATGAGTTGAAGACCTCGCCGAAGTTGAAGACCGTGCCGTCCGCGCCGGACGAGAGGTCGATGCCGGTGATGCGGTCGGTGCCCGCCGTCGGGGTGTCGCCCGCTGCCGCGCAGCCGACGCAGGCCGCGCCGCCGACGAGGCCGGGGTTCACCGCGGTCGGACGGTTGATATAGGTGCCCGCCGGGCCCGGCAGCGGCTGCTCGAGCACGTAGGTGGCGAGCGGATCGAGGCCGAGCGCACCGAGGTCGAACTGGTAGGCGCCGGTGCCGTCGGTGGTGGCCGTGGCCAGCACCGTCGCGCCCGCGGCATCGAGCAGGCGCACGGTGGCGCCGCTGATGGCGGGGTCGGTGCCCGCATCACGCACGTTGTTGAAGTTGCCGTCGACGTAGACGAAGCCGCGCAGCAGCGGCTGGCGCACTTCGGGGAAGTGGTAGCGCACGCCGGCCTCGTCGGTGCCGACGACCACGCCGGTGTAGGCCGAGTTGCCGGCCAGCGCCGGGCGCTGGTAGGCCGGGGTGCCC
Source organism: Silanimonas sp. (assembly GCF_027531545.1). Taxonomy (GTDB): domain Bacteria; phylum Pseudomonadota; class Gammaproteobacteria; order Xanthomonadales; family Xanthomonadaceae; genus Silanimonas. The sequence continues at coordinate 8,701 of NZ_JAPZSC010000025.1, read as the reverse complement.
GCCGTCAGCGAGGGGCCGGTGGCCGTGCCGAAGGCCGGCGGATCGACCGGACCGTTGGCGAAGCCCGCCGGCTGCGTCTGCGTGACGGTGTAGCCCGCCGCGTCGGACGGCGCGAGGTTCGCGAACAGGTAGTTGCCGCTCGCGTCGGTGGTGGCGGTGACGCCCGAGAGCACGTTGCCGTAGGCGTCGGTGCCGGTGAGCGTCAGCGTCACGCCGGCGATGCGCGGCTCGGTGCCGGCGGCCTGCGGCGTGCCGCCGTTCGCGCCGGCGCGGTCGCGGTCCTGGAACACGGTACCGGCGAGCGTCGCGCGGGTCACGTCGGTGTCGCGCGTCGTGCCGTTGTTGCCCGGGGTGGGGTCGATCTGCTCGGTGGCAATCGCGGCGCCGTTGGTCACCGTCGTGCGGGTGCCCGTCGCCGCCGGCGGGTAGGCCACCCACTCGGCCGGGATGATCACGCGCACGCGGCCGGGGGTGCCGGTGAGGAAGGTCAGGTCGCCGACGTTGCAGGTGAAGGTCTGCGAGCCCGACGCCACGGTGAAGGGGATGGCCGCCGGCGGCGCGCAGGTTCCACTGCCGTTGGCGTCCGGGAAGGCGCCGGCGAGCGTGTCGCCAACCTTCTGCCAGGTGGCCGGGCCGGTGACGCGCAAGCCGATGGGCAGGCTGTCGGTGACGACGGTGCCGGTGCCGTTCAGCGGATTGGTGCCGGAACGATCGCGCGACAGCGACAGGCCGGGCCCGTTGTTCCTGCCTTCGACGACATAGAAGAAGGGCTGGCGCAGCGTCACGCTCGGCGTGTTCGCCGGCAGGGCCACCGTCGGGTCGGCGCTCGGTGCCGTCAGCACGGCGAACTTCGTCACCGACAGGTCGGCGCGCGAGCGGATCGTCGTGTCCTCGGCATCGGTGTTGTTGCTGAGGTCGGTGTCGGTCTCCGCGGCCACGGCCGTGGCGGTGTTCGACAGCGTGTCGCCGGTGCCGTTCGGTGCGGACTCGTACTGGAACGCGAGGAACAGCTCGGCCACCTGGTTCACGCCGACGACACCATCGACGTTCGGGGTGAAGCCGGCACCCGGCATCACGCAGGTGAAGCCCATCGCAACGCCCGTGCTCGGGTTCACACCGACGTTCTGCGTGCATCGGGCCGGGACGAACGGCCCGGAGGACGACGTGGAGGCACCGAGGTAGCGCAGCGTCTTGCCGGCCGGCGGCGTGATGGTGTCGGTGATCGACACGCTGCTGGCCACCGAAGGGCCGAGGTTGCGCACCGAGACCCGGTAGGTGATCAGGTTGTTGCTGAAATCGCTGGGATCGAAGCCGACCGGATCGACGAGATCGGTCTTGTTCGTCAGCAAGTTGATCTGGTCGGCCGTCAGCGTCAGCGTCTCGCTACGCTCGTCGTCCGCCGCACCCGTCACGCTGTTGTATTCCCAGGCGCCCTGCGCATCGCTGCCGCTCGAGCTGCCGCTGCCGAAGGTGAAGTCGCCCACCGCGGTGTACGGGCCAGCAGCGCCGAAATTCGGGCGCAGGGTGATCTGCAGGTTCTGGCCGTTCTGGTTCGCCATGTCCAGCGCGCCGCAGGTCACGGTGATCGTGCTGGCCACGCCGGTGGAGTTCGCATACGAAGTGCCACCCGCGCCAGCCGCCGTCGTCACCCCCGGACCGGTGGCCACGTTGCAGGCGGTGGCGCCGCTGTTGGCGAGGTTCGTCAGCACGAAGCCGGTGTCGTTGGCCGGCAGGCCGATGGTGGCGCGATACACCACGCCGCGGGCCACGGAAGGCCCGGCATTGAGGTAGTCGATGCGGAAGGTCGAGTTCACGCCGACCTGGCCGGTGGTGCTGGGCGTCACGACGTTGGCCGTGGTGCGCACGTTGGACACGCGCTCCACCGTGACGTGGTCTTCGGCCGTGTTGTCGGAGAAGTCGCCGTCGCCGACCGCGCCGGCCACCGTGCGGTCGACCGCGACCACCGCCGTGTTGCAGAACGCGTTCGGCTGGGTGGCGCCATTGCAGGTGGCGTTGTTGCCCGCGCTGTCGTTGAGCGGGCGCTGCACGGTGATGCCGATGGTCGCGCTGGCGCCTGAGGCGAGGGAGGTGGCGTTGGAGCGGCAGGTGGCCGTGCCACCCGCCATCGCGCAGCTCCAGCCCGGCGCGCCGGCGAGGTCGAAGCTCGGGGCTGGCGTCGTCGGCGTGCTGGTGCGGAAGCCCGGCAGCGGGTCGGTGATGACCACGCCCGTCGTCGCGTCCGGGCCGGTGTTGGTCACCGTCAACGTGTAGGTGACGCTGGATTCGCTGGTCGAAACGACCTTGTCGCCCCCGGTCGGGGTCGACGTCACCTTGGCGAGCACCAGGTCGGCGCTCTGCGTGGTCGCCGTGGTGCCACTGCCCGGGCCGGCGCAGTCATTGCTGGTGTTCGGGTCGAGGTCCGGGCCGGGCGTCACCGGCTCGGCGCTGCCGCCGCTGCCGCCGACGCAGGCGGTGTTGACGATGTCGGTGTCCGCGGCGACGGCTTCGGTGGTGATCACCAGCGCGTTGCCGCCATTGAGCGTGGTGCCCACACCCACCGGGTAGGTGCCGGTGTAGGTACAGGTCACGACCTGGGGCGCGCCAGCGGCGGCGCAGCTCCACGGACCGCTGGACGAAACGAAGCTCTCGCTGGCTTCGAGCGCGTCGGTGAGGACGAGGTTCGAGCTGACCACCTGCGGGCCGTTGTTGCGGACGACGATCGTCGAATTGACGCGCGAGGCCGCGCCGGCGCCGATCGTGACGATGCTGCGGTCACGCGACTTGCTGGTGATCTGCAGGTCGGCACCGTCGGGCAGCACGGTCAGGTTCACGCTGCCGCTGTTGTTCGGCAGGTTCGGGTCCGGCGTGGCCGAGGTGATGGTGCCGGTGTTGGTGAACACCTGGCCGGTGCCGGGCACGCCCGTCGCCGTCGTTGCGGTGAACACGATGTTGTCGGTGGCGCCCACCGGCACGCTGGCGCGCGTGCAGTCGAGCTGGCTGTTGCCCGCGCCGGAGAACGCGCAGACCCAGTTCGGGCTGGAGGTGATAGCGACGCCGCTGAAACCGGCGGGCAGCGTGTCGCTGACCACGGCCGAGGTCAGCACGCTCGGGCCGGCGTTGCGCGGCCGCAGGGTGAAGGTGACGGTGCTGCCTTCCACGACCGGCGTCGCCGAGACCAGTTTGGTGATGCTGGCGTCCGCACCCGGATTCACCGCGGTGTTCGCGATGGCGGTGTTGTTGTTCGGGTCGAAATCGGGCGTGGCGCCGCCGCCAATGGTGTCGACCACCGCGCTGTTCGCCACGCTGCCCGAGCCGACGTTAACCGTGGCCTGGTAGGTGAACGAGGCCGACGCGCCATTCGCCAGCGTGGCGGCACGGGTGGCCGTCAGCACGCCGCTGACATGCGAGAAGATCCAGCCGGCGCCGGTTGCGCTGCTGGCCACATAGGTCGTCGAACTCGACAGCGTGTCGCGCACGCGGACGCCAACCGCGTCGTTCGGGCCGTTGTTGGTGACGTTGATCGTGTAGGTGATGCGGTCGCCACCGTTCACCGGGTCCGGGCTGTCCGTCTTGGTGATGGCGAGGTCGGCACCGTTGGTGACCGTGGTGGCCTGCGAGCTGTTGTTGTTCGCGGTGTTGGTGTCGGTGCCGAAGAAGGGGTCGCCACCCGCGAGCGGCAGGGCCGAGGCCGGCGGCACACCCACGCCGATCGCGCCGCGCAGCGTGACGGTGCCCGCGACGGTGGTCTGGAAGCGCAGCTGGAAATCGACGGGGCTGCCCGGCGTCGGCGCGGCCAGCGTGCCCACCAGGGTCCCGTGGGTGCAGACCACCTGGGCCGGCAGACCAACGCGAAGGCTGCAGTTGCCCGGCAGCGACACCGGCGTCGTGCCCACGGGCACGTCGAACACGGTCTGCACGTTGGCGATGCTGTCCGCCGCGCTGTTCTCGATCCGCACGTCGTAGACGATCGTGCCGCCGGCCGGGGTCGGGTCCGAGCCGGACGGGGCCGGGCTCTGGTCGTCGCGGATGAAGGCGAACTGCAGGTCGTAGGCAACGGCGGGCGAAGCGGCCAGGGCGGCAATCAGGACGAGAGACAGCGCGCGAGCGACGCGGCCGAAGACGGCCACGAGAGAAACGGGCATGGAGGACACCGGACGGTCACCGCGGGACGAGTGCCGTGCTGAGTATGGGGAGCCCCCCCGGTGAAGGCAATTAAACACCTGTGAACCGTCAATCCACCTGAAAAATCGATTGCCGTCACGGTTCATGGGCCGTTCGTTCGTTGCCCCCGCAGGGCTGCCCTCGGGATACTCCCGGGCAGCTTCCTCACGGAAACCGCCATGCCCCGACTCAGCTTTTCCGGCTTCGACCGCGCCGACGAGGCCAATGCGCGCGCGCTGTTCGAGCGCCTGCACCTGGGCGACTGGGCGCTGTCCGACGAAGCGGGCGCCGACGCCGTCCTGATCGACCTCGACTCGATGTACGGCCAGATGGCGTGGATGAAGGGCTTCGACGCCGGGAAGGTCACTATCGGCCTCACCCAGGCCCTGCGCGCCGACACCACCCACCGCATCGACGCGCCATTGAGCGCCGAGGCCTTGCAGGCCGTGCTGGCCGCCATCGCCGGGGGCCACCCGGCCGCCGCAGCCACGGTCGAAGCGGAGGTGCACGAGCCCACGGCCGCCGCCGCGACGTCATTGGCGTCGGTGTCGCCGCCGGTCGCGACCACCACCCCCGAGGCCCCGGTCGTCATGGCGCCGATGCCGGCGAACCGGTTGGCCGCGCGCCTCGCCCGCGCCACCGGCCCCTTCGCCGTGCAGTTCGGCGACCTCCCGCGCCTCGTGATCGACCCCGCCTCGCAGCAGTTCGCGCCAGGGAAATCACTGAAAGCCCTGATCGACTACGGCCACGCTGAAATCGCGGCCGAGTCGGTCGAAGCGCTGGACCCGGAAACCGCGGCCACGGCTCTGCGCCAGGCCGGCGACCCACAACCCTTGTCGCGCCTGACCTGGCTGCTGGCCCTCGGCGGTGGCGGCGGACGGCTGCAGGACCACGCCCCGGGCACCCGCTTCCAACTGGGGAAATGGCCACAGGCGGAACGCGAGTTCCCGAAGCACTTCCGCATCGCCACGGTGATGCTGAAGGCCCCGGCGACGCTCACCGAGATCGCCAGCGCCTCCGGGGCGAGCGAGGCCGACGTGGCCGATTACATTAATGCCGCCCTCGCCGTCGGCCACGCCAACGCGGCGTGAGCCGGGCCGAAGACCGGCGCCGCGCGCCCTGACGGCGCCCCCGCCGGCCTGAATCCCGCCCCATCGTCGGCTTGCCCCCCCTCCCCCCGCGGGCGGACAATTCGCGACCGAATTGTTGCCGATGCCTGCGATGGACCCCCAGCGCTACCCGCGCCTCTCCCGCATCACCCTGCCCGCCGACCTGCGCCAGTTCCCCGAAGCGGAGCTGCCCGCCGTCGCCGACGAGCTGCGCGCCTATCTCATCGAATCGGTCGGCCAGAGCGGCGGACACTTCGGCGCCGGGCTTGGTGTCATCGAACTCACCGTCGCCCTGCATTGGCTCTACGACACGCCGAACGACCGCCTGGTGTGGGACGTCGGCCACCAGACCTACCCGCACAAGATCCTCACCGGTCGCGGTGAACGCATCACCAGCGTGAAGAAGAAGGGCGGCGTCGCGCCGTTCCCGAAGCGCAGCGAATCGGTCTACGACACCTTTGGCGTGGGCCACAGCAGCACCAGCATCTCGGCCGCGCTCGGCATGGCCACGGCCCTGCAGCGTGCCGGCGACGCGCGCAAGGTCGTCGCGGTGATCGGCGACGGCGCGATGACGGCCGGCATGGCCTATGAGGCCCTGAACCACGCCGGCGGCATGGACCCGGAACCCGATGTGCTGGTGGTGCTCAACGACAACCGGATGTCGATCTCCGAGAACGTCGGCGGCCTGACCAAGATGCTCGGCAAGCTGATGTCCTCGAACACGCTGAACGCGGTTCGCGAGGGCGGCAAGAAGATCCTCGGCGACAAGCGCAAGAGCCCCGCGGCGCGCTTCATGAAGCGCTGGGAAGAGCACGCCAAGGGCATGTTCGTGCCCTCGACGCTGTTCGAGGAAATGGGCTTCCACTACACCGGCCCGATCGACGGCCACGACCTGCCGGCGATGCTGCAGGCGATGAAGCTGCTGAAGGGCAAGAAGGGCCCGCAGCTGCTCCACGTCATCACCACCAAGGGCAAGGGCTACGAGCGCGCCGAAGGCGACCAGATCGGCTACCACGCCGTCTCGCCCTTCGACCCGGACCTCGGCGTGGTCAGCAAGGGCGGCGCCAAGAAGCAGACCTACACCGACATCTTCAGCGACTGGCTCTGCGATGCCGCGGCCGCCGAACCCAAGCTGCTCGGCATCACGCCGGCGATGCGCGAAGGCTCGGGCCTGGTGCGCTTCAGCAAGGAGTACCCGGAACGCTACTTCGACGTCGCGATCGCCGAGCAGCACGCGGTCACCCTCGCCGCCGGCATGGCCTGCGAAGGCGCAAAGCCGGTGGTGGCGATCTATTCCACCTTCCTGCAGCGCGGCTACGACCAGCTGGTGCACGACGTCGCCACGCAGAAGCTCGACGTGCTGTTCGCCATCGACCGCGGCGGCGTGGTCGGCCCGGACGGCGCCACGCACGCCGGCAACCTCGATCTGTCCTTCCTGCGCTGCGTGCCGCATATGGTGGTGATGGCCCCGGCCGACGAGGCCGAATGCCGCGCCATGCTGACAACCGGCCTGCGCCATGAGGGCCCGGCCGCGGTGCGCTACCCGCGCGGCACCGGCCCCGGCGTGGCCGTGCCCACGACGCTCGACACGCTGCCGATCGGCAAGGCCGAGGTGCGCCGCAAGGGCAAGGGCGTCGCCCTGCTGGCCTTTGGCGCCCTGGTGCCCGTCGCCGAACAGGTCGGCGCGGAGCTCGGCCTCACGGTGGTGAACATGCGCTTCGTGAAGCCACTCGACCGCGAGCTGTTGCTCGAGCTCGCCGCCACCCACGAGGGCTTCGTCACCCTCGAAGACAACGTGGTCATGGGCGGCGCGGGCTCGGCGGTGCTGGAGCTGTTCGCGCAGGAAGGCGTCATGAAGCCCACCCTGCTGCTCGGCTTGCCCGACCGCTTCCAGGACCACGCCGCGCGCGAGGAGCTGCTGGCCGAAGCCGGCCTCGACGCCGCGGCGATCCGCGCCACCGTGCTGAAGCGCTGGCCGGCGCTGGCCACGCCCGAGCTGAAAGCCGCGGGCTGAGCCCCGCGGGTCCGCCGGCTCAGTGCCCGGCGGACTTCATCGCGTCAGGAATCCCAGCGGCGCCGTAGCGCCGCCGCACCATCGGGATCGTCAGCATCGTGCTGGCCACCGCCATCAGCAGCAGCGCAGTGAAGGCATCGGCCGAAATGATGCCTTTATCGAGAAGGATGGTCGCGAAGATGATCTCGATCAGCGCCTTGGTCTGCAGCAGCCAGCCGATCAGGTAGGCCTCGCCGGGCTTCCAGCCGAGGATCTTCGCGGCGATGGTGATGCCGAGGCGCTTGCCCAGCACCGAGGCGACCAGCATCACGCCCGCGGCGATGAACACGGCGCTGCCGCCGGCGTCCCACTCGGTGCGCAGGCCGGTGCTGAGGAAGAACACCGGCATCATGAAGACCAGCACGGTGTTGCGGACGAGATCGAAGCGCTCTTCCGCGAACCAGTGGCGGTCGATGATGACGCCGGCAAGGAAGGCACCGACCATGAAGTGCAGGCCCGCCGCATCCGAGCCCAGCGCGCAGGCCAGCAGCCACATCAGGCCCAGCGCCCAGCGGTCGAATTCGCCCACGCGCGCAAGGCCGCGACGCACGAGCGGCGCCAACACCGCAAAGGCGGCGAGGAAACCGATCTGGTGCAGCAGGCGGTCGCCGTCGACGAGGATAAGGGCCAGCACGATCCAGATCGCGATGTCATCGAGGCTGGCGTAGCGCAGGACGCGCTGCCCAAGCGGCGTGCGCAGGATGCCGAGCTTTTCCATCAGCAGCATCAGGATCGGCAGCGCGGTGACCGCCGCGCCCATGCCCAGTGCCGCGACGAATTGCAGTTCGCTGGCCTTCGGCCCGAGCAGGCCGGGCATCCACTGCAGCAGCGCCCAGGCCGCGGCGGCACCGACCAGCAGCGGCATCACCATCGCCAGCCCGGCGGTGACCGCCGTTTCGCGGCGACCAGCCCAGGCCGAGCGCAGATCCAGCTCGATACCGGCCAGCCACAGGAAGATGATCACCGCCCACCACGCGAGGCCGTTGAGGTTGGCCACCACGATCGGCTGGAACAGCTGTTGATGGATCTCGGGGAAGGCCGCCCCCGCCACGCCCGGCCCCAGCAGGATGCCGGCGACGATCTGCACCACCACCAGCGGCGCGATGTCCTCGGTGCGCGCGAGGCGCCACACGAGCCACGGCAGGGCGAAGATGCCGAGCATCACCATCAGGAAGGCGGTCTTGGGGTGGATCAGCTCGGCCATGGTGCAGTGGAGGGTCCTTGGAGAGGCGCCATCCTAGGGAAGGTCTGAACAATCCGCCGAACCCTCGTGATTCCGCGGCTTGAAGGCCGAAATCGCGTCAATCCGGTCGGAATTCCACGTTTTGCCGCGCCGCCAGACGGGTTTCCCCGTCCAGCGGACGCAGTTATCCCGCCG
>NZ_JAPZSC010000018.1 GCF_027531545.1 Silanimonas sp. | reverse complement strand
CGACTTGTCTTGACGCAGCCAGAGCCACCACAGGTAGCAGCCCACGATCTCGGCAAGCGCGGTCAGCGCGTAGAGGGCGAAGGTGCTGGCTAGGGACATGCGACGTTCTCAGGCGAGGGGCGAGTGGATGGAGAAGCGAGCCTCTGAGGCTCGCCCTTCATGCGCCAAGCTTTCCAGCACCGCACAGGTCGCGCGCTGGCCGCCACGACACCGTTCCACCGTGGCGACCAGCTCGGCCTCCATCCGCTGAAGGTGCGCGAGCTTCTCGCGCACCTCGGCCAAGTGGCGGCGCGCCAGGGTGTCGACCTCGGCGCAGGACAGATCCGGACTTTCCGACAGATGCAGAAGGCTGCGGATCTCGTCGAGGCTGAACCCCAGAGCGCGGCCACGGGTGATGAAGCGGACGCGGGCGATGTCGCCCTTCCGGTACGCCCGGTACCCCGACGCCGTTCGCTCCGGTTTCGGGAGCAAACCGACCTTTTCGTAGTAGCGGATGGTCTCGAAATGGCAGTCCGTTGCCGCAGCCAGCTCGCCGATCTTCATGGGCTTGACCCTGTAGCGACTCCGGGGTTTACGGTACGCCCATCCGGAGGACAAGACCATGACCGACTGCTCCTGCCAAGAAACCGCGACCGCCTGCGCGACCTCGAGTGACCGGGGCCTGCGACGCGTTCTTTGGGTGGTGATGGCCTTGAATGCCGCGCTGTTCGTGACCGAGTTCAGCGTCGGCCTCTGGGCGCACAGCAGCGCGCTGATGGCCGACTCGCTCGACGCGCTGGGCGATGCGGGCATCTACCTGCTCACGCTTGTCGTGATGGCCGGTTCGGTCCGACAGCGGGCGGGTGCATCGCTGCTGAAGGGTGCGCTGCAGGGGGCGTTCGGGCTGTTCGTGATCGTTGAAGTCGTGCGACGGGCCATCGCCGGCGAGGTGCCGGATGCCGGACTGATGACGGTGATGTCGCTGATCGCGCTCACCGTCAACGTGACGGCCTTCGCCCTATTGACGCGCTTCCGCAACGAGGACCTGAACCTCCGCTCCGTCTGGCTGTGCTCACGCAACGACCTGGCGAACAACGTCGGTGTGCTGGCGGCCGCTGGCTTGGTTGCATGGACGGGAACCCGCTGGCCTGATCTCGCGGTCGGCCTGCTGGTGGCCACATTGTTCCTGCAGACCTCCTTCACCGTCCTGCGCGCCGCGTGGCGGGAGTGGACCACCGGCATCCCCACCCCCATGGACGATGGGCATGGGCACACGGCTGCCATCGGACACGCGGAGCAGAAACCATGAGCCCACGCCTCAACCAAGCCATCGAGACCGAGTACGCACTCGCCCGTCAGGCGGAAGCCGGCGGCCGCGCCGCCGAGGCCTTCCACCACCTCGAGCGCGCCCACATCCTTTCGCAGCGTCACACGCTCGCCCATGTGCGCAGCCACCTGCAGATGTGGGGCTGGGCCTGGCGTCAACGCCAGCCGCGCGAGATGCTCGGGCAGACCACGCGGATTCTCGCAGCGGCGCTGTTCAGCCGAATCTGGGTGCCGGAGGGCAACACCGGGGGAGCGAACGTCAGCGCCATCCAGCCGATGCCCATCCCGGCCGACCTTCGCGACCTGTTGTCGCGCTGATCCGTTACGCTGAACCAATGTCCCGTCTCCGACCTCGCGCACGAGCCTTCCACGCCAGCCTCATTTGGGCGCTGGCGGCGCTGCTGCTCGTGGCGTCGATGTTGGGTGCGATCGCGACCGGTCATCCGCCGGTCCATGACGAAGCCCTCGCGGTATCCGCCGCAGTCGCCGACGCCGATCGCCCGGACTGTGATGAAGACAGGCCGCACCCGCCCGGGCTGGCCAGCCTTTCGCACGATCTGGCGCATGCCTGGCACCACTGCGGCGTGGTCATGGCCGTGCTGCCGACGCCCGTCGTGAAGCTGATCGCGCTACCTCCGATGCTGCCTCCCAGTGTGGCGTCGATCCTCGCGCCGACCCCGGCGCTTCAAGGCCTGTTCCGCCCGCCCATCCGCTGATCCGTCGAATCGGCCGCGTTCCGCGGCGTTCCATTCCACGAATCAACGGAGTTTCCCCATGTCTTTTCGTCTGGCCGCGTTCGCGGCCGGGCTGATGCTGCTGGCCGTCGCCCCGGGCGCGGCCGCTCAGCCCTTCACGCTGAACGACGCGCACGAACGCGTCGCCCAGTTCCATCCCGATCTTCGTCTGTTCGTCCCCCGCCGCGAGGGCCTTGAGGCCGACGCGCGAGCGGCGGCCCTTCGACCGCCACTCGAAGCCCAGGTGGACCTCGAGAACGTGCTCGGTTCGGGTCCTCTCCAGGGCACCCGATCCGCCGAGCTGACGCTGAGCCTTGCCGGTGTGCTGGAGCGCGGTGGCAAGCGCGAGGCCCGCCGTGCCCTAGCGGCGGCACGCATCGACGCGCTCGGCGTGCAGCGCGCTGCCACGCAGCTCGACTTGCTTGCCGAAACCACGCGCCGCTACCTCGATCTGGTCGCTCTGCAGGCGCAACGCCCGCTACTCGACGAGGACTTGGCCCAGCGTCAGCGGATCGCCCGTGCAGCACGACAGCGCTTCACGGCGGGTGCTGCGCCGGAGGCTTCCGCGCTGGCCGCCGAGGCGGAAGTCGCGCAAGCGGAAGTGCGTCTCGCCGCCCTTGACGCGCAGCAAGCCGCGGCTTGGCGCCGCCTGACCCTGCTTTGGGGCGACCCCACCAGCGACGTCGTTCCGGAGGTCGCTTCGGTGCCCGCGTCCTTGCCCGAACTGCCGGGCTTGGAGACGCTCACCAAGCGAATTGCCGACGCGCCCGAGCTGATGGCCTTCGCCGATGAAGCGCGCATCCGCGAGACGCGGATGATCCTCGCCGAAACAGAGGCCCGCCCGGACCTGCGGTGGAGCGCGGGTGTCCGGCGCCTGCAGGACGGACGGGATGTTGGCCTCGTGGCAGGCTTCAGCCTGCCGCTGGGTGGTCGCCAGCGTGCCGAGCCAACCATCGCCGCGGCACGAGCCGAGCGCGACGCCTTGGCGATGCAGCGCGAGTCTGCCGAGCTGCAGCTTGAAGCCGTGGCGGTCGACGCCTGGTCACAGGTGAGCACCGCTGCACTGCAGGCCGAGCGGCTGCACACCGACGTGCTGCCGCGACTCGAGCGTGCCGCCGCACAGTCGGAGCGGGCCTACCGCGCCGGTGCGTTGAGCTACCTCGAATGGGCCGCCGTGCAAACCGACATCACCACCTCACGCCTCGCCCTGCTGGAGGCCCGCGTGGCCGCGCAGCGCGCCCTGATTGAACTGCAGCGCCTGACCGCCGAGAGCTGGTCGGCAAACGACGCTCGCAAAGGAGCCAACGAATGAATCGCTTCCGTTTTCCGATCCTGATGCTGGTCGTGGCATTGGCCTTCGTCCTCACCGCCTGCGATGAGTCCGCGCACGCGGAAGGCGATGGCCATGCGCACGATGAACCCGCCGAGTCCGCCGACCACGACCACGGCGATGGGCATGGCGACGACGATGGTCACGGGCACGACGAACCCGAGGCGGACGCCACGACCATCCCCGCCGAAACAGCGGAGCGCTCCGGGATCGTTGTGGCCCCGGTCGGTCCGGGCGTCATCCAACAGACCCTCCGACTCCCCGGCGTGATCGAAGTGCGTCAAGGCGCCATGGCTCGCGTGTCAGCCCGCTTCCCCGGCGCAATCCGCGAGGTCGCCGTACAGGTGGGCGACTCGGTGCGTGCAGGGCAGCGATTGGCGACCGTGGAAAGCAACGCCAGCCTGTCGACCTACAGCCTCACTACGCCGATTGGCGGTGTTGTGATGCGCCGCGACGCCGAGGCCGGCAGTCTCGCAGGTGAGGCCCCACTCTTCGAGGTGGCGGACTTGTCGAAGGTCTGGGTCGACCTGCACGTGTTCGGACGCGATGCCCAGCGGGTGCGTGTCGGCGCCGAGGTCCGCGTCGAGCGCATCGCCGACGGCACGACGGCCACCGCGGCGATCGGCCAAGTTCTGCCCGCGACCGATGTCGACAGCCAGAGCCTGACCGCCCGCGCCGTGCTGGACAATGCCGACGGGCTGTGGCGCCCCGGCATGGCGGTTCAGGCCGACGTGAGCATCGGCACCACCGAGGCCGCGCTCCGTGTGCCCTTGGGCGCACTGCAGCGGATGGAAGGTCGTGAGGTGGTTTTCGTCCGCAAAGGGGACACCTACACCGCGACACCGGTGACGCTGGGCGTGCGCGATGCCGCCTTCGTGGAGATCAAGGACGGCGTGGAACTTGGAGACGGCGTCGTCGTCGAGCAGAGCTTCCTGGTCAAGGCGGACATCGCCAAGGCCGGCGCCGAGCACGAGCACTGAGGCCCGCCATGATCGAGTCCTTCATTCGCTACGCCATCCGGCATCGCTGGCTGGTCCTGATCCTCGTTCTGGCCCTCGGGGCTTGGGGCGCCTTCAATCTGTTCCGGCTGCCCATCGACGCGGTGCCGGACATCACCAATGTGCAGGTGCAGGTCAACACCGAGGCGCCGGGCTACTCGCCGCTCGAGGCCGAGCAGCGGGTCACCTTCCCGGTTGAAACCGCGCTGGCCGGCATTCCCAAGCTCGACTACACCCGTTCGCTGTCGCGCTACGGGCTGTCGCAGGTGACGGTCGTCTTCCAGGACGGCACCGACATCTACTGGGCCCGGCAGCAGATCGCTGAACGGCTTCAGCAGGTGCGCGGCCAGTTGCCCACCGGCCTCGAGCCGGCGATGGGGCCGATCTCCACCGGCCTCGGCGAGATCTACATGTACACCGTCGAAGCGGCGCCGGGCGCGACGCGTCAGGACGGACAGGCTTGGACACCGACCGACCTGCGCACGCTGCAGGACTGGGTGGTGAAGCCGCAGCTGCGCACGGTCCCCGGCGTGGTCGAGGTCAACACTATCGGCGGCTATGCCCGAGAGGTGCAGGTCGCCCCGGATCTGGCACGGCTCGTTGCACTCGATCTCAGCTTGGATGATCTGGTCGACGCGCTGGAGCGCAACAACGCCAATGTCGGCGCCGGCTACATCGAGAAGCGCGGCGAGCAGGTGCTGGTGCGCGTGCCGGGCCAGCTCGGCGATGCCTCAGCCATCGGGTCGGTGGTGGTGGCCAGCCGCGGGACCCGGGTGATCCGCGTCAACGACGTGGCGACGGTGAAGGAGGGCCAGGAACTGCGCACCGGCGCGGCCACCGAGAATGGCGAAGAAGTGGTGCTCGGCACGGTGTTCATGCTGGTAGGCGCCAACAGCCGTGAAGTGGCGCAAGCCGTGGACGCCCGAGTGGTGTCGATCCGAGGCACCCTGCCCGAGGGCGTGATCCTGCGGACGGTCTATGACCGGACGGCGCTGGTGAATCGAACCATCGGCACCGTGTCCAAGTCCTTGGCGGAAGGTGCGCTGCTGGTCGTCGTGGTGCTGTTCCTGTTGCTCGGTAACCTGCGCGCCGCGCTGATCACGGCCGCCGTCATCCCACTGGTGATGCTGATGACGGCGACGGGCATGTTGAAGGGCGGTGTCTCCGGCAACCTGATGAGTCTCGGTGCGCTGGACTTCGGCCTGATCGTCGACGGCGCAGTGATCATCATGGAGAACTGCATCCGTCGTTTCGGAGAGATGCAGCACAAGCTCGGCCGCTTGCTCACCCGCGAGGAGCGCTACGAACTGGCGGCCTCCGCCACGGCCGAGGTGATCCGGCCCAGCCTGTTCGGCGTCGGCATCATCACCGCCGTGTACCTGCCGATCTTCGCGCTCGACGGCGTCGAAGGAAAAATGTTCCACCCGATGGCTTTCACCGTCGTGTTCGCACTGACCGCGGCCATGCTGCTCTCGCTCACCTTCGTTCCAGCAATGGTGGCGGTGGGCCTCGGTGGCCGGGTCGAGGAGAAGGAAAACCGGATCGTCCTGTGGCTGAAGCGTGGCTATGCGCCAGCGCTGAATCGGGTCTTGGCATGGCGCTGGCGCGTCGTTCTGGCCGCCGCCGTGCTGGTCGCGGGTGCCGGATTCGCCGCCACGCGGATGGGCACCGAATTCATCCCGAACCTCGACGAGGGCGACGTCGCGCTGCACGCCATGCGCATCCCGGGCACCTCGATCACCCAATCCGTCGCGATGCAGAAAGTGCTCGAACGGGAGATCCTCACACTGCCGGAAGTCGAACGCGTGTTCAGCAAGATCGGTACTGCCGAAGTTGCGACCGATCCCATGCCGCCGTCCGTGGCCGACACCTTCGTCATCCTGAAGTCGCGGGAGGACTGGCCTGATCCTGGCAAGACGAAGGCCGAACTGGTGGCCGAGCTGGAGGCCTTGGTGGCCACCGTCCCGGGCAACAACTACGAGTTCACCCAGCCGATCCAGATGCGCTTCAACGAGCTGATCTCCGGTGTCCGTTCGGACGTCGCGGTGAAGGTCTATGGCGATGATCTCGATGTGCTCATGAGCACGGCACAGGCGATCGAGACGGCCATGTCGAATGTGGAGGGGGCCGCTGATGTCCGCGTGGAGCAGACGACCGGTCTACCCATGTTGGTCGTCGAGCCCGACCGCGAAGCGCTGGCTCGCCTAGGGCTGTCTCTGGACGCGGTGCAGCAGGTCGTGGCGACCGCCATCGGTGGCACCGAGGCCGGAATGCTCTACGAGGGCGATCGTCGTGCACCGATCGTGGTCCGGCTTGAGGATGGGCTTCGCAACGATGCCGATCGACTGGGTGACCTGCCGGTTCCTCTCCCGGTCGAGCGTGCCGAGACGGTGCGCACGGTGCCGCTGCGCGAACTGGCCCGTATCGCCATCGAGGAAGGGCCGAACCAGATCAACCGGGAGAACGGCAAGCGCCGCGTGGTGGTGACGGCCAACGTCCGTGGCCGCGACCTCGGCTCCTTCGTTGCCGACGTTCAGCAACGTGTCGGCGCTGAGGTCGACGTTCCTCCGGGCTATTGGGTCGAATACGGCGGAACGTTCGAACAGCTGATCTCCGCCACGCAACGCCTCTCGGTCGTGGTGCCGCTGACGCTCGTGCTGATTCTCGGCCTCCTGTTCCTTGCCTTCGGTTCTGGCCGCGATGCGCTGGTGGTGTTCTCCGGCGTTCCGCTCGCGCTGACCGGCGGCGTCGCGGCCCTGCTGCTACGCGACCTCCCGCTGTCGATCTCGGCCGGCGTGGGCTTCATCGCCCTCAGCGGCATCGCGGTGCTCAACGGTATCGTCATGTTGAGTTTCATCCGCCAGTTGCGATTGGAGGGCATGGGCTTGGATGAGGCGGTGCGCGAGGGTGCGCTCACGCGTTTTCGTCCTGTGCTGATGACCGCTCTCGTCGCGAGCCTCGGCTTCGTGCCGATGGCTTTGGCCGTGGGTGCCGGCGCCGAGGTTCAACGGCCCCTGGCAACGGTGGTCATTGGCGGCGTGCTGTCGTCGACACTGCTGACACTGTTTGTGCTTCCGGCGCTGTATCGCCTAGTGCACAGGGCCAGCGAATCGAAGGACTCGATCAAGAACGGCTGACGTCGAGCGCCCCGGGCCATGGGCCTGGGGCGCCATCGGGATCATCGCGAGAGCGATGACTCGATGGTGCAACGTCCGCTTTGGGTCGGCTTGAGCCAGCCAGTCGTCAGGCCAGGTTCGGCCAATCACGGTCGTTCGCCTGAGGCTGACGACTCCAGAAAGCCGCGCTACTCAATATCGGGGGGGGGGGAATCGGATCGGCAGACGTCGAGCGACGACATGTACCTGCTAGCGGTCGGCCTCAGCGGCTGCATGGCGACATTGCCGAGTGCTTCGTCGTCTCAGCCACGACTCGTACTGGCCAACCGTTAATCAGCTTACCTGCAACTAGAGATTCAGATCCCTCATTGGGACGAACGCCCGATTCGTCTCGGCGGCTCGGCGTTCCTTGGCCTCCAAGACTGTGATTAGCGAGACCTTGCGCGAGAGAACCTCATAAAGGTCGAGCCCGTCAGCACAAATGAGATTGGTCTGTCGCCCACGCGCGAACGCCTCCAAGCCATCGACCGTGAAGCCGGAGTTGCTAACAAACAGGCCGCGCGACCAGGACGCTTTCCCACTGACCTTGCCCGAGAAGGTCATCAGGTCTGCAAAGCCGATTTGAGGCCCATGCCACTTCGCTTCGACCAGGTAGGTTTGGCCGTGCAGTCTGAAACTGCCATCGATCTGCTCGCCGACGAGCCGAAAAGAGCCGCGCGGCGCCAGCCCGAAGCCGGCGAACAGCTCGTTGAGAAAGCCTTCGAAACGCAGACCTCGCGCTTGGGGGTCGAGTTTGGTGATCTCGATGAGGAGCGTGGTGAGCTCATGCGCCTTATCTGCACTTAGGGTCGCGGACGTTCTCGACGCAGGTTCTACAGGCCTTGGCAAGCCAAAGCTGCTCAGGAATCCCGGATCGAGCAGTTCCGGGATTCTGAACTGCACCCCTGGAAGAAGGCTGTTGAGCCGATCGATTTCTTCGCGACGGATCGGATTGCTCTTCCCTCGCCGGTAGGTCATCGCCTGACGCACAATCGCTACGATCAGTTCAGTGAAGCACGACCTGCGCTGTTCAAGCGTCGCGGTCAGGAGTTGAACAATGGCTGGTCGCTTGCTGCCTGGGAACCAGAAGTCTCCGACGCCAGCCTTTGCGGCAGCAATGGGAAACGCGGTCTTGTTGTTTCCGCTTCCGGGAAGGAAGTCGTAGAGGAGGTCTGCCAGGTCTTCGATAACCTGAGCTTCTCGAAATGACAACATGGATTAATGACCCTCGGCCGCCTCCATTCGCGCTTCAAGTTCATGAACGAATGGCGAGCGTCCCCGATTGATTCGACCGTTGCTTGTATCGACGTAACCAGAATAAAGCATATGAATCTCGTCGCGGGCACGCGTCAGGCCAACGTAGAAGAGGCGCCGACTCTCGCGGAGTGCAGCGGGTGACTCATTGAGCCAGGGAAAACTCCCGTGATCGAGTCCGACCATGATCACAACGTCGTATTCGCATCCCTTTGCGGAATGCAGCGTCAGCAGGTTCAGATGCAACGGGGACCCATCGCGGCCACCAAGGCTCGCTAAGTTGAGATCGGCTAGCGGTCCACCGACCGCTAAGGCCGCCGACATGCAATCGACCTGCTCACTCTGATCAATGAGAGCCGGCTGCGTCGCAATAAGCGCATCAAGCATTCCGACCCGTACTGCGGTGACGAAATCCCGGGCTAATCCCTCCTCGACGCGAAGCGACCATAGGAGCTGCGTCAGGCGCTTCGATTCATCTCGGGCTTGCGCTTCCGAAATCCGACCCCGAGAGAAACCGAGCCAACGATCGAGCAATCCACGCAACTGTGGCCGGGCCTCGCGCCATCCGCCAGAGCACCACGCCGCGCAATCCTCAATCCAGCTCGTGAGCGGGACATTGCGGTAAGGAGCGGCCGTATCGACGCGGACAACATTGACGCCTGCGACAGCGGCGGCTTCTGCCACGACGTTGCCGCCTCTGTAGTCGCGATAGAGAATAGCGATATCACCCAATGTGCGCCCGGGCCTAGCTGCGAGAGCAGCTGGGATGATCTCTGTGAACGCATGCGCTGCTTGCCCTGCAAGGCCACCCGGGCACTGAACGAACTCTATGAGCGCTTCACGATTCAGGTCATTGGACTGATAGCCACGAACCTCGCCTAGAGCCATCTCAGATGCAGAGACAATGCGCGACGCCGAACGATAGTTGAGCTGTAACTGAACCTGCTCAACATCTTCCCGCTCAGCCAGCTCCCGCAACAGCGCTCCGTCGGCGCCGGTGAAACCATAAATCGACTGGTCGGGATCTCCCACCGCGAAGAGCCGGACGCCGCCATCGAAGACGATGCGCTCGACGATACGATGCAAAGCGACGCCGAGGTCCTGATACTCATCGACTGCAAGCACCGGAAATTTGGCCTTAATCAGAGGGAGCGCCCAGTCGTGCTCCATAACCAGACGCTGTCCGAAGATCACGAGATCATCGAAGTCGATCAGACCCAGTCGACGCAGCTCGGCCTCATATCCCTCCGCCCAGGCCGCGAGCTCCTCCTTACAGGCCCAGGCGACCGATGTTCGGTCGAGGACGGACCGTCGATGTCGTCCAAGGTCCATGGGCTTGTTGGGATGGCCAACACCGAAGAGCCGATCACCGATGCGCTTCATCGCCTGTTCGCTCTGCCGCTGCGTGGCGACGGCGAGTGGGAACGGCACCGGGAGATCCGCAAGTCGACCATAAGGCATGAGAAGATGCCTCAGGCAAAACCCATGCACCGTGCCGATGAAGAGATTGGATGCCTCGCGCAAGCCCAGGCGCTCCAGTCGACGCGTCAGTTCGCGTGCGCATTCGTGGCTGTAGGTGATGCATGCCGCTCCTCGGGGTGCACGCACATCCTCTGCCATGATCCGGGCGAGCTTGAGCACCAGCGTCTTCGTTTTCCCGCTGCCGGGCCCGGCCAGAACCACGCAGTTTCCCGTGGAATTGTAGGCAGCCTGCTGACCCGGATTCCCGGCAAGATCGACGGCTTGAGCGAGATACGCCGCGCTGACACTACGTAACGGCATCACGGATATGCTCTAGCGCCTGGCGGATGTAGTCAGGACACGTATCCTCATCGACGTGGGGCGCCAGCGCCTGCGCGAAGCGCCCTTTGCCAATCCGCTCGATTAGCTTGATCAATTTCTCTTCGTCGAGTGTGTCGGTGTCGTCGACCCATCCTTGGATCAGATCGCGCGTCGCCTGGTTGATTGACAGCTCCTGATCGATGACTTTCTGCATCGCCTCAGCAAGCCCCCCGGTAAACAGTTCCGGCTCGAGCGTGTTGCTGTTCACGAAGTACCCGACTGCCTCCGCACGCGCGATGACGTCGTCGGCGTCCAGAAGAGCGTAGTTCACACCGTCTTCTACCAGCCCAAGGACGTTGATCAGGCGGCGCCGGACCAGCGGTGGGCTCGTTCCATTCGGGTCACGATCCGTCAGGATGACGTGCGGAATGCTGAGACCCTCTGGACCCAAAAGCTTGACGTACGGCGAGAAGTTAGTGCCGCTGACCGAGCATACGGTGATGCCCAGCATGTCGAGCGGAATGCCCAGCGCCTCGGCGAAGGCAGGCACAAGAAACCGCTCCGCATCGCCCTCCACTAGGACGACCCCGCGAGCGAAGAAGATCTCGCCACGGCTCACGTCGATGTAGCGCTGGAGGTCCGCCTCATCGCGCTCGTCGAGCGGTGCCTTGGCCGCCGAAACAGCGATTGTCGCATTGGTTGCCGCGTCTTTACGAAGCAGCACAATCGATCGTATCGGAGTGACGCTCGCGATATGTGGCGAATGCGTGGTTAGGATGGTCGTGAGTACGGGCGTTTGCTCTTCGTCATCTGCGCCGCCTCCCAGGAAATAGCGATAAACGAGACGCTGAACGTGCGGGTGAAGGTGCGCTTCCGGTTCCTCGACCACGAAGAAAGTGTGGTCGCGCTCGCCATCCATCACAAGCTGATCCAGCTCCAGGCTCTTTAGCGCTAGGAAGATCAGGTTCGCGGTACCAAGACTGGCATCAGGAATGCCGCGCGCACCATTGTCGATGAGCAGGCGCAGGCTACGTAGCAGCGCATCGACCCGCGTCGGCGCCAGGCCGAGCGCCAACGGCACTGCATGCTCCTGGCCGGCGATCGCGATCAGGCGTTCGCTAATCCGCCTGGCTGTTTCGATTACTTCATCATGGCTGATCAGGTCGGCCTGCGCCTCGTTTACTTGCTTTTGGATTTCGGCCCGCGCACCTTCATCGAGGGAGGTCGCTAGCTCCTCAATCAACGGCCTTAACGGTGAATTGCGCCAACTCGCCAGATCCTTCTCGGCGTCGCGCAGCGCAACCTGCACGTCGAGCGGAAGCATCCGCCGCAACGACGACCCAATTGACATCTCGGGGTCGTCGCCACCGAAGACGATGTACTCATAGTCAGCGAGGCTCTCCGGGTCCCGCCCGAGGTTTGCCTTCGGTTGGAAACGGTAAGTGAGACGCGCAACCATCGGCGGCCCCGGATCAACCACGCAGTCGTTGAGGTGCGCCATCAACCGCGGATCGCCCGTAAAGTCGGTCAGCTCTACTGCGACTTCGATTTTTTCGCCGAGCTTTTCTTCTCCCAAGCCATCCCAGAAATGCTCAAACCCTAGCTGCCGATCACGTTCAGAGAGCCCAGGGTCAAGGATCAGCTGCAGCGCGCGAATGAAATTGGTCTTTCCAGCCTTATTTTCGCCGACGATGACTATGCTTTCACCGGTCTCGACGTCGACATCCGAGAAGTTTGTGAAGTTCTTGATTCTTACTCGCGAAATGCGCACACGCTTCTTCCTTGATTGGGTTTGAGCTGACCGTTGTTTCCTGACTACCGAGCTAAGCGGAAGCAACAATTGCGAGGCGACTGACTCGTTGGTCTGTCTGGTTGAGCGGCTCCAATCGAAGTCCCGGTACCCTGATGTACCTACAGCATAAACTCATGACGTCCGACGCCGGAGATGTAGCGCCTAGCGAGCTCAGTTTCACCACGACGCCCCCGCCCGGAGTACGAGTAGTACAACCGCTTGGAAACCAAACACTAGGGAAAAGGTCGCTTTGGGTAGGCCCAAGTCGGCAAAAACTCAGGGTGCCGTCCGTTGCCCCCCGACTCGCTTTCTATGTTGCCGCCAGCCACGCCCATCGTCTCATTCGGTTATCGCGGAAGGCGAAGGACCGAATCGAGATCCACGGCCAAAGGCGCGGACGAGGCAATGCCCATCAGCTGCAGGTTGTGGAATCGGGTGGCTATCAGCTCGCGCGCAATGGCGTCCCGGCGTTGCGTCTCATGCGCCGCAAGGATGTCGCGAACCCACGCGACATGTGGTTCGACCTGACGCGCGATCTCTGTACCTGGGGAGATGACCCGACGCGCCTGTGCGTGCAGTCCAAGCTCGAGAAACGACTGTGGGGGCGACGGCGGCAAGTAGATCGCGACCGTCTTGTCCTCGCCGAGGCCGTCGTCGTGCGCGGCCCAGCGATGGCGCAAGCGGCGCAGGTACTCATGTAATCGCCGACCGTCGTCGCTCAATCGCTCGTTGAGGAAAGCGTTGGCATCGAACGCGCCGCGGGCGTGGTTGCGTCCGAAAGGCTTGGCGTAAAAGACGACCGTGGCCACCCACAGGGCTTCCTCGAATTCATCCGATCGCCCGCTGCCGTCTTCGTCCAAGCACCGAGCGAGAAAGTCGTATGCCTTGGCCAAGTCTCGGCGCGCGTAAACGATATCGGCCAGTTCTCGCACGCGGCTGTCGTCTACCAAGTAACTGTCGGCGGTTCGCACCGTGTAGGTTCCGTTCGCATCGAAAACCGGTCGCGGAAAGTGGCCGTTCGACTCGCTCACGAGCCCCTCTATCGATGTTGGATGTACGTGAAGGCTACGACCCTACCTCAGTCTTTGGTGGCACGGAGGTCTAGAAGCTGATGCCCCGGGTGAACGGCTGCTTTGGGTCGATTTGCGCCCCTCACTTATCAGGCCGAGCTCGGCGGCGGTCTCGTACCATCGAGGCAACGAAAGGCTGGCTGCCAAGGCAGCGGCATGGTGCCGATCACGACTGTGCATCATGGCCATCCAGCTTAGTTTTGGCGTCCTTGGAATGAGGGCCTAAGGGCCTTCGCCCGGGCGGTATCCGTGCGCCCGGTTCCGAAAGAATGTTCCAAACCACGAAACATGAAAGCATTCCGTGCAGGTAGGGGGCCCACCCCGAAGAGCGATGCACGATGTGAACATCACTATCCCGGACGTCTCGCCTTCCGAGAATCATCGCGAGCCGATTGGCTACGCGCCGGCGTTACGTAGAGACGACCTGTTGATGAACGTGATTCTCTTTCGCGCACGTTCGATGGGAAAGCGCTCTATGAACCAAGCGCTTGCGGGGATCGCAACGCGCTGTGACTGGAGCCAGGTCGTCATGCCGTTCGCGAGAGACGCACCTCGGGTTGCACTCAGCATCTACGGAGATATCCAGAAGACAGGAAGAGTTGCGGCGGACTTCTCGATGCTAGGAGCGTACTGCGCCGCGGGCCGGAGAGGGCTATACCATAGTCTTCGCAGTGAAATGGGGGTTGAAGACGCCAGTCGGCTGTGCGCCTCACTCGTACACTCCCGATGGATGAGGCGCCTAACAGCATCCGCCTACAGACTTTGCCCAGTTTGCAAGGACGGAGACTTGTCGGAGCGAGGATTTTCGACCTGGCGCGCCTCGCATCAGGCGCCGTGGCTTGGCCACTGCACCATTCATGGGTGCGAACTCCTCGAGGCGCCCTACGTCTTTAGCAGTCGCGGGCACGGGATACTCCCGGGGATGCCGCATGAGATCAAAGCTTCAGAGCTCCTTCCCATTGAGCGAGAGATTGCACCGTCTGACGGATACGCCGCACTAATCCGGCTTTGGCACACAGCATGCTTTTCCGACCCGCAAGATGTGTGCATCGAGAACTGGATCGCCCTAGTGAGTGCCGCAAAGGCGTGCATTGGCGACACAGCGGAGCTAATCAAGCATGTCGAACGCAAGGTCTCTGAACGATGGGATATGAGCTTGAGTGAAGTGGGAAGGATGCTAAGTCTCGGAAATCGATTCAACGTTGATGCGGAAATCAGACTTCGAGGACGTCCGTGCGACCTTGTGACACGGCTCATCACTTTCGATGCGCTAAGGCACATGGGCATTTCTGCTCTGAACGACAGTCCGTCGGAGCAAACGGAGCTCTCTTACGCTAAAGCCCAAACCACTAACCCGGAATACCAAAGGCTTCTCATTCAGTTGAGCGAGATTGCACAACAGTCCGGAGTTGACGAGCGCTCATGTCGGACAATGCTTACACCGATGGCATCTCGCTACCATAAGATGGAACTTCACATTGATGAGGTTACGGCGCGGAAGGTGGCAGCCCTGTGCGGGGACGATCTTCTTGTAGCGCTCTGGAATTACCTAGGCAAACCAACATCCCACTGGACGTCTCGAGAGCTCCGTCGCCGAGGAGCCCAAGTCGGGAAAAGGCCCTGGGGCTCGACGAGGCACTGATGATTCAAGTCGGTCTGTAGATGCAGGTCGCCCATCAAAACTTCAGTGCGCCCTGTGGCGCGAGCCCCACAAGATCCGCATCAAGTTCTTCCTTCAGAGCTCGCCTGAGGTCATCCGCATCAAGATCCGCAACGGTCTCTTTTGCTTTGGCCTTCTTTTCCTTGGCTTTTCTGCCTCTCTCTGATGCAGCGATCATTGCCTTGATACTGTCCGGCGTTTCCTTCCCTTGAGGAATGACGGGATCTTGGACTTGGTGCCCAGCTTTGACCCCGGTGATCCGCGGATCAGGAGTAATGTCGTCATACTTCGAGGCTTCTAGGCCCCCAAGCCGGAATGCGGTGCCAAGCTTTTTCGCAACCTTCCCCCTTGGGGTAGTTGCAGCTTTCTGAGCATCCTTCACGGTGACGGCGCTTGGAGATGATTTCCGTGACAGTGCAATTCTTTGGGCTTCGATCCAAAGGACCGTGAATATCCCATTAGACCCACCGCTAAGCTCCGAGAGGTTTGCGCGCACAGTCGATTCATCCTCGACGGCGTCGACAACACGGAACCACATCATGGCTTCGGTGAACTGGTCCCACTCCGAGCTTGGATCCTTATCTGAGGGAGAGGCCGTTGGCAGGCCTCGAAAGAACTCATAATCGCCGATCATCGAGAATCGGCGCATGAGTTGCGTGTTGCTCTCCACCAGAGTGAATGCCTTCGGATGACCCGAAAGGATGACGGCGACTCCGTGATTCATCAGGTGTCTGAAGAACTCAAGAACGTCGATCGCTTGATTGGCGATCTGCAACGTCTTGTCCTGAAGCTCATCTAGAATCAATACGGCTACATGATGCTGCAGAAGGATCCGCAAGACGTCAGCGATTGCGATCTCGTGATTTCTCGCCCGACCCACCCGCGCCGTGTAGTTGGTGCCCAGAAGCTTGTCTAGTGCACCGGTGATCGCTGTTGCAAGAGTCCAGGTAGATCCCTTCGAATTGAGGTCTATGCGAAGGAAGTACACGTGAACCAGTCGAGCGATCCCATACTTCTCGAGAGTCGATCCATAGTCAACGAGATGTATTGGGAAAACCACTCGAGACACGGCAGCGAGTGTCGCCGATTTGCCGACGCCAGTGTCGCCACGGAGCATGGCGCCACCTGCTGCGTGGAAGGCCGATGCCTCTTTCGCTATGGGTTCACCTGCGCTTAGGGCGATCTTGTTCAGTTCGAGGATCTTGTCTGACACACGAGGATCGCGAGCGTCCATTGCTTGATGAATCTCCATTTGCAGCATGTATGCCAAATCGACCGCCATCGCTGTCGGCACAAAGGCTGCCTTGTACTCGCCCAAGAGACGCATTCTTTGCTCGACTGAGGACGACTCTGAAAGACGGCCTTCCAATGGGTCGAAATACAGCTGACGGATCAGTTCTTCTTGCGAACGCCAAGCAGGAAGATGATGCACCAGCGGGTTCCCCCCGGGATCATTCGGACCGCTCATAACGATCTCTTTTGCCTCATATCAAGCAAGAATCGAGACACGATCGCAGCTTCAGGAGTCGGCGCATCGACGAGTTTTTCGTCGCCAGGACTTTCTATGGTTGTGGCTTCCTTCTTGCTTAACGCCCTCGACACTGATGCTTTCGATTGCGCAATGACCTTCGCAGATTCCTCACGCGCGCGTTCCGCTAGCGAGGTTCGATCCCTTTGGGAACGCCCAGGTCCTTTCGATCCTTTTGCCGACTCGGCTCGCTTCTCTCTTCTGGCATCCGACTCGATCTGATGTCGCTCGAGGACATCGCTTGCCTCGGCCTGTTCCTTCAGTTGTCGGGACTGATGCCTTTTCTCATTCCAGCTGCGCGTGGACTCGATGAGGTCCGCAAGTCCGCACATCGTTCTCTCTTGGTCGATGGCGGTCACGTTCGGAACGATGCACATTCCTTCAGAAAGAGGAACGTAGATCTGCTCAATGTTGCTCGAGTCGATGCGAATATCAATTCGAAGCGAGCGGCGTCTTGCCCTGATCTTTTGGAATCGATCATCGTCCCAAAGCTTTGCCGAGTAGTATCGAACGAAGCTGAGAATGCTCTTCCTATCCTGGGAAAGCAGGTGAATCCCGTCCTCCTTCAGGACAGCGGGCCAAGAAGGCAACGTGAAGAAGCGAAGATGCTCGAGATCGACATGCTTCTGCTTGATCTGATGAGTATCCCGAAACCACTTGAAGACGTTGATTCTTGTTGGCGATAGCCCAGCGGCAATCATCGCAACCGGTGCGCAATCCGGAACCAGTTCGTCGTTCCACCTAAGGTAGTGCTTTAGAGCCAGTTGCATGAATTCCCAGTAATTGATCAAGGCCCGGGAAGCCGGCGTCTCTTCCCCGCGCTTCTTTTGTCGGCCGCGGGTTGTTCCACTTAGCTTGTGGTCCAGACGGAGATGGTCCGACTTGTGCTGGGATTCGACGTTCGGCTTCGACTCACCCGAGTAGGCTCGCGTGTACTCAATTGCGAACCCGAATTCTTTCTCGGCATCGGTGATCTCACTCGCCTTAAATTCACCGTTGTCTACAAGGTATGAAGAAGCCAGAATTCCCGGCCATTGATCCACTCCGCATTCAACACCGAATCGCTCGCAAAGCGCCTTCTTGTCCTCCGCAGCGGAAAGAACGGCTCGGAGGGCGATTCGCGGACTCGGGGCCTCCCAATCAAGATGAAAGCCAAGAACGGCCTTCGTGACCGGGCATTTGACGACGTACCGATGCATCGGCGGAAGAGTTCGGTTCCGTGACTCGACGGATGTCAGATAGACGTCCGCGCTGGTGCTGTCGAGCTCCATGAGAACCCCGACCGCATGGGCCTTATCCGCGGAACTGCCGCCACGACGCGTAGGCGCCTCTCGATGGAAGTCTCCAAATGTCTTGAGCTTTACGTTAGCGGACGCTCTTCGCCCCCAATACGTAAACTGGTCAAGTGTTGGGCGGCTCGAGACGTCCCAAAGTTTGTGGGTCACTCGACCTTGTTCGTCCGTTGAGGCATCACTCCAATAGGCAGTGTTCGCGATAGCGAAGGCTTCGCTCAGTGACTTCCCGGCATCACAGAGTTGCATAGCGATCGCGCACTTCTCCTTATCGCTTTCCGTCATCACATAGTTCTTGCCTTGGGTGTTTTGCTTTGGCCTTCCCGTCGGCCTCACGACCGTCCGCTCCTTTCCTGGTGCTCCACATCGGCTCGTCAGTGGAATCAGCGAGTTTCTCCGCCCCAACGACAGGATGTAGAGGCACAGGCGACGAATGATCTGTTGGGCAGCGCTCTTCGTCGGACTGTCCTTCCCAATCTGGGCGATGACTGAATTGAAGCTCCGAATCACTCCTTGGATGGATAGCTTGGAGATGTATGGCTCGATGCTCTCAAAGAATTCATCGCGCTTCTTGAGCCTGTTTACCCGGTCGTCCGCGTCTTTTTGGTTCGCGGCAGCCGAGACGTAGTCGGCATCGGACACCCCCCAAAGTGCCGGCACGTCGAAGGCGGCCTCCCTTATGGCGCCCTGATCGATCAGCTCACCGATTGCCGAGAGACGCATCGATCTTGGATGTTGTAGGTAGTAGATCGAGCGCCCGTTCGGCGATTGACGGCGAAGCGGCATAACGATTGCGCTCCCGTCCTCCTGATCAATCATCAGGATGCGCAGTGGCGCGGCGAGCGCCCCTGTGACTGTCGTGTCGACGAGTACGTGACCAAGCTTAGGCATCGCGGCGGCCAAAGAGCATCGATGCGAGAAGTGTCTTCATCGCTCTGCCGCCAGGTCGAAAGGGACTCGACATGCTTAGGCGTCGGTTCAAGTCAACATCGAGATCTTGAGTCCACAGAGCGATCTTGAGGAACTCTCCTGCCTGAGCTGAAGGAATGCTTAGGCGCGACGCCGCCTTTTCAACGACCAAATAGGGGGGGCGTTCATATGCCTTGCGGCCCACGCGATCTACAAAGTCGAGATAGGTACTCGACTTTCGGATTGCCCCCCATGCGTTGCGATGAGAGTCGGGGGAGATCCACGTGAGTGATGCTGAGAGATCCCGCGGAAACATCTCTGGATGTAGCAGCAAATGGCGGATGTCTGCACGAGCGCAGTAGCGCCTGTCCAACTCCAGCCGCTCAAGGACGCGCAGAGGGTAGCCACCATTGCGTCCCTGGCGCGGCTTGCAGCTGATGCCCAGCAGCTGATCTTTTGAGGTGTCGCGTTCGGGGAACGTGACCATCAGATCGATGGTCAAGACCACCGGAATCTTCGTCCTCGGATAGTGCGTTAGCTTGATCCCTGCTTCGGCTGCGATGCGCTCCATGCCGATGTGGGGTGAATTGCTGTGCACCCCGTGAATCTCATCCGCAGGATGCGGATGCGGCCAGGCGAACAGGGGATACTGCTCCCGGATGTCCGTTGCGCCTGCGAAGCTGACGATGGTCGCGATTTCGCGCTCGCCGCGGGACAAGAAGTGACTGGCTCTTCGCATGCCGGGAAGACGCCAGATCGATTGGTTCGAAAAAGGACTGCTCGTCGATCGGCGAATCTGAATCCACGGCGTGTATTCGTCGCCCACGCCTCTTCCGCGTCCATCAGCGATGGCGGACGACAACTTGGCCGCGTTGATTTGCAATTTCATCAGGTAGCCTCCGGCTCGCTCTCGTTGTTGCGAGAGCGTCTAGGGATGTTCCGGAGGCTTGACGGCGAGAAGGCCGAGGTAGATCCTCGGCGAGCGGTTCAGGCTCGTCTCGACGCGCCACGCCGGAGCGCCACCCCTGCCAGGGGGTGGCGTTCTTTTTTCCGGCAAGGATTTGACTAACGGTTACCGGTCGGCCACCCCCTTGCAGGTGAGCACTTTGCCGGCGCACTTAAGTCGTCGGCGCGAGGCGGCCGAGGACTCTCGGCCCCCTGCGAAACGGGCTGTTGGTTGAGCAGCGCGCCGCTACAAGCGCGGACAACGCCGCTCTTGAGGCCCAGTTGGACGGCGATGTCGTGGCTCTTGCCCCGCAGAGGAACTTGCGCGGAACGCAGAACGCGATAAACCAGCTTTTCGGGGTATCCATTGGCTCTCGCCCACTCCGCAATCGCGATTCCGCGACGAGCGAAAGCGGACTTTACGTCTCCTGGAGTCATGAGACTGCCCCCTATGGGCTGATGCTTTTTTTCTCTCGGGGCGCTCATTTGTAGCCATTAGGCGATTCGACTAGCCCTTATAGACTCTCGTGCGGCATCATGCAACATTGATCGTATGAGCGAAGAGTTTGGTCGACGATTGCGTCAACTCCGTGGGTCCACTGGACTCACACAAGAAGCGTTCGCGCAGTTGGGGGGCGTGAAACGCTTTAGCCAAAGCCTGTACGAACAGGGCGTCAGACTGCCCGGGCTGGACTATCTGGAAGGACTTCACGTATCAGGCATTGATGTCAGCTCCTTGGTGCAGCACTTGGTGCGCATGCCGGTGGATACCGTGTCTGTCGAAGTCGCAATCAGGGCGATCGAGGCTATTGAGCGCTCTTATGCGACCGGGAAAGCCAACGAAGCCCAGATCACTGATCGCATTGAACGGTTCAAGCTCCTGGTCAGCTTCGCCGACCCAGGTGGCAGTTCGAACCCCCGGCAAGCGCAAGGCGTGCGCCGTGCCTAGGAGTCGCGAGGCCATGGCGTGATTCCTCTTCCCAAATCCTTGCACTGCGTCGGTGCTTTGCTTGATCGGTTTGCCGCTTGTGAGCTTTGGCTTCGTGCCAGGCTTACGCTGGCTGAGCGTCGACTTGCAGCGACACTCGAGTGGTTCGGGGACGGCACGTTCGAAGAACGTTGTGCAGCGGCACGGGTTGGCAAAGCCGATCAGGATCTGAAGCTATGGAAAAGGCTCCGTGACGAGCTCCGGGTTCCAGCAAAAATGCTGGAAGCTCGAGGCGCATCCGTGGAGGATCTCCGGGTCCTCTTCCTCAATCGGGAAATCAGGACAGACGACTCCTTCGTTAGCCTCTCCCCCGCTTGGCGCAACTACGTCCTGACTGCAGCGGCGGCTGGCGTCGTTTTGTCAGGGTTCGTCATGCTGCTTGTGGTGACCGTATTCGCACCAGGAAGCGTCTTCGAAAAGGGTGCAGTGATTACAGCGATCACACTGATCGTCTGCACGTTGTATCAGCCGCTTAGCCTCTTCACATCCCGACCCATCCCCATCCGGACGCGAGTTGCAGCATATCTGCCGATGGAAACAGCGCCGATTAGCGCTACGGGCCGCATCACCCGACTGAGCAACCGCACATGGCCGTCAAGGAAGAGATGATGCCCAAATGCCCCGAAGAGCTGGGTGAGCAGCCGGGTCGGATTCGCGAGCTGCTCGCGGCCCTGCCTCTTCTAGGCTTATCTCGTTCACCACAACGTGTGCCGATTAATGAAAGACAAATGGCTTGGGCACATGGGGCTGGATGCCGTAAAGGGACTCTCGGCCAGATTCGTCGAAAGTCCTAACTTCACGATCGCAGCACTGGCTTGGCCAGCGCCTCGAGCCTTTCGAAATCAACCAGATGAACGTCGCGCTGCTGAATTTCCACCAAGCCATCTGTCGAGAACCTCTTCAAGATCCGGCTCACGGTTTCCGGCGCGAGGCGAAGGTAGTTCGCGATGTCGGCCCGGGCCATCGTGAGGGTGTAGCGCCGCGGTGAGAACCCGCGGGCCGCATAGCGCCGCGACAGCAACACCATGAAGGCAGCGAGCCGCTCGTCGGCGCTGTGGTCGCCGGCCAGCAGTGAAGCTTTGCCGATGTCGAGGCTTAGCAGCCTGAAGAGCTGTTGCTGCAATCCCGGCATTCGGGTCGCCAGCAACGAGAGCTGTGGGAAGGAGAACCGGCAGAGGGTGACGGTGTCGAGTGCGACCGCGTTGCAGGGGTAGCGCTCGGAGTGGATCGCGCTCAGTCCGATCACTTCGCCGGGCAGGTAAAAACCTAGGACCTGCTCGTTGCCAGCAGCATCGATAATGAAGGTCTTGACCGTGCCGCCACGAACGGCAGCGATGGCATTGAACGCCTCGCCCTCGCGGAACAGGTAGTCGCCGGGTTTGTACGGACCGACGTGATCGACGAGCACGTGGAGATCGGCGAGGTCGGACTTCGCATAGCCCTGGGACAGGCAGGCCTGTGAGAAGGCACAGGTCGTGCAGAAGTGCAGTGCATCGCCGTCGTCGGACGCCGCGGGGTTGAAGGCTTTGCGGAGTCCGGGGGAGGAAGCGGACATGGGTTTCAGCCGGAGGCGCGGATCTGCTGCGGAGCGCCTAGGTTAGCCCAGCTGTGGCGATCAAAGGCACTGGCGACGGCCCGGGCGGAAAGGCGGGCGATCGGATCGAGGCGGATTCGACCAGCCTCCCAGAACAGCGAACCTTCCTCAAACAACGGGGCGAGGGCGATGAGTGCGTCCGCAAATGCCTCCTTAAAGTCGAGGCTGCACCGGGCTTCGAGTTCGTTCACCGCAATCTCGCCTTGGCACAGGATCCCCTGAAGGACAGACGCCCGGATGCGGTCGTCCGCATCTAGCTCGATGCCGTGATCGATGGGACGCTGGCCCTGATCCAGCCGGGTTTCCCAGGTCGCAAGGTCCAGCGGATTCTGGGCATGGCATCCGCCCAGTTGCGAGATGGCCCCGACTCCGAAGCCGATCAGGTCAGTTGGACCATGCACGCCGAACCCGAGCGCATCGCGATACAGGCGCCCGCGGCGCTGGGCGAGGACGAGCGCGTCGTTCGGGCGGGCGAAGACGTCCAGTCCCACATGCAGGTAACCAGCGTCTTTGAGCCGCTCTGCGGCGCAGAGCAGCATGCGGGCTTGGAGCGTCGTGGACGACACGCCGTTCGTCGCGGTGGGGGCGACGTCGGCGTAAGCGGCGCAGTTCCGGAGCCCGACTCGCTCCGGACTGGCCTCGAGCACGATCGACAGCATCGCCTCGAAGGTATCGATCTCTTGGTGCGGCAGTCCGTAAGGCAGCTCGACCCTGAGATTTGCGAATCCAGCATCGCGCAAGGCGTCGATGGTGGCCTGAAGTCGGGTGCCGCGCTGTTCGAGGGGGGTGTCGGAACCGAGCAAGCTGCCCATGCCGATGCCAACGCGGTTAAAGCCAAGAGCGGACCAGTCGCGCAGGGGGGACACCGGCGTTCGATCCGGTTCGACCGTCATTGCGAGGTCGAGTCCACCGAGGTGCCTGAGGTGAAAATGCCGATCCAAACTGGAGAGCAGCTCCTCCATCTGCGTCGCGGACATCCACCGGGCCATCCCTGGGGCGAGGCTGACATGGACCACGTCGCGGTCCCGGTCGAACAGGGATCCGGTGAGCCCGATTTCCCGAACCAGTCGATGCCCATAGGCTTCGGCTCGCGATCCGCCGGCCGGTCGTGGTCCACTTTCGCTCCCGCAGAACGAGGATCGATAGCTGGCGGGAATGTCGAAGTGCAAGGCCAGCTGGGCAGGGATCGGATCACCGTTCGAATCGCGGACTGCGGAGCAGAAGCGCGCGTCGCTGAATGGGCGGAATGATCGCGGCGGCGGGTAGAGTGCATAGCGACCGCCCCCCCGCCCGAGATTGCGGGCCAGGCGCTCGATGTCGCAGGGTGTGCCGAAGTCTGTCATCTCGCATTGCTCCGTAGGGGCGGGTCAGCCGCAACCGCAGCCGCCACAACAGCCGCCGCCCCCGGCGGCGAGAACCTTCATTCCGAGCCCCGATTGCTCGATGGCGTCCGCCAGCTGCTGGGCGTCGAACTGACCCTTGACCAAGACCTCGCCGGACTGGTCATCCATGAAGACTTTCGCTTCGGGATCCATCTTGGCGAGGATGGATCGAAAGGCTTCGAGCGCTTTGGCATCGGTGGCATTGGGAAGTTGCGCGAACATGGCTCCACCTGTTTGGGAGGGTCGGGAATGCAGTCTCCGCCCGGCGGGACATCACGCGCACTGATGCAGGTCAAGCCGGCGTCGGCGCGAGGCCCCTACACTGCTGCTCAACTTCAACCTGCCCCACCCACCCCGATGCAGACCTTTGATGACTTTCTCGTTGCCGCTGCCAGCCAACCCGAGCCGCAGCGCCTGCTGCTGGTGTTCGCCCGCGCCGAGTGCCCGCCGGACGCCACGCCGGCAGAGCGGGCCGCGTTCGAGCGCGGTGAAGGCGGGGCGTTGGCGCCCGCGGTCTGCGTCGACAAGTTGCCCAGCGAGATCGCCTCGTTCGCCAGCCTGATGGCGGAGTCCAAGGCCGCTATCGACGACTGGCGCATCCTGTTCGTCGCGGCGATGGAGGGCCGTGGTGGCCATGCGCCAAACACCGACGAGGCCGTGCAGCCGATGCGGATGATGGTCGAGCAGATCAAGGGCGGGCGGATCGCCCGATTCCTTGCCGTGGATCGCGCAGGCCGGCTGGTGAATCTCAGCCGCGGCTGAGGTTCGACAGGAGGCCCCCGATCAGTTGGCGTGTCATCGGCCAGCGCGCACTGGCACCGCGATCATCATCGCGCAGCCCCTTGACGACGGCCGACGCGAAGCCAGGGAGCCGAGTGGCGACGGCGACTCCAGCCTTGCGAAGTGCGCGGGCCGGCAACCGGTCGTCGGTGTACAGCCCCGCAACGAGTCGCGTTGCAAGATACAGGGGGCGAGTGGCGCGTCGGTGGCGCCGCCCGTAGTCGGCGAGCAAGCGCGGATCGTGGATCGGCCGTCCCCGGCGCTGCGCATCCTTGAGCAACTCCGAGAGTGTGGCTACGCCGAGAAGGCCAAAGTTGTAGCCGTGCGCCGTAACCGGGTGCATACCCACGGCGGCGTCACCGATAAGGGCGACGCGCTCGCTGACGAGGCGTCTCGGATAGACGCCCACCAAAGGGTACGCGTGCAAAGGACCCAGTGGCGTCATGGCTCCGAGACGTTGGTCGAAGCGATGACAGAGCGCCTCGCCGAGGGACTCCGGGGAAAGGGCTTGCAGCGCGAGGGCTTCAGCCGGGGCGACCGTGATGACTACCGAAGCCGTATGCGGATCGTGCAGCGGCAGTAGCGCGAGCGTTTGGCCGTATCGGAACCACTCCCATGCGGTCCCTCGGTGCGGCTCATCATGACGCACGCGGCCCACCAACATGACCTTGGCGAAATCATGATGGTCTGCCGCGATGCCGCAGGCCCGACGAGCGGAGGAAAACCGGGTGTCCGCCGCAAGCAGCAGGTCGCCTTGGACACGTCGGCCATCGGCCAGTGCCAGGCTTGCACCTTGGCCGTCCGTTGCCATGTCGGTCACCACGGCATCGGTGTGAACGGTGACATCGCTGCGGTCTGCCAATGCGTGGAAAGCAACCCGGCGAAGAGCGGCATTGGGCACCAGCCAGCCTAGGGGGTCGACGTCCCCAGGGCCCCCAGGCATCTGGAAGCGCAGGCCATCGCGCGCGTTGCCGTCCAGTACCAAGGCTTCGCGAAGGGGGCCGATCTCCTCGGCCTGGAGTCGCTCCCAGTGGCCAAGCTCGCGCAGCAGTCGCTCGCTGCGATGGGTGAGGGCGATTTCTCGGCCGTCGTCTGGCGGTGAAGCCAAGCTCTCGCGTGAGGCGCGCTCGAACACCTGGATATCGAGACCATTTCCGGACAATGCACGTGCCATGGAGAGGCCGGCCGGACCGGCGCCGACGATCAGGATGCGGTTTGCCTTGACCATGGAGATGAGCCCCTCAGGAGAGGGGCTCACTCTGGGCGTGTATCCATCGGAACGCCCTGATTCAGATCAAGAGCGCGGCGCGTCGGCCATGACCTCAGGAAGATCCGTGTCGCGACGCAGTTCCGGATGCCGCGCTTCGTCCATGCGGCGAATCGCGAAGTGCATCCACGTCAGCGCGATGGCCACAAGGGCGAACAGCAGCATGAAGCAGCTGGTCCACACGCCGATGAGATCGTTCAGCGCACCAAAGACGATCGGCAGGATGAAGCCACCGAGGCCGCCGATCATGCCCACCACGCCTGCCACGGAGCCAACGTTGTTCGGGTAGTAGACCGGGATGTGCTTGTAGACCGCGGCTTTGCCGAGCGACATGAAGAAGCCCAGCGTGAACACCAGCAAGGTGAATGGCAACAGCGTGATTGCGAAGGTGAACTCGATCGGCCCGCGCACGCCCTGCACCACGTAGGTCGTGGCCGGATAGGCCAGCAAGAAGGTGCAAATCACCGAGCCGATGAAGGTCCAGTACATCACTTTGCGTGCGCCGTACTTGTCCGAGGCCCAGCCGCCGACGATGCGGAACAGGCTGGCGGGAATGGAGTAGGCGGCGGCGATCAATCCGGCGGTCTTCAGATCGAGGCCGTAGGCGCCGACGAGATAGCGCGGCAACCAGAGCGCGAGCGCGACGAAGGCACCGAACACGAAGAAGTAGTAAAGCGAGAAGCGCCAGACCCGCAATTCCTTGAGCGGCTGCATCTGCTCCATGAACGGCACGGCCTTGACGC
The DNA here is from genome assembly GCF_027531545.1 of Silanimonas sp. Classification (GTDB taxonomy): domain Bacteria; phylum Pseudomonadota; class Gammaproteobacteria; order Xanthomonadales; family Xanthomonadaceae; genus Silanimonas. The sequence goes on along the minus strand of NZ_JAPZSC010000018.1, from coordinate 318,503 downwards.
CCTGTGCCTTGCGCTCGACGAGGTCGGGCTCATCCTGGGTGGTGAACAGGAAGACTACCGCCATCACCGCCAGCGCGACCGCCCAGATCTTCGCCACTCCCTCCCAGCCATAGGCGACCATGACGAGCGGTGCAAGCATTTTCGTGGCGGCGGCACCGATGTTGCCGGCCCCGACGATGCCGAGCGCGGTGCCCTGCTTTTCCTTGGGGAACCACTTGGACACGTAGGTGATGACGACGGTGAAGCTGCCGCCAACGATGCCGACGCACAGTGCGGCGAACAGGAAGCCGGTGTAGGTCGTCGCTGTGGTCAGCAGCCAGGCCGAGATCGCGCCGGCCAGCATCACGCCGAAGAAGACGATGCGGCCGCCGAACTGCTCGGTCCACACGCCGAGGAAGATGCGGATCAGCGAGCCCGTGAGGATCGGCATCGCGACCAGCAGGCCGAACTCTGTGTCGTTGAGCCCCAGCTGTTCCTTGATCTTCAGTCCGATGATCGAGAAGATTGTCCAGACCGCGAAGCTGACGGTGAAAGCGAGCGTGCCCATCCACAGGGCGGCTTGTTGCTTGGCCGGGCTTACCCGGCTGAAATCCGTGGCCATGTCGGGTCTCCGATCAGCAGGGATTGGCGGCGCCGCGGCGGGCGTACATCCGCCAGTTCAGCACGACGTTGAAGGCAAAGAAGGCGGCGAGGCCGTAGAACACCGGCACGGCGGATTCGAAGCTTCCGAACGACCACGCGAACAGCATGCCGAACAGGAAAGGCCCGTAAGCCGCGATGGCCGCGGTGAAGCCAATGACACCCCCCGCTTGGCGGGGCTGGAAGAGCATCGGCATCTGCTTGAACGTCGAGGCGTTGCCGACGCCGGCGAAGAAGAACAAGGCCAGCATTGCAGCGACAAAAGCCGGGAAGCCGTCGATCGAGGTGGGTGCCACGGTCATCGCAACAAGCACGGTGCAGACCACCATGCCCAAGCCCGCCCACTGGGTGACACGGGCGCCGCCGAGCTTGTCGGACAGCGGACCGGCGATGACCCGGGCGATTGACCCGATCAGCGGGCCCCAAAAGGCGTACTTCAGCGGATCAGGCGCGCCTTCGAAGCCGCCGAACCCCTGCTTGATCAACAGCGGGAACGTGGCGGCCAGACCCGAGAAGCCGCCGAAGGTCATGATGTACAGCGAGGTCATCGACCACGTGTGCTTCGACTTGAAGATGTCGAACTGCTCGGCGAAGTTGGCCTTTACCGGCACCGACTTCAGCAGCAGCCACGCGGTGATGCCGAACACCACGACGAAGGGAATGAAGACGGCCGCGGCGTTCTGCAGGTAGACCTGACTCTCGACGCCGTTCTTTACCATCGTCTGGCTCTCGCCCAGGAAGGCGGCGCCGCCCAGCAGGGCAAAGCCAATGATCCAGGGCGTCACGAACTGCACGATCGACACGCCCAGGTTGCCGATGCCGGCCTGGATCGCCAGTGCCGTGCCCTGCAGGCGCTTCGGGAAGAACAGGCTCGTCGACGGCATGAAGGACGAGAAGTTGCCACCGCCTAGGCCGGCAAGGAACGCCAGTCCGAGCACCATCCAATAGGGGGTTCCCGGATCCTGCACGGCGTAGAACCACCCGAACAACGGCACCAACAGGGACAACGTGGAGAGTGCGACGACGTGCCGAGTGCCGACCATCGGCGTCAGAAACATGTGGATCAGCCGCATCGTGCCGCCGGCAAGTCCGGGCATCGCGGTCAGCCAGAACAGCTGGCTTGGCGTGAACTGGTAGCCGACCTGCGGGAGGCGAACCACCAAGGCCGAGACAAGGAACCAAGCAGCGAAAGCGAGGGTCAGGTTAACGGTCGTGATGGCCAGCGTCCGCCAAGCCACGCTCGAGCCACCGTTGGCCCAAAACGACTCGTTTTCCGGTTCCCAACGATCCAGCCACGTCCCGTTGGTGCGTGGTGGGGAAAGGGGTGTGCTCGACATGCTGGGCTCCGATCGCGTCGTGGCGTGTGGGTAGTTCATTCCCTGCCACGATGGCGATTCGCCCCCGCACTCGCCTTGACGATCATCAACCGCGACGCAGGTCGCGGTTGACGGGGATCAAGCCCCCAGTGCGATGCCTTCGACGCCGTATTGACCGGCGAGGATGTGCAGGTATTGGTGCACGGCGTTCTGCCGGGCCTGCGTCTCGAGGTAGGAGGCGATGCGGTCGCGAGCCTCTGCAAACGTCAGCGCGGCACCGTCGACTCGTTCGAGTACCTCGACCACGTGGTGGCCGTAGCGGGTTTCCACGGTAAGTCCCGCGAGGCCGGGCTTCAGCATGAACAGCTGCCGATCGAACTCGGGCACGGTGTCGCCGCGTTCGATCCAACCCAGTTCGCCGCCTTGCTCGCGGGACGGACAGGCGGAATGGCGCATCGCAAACTCAATGAAGCGGTCCGGCTCGGCCTTCAGCGCAGCGAGCAACTCCTCGCCCTGAATCTGCGCCCGTTGCCGCGCCTTGATGTCGGCCGGCGGCGCCGCGAGCAGCACATGACGGACGCGAACGCGGTCCGGTTCGTGGAGACGGGCCTGGTTGGCCTCGTAGTACTGGCGGAGCGCGGCCTCGTCGGCTTCGGGAGCCTCGACCGCTTCGGCGAGCAGGATGCGAACGCGGGCTTCTTCCTCGGTCTCGCCTTCCAATGGCTCGATCGGCAGCCCAAGCCGCGAACATTCACGCGCGACCAATTCGCGGATCACGAGCGTCGTGGCCGCCGCCTCGCGGGCCGCGTGCGGATCGGCCGCACGGTGAAACTGCATTTCGCGGGCAATCTCGGCCTCGTCGATCGGCTCGCCGGCCACGCGCACGAAGACCGGCGCCGGGCCCGGCAGCGGGCTGCTCGGGTCGGCGTCGTGGTCGTGCGCCTCGGCGGCGGCCTTGGCGGCCGCCTCCGAAAGCGCACCGGCATCCATGACGACCGGGATGATGCGTCCAGCCATGGCTCAGTGCCCCGGGTAGCGCAGCGCGGCCTGGCGCTTGCGGACGATCTGGTACGGGCGCGTCAGGTAGCCCACCGGCACCGACCACACGTGGACGAGGCGCGTGAAGGGAGTAATCAGCACCAGCGTCAGGCCGAGCGTGATGTGGGCCTTGAAGATCCAGTGCGCATCGGCGACGAACTCGGCAGCGCCCGGGCGGAAGGTCACGATGTGCTGCGCCCACTCACCGAGCTTGATCATCTGCGAACCGTCAAGGTGGTCGGCGGAGAGCGCGATCGACGACATGCCGAGGATCAGCTGTGCGTAAAGCAGCACAAGGACCAGCAGATCGCGGCCGGTGCCAGTGGCGCGGATGCGGGCATTGAACAGCCGACGCAGTAGCAGGATGGTCATGCCGATGAAGCACATCAGGCCGAAGAAGCCGCCCACCACCATGGCCACCATCTGCTTCTGGCCGGCGGTAATGAACGGCTCGTAAGCCCAGTGAGGCGTCAGCAGACCGACGAAGTGGCCGCCGAGGATCGCAAGAATGCCAACATGGAACCAGTTGCTGCCGAGGCGCATCCACTTGTCCGACAGCAGCTGGCTCGAGCCGGTGCGCCACGTGTAGGCGCCATGGTCGAAGCGTGCCCAGCAGCCGATCGCAAAGATCGCGAGGGCGATGTAGGGGTAGAACTGGAAAAAGAAGGTGTTGAGGTAGTTCATGGCGTCACCGTCGGTTCGATGCGCTTCACGCCGGCCGGAAGCCGAGTGGGCGGGTTGCAGTCTTCGGTCGGCGCTTCGACGCCGAAGCGGATGGCTTCTTCTTCCCAGACCTTGTCCATCGCTTCCGGGGTGTCGTCACGCTCTTCGGTGGCGACGCGACGGCGCAGCAGGTCGAGGTCGACGCGGCCCTTGGCGATCTCGACGAGCGCCTCGATCAGCACGGCATAGGGGCTCTGTCGCTCCTGCGCCCGGGCGGCGAGCAGTTCGAGGATGTGCGCGGTGTGTCCAAGCCAGTCGCGCACTTCGCTGACCGGCTGCGTGGCGAGGAACTCCAGCACGACCGGCAGGTAGTCCGGCAGCTGCTTGGCGCCGAGTTCGAAGCCCGCTTTCTTGTACGTGGACAGGAGGTCGACCATGGCCTGACCGCGGTCGCGCGACTCGCCATGGATGTGTTCGAACAGCAGCAGGCTCATGGAACGGCCGCGATCGAACAGGCCAAGCCAACGCTCCTGCGCGTCCATCGGCTCGGTGGCGATCAAATCATCGATGAAGCCCAGCAAGGCGGCACGACGAGCCGGCGAAAGTGCCGGATCGTCGACCGCCTGGCGCAGTTCATCGCCGTGAGCCCAGAGCTCGTCCTGCGGGTAGTCGAGCAGGACGGCGATCAGCTTGAGGAGCTTCATGCCTTCTCCCTTTCCGGCGTCTGCCGGTTCGGCGGCACGTGGTAGGTCTGCGTCGAGCGGCCGCCGAACAGGGCCTCTGCCGGGCTCGATGGCGAGCAGCCGTTGCCGAAGGTGAAGCCGCATCCGCCCCGCTCGCCGAAGGCGTCGTTGGCGTACTCGCGGTGCGCCGTCGGGATGACGAAGCGGTCCTCGTAGTTGGCGATGGCGAGGTAGCGGTACATCTCCTCGGCCTGGTGCAGGGTCAGACCCGCCTGCTGCAGCACCTCGAGGTCCTCGACGCCGTCGACGTGCATGGCACGGCGCCAGGCGCGCATGGCGAGCATGCGTTCCATCGCGCGGACCACCGGGGCTTCGTCGCCCGCCGTCAGCATGTTGGCGAGGTAGCGCACCGGGATGCGCAGCGACTTCACGTCGGGAATCTCACCGTTCTTGCCGATGCGGCCGGCGTCGGCGGCCGACTGGATCGGCGACAGCGGCGGCACGTACCACACCATCGGCAGCGTGCGGTATTCCGGGTGCAGCGGCAGGGCGAGCTTCCAGTCCACCGCCAGCTTGTAGACCGGCGAGGCCTTGGCCGCGGTGAGCCAGCTGTCGGGGATGCCCTCGGCGCGCGCGGCGGCGATCACCGCCGGATCGTTCGGGTCGAGGAAGATGTCGAGGTGGGCCTGGTAGAGGTCCTTCTCCTGCGGCACCGAGGCGGCTTCCTGGATGCGGTCGGCGTCATACAGCAGCACGCCGAGGTAGCGGATGCGGCCGACGCAGGTTTCCGAGCACACCGTCGGCTCGCCCATCTCGATGCGCGGGTAGCAGAAGATGCACTTCTCGGATTTGCCCGACTTCCAGTTGTAGTAGATCTTCTTGTACGGGCAGGCGGAGACGCACATGCGCCAGCCTCGGCACTTGTCCTGGTCGATCAGGACGATGCCGTCCTCCTCGCGCTTGTAGATGGCACCGCTCGGGCACGACGCGACGCAGGCCGGGTTGAGGCAGTGTTCGCACAGCCGCGGCAGGTACATCATGAAGGTCTTCTCGAACGCGCCGTAGATCTCGCGCTGCACGCCGTCGAAGTTGCTGTCCTTGCTGCGCTTGGCGAACTCGGTGCCAAGGATCTCCTCCCAGTTCGGGCCCCACTCGATCTTCTGCATGCGCTCGCCGCTGATCAGCGAGCGCGGGCGGGCGGTTGGCTGGTGCTGGCCCTCCGGCGCCTGATGCAGGTGCTGGTAGTCGAAATCAAAGGGCTCGTAGTAGTCGTCGATCTGCGGCAGGTCGGGGTTGGCAAAGATCTTCGCCAGCAGGCGCAGGCGGCCGCCGGCCTTCAGCGTGACCTTGCCGCTGCGGCCGCGCACCCAGCCGCCGTTCCATTTCTGCTGGTTCTCCCATTCCTTCGGGTAGCCGATGCCGGGCTTGGTCTCGACGTTGTTGAACCAGGCGTACTCGACACCCTCGCGGCTGGTCCAGACGTTTTTGCAGGTGATGGAGCAGGTGTGGCAACCGATGCACTTGTCGAGGTTGAGCACCATCGCGATCTGGGCACGGATTTTCATCACACCACCTCCTTCTTCGCGGCCACCGGCACCGGTTCGCCGTCATGCCATTCAACCTTGTCCATCTTGCGCACCACGACCAGCTCGTCGCGGTTGGTGCCGACGGTGCCGTAGTAGTTGAAGCCGTAGCTCAGCTGCGCGTAGCCGCCGATCATGTGCGTGGGCTTCACGACCACGCGGGTGACGGAGTTGTGGATGCCGCCGCGCGTGCCGGAGATCTCGCTACCGGGCGTGTTGATGATGCGTTCCTGTGCGTGGTACATCATCGCGATGCCGTTCATCACGCGCTGGCTCACCACCGCGCGCGCCGCGATGGCGCCGTTGACGTTGAACAGCTCGATCCAGTCGTTGTCCTCGATGCCGGCACTCTTGGCGTCATCCTCTGAGAGCCAGACGATTGGGCCGCCACGCGACAGCGTCTGCATGATCAGGTTGTCGCTGTAGGTGCTGTGGATGCCCCACTTCTGATGCGGGGTGATCCAGTTCAGGACGATTTCTTTGTTGCCGTTGGGCTTCTTGCCCATGATCGGCTTGATCGTCTTGGTGTCGACCGGCGGGCGATAGCCCATCAGTGCCTCGCCGAAGTCCCGCATCCACTCGTGGTCCTGGTAGAACTGCTGACGCCCGGTGAGCGTGCGCCAAGGGATCAGCTCGTGGACGTTGGTGTAGCCGGCGTTATAGCTGACGTTTTCGTCCTCGAGGCCCGACCAGATCGGCGAGCTGATGATCTTGCGCGGCTGAGCTTGGATGTCGCGGAAGCGAATCGCCTCGTGCTCCTTGCCCACCGCGAGATGCGTGTGCTCGCGGCCGGTGAACGTGCCCAGCGACTCCCAAGCCTTCACGGCGACGTGGCCGTTCGTCTCGGGCGCGAGGTGCATGATCGCCTCGGCGGCGTCGATCGCCGACTCCAGCTGCGGCCGGCCCTGGCTGATGCCCGGCGTGGTCACTTCGTGGTTCAGCCGGCCAAGGAATTCCACCTCGTGCTTGGTGTCCCAGCTCATTCCCTTGCCGCCGTTCCCCTGCTTGTCAAGCAGCGGGCCCAGCGAACTGAACTTCTTGAACAGGTTCGGGTAGTCGCGTTCCACGACCACCATGCTCGGCGCGGTTTTGCCCGGGATGAGGTCGCACTCGCCCTTCTTCCAGTCGGTTACGCCGTAGGGCATGGCGATTTCGTTCGGGGTGTCGTGCAGCGTCGGCACCAGCACCAGGTCCTTCTCGACGCCGAGCACGCCTGGCGCCAGATCACTGACGGTGCGGGCGATGCCCTTGAAGATCTCCCAGTCCGAACGCGCTTCCCACGCCGGGTCGACCGCTTTGGACAGCGGGTGGATGAAGGGGTGCATGTCGGACGTATTGAGGTCGTCCTTCTCGTACCAGGTCGCCGTCGGCAGCACGATGTCGCTGTAGAGCGCCGTGGTGCACATGCGGAAGTCGAGCGTGACCAGTAGGTCGAGCTTGCCTTCCGGCGATTCGTCGCGCCATTTGATCTCTTCAGGCTTGGCAGCGCCGCGCTCCCCGAGGTCTTTGCCCTGCAGACCGTGGCGCGTGCCCAACAGGTGCTTGAGCATGTACTCGTGGCCCTTGCCCGAGCTGCCCAGCAGGTTGCTGCGCCAGATGAACAGGTTGCGCGGGTAGTTCTCCGGCGCGTCCGGATCGGCGAAGGCGAAGTCGAGGCTGCCGTCCTTGAGCTTGCTGACGGCGTATTCGACCGGCGCCACGCCGGCTTTCTCGGCGTCCTTCACCAGCTTCAGCGGGTTGGTGTTGAGCTGCGGGATGGCCGGGAGCCAGCCCATGCGAACCGCTCGCAGGTTGAAGTCAGCCAGCGAACCGGTGTACTTCGACTTGTCGGCCAGCGGCGACAGAATCTCGTCGACGCCCAGCTTCTCGTAGCGGTACTGGCTGGAGTTGAAGTAGAAGAAGCTCGTGCCGTTCATCTGGCGCGGCGGCTTGCTCCAGTCGGTGGCGAAGGCGATCGGTGCCCAGCCGGACTGCGGGCGGAGCTTCTCCTGCCCCACGTAGTGCGCCCAGCCGCCGCCGGTCTGCCCCACGCAGCCGCACATCACGAGCATGTTGATCAGCCCGCGATAGTTCATGTCGTTGTGGAACCAATGGTTCATCGCGGCGCCGACGATGATCATCGAGCGGCCGCGGGTCTTGTCGGCCGTGCGAGCGAACTCGCGGGCGATGTTGATCACTTCGGCGCGCGGCACGCCGGTAATGGTCTCCTGCCAGGCGGGCGTTCCAGGGACGTTGTCGTCATAGCTCGCCGCGACGTTCCCGCCACCGAATCCGCGATCGACGCCGTATTGGGCCAGCAGTAGGTCGTACACCGTCGTGACCAGCCATTCCCTGCCATCGCCCAGTTCCAACTTCTTGACTGGAATGGTGCGCTCAAGGACGTCGGTGAATTTCGACTCGGTCCAGTGCTCGTTCTCGATGCCGCCGAAGTACGGGAAGCTGACCGACGCCATGCCGTCGTTGGCGTCCTTCAGACTGAGACGAAGGCGAGTGTCGCGCCCGGCGCTGTCCTTCTCCTCGATGTTCCACTTGCCCTTCTCTCCCCAGCGGAAGCCGACCGAGCCGTTGGGCACGACGATGGCGCCGCTGGCTTCGTCAAAGGCCAGCGTCTTCCACTCGGGGTTGTTGGTTTCGCCGAGGCCACCGAGGTCGGCGGCGCGCAAGTAGCGCTCCGGCACGAGGCGGCCGTCCGCGCGCTTCTCGAGGCGGACCAGCATCGGCATGTCGCTGTACTGCCGGCAGTAGTCGGTGAAGTACTGTGAGGGGTTGTCGACGTGGAATTCTTTCAGGATCACGTGACCGAAGGCCTGCGAGAGCGCGGCGTCGGTGCCCTGCTTCGGGTGCAGCCAGTGGTCGGTGAGCTTGGCGACCTCGGAGTAGTCCGGGGTGATCGCGACCGTCTTGGTGCCGTTGTAGCGGGCTTCGGTGAAGAAGTGCGCGTCGGGCGTGCGGGTCTGCGGGACGTTCGAGCCCCAGGCGATGATGTAGCGGCTGTTGTACCAGTCGGCCGATTCCGGCACGTCGGTCTGCTCGCCCCAGACCTGCGGCGAGGACGGCGGCAGGTCGCAGTACCAGTCGTAGAAGCTCAGGCAGGCACCGCCGAGCAGCGACAGGTAGCGCGCGCCGGCGGCGTAGCTGACCATCGACATCGCCGGGATCGGCGAGAAGCCGACCACGCGGTCGGGGCCGTACTGCTTGACGGTGTAGAGGTTCGACGCGGCGATGAGTTCGTTGACCTCATCCCAGCTCGAGCGCACGAAGCCGCCCATGCCGCGCTTCGACTTGTAGCTGGTGGCCTTGGCCTTGTCCTCGACGATCGAGGCCCAGGCGTCGACCGGCGACTTGGTGCGGCGCGCTTCGCGCCACAGCTTCAGCAGGGCCGAGCGCATCAGCGGGTACTTCACCCGGTTGGCGCTGTACAGGTACCAGGAGTAGCTGGCGCCACGGGGGCAGCCGCGCGGCTCGTGGTTCGGCAGGTCGGGGCGCGTGCGCGGGTAGTCGGTCTGCTGGGTTTCCCAGGTGACCAGGCCGTTCTTCACGTAGACCTTCCAGCTGCAGGAGCCGGTGCAGTTCACGCCGTGCGTCGAGCGCACGATCTTGTCGTACTGCCAGCGCTGCCGGTAGCTGTCTTCCCAGCTGCGGTCGTCGCTGCGCGTGGCGCCGTGACCGTCGGCGAAGGGTTCGGGGGACGGCTTGAGGAAGTTCAAGCGGTCGAGGAAGTAGCTCATGGTCGGGCTCTCTGGCGATGACCGGCGCAGTGTTCCTGCCCGAGCCGCCCGACTTCATTGACGTGCGTCAACCGACCGCTGGATTGCCGGTGAGCTGGCGGCGGCGGCTGTCCCGGACGTCCACTTCGACCGTGATTTCGATGGCTCCCGCCGTGAAGACGAGCCCGTCGCGGCGTGGTCGCTCCGCGGCAAAGGCTTCGAACCCGGCACGGGGCAACCCGATCCGGAGGTCCATGAGGTCGCCCTCGCAGGTTGCGGCCATGAGGCCTGGATCAAGGACGAGGACGCGGTGCGCGCGCTCGCCGGACGGGCACGGCAGCGAGGCTTCCACCCGGCTGTCGCGCAGCAGCGTATCGAGCTGGGTCTCCGTCAGCCGGAGCCGCAGCCGGTCCCCTTCGATTTGCAGTTTCATGCGTTGATCCTCGCCCAGTCCTCGGGCGTGTTGGCGTTGTCGAATTCAAGCCCCGAGGGAGTCGGCGGGGGGATCGTCCCAGCGTCGAGGGCGCGGAGGAGATGCTTCAGGGCGCGTGGCCCCGCGGGGTCGTCCAGCCATGCCGTTAGCTGGCGTCGCAGGTCGAGCGTGGCGTCGATGCGCAGGGGCAGCGGGTAGCCGTCGTAGTGCAGGGCGCAATCCGACGGCGAGGCGGCCGCGAGCCGCGCCAGCCAGGCCGCTGGAAGGCAAGGCATGTCGACCGGAACGACCAGCAGGCGGCGCCCGGCATAGGCTTCGGCGACGGCCAGCAGGCCGGCCAGGGGTCCTTCACCGCGATGTTGGTCGGGGATGCCGCCGTGCTCGGGGCGATCACCGCTGACCACGCTCTCTGCGATACCCGCGTCGGCGAAACGTTGCCGCGCGTGATCGATCAGCGAGCGGCCCTGCCAGTCGAGCAGGGCCTTGTCCTGCCCCATGCGGCGGCTCTGGCCGCCGGCGAGCACAACGCCGAGGCAGGCCTCAGCCGAGGGCGCGGAAGGCGCCATGCATCGCCTGCGCTTGCGCCGGGGACGGCGTGGCCGCGTCGGCGCTCGACGAGTCGCCGGTGTCGGGCTCCTTGCCGCACAGCGAGCAGCCCTCGCTCCATTCGGTCACGCCGTCGATGAAGTGCTCACGCTTCCAGATCGGCGCCTCGTGCTTGACCGCTTCGATGATGTCGCGGCAACCACGGAACGCCTCGTCGCGATGTGGGGTGCCGAAGGCGACGATCACGGCGAGATCGCCGACTGCGAGCTTGCCCTTGGCATGCGCGACATAGCCCTTGCCTTTCGGTCCGTACTTCGCGAGGGCCTGAGCGACCGTGCGCTGGAAGACGGTTAGGGCCAGCGGATCGAACATGTCGTAATGAACGGCCACGCATTCACGGCCATGGCTGTTGGCGCGGACGCGGCCGATGAAGACGTCGATGCCGCCGAAGGCGTCGTCGGCGACGAAATCGATGGCGGCTTGGGGATCCAGTCGGCCGTCGGCGATGTCGACGACATGGCAGGCGATGCGCGGGGTCGTCTCCATTCTCAACCCCCGCTCACCGGCGGCAATACGGCAATCCGCCCGTCGGCGGGCAGCGGGCTGTTGGCGCGAAGAAATGTGGAATCGGTGGCGATCGCCGCGGTCTCGAGCAAGGCTGGTCGGTAGCCCGGCCAGTTCGCCTGCGCCCAGGCGTCGAACGCGACGCGGAACTCGCCGACGGTGGCGATGCCCGGGAATTCGAGGGCGATTTCGGGGTTCGGGCTGAATTCGCGGAAACGACCGAAGAGTTGCAATGTGATCATCATGGCGGGAATTCCCTTGCAATGCTGCTCGTGCCGGGGCGCAGCGGATAGACGGAAACGGGGGTGCCGGCCGCGATCGATTCCGACGCTTCGGGCAGCACGACCCAGGCATTCGCGGTGAGTAGCGGTGCGGTCTTGAAGCTCTCTTGGCCCTTCAGTAGGCGAACGACCAAGCGGCCTTCGGCATCGATTGCGATCCGGGCCTTCTGGAGCATGGAGAAACCGGGCTTCTTGCGGGCCTCCGCGGCGATCGGCAGTGCCATCGCCTTTTCGTCGGCCTGTCCGCCCAAGCGCCGGATCGCCGCGTCGACGAAGAAGCGTGCGCCGACCGTGCTCGATACCGGATTGCCGGGCAGTCCGAACACCCGCGTGCGCCCCTTCGTGGCGAACAGCAAGGGCTTGCCGGGCCGCATCTTCAGCTTGTGGAATCGGATCGTCGCACCAACGTCGCGCAATACGTCGGGCACGAAGTCGTAGCGGCCCATGGACACCGCCCCAGTGGTGACGACCAGATCGAGGCTGGCGTTGAACCAGTCGCTCAGCTGGGCGACGAGCCGGGCGGGTTCATCCGGGATTGTCACGCAAGCCACGACCTCGGCTCCCGCCTCGGCGAACAGACCCTCGAGATAAGGCCCGTTGGTGTTGGCGATCTGGCCGGATGCGAGGGCAGCGCCATCGGTGTCGACTAGCTCGCGGCCGGTGCAGGCCAGCGCGAGTCGGGGGCGGCGATGCACGTCGACCTCGCCGATACCGATGCCACGCAGGACCATCAGGGCTTCGTCGCTAAGCACGGCTCCCGCTTCGAGGACGCGTTCGCCGAGGGCGACGTCCTCGCCGGCAAGTCGAATGTGCTGTCCCTGCCGGGGCGCGGCGGCCAATGCGATCGCCAGTGGTTTTCCTTCGGCATCGCGGGCGAGCACCGTGCAGTCCTCGACGGGGACCACCGTATCGAGCCCATCCGGGATGCGGGCGCCGGTCATGATGCTGCAGGCCCCCATCGTTTGGCCTCTAACGCCATCGCCGGCCGCCTGCTCGCCAAGTACGGGGATCGCCGTGCCCGGTGCAATGCCGGCGTGCCAGCGCAGGGCGAAACCGTCCATGGCGGCGTTGTCGAAGGGCGGCAGCGCGCGCGGGGCGTCGATGGGCACTGCCAGCACCCGGCCGCGTGCCTGCCGCAGCGGTACGTGTTCGGCGGGCAGCGCCGCGCATTCCGCGCGGATGAGCGCCAACGCGTCTTCGATGCTGATCATTGTGGTCATGCGTGCGGCGCCCCACGCATCATCGCCAGCGCGTGTGGCAGTAGCGGGCCGAGGATGTCGAGGCCCTGCGCCACGGCCTTCGGGCTGCCCGGCAGCAGCACCACCAGCGTGCCGTCGCCGACCAGTGCGCAGCGGGCCCGGCTCAGCCAGGCCAGCGGCGTGTGTTCGCTGCTGGCGTTGCGGAACAGTTCGGCCAAGCCCGGCACCTCGCGCGTGGCGACCTGCGCCAAGGCCTCGGGAGCGAGATCGCGCGGGCCGAAGCCGGTGCCGCCGGTGCACAGCACGAGCGGCGTGCCGTGTGCGGCTTCCTCGCGCAGCGCCGCGGCGAAGGCGTCGATGCCGTCGGGCAGGAGGCGGCGTTGCACGCGCGCGCCCATCCCTTCGAGGGTCTCCGCCATCAGTGCGCCGCTGCGGTCTTCGTAGACGCCCGCACTGGCGCGATCGCTCAGGGTGATGACGGCGATGGCTTCGCCGTCGAGGCGCGGGTCGGCTTTCGGCCGGTAGTGCGCGCGTTCGTCATCACTCAGGCCGTCGGGATGGACCCACAGGCCCTTCTTGCCGCCTTCCTTGAATAACAGGCGCACGGCCTCGATCGACAACGCCGGCTCCACCGGCTTGGTGAGGTCGTAGAGCGTCAGCAGGGCGGCACTGGCGCCGGCCAAGGCTTCCATTTCGACGCCAGTCTTCGCGGTGAGGGACGTCTCGCAGTAGACGCGGATGGCGTGGCGCTCGGGCACCGGCATGCAGCGCACGTCGACGTATTCCAGCGACAGCGGATGGCACAGCGGCATCAGCTGCGCGGCGTTCTTCGCGCCCTGCAGGCCGGCGACTTCGGCCATCGCCATCGCATCGCCTTTGGGCAGCGCGCGATTCACCAGGGCGGCATAGCCGACCGGTCCGGCGCGCAATTCACCGACGGCGACGGCGCGACGCTCGGTAGCGCGCTTGCGACGCACGTCGGCCATGTGGAAGCCGGAAGGGGAAGACGATGCGTCCATTCAGCCGCCGATGGTGGAGAGGTTGGGAGTGAGGCCGGTTTCGCCTTCGTGCAGACGGTGGCCGATGGCCTTGAGACCGAGCTGAGTGCGCAGCGCCGAGACGAGGCGCGGACGGTCGTCGTCGCACTGCAGCAGCGGACGCAGCGGGATGCCGACGTTGCCGAACAAGCACAGCCGGAGATCGCCGGTGTGGGTAACGCGCAGGCGGTTGCAGCCCGCGCAGAAGTCCTTCGAATACGGCGCGATGACGCCGATGCGGCCAGCGAAGTCGGCGTGCGCGTACTCGCGCGCCGGGCCGGCATCGGTGGCGCGTGGCAGCAGGCGCCAGCCTTCGTCCTGCAACTGTTGCTCGAGGCCGTCGGCGCGCAGGTGGTGGCGCTCGAAGTAGGCGCGGTTGTCGCCGGTCTGCATCAGTTCGATGAAGCGCAGCGTGACCCGGCGCTCGCGCAGGTAGTCGCGCCAGGCCGGCATCTGGTCGTCGTTGAGGTCACGCAGCAGCACGGCATTGAGCTTGATGGCCTTGAAGCCCAGCTCGCGGGCCAGCTCGATGCCGCGCAGGATCTCCGGGAGGCGGTCGTGGCCGGTGATGGTCTGGAAGCGCTCGCGGTCGAGGCAATCCACGCTCACGTTCAGGTTCGTCAACCCGGCTTCGCGCCAGCGCGTCACGCGACGATCGAGCAGGGTGCCGTTCGTGGTCAGGCCGATGGATTCGATGCCGCCGACGGCCGCGGCGCTGGCGATCAGTTCCGGCAGGTCGCGGCGCAGGCTGGGCTCGCCCCCGGTGAGGCGCAGCTTGCGCAGGCCCACGGCGGCGAAGCCGTGCAGCAGGCGGGCGATTTCCTCGCGCGACAGCGGCTCCGGGCGACCCGGGCGGGCTTGGAAGCCGTTGGGCAGGCAATAGGTGCAACGGAAGTTGCACGCCTCGATGACCGACAGGCGCAGGTACGGAAACGTCCGGCCGAACCGGTCCGCCAGCAGCGTCATGTTGTCCGCTCCTTTCCAAACACGGGCGGCGTCACCGTTTCCGATGGCGCCGGGTGGCGAGGCTCCGCCACGGTCGCCAAGCCATGTCTGGGACGAAGGCCGGGCGACTCGGAGTGCAGCGCGAGCTGCCGGCACAGGCTACGGAGTGGCTCCCTCGCCGCGCATTGATCCGGATCAATGCCAGCGCCGATGGGCGGAAGTCGTCGTTCGCTTGACCTGCCTCAGAGCGTCGAGGGCCTCAGGTCAGGACGATGGCCTGCCTCGAGGAGGGCGCATGGACATCCACGATTTCCGCCAGCTGAACCCGCCCGAGCCCCTGAACCGGGCGCTCGCGCTGGCGGATCGCCTGGCGCCGGGCGAGTCCGTCGTGGTGTTGACGCCCTTCTGGCCTGCCCCACTCCTCGAAGCCTTGCGCGACCGGCACATCCTGCGCCACGCCAGAATGCTCCCGGACGGCGGTTGCGAAATCCATCTGGAGGGGGCGAATGGTCCGGATCGCCCCTGACGCCGTCCCGCCGGTCCAGCCATTGCTTGCGCTCGGTGCTTCGGTCATCTGGGCCCAACTGCTCCCGGCGATCGGTTGGTTGGATGCAGACCCTTGGGCCCTTCTGCATGGCCTCATCCTCGGGGTCTTCGGCAATGCCGCTGCCGGAGCCGCCCTGCAGTTCGGGAGTGCGGTCCTAGGATTCCCGCGCCTGTTCCCCACCGCGGGTTGGGTCGCCGTGTTGGTCGTCTTCAATGCCGGCTTGTTGATGATGCTGGCGGGGCCTGCTCTCCAATGGCCCGAAATGCGCGTGATCGGGGCGCCCTGGGTGGTTGCGGCACTTTGGGCGCTGTTCACGCCACTGGTGATCGGGCTTCTGCGTTCTTCCGGCCCGGCGACGGTCCGTGCACCGCTCATGATCGGGTTCGTCGGTCTCGGCGTGGCCGCCCTGCTCGGCGGACTTCGCCTCTTGGGCGAAACGGTGCCGGGAGGTGTTGTCGCGCATCGAACCGTGGGCGTCGCGCTGGGCCTCGGGGGTGTCGTGATCGGCGCATCGCAACTGTTGTTGCCCACGCTCACCGGTGTCGTCTGGCGGAAGGCGCTCCGGCTCGAATGGCCCTTCCGACGGCGGCCGGGACTTGGCCTTGCCTGGCTACTGGGCGGCGGCATGGCCTTGGCAGCGGTGTTGCTGCATTCGCTTTCCATCCGTGGGACAGACGCGATGCTGCCCGCCTTGCTCATTGCTGCTGCGGTCGCCCTCGTCGTGCCGGCCACGGCACTGCCGATCACAGCGTTTCTGCACTGGTGGCGACTGCGCCAACGGGTGCCGAGGGGTCGACAAGTGCCGGGCATGGATCGCCTCCTGCCCCCTCGAATCCTCGGCGCTTGGCTCGCGCTTCGCGTGCTTGCCCTTGGCACGTGGGCCATGGCGATGCACTTCCCCGAAGCGCCGAGCGTTCGTCGATGGGCGCTGGGCGCGGAGTCCATCGCGGCGACCGCACTGGTGATCGCCTTCCTGTTCCCCGCTTGGCGTGCCCGGCGGTTCCGCGCCACTGCCCCATCTTTCGAGTCGTCATGAAACGGTCCGACCTGCCCCTCGTCTATTCCTGCTCCGGTTGCTCCAGTGCCGCCCAGTTGGCCAACCGCCTCGCTTTGATGCTCGATCGCGACGGCGAAGCCGAGATGTCCTGCATCGCCGGGGTGGGTGGCGGCGTGCCCGGCCTGGTGAAGACCGCGCGCAGCGGACGGCCGATCCTCGCCTTCGACGGCTGCGTGATGGCCTGTGCGGCCGCCTGCCTCGAACAGGCCGGTGTCGTGGCGCAGCGCCATGTGCTCTTGTCGGACCACGGCATCCGTAAGCTCAAGCACTGCGACCCGGATCCAGACGACGTGCAGCGCCTCTACGAGACCCTCGCCCGGCCCGAGGCGCGGGCCATGCAGCCGAAGGCCGAGGCGGACCGCGTCGATGCCGCCTAGATCGAATGCGCCGCAAGACAGCGGGGAGGTGGCGCCTGTCCTGCAGCTGCGGAAATCCTTCCGCTTCGAAGCCGCGCACCGACTGCCGTACGTCCCCCCAGGCCATCCCTGCGGCGCGATGCATGGGCACTCCTACCGAGTGATCCTGCATTTGCGCGGCCCGCTCGACCCCGTGCTGGGCTGGGTGGTCGACTTCGGCGAGGTGGGCCGCGTCGCCAAGCCGCTCATCGCTTCGCTCGATCACACCTGCCTCAACGACGTTCCCGGACTCGAGAACCCCACCAGCGAGTTGCTGTGTGTCTGGTTGGCTGAGCGCCTGCGCCTCGCTTTGCCCGCCTTGTTCGCCGTCGAGGTCGAAGAGACGGAATCGAGCGGCGCCCGCTATGAATGGTCAACGATCCAGCGCTCAAGAAAGGCGAAGTAGCCGTCCATCACCGGACTGTCGCCGTGCTCGTCGAGCAGGAAGGGATTCATCAGCGTGTGGCGCAGGATCACCAGACGATCGTTGCCTTCGCCGGGCTCGGCCTCCAGCGCGTCCGGTGGCAGGTCGAGCGCTTCGAGCAGGCGCGCGGTGTCGGCATCGCCCATGGCCTCGCGCTTCAGCGTCGTCACCGAGCCAAAGTACTCGCCGAGCTGCAGCGGACGCGTGGGGTCGGCGGAGAGCGCGCGCTGCAGGGCGCGGACGAAGCGGTTGGCGTCGGCCAGACGCGCATTGCCGCGCGGGTTGAAGGCGAGGCAGACCAGGTTGCTGTCCGGGTGGAAGGGCACGAGGGCCTGTACGCGTCCGGCCACGCGCTGGCAGAAGGCCTCGGCTTTGGCGACGAAGACTTCGGTGGCGCGCAGGCTCAGGGCCTGCAGTTCGCCGAAGTGGCTGGCATCGAGCGGCAGGACGCGATGGGTCACGTAGACCGCCGCGGCATTCGCCCCCGCTTTCGAACCCTCCGGGATGTAGCGCCCGAGGCTGCGATGGCGGGCGAAGAAATCGCCGCCGTCGTCCGGCTGGAACACGTAGTCGGCACCTTCGGCGAGCACGTCGATGGCACGCTGGTCACGGCACAGGAAGGCGCCGGCGCCGTAGGGCAGGTAGCCGAGCTTGTGCGGGTCGATGGTGATGCTGTCGATGCGATGCAGGGCCTCGATGGCCGCCTGCACGTGCGGGGCCGGGAAGGCCGCGAAGCCCTCGGCCACGGCCGCGCGCGAGCGCAGCGCGCCGTCGGCCTCGCGGAACAGCGAGGCGAGGTAGCCGCCCCAAGCCGCATCGACATGCACGGCGAAGCCTTGCCCGCGGGCGGTGCAGCGATCACGCAGGTCGAGCAGGCCACTGATCGGGTCGATGGTGCCGAACTCGGTGCTGCCGAGCACACCCACCGCCATCAGCACCGGTTCGCCGGCGGCGTGGCAGGCGTCGAGTGCGTCGGACAGCGCGTCGAGATCGAGGCGCATGGCTTTTCCGGGGATCAGGCGCAGCTGGTCGCGGCCGAGGCCGAGCAGCTTGCAGCCCTTGCTCCACGAGTAATGCGCCGTGCTCGGTGCGAACACCGCCGGCGCGCGCAAGCCGGAATGGCGGGCGAAGAAGCCGGCAAGGCCGAGCTGTTCGAGCCTCTGCGCTTCCACGCGTCCGGACCATTCGCGGGCCTCTTTCGCCGGTAAGGCATCGCGCCACTGCTTCCAAGCAGTCCATAGCGCGACGCTGGCCGCTGGCGCGAGCTGGAACGCCGCGCTCGCGGTGTCCGGCACACCCGGCAATGGCACGCTCGCCGCTTGGAGAGCCACCGGAAACGCCTTCAGCGCCAGCGCCAGCCGCAGGCCCTGCACGTTGGCCAACGTGCCGCCCGAGGTGAGGTGGCCGAAAGCGCAGTCCTCGCGCGTTGGGTCGGCGACGAAACCGATCATTGCCGCCAGCTGCAGCCCGGCCTTGAGCTCCATGTCGATGGTCACCGGCGCCGATTCCGCCGAGACGTTGTTCGGGTTGTAAGGCAGTGCGAGCATCTGCGCGGCGAGGCCTGGGATCAGCAGATCGCTGACCATGTGGCCGATGTAGCGCGGGCTGTGGAAGGGAACGCTGCGCTTCAGCGCGGCCGACAACCCGTGCAGCTCGCGGCGCATCCTCGATTCGAAAGCGAGGAACTTCGGCAGCCGGTTCGCGCCGGTGGGAATGACCGGGACGTCCTCGGGGTGCAGGTTGCGCCGCCAGTAGACGTGGTCACGCAGGAACTCAACCGTCAGTGACTCCAACAACTGGTCGTTCTCGCCATAGGGCCCGATAAAGCAGGCGTTGAGCTCGCGATCGATGTCCATGCGCTCAGCCCGGCTTGCCATCAGCGCGCGGCACTAGATAGATCCACGCACTCTTCAGCACCCAAGGAAGGAAAACCAGCAGCCAGCCGACGGCGCTGGCCTGCCACCACGTCATCGGCTGCGCGCTGAACTCCGCTCCCAAGCGAATCAGTGCCACGGCATTCATGCCAACGAATGAAAAGCCCGCCACACGCCCCAGCACCAAGGGGCGGCCGGAGTGCCCCGCAGTCACGCGTGTCACCATGGCCACGAGCAGCGTGCCGAAGCAGCCCACCGCAAGGGCATGCAGCGGCATGCGGCCGAGCGCATCACCGAGGCCGAGGATCGGCGCCAGCGCATCCCATGCGTACAGGGCCATGGCCACTGGCCACCACGCGAGGCCGACAAACAGCACCATCAACAGCGGTGGCGCTTTTCCGCGCGGCCACCAGCGCCAGAGCACGACCGCGCCGAGCCCGGCCAGCGCGAGGTCGGCGACGCCGCGGAGCGCATTCCAGCCCACGATCGGTGCCACGAGGTGGATCAGTGTGAGCGCCCACAGCGCGCCCAGCACCCACATCGGCCGCCACGGCACATAGCCCTTGACCACGTTGCCGGCGAAGAACGGGAACACGCGGTGCGCCACCGTCGCGTAGATCGGCATCAGGAAGCCGACGCCACCGATCACCGCCATGAAGTGCAGCCATAGCGGCGAGCCGCCGTGCAGCCACACGCCGAAAGAGAGCACGCCGCACAGGCCGACCAGCAGTGCCGCGAAGGCTGAGCGCGCATGCCAATCGCCCATCCGCGCCTCGCGCAGCCAGCCGGCGAGCACGGCCATCGCGCCCAGCCATCCGGCCAGCGTATTCAGCCAGCCGAAGTGCAGCAGCAGGCTGGAACCGGTGAACGCCGCCGCCAGCGTGGCGGCCTGCCCCAGCAGCAGCCCGAGGCCGACCGGAAGGTAGTGCCAGCGCTTCGCCTCGCCGAGGCCCATCCAGCGCGGGAAGACCGTGAGCAGGAAGCCGAAGATGAAGGCCGGCAGCACCTGGTACTGCATCAGGAAGCCGTGCAGCCAGGTGGCCGGCAAGCCCTCGAGCGCGGCCTCCGACCAGCCCATCAGGTGGGCCAGCCACCAGGCCATCGCCGCCAGCACATTCGTGGCACCGATGAAGAATAGAAGGCGATGCGGGGCATCGACGAGGGCGAAGCGCATCGGCGCGGGCATCACGGTGGCCATGGCGGGGCCTGCAAGCGGAGGAGGGCGCCAGCCTCGCGCGTCGCCGCCGCTCACGCCCTGATGTGGGTCAATCCGACGGCGGTCGCAGCCCGTCCACGGCCCGCAGGTAGGCGGCATTGCCGCCGGTGATGCGCGCCGTCCCCGCCCATTGCTGCAGCGAGACGATGTGCGGCACGAGGGCGTCGTACGTGGTGGCGCTCTCCACGGCGTCCACGAGCCACGCGCAGGCGTCGCGCAAGGCCCGCACCGAGGCCCGCGATTCCTCGGTCAGGGATAGCAGGCCGGCGTACAGCCCGGGATCGCCCGAGAGCAGGCGCATCCCCATCGCGAGGTCGAGGCCAAAGGTCGGCGTCGCGCAGGCGTCGAGGGCGTCGAGCGATGCGCCTCCGCGGGCGAGCACGGTGAGTTGGGCCAGATGGGCCGCATGGCCGAGTGCCTGCACCTGCGCGGCGCGGCGGTCGTGTTCGCGCGCGTCCAGCGGCACGAGGGTGGCGCGGGTGGCCGTCAGGAAGGCCGTTGTCCAGGGCCGCCAGACCTTGAGCCGCTCTTCGCACACCACCAGCCGCTGTCCGGCAAGATGCGGCAGCGCAGGCGGTGCGCACATCGGGTGCAGGCCCAGCACCTCCGCGCCCGAGGCTTGCATCGCCGCCACCGGGGCGGCCTTGATCGAGGTGAGGTCCATCCAAAGTTGTCGTTCCGCGCGCTCACGTGCCAGCGCTGCAAATCGGCCGATCACCTCGACGGTCGTCGCCACTGGCGCGCTGAACACCACCACGTCGGCCCAGTGCGCGAGCGCTGCCAACGCCATACTCGACGTATCAGCGGGGTCGTAGCCGCGGACCTCGGCGGCCAGTGCGGGATTCGCCGCGAAGAAGCCACCGAGCCAGCGGCCGTAGCGGCCAGCCGAGCCGATGATCGCGACACGCGCCTGTGGGCAAGAGCTCGATTCCGCCTGATCGCTCATGGTGTCAAGGTCGGCGGTTATGCGAGAGGTAGGCCCAGCAGCACGCACTGACGGGCCAGTTCCTTGTCCGTTTCGCGGATGTGGTGCACCAGCCACGAGCCGAGGAAATCCATGAAGTGGGAACAGACGTCGGGCGGCAGGTTTTCGACCATGTCGAGCACCCCCTGAACCGTCTCGAGGAAACGCTGGTGTCCCTTGATATGGCGATCGCGGTGTCCCGCATCCATGCCCGGATGAGCGAGGAGCTGCTCTTCGAAGCTGAAGTGTTGTCGCGCAAACGCGTCAAGCGCCTCGATTCGCCGACGGACCTCTGCTTTCGGCAATGCATCGTCGGCCAAGGCGCGCCAACTGTCGGCGAGCAGCTCGATCAATCGCTGATGGTCCTCATCAATGCCGGCGTGCCCGGTGGCGAAAGACTCGCGCCACGCCGGGCACGCCGTTCGGGCCTTGGCACGTGCGGGCCATGAGGCATTGGAGAGGCCGAGAAGGCGCATGGGCATGGCCAGTGATCGCGTCGAGGGGTGCCATTGAGCGCCCGCTCGAGTGGAGGCGCATTGACAGGCGTCAACAGCAGGCGCGGTCTACAGCGCCCATTCCAGTTGCAGCCACAGCTTCCGGGTGTCGCGGGCGAAGCCGTCGCTCTGGTAGTCGGCGAGTTTCGCCAAGGCAACAAGGCCCGGACGCAGCGTGAGGGCGAGCGACGCATCCCATTCCGTGCCGTAATCGGCGCCGCGGTCCGACTGGAAGTCGTGGCCCATCACCTGCCAGGTCGCGGCCTTGCCGGCCACCGTGAATCCGCCCTGCGCCGAGACGTAGCGGTCTTCGAGGCCGTTGATCGGCGTCGTCGCGAACTTGTCGGCCCACCCATTGAAAGCGTGCAGGGTGGCGAGGGGTGTCTGGAACGCCCGGCCGTCACCGGCCCCCAGCCGTTCGAAGCCCGCCTTGAACACCAGCGGGCCGCGCTCGAGCCGCGGCTCCACCAGCGCGTAGCCGGTGCGACCGCCAACGGCGTCGGCCCACGGCTGCTGCGTGGCGCCTTCGAGCGTGAGCCCGAACTTCCACGCCGGGTTCAGTGCCCACGCGCTGGACCAGCGAAGTCCCAGCGTGCGGGTGGACGCAGCGGCCACGTCCTGATCCTCCACCCAGTAGCCGTAGGCCGCCACGCTGCCCCCCGGCAAGGTGCGCGCCACGCGCAGCAGACGGCCGTCGAGGTCGCGCTCACGGGCGAGCCGGTCGCGGGCGTTGTCGCCGGGGGAGCGTTGCACGGCGTCGAGATAATAGGCCTGGACGTCCCATGCAGCCGAGGGCTTCCATTGCGCTTGGACGGCATCGAAGGTCTGCATGTTCTGGCGCCATGCCCCGTTGCCGAGGAATCGGGCATTGTCGAGCACAATCATCTGACGCCCGATTCGGGTGCCGAAAGCCGTGCTGCGCCAGTCGAGCCAAGCCTGGTTGATCTCGACAGCGCGCGCGTCGATGACCGCTGGGTAGGCCGTCTCGCCATTGGCGCCGGAGTTGAAGCGGTCGTTGAGCTCGGCAACGCCCTCGCCTTCCAGCTGCGCCGTCCATCCGCCGCCGAAGGCGAAGGTGTAGCCCGCGCGCACGCGTGCCGTGTGGGCATCAGCGTCACGGGCGAAAGCATCGTCGTCCACGCCCTCGTAGCGGTAGCGCAGGTTGACGGTCCAAGGCTTTGGCGCTGCGCTCGGAGGCGCTGGCGTGGCCGCAGACGTTACCGGGGCGACACCGGGCTGGGCTGCGATCGCGGCCGAACAGGCAAGAGGAAGGGCAAGCGCTATGGCAATGGCGAGGCGATGCACGAGAGACTCCTTGGGGTTCATTCGGTGCGCATCTTCCTGCCACGGCTTCCGGAAACGCCTTGCCGCAGATCAAGCGGATCGTTGATTGGCTGGCGGCCGAGCCATACTTCCACCATGGTTGCCCCTAAATCCCCGTCCATCGAACCCACCGCAGTGCAGCGTCAAGGCTTGGCTGCGCTTCATCCAGGAAACTTCGCTCTGGTGATGGCAAGCGCCATCCTCGCGCAAGGCTTTCATCTGCACGCACTGCCCAAAGTGGGACGATTTCTCGACGCGTTTGCGCTTTTCGCGTTTGTCGTCCTGATGGCCCTCTCGCTGGCGCGGGTCGTGTTTGCGTCGTCGGCCGTTCGCGACGACCTCACCAATCCGCGCCTGGTGTTCGGCTTTTTCACCCTCGTCGCGGCGGCATCGCTGGTCGGACAGATCGCGCTCGGTCACGGGCAGGCGCCGGTTGCGATGGGGCTATGGGCTTTCGCCTTCGTGGTCTGGTGCCTGCTGCTCTACCTCGCCTTCGCGGTGCTCACCTTCCTCACTCACGAGCACAACGTGAATATCGTGCACGGCGGTTGGCTGATCGCCATCGTGGGCACGCAATCGCTGGTGGTGCTGGGCGCGCGCCTCGTGCCTGAGCTCGGTGAGTACGGGCGCTACATGCAGGTGGAGGTGCACATGCTGTGGGGGCTCGGGCTGTGCCTCTATGGCATCTTCGTGACGCTATTCTGCTACCGCATCTTCTTCCTGCGTCTCGCACCGGACGACGTCGGGCCGCTGCTCTGGGTGGTCATGGGTGCGGCCGCGATTTCCGCCAATGCCGGCACGGCGCTGATCGCGCTGGAGACACCGCTGCCTTTCCTCGCAGCGCAGCGCCCCTTCGTCGATGGCGTGACGATGATGATCTGGGCGTGGGCGACGTGGTGGATTCCCCTGCTCACGCTGTTCGGCGTGTGGAAGCACGGGATCAATCGGCGCCCGCTGCGCTATGAACCGATCATGTGGAGTCTGGTGTTCCCGCTCGGCATGTACGCCGTGGCCAGCGCACGGCTTGGCTTGGCCGCCGACTTCGAGCCGCTGGGATGGATCTCGACGCTGGTCTTGGCAGGCGGCAGCCTGGCTTGGGTGGTGGTGATGATGGGTTTGCTACGGCGGTTGGGCCGCCGCCCTTGGCGTCCTCGCATTGCGCCGGAGAATTAGGCGACTACCGCAAGGATCACGGCGGACGCCTTGAACAGCGCGGTCACGACATCGCCTTCCTTCAGCGCGAGGGCTTGCGCGCTCGCCAACGTGATGCTGGCGACAAGGTGACCACCGTTCGGCATCTCGAGGACAACCTCCGTGCTCACAGCGCCCGTGATGATCCGACGGACGGGGCCGGTAATCTGGTTACGCGCCGAGAACCTCGCCTGTGCGTCCGCGGACGCCAGGATGATCGACGATGCCTTGACGAGGGCAAATACCTCCGCACCGATCCCGAGGCCAAGTGCTTCTCGGCTGCTGCGGGTGATCGTGGCGACGACTCGCTGTTGGCCGCCGATATCGATCTCGATTTCGTCCTCAAGGGCGCCCTCGACAACGGCCAGAACACGCCCGGGAAGCTGGTTTCTGGCGCTGGTCTTCATGGAAGTCCTTCGAGAGAGCAGTGCTTCGTCGGCGATGCCTGCGGCATCCCGATCGAGGGTTTCGATGAAACGCCGATGCTCGCGCTCGATCAGACGAAACGCCTTGACCAGTCCGTGGCCTTGATCAGTGAGCCGCGTGCCGCCACCGCCGCGTCCTCCGACGGCTTTCGCGACCAGTGGAGAGCCCGCCAAGACGTTCATGGTCTCCACGGCGTCCCATGCGGACTTGTAGCCCCAGCCCATCATCTTCGCGGCGCGTGAGATCGAGCCCAGCTCATCGATCTTCAAAAGAAGCTCGATCCGTTGGCGGTCGGCCACCATGTCCTCGCCCGCGCTTATCCAGAGCGCTCCTCGAAGCGAGAACGGCCGCGTCATGATGGTCATTGGAATTCCAGAAGCCTGCGCGCAACGCTAGGCGTCAGCCGCCACTTCGGAAATGATGTGGGTCAAGAGGGCTGCTCATGCGCGTCGCGTGCTCTTCGCACCCTCGCTTCCCGACATCGCAATCAGGCGTTGGCGGTCGAGAACCGTCAGGTGCCGCCCTTGAACGCCGAGGATTCCTGCATCGCGCAACGAGGAGAAGGTGCGACTGACGGTTTCGATGGTAAGGCACAGGTAGCTCGCGAGATCGGTTCTGCCCATCGCCAGATGGATCGACGCCTCTTCCTTTCCAGAGATCCGTTCGGCGCGCTGAAGAAGGCCGACCAGAAACAGCGCGACGCGCTCGTCGGCCTGTCGCATGGCGAGGAGCTCGACATGTTCCTGTTGATCAGCCAGGCAGGAGCCTGCCGCTTGCAGGAGGTGGTGCTGGAACTCCGGCTGTCGGCTGGCCGCCGTTTCCAGTGCCGACAGCGGGATCTCGCAAATGATGGCGGGCTCCATCGCAAAGGCATCCGCACGAAAGTGCATCCCTGCAATCGCTTCCAATCCCATGAGTTCGCCAGGGAAGTGGAAACCGAGGACCTGCAACCTCCCATCCGCCGCCAACGTTTCCGTTTTGAAGACGCCAGCCTGAGAAACGAACAGAGACCGGACCCTCTGGCCCTGCTCGTAAAGCCGCTCACCAGCGCTCAATGATCGCCGGGGGAGCACGTGGTCCGACATCCGCTCTACGTCGTCGGGCCTGACGATGGCGGGCCTGCACATCGGCTTGAGCACGCAATCCGAACAAGCGCGCTGCTCGAGCAGGGTCTGGAAGAGGCGCGGTTCCATCCGATGGGGCGAAGGCTTGGCGTGGCGCCCAACCTTGCGCAACAGCGCTATTCCTTTCCACCTCTACGCTCGTGTGAAGGCCGGCCCTCGGCCGCGCAACCAGCCAGTTGGACCGTGGCGGCGCCGAGTGCCTCGACGTCCTCGGGATCGTGGGTGACCAGCAGCATGGGAATGTCGAGCCGGCGCTGCAACGCATCCAACTCGCCGCGGAGTTCGCGTCGTAATCCGTGGTCGAGAGCCGCGAAAGGCTCGTCCAGCAGGAGGGCGTCCGGTGCTCGGACGAGGGCACGGGCCACGGCGGTCCGTTGCTTCTGGCCACCCGACAGCTGATGCGGGAACTGGTGCGCGCTGGCGGTGAGGTCCAAACGCTGAAGCCAGTCTTCCACCCGGGCATCACGTTGGTGACGGGTCGGGTTCAAAGGGCCTGTGGAGAGTCCAAAGCTGACGTTTTGCCGCACGTTGAGGTGTGGAAACAGCGCGTAGTCTTGGAACACCACGCCCAGCCGCCGGTCCCGAGGCGGCACGTCGAGGCCGGCCGTTGAATCGAAGAGCGTCCTGCCGCCCAGACGCACGTGGCCGCTATCCGGGCGCACTACGCCTGCGATGGCCTGCAGAAGCAGGGTCTTTCCGGAACCGGAGGGCCCGAAGATGACGAGCCGAGTGGCAGCACTCTGAAACGATACGTCGAGTCGGAAGCGACGCGAGCCGGCCTGCAAGCTGGCACGGAGTGCGACGTCGATCCTTGGTGCCGTGTCGATCACGCCTTCCCCCTCGAGGTGTTCGCACGAAGTCGTCCTGCGGCGAGCAGCACCGCCAAGCACACCACCGTCATGACCACGACGAGGAACAGGGCGCGCCCATCCTGTCCGGCCTGAACCGCCTCGTAGATGGCTGCCGAGAGGGTCTGGGTCTGACCGGGGATGCTACCGGCCACCATCAGGGTGGCGCCGAACTCCCCCATGGCCCGGGCGAACGCGAGCAGCAATCCAGCGAGGATCGCCGGCCAAGCCAGGGGGAGTGTCACGCGCAGAAACACGGCCCAGTCCGGCAATCCGAGCGTTCGTGCAGCCGCCTCCACCCGATGGTCCACGCCCTCGAACGCGGTTCGCGCGGGCTTGAAGACCAGTGGGAGCGTAACCACGGTCGCGGCAATCACTGCGGCCTGCCAAGTGAAGACCAACTGCACATCGAAGGCCGCATCGAGCCAGCCACCCAGCGCGCTTCGGCGCGAAATCAGCACCAGCAGGTAGTAGCCGAGAACGGTGGGGGGCAGCACCATCGGGAGGGTCAGCAGGGTGTCCAGCAGTTCGCGGCCCGGGAAGCGACCGCGCGCAAGGAGGTAGCCCAGAGCCGTCCCCAGCACGAGGGTGATGCCGCTGGCCCAGAGCGAAACCTTGAGCGATAGCGCGAGGGCCGGCCATGCGGCAGCGAACTCGTTCATCGAGCACCGTTCACGGCGGGAGGAATCCGTGGCGCCGCAGGATGGCTTGGCCCTCGGCGGATCGCACGAATTCCACAAAGGCGCGGGCCGCCCCTGGCTCGCGGCTGTCCGCCACGGGCGCGATCGGGTAGCGAATCGGCGTCTTCACGCGAACGGTGAAGGCGAGCTTCACACGTCCCGGTTGCAAGGGGAGATCCGTGGCATAGACAAAGGCGGCGTCGACTTCGCCACGGGCGACGTAGTCCAAAGCCTGCCGCACGTTTTGTGCAGGGACAAGGCGGGGAGCAAGGGCTTCCCAAAGCCGGGCGGTCTGAAGCGCTTCGCGGGCATAGCGCCCTGCCGGCACCGCGTCCGGCTGGCCGATCGCGATGCGGCGGACGGTCGGCTCCGCCAGCGCCGTCAGGCTGGCGGGAATGGCCTGGGTGTCGGCTGGGACCGCGACCACCAGCGCATTGCCAGCTATGTCGTGCCGCTGGCGGGCGTCAACCAATCCGTCCGCAGCGGCCCGGTCCATCGTTTCGCTGTCTGCGGCGGCGAAGACATCCACTGGCGCTCCTGCCCTGATCTGCTGCAACAGGGCGCCTGATCCCCCGATATTCAGGCGGATCTCGTGTCCGGGGTGGGCGGCCTCGAAGCGCTCCGCGATTTCGGTGAAAGCTTCCCCTAGGCTGGCCGCCGCCGAAATCGTCAGTTCGGCGGCGCACACCGTCGACATGGGCAGGCAGAGCAGAAAGCTCAGGATCTTCAAGCGTTGGCGGTGGGACACGGCGATCCCGTTAGGTCCGGTGAGGCGCAACGGTAAGTCGCCCCTCCGGACTCTGACTATGACGCAGGTCAAAGGGCGGGGGCGGTCCACCCTTACCGCCAATTAGGGCGTTCATCGCCGTTTGGAACATTGTTTTGGGTCGATTCCCGGCCAACGTGCCTAGGTTTGGAACTTTCTTTCGGCATTTGGAACTTTCTTTCGGCCCGCCATCCCACAAGGCCTCCACCGCGCCTCGGGCTATAATTCCGAGTCTTTGCTCGAACGCCCCCGAGGCCCTGCCGATGTCCGCCGTCCTGCCCTCCGCCACGGACCGTTCCACCGCGTCTTCCGCCATCGTCGATGGCGAGTACACGCTCGACCACAAGTACACCCGCTCGGAAGGTCGCATCTACCTGTCGGGCGTGCAGGCGCTGGTGCGCCTGCCGCTGATGCAGCAGATGCGCGACCGCGCCGCGCAGCTGAACACGGCTGGCTTCATCTCGGGCTACCGCGGTTCGCCGCTGGGTGGCTTCGACCTCGAGCTGTGGAAGGCGCGCAAGCACCTCGCCGCGTCGGGCATCCAGTTCCAGCCGGGTATCAACGAGGACCTCGGCGCGACGATGGTCTGGGGCAGCCAGCAGACCAACCTGTGGCCGGGCGCGAAGTACGACGGCGTGTTCGGCATGTGGTACGGCAAGGGCCCGGGCGTCGACCGCTGCGGCGACGTGTTCAAGCACGGCAATGCCGCCGGCACGAACAAGAACGGTGGCGTGCTGGTGCTCGCCGCCGACGACCACGCCTGCCGCAGCTCGACGCTGCCGCACGGTTCGGAAGGCGAATTCGTCAGCGCAATGATGCCGGTGCTGAACCCGGCCGGCGTGCAGGACATCCTCGACATGGGCCTGCTCGGCTGGGCCATGAGCCGCTACACGGGCCGCTGGGTGGGCTTCAAGACGATCGCCGAGACGGTGGAATCGTCGGCCTCGGTGAACGTCAATCCGCACCAGCTCGACATCGTCATCCCGACCGACCTCGAGCTGCCGCCGGGCGGCCTCAACATCCGTTGGCCGGATCCGCCGCTCGACCAGGAAATGCGCCTGCACCAGTACGCGGTGAAGGCTGCGCACGCGTTCGCACGCGCCAACAAGCTCGACAAGATCATCTACGACTCGCCGCGCGCGCGGCTGGGCATCGTCACCGCCGGCAAGAGCTACCTCGACGTGCTGCAGGCGCTCGAGTACCTCGGCATCGACCACAAGGACGCCGAGGCCATCGGCATCCGCGTCTACAAGGTCGGCATGACCTGGCCGCTGGAGCCGCAGGGCTTGCGCAACTTCGCCCGCGGCCTCGAGGACATCGTGGTCGTCGAGGAGAAGCACGCCTTCATCGAAGCGCAGATGAAGGAGCAGTTCTACAACTTCGACGGCCAGCGCCCGAGCATCGTCGGCAAGTACGACGAGAGCGGCGAGTGGATCCTGCCGAGCACCAGCGAACTCACGCCGGCGCGCATCGCCCGCGTCATCGCCAAGCGCCTGAACCGCTTCTTCAATTCGGAAGCCATCACCGCGCGCCTGAAGTGGATCGCCGAGAAGGAGCAGGAGCTCGCCCTGCCGCGCCCGCTGTTCCCGCGCGTGCCGACCTACTGCTCGGGCTGCCCGCACAACACCAGCACCCAGGTGCCGGAAGGCCACCGCGCGCTGGGCGGCATCGGCTGCCACTACATGGTCACGTGGATGGACCGCCGCACCGACACCTTCACCCAGATGGGTGGCGAAGGTGCGACGTGGTGTGGGCAGGCGCCCTTCGTGGAGACGCCGCACGTCTTCCAGAACCTCGGTGACGGCACCTACTTCCACTCCGGCTCGCTGGCGATCCGCCAGGCGGTGTCGGCCAAGGTCAACATCACCTACAAGATCCTCTACAACGACGCCGTCGCCATGACCGGCGGCCAGCCGGTGGACGGCACGCTCACCGTGCCGGACATCGCGCGGCAGATGCGCGCCGAAGGCATCCAGACCATCGTCGTCGTCAGCGACGACATCGAGAAGTGGTCCGACCCGTCGATCTTCCCGGACGGCGTGCAGTTCTACGATCGCGCTGAACTCGACGACGTGCACAAGAAGCTGTCGGAAGTGAAGGGCGCTTCGATCCTGATCTACGACCAGACCTGCGCGGCCGAGAAGCGCCGCCGCCGCAAGCGCAAGCTGATGGTCGACCCGCCGAAGCGCGTCGTCATCAACTCGCTGGTCTGCGAAGGCTGCGGCGATTGCTCGGTGAAGTCGGCCTGCGTCTCGGTGCTGCCGAAGGAAACCGAGTTCGGCCGCAA
Organism: Silanimonas sp.; assembly: GCF_027531545.1. GTDB lineage: Bacteria > Pseudomonadota > Gammaproteobacteria > Xanthomonadales > Xanthomonadaceae > Silanimonas. The sequence goes on along the minus strand of NZ_JAPZSC010000018.1, from coordinate 288,253 downwards.
ACGCGAGATCGACCAGAGCGGCTGCAACAAGGACTTCAGCTGCGTGCGCGGCTTCTGCCCGAGCTTCGTCTCGGTGGTTGACGCGCCGCTGCGCAAGAAGAAGCCGAAGGCCAAGATCGACTTCAGCGCGCTGCCGATGCCGAACGTCCGCTCCAGCCTCGAGCAGCCCTGGAACATCCTGCTCACCGGCGTGGGCGGCACCGGCGTCGTCACCATCGGCGCATTGCTTGGGATGGCGGCCCATTTGGAAGGCAAGGGCACCTCGGTGCTCGACCAGACTGGCCTCGCGCAGAAGGGCGGCGCGGTCACCACGCACATCCGCATCGGCAAGAACCCGGCCGAGCTGCACGCCGTGCGCATCGCCGCGGGCGAGGCCGACCTCGTGCTCGGCTGCGACATGGTCGTCGTCAACGACTACTGGTCGCTGTCGAAGATCCGCGCCGACCGCACCGAAGTCGTGCTGAACACCTATGAGGCGATGCCGTCCTCGTTCCTGAAAGCACCGGACCTGCAGTTCCCGGCCGAGGCGATCATCGAGACGGTGCGCACCAGCCTCGGCGGCCGTGCGCCGTTCACGGTGGAGGCGAACAAGCTCGCCACCGCGCTCTGCGGCGACGCCATCGCCACCAACCTGTTCATGCTCGGCTACGCCTGGCAGCTGGGCCTGGTGCCGGTGACCTTCGAATCGCTGATGCGCGCGGTCGAGCTCAACGGCGCCGCCGTCGAGATGAACAAGCAGGCCTTCGGCTGGGGCCGCCTCGCGGCCATCGACATCGACAAGGTGATCGAAGCGGCGGATGCCGTGCCCGCGCAGCGCAGCGGCACCGCCGACGCGCTGGACGACGAGACGCTGTCGCTGACGCTGGACGAGACCATCGCCCGCCGCGTCGCCTTCCTCACCGACTACCAGAACGCCGCCTACGCGAAGCGCTACAGCGACCTCGTCGCCGAAGTGCGCGCGGCGGAGAGCGCGAAGACGCCGGGCAAGGATGCGCTGTCGAGTTCGGTCGCCCGCTACGCCTTCAAGCTGATGGCCTACAAGGACGAGTACGAAGTCGCCCGCCTGTACACCTCGGGCGAGTTCGAGGCGCGCCTGAAGGAACAATTCGAGGACGGCGGTTCGCTTCGCTTCCACCTGGCGCCGCCGCTGCTCTCGAAGAAGGACGCCGACGGCCATCTCGTGAAGAGCGAGTACGGCCCGTGGATCTTCAGCGCCTTCAAGGTGCTGAAGCACCTGAAGTTCCTTCGCGGCACGGCGCTTGACCCGGTGGGCCACACCGAGGAGCGGAAGATGGAACGCCGCCTGCGCGACGAGTACGTGCAGACGATCCTCGAGCTGCTGCCGAAGCTGTCGGCGGAGAACCACGCGCTCGCCGTCGAGATCGCCGAGGTGCCGGAGCACATCCGCGGCTTCGGCCACGTCAAGGAGCGCCACGTCGAGAAGGCCGAGACGCTGCGCGCCGAACTGCTGCGGCGCTGGGCCAAGCCGGGCATCGCTATTGGCCTCGTAACGTGACCGCCGCGGCGCGGGTGCTGCGAGAGCCGGTGCATCTGGAGGCCAGCCTGAACCTGTTGACGCAGGCGACGGTGCCGCGCTTCTTCGGCTGGTTCAAGGGCCGGCACCGGCTCGCCCTGCCTGCCCTGAGCGGGCCGCTCGAGCCGATGGCGGCGGGGTCGATCGACGACGATGCCTTCGCGCAGTTCGATGTCACGCGACTCCGGGGCAGGGAAGGCCAGGCGCTGTTCGATACCTACATCGAACAGCTCAGGGCGCTGCGTGCGCGGACGCCGGATGTTCGCGCTGCCAGCTGGTGGCCGCTGGTGCAGGACTACAGCCTCGCGATCGGGCTCGATCTCGGGGGCGGCAAGCGCGTCTGGGTGCCGGTTTTCGCGCGCGAGGCCGCCATGCTCGGACGGACGCTCGACGCCATCGAAGGGCTGCGCGCGGGCGAAACCCTCGTCATCTTCGACGAGACGGACGAGTCCTGGGCGGCCTCACCCTTGGCACAGATCGGCCTTTACTGTGCCGTCGGGCGGGACGGTGTCATTCTCCGCTTCAACGACCTCGATGCCGAGACTGACGAGGCGATGGACGTCACGCACGAGGCGCGACTCGACTATCGGGCGTTCGTGGAGTCGCTCGTGCCCTCGGCACGCGCACTGCTCGGCATGCTGGGCCGCGTTTCCGAGGCGCTTGGCGTGGACGCGGGCGCGGCGCAGCCGAGCGTCTCGGGGTCGGTCGGGCAGGGCACGTAACGCTCGCGCAAGCGCAGCAGCCAGCCGTCAGCCACCATGGCATCGATCGCACGGTCCACCGCCCCTGCCTTCGCTGCCCCGAGATGGCGACCCACCATGACGCGCGACGGCTCGTCGGAGAAGATGAAGACCTGCTTCAGCGGGACGCGCCCGGACATGTCGGCCTGGTAACTCAAAGCACTCAGCTCATCGATGAAAAAACCATCGAGGCGGTCGCTCGCCAACATCTGCCAGCCGATCTTCGGTTCAAGGATGGGACGGAGCCGCGCGGCGAACGCGGGATCGCGCGAGAGCGCCACGTGCTCAGGCCCGTAATTGGCCCCGGCCTGGATCCCGATCCTGAGCTCCGTTGCGGCGAGCGCGGAGAGATCGTCGACATCGACCGTCGCAGCCAGCTCGGCGCGAAGCACCAGCACGTTGCGCGTGGCATTGATCGCACGTGTGAAATAGGCGAAGCGATCGCGCTCCGGACTCTGCACGGCGCCGGCGATCAGGTCGATCCTGCCGGCCCTCATTTCTGCAACGCCGCGCGCCCAGTTCATTTCCCGAAAGCGCACCTCGCAACCGGTACGGCGCCCCAGCTCGGTGAGAAGCTCCGCAAGATAGCCCGTCGGTGGCTGCCCCTCACGTGCTAGCCAGTAAGGAGGCAGGGGGTTCCAGCGCGTGGTGAGGACACAAGGATTGCGCGGCCCCGGCTCCGCGGAAGCCGGTGCGCACGCGCAAAGCGCGGCCAGCAGGGCGAATAGAAGGCGCATACCGCTCCAACAAAGCTCCACGCGCGAACCGTAGCACTTCGCCACATCGGGTTTCCGGGAAGAACAGCGCGATTCCGGCCTTCCTCGCGAGGTTCCCGATCAGGGACTCACGCCGCTGACGCTCCCATCGTCGGAATCTGTACGCGCCACGCGGGGAAGTCGAGGCCTCCTCATTCCGACGGCGGCACCGCGGCATCGATGCCGGCTGCTTCCACGCAACCCAACGTCGCCGGATCCGTCGGGCAACCGATGTAGCGCTCGCGCAAGCGTGGCAACCAGCCGTCCGCCACGGTTTCGGCGAGCACCGCGTCGAAACGCTCGGCAAACGCCGCATCGACAGTGCGACGGCTCAATCCTATCAACGCGTGCGCCTCGGCCACCGTCAACACTGCGCGCACCTCACTCGCCTCCGGCTGCATCGGCAGGCCCACCATGCGCGCAAGCACATCGTCGGAAATCAGGCCATCGAGACGGCCGGCGGCCAGCATCTGCCAGGCGGTGCGCTGGTTCGGCACGAAGTACAGACGGGCGCGGAATGCCGGGTCGTCCTTCAGGGCGACGAACGCCGGCCCGTAGGCGGCCGAGGATTCGACGCCGATGGTCAGCGCAGTCGAGCGCAGGTCGGCGAGCGTGCTCAGCGCGGGATAGCGTTGCCGCGCGGCCCCCGACAGGTAGAGAAGATTGGGCGAGAGGTTGATGCTGCGGGTGAAGCGCGCGAATACGTCGCGCTCGGGCGTGTGCATCATGCCCGGCATGATGTCCAGGCGCCCGGCTTCCAGCTCGACGAGCGCGCGCGGCCAACGCATGTCGACCAGACGGGCCTCGCATCCCATCCGGCGCAGGATCTCCACCACGAGGTCGGCGGAGTAGCCGCCTTGGCGTCCATCGGGAAGCCGCAGGTTGTAGGGGGGCTCCGACGGCTCCCAGCGCACCGTCCGGATGCAGGCTTCACGTGCCGGCAGGGCGGTGGCCGCGGCCGATGCGGCGAACAGACAGAGGATCAGGGAGCGGCGCATGGGCTGGAGCATAGCTCGGCGTCCATCCCTCGCTCAGGGCGGAGACGGCGAGGGTTCCACGGCATCGGCCTGGCATCCCAAGGTCAACGGATCCGTCGGACAGGGCACGTAGCGCTCGCGCAATCGCAGCAGCGAGCCGTCGGCGATCATCGATTCGATGGCGGCGTCGAAACGCGCGACGAAGGCCTCGTCATGGTGGCGGCGGCTGAAGGCCACGCGTGCCGGCACCGAGGACAGCACGAGCACCGGACGCGGCGCGTCGCCGGTCGGACGCAGCGGCATGCCCGCGACCAGCGCCGAGGCCTGGTCGGAGATCACGCCATCAACGCGCCCGCTCTCGAGCATCAACCACGCCCGCGCGCGGTCGGGCACCGGATGCAAGCGCGCAGCGAAGCGCGGGTCGACGATCAGGGCCGCGTACTCGGCGCTGTAGTAGGCACCGGTTTCGATGGCGATCTTGAGGTCGGTGTCGCGCAGGTCGGCCAAGCGCGGCAGCGCGGCCCGCCGCGATGCCGCGGCGGTCAGGAAGAGCAGGTTCGGCGACAGGTTGATGCCGCGCGAGAACAGCGCATAGCGGCTGCGTTCGCGGTTGAACAACATGCCGGGCATCAAGTCGAGCTGGCCGTCCTCGAGTTCCTTCAGGCCGCGCGCCCAAGGGCGGGCGACGAGGGTCGAAGAGCAGCCCATCCGGGCGAGCGCTTCCTGGGCCACGTCGGTGTAGTAGCCGGCGCGCTCGCCGTCGGGGCGCACGATCCCGTAGGGCGGCTGGAGCTCCCAGCGCACCGTCTTGCTGCAGGCATCGGCGAACGCAGGGGCCGCGAGGAACAGCATCGCGGCGACAGCGCTCGCGAGGCCCTTCGCGATGTTCGTCCAACCGTTCGGCAACCCCGAACCTCCCCGTGTCGACATGGCGCGCCCGTTCCGGCGCGCGCCCCGATTCTCGCACTCAGGTGAGGGTGAATCGCCCGACCGCGTCACGCAATTCCACCGCCTGCTGCTCCATCGACGCCGCGGCGGCACTGGCCTCCTCGACGAGGGCGGCGTTCTGCTGCGTAGCACCGTCCATCGCGACGATGGTCTGGTTCACCTGGTCGATGCCACGCGCCTGCTCGATCGTGGCCGCGCTGATCTCGGCCATGATGTCGGTGACCTGGCGCACCGAGCGCACGACGATCTCCATCGTCTCGCCGGCGCGGTGCGCGAGCTTCGCGCCCTCGGTGGCTTCGGCCACCGACTCGCCGATGAGGCCATGGATCTCCTTCGCGGCCGCCGTGGCGCGCTGTGCCAGCGCACGCACTTCGCTGGCCACCACGGCGAAGCCGCGGCCCTGCTCGCCGGCACGCGCGGCTTCGACCGCCGCGTTGAGCGCGAGGATGTTGGTCTGGAAGGCGATGCCGTCGATGGTGGTGACGATCTCGCCCACGCGGCGCGAGGTGCCGTCGATGCGGTCCATGGTGCGCACCACGTCCGACACCACGCCACCCGCTTCCCCGGCCACCTTGGCCGCGTCGGCCGAGAGCCTGTTGGCCGTCTGCGCCGCTTCGGCGTTCTGCTTCACCGTGGAGGTGAGCTCCTCCATCGACGCCGCCGTCTCTTCGAGGTTCGCCGCCTGCTGCTCGGTGCGCGCCGACAGATCGGCGTTGCCCTGCGCGATCTCGCCCGCGGCGGTGTTGATCTGGTCGGCCGACTGGCGGATGTCGACCATCAGGCCCTGCAGCGTCTCGACCGTGCGATTGGCGTCGTCGCGCATCTCGGCGAAGACGCCGGAAAGCGCGGCATCGGAGCGGTGCGTGAGGTCGCCTTCGCCAAGCGCATGCAGCACGCCCTTGACCTCGGCGATGCCTTCGAGCGTGCGCTCGAGCAGGGTGTTGAGGTTGCCGGCCAATTCGCGGAAGAAGCCCTCCTTGTCCTCGAGCGCGATGCGCCGGGAGAAATCGCCCCCGGAGGCCGCGGTGACGATCCCCGCGACCTCGCGCTGCATCGCCAGCTCGGCCGTGCAATCGTCCCAGTCGACGGTCGTGCCCATGCGTCGGCCATCGCCGTCGAAGATCGGCGTGGCGACCAGCCGGAAGTCGTGGCCACCGACGCGGATCTGCGCGCGATGCACGCCCCGCAGTTCGCCCAGCAGTTTCGCTTGGTGCTCCGGGCGCACGTGGAACTGGTCGATGGTTTCGCCGACCAGGCGATCCGCCGAAAAGTTCGGGAACACGGTGCGCAGGGCCGACTCCGCGTCCTTCAGGACGCGGATGACGGCGCGGTTGACGAACACGATCCGGCGGCTCTCGTCGGCGATCATGGTGGCGCTCGAAGCGCTGTCGAGGGCGTGCCGCAGGCGGAGGTTCTCGGCCGCCTCGGCGCGTTCGTGCTCGATCTGCGTGCGCAACTGGTCGCGCATGTGGGCGAGCCGGGCCATCAGGCTGGTCGAATCGCCCGGGGCCACGGGGATCGGCGCGTCCAGGCGGCCCGCGGCGATCTCACCCGAGGCCGCCGCAGCGATGGCGGGATCGCCACCGACCGTGCGCAGCAGCACGCGCGTCGTCCACCACACGAGCGTGGACAGCACGAGGAGCCCGGCCGCGAGCAGGCCGCCGATCTGCCAGAGGGCGCTCTTCCGCGCGGCGGTTGCCGCATCCGAGGCTGCGGTGGCCGCCCCCTCGATGGCACCGCTGGTGGCCTCCATGCTGGTGGCCAACTCGTCGTAGGCGGTATCGAAATCGGCCAGGTCAGGGGCGGCATTGCCGCCCTCGACCTCCACCATCAGGCCCTGTGCGGCCGCCACGTAGTGGTCCAAGGCCGGGCGCACCGCCGCCACCGCACTCGCGGTGTCGGCATCGAGTGGCAGAGTGGCGTTCTCGTCGACCACGCGCCGGAACCAAGCCACGTGCTCGTCGAGCCCGGCGCGCGCGCCAGCGAGCTTGCCCTCGTCGCCAAGCGCCCGCGCGTGCAGGGCCTCGTAGACGTCGGCCTTGATGGCGTCATGCATCATGTCCGCCTCGAGCTGGTTGCGCAGGGCCTGCGTGTTGACGGCCTGCCCATCGACGAGGTCGCCGAGGTGCGATTGCACGCGGAGGCTCACCAGGCCAACGACCAGTGCACCGAGGATGCCGCTGACGCCGAGCAGCAGGAGCCGCCCGCGGAAGTTCAATCGAAGGGACATGGCGGCCTCACCAGCGGATGGACAGGCCGGTGGTCAGGCCAAGGTCGGGCGTGCGGTTGTTGAGACCCACCGAACCGGCGAAGTCCCATTGCGTGCTGTTGTTGATGAGGTAGGCGCCGCCGAGGTCAAGCGCGGCCTGCGTTCCGCCGTCGCTGCTGCTCGCGATCTGCGGCATCGCCAGTTCTGCGAAGGTGCGGAAGCGATCGGTCCAGCCCTTGCCGACCACGATGCCGAAGATTCCGGCGGCATAGCGGCCTTCATCGCCGTTGTCGTAGATCACGCCGGGCATCACGCCGAGGCTCATGTCGTTCGGCAGTTCCCACTCCGCCACCAAGCGCAGGGACGGCCGGGCACCGTCGCCACGGAAGGCGCTGGAGCCGGTGTCGAGGTCGACGTGCATCAGCCAGGCCATCGAGGGGCCCCCGTTCTCGCCGCTGCCGGGCACGTGGTACTTCAGGCCCACGGCGAGGTCGGCCACGCCGTCCTCGTCCACCCGCAAACCCGGGCCGCGCAGCTCGGCGTCGATGAGGCCATCGGTCTCGAAGCGCAGCTCCCAATGCTCGGCGAAGCCGTAGCGCAGCAACGTGGGCGTGGAGGACGCGCTGGCCTCGAAGGCACCGTCCTCGTCCTGTTCCCAGGCAACGCTGGTTTCGATCTGCCATCGGCCGAGACCGACGGTCTGGCTCGACTCGACGAAATCCGGACGATCCGTAGCGATCGGGTCGTCGGCCCAGGCCGGACTGGCCGCCATGCCCATGGACAAGATCAGTGCAATCGATTTGTGCGTCATTGGCCCGCTCCCTGTGCTGGTGCCGCCGGCTCCCGCGGCGCGGGAGGGAAAAACCAGGTCCGTCGGGCAGGTCGCGCACAGCGCGTTGCGATGACGGGCGGACCCTGAAATCCGGATCAGGGGGGGGCAAGCGTGAAGAGCATCACACAAAAGCATCGCTGCGTGCACAGGGCGGCGCCCCGAGGCCCGCACGCCACGTCCCACACGGCCCTAGCGCGGGTGCGGCGGCCCCGTCATCGGGGCCTCCATGCAACCCCGGGTTCGGGCATCGAACGGGCAGGGAACGTAGCGCCCACGAATCGCTTCCATCGTCCCGTCGGCGATCATTCCGGTGATGACGTCATCGAGAGCGGCCACAAAGGCCTCATCGACGCGCACTCGACTGAACGCGAAGTGCGAGGGCTTCGCCCCCTGCAATCGGATACTGCGCAACGTCATGCTCCTCGGCACAAGGTCCGGACCTTCGATCAGTCCGGTCACTTCATCGACAAGAAGCCCGTCGATTTGCCCAGCAGCCAGCAAGCGCCAGCCGGTGCGGCGATCAGTCAACACACGCAGCCGGGCGCGAAAGTCCGGGTCCCTTTGCAAGAGCGCGTACTCACCGCGGTACGCGACACCCGCGACGACGCCAATCACCAGGGAGGTCCCCTCGATGTCCGACAGGGCAGTGACGCGCGTGGATGCCGCCGAGCGATCCGTCAGGAACAGGGCATTGGGGGAGAAGTTGATGGGCTGGGAGAAGCGAGCGTAGGAACCCCGATCGGCGATCTTCAGTGCGCCGGTAACGATGTCCAACTCGCCCTTCTGCAAGGCCAGCAGACCCCGTGCCCAGGAAATCTCGACGAAGCGCACCTCGCAGTCCATCCGCCGGAGGGCCTCCGTGATCAGGTCCGCGTAGTAGCCGCCAAGGCGTCCATCGTCGAAACGCACGCCGTAGGGCGGGTGGTTCGCCCAGCGGACCGTCTTGGTGCAGGCGACTGCAGGCAGCGGTGCCGCGAGGATGGCGATCGCGGCCGCAGCAACCAACAGTCCTTTGGCGAAACCCGCTCGACGACCCACTGGCGACCACCCCCATCTCGACAACGGTGCGCCAAACAGCGCGTCAGAACAGCTCGATCTCGCCTTCCGACATGTTGTTCTGCGTTACCGGCTTGTGGGGCTGGCGCTCCCACTCGCCGCGGAACTCCTTGATGCGCGACGACAGGCGGCGAAGGGCGGCCAGCAGCTCCTGCTCGTTGCCCTCGCCCGCCTTGTTCAGCAGTTCCTGCATGCCCATCGCTTCGCGGTTGATCGCGGCGAGGCGCTCCATGTGGGTCAGGGCCGAGCCCATCGCCTGGGTGGCGATGTCTTCGAACTGCAGCGAGCGCACGGCGTCGCCGACGTGCTGTTCCATCGCCGAGTTCGCGCTCTGGATCTCGCGCATGCCGTCGCTCAGCGTGCGCTGGATCTGGTCGACCTGGCGCAGCATGTTGGCCGACTCATCCTTCGCACCGCGCGAGCGGTCGAGGTCGCGGCTGGCCATGGTGCTGACCGTCTCGCGCACCTTGTGGATGGCTTCCTTCGAGTTGTAGGCCAGCTTGCGGATCTGTTCGTTGAAGGCCGTGCTGCGCTCGGAGAGGTTGCGCACCTCGTCGGCCACCACGGCGAAGCCGCGGCCCGCCTCGCCGGCACGCGCCGCTTCAATCGCGGCATTGAGCGCGAGCAGGTTGGTCTGGTCGGCGATCGACTTCACGTCCTCAAGCAGGGCGAAGATGCCGTCGAGATGCTGGGCCATGAGGTCGATCTGGTTGACCGTGGCGGAACTCTGGCCGCTCACCTCTTCCAGCGCCTCGACGAGGCCGCTCATCTGCGACGCCGCCTGATGGGCGAAGCGCTGCACGTCGACGCCGCCGCCATCGCTGCGGTCGACGATGCGGGACACGGCGCCCGCCTGCTCCTTCGAGCGGCGCATCATCGCGTCGAAGCTGATGCCGAGCTTGGCCACCGCTTCGCGGATCAGTTCACGTGTGCGGTTCACTTCGCCGCGCGTGCCTTCGATCTCGTTGGAGACGAAGCTGCGCAGGTCGCCGAGCAGGGCGCGCTCCTCGGCGATCATTCGCGTCGCGTTCTTGCTGCGGCCACCGGTGGCGGCGAGCACGCCGACGCCAACGCCCCACGCGAGGGTGGTGACCAGAAGCAGGGCCCATTCGATCGCCGGCGCGACCCCCATGGCTTTCGCCACCATGAGGATCAGGGACAGGACGAGCGGCGCGGCAGTGAATTTCAGCAGGCGCTGGATCATGGCGGATTCCTTCAATCTCCCCGCTGGTATCGGCGCTTGCGGGGTGTTCTTTAGAGTCCTCCTGAAGCCAGGAGGGGGCCTTCCACCCCCTGCAAGTCCCGTGCCTCAGGCGTTCCGCGCCAGCTCCAGCAGGCGTCCAGCGACCTTGTCCAGCGGCAACACTTCGTCGGCGGCACCCAGCCGGAAGGCCGTGCCCGGCATGCCCCAGACCACGCTGGTGGCCTCGTCCTGCACCAGGGTGCGGATGCCGGCCTGGCGCAGCGTCAACAATTCGCGGCTGCCGTCGTCGCCCATGCCGGTGAGGAGGGCGGCCACGCAGTTGGTCCCGGCCGCCTTCAGCACCGAGCTGAACATCACGCCCACCGAGGGCTTGTGGCGGTTCACCGGTTCGGTGTCGATCACGCGGCAGCGCCAGCGTGCGCCGTCGCGCACCACTTCGAGGTGCTTGCCGCCGGGCGCGACGTACGCGTGGCCGGCGAGGATCGGCGCACCGTCCTCGGCCTGCATCACGACCATCGCCGAATGCTTGTTCAAGCGCTCGGCGAAGGGCCGGCTGAACTCGGCCGGGATGTGCTGGGTGATGACCGTGGCCGGCGCGTCGGCCGGCATCATTTCAAGCACGACGCGCAACGCCTCGGTACCGCCCGCGGAGGCGCCGATGGCGATCAGCTTGTCGGTGGTGCGGAAGGCCATGGCCGTCGCCGGAGCGTGCGACACGGGCTTGTCCACCGGCCGCGCGGGAAGGCTGATGATCTTGGCCTTCGCCGCCATCTTCACCTTCTCGCAGAGGATCGGCCCGTAGGCCGTCAGCCCCTTCGCCACGTCGAGCTTGGGCTTGGTGACGAAATCGATGGCGCCGAGCTCCAGCGCCTTCAGCGTGACGTCGGCACCGGCCTCGGTGAGGCTCGAGACCATCACCACCGGCAGCGGGTGCAAGCGCATCAGGTTGGCGAGGAATTGCAGGCCGTCCATGCGCGGCATTTCGACGTCGAGCGTCAGCACGTCGGGCTTCAGTTGCTTGATCTTGTCGCGCGCGATGATCGGGTCCGGCGCCGCGCCGATGACTTCGATCTCGGGATCCTTCGACAGGATCTCGGTGAGCAGCTGCCGCACGAGGGCGGAGTCGTCGATGATCAGGACCTTGATGGGCATCAGAACAGCTCCACGGAGCCAGCGATCGGCGACTGCCGCAACCGCTCCTTGTAGGCGACTTCCTCGGCGGCCACGGCGTCGTCGTGCGCGTGCGGCAACAACTTCACCATGGCCTTTCCGGTCGTCGGGAAATAACAGATCTTGCGGGGGTGGATGCCGCCGAGGTCCTTGGCGACGACATTGATCTTCTCGTCGCGAAGGAACTCGGAGACGAACTGGGCGTTGCGCGTGCCGACCGGAGTCGACGTGAAACTCTTCAGCACGTTGCCGCCGCCGAACACCTTGCATTCGAAGCGCTCGCGGCGGGCGCCGGCCTTGATGAGCTCGTTGATCAGCAGTTCCATCGCGTGCAGGCCGTAGCGGGCGGGCGCGCCGTCGCTGGTGTCGCCGTCGGGCAGCATGAAGTGGTTGATACCACCGAGATGCGTGAACGGGTCGCGGATGCAGGCGGCCACGCAGCTGCCGAGCACCGTCATCAATCCGACCGGCTGGTCGGTGACGAAGAACTCGGCGGGAAGGATCTTGATGACATCGGCACCGAGCTGCGCGTCCTTGTAGACCAGGGGCGAGGCACGCGAGCGTGCCGAGGCCTCTGGATCAAGCGCGCGGGCGGCGCGGATCTTCACCTGTCGGCCCCGCCGGCGGCCGACGCACGGCGATAGAGCGAGCGGCCGCAGGCGGCGACGATGTCGCTAGCGTGCATGTAGTTCTCGGAGTGCCCGGTGTAGAGCAGGCTCTCGGCACCCATCTTCAGGACGATCTTCGACAGGATCTCGCGCTGCATCGGCTTGTCGAAGTAGATCATCACGTTGCGGCAGAACACCGCGGCGAACGCCGGGCTGCGCGGATAGCTCGCGTCCAAGAGGTTGAGCGTCTGGAACTCGACGAGTTCGCGCAGGGCGGGCTTCACCCGCACGAGGCCGTCGTTGCCGCCGGTGCCGCGCAGGAAGAACTTCTTCTTGCGCTCCTCGGACAGGCCAGCGATTCGCTCGAAGGGGTAGACGCCGCGCGAGCCGGTCTCGAGCACCTGGGTGTCGACGTCGGTGGCCCAGAGCCGCACCGGCGGCTTCAGCGTGCCCCAGACCTCGCAAGCGGTGATCAGGATCGAGTACGGCTCCTCGCCGGTGGAGGCGGCGCAGCACCAGAGATCGACGTGGCCGCCTTTCGCCTTCAGCTTGCCGAGCTGCTCGGCGAGAATCTCGAAGTGGTGGCCTTCGCGGAAGAAGCTGGTGAGGTTGGTGGTCAGCGCGTTGGTGAACTGCTGCCACTCCTCGTCGTCCTGCGGTTGCCGCTGCAGGTGGGCGAGGTACTCCTCGAAGCTCGACAGGCCGAGCGTGCGCAACCGGCGCGTCAGCCGGCTGTAGACCATGTCGCGCTTGCTGTCGGTGAGCGCGATGCCCACCCGCTTGCGGATCAGGTCACAGACGACCTTGAAGTCGCGGTCGGTGTACTCGAAGTCCCTGGGCCCCGTCCCGATGGCAGCCATGGGTCAGGCCTCGCCATCGCCCGCGAGCCGGAAGCGCGCGACCAGTTGCACCAGCGTGGCCGCCTGGTCCTCCATGGAATGCGCGGCGGCCGTGGCCTCCTCGACGAGCGCGGCGTTCTGCTGCGTGGCCTCGTCGATGTGCGTGATGGTCTGGTTGACCTGTTCGATGCCCTGGCTCTGCTCGATCGACGCCGCCGAGATCTCGCCGATCAGGTCGGTGACGCGCCGCACCGAGCCGACCACTTCGTGCATGGTCTGCCCGGCCTGGCCGGCCAGCTTGGCGCCGGTGCCGATGCGGGCGTTCGATTCCTCGATGATGCCGCGGATCTGCTTGCTGGCGTCCGCGGTGCGCTGCGCGAGGCTGCGCACTTCGGAGGCGACCACCGCGAAGCCGCGGCCCGCTTCGCCGGCCCGCGCGGCTTCCACCGCCGCGTTGATGGCGAGGATGTTGGTCTGGAAGGCGATGCTGTTGATGGTGCCGATGATGTCGCCGATCTTCTTCGAGCTGGCCTGAATCTGCGCCATGGTCTTCACCACGTCATCGACCAGCTTGCCGCCGTCGACGGCCACCTGGGCGGCACCGCCGGAGAGCGTCGTCGCCTGCTTCGCCGACTCGGCGTTCTGCTTGACCGTCGCGGTGAGCTCCTCCATCGACGAGGCGGTTTCCTCGAGGCTGGCGGCCTGCTGCTCGGTGCGGCTGGAGAGGTCCTGGTTGCCGGCGGCGATCTCGCTCGAAGCCGTGGTGATCGACTCGGCCGCGTCGCGAATGGCGGCGATGACCTCGGAAAGACGCTCGGCGCTGCTGTTGGCGTCATCGCGCATCTGCGCGAACACGCCACGCAGCTCGGCGGTGGAGCGTTGCGCGAGGTCGCCTTCCGCCAGCGCGGCCAGCACGACCTGCACTTCGGCCACGCCGGCGCGAGTCGCGCCCAGCAGCTCGTTGATCGAAGCCGCGAGGTCGCGCAGGAAGCCCTGCTTGCCTTCCAGCGACAGCGCGCCGGAAAGATCGCCGGCTGCGGCCGCGGAGACGATCGACTGCACCTCGCGCTGGGTGGCCAGCTCGGCGGTGCGCTCGGTCCAGGTCACGACGCTGCCGCGGTAGCTGCCGTCGTCGTCGAACCACGGGCTCAGCTCGAGCAGGAAGGTGCGGCCGCCGTAGGAACGCTCGACCTCGAAGGCCTGCACCGGCGGCGTGGCCATCGGGTACAGGGTGCCGAAATGGAAGCCGACCATCGCCTCGGCGCTGAAACCCTTCGCCACGCTGGCGATGGCGGCCTCGGCATCGGTGAACAGCGTGCGCATCGCGCGGTTGGCGTAGCTGATCACATGGTCGCGGTCGGTCATCATCACCGCGCTGGACGCGGCGTCGAGGGCGTTCGCGATCGCCGAGGTCTCGTCGGCGAGGCGCTTCACCTCGGCCGCGGCGCGACGCTCCACTTCTTGGCGCTCGCGCAGCTTGTTGATCATGTCGCTGAGCGCGCGGTTCAGCGCACCGATCTCGGCGCGCGCTTCCGCGTCGGGCTGCGCGTCGAGGTCGCCGGCGGCGACGGCGTTGGCGAAACCGACCGCGCGGTTCAACGGCTGCGCCACCAGCAGGCGGGACAACCACACGACCGCCGCGCCGATCACGACGGCGCCGATCAGCGAGAACAGCAGGATGCGCCGGCCGAGGGCGCGGGCCTGCGCTTGTACGGCCTTCTCCGGCACCTGCGCCATCAGGCGCCAGCCGAAGGGCTCGAAGGTACGCAAGGCCACGAGATGCGCCTCGTCGACCGCGGGCTGGGTCGGTTCGGCCCACACCGGCAGGTCGGCGACATGGCTGCCGTCCGGGTTCTCCAGCGCCGCCGCGATGCTGGCGGCGGCCGGATCGGCTTCCTCGCCACTCAACGCGGTGTCGTAGAGCATCGGATGGACGACGAAGCGCGAGTCGCCATCGCGGGTCTGCACGACCACGAGGCGGCCGCCGTCACCGAGGTCGAGCTCGGCCAGCTTTTCGTTGAGCGCGGTCAGCGCGGCCTCGTAGCCGATGCCCACCATGACCGCACCGACGACGCCACCATCGTCGTCCGTCGTGCCGCTGGCGGAGAAGATCGGCTCGTAATGCGTGATGTAGTCGATGCCGTAAAGGCGCTCCGCCGAGGTGAGCGGTTCACCGGCCATCAGCTTCGCGTAGGCCGGATGCTCCCGCGCCATGCTCGTGCCGAGCGGGCGGCTGCCCATGTCGTCCAGCAGCGAGGAGGTGATCTGCTTGAAGTCTTCGCCATCGAGCACGAAGACCACGGCGGCGGCCTCGGTATTCGTCGTGAAGTCGTCGACCAGCACGGTGTCGCCGTTGATCAGGCGATCGTCCATGCGAAGGGCCGGGGCGTCGCCTTCACCGGCCGGGATGCGTTCGTCGGGGCTGCGGACGATGATCGTCTGCGGCAGCGTGCCGAGGAAGGCGCCGTACATGCGCAGTGCGTCCTCGTCGAGGCCTTGGCGGTAGACCTCGAGGGTGGCCATCACCGCGTCGGTGGAGGCGGCCAAGCCCTGCTCCGCTTTATCGTTCAGCGCCGAGGCGCTGCTGCGCGAGACGATCTGCGCGATCAGTCCGAGGATCAGCACGACGACGATGGCGGCGACGATGCTCAGCCGCCCACCCACGCTCCACTCGCGGCCATCGCTGGTGCGGAACATCGCGACGCTGCGGCTCGCCGCCACGCCCACCATGCGCACCGGGGGCAGCGCTCGGAAGCGCCCCCAGGCCGCGCTGACCGGCCCGGTCAACTTCGCGAGGGCGGGATGGCGGAACACGCCGCCGATGCCCGATCCGATGCGCCGCAGGAGGCCGAGAGCCCGCTGCGCCACGTGCTTCAGCCCCTGCTGCGCCATGCGGTTCCCCTCGGGTGCTGGATCAGGCGGCCACCGGCGTGGCGCCGGTGATGTCGGCACTCAGGATCAGGGCCTCGATGTCGAGCAGGATCAACATGCGCTCGCCGACGGTTGCGATGCCGGAGATGTAGCGCGTGTCGATGATCCCGCCGAACTCCGGCGTGGGGCGGATGTCGACCGGTTCGACGCGGACGACGTCGGAGACGCCGTCGACGACCGCGGCGATCACCTTGCCCTTGAGGTTGAGCACGATCATCACGGTGAATTCGTCGTAGGTCGCGCTGCCGAGCTTGAACTTCAGCCGCAGGTCGACCACCGGCACGATGACGCCGCGCAGGTTGATCACGCCCTTGATGTACTCGGGCGCCTCGGGGACGCGGGTGACGGTGTCGTAGCCCCGGATCTCCTGCACCGAGAGGATGTCGACGCCGTACTCCTCCGGCCCGAGCTTGAAGGCGAGGAACTCGTGCGAGACGTCGTTGCTGGTCGTGCTCATGGGCGGAACCCTCGGGAAGACGTGGAGATCATGCGTCGTCGCGGAACGACGATCCGTGCGCTGCGGCCGATTCCTCGCGCAGCGTGAAGCGGGTGGTGAGCTCGGCCAGGGCGGCGGCCTGGTCGGCCATCGACTTGGCGGCGGCGGTGGCTTCCTCCACCAGTGCGGCGTTTTGCTGCGTCGCGGATTCCATTTGCGTGATGGTCTGGCTGACCTGGCCGATGCCGGTGGCCTGCTCGACCGAGGCTTCGGCGATGAGTTGCATCAGGCCGTTGACCCGGCGGATCGCCGCCTCGGTGTCCTGCATCGTGCGGCCGGCGGAGTTGACCACCGTCGAACCCTCGCCGACGCGCTGGTTCGACTGCTGGATCAGCATCTTGATCTCGCGGGCCGAGGCGGCGGAACGCTGCGCCAACGCGCGGACTTCAGACGCCACCACGGCGAAGCCGCGGCCCTGCTCGCCGGCGCGCGCGGCTTCCACCGCGGCGTTCAGCGCCAGGATATTGGTCTGGAAGGCGATGCCGTCGATGGTGGTGATGATGCTCTCGATCTGGCGCGCGCCATCGGCGATGCCCTGCATCGACTGCACGACCTGCTCGATCTCCTTCGCGCCGCGCCCCGAGATGCCAGCCGCCTGGGCCGCCACTTCGCGACCGCTGCGGGCCGAATCGGCGTTCTCGCGCACGCTGGCGGTGAGCTCCTCGACCGAGGCCGCGGTTTCCTCGAGGTTCGCCGCCTGCTGTTCGGTGCGGACGGAGAGGTCCTGGTTGCCCGCCGCGATCTCGCTCGACGCGGTGTGGATCTGCTCGACAGCGACCTTGATCTGGGAGAGCACATCCTCGAGCGCATCGGCGGTGGCGTTGGCGTCGTCGCGCATCTGCGCGAACACGCCGTGCAACGCCGCGTTGGAGCGCACGGTCAGATCGCCCTCGGCCAGCGCCGCCAACACGGCCTGCACTTCACTGACGCCGGTAGCGGTCGCATCGAGCAGGCGATTCAGGGCCGTGCCCAGCTGCAGGAAGAAGCCGTGCTTGCCGGTGAGCCGGATGCGGCCATCGAGGCGGCCCTCCGAAGCGGCACCCACCAGCGCGTTGACTTCGAGCTCGGTGCGCACCTCCTCGGTGCGGTCGGTCCAGTCGGCGACGAGGCCGGCGAAGCGCCCTTCGTCATCACGCAGCGGCGCCAGCGCCAGCTGCACGTGGAACTCGCCGAACCGCAGTGCCGCGACGCTCACGCCGCCGTTGGCATCGGTGGCCTGGCGGGCCTCCGGGTGGACCGCGAAGAGCGATTGCCCGACGGGCACGGCGGGGCTGAAGCCGGTCACGCTGGCTTCGATGGCCGGAGCCATGTCGCGCAGGGAGGACTGGGCGGCATCGTTCGCGTAGACGATCGTGCCGGAGGCGTCGGCGATCATCACGCCGGCCGCCGCGCCATCGAGGGCGCTGCGGACGCGCTGGTTCACGGCGGCGACGCGACGCTCCTCGGCGATGCGCGCGCCGAGATCGCGCTGCATCTTCCGCAGTGCCGAGGCCACCTGGCCCACTTCGTCCTCGCCCGTGCCGGCGATCGGGTGGTCGAGCTTGCCTTGGGCCAAGGCCGAGACATCGATGACGGTCTGCTCCAGCGGATCACGGACGAGGCGGACGAGGATCAGCCGGGCGAGGAAGGCCAGCGCGAGCGCGCTCAGCAGGCCGATCAGCAGCACGCGGTTGCGGATGCTCTTCACGCCTTCGAACACCGCCGCCTCCGGCGCGGAAACGCCGAGCACGAAGTGCTTCGGGTCCTTGGTGCCGACGCGGAAGGGCATGTACAGCTGCAGGGAATCGCCGCCCACCGCGGCATCCTCGGCACTGATCAGCAGCGTCTCGCCCTTGGCCGCCGCCGCGAGGATGTCGTCCATGCGCGGATGGACCGCGGGCTTGCCCAGTTGGTCGGCCTCCGGGCCAGCCATCAGCATGCCGGACGGCGAGTAGAGGCGAAGCACACCCGTACCGTAGGGGCGGACCTTGGCGAGCTCGGCCTGCAGGCCGGCCAGCGTCACGTCGGCACCGGCCACGCCGCGGAACTCGCCATCCTTGAAGATCGGCACCATCAGGCTGGTCATCAGCACTTCGACGCCGCTGACCTCGTAGGGATAGGGCTCGAACATCGTCTCGCCACCGAGGTCACGCGCCGAGGCGTAGTAGTCCTCCGCACCGATGTCCTCGGTGTCGCCGCCGGGTTCTGCCGTCACCGAGCCATCGTCGTTGCGGACCCAGTAGACGGTGAAGCGGCCGATCGTCGGGATCGCCAGTGCTTCGTTGCCGATATAGTCGGCATCACGCCCATCGAAGGCGTCGCGCTCGAACTCCGCCCAGTACCCGAGTGCCGTCGTGTCGCGGCGGGTGTAGCGGCCGGCCATGTCGTTGATCAGCTCGCGGCTGGGGCGCTCGCGGGCCATTTCGGCTTCGGTGGCATCCGCCAGGCCGCGCACTTGCGCGAGGGTGTTCTCCATCGCAAGGCGCACGCGGTAGGCCTGGGACTCCGCCAGCGAATGCAGCTCGCTTTCCGCGCTTTCGGTCTGGACCTGGCTGGCCTTGCCATTGATCAACCACGCCGCGACACCGAAGGCGACGATGGCGAGGCCGCCGATGCCGAGAGTGGTGCGTACCGCAATGGATCGCATCTGCTACTCCATTGGACGTTGACGGACGAGGATCAGGCCGCCTTGCTGCTGGTATTCACACGGCCGCGCACGAGGCCGGGGACGTCGAGGATCAGGGCGACGCGACCGTCGCCGAGGATCGTCGCGCCGGAAATGCCGTCGATGCGGCGGTAGTTGGTCTCGAGGCTCTTCACCACGACCTGCTGCTGGCCGATCAAGGCATCGACTTCGATCGCGAGCTTCTGGCCGTCGCCCTCGACGATGACGGTGATCTCGGGCTTGTCGGCGCCACCCATGCCGAAGTGGTTGCCGAGGTGGACCATCGGCAGGTATTCGCCGCGCACCTTGAGCACGCGCCCTTCGGCGTTGACGGTGCGGACGTTCTCGCCGGCCGGCTTCATCGACTCGATGACATAGCCCAGCGGCAGCACGAACACCTCGTTGCCGACGCCCACGGTCATGCCGTCGAGGATCGCGAGGGTCAGCGGCAGCTTGATCGTGACCTTGGTGCCCTTGCCGGTGAAGCTCTCAAGCACGGTCTCGCCGCCGAGGCTCTGGATGTTCCGGCGCACCACGTCCATGCCGACGCCGCGACCCGAGAGGTCGGTGACGGCATCGGCGGTGGAGAAGCCCGGCGCGAAGATCAGGTTCCAGACATCGGCATCGGTGGGATTGTCCGCGATCGGGATGCCCTTCTCGCGAGCCTTCGCCAGGATGCGATCGCGGTTGAGGCCCTTACCGTCGTCGCTGACCTCGATGATGATGTTGCCGCCCTGGTGGGAGGCCGCCAGCGTGATGGTGCCCACCGGGTCCTTGCCCGCCTTGATGCGGTCCTCGGTGGTCTCGAGGCCATGGTCGATGGCGTTGCGCACGAGGTGCACCATCGGGTCGCTGATCTTCTCGATCAGGCCCTTGTCGAGCTCGGTGCTCTCGCCGAAGGTCTTGAGGTTCACCTGCTTGCCAAGGCGACCGGCGAGGTCGCGGACGAGGCGCGGGAAGCGCTTGAACACGGCATCGACCGGCAGCATGCGCACGCTGATGACGGCTTCCTGCAGGTCGCGCGTGTTGCGCTCCAGCGTCTCCAGCCCGGCGAGCAGGCGCTCGGCCAGCGGGCCTTCGACGCCGGTGCCCACCTGCTTCAGCATGGCCTGCGTGATCACCAGTTCGCCGACGAGGTTGATCAGCATGTCGACCTTGCTGGCCTGCACGCGGATCGAAGCGTCCTCGTTCGCGCCACCGCCGGCCGGCGCGCCGCCACCGGCCGCGGCCATGGGGATCGCGCCCGCAGCGGGAGCGGCCGGGGCCTCGGCAGCCACGGGCGCAGGCGCCGGTGCGGGAGCAGGCTCCGCCGCGGCGGGCGCCGCGGGCGCGGCACCACCGTCGCCATTGATGGAGAGGTCGCACTCGTCCTCCACCCAGGAGAACGCGTCGCGGATGACCGCTTCCGACGCCGAGCCCGGGAGGGTCAGCGTCCACTTGAGGTAGCTCTGGGTCGGATCGAGATCGCCGAAGGCCGGCAGCCCGGAGAGATCACAGTCGACCTTCATCTCGCCGAGTTCGGCCAGCTCGCGGATGATCCGCAGCGGGTCGTTGCCGCTCATGAACATCGAGGGCTTCGGCGCGAAGGCGATGACGAACTGGTCGGGCGCCTTGGGCTTTGGCGCCGCAGCGGCGGGCTTGGCACCGCCACCGACGGCGATCGTCGCCTTGCCGGTGAGCACGCCATTGAGCTGGGCGACGATGCCGGCGCCGTCGTCGGCCGGCGGCACGCCCTGCTCGGCGGCCTTGAGCAGGCCACGCAGCACGTCGACGGAAGCCAGCAGCGCGTCCATCGCATCGGTGGTCAGCGGGCGCTTTCCAGCACGCAGCTCGTCGAGCAGCGTTTCCAGCACGTGGGTGAGTTCGGCGACCTTGGTGAAGCCGAAGGTGGCGGAACCGCCCTTGATCGAATGCGCTGCGCGGAACACGGCGTTGATGGTGTCCGCACTGCCGCGGCCGCCTTCGAGGTCGAGCAGGCCGGCCTCCATGACTTCGAGGCCTTCGCGGCTCTCCTCGAAGAAGGTGGCGTGGAATCGCTTGAGATCGTTGCTCATCGAAGAATCCCGGAGTGCCAACCGCGAAACATGGGGAGCGCGCCGACGGGTCGCCGGCGGCGCTGTCAGCCGAGCACTTTCTTGACCGTCGCGACCAGCTGGTCGGGGTTGAACGGCTTCACCAGCCAGCCCGTGGCGCCGGCAGCCTTGCCTTCCGCCTTCTTGTCGGCGCCGGCTTCGGTCGTGAGCATCAGCATCGGGGTGAACTTGTAGTCCGGCAGTTCGCGCAGGTGCTTGATGAGCGTGATGCCGTCCATGTTCGGCATGTTCACGTCGGTCACGACCGCGTTGAACTTCGCCCCCTTGGCCTTGCCCAGCGCGACGACGCCGTCCTCCGCCTCGGTCACGGTGAACCCGGCACCCGTCAGGGTGAAGGCGACCATTTGTCGCATCGAAGCCGAGTCGTCGACGACCAGGATGTGCGCAGTCATGGGGCAGTCCTCATTGATTCAATGGAGTTCAGGCGAGGCCGAGTTCGGAGGCCAGACCGAGGGAAACCGCGGCGTCGCGCACGGCGGCGGCGCACGGCGCGATGCGCGTCGTGCGGCCGGATTGGCGACGGGTTCGGACGAAAGCGGCGAGGACCTGGATGGAGGCGCTGTGGACGCGTCCGGCTTCGCCCGCGGCGAGCACCACCTCATCGGCGGTGTCGAGATGCGCGGCCAGCGCAGCCTTGAGGCCTTCGCTGGCTTCGATACCCCATTCGGGACTCAACGCTACGGTCGGCATGCTTCCCCTCGACGTCCAGGACGATCCATGGAACACCCCCCGCCTCGTTGCAGTGGGCGACGAGGTTGCGTTCAGCCTAGCAGCCCCACCGCGTCGAGGAGTATCACAGGTTGTGAATTCAATCGTGTCACACCGCGCAGCATCGCGCTGCCCGGGGCGGCCAAGGTGTTCTCGGCCGGCTCGACCTGGCCGTCCGCGATGGCGTGGACGTCTAGGACAGCGCTGACCTTGAGCGCGAGGCAGTCGCCATTCTGCTCCAGCACGACATAGCGGGTCTGTGCGGATTCCTCCACTTCTTCAAGCCCGAGCCAGACCCCGAGGTCGAGGACCGGGACGACGACGCCCCGGAGGTTCATGACCCCGAGGATGGCGGCATCGGTGTCGCGCATCGGCAGGACGCCGACGGGTAGCAGCACCTCCTGCACCTTCAGCAGCTCGACGCCGTAGTCCTGGCCGTGCACGCGCATGCGCAGCCAGCGCGAGCTGCGCCGGCTGGCGCGACGCTCCTGGCCCCGCCAGTCGTCGCCCTCGTCGGCGGCGCCGGGTCGGGCCTCGGCGGGCTCCTCGGCCTCGGGGCGTTGTGCAGGCGCCGCGCTGGCGCGGGCCGCCGCCACGGCGACGCTGGCGGCCGAAGCGACGGCCCCGGGCGGCTTGCCGCCATGCAGGGTGTCGAGCAGGGCTTCGAATTCATCCTCGGTGATCTCGTCGCCGCCGGCGGCGGGCTTGGCGGGCGTCGCCGCGGCCGGCACCGGGGCTGGCGTCACCGCACCGGGCGGGGCACCCCCGTGCAGCGCGTCGAGCAGGGCTTCGAACTCGTCTTCGCTGATCTCGTCGGGGTTGGCCGGGGCCTTGGGCGCGGGCGCCGGCGCGAGGGGAGCCGGCGTCACCGCGCCGGGCGGTGCATCGCCGTGCAGCGCGTCGAGCAGCGCTTCGAACTCGTCTTCGCTGATTTCGTCGGGATTGGCCGGCGGCGGGGTAGACACGGTCACGACGGGCTCCGGGGCGACGGCAGGCGTGGAGGCGGGGACTTCGGCAACAGGCGGCGGTGCTGCAACGGGCTCGGGCGGCGCAGGCACCGGTGCCGCGGCAGGCGCGGGTGCGGCGGGCGCGGGCTCACCGGCCATGGTCCCGGCGGCGGCGGCACCCAGAAGCTGGGAGAGGTAGTCATCGACGAGGCCACCGCTCATGCCGGCTGCTCCAGCGGCTGGGGCGCCTCGCGCAGCAGCCAGGCCAGCGCGCGCTGGTAGGCATCGAAGCCACGGCTCTGCGTGACCTCGTGCGACAGCTCGGCGTGGGTGAGCTCGGCGGCGTCGCGAAGGCGGGTGTCGAGCGGCACGGCCTGCACCCAGGTGCGGTCGGGGTGCTGCTCGCGCAGGAGGTCGAGGGTTTCGGTGCAGGCGCGGGTGCGGCGGTCGAACAGCGTGGGCAGGATGCGCGCCGGCAAGGGGCGCTTGCGCGAGCGTTCGATCATGGTGGCCGTCTTCAACATGCCCTCCATGCCATGCACGCCGAGCGGCTCGGTCTGGGTGGGCACGACCAGCTGGTCGGCCGCGGCCAGCGCGTTGACCATCAGCAGGCCGAGGGTCGGCGGGCAATCCAGCAACGCGTAGTCGTAGTCGGCGGCCGCGGCGGCGAGGCCCTGGCCGAGGGCAAGGCCGAGGCCCGGCGCGGTGGCCGAGCGACGCTCCAGCGTGGCCATGCCGGCTTGGGCGGGGAGCAGGCGCAGGTTGGCGATGGGCGTGGCGCGCGACACCTCGGCGACGGCCTTCGGCGGCGATTCGAACAGGTCGAGCGTGCCGGGCGGCGGCGGTTCGGAAGGAACACCGAAGGCCCGCGTCAGCGAGGCGTGCGGGTCGAGGTCGGCCAGCAGCACGCGCTGCCCGCGGGCGGCCAGCAGCCGTCCGAGCAGCAACGTCGTCGTGGTCTTGCCCACGCCGCCTTTCTGGTTGGCGATCGCCCACACCTGCATCAGGGAACATCCTCGGAAAGCGACTGCGGCACCGACACCGGGGCCGGCGGACGCGCGGCTTCGGTCGGCGTCGCCGCACCGGTTTCAACGGCCGGCGGCGGCGAAACTTGATTCGACGGCCTCGCGGCGGCGGCGCGCGGCGTGCCTGGCGAGGTGGCCAGGATCACCAGCATCACCCGGCGGTTGGTCGAGCGTCCGGCCGGCGTGGCGTTGTCGGCGACCGGCCGCTTGTCGCCGAAGCCGATTGCCGCCATCCGCCGCGGATCGACGCCGCGGCCCTCGAGCAGGCGGATCACGCTGGCCGCGCGGGCGCCCGACAGCTCCCAGTTGGAGGGGAACAGGGCGCTGGCGATGGGCTGGTTGTCGGTGTGGCCTTCGACGCGGAGCTCGTTCGGCAACTCGCGCAGCACGGTGGCGAGCTGGTCGATGGCCTCGCGGGCCGGCGTGGAGAGCGCCGCCGAGCCGCTGGCGAACAGGACGTCGCTGCGGATGTTCACCTCCAACCACAGGCCCTCGCGGGTGACGGTGACCTGGTCGGACATGATCATCGGCCCGAGCGCGCGCTCGACCTGCCGCTGGATGGCATCGAGCTGCACGTCGGCCTGCGCCTGCTGCTGCTCCAGCTGCATCAATTCGTTCGGGGTGATCGCGGCGTCCGCGCGCACGCGCTCGCTGAGGTTTACGACGCTGGGCGAGCCGGGGTCGTTCTCGAAGGGCTGCGGCGGCGCGATGCTGGAGGCCTCGGTGGGCTGGCCGATCTGGATCGGCGCGATGCTGCGCGGCACGCCGTCGAAGGCGGCGTTGAGCGAATCGGACATCACCCGGTACTTGCCTTCGTTGAGGGTCGAGATGGCGTACATCACGACGAAGAAGGCGAGCAGCAGGGTGACCAGGTCGCCGTAGGGGATGGCCCAGGCTTCGTGGTTGACGTGCTCCTCGTGGCGGGCGTGGCGGGCCATGGCACGGGGGTCAGTGCAGGAATCCGCCGAGACGGGCCTCGATGTTGCGCGGGTTCTCGCCGTGGGCGATCGAGACGAGGCCTTCCAGCACGAGTTCGCGGTCGCCGGCGCGGTGGCGGATGATCGCCTTCAGCTTGTTCGCCGCAGGCAGGAACAGGCAGTTCGCCGAGGCGATGCCGTAGATGGTGGCGGTGAACGCCGCGGCGATGCCGCCGCCGAGCTTGGAGGGGTCGGTGAGGTTCTTCATCACCGCCATCAGGCCGAGCACGGCGCCGACGATGCCCAGCGTCGGCGCGTAGACGCCGGCGGCCTCGAACACCTTCGCGGCCTGCATATCGGCATGCTCCTCGGCGGCGATCTCGATCTCGAGCATGTGGCGGATGCCCTCGGGCTCGACGCCGTCAACGAGCATCTGCAAGCCCTTGGCGACGTACTTGTCGGGCTGGAGCGCGACCTGCGACTCGAGGCCCAGCAGGCCCTGCTTGCGGGCGATGCCGGCCCAGGCGACGACCTGAGCGATCAGCTTCCTGCGGTTGTCCGGCGGCGGCTGGACGATCCAGCGCGCGATCTTCATGGCGCGCTTGACCGTGGGCAGGCCGCTCTGCAGCAGCACCGCGCCGAGCGTGCCGACGATGACGATGAGGAAGGCGGCGAGGTTCCACAGCGCCGACAGCCCCGCGCCCTTGGCGATGCTCCCGCCGACGATGGCGATGAGCGCCAGGACGAGGCCGGCGATGCTCAGGATGTCCATCGATCAGGCCCGCTTGAGCCGGCTGTTGCCGCTGCTGACGCTGCGCTGGATACCGTCGACGTCGAGGATCAGCGCCAGCGAGCCGTCGCCGATCAGGGTGGCGCCGGCATAGCCCGGCAGGCCGCGCACGCGCTTCGGCAGGGCCTTGATGACGACCTCCTCGCGGCCGCGCACCTGGTCGACGACGAGGCCATAGCGGAAATCGCCGGTCTGCAGCACGACGATCACCTCGCCGTTCTCGCAGGGAGGCACGCGCAGCCAAGCCCGCAGCCACACCAGCGGCAGGGTGGTGGAACGCAGGTCGAGCACCGGCTGGCCGTCGACGTAGTCGGGCTTGCGCTTCGGCATCGGCAGCACCTCCACCACGCGGCCCAGCGGCAGCGCGTAGGAGGTGTCGGCCACGCGCACCAGGAGGGTCGGCAGGATGGCCAGCGTCAGCGGCACCTTGATGGTGAAGCGCGAGCCTTGGCCCAGCTCCGACTGGATCTGGATCTGGCCGGAGAGCTCGCGGATCTTGCTCTGCACCACGTCCATGCCGACGCCACGGCCGGAGATGTCGGTGACTTCCACCTTGGTGGAGAAGCCCGGCATGAAGATGAGCTGGAAGCACTCCTCGGCGCCGAGGCGGGCCGCGGCCTCCGGCGCCAGCAGGCCCTTCTCGACGGCCTTGGCACGGAGTTTCTCCGGGTCCATGCCGCCGCCGTCGTCGCGGATCTCGATGGCGACGGCGTCACCTTCCTGGCGCGCGGAGAGGAACACCTGGCCCATCGGGTTCTTGCCCGCGGCTTCGCGGACGGCCGGCCGCTCGACGCCGTGGTCGATGGCGTTGCGGACGAGGTGCACCAGCGGATCGGCCAGCGCTTCGACGAGGTTGCGGTCGAGTTCGGTCTCGGCGCCTTCGAGCGTCAGCTCCACCTGCTTGTCGAGCTGGCGGGCGACGTCGCGGGCCATCTTCGGGAAGCGCTGGAACACGCGGCTGACCGGCTGCATGCGGGTACGCATCACCGAGCCCTGCAGGCGCGCGGTGGCGTGGTCGAGGGCGGTGACCGCGCGGTGCAGGTCCTCGTCCTTGAGCTTGTCGCGCAGCACCTTGAGGCGGTTTCGCGCGAGAACGAGTTCGCCGGTGAGGTTGACGATGGCGTCGAGCCGCTTGGTGTCGACGCGGACGGTCTGTTCGGTGTCGCCGCCGGTCTTGGCCGGGCCGGCCGCCTTGGCGCTGGGCTTGGGCGCGGCCTTGGCTGCCTCGGTCTTGGCCGGCTTGGTGGTGGTCTGGCCGGAGGCCCAGGCCTTGATCGCGGCGATCAGCTCGGGGTCGGCGGGCTCGAGCGGCTGGCCGGCACCGAGGGCCGCCATCTGCGCGGACAGGGTGTCGTGGCAACGCTGGGCGTAGTCGAAGGCGTCGTCGTCGAGCAGGATCTTGCCCTCGCGGGCCTTGTCGAAGGCGTCTTCCAGCGCGTGGCAGAGCTCGACCATCGGCACCAGGCCGAGGAAGCCGGCACCGCCCTTGATGGTGTGGAAACCGCGGAAGACCGCGTTCAGCAGGCCTTTGTCGTCGGCGGCCTGCTCGAGCTGCACGAGCTGTTCGCCGAGGCGCTCGAGGATCTCGCCGGCTTCGACGAGGAAATCGGCGGCAATGTCGGGCGAAACGGCGGACATGGAAGCACTCCCTTAGAGGCCGAGGTCGGACAACAGGTCGTCGGCATCGCTCTGCGAGGTCGGCGGCTTGTCCACCCCTGCAATCGCCGGGCCAGAACCGGCCAGCGGGTCGTCGTCCTTGCGGCGCGCGCCGGGGCCGGTGGGCGGCAGGCCCATCGCGGTGAGCTGGTCGTGCACGCCACGGACGATGCCGGCGACCTTCTTGATGATCTGGCCGGTGAGGTCCTGGTAGCTCTGGGCCAGCGCCATCTCCGAGAGGTTGCTGCGCAGTTCGCGCAGCAGGGCCTCGTGGTCGGCGCTCGGGACCAGCAGCTTCTCCATCAGCTTCTGCGAGTCCTCGACGAGGTCGAGGGTGCGGTTGGTGGCCTGCTCGGTCATCGCCACGACGTGGTCGAGGCGGGCGCAGGCATCGGGCAGCTCGCCCACCGCGGCGTCGATGGCGGGGATCTCGCCGAGCGCTTCGCCGAGGCTCTGGCTCAGCTTGGCGAGCCCCTGCATCAGGGGCTGCTCCTGCCACTGGACGATGGCGCCCAGTTCGGCCTTCAGGCTGGCGTCGTCGGCGTCGCTGATCGCGGCCAGCGCGGCGCGCAGGTGGGCGGTGATTTCCGCGTTGCGCGCCGGGTCGGTCATGCGGCGCTGCCCAGGCGTTCGAAGATCTTGTCGAGCTTCTCCTTCAGCGTGGCGGCGGTGAAGGGCTTGATGATGTAGCCGTTCACCCCGGCCTGCGCGGCCTCGATGATCTGCTCGCGCTTCGATTCGGCCGTGACCATCAACACCGGCAGGGTCTTCAGCTTCTCGTCGGCGCGGATCAGCTTCAGCAGCTCGATGCCGGTGGTGCCGGGCATGTTCCAGTCGGTCACGACGAAGTCGAAACCGCCCTGCTTGAGGATGGTGTAGGCCGCGCCGCCGTCTTCGGCTTCGGCGGTGTTGGTGAAGCCCAGGTCGGCGAGCAGGTTCTTGACGATGCGTCGCATCGTCGAGAAGTCGTCCACGACCAGGATGCGCATGTTCTTGTTCACAGCAGTGCCTCGGATGGAAGGATGCGGAATCGGTGCGGTGGTGCGCCCCTTCGCAGGGGTCGCCCAGCCGTCGGCCGGGCGAGTGTAGTCCGGGCTAGCCGACGTCCTCCGTGTCGTTATCGGCAGAACCGAACTCTCCTAAACGGCTGCGCAGGCGCAGCATGGCCTGGCCGTGGATCTGGCAGACCCGCGATTCCGAGACGCCGAGCACGGCGCCGACCTCGCGGAGGTTCATTTCCTGCTCGTAATAGAGGGAAAGCACGAGCTGTTCGCGTTCGGGCAGCTGGCCGATGGCCGCGGCCAGGGCATGGCGGAACTCGGTGGCCTGCAGGCGACGCTCCGGGGAATAGGCCGCCCCGGCGGCGACGTTCGGCTCGCCGTGGTCGTCGATGTGGGAATCGAGGCTGAGCACCTGGCCGGACACGGCGTCCTCGAGCAGGCGGGCGTACTCCTCCGGGGCGAGGCCGAGGGCCTGGGCGATTTCGGCGCTGGTGGCGGCGCGGCCGGTGGTCTGTTCGATCTGGCGGGTGGCCTCGGCAGCCTCGCGGCTGCGGCGGTGCACCGAGCGCGGGGTCCAGTCGCCCTTGCGGATTTCGTCGATCATCGCGCCGCGGATGCGGATCGAGGCATAGGTCTCGAAGCTGGCGCCCTGGTCGCTGTCGAAGTTCCGGGCGGCCTCGATCAGGCCGAGCATCCCGGCCTGCACGAGGTCATCGACCTCGACGCTGGCGGGCAGGCGGGCGGCGAGATGGTGGGCGATGCGCCGCACGAGGTCGGCATGCCGCTCGACCACCTCGACGGAGGCGCTGCGCTGCACGGCTCGGTACTGGGCGGCGGGAGCAATCATGCGCGGGCACCTCCGGCCTCCAGCATACGCTCGACGAAGAACTCGATATGTCCTCGCGGCGTGGTGGCTCGGGACCAGCGGTGGATGCGGGTGGCGAGTTCGCGGAAAGCGGCCGAGGCCTGGGCCGAGGGGAAGGCCTCGACGACCGGCTTCTGCTTCTGGACGGCGCGGCGCAGGGCGTCGTCCTGCGGGATGGCGCCGAGGTAGGCCAGCGAAGCCTCGGGCAGGAACTTCTCGACCACCCGGGCCAGCTTGTCGTAGAGGGCGCGGCCCTCGACCGGGCTGCGCACCATGTTGGCGATCACGTGCACGCGCTGGATGCCGCGCTCGCGGCACAGCACTTTCACCAGCGCGTAGGCGTCGGTGATCGAGGCGGGTTCATCACAGACCACCACCAGCACTTCCTGCGCGGCCTGGCAGAAAGTCAGCACGGCGTCGTTGATGCCGGCGGCGGTGTCGACGATGAGGGTGTCGAGCGGGCCGTCGAAGGTGGAGACCGCTTGCACGATGCCGGCGTGCTGCTGCGGCGTCATTTCCGCCATGTGCCGCTTGCCGGAGGACGACGGCACGATCTGCAGCCCGCGCGGCCCCGGCAGGATCACGTCGGCCAGCGTGGCGCGGCCGGCGACGACATCGGCGAGGGTCTGTTTCGGTGTGAGGCCGAGCAGCACGTCGACATTGGCGAGGCCGAAATCGGCGTCGAGCAGCATCACCCGCTCGCCGAGCGCGGCCAGCGCCGTGGCGAGGTTCACCGAGACATTGGTCTTGCCCACGCCGCCCTTGCCCGAGGCGACGGTGAGGACACGGACCGGAGCCGGCGCGGCCTCAGGCGGCATCGGCGTCCTCCGCCGGTCGGTCGCCAGCGCGGCGCAGCTCCTCCAGCTTCAGCACGAGGCGGCTGGCCTCGGCGATGCTGAGGTCGTCGGGCACGTTCTGCCCGTCGGTGGTGTAGGCCAGGGGCAGCTTGTGGCGCACCAGCACCGAGAGCGCGGCGCCAAGGCGGCCGGTCTCGTCGAGCTTGGTGAGGATGGCGGCCTCGGGCGCGACGAACCCGAAGCGACGGATGACTTCATCCAGATCGGCGCTATGGGCGTTCGCGGGCATGACCAGCATCGTCCGCACCTTGCCGGCGTGACGCAACCAGTTCAGCTGCCCGACCATGGCGCGGTCGCGCTGGCCGTGGCCGGCGGTGTCGACCAGCACCAGCGGGTAGTCGCGCAGGCGGTGCAGGGCCTCGTGGAGGGCCTCCTCGCTGCCGGCTTCGACCACGGTGAGGCCGAACTGGCGGCCGTAGGCGTGCAGCTGCTCGCGGCCGCCGGGGCGCTGGGTGTCGGTGGTGATCAGGGCGACGTCGCGCGGGCCGTGCTCGGCCGCATAGCGGGCGGCCAGCTTGGCCAGCGTCGTGGTCTTGCCGGCGCCGGTCGGGCCGACCAGCGCCACCACGCCGGGCGTGCGCAGCGGATCGAAGCTGGCGACCGGCAGCAGGTGGGCCAGCTGGCCCAGCATCAGGCCGCGGGCGCGGGCGGGGTCGGCCTCGACCGGAATCTTGGCGGCGACCTCGCGGGCCAGCGCATCCTCGCAGCCGTAGCTGGCCAGCGCATCGAGGGCGAGGGCGCGCGCCGGACTGCCGCGCAGGCGCTCGCCGGTCATGCGCTGCATCTCGCGCTCCATCATCTCGCGCATCTCCACCAGTTCGGCGCGGACCTGCAGCAGGCTCGGGTCCTCGTCCCAGGGCGAGATGCGCACGGCGCGCGGCGCCGAGCGACGGGCCACGGCTTCGGCTTCACGGTGGGTGGCGCGGGCCTGGGCATCGAGCGAGGCCGCCGTCGGGGCCACGGTGGGCTCGGGGTCCATGAACGCGGCGGCGGGCGCGCGCGGCGCCGGAGCCGGGGCGGGGCGGACGGGCTCCGAAGACGGCATCTCGGACGACGCCGAGCGGGCGATGCGCTCCTTGGCCTCGGCGAGGAAGGCGGAAAAATCGGCGCGCTTGCCAGCGACCGGCGCTGGGGCGGCGGCGGATGCGGCCGACTTGGCGGCGATGGCTCGGACCAGCGCTTCAGGGATCAAGGCGGGGCGCTCGTCCACCACCGGCGGCGCAGCGGCGCGGAGGGCACCGGCGAGCTGCGCCGGCAGGCTGATGTCGGCCTCGCGGGACTGGTCGAGCGCCGTGGCGGGCTTCTGCGGCAGCAGGGACTTCAACGCATCCTGCGCCAACTGCTCGTCGTAGTCCGTGGCCGCCACCACTTCGATCCCGCCCGGCACCGGGCGGTTCGAGAGGATGACCGCGTCGGCCCCCTGCTCTTCGCGGACCATGCGCAGCACCGTCCTCATGTCCGGGGCAACGAAGCGCTTGATCTTCATGGTGGCTCTCTCCGAATCCTGCTACCCGCAACCGTTGTCTCGAGGCCTCAACCGATCGAACCGACCAGCTTCAGCCGTTTGTCTTCGGGGATCTCGCTGTAGGCCAACACCTGCAGCGACGGCACCCCGTGCCGGAACATCCGCGAGAGCACCCCGCGCACCCCGCCCGGCACCAGCAGCACCGCCGGCTCGCCGCGGGCCTCCTGCCGCTGCACGCAGTCGGCGAGGCTCTGGTGCAGGCGCTCGGCCAGGTTCGGTTCGAGCGCTGCGGTGTTCCCGTTCACCGAGTCCTGCAAGATCCGTTCCAGAGGGGGCGCCAGCGTGTAGACCGGCAGCTCGGGGTTCATGCCGTTGATCTCCTGCACGATGAAGCGGCCCAGCGCGTTGCGCACCGCGGCGGTCAGCGCGGCGGGATCGGACGTGGTGGCGCCATGCTCGATCAGGGCCTCGGCGATCTGCCGGATCTGCCGCACCGGCACCTTCTCGGCCAGCAGGTTCTGCAGCACGCGCACGACGACCGCCAGCGGCAGGGTCTTGGGCGTGAGGTCCTCGACCAATTTGGGCGCGGCCTTCTTCAAGGTATCGAGGAGCGCCTGGGCTTCCTCGTGGCCGAGCAGCTCGCTGGCGTGCTCGCGCACGAGGTGCGACAGATGCGTGGCGATGACGGTGGCCGGGTCGACCACGGTGTAGCCGAGCGACTCGGCCTGCGCGCGCTGCGCCGGCTGGATCCACACGGATTCCAAGCCGAACGCCGGGTCGCGTCCGGCGATGCCCTGCAGCTCGCCGAAGACCTGCCCGGGGTTCAGGGCCATGTCGCGGTCGGGATAGACCTCGCCGCTGGCCACCGGTACGCCGTGGATCACCACGCGGTACTGGTTGGGCGGCAGGTCGAGGTTGTCGCGAATGTGCACGGCAGGCACGAGGAAGCCGAGGTCCTGCGTCTGCTTGCGGCGGATGGCCTTGATGCGCGCCATCAGGTCGCCGCCCTGCGCCTTGTCGACCAGCGGGATCAGCCGGAAGCCGACCTCCAAGCCGAGCGCATCGATCGGACGCACTTCATCCCAGCTGAGCTCGGCCGGCGCGCCGCCCGGCGTCTGCGTGGCCATGAGCTTGCGGGCTTCGACATCAGCCACCCGCGCCTGCTCGGCCTGCTCGCGCTGGTAGAGCATCCAGGCGAGGTAACCGAGCCCCGCGGCGAACGTCAAGAAGGCGACGTTGGGCATGCCCGGCACGAGGCCGACCAAGCCGATGATCACGGCAGTGACCGCCAGCGCACGATACTGGCCGAACACCTGGCCGAACATCGCGTTGCCCATGTCCTGCGAGCGCGACACGCGCGTCACGATCACCGCGACCGCCGTGGAGACGAGCAGCGCCGGCAGCTGGGCCACGAGGCCATCGCCGATCGCCAGCAGGATGTAGATCTCGGCGGCATCACCGGCCGACAGGCCGTGCTGCATCACGCCGATGCCGAAGCCGCCGAGGATGTTGATGAAGAGGATCAGGATGCCGGCGATGGCGTCGCCGCGGATGAACTTGCCGGCACCGTCCATCGAGCCGTAGAAGTCGGCTTCCTCGCGCACTTCCTCGCGGCGAAGCTTGGCCTCTTCGCGGGTGAGGATGCCGGCGTTGAGGTCGGCGTCGATCGCCATCTGCTTGCCGGGCAAGGCGTCCAAGGTGAAGCGCGCCGCCACTTCGGAAACGCGCGTCGAACCCTTGGTGATGACGATGAAGTTGATGATCGTCAGGATGCTGAAGACGATGATGCCGACGGCGAAGCTGCCGCCGATCACGAACTGGCCGAAGCTGGCGATCACCTGGCCGGCGGCGTCGTGGCCCTCGTGGCCGTGCAGCAGCACCACGCGGGTGGAGGCCACGTTGAGTGCCAAGCGCATCAGGGTGACCAGCAGCAGCACGGTCGGGAAGATCGAGAATTCCAGCGGCCGCTTCACGTAGATCACCGCCAGCAGCACCACCAGCGACGCGGCGATGTTGAGCGTGAACAGCACGTCCAGCGCCAGCGGCGGCAGCGGCACGACGATCATCGCCAGCACGCCGATCAGCACCAGCGGCACGACCGCCCCCTGCTGGATCAGCTGGCGGGTGCGGTCGAAGGGAGTCATCACGGCGGCCATCGGGTCTCGCGTGGGCGTGGGGTCGGGCGAGACGTGCAAGACGTGTGCCGGGGGCGCTGCCATGCGCTCCACAGGCGCGGCCGGATGAGGCTGGCTCGCCCCGTCACCTTCGGCGCAACCTGCCCGGCGGTCGGCCCAAAGGGGGCGTCCTGCCCCTTGGGCCGTTCGCGCATCCTGCGCGACCCCTTCGGGGCTGGCGCCTGGATTCCGCGTCGGGGCTCCTGATTCGCCTCATCCGGCCGCGCCTACGGATCGCACGGCGCGCGTGGCGTTCACGCCGTGACGCAGCTCGCCACCTTTTGTGCTGTCGAAGCGACGACGCTGGCAGTGCGCCGCGCCCGCGGGGCGTTGGGCCAGCGACAAGCGAGCCATGGATGGCGAGCGCGCGGCTCGGGGCAGGACAGCCCCGAGTCCGCGAAGAGCGGCCCAGCGCTACGCGCGGCAGGCGCACCAGCGGCGCCCGCCGCGTTGCGATCAGGGCTCGCGTTCGAGCGCCCCGAAATCCGGCAGCGTCGGGTACGCGCCACGCTTCGGCGTCCACACCTTGAGTTGGTAGACGTAGCTCAGCACCTGCGCGACGGCCTGGTAGAGCTTCACCGGGATCTCGCGGTCGAGCTCGGCCTGCGCGTGCAGCACGCGGGCCAGCGGCGGCGCCTCGACGATGGCGACCTTGTGGGCGCTCGC
Organism: Silanimonas sp.; assembly: GCF_027531545.1. Taxonomy (GTDB): domain Bacteria; phylum Pseudomonadota; class Gammaproteobacteria; order Xanthomonadales; family Xanthomonadaceae; genus Silanimonas. Next base: position 254,146 of record NZ_JAPZSC010000018.1, on the reverse strand, counting down.
GACCTTGCGGATGTTCAGCGCGACTTCGTCCAGGCCCTTGGCCACGACGATGGGCGCCTGCGCCTTCTTCGGGTCGTACTTCAGCGCGACGGCGTAGTGCGTGGGGTTCACCACCACCACGTCGGCGGTGGGCACGGCCTCCATCATCCGGCCGCTGGCGAGCTGCTGCTGCATGCGGCGGATATGCCCCTTCACCTCGGGGCGGCCCTCCATCTCCTTCATCTCCTCGAGCAGCTCCTGCCGCGTCATCTTCAGCCGGCGCTTCCAGCTCCACAGCTGCCAGGGCACGTCGGCGACGGCGAGGAGGACGAGGCCCACGCCCATCGCGATCAGCAGGCCGAGGATCAGGTCAAAGCCCTGGGCCGCGGCCGTCGCCACGGGCAATTGCGAAAGCTGCAGCAGGCGGTCCTCGTAGGACAGGTAGTAGACCGTGCCGATGGCACCGAGGATGGCGATGCGCAGCAGCGACTTCACCAGCTCGCCGAGACCCTGTGTGCCGAAAATGCGCTTCAAGCCCGCGATTGGCGACAGGCGCTCGGCGTTCGGCGTCAGCGCCTCGGTGCTGAAGTTGAAGCCCATCACGGCCGGCGCGATGAAGGCGCACAGCAGGCAGGTGGCGATCAGCGGCCCGACCGCCAGCATCAATTCGCCGATCGACAGGCCGGCGCGAGTGACGAGGTCCGCCCCCAAGCCCTGGCCCTCGCCGGCGTGGCGGAGCTGGTTGCTCATCCACGCCATCGAATGTCCGGCCATCCAGCCGCCGAAGGCCAACAGGGCGAGCAGGGCGCCGACGAACACCGCCGCGGTGGCGAGTTCCGGTGATCGCGGGCTGTCGCCTTTCTCGCGCGAGTCCTGGAGCCGTTTTGGGGTCGGCTCTTCGGTTTTCTCCTGGCCGTTCTCGTTTTCCGCCATGGTCCTAGCCCAACCAGCCGGTGGAGAGTTCGAAGGCCACTTCGAGATTCGCGCGCAGCGGTCCGAGGAGCTGGCCGGTGAGCGTGCCCATCAGCAGCAGGCCGACCAGCACCGAGGCCGGCAGGCCGAGCTGGATCGGGTTGAGCGAGGGCGCGGCGCGGCTCATCACGCCGAAGGCGAGGTTGATCACCAGCATCGCCAGCACCACCGGAAGCGCGATCTGGATGCCGACGAGGAACATCTGCCCGCCGAAATCGGCGATGGCGCGCAGTGCTTCGGGCGTAGGCGCCCAGTTCGACTGCAGCGGCACCGCCCTCCACGAGTCGGCGAGCAGCTCCACGATCATCAGGTGCCCGTTCATGCTGAGGAAAATCAGCGCGAAGCACAGGTAGAACCACTGCCCGACCACACCCGCGTTGGTGCCGCGCAGCGGGTCCGCCATCACGGCGAACGACAAGCCGGTGCCCTGCGCGACGAACTCGCCGGCCAGCGCGCCAGCCTCGAAGGCAAGACGCAAGACGAAGCCCATGCCCACGCCGGTCAGCACTTCGCGGGCGGCGGTAAGCACGGTGAGGGGGTCGACGCCGGGCAGCGGCGGTGGCGGCCCGGCCAGCGGCGCCATCGCGAAGGCGAGCGCCATCGCCAGCATGGCCTTCACCCGGCGCGGCACCGTGCGCGTACCGAACAGCGGCGCCACCATCAGCAGGCCACCAACGCGCAGGCTGGTCCACAACGTCGCGTTGATGACGGCGAACATGTCGCCGCCGTCAAGCACGATGCCGGGGATGCTGCCGGCGGCGGCCATCAGCCCACCAGCGCGGGGATGCGCTGGAACAGCGCGATCGTGTAGTCGACGAGCTTGCCGAGCAGGAAGCTGCCCATCGCGGCGAGCGCGACGGCCAGCGCCACCGCCTTGGCGATGAAGGCGACGGTCGGCTCGTTGATCTGCGTGGCCGCCTGCACGAGGCCGACGGTGACGCCGACGCCGAGCACGACGACCAGCAGCGGGCCGCCGACCAGCAGGGCCAGCTCGAGGCCGGCGCGGAGTTCGGTGATGGCGGTTTCCGGCGTCATGTCAGCCCGCTCCCACCGCGGTCGCTGCCGTGCTCACCACTGCCGGGTTGAAGCTGCCCGCCAGCGTGCCGACCACCAGCACCCAGCCGTCGACCAGCACGAAGAGCAGGATCTTGAACGGTGCGGAGACCAGCATCGGCGACATCATCATCATGCCCATCGACATCAGCACGCTGGCGACGACGAGGTCGATGACGACGAAGGGAATGAAGATCAGGAAGCCGATCTCGAAGGCCGTCTTCAACTCCGAGGTGATGAACGAGGCCACCAGCACGCCGAACGGGATCTCTTCCGGCGAGGCGAAGCCCTGCGTGTGCCCGGAAAGATTGGCGAAGGTGAGCAGGTCGGTCTCGCGGATCTGCGCCAGCATGAAGGCGCGGAAGGGTTCGGAGGTCGCGGTCCACGCGGCGTCGAAGGGCAAGGTGCCGTCGAGGTAGGGCTTCAAGCCCGCGGTCCAGGCCTGGTCGGCCACCGGCATCATCACCATCATCGTGATGAAGAGGGCCAGCCCGACCATGATCTGATTGGAGGGCGTCTGCCCGGTGCCGAGCGCCATGCGCAGCAGGGCCATCACCACGATGATCCGCGTGAACGCGGTGCAGGCCAGCAGCAGGCTCGGCAGCAGGGTGATGGCCGTCATCGACAGCAGCACCGCGAGCGAGACCGAGACGTTCTCGCCGCCGACGTTGGCGACCGTGACCTCGGGCAGACCCGTCGGCTGCGGGCCGGCCGGCGTGGCGAAGCTCAGCGCTGGCAGGAGCAGGGCCAGCGCGAAGAACGAGTAGCGGAGGAGAGAAGAGAGAGAGGGCACGACGGGCATCCGGCGGGGATGCCCGGTGACGTGCAAGCCGCGTGCCGGATTACGCGGAGTCGCGCGCCTTCAGCCGCGCCAGCAATTCGGCGAAGCCGGCCTGCGTCGGCGCGTCGAGCAGGGGCTCGGGCAGGGTGTGCAGCAGGTTGACGCTGTGCTGGGTGACGCCCAGCAGCAGCTGCTGGCCGCCGCAGTCGACGATGACGACGCGCTCGCGCGGCCCCACCGCGAGGCTGGCCACGGTCCGCAGCCCGGACATCGACTTGAGCCCGGCGCCCGGCAGCTTCTTCAGCACCCAGGCGAGGAAGAGGATCAGGCCGACCACGAGGACCAGCGCCATCAGCGCACCGCCGAGGCCGGCGGTCTGCGGCACGGCCTGCCCGACCTGCACGGTCTTGGCGGCGGCGGGTGCGGCGGCCGTGGCCGCCAGCAACAGTGAGGTGGGCTCGCTCATGGCGTGGCTTCAGCGCAGGCGCTTGATGCGTTCGCTGGGGCTGACGACTTCCGTCAGCCGCACGCCGAAGCGCTCGTTCACCACCACCACTTCGCCCTGGGCGACCAGCGTGCCGTTAACGTAGACGTCGAGCGGCTCGCCGGCGACGCGTTCCAGTTCCACCACCGAGCCCTGGTTGAGCTGCAGCAGGTTGCGGATCGGGATGCGCGCGCGGCCCACTTCGAGCGACAGGGTGACCTGCACGTCGAGGATGAGGTCGAGGTTGGCGTCGCCGGTGGCGCCGCTGCTGGCGGCCGGAGCCGGGCTGGGTGCGAGGTCGCCCCACATGGCGAGGTCGGCGGCGTCTTTTTCGGTGCTCATGGGGTGGTCCTCAGTTCGCCCGCGGCTTGCTGCCGGCCATGGGTGTGATGCGGGTGATCTTCACGGCGTTCTTGCCCTTGTGCAGGCCGAACTCGCCTTCGAACAGCGGCAGGCCTTCGACGTGCAGCGGCGTCTTCGAAGGCACGTCGATCGGCAGCACGTCGCCGACCTTCAGCGCGACGAGCTGGCGCACGCTCAGGCGCTTGGTGGCGAGCACGCCGGCGACGTCGAGCTCGGCGAGGTTCACGCCCTCGCGGAGCTGGATCGGGAAATTCTCGTCCTTCTCGGAGCGGTCCGAGGCGATGCCGGCATCCAGCAGCTCGCGGATCGGTTCGAGCATCCCGTAGGGCAGCGTCACGTGCATCTCGCCGCCGCCGCCCTCCAGCTCGACGTGGAACTTGCTGACCACCACGTACTCGCGCGGGCTGACGATGCTGGCGAAATGCGGGTTCACTTCCGAGCTCGTGTACTCGAACTCGAAGTTCATCACCGGCGCCCAGGCTTCCGCCAGGTCGGCGAAGGCCTGCTTCAGCATCAGCTGGATGACGCGCATCTCGGTCGGCGTGAACTCCCGGCCTTCGATCTTCGCGGGGAAGCGGCCGGCGCCACCGAAGAAGTTGTCGAGCACCGCGAACACCAGCGTCGGCTCGAAGACGATGAGGCCGGTGCCGCGCAGCGGCTTCATCTTGATCAGGTTGAGGTTCGTCGGCACGTAGAGCGTGTGCAGGTAGTCGGCGAACTTCATCAGCTCGACGCCGCGTACCGAGAGGTCGGCGGAGCGGCGCAGCAGGTTGAACAGGCCAACGCGCCACATGCGCGCGAAGCGCTCGTTGACCATCTCCAGGGTGGGCATGCGCCCGCGGACGATGCGGTCCTGGGTGGCGAAGTCGAAGGACCGCGCCACGCCGGGATCGACGTCGGTCTCGGTCTCGACCGCGCCCGAGTCGACGCCGTGGAGCAGGGCGTCGATCTCATCCTGGGAAAGCAGGTCGCTCATGGCCGTCGCTTATTGGGTGACGAAGCTGGTGAACAGCAGGGCGGTCACGGTGTCCTTCTTGCCGGTTTCAGCCTCCAGCACCTTGTTCGTCTCCCCGAGGGCCTTCTCCTGCAGGGTCACCATGATGTCGGGCTGGGACAGCTCCTCGTTGGTGAGCTGGCGGAACATCACCAGCAAGCCACTGCGGATCGCCGGCAGGTGGGTCTCGATGGCCTTCTGGCCCTCCTCGCTCTTGGTGGCGAGCTGGATCTGCACCTGCAGGTACTTGGCGCTGCCGCCGGTGAGGTTGACCACCAGCGGGTCCTTGACCTCGATGTAGCGGGTCTCGGCCTTCGGCGCGCCCTCCTCGCCCTCCTCCGCCTCGGCGCCTTCCGCCGCCTCGTCGCCCTCGGCCGGAGCATGCGCCGGCTTGGGCATCATGAAGAACATGATGCCGGCCACCAGGACGGCCGAACCGAGCGCGGCGCCGATGATCGGCACCAGCGGCACGTTGGGTTTGGCGGCGGCGTCGGCGGGTGCGGCGGCGGGTGCGGGCTTTTTGTCGGCCATGGGTGGGTCCTTGCGGTCGTGGTGGGGAGTGCAAGACCCGTGCCGCGGCAGGGGCCCGGACCTGCCGGAAACCCGCCACCGGCGGCCTCCGGGCCGGTTCGCGGCTAGTAGGCGCTGAAACCGTTCGTCGTTCAATCGGCGCGTTTTGAGTATTCCTGACTCTTCGCCGCGGGGATTCGGTCATGCTTCGCGCGCCCCTCACCCCCGGGGGGTGGAGGAGCGGTTCGATACGCTTCGAGCGGCGCGACGCGAGGCACCCCCCCGGCCTTCGCTTCCGCCCTGTCCTGCGACCGTGCTGCTTGGTGGTCGTACCCCCTCCGAGCCCGACCCGGCCCCCGCCGTGGTCGGGTTTTCTTTTTCTGCGCGGCTTCACTTCGCCGGGATCGATCGCCACACTCGACGCCATGCCCGCCTGCCCGCCCCGCTTCGCGACGCCCGCCTCCCCCCACCCCGGGAGCCGCCGCGCATGAGCACCCCGATGGTGACGGCGCACCCGCCGCTGCGCGTGGCCCTGGTGGAGGACGACCGGATCGAGGCGGAACGCGCGATCGCCGCCCTGCGGGCCGCCGGCCACGAGGTGGAGTGGTTCACCGAGGGCGTGCAGTTCATGTCCGAGGTCCGCGAGGCGCGGCACGAACTGTTCCTGTTCGACTGGCACCTGCCCGACACCGAGGGCACCGCCCTCGTGGGCTGGGTCCACCGCTCCGTCGGCCGCCGGGCGCCGATCATCATCTTCAGCCGCTTCGACGACGACGAGCGCATCGTCGAGGCGCTGGCCGTCGGCGCCGACGACTACATCATCAAGCCGACCTCGGCGACCGTCCTGCTGGCCCGGATCGCCGCCGTGACGCGACGCTTCCAGGGCGCGACCACGGCCCCGCTGCGGGTGGAGTTCGGCCCCTACCGGATCGATGGCGCTTCGCGTGAGCTCAGCCGCGACGGCGAGCGCATCGAACTGCAGCCGAAGGAATTCGACCTCGCCTGGTACCTGTTCCTGCATCGCGACCGGCTGGTGCGGCGCGAGGAACTGGTGGCCGCCATCTGGGGCCGTGACCTCGGCGGCTCGGCCCGGACGCTCGACACCCACCTGTACACGCTGCGACGCAAGCTGATGTTCGCGGAGAACGGCCTGCGCCTCTCGAACGTCTATCGCGAAGGCTACCGGCTGGAACTCGCCCCCGCGGCGGCCGGCGCCTCAGGCGACTGAAGCCTCGCGCTCGAGCGGCAGCTCGATGCGGAACTCGGCGCCGCCCTCCGGCGGGTTGTCGACGAAGACGGTGCCGCGGTGGCGCGCCACCACGCTCATCACCATGGCAAGGCCCAGGCCCACCGAGCGCGTCGACGACTTCGGCGTGCGCGCCAGAGGCCCGAAGCGCTGGAACAGCTGGCTGCGCCGCGACGGGGCGATGCCCGGGCCGCCGTCGCGGACCACGATGGCCAGCGCCTCGCGCCGGCGTTCCACGCGCACGTCCACATGCCCGCCGGGCGGGGTCACCTTCACGGCGTTGCTCAGCAGGTTCTCGACCGCGCGGCGCAGCAGGGCCGCGTCGCCGATCACCCAGCCGGCCTCCTGGTCGTCGAGGGCCAGCTCCAGCCGCACCTGCTTCGCCGTGGCTTCCGGCGTGCTGGTCTCGACCGCTTCGAGCACCACGTCGGCGAGCAGCACCGGCTCGGCGCGGGTGAAGGCTTCCGGCGAGGCCGAGCGCACGAAATCGAGGTAGGTCGTCGCCATCTGCACCATGCGGCGGGAGAGCCGCTCGGCACTGCGCAGCACCTGCTGGGTGGACGGCGTCAGGGTGGGATCGGCCAGCACGCCTTCGCAGAGCTCCACCAGCGCATGCGCCGGCGCGCGCAGGTCATGGGAGAGGAAATCGATGGCGGCCTGGCGCTCGCGCTGGTCGGCCATCAGGCCGGTGAGCTCGGTGACGCAGACCAGGGTGTCGTGCTGGTCGGGCTCGCGGCCGCCGGGCAAGGGTTCGAAGGCGACCACCACCTCGCGTTCGCCGCACTGCGCCAGCAGGCGCGCGCTGCCGGCGCCCACGTACTGCCCAGCGTCGGCCGGCAGGCGCAGGTCGACCGCAGCCAGCCAGTCGCGCAGCGTGCCCATCGGCGCCTCGGGGTCGGTGCGCCAGGCCACGGCCTGGGCGTTGCCGAGGCGCAGGCGCTGCTGGCCGTCGATGACGATGATGGCGGCCGGCTGCACGTCGATCAGCCGATGCACGTACTCGCGCTGGCGACGGATGCTCGCGACGGCCTGGCGCACCGCGGCCAGCGCCTCGTCGAAATCGAAGCCGCGGCGCGTGGCCGGCGGCGCGGTGGCTTCGCGGCGCAGCACGGCGATCTCGGCGGCCAGCATCGAGGCCGAGCGCACGTAGCGATGGATCACTTCGACGAACACCTGGACGGGCAAGGCGATCGCCAGCGCCACCGGCGGCAGCCACAGCAGCATGCGGTAGGCCACGAGGTAGGCCACCCCCACGAGGACGAGGAAGCCGACCGCGAACACCGCGGCGCGGCGCTGGCGCAGGTGGTTCAGGGCCAGGGCGAAGAGCAGCAGCACGCCGCCGACGATGGCCGCGTCGGTCGACGGGGCGAGCACGCGGAACACGTGGCCGGTGAGCAGGGCCGCGGTCGCCTGCGCCTCGTACTCATCGACCGTGAGGCCGTGTTCGGCCCAGCCCGAGACGGCCGTGGTGAGGTTGATCTCGGTGTCCTGCTCGGACTGCCCGATGATGACGAGGCGGTCGCGCCAGACGTCCGGATGCACCTCGCCATCGAGCACGTCGGCGGCGCTGACCCGACGCACGGTGCCGCCACCGCCCAGGAAGGCGAAGACGTAGGCGTCCTCGGCGACGGTGGGCGAGTCGAACGCGGCCTGCAGGGCCGCGCGGCGCTCCTCGGGCACGAGGTCGCCGGCCTGCTGCAGCAGGGCGACGGCGAAGCTCGGCCGCAGCGCGCCGGCCAGCGGCGCGGCATGGAAGCTGCCACGGATGACGTTGTCGTCGCCGGTGGCGATGAGCTGCAGGCCCAGGGTGCGGAAGCCCACCTTCTCGGCGGCGCGGAAGGCTTCCTCGGCGCTCTGGTGCGCGGTGTCGCCCACGAAGGCCTTGCCGACCGTGTTGCCATGGCGGGCCAGCGCTTCGCGCAGCACGCCGAGGCCTTCGCGGTCGCGCGGATCGCGCGGGTCGAAGGCGAGGTAGGCGCCGATCACGCGCGGCTTCACCTGGTTCAGGCGATCGACGAGGCGGGCCACCGCCAGCGGCCGGCGATCGATGAAGTCGGGGTAGCGGCGCTCGGCTTCGCCGTCGATGTGCACGAGCACGATCTCCGGCGGCGCCTCGCGCTGGTGCAGGCGCATCAGCTGGTCGTACACCCGCGTGTCGAACGGCGCCAGCAGGTTGAAGCCGACCAGCAGGGCGGCCAGCGACGGGATGACCAGCGCGTGGATCGGCAGGCGGCGCATCGACTCAGCGGGCGGCGGACGGCGCCGCGGGCGGCGGTGAATGCAGGGCGTCGAGCGCCACGGCCAGCAGGCTGCGCAGACCCGGCTCCAACGCCGATTCGTCGAACAGGAATTCCGGCGAGTGGTTCATCGGCGCGCGACGCGGGTCGATGCCCGGGCCGGTGCTGCCGACGAACCAGTAGAACGTCGGAGCGACCGTGCTGAACTGCGAGAAGTCCTCGCCGATCGTCAGCAGCGGCATCTCCACGACCTTGTCCTCGCCCAGCGCCGCGCGCAATGCCGCACCGCCACGCTCCGCGCGCTCGGCGGTATTCGCGGTGAGCGGCGCATTGAGGTTGACGCTGAGCTCGGCGGTCGCGCCGGCCGACTCGGCGATTGCCTTCGCGGTGCGTTCGAAGCGCGCGATCACGTCGGCGCGCACGCCGTCGTCGAAAGCGCGCAGCGTGCCGGCCATGCGCGCCTCGTCGGGGATGATGTTGAAGCGCACGCCGGCCTGCACTTGGCCCGTGGAGAGCACCACGGGCGAACGCACGATGTCGGTCTGGCGCGAGACGATGGTCTGCATCGCCATCTGCACCTGCGCCGCGATGGTGACAGGATCGATGCCGTCCCAGGGACGCGCGCCGTGGGTCTGCCGCCCGCGGATGACGAGGTTCCATTCATCGACCGAGGCCATCGTCGGGCCGCTGCGGTAACCCACCGTGCCGGCCGGCAGCGCCGCCCACACGTGCAGGCCGTAGATGGCGTCGGGTTTCCAATCGGCGAACAGGCCGTCGTCGATCATCGCCTTTGCGCCGACGATCTGCCCGGGCTGCGGCGGGCCTTCCTCGGCCGGCTGGAACACGAACATCACTTCGCCGGGTAGCTCGTCCTTCATGCCGACGAGGATCTCGGCCGCGGCCATCAGCAGGGCGACATGGGCATCGTGGCCGCAGGCGTGCATCACGCCCACGTCCTGCCCGCGGTAGGTCGTGCGCACCGTCGACGCGAACGGCAGGCCGGTGGCTTCGGTAACGGGCAGCGCGTCCATGTCGGCGCGCAGCGCGATGCGCGGGCCGGGCTTCCCGCCCTTGAGGATGGCGGCAAGGCCGGTGACGCCGAGGCCTTCGCGTACCTCGAGGCCAAGGCCCCGCAGATGCGCGGCGGCCTTGGCGGCGGTACGCGTTTCCAGCGTGCCGAGCTCGGGGTGCTGGTGGATGTCGCGCCGCCACGCGGTGAGCTCGGGCAGCACCTCGGCGATGGCCGCATCGAGCGGCGCGGCGGTGGCCGGTGCCGCGTGGGCGGCGGACGGCGCGAAGGCCAGCGCGGACGCGAGCACGGCGAGCGGAGCAAGTCGGAGGGCGACGGCGCGGGGCAGCGGCATGGTCGTGGCGGATCGCTTCAGGAAAGCCGAAGCATACGCAGGAACCATCCCACGGCGAGGGGGCGGCGGCGCTACTCGTAGCGCAGCGCCTCGATCGGGTCGAGCCCCGCGGCCTTCGAGGCCGGCATGATGCCGAAGATGACGCCCACCAGGGCCGAGAATCCGGCCGCCGCGGCGATCACCCAGATCGGCACCGAGGCCGGCGGGAAGCCCGGGATCATCGCGGCGATGCCCACGCCCGCAGCAATGCCCAGGATGATTCCGATGATTCCGCCGAGCAGGGCGAGCATCGCGGCTTCGAGCAGGAACTGCACGAGGATGTCGCGCCGCGTGGCGCCCAGCGCCTTGAGGATGCCGATCTCGCGGGTCCGCTCGGTCACCGACACCAGCATGATGTTCATGATGCCGATGCCGCCCACGAGCAGGCTGATCCCGACGACGCCGCCGACCACCAGCGTGGCCGTGCCGGCGATCTGGTCGAACTGCTTCACGAAGGCGTCGGCCGCTTCGACCTTGAAGGTGTTGCCCTCGCTGGCCGGCGTGCGGCGCGCGGTGCGGATCGCGCGGGTCACGCGCTCACGCACCGTGTTCACCTGCTCGAGGTCGGGCACGGTGAAGCTCGCCTGCATGAAGGGGCGGTTGCTCGCGCCCATCATCGAGCGGCCGACGTCGAAGGGGATGATCAGGTAGTTGTCGAGGCTGAAGCCGAGCAGGTCGCCCTGCTTCTCCATCAGGCCGATCACCTTGAACCACTCGTTGCCGATGCGGATGTATTCGCCGATCGGGTCTTCGGGCAGGTCGAGGTCGACGCGAAGCTTGTCGCCGATCACCGCCACTTTGCGGCGGCCACGATCGTCCGCCGGCGCGAGGAAGCGGCCCTTCACCGGCCAGCGTGCGTACACCGCCGCGTAATCGGCGTTGCTGGCCTGCACCTGCGCCGTGACCGTGCGGCCCTGGTAGCTGATGCCGGGCACGTTCACCGCGAGGATCGGCGCCACCTGGCCGACGCCGGGCACGCGGTAGCGCAGCACGTCGAGGTCGTCGAAGGTGATGTAGTTGAGCCGGCCGCTCTGGAAGTTCTCGTTGGTGTTGACAGCCTGCAGGGTCAGCGTGCTGCCGCCGAGGTCGGCGAGCTGGTTCTTGATCGAGGCCGAGAACCCCTGCACCAGCGACACGACGGCGATCACCGAGCCGGTGCCGATGACGATGCCGAGCGTGGTGAGCACGCTGCGCATGCGGTTGGCCATCAGGCTGGCCAGCGCCGCGCGGAAGGCTTCGAGCAGGGCCTGCATCAGCGCGTCCTCCGGTCTTCGACGATGCGACCGTCGCCGATGCGCACGGTGCGGTGGCAATGCGCGGCGATATCGGGTTCATGGGTCACGACGACGACGGTCTGGCCCTGCGCGTGCAGCGCGTCGAACAGCGCCATGATCTCGGAGGACGTGCGCGAATCGAGGTTGCCGGTGGGTTCGTCCGCCAACAACAGGGACGGTTCACCCACCAGCGCGCGGGCCACGGCCACACGCTGGCGCTGGCCGCCGGAGAGCTGGTTCGGCCGGTGGTCGAGGCGGTTGCCCAGGCCCACGCGCTCCAGCGATTCCACGGCGCGGCGGCGACGCTCGGCGCGCGGCAGGCCGCGGTAGACCAGCGGCTGCATCACGTTGTCGAGCACGCTCATGCGCGGCAGCAGGTGGAAGCTCTGGAACACGAAGCCCACTTCACGGTTGCGCACGTGCGCCAACTCGTTGTCGTCGAGCGTCGCGGTGTCGCGGCCGTTGAGCAGGTAGTGGCCGGCACTCGGCGTGTCGAGGCAGCCGAGCAGGTTCATCAGCGTCGACTTGCCGGAGCCGGAGGGGCCGATCAACGCGACGTACTCGTTGCGGTCGATGAAGAGGTCGACGCCGTCGAGGGCGCGGACCTCCTGGTCGCCCATCAGGTAGTGCTTGTGGATGCCGACGAGCTCGATCACCCGGCGTCGTCCTCGGCGTCGGTGTCTTCGTCCTCGGCGTCCTCGTCGTGCTTGGCCTCGATCTCCTTGACGCTGCCGCCGTCCATCAGCTGGCGCAGCGCACGGCCCGGGCCCGAGACCACGCGATCACCCTCGGAAAGACCCGAGGTGATGGCCTGCCAGCGGTCGTCGGCCTCGCCCACCTGCACTTCGATCTTGTTCACCTTGCCGTCGACGATGCGCCACACGTGGTGGGCGGTCTTGCGCGGCTCGGGCTCGCTGGCGATCACCGCCTCCACGGGCACGGCGAGCGTCGACGCGCCATCGCCAAGGAACAGGTCGGCGCGCGCGCTCATGCCGGAGCGCATGGCCAAGCCTTCCGGCGGCGTGAGTTCGGCAATGACCTCATAGGCGCGACCCTGGTTCTCGAGGATCGGCGCCAAGGCCACCTGCCTCACCACGCCGGGCACGGCGGTGTCGGGGAAAGCCGCCGGATAGACATCGACCTTCTGGCCGGCCGCGACCTTGGCGATATCGCCCTCGTCGACCCTCAGCCGCGCCTCGATGGCGCTGGTGTCGGCGATGGTCATCAGCTGCGCGCCGGCGAAGGCCTGCGTCGACGGCACGGCGGTCTCGCCGGCCTTGATGGTGACGCCCACCACGGTGCCGTCGATCGGTGCCACCACTTCCGTCTTCTGCAGGGTCTCGCGGGCGTCGGCGAGGATGGCCTCGGAACGCTTGAGCGATTCCTCGCTGCTCTTCAGTTCGATGCGCGCGAGCTCGAGCTGGTTCTTCTCCTCGTCGAAGCGCGCGCGGTCGATCGTCTGTGCGTCGGCCAGCCGCTGGTAGCGCTCGAACTGCTTCTCGCGAAGCGCCAGCGTCACGCGCTGGCGCTCGATGCTGATCAGGGCCTGCCGACGGCTGGCCTCCTCGCGCTCGATGGCGTTGCGGTAGGTCTCCGGGTCGAGGCGCAGCAGCACCTGGCCGCGCTGCACGCGGTCGCCGTCCTTCACCAGCACCTCGCTGACCTGGGCCAGCACTTCCGCGGTGAGCTTCACCTCGGTGCGGAAGGCCAGCGTGCCGGAGGCCAGGATGGTGGGGCGGATGGCCTGCGGCGCGGCGGTCGCGGCCTGCACCTCCACCGCGTCGCCGCCACCGCGCTTGGCGATGAAGGGCAGGGCGAGGAGCAGGACGATGCCGCCCGCGATCAAGGCTTTCTTCGGAATGCGCATGGACGAGGGGCCGGGAGGGTCAGAGCAGGGCGATCAGCAGCCAGATGCCGTAGATCAGCACCGAAGGCAGCGCGGCGACGACCACGGCCGAGGCCCAGCCGCTGCGCGTGAAGGCCCTCCAGCCGATGGCGCCCAGGGCGATGGCCCAGAGGCCGAGCAGGTCGAAGCCCTTGGCGAGAGTGCTGAGCGCATGGTCGAAGGGCAGCTGCACCAGCAGCGGGTCGATGCGCGTCAAGGAGATGGCGTGCAGCGGCGTCTGCGGCGCCATCGTCAGCGCGCTGATGGTGGCGACGAGCGCGCCGAGCGCGGTCGGCATCGCCGCCCACGTGGCCAGCGACAGGCCGTGCTTGTACGAGAGCCCAGCGCCGGCGATCTTGCCGGCGAGGAAGAAGTACAGCGCGAACACGGCATACATGATCGGCACGAAGATCAGCGTGGCGGCGGCGCCGATGTAGCCCTGCACCTTCGCGCTGGGCATGAACTGCTTGGCCTGGGCGATCTCGGCCGGCGTCATCTCCTGGCCCATCATCGTCAGCGAGAAGTCCTGGAACCACACGGGATCCACGCGCAGGTAGTAGGCGAGGATCATCCCGGCCGACACGGCGACCATGATCGCCATCGGCAGGAGGAAGGTGGGCTTGTCCTTTTCGGCCGTGAAGACCTTGGCCGGGTCAAGGAAGATGTCGACGAGTTTCATGCGCGCATTCCCCAATGCGTGGAGGGAGAGTCCTCGAGCTCAGACTGTGGCCTGGCGCCGAGGGGTGGAAGTGACGGAGGTCATGTCCGTGATACGCCATCGCACGCCCGGCCCTTACAGCCGCCCGGCCCGCTTGATGGCGAGGTAGTGCTGCACGAGGGCCGCGGGCAGCTGCTCGCAGCGCACGTCCAGGACATCGATGCGACGCGCCCGCAGCTGCGCGTGGGCGCGCTTCCGCGAGGCGAGGTACTGCTGGGTGGCGCCGAGGCGCAACGCGTCCTCGAATCGCGCCGGCTCGGCCGCCATCGCGGCGTCGAGCGCGCTTTCGCGCAACGAAGCCACGCAGACGAGATGCCGGCGCTGCAGCAGTTCGAGCCCGGCGAGCAGGTCGTCGGCATCCTCGTCGCGCACGTTGGTGATCACGAGGACGAGGCTGCGGCGCGCGTTCTGCGCCAGCACGCGGCGCGCGGCTTCGAGGTAATCGGCGGCGACGGGCGCCGGCTGCACGTCGAAGGTCGCCTCCACCAGCGCGTCCAACCCGCCGACGCCGCGCACCGGCGGCACGCTGCGGTCGACCGCGCCGAAGGTCTGCAGGGCCACGGCGTCGCCCTGCCGCAGGGCCGTGTACGCCACCAGCAGGGCGGCGTTGAGGGCGTGGTCGAAGTGCGTGAGCCCGCCGTCTTCCGCGAGCAGGCGACGCCCGCAGTCGAGCAGCAGGGTGACGCGCTGGTTCTTCTCTTCCTGGTACTCGCGCGAGATCAGCCGGCGCGCGCGCGCGGTGGCCTTCCAATCGATCTGCCGCAGGCTGTCGCCGGTGCGGTACTCGCGCATCTGGTGGAACTCGGTGCCGTCGCCGCGACGCCGCGCGAGGTGCGCGCCGGTCATCCGCGTGGCCTGCTCGGCGGTGTGCAGGGCGAGCCCGGCGAGCGGGGCGAAGTTCGGGAACACGCGCACCGGCGTGGTCGTGCCGAGGCGCCGCGTCTGCGTCCAGAGCCGCAGCGTCGAAACCTGCCGCCACCAGGCGGGCTCGAACGCCGCTTCACCGCGACGTGGCGGCAGCGTTCGGTAGGCAAGCTCCAGCACCTCGCGCGCGGCGATGCTCAAGCGCCGCGGCTGGTCCTCCACGGCCCAGTCACCGGGGTGGCCGTCGTGCAGCGTGCCGCGCAAGGCGCCGCGGGCGGTGTTGCTCAGCCGCAGCGTGACGCTCGCCCACGGGCCCAAGGGCAGCACCGCCGGCATCTGTCGCTCGAACGCGGGCGACGGCTGGCGCGACAGCGCCACGGCATCGAGCAGCAGTGCGAGGCCGAGCACGCCGCCGGCCCACAGCCAATGCAGCGTCGCGAGGCCGGCGAGCGGAATCGCCAGGCCCACGAAGCCCCAAACGGCCAGCAGCGCGATGGTGGCGCGGGTCGGCCTCACTTCTGCGGAGCCTTCACCCGTTCACGCAAGGCCGAGAGCACCGCATCCGGCGACTGGCCTTCGAGCTGCAGTTCCGGGCTCAGGGCGATGCGGTGGCGCAGCGCCGGCAGCAGCACGTCGCGCACGTCGTCGGGTAAGACGAAGTCGCGGCCTTCGATCGCTGCTTGCGCGCGCGCGAGGCGCACCAGCGCGAGGCTGCCGCGCGGGCCCGCGCCCAGGGCGATGCCGGGCCACTCGCGGGTGGCGTGCACGAGGCGCACCGCGTAGTCGAGCACGGCGGCATCGACGCGCACCGACGCGACCGCCTGCTGCATCGCCACCACGTCCTCGGGCGCGAGCAGGGCCTTCAGCGTGGAGAGATCGAAGTCGGCGCGCGCACGGCCGGTGCTGATCGCTTCGACCATGCGCACTTCGTCGGCGAGCGAGGGGTAGCCGATCAGGATCTTCAGCAGGAAGCGGTCGAGCTGGGCTTCCGGCAGCGGGTAGGTGCCTTCCTGCTCGACCGGGTTCTGCGTGGCGATGGTCATGAAGGGCGCAGCGAGCGGGAAGCTCTGGCCTTCGATCGTCACCTGCTGCTCCTGCATGGCTTCGAGCAGGGCCGACTGCGTCTTCGCCGGAGCGCGGTTGATCTCGTCGGCGAGCAGCAGGTTGGTGAACACCGGGCCACGGCGAACGCTGAAGGTCTCGGTCTTCGGGTCGTAGACGGCGTGGCCGCTGACGTCGCTGGGCATGAGGTCGGGCGTGAACTGCACGCGCGAGAACTGGCAGCGCATCACGGCGGCCAGCGCGCGCACCAGCAGGGTCTTGCCGAGGCCGGGCACGCCTTCGATCAGCACGTGGCCGCCGCCAAGCAGCGCCAACAGCAGCTGGTCGAGGACGGCGTCCTGGCCGATGAAGGCCTGGCCGATCTCGCGGCGCACCGCGGCGACGCGGTCGGCGAGTTCGGCGAAGGGCAGCGGCGGCGGGGCGGGATGGTCGGGGCTCATGCGCGGGTCCGGTTCGGGTGGCGAGGCGGTAGAAGGGATCAGAGTCGGTGCAGCAGGGTGGCGAGCGTGGCGACGGCCTCGCGGAACTGGTCGGGCGTGGCGCGGTGCGGCAGCACGAGCGCCGCGGTGACGACGTCGACGGGGACGCGGCTGCGGTCGGCCAAGGCCCGCGCCAGCGTGGCCTCGTCGAGGCGGGCGAGGGCGTGGCGCTGGGCGAGGCGTTCGAGCACGGCGTCGCGCAGCGCGGCATGCAGGGAGGCGCCGTGGTCGTTGCGGAAGGCGAACTGCCCGGCGGCGTCGATGTGCTCCATCAGCGCGCGGCGATGCGCGGCCGGCGCTGGCACCGTCGGGCCAAGGCGCTGGCTGGCCCAGCGCAACCACGCCAGCAGGGCCAGCGCGAGGCCGAGCATCACCGGCCAACCTTCGCGCCACAGCAGCGCGGCCAGCGAGCCACCGCGGTGGCTGAGGATCCACACCGCTTCGCCGTCCACCCAGGCGCCGGCCAGCTGCGCCATCAGGCGCGTCTGCGCGTCGCGTCGCTGCTGCCGCTCGGCATCGGCCTCGGCATCGGCCGTGGTGCCGAGGGGCGAAAGCCGGCGGTTGGTGAAGGCGTCGAGCTCGCTCAGCACCAGCACTTCGCCCTCGCCGTAACGCAGGCGGGCGATGCGGGCGTGGCCGGCCTTCGGCCACACGAGGGCGTCGTCGCCCACCTCCGTCACTGCGAACGGGGTGCCGCACACCGTCTCCGTCACGCCCTCGGCGAGCCGGAGGCGCGGGCAGTCGATCTCCGCCGCAGCACCGCGCAAGGCTTCGACGCCGAGGCTGTCGCCGAGCATCGCGGAGAGCGAGGGCGCGGCATCGCCGGAAGGCATGGGCAGCACGAGGCGTCCGCCCTGCTCCACCCAGTCCAGCAGGGCCCAGCTGTCGTCGTCGGTTTCCACCTGCGCTCCCGGGTACAGCAGCACCAGCGTGCCGCGCGGCGGCGGCGGGGTGCGACGGAAATCGACATGCCCCTTCAGCACCACGGCCTGCCCGGCGGCGCGCAAGGCCAGCGTGAGCCCATGCAGCGGGTTCGCGCGCGCTTCCGCGGTGGGCGGCGTGGGCTGCTCGACGGTGACACGCTCGTGGGTGGCGAAGAAGGCCCCGACCATCAGGCCGATGAAGACCAAGGCGGCCGCGCCGATGGCGAGGTTGCGACGGCGAGGCGTCATGCGCGGGCCTCGCCGAAGGCATCGGGCCACGCGGCGATCAGGGCCTCGAAGGCCGCGGCATCGGGGCGCGCGCCGGCGTAGGCCACGGCGCGCCAGGCCTGCACGAGACGCCGCACGTGCTCGGCGGCCGGCGCATGCGCCAGCGTGCGCGCGGCGCGTAGCAGCTCGCCTTCGGTGGTGCCGGGCGGTAGCGGCCGCGGACGTCGCGCAGACACCTCGCGCAGGCCGGCGCGGTACAGGCAGGCGAAAGCCTCGCGGGCCTCGCCGCGCGCCCATGCCGCACGCGCGCGCTGCAGCAGTTCCGGCGCAGCGGCGACGTCCTCCGGCGCGAGGCCCCGGTGGCGCAGCGGCGGCGGCGCATGCCGTTCCGCCGCAGGCTCGCGCCGCCACGGCAACCAATCGCGATAGCGCCAGAGCACGTAGGCCAACGCCAACAGGGCCACGGTCCACAGCAGCAGTTCCGCCGCCATGCCCACGAGGCGGCCAACGAGCTCGCCCAGCTTTTCGCGCCAGTCGATCAGGGGCTGCGCCTGTTCCTCGTCGAGGTCGGAGAGCAGGTCCTTCATGCGCCAGCGCTGCACCGTCTTGGTGCCGCCGAGCGAGGCATCGTCGCGCGCCTCGCGCAACGCCGCATCCAGGCGCGCGGTCTGCGCGTCATCGGCGAAGCCCTCGGGCAGCCGAGTCGCGCGCTCGGGCAGGTCGAGCGACTTCGCCACCTTCTCTTTCGCATCGAGCGCCGTCGGCATCGCCAGCACCGCGAGCAGCAGCACGAGCACGCCGCCTGCACCGCGACCGGCTGCCACGGCGCGCGCGGCCATGCGCTTGAAGCCGAGCTCGAGGTCCCAGGCTTCGAGGTGCACGCGGCGGCTCAAGTACAGGCCGAAGCCGGCGGCGACGAAGAACGGTTCGATCACCAGCACGCCGACGCAACCCACGGCGTTGAGGACGAGGTCGAGCCACGGCGTGGCGTCGTTGCCCAGCGCACCCATCCAATCCCCGCCACGGGCTTCCCACCATTCCAGCGGGATCATCAAGCCCACCAGCGCCCAGACACTGGCCACCAGCACCAGCTCGAACCACGGCAGCAGCAGCCACAGCCCGGCCGCCTGCGGTGCCCCGTCGCGGCGCAGCAGGCTGCGGCGCTGGCCGCGCTCGGCACGCGGCAGGCCTTCGAGCAGATCACTGGGCAAGGAGAGCGCGCGGAACGGGTCGAAGCGCAGCCACAGGAGGCGCGGCAGCGTCGGGCCCCAGCCCCAGCCCCATGCGGCGCGATACACCTCGGCGCGCGTCGGCTCATGGCCAAACACCGCTCGCGACAGCACGAACAGCGGAATGCGGTCGAGGGCGGGCTTCAGCCACCACAGCATCAGCGGCGCCAGCCACAGCCAGCCGAGCAGATGCCCCAGGCCCAGCAGCAGCGCGCAGAGCACGCAGGCGCAGAGCAGCCACGGCCCGAGCCAGACCCGCGCGTGCTGGCGTGCCAGGGCGATGCCGAGATCGACGGCCTCCCACGAGGTGCGCGCGCGCAGCGCGATGCCGAGGCGGTCAATCCGCATCGCGGCGCCCTCGCCCACCCATCGCCAGCCACCAGAAGATGGCGGCCCAGAGCGCCGCCGCCAGCGGGAAGCGCACGAGATCCGGCAGGTCCGACTTCGACGACCAGAAGGCCTCGATGAAGGCCGCCAGCAGCAGCATCACGAACACGCCGAGGCAGAGCTTGGCGCCGTCGCGGCCGGCCTCGACCAGCGCGTCGCGGCGGCGCAGGCGGCCCGGCGCGATCAGCGAGAGCCCGATGCGCAGACCGGCGCCACCGGCGATGACGATGGCGGTGAGTTCCGGCGCGCCATGCGTGACGACGAAGCGCCAGAAGGTGTCGCCGTAACCGGACACATGCAGGTGCCCGGCGATGCCGCCGATCGTGACGCCGTTGAACACCATCACGTACAGCGCGCCAAGGCCCGCCGGCAGGCCGGACGCGAAGCTGCGGAAGCCGATGCTGATGTTGTTCATCACGTAGAAGCCGAACATCTGGAAATCGCCGTCGGCACCGCGATCACGACCGAAGTGCTCGGCGGCCGGGTCGTACATGGCTTCCGCCTGCGCCAGCATCGAGGCGTCGAACAGCAGCCACGCCGCGTCCGGGCGGAACTGCAGCAGCGTGAACACGCCCACCAGCGGCACGAGGAACAGCGCCGCCGAGAGCGCCATGCAGCCGGCGTGCTTGCGCACGAGGCGCGGGAAACCGGCCAGCACGAAATCCCAGGCCGCGCGCCAGCGCGGGCGCGGCGGGCGATACAGCTGGCGGTGCCCGCGTTCGACCAGCCCCTGCAGCGGCTCGACCACGGCCGGGCTGTAGCCGCGCTGCTTGGCCAGCGCCAAGTGCTGGCACACGCGGCGGTAGCGCGCGGGGAAATCCGCATCGGCGAGCACGCCCGCCTCGGGCGGCGGGCGCTTGAGCGGCGCATCGGATTCGCGACGGTCGAGCCAGTCGGCGAGCTGCGCCCATTCCCCCGCGTGGTGGGCGACGAAGGGCTCCTGCCTACGCATCGCCCGCGCTCCGTCCGGCCAACCAGCGCGCCGCCGCCAGCACGCGCTCACGCGCCGCGTCGCCCTGCAGGCCGGTCACCGGCGAGAGGTGCTCGCAGAGCTCGTTCTGCCGCGCCACGCTCAAGGCCCGGCTGCGCTCGCCGAAGGCCACCAGGGCCTGCTGTTCCTCGACACCGAGCGGCACCGGCCAGCGCTGCACCTCGCCCGGCGGCAGCACGCTGGGGCGGCGCGGCGGGTCGACGTAGACAACGACGGTGTCGGCCACGAGATCGCCGAGGCGGCGCGAATGCGCGTCGGCCAGCATGCTCACCAGCCCCGCGCCGTAGAGCACCGGCAGCATGTCGACGGTGCGCAGGAAGTTCCGCGTGATCGAGGCCAGCCAACCCACCGGCGCGCCGTCGCCGCGCAGCACGCGCAGGCCGAGGGCGCGCTTGCCGGGCGTCTGCCCGTGCCAGAGCACCTCGAACAGGATCGGGTAGCCCCACGTGAGCACGAAAAGCAGCAGCAGCATCACGCCCGCGCCGGTCTCGCCGGCGAGGCCGAGCACGGTCGCGGCGCTGAAGTACACCGTGGCGCGCACGGCGAGGTCGATCAGCCAGGCCAGCGCCCGCGGCACGGCGCCGGCAGCACGCAGCACCAGCGCCACGCCTTCCGGCGTTTCGACTTGGCGAAGGGTGTCGAGCGGGGGGGCTTCACTCATCGCGGCGTCCGGGGCGATGAGGGAGCGGGAGGGAGCGGGCGATCCATCGAAAGCGGAGTGGGGGGGGTCGTCGGGACTGTAGCAGCCGGCAGCGTGCTTCGAAATCCGAGAAGGATCAGGCCCCTCAGCGCCCCGGAGCGTTTACAGCAGTCCACACGGCTTGGCCGATCCAAAACAGGAATACCCCGCCGAGCATGGCGCCGACCAGACCGAGGCAAGTCATCGCACGTTGATGCAGTCGGTTGAGGTCGACCGGATAACGGTCGGGCACTCTGAAGGAAAGCACGAACGCCAGCGCTTCCCCGGACGCCCAGAGCGTGGGTGGCCGGTTCTTCATCGCCGCAGGAACGAGGCGCCACAAGCGATCGAGGAATTCACCCGTCAAGCGATTGAGCTTGGCGATGCAAAGGCCGGAAGCGAGGAAAGTCAGGACCGGGAGGGCGTCAAGTGCCGCCATGCGATGCGTCTGTTTGGCAGCGGACAGTCGGCATCCTGACACCGCTTACGCGTAAAGATCGAGCACCCCACGCCCACCGCGACCAATGAGCACATGGGCTTCCCGAGCCGGTGTGGCAAGCACGATCGCTTCGCCCTCGTCGTCGCCCGCGAAACCCTTCGCGGTCTTCGCTGCGTCATCGTTCGACGACTGCGCATGCTTCTGCCCGACATCGGCCTGCCCCAGCTGCAGGCCCTGCTGCGCGAGCATCTCGCGCAGCTTCGGCAGCGCGTCCTGCAGGGCCTGGCGGGTGTCCTGCTGGGTGGCGGTGAAGCCGAGCTCCACGCGATCGCCGTCGAGCTTCAAACGGATCTCGACCGGGCCGAGGCCATCGGGACTGATGCGCAGCGTGGCTTCGCCGCCCTGCTGCTCGGCGATCCACTGCAGGCGCGCGCCCACCTCTTCGGCGAAGCGCGGCGAGGGCAGCGGCACCGGGGCCGGAAAGGCCGCGGCGAGGTCGAGCTTGTGCAGGGCAGGCGCGGGCAACGTCGGCGCGAGAGGCGCGGCGTCCGGCGCCCGTTCGAGGCCCAGCGTTTCGGTGAGTGCGGTGAGGGACGACGCATCGCTGTCGTCGGACACCGGCAAGCGCAGCGGCGCCGGTTGGCGCGCCAGCGCGGCGGCCAAGGCATCGGGGCCCGCGGCGTTCGCTTGCGGCATCGGCATCGCGGTGGCGACCATCGTCGACGCCACGCCTTTGTCGAGCGCGAGCCCGGTGGCCGGCGAGGGGCTGGTGCTGTCGGGCAGGCGTGCATCGACGGCCTCGGGGAGCAGGGCGCCGAGCGCGAAACCACGCGCCGAGGCCAGCGTCGATGCCGCGGCCTGCGCGCCGGCTTGGGCAGCGAGCACGGGGCTGCCGGGGAACAGGGACGACAGGCCCGGCGGCGGCCAACCGGGTGGCGGCGCCGCGGCGTCGAGGCCGGCATCGCTCGACGTCGCCGGACCGGTGCCCGCATCAAGGGTGGCGAGTGTCGTCGGCAGTGTCGTTGGGAGCGCCGTCGCGATCGCAGCGGCCGAAGGAAGCGTCGGTACCGGCACTTCGGGCAGCGCCTGCAGCACGGGCATCGCGCCTTCGAGCACGTTCGCGGCCAGCGCATCGAGGCTCGCCGCGGCTTCATCCAGCACGGCGGCGAAGCCGCCCGGTGCGGCATCCGTCGTTGCGCCGGCGCCGTCGGGCGCTGGCCCGTCGGCAAGAGCGGGCATGGGCGTCGTCGAAGGCGCACCGAGCGCGGCGGAGAAGCTGGGCAGCGTCATGGCGTGTCCTTGGTCTGGCGTTCGCGGTGCGCACGGGCACCGAGGTCGTCGAGAACGCTCTGGTCGCGGCGCTCCTCGGCCTTGAGCTCGACGCTGCGGTAGCTCGCCGCGAGCTTCTCCAGCACCAGCTTGTCGCGGCTGGCGAGCAGCAGGCGCGTGCGTTCGATGGCCAGCGACTCCTCGCTGGTGGCGATGTGTTTCTGCTGCGTCACCACGGCGTCGTCGATCTTGGCGAGGAAGGCCGCACGGTTGAGCAGCTGGCTGGCCGAGACGGCGGTGCCGGGCACGGGCGGGGCTTCGTACTCGCCGCGGAAGCGCTCGAGATCGCCGAGGCGCTGCGCCTGCTGCTGGTGCGCCTGCACGCGCTTGGCGAGCTCCTTGGCGAGCGCATCCTCGCGGCTCTCGGCGCGGCGGATCAGCGGGTCGAGGCGCTTGGAATTCACGGGCTGGCCTCCAGCAGCTGGGCCAGCGCGGCCTTGCTGGATTCGAGGCTGGCGCCTTCGTGCACGTCCTGGCCGAGGAAGGCCTGGATGGCCGGCCAGCGCGCGATGGCTTCATCCACCAGCGGGTCGGCGCCGCGCTGGTAGGCGCCGATGGCGATCAGGTCGCGCTGCGCGGAGTACGCCGCCATCAGCCGCTTGAGGCGACGGATGCGCTCGCGCGTGGCGAGGTCGGCGATCTCGGTGACGACGCGCGACACCGAACGCTCGATGTCGATGGCCGGGTAGAGGCCGGAATCGGCGATGCGGCGATCCAGCACGATGTGGCCGTCGAGGATGGCGCGCGCGGCATCGGCGATGGGTTCCTGCTGGTCGTCGCCTTCGGTGAGCACGGTGTAGAACGCGGTGATCGAACCGCGCCCGGCTGGGCCCATGCCGGCCCGCTCGACGAGGCCGGGCAGGCGCGCGAACACCGACGGCGGGTAGCCGCGCGTGGTGGGCGGCTCGCCGATGGAAAGGCCGATCTCGCGCTGCGCCTGGGCGAAGCGCGTCAGCGAATCCATCAGCAGCAGCACGTTCAAGCCCTGGTCGCGGAAATACTCGGCGATGGCGGTGGCGCGCAGCGCACCATGGATGCGCGCCAATGGCGGACGATCGGCGGGCGAGGCGACGACGACGGCGCGCTTCAGGCCCGCGGGGCCGAGCGTGCTTTCGACGAAATCGCGCACTTCGCGACCACGTTCGCCGATCAGCCCGACCACGACGACGTCGGCCTGCGTGTACTTGGTCATCATGCCCAGCAGCGTCGATTTACCCACACCGGAACCGGCGAACAGGCCGACGCGCTGGCCGCGGCCAATCGGCAGCATCGCGTTGATCGCGCGCACGCCGACATCGAGGCCCTGGGTGATCGGCTCGCGGGCGAGCGGGTTCAAGGGCACGCCGGTGAGCCCGGTGTAGCCGTCGGGGCGCGGCGGCGGCCGGCCGTCGAGCGCGTGGCCATCGCTGTCGATGACGCGGCCGAGCAGGCCCTCGCCCACCGCCACGCGCCCGCGCGCCCAGCCCGGCACCACGCGCGCGCGCGGCAGCAGGCCGTGCAGGTCGGTGGTGGGCATCAGGAAGGTCTTGTCGCCGGCGAAGCCAACGACTTCCGCCTCGACGAACTGGCCACCCTGCGCTTCGATGCGCACGGCGGAGCCGAGCGGCACTTCGCAGCCTTCGGCTTCCAGCGTGAGCCCGACGGCGCGGCGCAGCACGCCTTCGCGCACGGTGCCGAGGCGATCGAGCTGGGGTTCGAGGGTGGACAGACGCGCCGCAAGCCGGGCGTCGCGCGAGGCCAGCAGTTGGCCGGTGGCCGTGCTCATGCGCCGCCGCCCACGGGATTAAGCACGGCGGCGAGCGCCGCCTGCAGGCGCGAATCGGTGCGTGCGTCGATGCGCACGCCGTCGCCATGGATGCGCACGTCGCCGCGCGCCAGCTGCGGGTCGGTGATGACGCGGGCATCCGGCCACTGCGGCAACCACGGCTGCAGCACCTTGGCGTCCTCGGGATGCACGCGCAGTTCGATGTCGCGCTGGCCGGGGCCCACCGCATCGATGGCGGTGCGCACCAGCTGCGCGAGCAACTCCGGGTCGGCCTCGTAGGCGCGGCCGATCAGCGCACCGGCGATGCGCACGGCCATCTGCCCGAGCGCGGCATGCACCTCGTCATCGAGGCGGCCAAGGGGCCGTGCCATGGCTTCGACGACGCCTTCGATCTGCGCGACCAGCTTGCGCACCTCGGCCTCGCCGGCCTTGAAGCCTTCGCGGCGGCCGGCTTCGAAACCTTCCTTGCGCGCGGCGTCCTCGATGCGCTGCAGCTCGTCGATCGAGGGCGGCTTCGGCGGCGGCGGCGCGTCGAGCGCCGGTACACGCCAGAGGGCGGCGGCGTCGCTCACACGAACTCCTCTTTCGCGCCACCGAGGCTGATGGTGCCTTCGTCCGCGAGACGACGGACGATGGCGAGGATTTCCTTCTGCGCGGCTTCGACATCGCTGAGTTTGACCGGGCCGCGATCGTCCATGTCTTCCTTGAGTATGGCGGCGGCGCGCTGCGACATGTTCTTGAGCACCTTCTCCTTGACCTCGGGCGAGCCGCCGCGCAGGGCCAGCGGCAGGCGGTCGCCGGGCACTTCGCGCAGGATGGCCTGCATCGATTTGTCGTCGACGCCCGCGAGGTCGTCGAACACGAACATCAGGTCCTGGATCTGGTCCGACAGCGCCTGGTCGATCTTGCCGATGGCACCGAGGATGATCTGGTCCTGCCCGGTCTCGACGAAGTTGAGGATGTTCGCGGCCGTCTTGATGCCGCCGATGGTGGTGGCCTTGCTGTTCTGCGAACCGGCGAACTGCTTCTCCATCACCTCGTTCAGTTCGTTCAACGCCACCGGCGGAACGTTGTCGAGCGTGGCCACGCGCAGCACCACGTCGGCGCGCACACGCTCGGGGAAGCTCCTCAGCGTCTCGGCGGCCTGGTCGGGCTCGAGATGCGACATCACGATGGCCATGATCTGCGGATGCTCGTTGCGGATCAGGTCGGCGATCGCGCGCGGGTCCATCCACTTCAGCATCTCCATGCCCGAGCTGTTGCGCCCGAGCAGGATGCGGTCGATGACGCTGCCGGCCTTGTCCTCGCCGAGCGCCTGCACCAGCACCTTGCGCACGTAGTCATCGGCACCGACGCCCACGGAGGTCTGCTTGTCGAGCGCGGTGGCGAACTCGCCGACGACGGCCTCGATCTGCTCGCGCGAGACGGCACCGACCCCGGCCATGGCCTGGCCGACCTTCTGCACTTCCTTCGCCGACATGTGCTTGAGCACCTCGGCGGCTTCGACCTCGCCGAGCGAAAGCATCAGGATCGCGGCCTTCTCGACGCCGCTGAATTCGCTCTTCTTGTCAGGCATCGTTCGCCATCCATTCCTTCACGACCTGGGCGACGCGGCGCGGATCCTCTTTGACGGCATTGCGCGCGTACTCGATCTTGCCTTCGATGCTGGTCGGCGGCGCGAATCCGGCGCCGGCCTGCCCGGGCAGCGCGAGCGCCGTGCCGGGAGCCCCCGGCGGCAGCGCGGCCTGCCCCGCGGCACCGGCGCTGCCAGGCAGCAGCGGGGTGCCATCGGCAGCATACGCCGGGCTGTTCTCGTCGGCGTTACGGACGGGAACGGCCAGCAGCTGCTTCATGGCCGGGCGGATGACGAGGAAGATCAGCAGCAGCACCAGCAGCGCGCCGATGGCGATGCGGCCGATCTGCCAGACGAGCGGGTTCTCCCAGATCGGCGCAGCGATCTCTTCCAGCGGCTCCGGCACGATGAAGGGCGCGTTGACCACGGTGACGACGTCGCCGCGCTGCTCGTTGAAGCCGACGGCCTGTTTCACCAGCGCCTCGATGCGGCCCAGTTCGTCGGCGCTGAGCGCACGGAACGGGGCGGGCTCGCCCTCGGGCGCTTCCTCGCCCTCGGCCAGCGGCGCCGGCACGTTCGGCACGTTGTCGAGCACGACGGCGACGGTGATGCGCTTCACGCGGCCCACCGGCTGGCGGGTGTGCGTGAGCGTCCGGTCGAGTTCGAAGTTGCGCGTGCGGCTGCTCGCCGTTTCGCTGGCGCCACCATCGACCGGCGCGGCGTTGCCGGCGGCGGCGGTCGCGGCGGGGTCCGGGGCGGCCGGGTCGGCGGCGGGATCGGCCGGTGCCGCGGCATCCGGGCCCGGCGGCGTATTGCTGGTAGCGCCCGGCACGCCGCGGTCGGCGGCTTCGGCGCGACGCTCTTCGTTCACCTGCTCGCTGCGCAGCTGGCCGGATTCCGGCGTGTAGATCTCGCGCGCCTCCTCGACGGTGGCGAAGTCCATGTCGATGGCCACTTCGCTGCGCACGCGGCCCACGCCGACCAGGGGTTCGATCAGGCCGGCGACTTTGGCCGCCAGCGAGGATTCCTTCTCGCGCGTCAGGGCGAACTGCTCGGCGCTGATGGCGCCCGCGCTGTCCGGCTTGTCACGCGTCAGCAGGCGGCCGGATTCATCGACGACGGTGACGCGGTCCGGCGTGAGGTTCGGGATGCCGTTGGCGACGAGATGCTGGATGGCCTGAACTTCGTCGGGCTTCATGAAGCGGCCGGGCAGCAGGCCGATCACCACCGAGGCGGCCGCCGGCTGCTGCTGGCGCGTGAACGCCGAGGGACGCGGCAAGGCGAGGTGCACGCGGGCCTCGCGGATCGGCCGCAGCTGCTTGATGGTCTTGGCGAGCTCGCTTTCGAGCGCGCGCTGGTAGCGGGCGGTCTCGACGAACTGGCTCACGCCGAAGCCGGGGTCGCGCTCGATGAGGGCCATGCCGGGGCCGTCACTGCCGCTCAGGCCGGCGGTGGCCAGCGCCATGCGCGCCTCCTGCAGGCGCTCACCCGGCACCTGCACATCGCCGGTGGCGGCATTGATCTCGACGGGAATCTGCGCGCCGCGCAGCGCATCGGCGAACTCGGCGGCGGTCGCGGCGTCGATGCCGCTTTGCACCGTCACGAGTGCCGGCTTCTGCAACCAGAAGAACGCCCACAGCCCGCCGGCGATCGCCAGCGTGAGCAGGCCCATCGTCCACAGCTGGCGCATCAGGCCGGCCTGGCCGATCTGTGCGATCAGGCCGGGCGAAGACGGTGGGGATTGCGGGACGACAACGGCATTCATGGGTTCGGTCCGTGCCTTACAGCGGCATGTTCATGACGTCCTGGTAGGCCTGCACCAGTCGGTTGCGCACCTCGACCGTGGCCCGGAAGGCGACGCTCGAGGCCTGGGCGGCCACCATCACGCGGGCGAGGTCGGCTTTCGGATCGCCGCGCTCGAAGGCGGCCTGCAGGTCGCGGGTTTCGGCCTGCAGGCTATTCACTTTCTTCAGGGCGTTGCCGAGGGCGTCGCCGAAGCTCGGCGCGCCAATGCCGGGGGCACCGCCGACACCTCCCGCACCACCCACGCCGCCCACGCCTCCCGCACCACCCACGCCGCCGGCAGCACCGAGGCCGCCACCGGGCAGGGCTTGGCCCACCTGGCTCTGGTAGCTGCGGATCTGGCTCAGCACGGAGGAGATGGCGTCGGACATGGGAGCGGGCGTCGGGCCACGGACGGTCAGGTGCCGGGAAGGGTGCAAGCCGCGTGCCATGGTTCGCTGCCCTCGCGCCGGCGGGTTTCCGCCGCATGCGACCATCCGCCCATGGACGCGTTCGCCCTACCTCCCGCCATCGACGCCGCGCTGGCGGGCTTCCTCCGCACCCTGGGAACCCTCGAAGGCTGGCTGGCCTCGCCGTGGCTGGGCCTGGCCTGGCTGGGCTACGTGCTGGTGCTCGCCGCCTGGATCATCCGCCAGCGGCGCGAACCGGTCGCCACCCTCGCTTGGCTGCTGGCCCTGGCCTGGCTGCCGGTGCTCGGCTGGGCGGTGTACTGGTGGCTGGGCCCGCAGCGCATCCACCGGCGCAAGCTGAAGCGCCTCCGCGCACGGCTGGCGCTGGCGGCAGCGCGCCTGCCCCCGTGTGGCGACCCGTCCGAGGAGGGCCAGGAACGGATGATCGAGGCCGCTACCGGCCACGCGCCGACACGGGCCACCGCCATCGACCTTCTGACCGGGGGCGAGCGCACCTTTGACGCGCTGTTCGAGGCCATCGAGGCAGCCCGCGAGTCGGTCCACCTCGAGTACTACATCTACGAGCCGGACAGCGTCGGCACCCGCCTTCGCGACCTGCTGGCCGAACGGGCCCGCGCCGGCGTGCAGGTGCGCCTGCTCATCGACGGGCTCGGCTCGCGGCGTTGCTCGCCGCGCTTCCTGCAGCCGCTGCGTGAGGCCGGTGCCGAGGTGGCATGGTTCCACCCGCTGAAGCTCGGCCACGTGCTGTGGCGTCCCACGCTGAACCTGCGCACGCACCGCAAGATCGCCGTCATCGACGGCCGTACCGGCTTCACCGGTGGCGTGAACATCAGCGACACCCAGAGCGAGCGGGCGTCCGCCGCCGCCTTCCACGACCTGCACCTGCGGATGGAGGGCGAAGTGGTGCGCGCGCTGCAGCTGGCCTTCGCGGAGGACTGGCACTACGCCACCGGCCGCACGTTCAGCGAAGCCATGCACTGGCCGCCCTTGCCGATCGGCGACGTGCGCTGCCAGCTCGTGCCCTCCGGGCCCGACAACCCGCTGGCCCCGATCCACCGCGTGCACGTCGAAGCCCTGCACAACGCCAAGCGCCGCGTCTGGCTGATGACGCCCTACTTCGTCCCCGATGCCGCGGTGCTCCTCGCGCTCACCTCCGCCGCGCTCAGCGGCCTCGACGTGCGCCTGCTGGTGCCGCGCCGCAACGACAACCGGCTGGTACGGGCCGCGGCGCGCAGCTTCTACCCCGAGCTGCTCGACGCCGGCGTGCGCGTGTTCGAATTCCAGCCGCGCATGCTGCACGGCAAGGCCCTGCTGGTGGACGACGAGATCGCCCTGATCGGCAGCGCCAACGTCGACCCGCGCAGCTTCTGGCTGAACTTCGAGCTGTCGGTGCTGGCCCGCGACGCCCGCGTCGCGGCGCGGCTGGCGGCGCGGATCTCGGAAGACCTCGAGCAATCGAAGGAAGTGCCGCGCGGCTGGCAGCCGTCAGGCCTGCAGGCCTACACCGACAGCGCCGCTCGACTTCTCGCCCCGCTCCTCTGAGAGCGGAAGGGCGCGGCGGCGCAGGCTAGACTCGGCGCCGAATCCCCTCGGAGCGCCGACGATGGCGTGGTTGATCCTCCTGGCCGCCCTGGCCTGTCTCGCGATGGCCGTGCTGCTACAGGTCGGCACCGGCGTGGTGCTGCTGCTCCTGCTGGCCGCGCTGGCCTTGCTACTGCTCGGCACCACGCGCCTGCTGCGCGATCGCGCCGAGGCCGCCGGCCGCGCGCAATCGCGGATGCTGGACGACGCCGAAGTTCAACGCGTGCGCGCGGCGCTCGACGCGCGCCGGCAGGCGTCCGAGCAGTAGACGACGCGATCCCAGTCGCGCTCCCACTTCTTCCGCCAATCAAAGGGCCGCTGGCACACCGGGCAAACCTTGCTCGGCCGGGCCGGGCGGCGCGACTCACGTGTCGGCACAGACCACCCGGTTGCGGCCCTGGCGCTTGGCCTCGTACAGCGCCTGGTCGGCGTGGCGCATCAGCGAGGAAGGCACTTCCGCCGCGCTGGGCCAGGCCACCGCTACGCCGACGCTCACCGTGACGCCCGTGCGTGCGCGTTCCACCGCGTCGCGCAGCAGCTCCGCTCGACGCGCCGCAGCTTCCAGCGTCGCGCCCGGAAGCAGGAGGGTGAACTCCTCGCCGCCGTAGCGCGCGAGGATCTCGACCGGCACGCTCAGGTCGGTGCGCAGCAGCGCCGCCACTTCGATCAACACGCGGTCGCCCTCGAGGTGGCCGTGGTGGTCGTTGTAGCGCTTGAAGTGGTCGACATCGATCATCAGCGCCGCCAGCGGCAGGCCCTGCTCGGCGCAGCGCGCCCACTCGCGGCCCAAGGCCTGCTCGAGCGCGCGCCGGTTGTGCGTGCCGGTCAACGGGTCTTCCACGGCCATCTCGGCAAGCCGCGAATTGGCGCGCTCCAGCTCCAGCGTGCGGTCGGCGATGCGCTGCTCGAGCTGGCGGTTCTGGCCCTCGACGCGGCGCACGCGGCGCCGTCCGATCACCCGCGACACCCACACCGCCATCCCGACCAGGGCCAGCAGCAGCAGGCCGCGCAACACCGGCTCCTCGAACCAGCGCGGCATCACCAGCAGCCGCACGCGCAGGGGTTCGATCCGTCGGCCGCTCGGGAGCTGGCCTTCCACTTCGAACAGGTATTCGCCCGGATCGAGGCCGCGGATCGTCAGGTCGCGGTCGGACCAGTCCGAGAGGGTCGGAGCGATCTGCGAGAGGCGGTAGCGGAACCGCGCACCGGGCTCGAGCGTGCCGAGCGTGAAGCGCAGCCGCAGCGGTTGGCCGGAGAGAATCGTCAGGCTGTCGCGCTCGATCTCCCCGGCACGCAGCTCGCCATCGTCGCCTTGCACCAGCAACTGGTCGAAGCCCACCGCCAGGTCGGGCATCGGCAGCACCGGTCCCTCGGGCGCGTACTGCAGCACGCCGTTCCACACCGGTACGCGCAGCACGCCACCGCGGCTTACGCGCGGCGGGCCGAATCCGGTGCTCGACCAGCCGCCGATCTGCACGCGCTCCCATGCCATCGTCGAGGCCGGGCGGCGCATCAGGTCGCGCGGCGTGTAGGCGAACAAGCCCATGGTCGTCTCGATCACGCTGAGCTTGCCGGGCTGCACGAGCTCGGCGATCCACTCCGGCGTCTCGGCAAACTCGAAGCGCGCGCCTGCGGGATCGAACCGATAGGTCGCGCCCTTGGCCCAGGCACTCAGTTCGCCGTCGATGAAGAACAGCTTGGGGCGATCCTCGCCGTCGATCGGCAGGCCCTGTTCCTCGCCGAAGGCATCGGCGGCGACGCGTTCGCGGGCGGCCAGATCGAATCGCCAACGCTGCGGTGGGCCGCGGTCGTCGCTCAGCCAGAATTCGCCTTCGGCGGTCTGGATCACGTCGATGATCGCCATGCCCTGAAGCGGCCAGCGGGCGGCGATCGTCCAGCCCTCGCCAGCAAATTCAAGAAGGAAGAACTCGTTGTCCGTGTAGGCGATCGCCAAGTCGGTGCGGTTGCGGACGAGCTGAGGCATGTGGGCCGCCTCTCCCGCATGCAGGACGCGCGGCTCGCGCGACCCCGGCTTCAGTTCGATCAGGCCCTCGCGATGGCCCACCAGCATCGCGCGCTCGTCAGCCATGAGGCCATAGCCTTCGAGCTGCACGAAGGGCATGCGCTCGGAGCGCACGCTGCCGGCACCATCGTCGGTCAGGCGGTACAGGCCGCGGGCCGTGGTGATCCAAGGCGCCCCATCGAACTCCACGGTGTCACTCACCAAGCCGCGCACGCCATGGCTGCTTTCGAGGATCGACCAGGCCGAGGGCATGCCGAGACGCACGATTTCCGTGTCGGTCACCGCCCACAGCGTCCCTTCGTTGTCGCGCGCCAAATCCGCGACCGACTGGTCGGCGATCTTCACGCGCTGGCGCAGGCGCAGGCCGGCGTCCACCACGATGACTTCGCCATCGAGCGTCGAGAACGCAAAGCCACCGCCGTCGAGCGGCACCGTGACATACACGGACAGTTCGCCATCCGGCCAGGCGAG
This sequence comes from Silanimonas sp., assembly GCF_027531545.1. Taxonomy (GTDB): domain Bacteria; phylum Pseudomonadota; class Gammaproteobacteria; order Xanthomonadales; family Xanthomonadaceae; genus Silanimonas. The sequence continues at coordinate 222,011 of NZ_JAPZSC010000018.1, read as the reverse complement.
GGCGCGTTCCACACCGCTGTCGTCGAGACGCCAAACGCCATCGCCGGCAACGACGAAGCGGCTGCCACCCCAGCCCACGATGTTGGACACCGGCATGCGACGGAAGGCCTCGCCGCCCGGCACCAGCTGAAGCTTGCCGTCGCGCAGCCAGCCAAGGCCGCGATCCTGGATGCGCGCGTAGAGGTCGCCGCCGAAGGCGATGACGCTGCGCATGTCCGGGCCCATCGGCCAGCTGCGCGTCGGCGCGCCGTTCGCCGGCATCAGGTGCAGGAAGTTCTGCGACTGCACGTAGATGCCCTCGGGCGTCGGCAGAATTTCCCACACCGGGCCGAGGCGGCGGTCGGCTTCCGGCAAGCCGCTGCTGGCGAGCAGGTCGACGTAGCGGTAGCCGCGCACCGGGTCGTGCTCGAGGCGGCCGTAGGTGTCGTTGCCTCCGACCATGATGGCGCCGTCGGGTAGACGCCGCACCAGCGTCGCGTTGACGCCGATCGGCAGTGGCACCGTCGTCCATTCGGCACCGTCGTGCACCAGTACGCCATCCTGCGAGGCGACGTAGATCTTTCCGGGCGCGGCGGCCACGGACCACAACGAGGGAGCTGCCCGGTACTCGTCCGGCCCAATGCGCTGGCTGATGGGCACGCCGGCGAGGCCCGAGGCCTGCACGAGCGCGGACGCCGCCAGCGCGAACGCCGACACGAGGAGGCAATACCAACGCAGCGGAGGCCGGGCGGTCATCCCCGCATTATGGCCTCCATGCGGCGCGGCGCGTGGGCGGGCTTGCCCTCGGACTGAGGCAGCGGGCACGCTTCGAGGCTCACGAAGGCCTGCCATGACCCTGCTCAGCGTCAACGTCAACAAGATCGCGGTGCTGCGCAACTCGCGCGGTGGCCGATTGCCCGCCCCGGTGGACGAAGCCCTGCGCTGCGTCGCCGCGGGTGTCCGCGGCATCACCGTGCACCCGCGGCCCGACCGCCGCCACATCACCGCGGAGGACGTCGTCGCCATCGCGTCCGCATTGCCGGCTGGCGTGGAGTTCAACATCGAGGGCAATCCGTTCGCGCCGCCGCGCGAGGGCTATCCCGGCCTGCTGGCGCTGGCTCGCTCTACGCGGCCCGCCCAGGTCACCTTCGTCCCCGATGGCGACGGGCAGATCACCTCCGACCACGGCTTCGATCCGAGCGCGCTGCCCGCGACGATGGCCGCGCAGATCGCCGCGTTCAAGGCCCTGGGGTGCCGGGTGTCGCTGTTCGTGGATGCCGGCGAAACGGACTTCGCGAGCCTGCGCCACGCTGGTGCCGACCGCATCGAGCTTTACACCGGGCCCTATGCCGAAACGCATGAGGCAGCGCACGGCAGTGCGTCGAAGGAAAATGGCGGTGTGGCAGGCCAGGCCTTCAGCGATGCGCTGGCCGCCTGCCGGCGCAGCGCCGAGGCGGCGCAGTCGATCGGCCTCGGCGTCAACGCCGGGCACGACCTCTCGCAAGCCAATCTCGCGGCGTTCCTGACCGAGGTCCCCGGCGTGCTGGAAGTCTCCATCGGCCATGCCTTGATCGCCGAAGCGCTGGTCGACGGCCTCGCCGAAACCGTGCGCCGCTATCGCGCGATCACCGGGGGCTGAGGCGCGAACCCGGCTTTCTGGCCCCGGAAACGACAACGCCGCCCGGAGGCGGCGTTGCTTTTGGAGGCCACCGGTGCAGGCCCGGCGGCGATCCTGTTACTGCACGACCTGGTCGACGAACGCGATCTTTTCCATCTGCGCGTTCTTAGCGCGGGCGAGCACTTTCGCCAGCACCTCGTACTCCGCCTCGGCATCGACTTCGATCTCGAGCTTCGGCTGCTCTTCCGGCTTCAGCACCTGAGTGCGCACCTGGGTGATGTCGGCGAACTGGTCTTCCAGCGTCGCCAGTGGAGCCGGCGTGCCGTTGATCAGGATCTCACCCGACGACAGGATCTGAAGCTTGACCGGCGGCGGCGGCTCGGTCGGCGGCGGCGGGGGCGGATCGCGCATGCGCTGCGGCAGCGTGACGTTGATCAGCGAGGCCGGCGTCGGCGCCGTCACCATGAAGATGATCAGCAGCACGAGCAGGATGTCGATCAGCGGCACCACGTTCATGTCGGACTTGGGGCCGGAACCGCCCCCTGCGGAAAACGCCATGGTTCAGTTCCCCGATTCCGGTTCGGACACGAAGTTGATCGAACGCATGCCCGCCACGCGAACGCGGGTGGTCACGTCCTGGATCAACGCATACTTGGTTTCGCTGTCGGCGCGCAGCAGCACGTCCGGCTGCGGCTCCTTCTGCGCTTCGACGGCGAGGCGGGTGTCCAGCATTTCCTTGCCGGCCAGTGCCTCGTCGGCCCAGAAGATCGTCCCGTCTTCGCGAACGGAGAGCGTGATCGGCGGCACCTTGGGCGCCGGCGGACGAGCGTCCACCGTCGCTTTCGGCAGCTCCACTTTCACGTTCTCGGACACCGAGGCAGTGACCATGAAGATGATCAGCAGCACCAGCATCACGTCGACGAGCGGGACGACGTTCGGTTCGGTGAAACCGCCGTCCGTGTCAGAACTGAAGGCCATAAAGGATCTCCGCGGAGAGGGGGGTCAACCCCTCAGCGCTTGTCGCCGCCCACGCGGGCGCCGGTGGCGAAGAAGTCGTGCAGGTCGTGCGCGAAGGCGTCGAACTGGCCGATCAGCTTGCGGTTGTTGCGGTTGAAGTAGTTGAACGCGATCACCGCCGGGATGGCGACGAACAGACCGATGAAGGTCATGATCAGCGCTTCACCGACCGGGCCGGCAACGGCCTTGATCGAGCTCTCGCCCGAAGCCGACAGGCCGACGAGGGCCATCAGGATGCCCCACACGGTGCCGAGCAGGCCGACGAACGGCGCGATGGCGCCCGTCGTGGCGAGCCAGGTCTGGCCGTCTTCCAGCGAAGCCGACTCACGGGCCACGGCCTGGCGCAGGGCGCGGTCGATGAACTCCGAGCGGTTCAGGGCTTCCGACAGGCGGCCTTCCGACTTCTGGTGGTGGGCGGCCGATTGGGCGCAGTCGAGGGCGATCTTCGAGAAGGGCTCCCAACCCGGCTGCTCTTCCATGAAGCGGATCGCTTCCTGGGCGTTGCTCGTCTGCCAGAACGCGGCGGTGACGGCACCGGCACGGCCGTTGATACGGGCGTACTTGATGGCCTTCATGATCGTGTAGTACCAGGCGACCATCGACATGATCACCAGGGCGGCGAACACCGACCAGTTGACGACGCCCATGTGGGCCATCGCGTTCTGCACGCTGAAATCAGCGACGTCCTGCTGGACGGTCTGGGCGGTGCCTGCGGCGGGCGCGGTCAGCGCCACGTTGGTCGCGACCGGGGCAGCCGCCGGAGCAGCAGCAGCGTCCGTCGCCGGCGCGGTGTTGGTGTTGTCCTGCAGCATGAGTGGATACCTTCGGTTGGATTAGCAGGGAGGAGTGAAATTGACCGGCACCAGGACGGCGCCGCCGACCGCTTGGCCATTGCGCAGGCCGGCGTTGAAGCGCCAGCGGCGTGCGGCTTCGACCGCGGAACGATCAAGGTTGCGGCTACGGCTGGACTTATCGACGGCCACGTCCAGCACGGCACCGGAGGCGTCGATGGTGACGCGAAGCATGACCTCGCCACCGATGCAGCGACGCGCCTCCTGCGGCGGGTAGCGCGGCGGGTTCAGGCGGCGACCCGAGATGTCCTCGGACGGCGCGAAGTCGGCCGGCGGGGCGGGCGGCGCGGGCGGCGACGGCGGCGGGGCCTCGACGTCCAGCGCATTGGCGTCGTCGAACACGACCGGCGGCTCTTCCGGCGGCGGCGGGACCGGCGTCGGGGTGACCGGGGTCTGCACGATCTTCTGCACGACCTTCGGCGGTTCCGGCGGCGGCGGCGGCGGCGGCGGGGGCGGCGGCGGCGGTTCGATGAAGTTCACGTTCACGACGCGCTCTTCTTCTTCCTCGGCCGCGGCATTGTTGATCGGCACGAGCAGCGCCAGACCACCCGCGGCGTGCAGGGCGATGGCGAAGGCGATACCGATCGTCCGCGGCCAGCTAAAGGGCGCGGGGACTTTGGTGCCGTAGATTCGATTGTCCGTCATGCGTTGGACCGGCTTGGATGGGACCCCGCGCGGGGCGGGTCTTCAATAGTAAGGGATCGAAGCGACGCTGGATACCGCCTGAAGGCGGACAAAACGTGAAGGACTCAGCGGAGCTGCGACAGCATGCGGGTGGCCTGCTCGCGCGTCTCGGGATGCTTCGCCGCCTCCTGCAGCGCAGCACGGAAAGCCGGCATGTTGTTCAGTCCGTTCTCCGAGCGGGCGATGACCATCCAAGCTTCGCCCGGCTTGGCCACGCCCTTGGCCAGTGCGGCCTTGGCGGCATCGCGCGCGTCGACGTCCATCGCTTCGGCGGACAGCACCTTGGCGTAGTTCAGCCCCGCCTCGCCCTTGGGGTCGATAGTGGCCGCTTCCTTGTAGGTCGCGATCGCGAGGGCCATGTCCTCGGAGAAGTAGGCGGCCTGGGCGAGCGCGTTCAGCGTCGCCAGGTCGCGCTGCAGCACGCCCTTGCCGAGGCCTTCGTTGATGACCGCAATCACTTCCTTCTCTTTGCCATCGGCATTGAAATAGAGGGCATAGAGCTGCTGGTAGTCGCGGGCCTCCGTCATCAGGCCGCGGCTGCGGGCGGACTCGAGGGCGGCGATGGCCTTGTCCTGCTCTTCGAGGTCGAGATAGACCGCCGCGAGGGCGAAGACCAGGCGCTTGTCGTCCGGGGTCTTGGCCACGAGCTGCTCGAGCACCGCTGCGGCTTCCGCGGACTGCTGGGTCTCGGTGTAGCAGGAGACCAGCAGGCGCAACCACTCCGGCTTCGGCTCAGCGCCCGTCGCCAGCAGGCGCTTCAGCACGTCGATGGCCTGCGGGTACTGCTCGGCCTCGTAGTGGGCGCCGGCGAGCGCGAAGATGAAGTCCGGGTTCTGCGACTTCGTTTCGTCGAGCAAGCGGGTGAGGATCTCGATGGCCTTCGGCGCCTGACCCTCGGTGATGTAGGTGATGCCGAGGTTCTGCATCGTGGAGTAGTGCTGCTCGTTGTCGAGTCCGTTCTCGGCCAACGCCCGCTCCATGTAGGCGATCGAGGCGGCCGTATCGTCCATGTCGCCGGCGGCACTGGCGGCGACCTGGGCGGCCACCGACTTCTCGTAGGCATTGGCTCGCTCGTTGGCCAGCACGGCGTCGGCGATCTCCCGGGCGCGCTCCGGTTTGTCCTGCTCGTTGAGCGCCTTGATCATGTCGTTGAGTTGACGCGACAGGCGCGGCGAGACTTTGCCGTCTTCGACCTCGCGGGTCGCATCCGGGAAAATGAGCGCCGGCGCTTCGTCGCGCGAGTTCGAGCGCTCGCGCGCATCGCGCGCCATCTGCGCATCCACCGGCGTCGCCACGAATGCGGCGGTGAGGACGGCGACGCCCAGCAGGACTTTACGGGTTGCGGCCATTGAGGACTCCGGGCGCGGAAGCAGGGCTGGCGAGGGTAATACCTAGGGTGCCGCAGGCTCAAGGGAACCCGGCGTGAATCGGTGTGGACGTCGCCACACTGTCACCGCCAACAAACGCGCCGTTAACGAATCGACACCACCGCACGGTGGCGTATCGGCCTCAGCCCGTGGTCGGGAAGTTGGCCACGGCGAAGGCCACGCGCTCGGCGGGGTCCTTCGACAGCGTCCCGGCCGCCTGCAGGGCTTCGATCTTCTCGAGGCGCGGCTGGAGGCCGTTGGCGTTCGCCATCTGGATGGCAAGGCCGGGACGCGCGTTCAACTCGAGGATCATCGGGCCGTGGTCCTTGTCGAGCACGAAATCGACGCCGATGTACCCGAGCCCCGAAAGCTCGTAGCAGCGCGCCGCCATGTGCAGCAGGTCGTCCCAGCGCGGGATCTTGAGGCCAACGATGCTGTGCTCGGTGTCGGGATGGTCGCGGATGATTTCGGAGCCCCAGACGCCGCGCTTGGTGACGCCGGTCGGCAGGTCGATGCCGACGCCGATGGCGCCCTGGTGCAGGTTGGCCTTGCCGTCCGAGAGGCGCGTGGGCAGGCGGATCATCGCCATCACCGGGTAGCCGAGGAAGACGATGATGCGGACGTCGGGCACGCCCTTGAAGCTGACGCGCTCGAAGATCGGGTCGAACTGCACGCAGTACTCGACCAGCAGGTGGTCGGGCTGGCCGCCCAGCGAAAACAGGCCGGACAGGCCGTTCGAGAGATGGTGCTCGAACTCCTCGCGATTCATCAGCGAACCGTTGGCCCGGCGGTACTTGTCGCCGCGGCGGCCGTGGATGACGAGGATGCCGTCGCCGCCCGAGCCATGCGCCGGCTTCACGACGAAGCTCTCGCGGTTCTTGATCTTCTCGTGCAGCTCGGCGATCTCGTGCTCTTCCCGCACCACGGCGTAGAGCTCGGGCACCGGCAAGCCGGCTTCGATGGCCAGCTTCTTGGTGATCAGCTTGTCGTCGACCCGCGGGTAGAACTTGCGCGGGTTGTGCATGAGCACGTAGTGCGCGTTGCGCTGACCGATGCCGATCAGCCCGATCTTGCGCAGGCGGCGCGCGATCTCGATGGGGTTCCAGAGCGCCATGGCTCAGGCCTTCGGCGCGTCGCCGCCGGCCGGGGCGGCGGCGGCCGGCGCCGGGGCGATCGGGTCGGCCTCGCGGGCCAGCGCGCGGAAGCGGAACAGCTCCATCAGGCGGTAGCCGGAGTAGCGGCCGAGCAGCAGCGCGGCGGCGAACAGGTACAGCAGGAACTCCGGGTACACGTAGATCAGGTGTTCGAGGCGGTCCCAGCTCATCACCAGGTAGGCCAGCGCGGCGACGATGATCGTGCCCACGCCTTCCTTGATGGCGGTGCCGGCGCCGCGCTCGTCCCAGGCCACCGACATGCGCTCGATGGTCATGGCCATGATGACCATCGGGAACAGGGCGACGGAGAGGCCGACCTCGAGGTCGAGGCGGTTGGCGATCACCGAGATCAGGGCCATCAGCAGCACGACGAGGATCAGGATGGCGGTGAGGCGCGGCACCAGCAGCAGGCGCAATCGCTCGAGGTAGAAGCGCACCAGCAGGCCGGCGCCGACCACGAGGACGAACAGCGTGATGCCCGCGACCAGGGCCGTCTCGCGGAAGGCGAGGGCCACCAGCACCGGCATGAAGGTGCCGTAGGTCTTGATGCCGATGATGTTGCGCAGGATCAGCATCATGAAGGCGCCGATCGGCACCAGCAGCAGGACCTTGTAGACCTCCTGGGCCTGCAGCGGCAGGGACAGCAGCGACCAGCGGATGTAGTTGGCGTCCTGCACCTCGAGGCGGCGCTGCGCCATGGCCATCGCGTCGGCGAGGTTGTAGCTGACGGTGTACATCAGCGCGGGCGTGGTTTCGCTGTCCATCGCCAGCAGCGGCTCCGGCGAGACGTTCCAGAGCAGCAGGTCCTTCGGCAGGCCTTCCGCGGCGGTACGCGGGTCGAGCAGGCGCCATTCGGTGCCGGTGTGGACCAGCAGCCAGGTCTCGATGCGCGCCGTGCCTTCCACGCCGCCTTCCGGCAGTCGCAGCGCATGCACGAGGCGGGCCGGGATGGTGCGGATGGCGAGCAGATCGACGAGGAAGCGGGTGCGCAGTTCGTCGTCGACGTTGCCGGAGCCATCCTCGCGGGCGTAACGGTCGAGCAGCAGCTGCGCGCCCTCGTCCGGGGATTCGTTGAGGCGGCGGATCAGCTCGCGCGAGAAGGTGGTGACGTCCGCGGAGCGCTCGCGTACTTCGTCCAGCAGTTCCTGCGCGGCGGCGGCGTAGGGTTCCTCGAGTTCCGGCGGCGTCAGCAGCTCGGGCTGCAGGTCGGGGAGGAGGGTTTCGTCCTTCAGCTGCGAACGGACGATCGTGGCGCGGTAGTAGAGGTCCTGCTCGCCGACGGCGTTGCGGGTGGCCCACTGCACCTCGCGGCCCTGGGGCTCGCGCTCGGGGATCTTGGAATAGCCGCGGGCGACGTAGCGCTCGTCGAGGACGATCCAGCCCGGGGTCAGGAAGGGCAGCTGCAGGGTGAGCGCGTTGGCGCGTCGCTGCGGCTGGTATTCGACATGGGCCTGCACCGACCACACCTGCACCGATTCGTCGGGCTGCAGCGGGAACTTCAGCACCTGCCATTTGTAGACGATGGCCGAGGTGGCCAGGGCGATGATGGCGAAGGCGAGAAGGTAGAGGTGGCGCTTGCTCATTCGGCGTTCCGAGGCAAAGGTCCGCACCACCGGAGGGCGCGGCAGGACGGAAGTGTAACCGAGTGCCCGAAGGCCGCCGAAGGCGTCAGCGGCTGCCGAGCGCCAGCATCGCGATGCCGAGGGCGTTGATGATCGCGTGGCCGAGGATCGGGGCCTCGATGCGCCCGGTTCGCAGGTAGAGCTGCCCGAGGACGGCGCCGATCGCGGCATAGGGCACCAGCATCAGCAGCCACACCAGCAAACCGCGCTCTCCGGGCAGGGGCTGGTGGAGCAGCGCGAACAACGTGCTGCTCAGCACCAGGCCGAGCAGCGGTCGCCCGGCTTGGGCGAAGCGATGGAGGCAGACGCGGCGGAAGAGGAGCTCCTCGCCAACCGGTGCGGCGATCACCACCATCAGTGCCGTGAGCAGCGGGGCCGCGTTGAGCGCGCTGAGAACGGGATCGATGTTCGAGCCCGCCACCTGCAGAGCAAAGTGGGCGGCGAGGTGGTAGTAGCCGAAGGCCAGCGCTTGGACGGCCAGCGCGGCGAGCACGATCGTGGCGAACAGACGCCCCGTCCACGGGCGCGGTGCGGAAGGGAGGCGGCGACGGTGCAGCAGCCACAGCGCCAGGCCGGCGCCCAGCGTGGCCAGCATGGCGAGGGGGATGAGGATCGCCGGCATGCCGCGGATGCCGGGCCCGGGCGGGCCCACGTCGACGCCGGCGCTGCGCAAGCCACCCAGCGTCAAGCCGATGATCAGGCTGCCGACAAACACCACGGTGACAGCGATGACGGCGTCGAGCAGCGTCGCTCCGGAAAGACGCCAGAGCGAGCCAGTCGTCGGACGGGGCTCGTCCACCGGCGCCGACGGCTGGCCGGCGTGATCGGGCGCGGCGGTCATCAGACGTCGAGGTTGCCGACTTTCAGCGCGTTGTCCTCGATGAAGGCGCGGCGCGGTTCCACCACGTCGCCCATCAGCGTGGAGAAGATCGTGTCGGCGGCGATCGCGTCCTCGATGCGCACCTGCAGCAGGCGGCGCGTTTCCGGGTTCACCGTCGTATCCCAGAGCTGCTCGGGGTTCATTTCACCGAGGCCCTTGAAGCGCTGGATGGTGCGGCCCTTCTTGGCCTCCTCGAGCAGCCAATGCTGCGCGGCAGCAAAGTCGCGCAGCGGCAGCGACTTGCCACCGCGGCTGACGGTGGCGCCGTCGCCGAGGGCGAGTTCGGCGAGCTTCGCCGCGGTGTCGGTGAGCGCCTTGAGCTCGCCGTGCAGCAGCTGCGCCGCGGCGATGGTCTGGCGGCTCGACAGGCCGTGGTGCTGCTTGTCGACGTGGATGGCGCCGGGCGTGTCGCCCGCCTCGGCCTGGGCGCTCAGCACGTAGCGCGGCTTGCCGAGGCCGCTGGCCTTGAGTTTCGCGTTTTGTGCATCGCACCATGCGGCGAGCTTGGCGGCATCGGCGAAGGTCTCCGCCGTCAGCGGCTCGGCCTGGTAGATCGTCTCGAGCACCGCGCCGTCGACGCGGTGGCGATGGCGTTCCACGGTTTCCTGTGCCGCAGCGACGGCCTGCATCAGCGACTCGAGCGCAACGCCGCGCACTGGCGGCGCACCGGCGGCCGGCACCAGCTCCGCGTTCTCGATGGCGTTGGAGATCAGGTACGCGTTGAGGGCGTGGTCGTCCTTGATGTAGAGCTCGGTCTTGCCCTGCTTGATCTTGTAGAGCGGCGGCAGGCCGATGTAGATGTGGCCGCGCTCGATCAGCTCCGGCATCTGCCGGTAGAAGAAGGTGAGCAGCAGCGTCCGGATGTGCGAGCCGTCCACGTCGGCGTCGGTCATCAGGATGATGCGGTGGTAGCGCAGCTTGTCCGGGTTGTACTCGTCCTTGCCGATGCCGGTGCCGAGCGCGGTTATCAGGGTGCCGACTTCCGCCGAACCGAGCATGCGGTCGAAGCGGGCGCGCTCGACGTTGAGGATCTTGCCCTTCAGCGGGAGGATCGCCTGGGTCTTGCGGTTGCGGCCCTGCTTCGCGGAACCACCCGCCGAGTCACCCTCGACGATGAAGAGTTCGGAGAGCGCCGGGTCCTTTTCCTGGCAGTCGGCCAGCTTGCCCGGCAGGCCGGCGATGTCGAGCGCGCCCTTGCGGCGCGTCAGGTCGCGGGCCTTGCGCGCGGCCTCGCGCGCGCGCGCGGCATCGACGATCTTGCCGGTGATGGCGCGGGCTTCGTGGGGGTTTTCCTGCAGGAATTCGTCCAGCTTCGCCGCGAAGATGGCATCGACGATCGGGCGCACGGCCTCGGTGACCAGCTTTTCCTTGGTCTGCGACGAGAAGCCCGGGTCCGGCACCTTCACCGAAAGCACCGCGATCATGCCTTCGCGCATGTCGTCGCCCGACATCGCGATCTTGGCCTGCTTGGCGATGCCGCTTTTTTCGATGTAGCGGGTGAGGGTGCGGGTCAGCGCCGAGCGGAAGCCCGTCAGGTGGGTGCCGCCGTCCTTCTGCGGGATGTTGTTGGTGAAGCAGTAGATCGTCTCGTGGTACGCATCGCTCCACTGCACGGCGCAGTCGACCACGATGCCGTCCTGCTCGCCGCTGATCGAGATCACGCTGGGGTGCAGCGGGGTCTTCAGCTGAGCGAGATGCTCGACGAAGCTGCGGATTCCGCCTTCGTACTCGAACAGGTCGCGCTTGCCGTCGGGACGCTCGTCGACCAGCTCGATCCGGACCCCGGAGTTCAGGAAGGACAGCTCGCGGAGACGGCGCGCGAGGATGTCGTAGTGGAACTCGGTGTTCTGGTTGAACGCCGTGACGGAGGGCCAGAAGCGGACTTCGGTACCGCGTTTGTCCGAGGGCTCCAGCTGCTTCAGCGGGTACACGGGCTCGCCGTGACGGTACTCCTGCTGGTAGTGGTGGCCCTCGCGCCAGATGTCGAGCAGCAGCTTCTCGGACAGCGCATTGACGACGGACACGCCGACGCCGTGCAGGCCGCCCGAAACCTTGTAGCTGTTGTCGTCGAACTTGCCGCCCGCGTGCAGGACGGTCATCACCACCTCGGCGGCGGAGATGTCGCGGCCCTGCTTCTCGCTCTCCTTGGCGTGGCGGCCAACCGGGATGCCGCGGCCGTTGTCCGAGACCGACACCGAGCCGTCCTCATGGATGGTGACCAGCACCATGTTCGCGTGGCCGGCCAAGGCCTCGTCGACCGAGTTGTCGACGACCTCGAACACCATATGGTGCAGGCCGGACCCATCGTTGACGTTGCCGATGTACATGCCCGGACGCTTACGGACGGCCTCCAGGCCTTCCAGGGCGGTAATGCTGTTGGCGTCGTAGGTCGGGGTGGCCGGGGTGCTGGGGGTCTGTTCCGTCATGCTCTGCGGCTGCGTTGCGGGCGGGCCGTGGCGATGAGGCCAACGGGCGCCGAAAGGAGGCCAGCCGGGCGCCCGTGGAGCAGGGCAGGGCGTCGGCAGCGGCTCGGGCAGGGCCCGGGACGGCCGGCGCAGGGCCGGGCTGGAACCGCTCGATTATAGGCGTTCCCGGGGAGTGAGGGCGGCTGGTGTTCCACGTGGAACCCGTGATCCTCCGGGGTGTCGGCTCGCCGTGCCCCAAGCATCGAAGCCACCCCTCAGGAGGCGACACCTTCCCCGATCTGCCCGCCGTGTTCCACGTGGAACAGCCCCCACCCCGGCGTCTGCTCGGCCAGATTCGGGTCCCAACGGGTCCCGCTCACCAAGGTCTGGCACCCGGTCGAGGCGACCCACTCGAGCACCGCGGCCTGTCGGCCCGGATCCAGCTCGGCTTGGAGATCGTCGAGGAGCAACAGGCTCCGCTCACCGGACCACCCACGAAGCGCCTCGGCCTGGGAGAGCACCAGCGCCAAGGCCACCAACTTGGACTGACCCCGCGACAACTGCTCCGGATCCACCCCGCAGGGCTGGCCCAGATCGACATCGGCGCGCTGCGGACCGATGGTGGTGTAGCCCAGCTCACGATCGCGGGCCCGGTTGAGGAGAAGGAGGTCCGTCAGCAGGGCCTCGGACTGCCGCCAGCCCGGCCGCAACTGCAGCGACGGTGGCTCGAGTCCCGGAGCGAGGGTGGGCCAGACGCGGTCGAGACCGGGTTGCCACAAGCCCAAGGCGGTCGCCCGATGCGCGGCCAAGCCTTCCGCCATCAACCCCATCTCTCGCTCCCAAGGGTCGAACTCCGCATCCGGCGCCCCGGCGCGAAGCAGGGCATTCCGCTGCTTCAGAGCCCGGCCATAGCGCCGGGCCAGTTCCGCGAAGCGTGGTTCCACGTGGAACGCCAGCCAATCCAGAGCCCGACGCCGCTCCTCGGCCGGCCCGGTCACCACCTCCGAAGACTCCGGATGGAAGCAGAGCACCGGGAATGGGGCGGCCAGCTCGCTCAGGCTACCCACGGAAGTGCCGTCCAAGCGCGCCTCCCACTGGTCCCCGGCATGCCGGAGCCCGGAAACCCGGGCCCGCCCCGCGTCGTCCGTCCAGCGCGCGACCACCTCCAACGCCGGCTCGCCCCGTTGCACCAATCCGTCGGCAACACGGCCGCGGAAACTCCGCCCGAACCCCAGCAAGCACAGGGCCTCGAGCACGCTGGTCTTGCCGGCGCCGTTCGGCCCGACGAGCCATGCACCGGCTGCAGGCAAGGCCAAGGACACCGAGCGCAGGCAACGGAGGCCGCGGATTTCAACCGAGTCAACGCGCACGAGCACACCTACCGGCAAAGACCGCGCCGATGGCGCCTGGCTTCGACGAACGAGACCCCACAGCACGACGCCCGGCAGAACCGGGCGTCGTAGCGTTTACCGAGGCGGCAAACCGGGCGGTCACAGGCGCAGCGGCATCACCACGTGGCGGCTGCGATCACTGTCCTTCTCGCGCACCAGCACCGAGGAATTGGCATCGCGGAGGTTCAGGACCACCGACTCGCCCTTCAAGGCAGCGAGGGCATCCAGCAGGTACGTCACGTTGAAGCCGATGGCCAGACCATCGATGCGCGTCTCGACCTCAAGCTCCTCGTGGGCCTCTTCCTGCTCCGGGTTGTGCGCGACGATGCGCAGCAGGCCCGGGGCGGCCTCGAGCTTCACGCCACGGAACTTCTCGTTGGACAGGATGGCCGCGCGCTGCAGGGCCGAACGTAGCACTTCGCGGTCCAACTCGACGGTCTTGTCGGCGCCGATCGGAATGACCGCTTCGTAATCTGGGAAACGGCCATCGATCAACTTGGTGGTGAAGCTCACATCCTCGCGGCGCAGGCGCAGGTGGTTGCGCGCCAGTTCCAGCTCCACGAGGCGGTCGCCGCCTTCAAGCAGACGCTGGAGTTCCAGGACACCTTTGCGGGGCACGATGATCTGGCGCTTGGTGCCGGCGCCGCCGGGCAGGGCGGCTTCGCACAACGCAAGGCGGTGGCCGTCGGTGGCCACGCAGCGCAGCGAATCCCCACGCAGGTCGAACAGCAGGCCATTGAGGTAGTAGCGGACGTCCTGCTGCGCCATGGCGAAGGCGCTGCGCTCGATGAGGTCCTTGAGCAGGGCTTCCGAGAGCGACACGCGCTCCACGCCTTCGAGCGCGTCCACGGAGGGGAAGTCGTTCGCCGCCAAGGTCGCCAGGGTGAAGCGGCTGCGACCGGCCGACACGGTGGCTTTGTCGCCACTGACGACGACGGTCACGCGGCAACCGTCCGGCAGCGCGCGGACGATCTCGAACAGCTTGCGTGCGGGGATGGTGGTCTCGCCGTCCTCGGCGTCCTCCACCACGGCCCGCGCCACCATCTCGACTTCCAGATCGGTGCCGGTGAGCGACAGCTCGACGCCGCGCACTTCAACCAACAGGTTCGACAGGACGGGGAGGGTCTGGCGGCGCTCTACGACGCCAACCACTTGCTGGAGGGGCTTCAGAAGGGCTTCGCGTGACAGGGAGAAGCGCATGCGGTCGGGGCCTATTTCCGTCGTTGGATAAATCTATCGATGGTGGTGGTAGAGGCCGGGGAAAACGCTGAAAAACTTTCCAAAGCCTTGATTCTGTTGAACTTTATCGATGAAACGCTGTGGGGAACCGGAAGAACAACCGTGTGGATAACGGTGGGCAACGCCGGCGCCCTTCAAGTTGTCCCACGTTGTCCACAGGCTGTGCACGGCCTGTCGACGGCGTTTCCTGCTCCCTCACTCCGTCAGCTTGCGCACCAGCTTGTCCCAGTCCTCGCGCAGCTTGCCGTCGGTCTGCATCAGGTCGCGGATCACCCGGCAGCCGTGCAGCACCGTCGTGTGGTCGCGGCCACCGAAGCCGTCGCCGATCTCCGGCAGGCTGTGCTCGGTGAGCTCCTTGGCCAGGGCCATCGCCACCTGGCGCGGGCGCGCCAGCGAGCGGGTCCGGCGCTTGGACAGGAGGTCCGCCAGGCGCAGCTGGTAGTAGTCTGCCACGGCCTTCTGGATGTTCGGGATGGAGATCGCCTGCTGCTGCGCGCGCAGCAGGTCGCGCAGCGTTTCCTGCGCGAAATCCACCGTGATCGGCTTGCCGAGGAAGTTGGCCCGGGCCGCCAGCGTATTGAGCGCACCTTCGAGGTCGCGGACGTTGGAGCGCATGCGCTTGGCGATCACCAGCGCGACCTCGTCCGGGAGCGCCACGCCACGCGCCTGGGCCTTGGCCCCGAGGATGGCGGCGCGGGTCTCGAAGTCCGGCGGTTCGATGGCCACGGACAGGCCCCAACCCAGCCGCGACTTCAGCCGCGGCTCGAGGTTCTCGACTTCGCGCGGGTAGCGGTCGCAGGTGAGGATGATCTGCTGCTTGCCGTCGAACAGCGCGTTGAAGGTGTGGAAGAACTCTTCCTGCGTGGTGTTCTTGCCGGCGAAGAACTGGATGTCGTCGATCAGCAGCGCGTCAACCGTGTGGAACTGGCGCTTGAACTGGTCCATCGACTTCTCCTGCAGCGATTTCATCATCGCGGAGAAGAACTGCTCGGAGCGAAGGTAGAGCACGCGCATGCCCGGGTTGAGCTGGCGCATCAGGTTGCCGGCGGCGTGCATCAGGTGGGTCTTGCCCAAGCCCGTGCCGCCGTAGAGCAGCAGCGGGTTGTAGGCCCGGCCCGGGTTCTGGGCCACCTGCAGGGCCGCCGACTTGCCGAGCTGGTTGCTGCGACCCTCGACGAAGTTCTCGAAGGTATAGGCCGGGTCGACGTTGCTCGGGAGCTCGGGAAGGGCGGCACGCAGGGCGGCCGCCGCCGTCGGCGCTGGCGGGGCGGTGCCTGGCTCGCGGCCGGCCGCGGCGGGGCGCGGCGCGCTGCCGACGGTCACCTGCACACTCAGGGGTTCGCCGGCGTAATGGGCCAGCAGCTCGCGGATGCGCCCCAGGTAGCGCTCGTGCACCGTGTCGACCACGAAGGCGTTCGGCGCGTAGAGCGTGAGGCCGTCGGCGCGGACGTCGGCATGCAGCGGTTTGAGCCAGGTCTGGACGTCTTCGGCCGGGAATTCGGCTTCAAGACGCTCGAGGCAACGGGGCCAGGCGGATTCCATGGACAGTTTCAGTGGCGTATAGCCCACCCCCGCCTCCGTGTGGACGCGGCTGTGGATAAGTGGGATGGGCGGGCAGCATAGCGTCGCCGCCCCGGCCCGCCAAGCGCGGCGTCGCTTGACGAAGGCGGGTCCGGCGCGTAATCTCCCGCCTCTTTTCTTCCACCTACCGAGGTGACCCATGGCCACCAAGCGCACCTACCAGCCCAGCAACCTCAAGCGCGCCCGCGACCACGGCTTCCGTGCCCGCATGGCGACGGTCGAAGGCCGCAAGATCCTGTCGCGCCGCCGCGCGAAGGGCCGCAAGCGCCTCTGCGCCTAAGCGATCCGGCGTCATCGACCGGCGCGCGCGGCGTGAGCGCCCGCTTTCCGGTCGAGGTTCGTGTCCGTACCGGGCGCGATTACCGGAACGCCTTCGCCGACAGCCGGCGCGTGAGCACGCGCCACTTCAGCCTCCATCTGCGCCTACGCGATGGGGGCTTTTGTCGTTTGGGGATGGCGGTCAGCCGCAAGGTCAGCCCGGATGCGGTGGTCCGCAATCGCATCAAACGCCAGGTCCGAGAGAGCTTCCGCCTCCGTTACCGGGAGCTGCCGGCCGGTGATTGCATCGTGGTTGCGCGATCCGGCGCCGGGGCGCTGGACAAAGCCGCGCTCCGCAAGGACCTTGCCCTCCTCTGGGACCGGCTGATCGCGTTGCCGCCGTCATCGCCCACCGGCACAATCCTTCGCCGTGATGCGGCCGCCGGCCTTGCTTCCGCGACGCCCGCACCCACCTCCCCTTCCGACACTCCTTCCTTATCCGCCCCCGAGGGCGCCCCTGCCCCGCGCCCCACGGCGTCGCCGGGCGAGTGAACGCATGAACCAGAACCGCGCTTTCCTGTTGTTCGCCTGGGTCGCTGTCGCGATCCTGCTGGCTTTCGAGTGGACCCGCTTCAGCACCACGCCGACCACCCCGCCGCCGGCGCCGGTCGCCGCCGTGGTCGCGGACGCCGGCAGCGCCGGGCTCCCCAGCCTTGCCGATGCGCCGAACGCCGCCCCTGCGGCCGCACCGACGGCCGATGGCGCGTCGGGCCTGCCCACGGTGGCCGATGCGCCCCAGGCCGCGCCCGCCGTGGCGGCGACACCTGCCCCGGTCGCCGATGCCTCGGCCGCCAGCGTCGAAATCCTCACCGACGTGCTGCGCCTGCGCGTCCAGTCCACCGGCGGCACGCTGGTGTTCGCCGAACTGCTCGACTACCCGCTCGACCAGGAGAACCCCGAGAAGGGCAACGTCATCCTGTTCGATCGCGAGCCCTCGCGCTTCGAAATCGCCCAGACCGGCTGGCTGAGCACGGCCACCGCGCCGGGCGCGGACGCGCCCTACACCTTCGAGACGTCCGCCTCGACGCTGACGCTCGCCGATGGCGCCACGTCGATCGAACTGCCGCTCGTGTGGCGCGACGCCGCCAGCGGCCTGACGGTGCGCAAGGTCTACACCTTTACCCGCGGCAGCTACGCCATCGGCGTGCGCCATGAGCTGGTCAACGAGGGCAGCGCCGCGTTCACCGGCAACCTCTACCAGCAGCTGCTCCGCGTGCCGCCACCGCCGCCGGCCAAGACGGCGATGTTCACCAACCCGGAGAGCTTCAGCTTCGTCGGCGCGGCCTGGTACAGCAGCGCGGACCACTTCGAGAAGCGCAAGTTCGACGCCTTCGTCGAAGACGGCACGCTCGACAAGACCGTCACCGACGGCTGGATCGCGATGCTGCAGCACCACTTCGTGTCGGCCTGGGTGCCGCCGAAGGGCCAGCCGCAGGTCTTCTCGCTGCACGCCGTGGACGGTGGCCGCTTCGCCGCGCGCAGCGTCGGCCAGGCCGTGACGGTGCCGCCCGCCGGCAGCGATCGCGTCGATCTCACCTTGTGGGTCGGCCCGAAACTCCAGGGCCCGATGGAAGCGGTGCATCCCTCGCTGCCGCTGTCGCTCGACTACGGCATCTTCAGCTTCCTCGCGCAGCCGCTGTTCTGGGTGCTGAACTGGCTGCACGGCCTGTTCGGCAACTGGGGCTGGGCGATCATCGGCATCGTCGTGGTGCTCAAGCTGCTGCTCTACCCGGTGTCGGCGAAGCAGTACCAGAGCATGGCCCGCATGCGCGCCGTCGCGCCGCGCATCGAGCAGCTCAAGGAGCGGTACGGCGAAGACCGCATGAAGTTCAACCAGGCGATGATGGAGCTGTACCAGAAGGAGAAGATCAATCCTCTGGGCGGCTGCCTGCCGATGCTGGTGCCGATCCCGATCTTCCTCGCGCTGTACTGGGTGCTGCTGGAATCGGTGGAGCTGCGCCAGGCGCCGTGGATGCTGTGGATCGACAACCTCACCGCGCCCGATCCCCTCTTCATCCTGCCGGCGCTGAACCTCGCGGTGATGTGGGCCACGCAGAAGCTGACGCCGAGCCCCGGCATGGACCCGATGCAGAAGAAGGTCCTGCAGTGGATGCCGGTGATCTTCGGCGTGATGTTCGCCTTCTTCCCGTCTGGCCTGGTGCTGTACTGGCTCACCAACGGCGTGCTCGGCCTCGCCCAGCAGTGGTGGATGACCAAGCGCTACGGCGGTCCGACGACCCCGGCGGTCGCCAAGGCGAAGTGATCCGGGGCGCGCATCGCGAACCGACGACGGGGCCCGCGCAAGCGGGCCTCGTCGCATTCGCGGGCTCCTCCGCCCTCGTCGCCGCGCTAGGCTTTGCCCCATGAGCGAACGCGACACCATCGTGGCCGTGGCCACCGCGAACGGCGCCGCTGGCATCGGCGTCGTCCGGCTGTCCGGCCCGCGCGCGAAGGTGATCGCCGAGGCGCTATGCGCGACGGATCGCCCGTTCGTGGCGCGACAGGCCCGCTACGCCCGTTTCCACGCTGCGGATGGCGAAGTGATCGACGATGGGCTGGTGATCGCCTTCGACGCGCCGCGCAGCTTCACCGGCGAGGACGTCGTCGAGCTGCAGGGCCATGGCAACCCGCGCCTGCTTGCGCAGCTTGCCGCGCGCTGCCGTGCGCTGGGTGCGCGCGCCGCGCGGCCCGGCGAATTCAGCGAGCGCGCCTTCCTCGAAGGCAAGCTCGACCTCGCCCAGGCCGAAGCCGTGTCCGACCTGATCAGCGCGTCCTCGGACGCTGCGCTGCGTGCCGCGCGACGCTCGCTGGACGGCGTCTACAGCGCGCGCGTCGATGAACTGGTGGAGGCGCTCACCTTGCTGCGCGTGCACGTGGAAGCGGCCATCGATTTCCCCGAGGAGGAGATCGACTTCCTCGCCGCCCCCGAGCTCGCCGCGCGCCTCGCACGCGTCGAGGCGCTGCATGCGGCCCTCCATCGCGACGCCGCACGCGGCGTGCGATTGGTGGATGGCCTGCACGTGGTGATCGTCGGCGCGCCGAACGCCGGCAAGAGCGCGCTGATGAACGCGCTGGCCGGCGCGGAGCGCGCCATCGTCACGCCCATCGCCGGCACCACGCGCGACGTGCTGCGCGACGTCGTGCGCATCGACGGCGTCGAACTCACGCTCGTCGACACCGCGGGCCTGCGCGAGACGCAGGACGTCGTCGAAGCCGAGGGCATCCGCCGGGCGCGCGCCGAGGTGGCCAAGGCTGATCTCGTGCTGGCTGTGCTCGATGACCGCGAGGCGGAGGCGGCGATGGCGCGACTCCGTGAGGAACTCGCCGTGCCGACGACGACGGACGCTCCGGGGCCGGAGCGGCCCGCGATCCTGTGGCTGCACACGCATGCCGATCTCACCGACATGGCGGGCGGCGAAGACCATCGAGCCGACGGCCATCACCTGTGGATCGACACACCGCACGGCATCGGCCTAGACGCTTTGCGCGCCGCGCTGCGGGAAGCGGCGGGTGCGGGCCAAGGCGCCGACGCTGGCGGCGCGTTCTCGGCACGCGAGCGTCATGTCCATGCGATCGTCCGGGCCGGCACGCATCTAGCCGAGGCCGCGGCACAGCTCCGTGCGCGTCAAGGCGAACTGGCCGCCGAGGATCTGCGCCTCGCGCAGGAGTGCCTGGGGGAGATCACTGGAAGGATCAGCAGCGATGCGCTGCTGGGACACATCTTCAGCAGCTTCTGCATCGGGAAGTAGCTCGAACGAAGCGCGCCACGCCCTACTGCCGGATCACGTCGCCGCGCATTGGCGCGAGGATCGCGAGCAGCTCGTTCTGCGCAGCGATCGGCACCCCGCGTTCGGTCATCGCATCCACGAGGTTTTCCACCAGCGCGTTGAAGTCGGCTTCCGTCAGCCCGAGGCCCGCATGCGCGGCCTTCATCGCACGCCCGCCGTAGGTGCACGGCCCGCCCGTGACGGCGCAGAGGTGTTCGACCAACCGCTCGTAGAGGTTGACGATATCGGCCTCGGCGAAGTCGTCGCGGATGCGCGGGTCCTCGGCGCTGCGGGCGAGCATCCCTTCGGTGATCGCCGCGACGCCGGCCTCGCCGCCGAGACGCTCGTAGAGCGTGCTGCCGCGCGAGGTCGGCGCGCTGGCGCAACCAGTGAGCAAGGCCGAAATCAGGGTGACGACCAGCGTCGCGCGCAGGCTTCCGATCACGGACGGCGACCGGCGCTCAGTGACTGAGCTGCAGCGAGACATACCAACCCTCCTGGTCTTCGAGCGTGGCAATGCGGCCGAGATCCGCCCAAGCGGCGACGACCGCGACGCGCTTGTTCGGGAACCAGCCAACGAACACGTCCTTCCAATCATCCTCGCGGGCGAAACCGAGGTGGTCGGGCTTCTGCCGATACTCGATGCCAACCGCCCAGCGTGGATCGAGCAGCACCGCGGCGCTCATCTCGCCGACCAGCGCGTAACCGTCATCGCGGTCGCCGCCGAAGCCGAGCAGACCGGTCTGGTTCGCGCGGGTGCGCCGCAGCGTGCCGTTGAGCAGCAGGTGGCGGCCGCCCGCGGCGCCGAGGAACAGCTTGCTGGCCGAGAAGTAGGCGTCGACATCGGCGTCGTCGCGGGCGCCCACCAGCGAGGGCACGAGGAAATCACGCTGCGTCTTGTGCTGTACACCAAAGCTGACCTGCGGCATCGAGGTGTACACGAGGTCGCCGGCCAGTCGGACCTTCGCGTGCACGATGTCCTGGCGGAATCGTCGCGTGGGCAGCGACAGCGCGTCGGCGAGCGTGGGCAGGCCGAAGTTCTGGCGGGCCACGCCGAGCTCGACGCGATTGCGCCAACCGAGCGTCACGCCCTGCGAGGTGAGCGCGTAATCACGAACCTCGACGCGCGTCGCGAACGCCGCGGCGCCCCATTGGTCTTCGGTGCCATACCCGGCGATCACCGCCCACGGCACGATGCCGCCGCCGGCGCTGCCTTCGATCATGCTGGCGCCCCCGGTGGCGAGCAGGCGCCCGGCGTGGCCCACCGCGTCGCGCGTGGCCAGCTCTGCGGGCGTGGCCGCGGCCAACGGTGGGGCCGCCAGCATCCCGGCAGCGAGGACCAACGCCCGCGGCGGGAGCGTCATGCGATGCCGCCTCGGGCGGCGAGCAGGCGTTGCTGGTGGGCGAGGATCCATGCGGTGAGCGCCTCCACGGGCAAGGGTCGGCTGAAGTGGTAACCCTGTGCGACGTCGCACTGCAAGCGGGTGAGCACATCGAGACCGGCTTCGGTCTCCAATCCCTCGGCAACGACCTTCAGGCCGAGCCCGTGGCCCAGCTGCACGATGGATTGGACGATGCGTTCGTCCTCGCTGCCGGGTGCCAGCTGCAGCACGAAGCTCTTGTCGATCTTCAGCTCGTCGGCGGGCAGGTGCTTGAGCTGGCCCAGCGAGCTCTGGCCAGTGCCGAAATCGTCCACGGAAACCCGGAGGCCATCGGCTCGCAGCACGTTGAGCGACGCGATGGCGCGATCGAGGTCGGCGAGCACCGCGCTCTCCGTGACTTCGACGATGACCTGCGTCGAGGGCACGCCATGGTGGCGCAGGCGCTCCAGTACTACGCCCGGAAGCTCCGGATCCGCCAAGTCGATGGCGGAGAGGTTGATGGCCACGCCAACATCGATGCCCCCAGCGCGCCAGGACGCCATGTCGGCGAAGGCGCGGTCGACCACCCAGCGTGTCAGCACGCCGACAAGACCGGCGCGTTCGGCCAAGGGGATGAACTCGTCCGGGCCGATCCTGCCAAGGGTGGGATGCGTCCAGCGCAGCAGAGCCTCGGCGTGGCGCACGTCGCGGGTGGCGACGTCGACCTTGGGCTGGTAGTGCAGGCTGAACTGATCACCGTCGATCGCGCCGCGCAGCTCGCCGACGATGGCCAGCTGGCGGAGGTGCTGTTCGTCCATGCCTTCGCGGTACAGAGCGATGGCGGTGCCTTCGCGCTTCGCCAAGTCGCTCGCGATCTCCACGCGTCTGAATAGCGTTCGCGCGTCGGGCAAGTGCCCGGCGTCGTCGCGCCGGAACGGAACGAGGCCAAGTGTCGCGTCGAGCCGCAGCGGTGCGCCATCGATGTCCATCGGTGCGGCGAGTGCTGCGACGAGCGCCTCCGCACGCGCCTTGGCAGCCGCCGGTTCGGCCCCCCACAGGGCGACGAGGAACTCGTCGCCGCCGAGGCGCGCCACCAGGTCGTCGCCACGCACCGTGGCTTGCAGCCGGCGCGCGATCTCCGCCAGCGCGAGGTCGCCGTGGCGATGGCCGAGCAGGTCGTTCACCTCGTGGAAGCGGCGCAGGTCGATCATCGCCAGCGCGCCTTCGGCCAAGCGGGGATCCTGCAGCCGACCGTGCAGCAGCGTGAGAGCGCGCTCCCGATTGGGCAGGCCGGTGAGCGCATCGTGCCCGGCCTGGTGGACGATGCGCTGCTCGCGCTCGGCGATGCCCTCCTGCATCGCATTGAAGGCCTCGGCCAACGTGGCGAACTCGTCGGCACCCGCCACGTCGAGGCGCGTGGCGTACTCGCCACCGCGGATGCGTTCGGCGGCACGCGCCAGCGCGCCGACGGGGCCGCTGACGCGGCGGCCGACGAAGAACGCGGCGCCCATGGCCAGCAGCGCGGCTGCCAGTGACTGCCAAAGCACCTGCGACTGCAGCGATTCGTAAGGGCTCATCGCGCGCTCGCGCTGTGCGGCAAGCACCAGGTACACCGGTCGCCCGTCTTCGGCCGAGATCCGCAAAGCCATGGCGGGGTCGGATCCTTCGTCATGGGCATGGAACAAGGATCGCTGCGCGCCCTCGCGCAGTTGTGCCGCCTCCGAGGGTTGGGGGCGCCACGGGCCATGCACCGTGTGCCACAGCGCCTCGCCTTGCACGAGCACGGAAGGCGTGAGACCGGTGACTTCCGCCATTTCCTCGCTCTCGGCGGCGCCGAAGGGTTCGCCCATTGCCATCCAGCCGACCAGGTCGGGGGCGAACACCGGCACCAGCGCGTAGCTCACCGGCTTATCGCCGAGGGCGATCACGCCCACCGACCAGCCTTGCTCGCGCGCTTCCTCGACGCGGTCCGCCAGCGCCGCCTCGGGCAGGACCATGCCATCCGGAAGGCGTTGTGCCAGCGTGCGACCGTCGGCCGCCAGCACCAGGCCGAACGGCGCGCCAACCCGTGAGCTCGCACTCTCCAGCACCGACTCGAGCGTGGGGGCGTCCTGCGTCGCGATGGCCTGCTTGAAGCCGAAGTCATCCGCGAGCACGGCCACGCGCTCGAGCAGCTGGCGCTGCCGGGCGTCGTGCAGGCGCTGCCAGACGCGCGCGCCGACCTCAAGACTGTCGGTGAGCTGGGCGTCGACGCTGCGCTTCACGGCGACTTGCACGGTCAGCCAGCCGGCAACCTGCAGGGCGATGACGAGCGCAGCGAGGATCAACAGCAGCTTGGTGCCGAAACGGAGCCCGGCACGCGGCGCGGCGACGGTGGTCGAGGGCTCAGTCACGCGGCGGATTGCGGAACCGGTCTTGCAGTGCGCGCAGGCGGTCGGTGCCGCGCGGCGGAGGTGGTGCAGCCAGGGTCAGCTCAAGCGTGGCCGGTCCCGCCATGGGCAATGTGATCGTCTGCTTCGGCGCGGCATCGACGGTGGGCAATCGCTCATGCCAAGCCGTGAGCAGGTACTCGCCGTCGGGGGCGTCGAGTTGGACGCGCCCGTCGGCGCCGCTGAGGGCGTAATGCGGCGTATCGACCACGACGACGTACCCCTTCATCCAGTCATGGATGTTGCAGCCGAGGGTGACCACGCCGGCGCTGTCGAAGACCACCGGTTCCGGCGGCGTGCCTGAATACAACGGCAGCTCGAACCGCTTCGCGGCCGAGAACGAATACACCTGGTGGCGGATGACATCGCTGTTCGGGAATCGCACCCGCGAGCCCTTCGTCACGACCAGCACGCGGGGCTTGAACTCGCTGCCGACCTGGTCCATGACCGCGTTGATCGGCGTGACGGCTGCCGCGCGGCCGAGGGGTGTCAGCGTGACCACCGCCGATTCGACAGGCTGTCCGCCGCTGCGCACCTCGACGCGCAGTGCGGCGATCGCGCTGCTGCACGACAAGGCGAGTCCCATGGCCAGCGCGAGGCGCGCGCCGCAGGGGAAAAGACGGACACCCACCACCATGCCGGGACTCCGATCACCGAGCTCCCCATATCATACCCACGAGGCCGAAACGGCGATGTGCGCGGCGTCAGACGTCGCCGTCGTTGCTCCAGCCCTCGCCGCTGCCGCGGGTGAACACCGTGTCGCCGTCCAGCACGCTGCCGGCGGGCAAGGTCTCCCGGCCGGCGAGCCGCGCATAGATCGGCGCGAAATCCGGCCGCGTGGCGTCCATCAGCTGCTGGTAGCTGTCGATGACGAAGTAGGTCTTCTGGTAGGTGTCGATGCGGTAGCGCGTGCGCATGATCCGCTCGAGGTCGAAGCCGATGCGGTTCGGCGCGGGCGATTCGAGGCAGTGGATCGATTCGCCCTTCGAGCTGAGGATGCCGGCGCCGTAGATGCGCAGGCCCGCGGCGGTGTTGATCAGGCCGAATTCCACCGTGTACCAGTACAGGCGCGTCAGCTGCGCCAGCGCCTCGGGGCCGAAGCCGTGCGCACGCACGCCGCCCTGCCCGTAGGCCTGCATGTAGTCGGCGAACACCGGGTTCATCAGCAGGGGCACGTGGCCGAACAGGTCGTGGAACAGGTCCGGCTCGCTGAGGTAATCCAACTGCTCGGGCGTGCGGATCCACCAGGTGACCGGGAAGCGCTTGTTGGCGAGGTGCTCGAAGAAGGTGAGCTCGGGCAGCAGGCCCTCGACGCCGATCAACTCCCAGCCGGTGCGCGCGCGCAGCATGCGGTTGAGCTCGTCGAACTTCGGGATGCGGTCCTCGCCCATGCCCATGGCGTCCTGCGTGCGCAGGAATTCCTCGTCGGCGCGGCCCACCAGCAGTTCGCGCTGGCGGCGGAACAGCTGCGTCCACACCGCATGGTCGGTGGCGCTGTAGGTCGACCAGGGCTGCTCGATCACGGCGGTGGTGTAGACCGGCACGCTGCCCTTGTCGGTCTGCAGGTGTTCGACGCGGCGGGGCTGGGCGTTCATGGCGGGCGACCGTAGGCAGGGTCGCCCATTGTGGCGCCGGACGGCCGCAACAGGCTTGCGAAGTTGCGGCGAATGGCGAGCAAAGAGCAATAATCGTGCGCCATTGCCCGTATGGGAGAAACGAACATGCAGACCGCTGCGCTCGACCGCACCGACCTCGCCCTGCTGCGCGCCCTGCAGGCGGAAGGGCGCCTGAGCAATGTCGAGCTGGCCGAACGCGTGAACCTGTCAGCGTCGGCTTGCCTGCGCCGCGTGCAGCGCCTCGAGGCCGACGGCGTCATCACCGGGTATCGCGCAGAGGTGGATCCCGCGAAGCTCGGCCTGCACCTGCGCGCCTTCGTCCGTGTGCAGTTGAAGAGCCATGGCGCCGCCGACATCGCCCGCTTCGCCGAGAGCATCCAGAGCTGGGACGAAGTGGAACGCTGCCACGCCCTGACCGGCGACATGGACTACCTGATCGAAGTGCGGGTGCAGGACCTCGAGCACTTCTCGCGCTTCCTGCTCGACCGCCTGCTGGCCGGTGGGCAGGTGGCCGACGTGAACTCGAGCTTCGTGCTGCGGGCGGTGAAGTGAGCGACCGGGCATGACTTCCGGCACCCCGGGGCCACGCGCATGGCTGCGACCATCACGGGCCTTCGCGCATCGTCCCCCGGAATGATCGAACTCAAGGACATCGCCCGCCGGTACCGCACCGGCGGGCAGACAGTGAACGCCCTGGACGGCGTCGATCTCACCATCGACCGCGGCGAGTTCGTGGGCGTCACCGGGCCCTCCGGTTCCGGCAAGTCGACCCTGCTCAACGTGCTCGGCTGCCTCGACCGCCCCGACGCCGGCCACTACCGGCTCGAAGGCACCGATGTCGCCGGCCTCGACGACGGCCAGCTGAGCGACCTGCGCAACCGCCGCATCGGCTTCGTCTTCCAGAGCTTCCACCTGATGCCGCGGCTGACGGTGCTCGAGAACGTGCTGCTGCCGATGCGCTTCTCGCGCACGCCGTTCGCCCACGACGTCGAAGCCCGCGCCCGCGAGTTGCTGGAGCGCGTCGGCCTGGGTGCGCGCATGGCCCACCGGCCCTCGGAGCTCTCGGGCGGGCAGATGCAGCGCGCCGCGATCGCCCGTTCGCTGGTGCTCGACCCGGCCCTGCTGCTCGCCGACGAACCCACGGGCAACCTCGATTCCAAGAGCGCGGCCGACATCCTCGCGTTGCTGCATGAACTGCACGCCGCGGGGCAGACCGTGGTGATGGTGACCCACGACATGGCGCTGGCCGCCAGCCTCCCGCGGCAGGTGCGCATGAAGGACGGCAAGGTGGACGATGACCAGCGCCAGTAAGCCCCTGTTCGTCGCGATGGCGACGCTGTTGCTCGTGGCCCCCGTCCTTGCGCAGGCCGATGACGCGCGCCGCGTGCTGCTGAGCGGCGTGGTGCGTTCGAGTGATGCCGAGACCATCTACGCGCCGATGTCGAACAGTTCGCCTGTCGTGCTGCGGCAGCTGGCCGTCGATGGCGCCGCAGTGAAGCCGGGCGATGTCCTCGTGCGTATCGACCCCGGCGCGGCGACCGCGCAGATCAATGCGCTGAAGACCCAGATCGCGCTGGCCAAGGCTCGCATCGACAAGGAGCGCGCCGAGCTCGACGTGCGCCGCGTCGACGCGGCCCTCGCGCTCGTCGATGCCGAGGCCGCGCTGGCGAAGGCCGAAGTGGATGCGGCGATCCCGGCCGACTACCTCGCGCGCATCGATTACGACCGCTACCAGGGCGAAGCGGAGCGCGCCCGCCGCGAGATCGTGCTGAAGCGCCAGGAGCTCGCCAGCGCCGAAGCCGGCGTGCAGCGCCGCGCGCGTGATGGCGCCCTGGAAGTGGCCCAACTCGAGGCCGACCTGGTGTTCGCCGAGCGGCAGATCGCCCGCGCCGAGCAGCGCGCCACGCGGGCCGGTACCGCGGTGTTCGGCTTCCATCCGTGGAGTGGCCAACGCTTCGAAGTCGGGGCTTCGGCGAATCCCGGCATGGCCATCGGCGAAGTGGTGGGCGCCGGCGAGCTGGCCGTGCGCGCCTGGGTGCTCGAAGTCGATCGCCCCGGCCTGCAGTCCGGCCAGCCGGTGCAGGTGCGTTTCGATGCGCTGCCCGGCCGCGCGCTGGCCGGGCGCATCGCCAACATCGCCGGTGCGCCCGAGCCGAAGGCCGAGTGGGGCAGCGGCCGCTACTTCACCGTCGACGTCACGATCGAGGGGTCGACGGGCCTGCCGCTCAAGCCCGGCATGAGCGCGCGCATCGAAGCCGGCGGCCCGCAGCCCGCGAGTGCGGCCTCGTCGAACGACGTGCCACCGCGCGCTGGCGCCGCGGAAAATGCCGCGGGCACGCTGCGCTTGGAAGGCGAGATCGCCGCGGCCCGCAGCGATGCCATCGCGCCGCCGGCGGTCGAGAACCAGTGGCAGTACCAGGTGACACAGATGGCCCCGGATGGTTCGCGGGTGAAGGCCGGCGACGTGGTGGTGGCCTTCGATGGCGCGGAAGTGCAGCGCCGCCTGCAGGAGGCCGAGAGCAAGCGGCGCGAGAAGCGCAGCGAACGCGAGCGCCTGTTGCTCGACCTCGCGGAGCGTGAACGGACCGAAGCGCTCACGCTCGAGGAGCAGCGCGCCGAGCGCATCAAGGCCGAGCGCAAGACCGAGCAGCCCGCCGAGCTGCTGCGTTCCGTCGAGTACCGCAAGCTCGTGATCGACCGCACCCGTGCCGAGCAGCGCGATGCGCTCTTCGAGCAGCGCTACACCGCCGGCCGCGCCCAGCGCGCCGCGGAGCGCGTGCTGGTGGAAGCTGAGCTGGCCCAGCTTGAAACCGAAGTCGCGACCCTCGGCCGCGCCGTCACCGAGTTGCAGGTAAAGGCCCCGCGCGACGGCATCCTCGTCCTGCGAACCGGTTGGCGCGGCGAGCGTTTCGAGGTCGGCAGCCAGGTCTTCATCGGCCAGGCCGTGGCCGAGATCCCCGATCCGGCGACCCTGCTGGTGCGCGCCACGGCGCCGGAGCGCGAGCTCCTGCGCTTGGCCGTGGGCGCCAAGGCGCGCGTGCGCGTCGAAGGCGGCGCCGGTCGGCAGATCGACGCGCGGGTGACGCGCATCGGCACCGCCGTGCGCAACAAGTCGCGGCGCCAGCCGATTCCGGTGATCGACGTCGAGCTCTCGCTCGAGGGCGACACCGCGGGCCTGCGTCCCGGCCAGGCGGTGGGCGTCGAACTCGAAGCCACGGAGGAGGCCACGCCATGAGCCGTCCCTTGCCCCTCGCGGCCCTGTTGGCCGTCCTCGCCACCTTGGGCGCCTGCGGCGACGCGCCGGAGGCGACCCCGGCGCTGGAGGTGCTGCAGCCCGCGCCGCTCGACCTCTGGATCGAAGCCTCGGGCGAACTCAAGGCCGCGAAGGCCACGAAGCTCGTCGTGCCGGGGCAGAACTGGGCGCAGCGCCAGCTGGTGTGGATGGTGCCCGACGGCAGCCCGGTGAAGGCTGGCGACGTGGTCGCGCGCTTCGGCGCCGAGCAGACGCAGCTGGAGCTCGACAAGGCCCTGCTGAACCTCGAGCGCAACGCGCTCTCGCAGGCCTCCAAGCAGGCGGAGCTCGAGATCGGGGTGGGCCGCCTCGACGTTGATATCGCCCAGGTGCAGAGCCAGCTCGCCATCGCCTCGCGCTACGCCCAGGCCGACTTCGCCGCCATCGCCCGCAACGTCGTCCTCGACGCCGTGGCCGACGAGCGCTACCTCGGCGAGAAGCGCGAGGTGCTCGATTGGCGCAAGGACCAGAGCGCAGCGCGTGGCGGCGCCGAGCTGCAGGTGCTGTCGGCGCAGCGCGACACCGTGGCGATGGGCGTCAGGACGCGCGAGGACGACCTCGGCGCGCTGGAGCTCCGGGCACCGCACGACGGCGTGTTCGTGCTGGCCACCAATTGGGGCGGCGAGAAGCCGCAGATCGGCGCGCAGATGTGGGCGAGCAACGACCTTGCGACGCTGCCGGACAGCCGCAGCCTCGAAGTCGAACTGAGCCTGCCGCAGATCGAAGCGCAGGTGCTGGCCGTCGGGCAGACGGTCGAGCTTCACCCCGCGGGTCGACCGGAAGAGGCCTTCGAAGCACCGATCAGCTGGCTGGCGAGCGCGCCGCGCGCGACCTCGCGCAACAGCCCGATCAAGTACCTGGCCTTCAAGGTGGCCGTGCCCACGGACGTCGGCGCCCGGCACGCGTGGGTGCCGGGGCAGGCCTTCCAGGCGCGCGTGCGGCTGAAGTCGGCCGAGGTCGCCCTGAGCGTGCCGAACCTCGCGGTGCGCAGCGACGCCGGCCAGAGCTCGGTGCGCGTGTGGGTGGACGGTGAAGCGCAATCGCGGCCGGTCACGCTCGGCGTGCGCGGGCCGGCCCGCTCGGAAGTGCTCGAGGGTCTCGCGCCGGGCGACGCCGTTGTGCTGGCCGAGCCCGAACCGGCGACGGAGGCCACGCCGTGATCCGTCGCGAGATGCTGTTCGACCGCCTGGGCTGGCGCGAAGCCTTCGACGAGCTCTCGCGGCGCAAGCTGCGCAGTGGCCTCACCCTGCTCGGCCTCGTGTTCGGCGTCGGCGCCATCGTGGCGATGCAGGCCGTGGGCGAGGGCAGCCGTCGCGAGGCGCTGCGGCTCGTGGAAGGCCTCGGGCTCAACAACCTCGTCGTCGAAGCCAGCGCGCCGACCGACGAAACCGCGCTGCGCGAACTGCGCGAGCGCAGCCTCGGCCTCACCCGCGCCGACGCGGCCGCGGCGCTCGCCGTGGTGCCGGGGGCGCAGTCGAGTGCCGCCGAGAAGCGGCTGCGCACCGATGCGGTGGCCAGCGACCATGCGGCCTCCGATGCGCAGGCCGTCGGCGTGACGCCGTCGTTCTTCGCGCTGTCGTCCCTGGAGGTGGCCACGGGCCGTGCGCTGGAAGACGCCGACGAACGCCGCATCGCGCCGGTGGCCGTGCTCGGCCACCAGGCGGCACGCACGCTGTTCCCGGAAGGCGAAGCCGTCGGCCAGCTGGTGAAGGTGAACCACGTGTGGCTCGAGGTGGTGGGTGTGCTGGTCGATCGAGACCTCTCCGCCGAGGCCTTCGAAGGCGTGCAGCTCGGGCTCGAGACCAACCGCGTTTACGTGCCGCTCTCCACCGCGCTGACGCGCTTCGCCAGCCCGCCACTGCAGGACGAACTCGATCGCCTGCTGGTGCGCCTCGAATCACCAGAGGGCATCGAGGCCGGCGCGCGCACGCTCTCGGCCCTGCTGCGCGAGCGCCATGCCGGCGCCAACGATTTCCGCCTCGTCGTGCCGGCGCAGCTGTTCCGCCAGCACCAGCAGACGCAGCGCATCTTCCGCGTGGTGATGGGCGCCATCGCCGCCGTTTCGTTGCTCGTGGGCGGCATCGGCATCATGAACATCATGCTGGCCAACGTGCTGGAGCGGCGCCGCGAGATCGGCCTGTTGCGTGCCCTTGGTGCGCGCCAGGAGGACATTGTCGCGCGCTTCCTGCGCGAGGCCGCCGCCATCTGCGCCGCCGGTGCGGTGCTCGGCCTCGTGTTCGGTGCGCTGCTGGCCTACGCTATCGCCGCGCTGGCCGGTTGGCAGGTGGCCTGGGCGCCGCTGCCGGTGCTGGGCGCCGTGTTCGCCTGTACGGTCGTTGGCCTTGGCTTCGGCGTGTACCCCGCGCGACAGGCCGCACAGCTCGACCCGATCGCCGCACTGCGGACCGACTGAGCCTCAGCGCGGTCCGTCGTCGGGGCGACGGAAGGGCAGCACCGTGCCGCGTTCGTCCGGGCGTTCGGGCCGTACCCACAAAACCGGCACCTCGCGCGGTCGGTCGGGTTCGTAGGCGGCTTCATCCAGCGCCTTCGCCTCGGACAGCGCTTGCGCCTGCAGCTCCTCGATCTCCCACGAGTACAGCTTGCGCGGCGGGGGCGGATCGCGATGGCGCCAGACGAAGGCCGCGATCACGCCGGCCAGCGCGCCGCCGGCGTGCATCTCCCAGCTGATGCGCCACTCGTGCGGCAGCACGGTCAGCAGCATGCCGCCGAACAGCATCATCGCGATCATCGCCGCCACCACGGCGGGGCGGTCGCGGCGCAGCAGGGCCAGGGTGAACAGGGCGAAGAACAGGCCGTGCACCAAGCCTGAGGCGCCGAGGTGTACTGACGGCCGGCCGATGAACCAGGTGAACACGCCCGCGCCCACCCACGCGGCCAGCACGATGCGCCAGGCCGAGCGCGGGTACACCGTGCCCACCAGCGTGCCGAGCACCACGAGGCCCAGCGCGTTCGAGAACAGATGGCCCCAATCGGCGTGCAGCAGCGGCGCCGTCACCAGGCCGACGAGGCCGGGCCCGGTCAGCGGCACCACCGCCCACGAGGAGAGCGAGGGCCAGGCGATGGTGGCGATCTGCACGAGGCCCAGAAGCACCACGAACAGCAGCCAGCGGAACAATTGAGCGCGGACCCGCGCGCCTTGGGCGCGAGCCTGTCCGGCCGGGTCGGGTGCGGTGACAAAGGTGTCCATCCCGCGGACATGGGGGCGGTCCGATCGGGGACAAGCGGCGCGGCAGGCCCACCGGGCCTATCATCGTGCTTCTCCGGCGAGGCCCGCATGGAACTCGATCTGCGCACCATCGCCGTGCTGTCCACGGTGCTCAGAGTCCTCACTTTCGTCGCCCTGGCCGCGGTGATGCGCGACTTCCCGCGGGAGTCCAGGGAGGAGCTGCGCTACTGGACCCTCGGCATCGGCCTGCTGGCGACCGGCTGGATGTTGATCGCGGCGCGCGGACACGTCCCCGACGTGGCCTCGGTGGTGCTGGGCAACCTCGCCCTGTTCCTCGGCTTCCAGAGCCTGCTTTTCGCACTGCGCGCCTTCCTGCGCCTTCCGGTGCTGCGCTGGCGCGATGCGCCGCTGCCGCTGCTGCAGGTGGCGGTGAGCGTCGTTTTCTTCTGGATCTGGCCCAGCCTGACGGTGCGCGTGGTGCTGGGGGCGTTGCTCGTCGCGGCGGTGCTCGCCGAGTCCGCCCGCGTGCTCTGGATCCACGCGCCACGCCCGCAGCCCATGGCCTACCACGTCATCGGCGTCTCGATGGTGGTGGCGATGCTCATCCTGCTGGTGCGCGCCGTCGTGCAGATGAGCGCTTTGGGCGTCGACCACATGATGCAGGCCTCGGCGATGCAGAGCCTCGCCTTCACCTTGTCAAACCTGGCGCCGCTGGTGTCGACGCTCGGTTTCCTGCTGATGATCAACGAGCGCCTGCAGCGGGAACTTCATCGTCTGGCCATCGCCGACCCACTGACCGGGCTGGCCAACCGGCGGGAGCTCCAGCGGAGAGGCGACGCCCTGCTGCTCGAACCCGGCCGGAAGGTCGCCGTCGTCGCCATCGATGCCGACCACTTCAAGCACATCAACGACACCCGTGGGCACGAGGCCGGCGATACCGTGCTCGTCGCACTGGCTGACCGCCTGCGTCATGCGGCACGCGCCGAGGACGTGGTCGCCCGGCTCGGCGGCGAGGAGTTCGTGCTCCTGATGCCCGACACCAGCCTCGAGGAAGCGCATCGACGCGCCGAGGCTCTGCGCCGCGATATCGCCGAGACACCGGTCGTTCTGGAGGATGGCCCCTTGTCGGCGACCGTCTCGGTCGGCGTGGTGGAGCGCGGCGACGCGGGCACGCTCGCCGGGCTGCTGCACGCCGCCGACCAAGCGATGTACGCCGCCAAGGCCGCGGGCCGCAACCGCGTCGTCGTCGCTGGCGGCGGGCGCCGCCCACCCCCACAATCTCGCAGCCCGCTCGCGGAAGGATCTGCTGCTTGGCCCTCGACCTGATGACGCTGATGCTGGTGTCCACGGTGCTGTGCTTCATGACGGCACTGCTGCTGGCGTATGTGCGAAGCGGGTATCCGCCCCGCTACCGCCTACTGCTCCGCGTCTGGGCCGAAGCCCTCGTGCTGCAGGGGTTGGGGTGGCTGGCCTTCGTGCTCCGCGGCACCGTGCCGGATGTCGTCTCCGTCATCTTCGCCAACGTGCTGCTGTTGGCGGGCATGCAGCGGATCAACCATGCCTTCCAGCTCTACTTCGAGCACCCGATCCCGTGGCGGCGCGATGCCAGCCTGATGGCCGTGGCGGTGCTCTTCCTCGTCGTGGTCCAGTGGGGCTGGCACGACGTCTCCGTCCGCATCGTCGGCATGACCCTGATGCTGGCCTGGCCCTTGGTCCACGGCCTCGTCCTGATCCGCCGCCATGCGCGCCGGCCGTGGCCGCCCTCGTTCCGGGTGGTGGCCGCCTTTCTCGCCGCGACCCTCGGCGTGCTGCTGGTTCGCGCGGTCAACCAGGTCGTCGGTACCCCGGTGGATTCCATCGTCGCCGTCCACCCGACCCAGATCGCCTTGCACCTGCTGGCCACGCTCGCTCCGGTGGCCACGGCGTTGGGCTTCGCGCTGATGGTCGCCACCCGCCTGCAGGACGAGCTGGCCGAGGCGGCGAACACCGACCCGCTCACCGGTCTCGCGAACCGCCGTCGGGTCGAAGCCCTCGCGCGCCCCTGGATCGACGACCCGGACGCGCCCCTGTGCGCGCTGATGATCGACGTCGACCACTTCAAGCGCGTCAACGACCGCTTCGGCCACGATGCCGGCGACGAGGCCCTGGTGTGGCTGGGCAGCCACCTGCGCGTGCAGGCGCGGGCGACCGACCTCGTCGGCCGGCTGGGTGGCGAGGAGTTCGTGATGCTGCTGCCGGGGACCACCGCGACGGAGGCGGCCGTGCTGGCCGAGCGCTTGCGGGCCACGGTCGCGGCGATGCCGATGTCCTTCGTCGCGCATGGCGATTGGCCGTTGACCATCTCGGTCGGCGTGGCGTCGCGCACCCCCGGCGACACCGACGTGCGCGACCTGCTGCGGCGCGCGGACGATGCCATGTACGCGGCCAAGCGCGGCGGCCGGAACCGCGTCGTCTTGGCCGATTGAGCGGCCCGTCCGGGCCGTCGAGCCGGGGCTCCGCATGCGGCGCGTACAATGTGGGCATGAACGCTGCCTCCGCCGAAAACCCCGCCGTCCGCCTCAAGATCGAGCGCCGCTCGAACCACCCCTGGATCTTCCAGAAGATGGTGGAGAAGCCGCCGACCAAGCCGAGGCCCGGCAGCATTGTCGAGGTCTACGA
Organism: Silanimonas sp.; assembly: GCF_027531545.1. GTDB lineage: Bacteria > Pseudomonadota > Gammaproteobacteria > Xanthomonadales > Xanthomonadaceae > Silanimonas. The sequence goes on along the minus strand of NZ_JAPZSC010000018.1, from coordinate 187,595 downwards.
CCGCGACGGCACCTGGTGCGGCCGCGGCTTCTACAACGGCCATTCGCGCATCGCGCTGCGCATCCTCACCACCGACCCGGACGAGGCCATCGACGAAGCCTGGTTCCGCACGAAGATCGCCGCTGCCGTGGCCCTGCGCCGCGACCTGCTCAAGCTCGACGCGGTCAGCAACGCCTGGCGCGTGGTGCATTCCGAAGGCGACGGCATCTCCGGCCTCGTGGTCGACCGCTACGGCGACCTGCTGGTGGTCGAGTTCTTCTCGGCCGGCGCGTTCCGCCACCGCGAGTGGATTTTTTCCGCGCTGGAGAGTCAATTCCCCGGCTGCACGTTCTGGTGGTTCGCCGACGAGCACGTGCAGAAGCAGGAGAGTTTCGACCTGCACCAGCGCGAAGCGCCGAAGCCCGTCGTCATCACCGAGCACGGCATCCAGTTCCGCGCGGCCCCCGGCAGTGCGCACAAGACCGGTTTCTTCGCCGACCAGCGCGACAACCGCGAGTGGCTGTCGCGCCAGGTCGAAGGCCGCAGCGTGCTCGACCTGTGCTGCAACACCGGCGGTTTCGCCGTGTACGCCGCGGCCCGCGGCGCGTCGGAAGTGGTGGGCGTCGACATCGACGAGGACGTCATCGCCATCGCCAAGCAGAACCTCAAGCTCAACGCGCAGGCCGCCGCGACGAAGACGCGTTTCATCCATGCCGACATCTTCCCGTGGCTGCGCGACGCCGCCGCGCGTGGCGAGGCCTACGATGTGGTCATCCTCGACCCGGCCAAGATGACCCGCGACCGCGAGCAGGTGATCCCGGCGCTGAAGAAGTACCTCGACATGAACAAGCTGGCCCTCGGCGTGTGCAAGCCGGGCGCGCTGTTCGCGACCTTCTCGTGCACGGGTCTCGTGAGCGAGGAGGAATTCCTCGACATGCTGCGTCGCGCGGCCTTCTACGCGAACCGCACGGTGCAGGTAATCAAGGTGGCCGGCGCCGGTGCCGACCATCCGTGGCTCGCGCACGTGCAGGAAAGCCGCTACCTGAAGGCCGCGTTCTGTCGCGTGCTGGATTGAATCAGGCGGGACAGCGGCCGTCGCGGCAGCGCCGCGGCAGCCGGAGCCGGCAGAACACCGCGTAGGCACAGGCCAGCGCACGCGAATCGATCACCCATGCGAAACGCCTCGCCCACGGGGCGTAGCGCGGTAGGCGGAGCCAGATCTCGCGGAAGGCCGGCACGCCGATGTGCCACACGCCTTTGGCGTCGCGCGCATGCAGCGTCGCGATCGCGGCCATCGCGTCCAAGCCGACCTCTGCGAGGCGCGCATGCTCATTCGCGGCATCGGTGAAGCGGATCGCTTCGGCCCCCGGTTGCGCGCGGTAGTGCGTCATCTCGCGTCGGCAGGCCGGGCAGCCGCCGTCGAAGAAGACTTCGAGGCTCTCGGAGGAAGGGGCATCCATCGGCGTAGCGTGGTGCAACGCGCGCGCAGCCGCGGTGAAGCCGGTCGAGAACGGTTCGCGGATGCGAATGGCTGCGCGATGCTTCGCGCTCCGGCGACGGTGCCGACGGCCTAATGCGCCCCATGGACAGCCGTGAACCGCCTTCGCTCACCTTCGCCAGCGTGCTCGAGCAGCTCTGGAGCCAGCTCGCCGATGGGCAACGCCTGCGGCACTCGGCTTTCCACCAGGCGGTGCTGGCCACCAGTTCGCCGCGCGGCCCCAGCGCGCGCTACGTGGTGCTGCGCCAGGTCGACCGCGAGCGCGGCGTGCTCGGCTTCCACACCGATCGGCGCAGCGAGAAGTGGGCCGAGCTGGAGCGCGACCCGCGCGTGGCGCTGTGTTTCTACGGGCAGAACATCCAGCTTCGCGCCGAAGGCCGTGCCGTGCTGCATCACGACGACGCGGTGGCGGACCTCGCGTGGAAGCGCACCGGGCTGATGTCGCGGCGCTGCTACCTCGCCGAGGCCGCGCCGGGCACCGCCGCGCCGATGCCGACCAGCGGCCTGCCCGCGCATCTTTCGAAGGACCGTCCGAACGAGGCGGAAAGCGCCGGCGGTCGCGTGAACTTCGCCGTCGTGACGGTGCCGCTACAGCGCATGGAGTGGCTGCACCTCGCGTTCGAGGGCCATCGACGGGCGCGCTTCTCGCGCGTGGGCTTCGGCCCCTGGCGCGGCGAGTGGCTGGTGCCGTGAACGCGGCGCCGCGGCACGGCTGATGCCAGACGGCGCGCTACACTGCGCGTCCTCTTCGAACGGCCTTTCAGCGTGGACGCTGCCGCCCCGGCCCGACGCCCTCCGGGCCTCGTCTTCATCTGGATCACGGTCGCGCTCGACATCCTTGCGATCGGCGTCGTCATTCCGGTGCTGCCGCACCTGATCAAGCAGTTCGTCGGCGGCTCGGTCGAGACCGCGGCGTGGTGGGTGGGCGTGTTCGGCAGCGTCTTCGCGCTGTCGCAGTTCCTCGCTTCGCCCGTGCAGGGCGCACTCTCCGACCGCTTCGGACGCCGCCCGGTCGTGCTGCTGTCGAACCTCGGCCTCGGCCTCGACTTCGTTCTAATGGCCGTGGCGAACACGCTGCCGCTGCTGTTCCTCGGCCGCGTGCTGGCCGGCATCACCTCGGCGTCGATCAGCACCGCCAACGCCTACATCGCCGACATCACGCCCGCGGACAAACGTGCCGGGGCGTTCGGCATGCTTGGCGCGGCCTTCGGCATCGGCTTCGTGCTCGGACCGGCGCTCGGCGGCGTGCTGGGCGAGATCGACGTGCGCCTGCCGTTCTGGTTGGCGGCCGGCCTGTCGTTGGCGAATTTCCTCTACGGCTTCTTCGTGCTGCCGGAGTCGCTGCCGGTGGAGAAGCGCAGTCCGCGCTTCGACGTCCGGCGGGCCAGCCCACTCGGCGCCCTGCGGCTGCTCGCCTCGGCCCCCGGCGTGCTCGGGCTGGCCGGCGTGGTCTTCCTCTCGCAGCTGGCGCACTACGTGTTGCCGAGCGTGTACGTGCTGTACACCGACTACCGCTACGGCTGGAGCGAGCTCGACGTCGGGCTGACGCTCGGCCTCGTGGGCATCTGCAACGCGTTCGTACAGGCCGTGCTGGTGCGGAAACTCGTGCCGCGCATCGGCGAGCGGCGCGCGGTGGGCATCGGGCTGGCCAGCGGCATCGCCGGATTCGCGTGGATGGGCATGGCCCCGACCGGCGCGCTGTTCCTGCTGTCTGTTCCGTTGATGGCACTGTGGGGTCTCGCCGGTCCGGCCACGCAGAGCCTGGTCACGCAGCGCATCGACCCCTCGCTGCAGGGTCGTCTGCAGGGCTCGCTGGCCTCGCTGGTGTCGACGGCAGGCATCTTCGGGCCTTTCCTGTTCACGGCGATCTTCCGTCTGTTCATCGGCGAGCATCCGCCGGCCTACCTGCCGGGTGCGGCCTTCCTGTTCTCGGCGCTGCTGCTCGCTGCCGCATGGGCGCTGGCGCATCGCGCCACGCGCCCGCTTCCGAGCGGAGTGTCGCCGCCGGTCGCGTGACGGCCGGACTTCTCGCCGCGTGAACGCCGCGGGGCCTACGGTGTGAAGCCGTCCCCTGCCGCGTGAAGACTCCCATGAGCGACGAAGCCGATCGCGTCACCCGCACCGATGCCGAGGCGGCCGTCCGCACCCTGCTGCGCTGGGCGGGCGACGACCCGGCACGCGAAGGCCTCGTCGACACGCCGCTGCGCGTGGCGCGCGCCTGGCGCGAATGGTTCAGCGGCTACAGCCTCGACCCGGACGCCTACCTCGCGCGCACCTTCGAGGAAGTCGAGGGTTACGACGAGATGGTGGTGCTCCGCGACATCCCCTTCGAGAGCCACTGCGAGCACCACCTCGCGCCGATCATCGGCAAGGCCCACGTGGGTTACCTGCCGGGCGGCAAGGTGGTCGGCATCAGCAAGCTGGCCCGCGTGGTCGAGGCCTACTCGCGCCGGCTGCAGGTGCAGGAGAAGCTCACCGCCCAGATCGCCGACTGCATCGAGCGCGTGCTTCAGCCGCGCGGTGTCGGCGTGGTGATCGAGGCCAGCCACGAGTGCATGACCACGCGCGGGGTGCACACGCGCGGCGTGAGCATGGTGACCTCGACCATGCGCGGCCTGTTCCGTGACGACGCCCGCACCCGCGCCGAGTTCCTCGCCTTCGTCGAAGTGGGCGGCCATCGCCGCTGAGCGTGGCTAGAATGCGGGCATGGACCTGCCCCTCCGACCCCTGCTGATCGACTGCCGCATCGAGCTCCGAAAGGCGATGCGACAGTTCGACCAATCCGACCTGTGCCACCGCTTGGATACCGCGCTGTCGATGCTGGGCACGGGGATCGGCGTGCCGGCGCCCGGCGCGGAGAAGCCCGATGGCCCGCCGACGCCCAGCGAGCGCACTGGCCAGCAGGTGGCCTATGCGTGGCAGATGGCGGCGCGCAACCTGAAGTCGAGCCACCCGTCGCTGTATGCCGAGCTGCAGAAGGAAGTGCTGCGACTGCTCGACCACGGCATCCCCACCGACGCCAATGCCGAGATCGAGCGCCTGCAGCAGGACCTCGAGGCCGCGGAAGGCGCCGCCGGCGCCGCCAAGCTGGCGCGCATGAAGGCCACCGGCCAGCTCAACACCATCTGCAAGACGCTGGCCGCTGCCGCACCGCATGTCGAGGAAACCGGCGATGCGCAGGCCACGGCGCTGGCGCGTGTCGAAGCGCTGGTGAAGGGGCAGGGCGCGAATCTCGGCAGCGTCGCCGAAGTGATGGCCGGCGCTGCGGATCCCGAGGCGGTGCCGCCGCCCAGCTTCGTGCTGGAAATGGTCAAGGCCGGCGAGCGCCGCTTCAACAAGCCGCAGCGCGAGTTCGCCGTCGCCGAAGCGATGATCGTCACCGGCTGGCAGTACACGCCGGTGGAGCTGCTGGAGCGCGGCGAGAGCTGGTTGGCCGGCCTGCTGCTGAATCCCGACGCCCACGCCTGAGGCGGGCTTGAACGGCACCGCGCCCGGGCTGGTGCAGCGCCTGCAGGACAGCCCGCAGCGGCTTTCCGACAGCATCCGTGCGTCCGCGCTGTGGCTGGCGGTGCTGGATGGCCCGCTCGATGCGCGCGAGTTCCATGAAGTCGGCCTCGCGCTGACGCACGATCCGGAAGGCGTGCCTTTGCATGACATCGCCGAGGCCTTCGCCGCCGATGCGATGCCGAAGGACCTGCCGAAGCTGTTCCGCTTCCTGCGCGGCCAGCGTTCGCCGAAGCGCACCGTCTCGCTGGTCGACCTCTACATCCGCGTCGCCGCTGCCGATGGCCGCATCTCGCAGATCGAGCGCCATGCCTTGATCTTCCTTTCCGACCTGCTCGCCGCACCGGCCTCGCTGCTGCCGGAGCGCTTCGAGGCCTTGCTCGGCCTCGAGTTCGAGGCACCCGCGGACCTGTCCGATCCGGCGTTCTTCGAGGCGGCGGAAGCCGTCGCGCGTGCCCGTGCCGCGCGCCAGAAGGCCCGCGAGGCCGATGCCGGCAAGGCCGCACAGGCCGATGCCGAGCGCCGTGATGCCCTGCTGGTGCTCGGCCTGAAGACGGACGCCACGCCGATCGCGATCAAGGCCGCGTGGCGGAAGCTCTCGCGCCAGCACCATCCCGATCGCCAGCTGCAGGCCGACGAGGCGGCGAAGGCCGCGGCGGCCGAGCGCTTCGACGCGGTACAGAAGGCGTGGAAGCGCCTGCAGGACGACGACGATGCGTGATCTCTACGAGCGACTCGGCTTGGGCTTCGGCGCCGACGAAGCCGCGCTGCGACGGGCGATGGGTGCAACGAAAGACCGCGAGCTCGCGCAGCGCGCGAAGGCCGTGCTGCTGGACGCCGACCGCCGTGCCGCGCACGACGCCGTGTACCTCGTGGCGCGCCGACTTCGCGACTGGCGCGTCGAGCTGCTGATGGAGGACGGCGCCTGGGCGCAGGCGCTGGCCGACAGCGACCTGGTGCGTCCTGATCTGCCGGCGGAACCGCTGGCAACGCCGGCGCCGAAGGCCGGTGCCAAGCGCGCGCCGTGGTGGCGCCGCCTGATGAAGCGCTGAGCCGCCGCCTCCGCTCGCTCAGCCCGCCTCGGCGCTCTTCGGCGCGTTCATTGGCATCACCACCGTGAAGCGCGCGCCCTGGCCGGACCGGCTTTCCACGTCGATGCGACCGCCAAGGCTGCGCTGCACCAGGCTGTAGACGATGTGCAGGCCGAGGCCGCTGCCGCCTTCGCCGAGCTTGGTGGTGAAGAAGGGATCGAAGATCCGCGGCAGGTGCTCGGCCGGGATGCCCACGCCGTCGTCGCTGACGCTCAAGGCCACGTGGTCCGCGTCGTGCTGGCGGGCCACCACGCGCACTTCGCCGGGGCGGTCGCCCAAGCCGTGCAGCAGCGCGTTCAGCACGAGGTTCGTCACCACCTGGCCCAGCGGCCCGGGGTAGCTGTCCATGGCGAGGCCGGGAGCGATGTCGACGACCACCTGGTGCGGCGTCTTCCGCAGCCGGGGCTGCAGCGTGCCGATGATCTCGTCCACCACTTCCGCGAGGTCGAAGCGGCGACGCTGCTCGGAGGTCTGGTCGACCGCCACCTGCTTGAACCGGCCAATCAGCTCGGCGGCGCGCCGCGCGTTGCGGACGATCAGCGCCTGCGCTTCGGCCTGCTGCTCGAGGAAGGTGTCGAGCGTCGAACGCTTGAGTTCCCCGGTGTCCAGCTTGCGCCGCAGTTCTTCGATGCCGTCGCCCAGCGTGGTGGCGACCAGCAGCGCGCTGCCGAGCGGTGTATTGAGCTCGTGGGCGACGCCGGCCACCAGCGAGCCCAGCGAGGCGAGGCGTTCGCTGCGCACCAGTTCGACCTGGGCGCGGCGGAGCTGTTCCACCGTCGCCGAGAGTTCGGCGTTCGAGGCCGCGAGGTCGTGCGTGCGCTCGGCCACGCGCGATTCCAGGGCCTCGTTCAGACGCTGCAGGGCGGCGGTGGCGGCCTTGCGCTCGGTGACGTCGAACAGGCTGGCCAGCAGCAGCGGGGACTCTTCCGGCCCGAAGCGCGTCAGGTGCACCTCGGCGTCGAATTCCGTCCCGTTGGGACGGCGGTGGCGCCAGTCATAGACCTGCGGCTTACCGGCGAGTGCGGCCATGGTGTAAGGCGCGATGGCCTGCTCGGACGGCGTGCCGTCGTACTGCAACGGCGTGGAGACGTCCGTCGCGTTCGTGTTCAGGGTGGCATCGCGGCTGTCCCAGCCATAGATGGCCACCGCCGCCTCGTTGCAATCGACCATGCAGCTCGCGCGCGGGTCGAGCACGATCACCGGCAGGGGCGAGCGCTTGAACAGCACCTCGTTGTACTCCGCCTGCAGCTTGAGGCCGCGCGTCTGCTCATCGAGGCGGTCGAGCATGCGGTTGAATGCCCCGGCAAGGTGGGCGACCTCGTCGTCGCCCTCCACCGGCGCGCGACGGCCCTGCGCATTGCTCGTGTCGATCGATTCCACCACGGCGCTGACGCGCCGGATCGGGCCCGAGATCAGCCGCTCCAGCAAGGCGGCGAGCACCAGCGCGAGGACGGCGCCGACCGCGCCGGCCGCCGCCCAGGTCTCCGCCTGCTCGCGCAGGCGCGCCTCCACGGGCCCGAGGCTGGAGCGGACCGAGAGCGAACCGACGGTCTCGTCGAGCTCGACCGGGACTTCGACCACCAGCGAACCGCCGGGCACCACGCCGGCGGCGCTGCGTGTCTCCGGACAGGCCGTGACGTCGGCGGTGGTGTAGCCGGTGAACAGCCGACCTTCGTTGTCGTACAGGCAGGCGGCTTGCACGTGGGCGATGCCGCTCAGTGCGTCGAGGTTCTCCTGCGCCAGGGACGGATCACCGAAGAGCAGGGCCGCGGCGCTGCGGTTCGCCACCAGCGTCGCCAGCGCCGCCTGCTCCGATCCGAGCGCATCGCGGGCCGCGTCGCGCTCGCTCACCAGCGCGATGGCACCGAAGGTGGTGATCGCCAGCAGCGTGACCGCGCCGATGACGGCCAGCAGCCGCGTCCGGATCGACAGGGTGCGCAGGCCGCGGATCACCGGCCGCCACCGCTGCCGCCGTGCCGCACCTCCGAAACCTCCAGCAGCTTGGCGCTGAAGCGCAGCGGCGAGCGACGGATGCTCGCGAGGTTGACGTGCAGCTTCACGCGGCCGCTGACGGTGACGAGCGCCACCATGCCGCCTTCGCGGGCGAAGGCGGCGTTGCTGGCGACGGTGAGCGTGGCGGGGGCGGCGTTGGCCGTCGCGGCGGCCTCGATCGCCTCCGGCGTGCCGACGCCGAGGTAGGCGATCTGGCAGCGCGGCAGGTCGGCGAGGGCCGATGGGCGAGCGATCTCGATGGGGCGCGTGCCGACGCGCCGTCGGGCCAGGGCGTCCAAGCGGGCGCCGAACGGGTCGGTGCCGAACACGCAGATGCGGAACGCGCCGTCCCCGGAGGGAAAGGCGTCCGGTGGCCAGTCGACGAAGCGGGTGAAGTTGTAGAGGAATGCGGCCTTCAGCGCGTACTCGTCCGCCGCGCCGCTGGCATGGGCGAAGGGCGCCAGCACCAGCGCCAGCAGCATCGCGACGATCGATCGAACCCGGGCCTGCATCATGGCGGGCTCCACGCCACGGACCAGGTGATGCTGCGCGGCACCGCGGTGTTCACCCGCAGGCTCTCGAGGTACTCGACCGCCCGCGGGTCGTTCGCATTGCCGATGGACAGCGCCGTTTCCCAGCCCGGCGACGGGCGCCAGGCCAAGCGCAGGTCGATGCGGTCCTCGCCGGGCAGCACACCGATGCGCGCGGAGTTGGTCGCGCGGTCGGCGTCGCGCCACCAGCGCAGGTCGACATCGATGGTGTCGGCAGGCGACCACTGCAGGTGCACCTGCCCGCTCAGCTCGGGCAGGAAGAAGGCGTCGATGCGGCCGGGTTGGCCGATGAAGCGGTCACGCCCACGGTGCCAGGTCAGCGAGCCATCCACCGACCAGCGCTCCGAGGGCAGCCACTGCGTCACCAGCTCTACACCGTGCACGCGATCCCGCACGCGGGAGCCGGGGGTCGTGGCCAGGTTGGTGTAGCGGCTTTCGAACGCCGTGGCGTCGAGCGAGAGCGCCGGCGACAGCTGCTGGCGCCAGCCCAGCTCGGCCACTTCGACCTGCCAGGGCGCCTGCGAGGGATTGCCGATCACGCAGGTGCCGGCCTCGTAGCGCCGGCAGCCGAAGGCCGGTGCGAGGTTCGCCGGCACGTTGAACAGCGCGCCATCGCGCTCGAGGCGCGTGGACGAGCGCAGGGCCCGCGTCCATCCACCCCAGAACGTGCCGCCGAACCCGGGCTGCCAGCGAAGCCGAACGGTCGGCTGCGTGTCCCAGTCCATGCTGCGGGAATCTTCGACCTTGGCGCCCGCGATCAAGGTCCAGCCGCGGCCGAGGTCGGACTGCGTCTGCGCGAACACGCTGCGCTTGGCATCGGTGCCGATCTGCGGCTCGGCGCCGAAGCACCCGGTGCACGGCGGGGTCGCCGATCGCAGCGGCGTGCGCGTGTCGCTGCGGTAATGGTTGTAGCCGAGGCCCCAGGTCCACGCGTGGCGCCCGAAGGTGCCGCTGTGCTGCAGGTCGAGGTCGAACACCCGCTGCGTGTCGTCGAGCGTCGCGTCGCCGAGGTCGAGCCGTTGCAGGCTGGCGCGCAGCGCCAGCGCCTGGTCGTCGGCGAGGCCGCGGCGCCATTCGCCGGCCGCGTAGTCGAGGTCGAACCAGTTGAGGTTGTCGCGCGGCAACCCGCCGACGAGGCGCTGGTCGACGAACCGGCCCTCGCGGTGGCCGAGCCAGGCCGTGAGTGCGCCGCCTGGGCGGTCCTCGGGGCTGTCGAAACGCAGCATGGCCGTGCGGAACCGGCCCTCGTCGCGGCCTTCCTCGCCCACGGCACGCGGCGCCGTCCACGCGCTCTGCCCGACCGGCGGCAGCAGCCCGGGCGCGGAATCCATCCAGCGCAGGCCGAGCCGCCATGTCCAGTCGCCGAGGCGGTGCCCGGTGCGGGCTTCGGCGAAGCGTTCGATATCCCCTTCGCCGAGGCCCACGGCGATGCGCTGCCCGAGCGTGGCGTCGCTGCGACGGGTGACGATGGAGATGATGCCGTCGACGGCGTTGGCCCCCCACAGCGGGCCACCCGGACCGCGCACCACTTCGATGCGCTCGATCTCGTCGATCGGCAGGTCGAAGGTCTCCCAGCGCACGCCGCCGAAGAGCGGCGTGTAGGCCGGACGGCCGTCGACGAGGAGCAGCATCGTGCTGGTGAAGCGGCTCATCGCGTTGCGGCTGGCGATGGCCCATTTGTTGCCGTCCCATTTGCCGACATGCAGGCCCGGCACCAGACGCAAGGCATCGGGAAGCCGCTGGATGCCGGAGCGGCGCAGGGTGGCCTGGTCGATGACGAAGACCGCGGCCGCGGCATCGGCGCTGCGCTGCTCGCTGCGGCTGGCCACGCTCACCGGCAGCTCAAGCAACTGCGTCAGCTCGAGATCGAGCAATTCGTCGGCGGACGGCTGGGCCTGCGCGGCCGTCGCGGCGAACCCGAGGGCGATCGGCAGCACCCAGCGCGGGCTCACAAGGCGAAACCCTCGCCGTGCTTGGCCAGCCATTCGCCGAGCGATTCGATGGGCAGTGGGGGCGAGAACAGGTAGCCCTGCAGTTCGTCGCAGCCGAGCTCGATCAGGCGTTGGCGCTGCGTCGGCGTTTCGACGCCCTCGGCGATCACCTTCAGGCCCAGCGCTCGGCCGAGCTCGATGATCATCTCGGCGAGGCTGCCGCCGCCGGTATCGGCGTCGAGGCCCATCACGAAGCTGCGGTCGATCTTCAGGCGCTCGGGTGCGAGCTTCTCGAGGCTGGAGAGCGAGGAATAGCCGGTGCCGAAATCGTCGATGGCGACGCAGACGCCGAGCTGCTTCAGCGCCGCGAGCCGCGGCAACACGATGTCCGGCGACTGCATTGCCACGGATTCGGTGATCTCGATCTCGAGCAGTTCCGCCGGCAGCCCGCCGTCGGCGAGCGCCTCGGCCACCATGATCTCGAAGCCGGGCACCAGCAGCTGGCTCATCGAGACGTTGACGGCCATGCGCAGCGGGTGGCCGGCGTCGCGCAGGGCGGCGGCGCGATGGATCGCGCTGCGCATCGCCCAGGCACCGAGGTCTTTGATCAAGCCGGACTGCTCGGCGATCGGGATGAAGCGGTCGGGCGGCACCAGCCGGCCGTCGTCGGAGCGCCAGCGCATCAGGGCCTCGAGGCCGACGGTGCGGCCGCTCCGCGCCTCGACCTGCGGCTGGTACATCAGGAACAGGCGCTGCTGGTCGAAGGCCGCGCGCAGGCCGTGCAGCAGGCGCGTGCGTTCCTTGATCTCGGTGGCGACCTCGTGAGAGTAGAACGCGACCGAGCGATGGCCGGTCTGCTTGGCGCGCTTCAGCGCCGAGTAGCCCATCTTGATGACTTCGCCGCCACTGACGCAGTCGCTCACCAGTTCGACGCCGCCGAACGACGCCGACAGGCCGATCTGCAGGTCCTCGACGTCGAAGGGCTCGTCGAGGCGCTTGGCCCATTCGGCCGGCACCAGCAGGTCGCGCGGGCCGAAGGCGGCGAAGGTGTCGTTGGCGACGCGCGCCACGCGCACGCTGGCGTCGGCCTGGGCCATCAGCCGCTGCGCCACGCCGCGAAGCAGGGCGTCGCCGATGCGGTCGCCGAAGGTTTCGTTGATCTCCGAGAACTGGTCGACGTCGATCAGCAGCAGCCGCTGCGGCGCGTCCGGCGGGGTCTTCAGCGCCGCGTCGATGGTCTCGGCAAGCGCCGAGCGGTTCGGCAGGCGGGTGAGGCCGTCGACGTAGGCGGCATCGCGCAGGCGCTCTACCAGGCGCACACCGTCGGCGGCCACCGTGGTGTTCTGCACGAACATGTCGAACACGCGCGGGTCGTGCGTGGCGGGTAGGTCGTCGGCGCCGAGGAAAGCGACCGCGTCGGCGCCGGTGCGCGACGGCAGGTACACGGCGATGCCGCAGGGGCTGGTGACGGTGCGGCGCGTGCTGAAGGCCAGTTCGATGGCGCGCACTTCCGGTTCGGCGCCGAGCGAATCGAGCCGGCGCCACGACCAGTCGGCGTAGCGGCCCAGCGCGGCGACGACGCGACGGCGCTGGTCCTCGGCTTCATGCACGCGGCGGCCGTCGCTGCAGAACACGGTGTGCGGTGGCAGGCCGTACAGGCCGGCGAGGCGCTCGAGCAGGCCGACGGCGAAGGCCGGCATGGTGTTCGCGGCGAGGAGTTCGGTCTGCGCCTTGAGCAGGTATTCGAGGTCGTTGCGCGTGGCCTCGACGGCCGAGAGCGTATGGTAGCCGCGCAGCGCCGAGGTGAGCACGGTGTACAGGCGCGTGCGCGTCAGCTCGCTCTTGATGCGGTAATCGTTGATGTCGTAATCGCGGATCGCCTGCATCTCCGGCGCGTAGCCAGGTTGGCCGGTGCGCAGGATGATCCGCGGCTTGTGCAGCTGCAGCTCGTTGCGGATGCGCGCGACCAGATCGAGGCCGGCGCTCTCCGATTCCATGACGACGTCGAGCAGGATCACCGCGACGTCGGGATCGGCCCGCAGCAGGTCGTAGGCCTGGGCGCTGGATTCGGCGTGCAGGAAATGCAGCGGGCGCCCGAGGATCTCGACGCCACGCATGGCCATGCAGGTGGCCGCGTAGACATCGGGCTCGTCGTCGACGACGAGGATCGTCCACGCGGCGCGCTCGGGCGAGCCCGGTTCTCCGGCTTCCTGCGCGAACACCAGGCTGTCTTCGCCGGCCTCGGGCCGATCGTGGCTCATGCCATTCCCCAGACGTGCTGCCAGGGGGCATCCCGGCAGCAGCCTAGGATAGCCACGGCCCACAACCGCCGCACAAGCGGCCTCCGGCTCAGGCTGCGCTGCGATCCATGCGCTCGGCGAGCTCGCGCCAGCCTGGCAGGTGGGCCGCCATGCCGCAGCGTTCCAGCCACACCCAGTCCACCGGCCGATCGAAGGCGAGCGACGTGGCCACGTGGACGGCACCGACGACGCCGAACCCGCCCCCCGACAGGCGCGGAGTGCGCTGCCAGGCCACGGCCTGCTGGAGGAGGCTCGGAAGCTGCCACAGGCCCATCAGGTAGGCCGCCGCCTCGTCCTGCACCGGGGGCACCGAGGGCAGGGCCGGCACCTCGCCCTCGTCGAGCTCGGGAAGCATCTCGCTGATGCCGGCCAGCAGCGCGGCGGTGGCGGCGACATCGGGGTCGATCCGCGGCGCCATCAGCCGCGGGGCCAGCCAGGCCGCCAGCAGGCTGCGCTGGCGCACGCGCTCGGCGCGCGCCGCTTCCGGGCCGCTGAACGCGTACAGCTCGGCCGCCAGCACCAGGTTGCGGGTGGTCTTCAGGCCAAGGCGGGCCACCGCGAACGGAATGCTGGCGATCTGTCGGCCGGCGCCGTACATCGCCGAGTTGGCGATCTGCAGAACCCGCGCGCCCAGTGCCGGGTCGGCCATCACCTGTTCGGCAATCGTCGAGATCTCGACGTTCGGGTCTTCGAGCGCCTTGCAGATCGCCATGTACAGCCGTGGCGCGCCGGGCAGGCGCGTGAGGGCGCCCACCTGGGCCCGCAGCGCTGGTCGATCGAGCCCTTGCGCGAGCTGGGCGTAGGCCACCAGCGCCTCGGCGATGGCTTCAACCGGGTCGGAGGCGGAAAGCAGGCCGTGGGCCAGCGCCTGCAGTCGCGGCTCGATCCCGTCGTGCTCGGTGGTGCCGATCACCAGACGCGCCGTTTGCGGCGCGGTGTAGAGCTGATGGCGGAGCAGGCCCTCCGCATCGTCGAGGCTGGTGTCGACGACGATGGCGTCGGCGGCGTGCTGTTCCAGCACCTGGCGCGACTCCTCGGGGCGGGCGTAGGACAGCACCTGCCAGTCGTAGCCCCGGGACAACAGCGCATCGGCGACGGCGCCGGGGCGGTTCGGATCGGGCGTGGCGAAGAAAACACGCATGGTGGAGCGTCGGGCCTTTTATCGCTTTTGACGAAGGGTAGCGGCAGGACTCCGCCGATTCCGGGGATGCATCACGCTTGGTGCCCTCGCCAGCGTGCGCCGCGTCACATCTTGCGCAATCGCCATGACGTTACCGAGCGCGAAGGGCATCGCATGGCCTCTGTTACAGTCCAAACACGTCTCTCCGAGCCGCATTCCCGCTTGAGCGCTCCTGCTGCGACCCCCGATGACGCGCCGCTGCGCCTGCTCTTCGCCGGTGCGGATGTCAGCGTGGCTGCCGCACTCGTCGAGGCCTTGGGCGACCGGATCGTCCTGCAGGTCGCCGGTGCCAGCGACGAAGCCCTCGCCCTCGTCCGTCGCGAAGCCTTCGAGGCGGTGCTGGTGCAGCCGCGGCTGGGTCAGGGTTCGGGTAACGCGCTCCTCGGCGTCCTGAAGCGCGAAGCGCCGAAGCTGGTGCGCTGCCTCGTGCTCGACGACGGGCGCGATGCACCGGGCCTCGCCGCGCTCGAGAACCTGCACCGAATCCTCTACCAGCCGCTCGATGCCGAAGCGCTGCTTTCTGGACTGAAATCGCTGCTCGCGCTGCGGCGGCGACTGGAAAGCCCCTTGCTGGCGGAGGCGATCGGCCGCATCGGCCGGCTGCCGCCGCCCCCGGCGCTGTCGCTCGACCTGATGCGCCGCACGGAGGACCTCGACGTCGCCGCGCGCGATGTCGCCGCGCTGGTCGAAAGCGACCCGACACTGGCGGCGAAGGTGCTGCGCCTGTGCAATTCGGCGATGTACAGCGGCGGCCGCCGCATCGATAACGTCCACAGCGCCGTGGTGTGGCTGGGCAACCTCAGCCTTCGCCGGCTGGTAATGGCTGGCGAGATCTTCGGCGCCACCCGCCCGAAGGCCGAGCCGGAGGCGCTCGACCGTCTCCGCGACACCAGCCTGCGCGCCTCGCGACTGGCGGCCCGCCTGCTGCCGGGCCCGCAATCCGACCTCGCCGCCACCGCCGCGCTGCTGGCCGGCGTCGGCCGCCTGCTGCCTCAGGTCCGCGTGCCGTGGGCGCCGCAGCCCGGAGAGGCGGCGGATTGGCCGACCTACGCCGAGGCCGGCGCCTACTTGCTCGCCCTGTGGGGTCTTCCGGAGACGCTGGTCGAGGCGGTCGCGCAACACGCCACGCCCATGGGGGCAGCGGAACATGGGCTGGGCGTCGTCGGCGCCTCCCACGTGGCCTGGGCCCTGCTGGGCGAAGTGCCGCTCGACGAGGCCTGGGTCGAGGCGCAAGGCCTCGCCGACCAGCGCGACGGCTGGCAGGCGCTGGGCGCCGAACTCCGCGGCGAGGGCTGAACCAGGGTGGACGAATCCACGGATCCGGTCAGCGGTCTGACGTGGCTGGGGGCGGACGCCCCGGCACTCCAAGCGCTCGCGGCCGATGGCCGGCGCGTGCTGTTCGCCGAGATCGCGCTGGACCGTTTCGTCGGCCTGGTTGATGGCCTCGGCGAGGACACCGCCGGTCGCGCCTTGGCCGTGGCCGCCGATCGCATCGCCGCCTTCGCACTTCCGCAGGGTCGGCTGTGGCGCCTTCGTGGTGCTTGCCTGCTACTGGCGACCGATGCCGCCGAGGTCCTCGTCGATCCGGAGGCCTGGGCGCAGCGCCTGCTGGACGAACTGGTCGCGCCGCTGTCGGTGCCGCCCTACACGCTCGAGATCAACGGCAGCATCGGCCTGTCGCTGTATCCCGACGACGCGCCCACCCTTGCGGCGGCACTGAGTGCCGCCGACCGCGCGCTCTACGCCGCGCAGCGCTCCGGCGTCGGAAGGGCGCTGCGCCACGCCGCGTCCGGTGCCGCCGGTCCCAGCGTGCCGGTGTTCACCCACGCCTTGGCGACGGCGCTGGCGCGCGACGAACTCGAAATGCACTACCAACCCTTCGTCGATGCCGCCGACGGCCGCATCGCCGGGGTCGAGGCCCTGCTGCGCTGGCGCGCGCCGGATGGCCGCCTGCTCGCACCGCCGCAGTTCCTGCCGCGCGCCGAGCAGCTCGGATTGATGCGTGGCATCAGCGGCTGGGTGCTCGACCGCGTCATCGCGGATGCGCGGCATTGGCGACGCGCCGGGTTCGACGACCTGCGCATCGCCGTGAATGTCTCCACCGTGCAGCTGCTCGAGGATGACCTCGTCAACCAGCTGGAGACGCGCCTTGCGGCCGCCGACGTCGCATTCGACCAGTTCGAGATCGAGCTCTCGGAAAGTACGCTTCTGCGCGATGTCGACCGCATCCGCGACACCTTGCGGCGGCTGCGCAGCTGCGGCGTGGGCCTGACGCTCGACGATTTCGGCATGGGCGGTGCCGGCCTCGTGCAGCTGCCGCGCTACCCGCTATCGAAGATCAAGATCGACCGCGACTTCACCGGTGAGATCGCCCACGACCAGGGCCAGGCGGCGATCGCCCGCGCGATCATCGCGATGGGCCGCCAGCTGCACCTGAAGGTGATGGCCGAGGGCGTCGAGTCCGAGGCGCAGGTGGGCTACCTGCGCCGCGCCGACTGCGACCAGCTGCAGGGCTTCCTGTTCTCCGGCCCCAAGCCACTGGCCGAGATCGACCCGCTGCTGCGCCAGCGTTACCTGCGCCCGGAGCTCTTCGCGCAAGGCGCCGCCTCGCGCACGCTGCTGCTGGTCGACGACGAGGAGAACGTGCTGCGCGCCCTGCAGCGCGTGTTCCGCCGCGACGGCTACCGCGTGCTGGCGGCCAGCCGCGTCTCGGAAGCCTTCGAGCTGCTGGCCAGCAACGAGGTCCAGGTGATCGTCAGCGACCAGCGCATGAACGACGTCAGTGGCACGGAGTTCCTCGGCCGCGTGAAGGAGCTCTACCCGCGCACGGTGCGCTTGATCCTCTCCGGATACACCGACCTTGCCACCGTCACCGAGGCGATCAACAAGGGCGCCATCTACCGCTTCCTGACCAAGCCCTGGGACGAGGAGGACCTGCGCCACCACATCCGCGAAGCCTTCCGCACCTGGGAAGGCCTGCAATGAGCCCTGTTGCGCGTCCTCGCGGGGAGTGCCCATGCGCTTCGTGATTCTGCGCCAATTGCGCCGCCTGCCGAACCTGCTGCTGTTGTCCGCGCTGCTCGCCCAGGTGCTGGCCTGGCCCTGGTTGGAGGGCATCGAGGGCGGTCGTCTGATGCTCGTCGGCTTCGACTGGGTGATCCTCGTGCTCGCGCTTCGCGCCGCGCGTGCCACCGGCGCGGAAGCGCAGCTCGGCTGGTGGTTGCTCGGGCCGGCGGTCGTCCTGCATGCCGCCGAGGTGGTGGCCGGCGGCAGCGGCCTGTACGTGGCGAGCCAGCTGGCGCAGGCCGCGTTCCACGGATTCGTGGTGACCTGCCTGCTGCGCTACGTGCTGCGCGACGACGTGATGACGCTGGACGAGCTGTGGGCGCTGGCCTCGCTCTACGTGCTGCTGGCCTTCGTGTTCGCCTACGTGTACGCGGTGATCGAGCACCTCGCGCCGGGCGCCTTCTTCATCAACCCGACCAACAATCCGGACGGCGTCACCGGCTGGTGGGAGCTGCTGTACTTCAGCTTCACCTGCCTGACCTCGGTGGGCTTCGGCGAGATCACCCCGGTGCATGACGTGGCCCGCTCGGTGGTGATGATCCAGCAGGTGACGGGCGTGCTCTACCTCGCGATCGTGATCTCGCGCCTGATTGGCATGCAGCGCCGACGGCCGGAGTGAGTCAGTCGCCCAGCCGCACCGGCTGGTGCACCGGCAGCACCATGGTGAAGATCGCGCCACCCTCGGCACCATTCGCCACCTCGATGCGGCCGCCGTGCTTCTTGACGATGCCGTAGCTGATCGACAGCCCGAGGCCGGTGCCCGTGCCGACCGGCTTGGTGGTGAAGAAGGGATCGAAGATGCGCGGCATGGCCTCGGCGTCGATCCCCGGGCCGCTGTCGCGGATGCTGATCCACACCTCGTCCCGGGCGCCGTCATGGCCGCTGGCGAGCGTGATCGTGCCGCGTTCGCCGATGGCGTGGCCGGCATTGAGCAGCAGGTTCATGAAGACCTGGTTGACCTCGCTCGGATGGCACTCCACGAGGGGCAGGGGGCCGAGCTGGCGCTCGACCTTCGCTTTGTACTTCAGGTCGTTCCAGACGATGTTGAGCGTGCTCTCGAGGCCCTTGTGCAGGTCGACGCGGCGCCAGCCGGCCTCGCGCCCGGCATGCGAGAAGTCCTTGAGGTCCTGCACGATGCGGCGCACGCGTTCGAGCCCTTCGCGCGATTCGTTGATCAGCTCGGGCAGGTCGGTGGAGACGAAGTCGAAATCGACGCGCGCGCGCACTTCCGAGATCGTGGCCAGCGTCGTCTCGTCGAGTTTCGGCGCGAGCGCGCGCTCGTAGGCGTGGATCAGCTCGAGCAGGCCGCTGGTGTAGTCGCGCAGGCTGACGAGGTTGGAGTGCACGTAGCCGATCGGGTTGTTGATCTCGTGGGCGATGCCGGCGGCGAGCTGGCCGATCGAGGCCATCTTCTCCTGCTGCAGCAGCTGCTCCTGCGCGCTGGCCAGCCGGGCGTAGGCCTGCTGCAGCTCGCCGTGGCGGCGGCGCAGCTCGTCCTGGCGGTGGCGTGCCTCGGTGACGTCGCGCAGCAGCAGCAGGTGCGCCGGCGCGTCGTCGATGATCCACGGGTAGCGCCGCAGCGCGAACACCACGCCATTGCCCTCGTCGCGGACGTCGCCGGTCCAGGCTTCCCCGGCCGCGGCGTTGAACACGTCGTCCGGCAGCAGGGCCACGAGGGGCGCGGGGTTGTCCGGGTCGGCGGGATCGGCGGCGACCCGGTGCGCCAGTTCACCGGCCGCCGGATTGGCGTAGTGCACGGCGCGCCGGGCATCGACCAGCAGGACGCCCTCCTCGATCATCTCGAGGAAGGCGCCGAGTTCCGGGTTGCTGGGTTGGCTCGGCAGCCAGAAGCGGCCGGGCGGGGAGTCGGGCATTCGCGAAGCACCGTCAAGACGACGGTGCACAGGCTAACGCCGGCTCAGGCGACGGCGATAGGCCGCGACCAGGTGCCTTGCGCACGCTGGCCGCGCGGGTCGTAGCCGACGGCCTCCGTGCGACCGAGCTGGCGCAGGGCGAAGGCCACCGCGCGGCGGCGGCGGGCCAGCATCAGGCCGTTCTCGCGGTTGTACTCGGCCAGGGCGGCGATGCGTGGCGCATCCCCACTGTTGAGGCCGGCCGACTCCGCGGCCCGCAGCGCCTGCAACTTCGCCTCGGTGGAGCGCAGCAGCGCTTCGACGTCCTGCCCACCAAGGGCATCGCGTTCGGCGCGCAGGGCGGCTTCGAGGGCGTCAAGCAGGAGGGCGGTCATCGGGTCGGGTCTCGGGCTTCGTCAGACGCTCAGCTGGCGCTCCAGCGCGTCGAGGCGCTGGGCGATCTCCTGCGGATCGATGCGATACGTGCCCGCGGCGAGTGCCGCGCGCAGCGCTTCGATCTTGGCCATGTCCATCGGTGGCGGGCCGGCCTTGGTCTGCTTCTGCACGACCCGCAGGGCCTCGGCTTCACCGGTCAGGCGCACATTGTCCGAAGACGGTGCCTGGATTTCGGCGATGGCTTGGGCGCGCGGGGTCCCCGACCGTTCGATGGCGGCCGGCGTCGGCGCGGCCGCCGGCGCGGGGGCCGGGCGGGGCGCTGAGGCTCCGTCAATCTTGTTGGTCATGGTCGTGTCCTCCGGAACTGGGGGTTCCTCACGACCGGTATCGGCCGTGTCCCGCGCGACTTTAGCCCCAAGGGGGAAATTTTTTCGTTCATGCCGGAAACGTGAGCCGGCCCACGCTTCGGAGGGCTCATCGGCCGACCCGGACCTCGCCGGGAGCGGCCACCACCCCGCTCAGGACCCGGCGGGAGCTCAGGTTCTCGACCCGGACGACCTCGCCGGTGCCGGCGTCGGCCAAGGCCCGGCCGGCCATCCGCACTTCGAAGCCACCCCCGCCGGCCACCAGGGCCACCGGTTCGCCGCGCTTCACCACGGCCTGCGCGACCAGATCGCTGCGGCGCAGGACCTGGCCGGCCTGCCCGCCGAGGCGCAGGGTCTGGCCGATGGCCTGGGCCGGGTCGGTCAGGGGCGCGGCGCCAAGGCGCGCGGTGTCGCGGGTTTCCACGCCGACCGCCGAGGCCGGGACCGGTTGCCCGGGGGCCACGGCGGCGGTGAGCACCACCACGGGCTGCACCCGCTGCACCCGGACTGGCACGAACAGGCGCCAGCCGTCGGGGCAATTCACTTCGACATTAACGGCCGAAAGCGCCTGCGCTTGAAGGGCGTGCGGGCAGGGCGGCATGCGCAGGGCGGGGTCGAGGCTGGCCTCGATGCGCGCTCCAGGCGAGGCCAGGGCCCCCTCGGCGGCCGCGCGGATGGATGCCACGGTCTGGAAGCAGCCGTCCTGGGCCCGGAGCTCACCGGCGAAGACGAGGCCGGCCGCGAGGCTCGCGAGGGCCAGCAAGCTGAGGTGGAGGGTGCGCGGCACGCGTCGCTCGCGCCGGATGCTGCGCGCGAGGTCGGGCAGGCGCGGCGGCGGCAACGGGGCCGGGGCGGGCAGCGGGGTCGCTTCAGGGCGGGACATCGGTCACTCCGGGCGCGGATGCGTCGTGGCAGGCTGTGCAAGCGGTGTGCCGCGGCACGCCACGTGCACGGGCCGTCCCGACCGGGACCCCCGCTCAAGAAGCCCGTTGGCGGGCCGACAACGACAAGGACTGTCCCCATGGATCCGAGGCTGCCGAGCCGCATGTCGCGCGACCTGCTCAACCGCATCGACCAGCGCACCCGCTTGGCCGGCCACAACCGGCTGGCCCTGCTGCTGTTCCGCCTCGGCGGCCGCCAGCTGTTCGGCGTCAACGTGTTCAAGGTGCAGGAAGTGCTGCGCCGACCGCCGCTGTTCCCGATCCCGCGGCTGCCGCCCGGCTTCGTCGGCGCCGCCGACATCCGCGGCCGGTCCGTGCCGATCCTCGACCTCGGCAGCGCGGTGCGCTACCCCGAGCGCCATCTCGACCCGCCCTACCTGGTGGTGACGGAATTCAACCGCTCGGTGCAGGGCTTCCTGGTGGCCGAGGTCGACCGCATCGTCAACATCGCCGTGGAAGACATCCGCCCGCCGCCGGAACTGGGTGTGGACGACAGCTACCTGACGGCGGTGACCCGCTACGGCGGCGAGCTGATCCAGGTGATCGACGTCGAATCGGTGCTGGCCGACGCCACCGGCGCCAAGATGCTGCAGTCGATCGAGCAGCGCCTGAAGCTGGGCAGCGGCGAGGAGCCGGTCCGCATCCTCGTCACCGACGACTCCCGTGTGGCGCGCAACCAGATCCGCGGCGTGCTGGACCAGCTGGGGGTTTCGTCGACCCTGCTGTCCGACGGCCGCCAGGCCATCGAGCACCTGAAGCAGCTGGCCGCCGAGGGCATCGATGTGACCCGCCATTACGCGATGGTGATTTCCGACATCGAGATGCCGTCGATGGACGGCTACACCCTGACGACGGAAATCCGCCGCGACCCGGCGCTGGCCGGGCTGTTCGTGCTGCTGCACACCTCGCTCTCCGGCGTGTTCAACAACGCCATGGTCGACCAGGTGGGCGCGAACGCCTTCGTGGCCAAGTACTCGGCCAACGAACTGGCCGAGAAGGTGCTGGCCCGCGTGCAGGCCTTCCAGCGCGAGAAAGCCGCGGCCTGAGGCCGCCGCACCCGCCGCCGGCGCGTCCCGCCGGTCTGGCACGGCCCTTGCACCGCTCCGTGGCAACCCTTGCCCGGAGCCGCCCATGGCCGGTCCCTTCGACAATCCGTTCGGTCTTTCCGCCCTGTCGCTGCCGCTGCGCGAGCAACGGCTCAAGGTGCTGTCGTCGAACCTCGCGAACGCCGACACCCCGGGCTACCAGGCCCAGGAATTCGACTTCCAGCGTGCGCTGAAGGGCGCCGAAGACCACCAGCGCAGCGTCTCCGCCGGCCCCTCGCGCGGGCCGCTCGGCATGGGTGGTGGTGGTGGCGGTGCGGCCGATGCCATGGGCCTTGCCGACGGGCCGGATTTCCGCCGCTACGTGACCACGCGCCAGGCCCTGCAGCCGAGCCTCGACGGCAACACGGTGAACACCGAGACCGAGAACGCCGCCTTCGGTCGCGCGGTGCTCGAGTACCGCGCCTCGCTGACCTTCTTCGAATCCCGGGTGCGCGGCCTGATGACCGCGATCACTGGCCAATGACGCCGCGGCCCACTAAGGAATCGCCATGAGCAGCCTGCCCATCTTCGACGTCGCCGGAAGCGCGCTCTCCGCGCAGTCGGTGCGCCTCAACACCATCGCCTCCAACCTCGCCAACGCCGACACCGTGGGGCGGACGCCCGACGGCGCGTACAAGCCCATCGAGCCGACCTTCGAAAGCGCGCCACTGCGCGGCCAAGAGGGCATGAGCGGGGTGAAGGTGCTGCGCGTCGATCCGCTCGACAAGCCCGCGATCAAGCGCTACGAGCCCGGCCATCCGATGGCCGACGCCGAGGGCTACATCTACGCGCCGGACGTCGATCCGGTGGCGCAGATGGTGAACCTCATCTCCGCTTCGCGCGGCTACCAGGCCAACGTCGAAGTGCTCAATTCCGCCCGCGAGCTCGCGCTCGCCACGCTCACCATCGGCCGCTGACGCGGCCCCGGGAATCGACCATGGCATTCGACGTCAACGTGGCCAACGGCATCGGCCTCACCAGCAGCCCGCAGACCCAGAGCCGCATGGGCAAGTCCGACCTCACGCAGGCGGATTTCCTGCGGCTCATGACCGAGCAGCTGAAGAACCAGGACCCGCTCAAGCCCCTCTCGAACGCCGAGTTCGTCAGCCAGATGGCGCAGATGTCGACCGCGCAAGGCGTGGGCGACCTCGAGACGGCCATCGACAACATGGCCACCTCGTTCAACGGCGACCAGGCGCTGCGCGGCGCCAGCCTGATCGGCCGCACCGCCCTCGTCGAAACCAACCGCCTGCCGCTCTCGGCCAACGCCGACGGCGTGCTTTCGGCCAGCGGCGTCGCCGCCACGCCTGGGGCTGGGCCGGTGACGATCGAGATCACCACCGCCAACGGCGCGCTGGTACGGCGCTTGCAAGTCACGTCCTCAGGGGCCGGCGACGTGCCCTTCGCGTGGGACGGCCGCAACGAGCAGGGGCAGGCGATGGCGCCGGGCACCTACCGGATGCGGGCCACCTTCGGCGAAGGCCGCGATTCGAAGGCCGTCGGCACCGGGACCATGGCGCCGATCGACAGCGTCACGCTCGACCCGCAGGGAATGCTGCTGAACCTCCGCGGCCTCGGCACGGCCCCGCTCTCCGCGATCCGCCGATTGGGCTGATGCCTCGCCGGCCATGACCACCGCCAACACCCGCTGCACCGCATCTGGAGTCACGCCATGAGCTTCCGCACCGCCCTCTCCGGCATCAACGCGGCCACCACCGACCTTTCGGTGACCTCGAACAACATCGCCAACGTCTCCACGGCCGGCTTCAAGGAAGGCCGCGCGGAATTCGGCGACCTCTACGCGGCGTCGATCTTCGGCACCTCGCGCAACACCGCCGGTTCCGGCGTGCGCGTCACCGGCATCACGCAGCAGTTCACCCAGGGACCCATCGAGTTCACCAACCGCAACCTCGACGTCGCGATCTCGGGTGGCGGCTTCTTCACCCTGAACAACAACGGTGCGACCGTGTACTCGCGCGCCGGCAACTTCCAGGTGGACCGCGACGGCTTCGTCGTGAATCCCACCGGCGCGCGCCTGCAGATCTTCCCGCCGACGGACCAGACCGGCAACAACTTCGAGACCGGTCGCCTGCAAGACCTGCAGCTGACGACGACGGACAGCGCGCCGAGCGCGTCGACCGAAGTGGTCGTTGGTTCGAACCTGCCGGCCAACGGCACCGCGCCGGTGGCAGCACCCTTCGACCCGAACGACACGAACACCTTCAACCACTCGACCTCGATCACGCTGTACGACTCGCTGGGCGTCGCCCACGTGCAGACCCTGTACTACGTGAAGACGGCCAACCCGAACGAGTGGCAGCTGCACAACTACATCGACGGCACGGCTGTCGGCGCGGCGCAGACGCTGCAGTACGACGCCCAGGGCGCGCTCACCACGCCGGCCACGGGCTTCATCACGCTCCCGGCCTACACGCCGACCACCGGCGCCGCGGCGATCAACCTCACGCTCGACCTGCGCAGCTCGACGCAGTACGGCGAGCGCTTCGCCATCAACGACCTGCGCCAAGACGGCTACACCACCGGCCGCCTTATCGGGATCGAGTTCTCGCAGGAAGGCGTGGTGTTCGCGCGCTACACCAACGGCGTGGCCGCGCCGCTCGGCCAGGTTGCGCTCACCACCTTCCCGAACCAGCAGGGCCTGCAGAACCTCGGCGACAACCTGTGGTCGGAGACCTTCGACTCGGGTGGCCCGCGCCGCGGCGCGGCCGGCACCTCCGACTTCGGCCTCGTGACCTCGGGCGCCCTCGAAGGCTCCAACGTCGAGCTCACCGAGCAGCTGGTGAACATGATCGTCGCGCAGCGCAACTTCCAGGCCAACGCGCAGATGATCCAGACCACCGACCAGATCCAGCAGACCATCATCAACCTGCGTTGATCGCGGGCTGACACCGGAGCACGACGATGGACAAGGCCCTTTACGTCGCGATGTCGGGAGCGCAGGCCAACCTGCGCGCCCAGGCGGCCGTGTCGCACAACCTCGCCAACGTCTCCACCTCCGGTTTCAAGGCGCTGTTGCACGCCACCGAGGCCTTCCCGGCCAAGGGCGGCGAGGTCGGTTCGCGCACCTACACGATGGGCGACGTCGGCGGCTTCGACGCCACCGGCGGCAGCCTGCAGACCACCGGCAACCCGCTCGATTTCGCGCTCAACGGCGCGGACCTGTGGATGAGCGTCGCCGACCGCGGCGGCAAGCCGGCCTACACCCGCGCCACCGACCTCAAGCTCGATGCCACCGGCCGGCTGATGAACGGCCGCGGTGAGCCGGTGATGGATGATTCCGGCCAGCCCATCGCGCTGCCGCCGTTCCAGAGCCTCTCGGTCGGCGGCGACGGCACCGTCGCCATCGTCGCCCTCGGCGATGCCACCGGCACCGCGCAGAACGTCGCCCGCATCGGCGTCGTTCGCGCCGACCCGACCAAGCTCCAGCGCGGCGAGGACGGCCTGTTCCGCCCCACCTCCACCGATCCGGCGGCGCAGCCGCAGGCGGCGGCCGGCGAGGTGCTGATGAGCGGCGTGCTGGAGAACAGCAACGTCAACGCCACCGAACAGCTGGTGGCCATGATTTCCCTCTCGCGGCAGTTCGAGATGAACCTCAAGGTCATCCGCAGCGGCGACGAGAACGCGCAGGCAGCGAACACGCTGCTGCGTGCCCGCTAAAGGAGACGCGCCATGAACCCCGCCCTGTGGATCGCCAAGACCGGCCTCGACGCGCAGCAGACGCGCATGTCGGTGGTGGCCAACAACCTGGCCAACGTCAATACGACGGGCTTCAAGCGTGACCGCGCCAGCTTCGAGGACCTGCTCTACCAGCAGGTGCGCGCGCCGGGTGGTGCGAGCTCTCAGCAGACCAACCTGCCCTCGGGCCTGCAGCTCGGCACCGGCGTGCGGGTGGTGAGCACGGCCAAGAGCCACATCCAGGGCAACCTGTTGCAGACCGGCAACGCGCTGGATGTCGCCATCAACGGCCGCGGCTTCTTCCAGGTGCTGCTGCCCGACGGCACCGAGGCCTACACCCGTGACGGCAGCTTCCAGATCAACGCCCAGGGCGAGCTGGTGACCAACTCCGGCTACACCATCCAGCCGGGCATCCAGATCCCGGAAGGCGCGCAGGCCATCTCGATCGGCAGCGACGGCACGGTGACGGTACAGATCGCCGGACAGGCCGCGCCGCAGGAAGTGGGCCAGATCACCCTCACCGATTTCGTGAACCCGTCCGGCCTGTTCGCCAAGGGCGAGAACCTCTTCCTCGAAAGCGGCGCCTCGGGCCCGGCGCAGGCCGGCACGCCCGGCCAGGCCGGCATCGGACTGCTGGCGCAGGGCTCGCTGGAAAGCTCGAACGTCAACACGGTGGAAGAGCTGGTGGCGATGATCGAGACGCAGCGCGCCTACGAGATCAACGCCAAGGCCATCAGCACCACCGACCAGATGCTGGCCTACCTCAACAACAACGTCTGAGCCCCGCCATGAAGCGCGCCCTCGTCCTCGCCCTCGTCCTTCCGATCCTCACCGCCTGCGGCCATGGCGCGATGATCCGCGGCGACGTCCAGCCGCTGGCGCCGATGACCGTGATGCAGGTGCCGGTGCAGGCCACGGCCGCGCCGAGCGCCGGCGCCATCTACCGCGAAGGCCCGGGCCTGCGCCTCTACACCGACCGCAAGGCGCGCGAGGTGGGCGACATCGTCACGATCAACCTGTCGGAGCGCACGCAGGCCAGCACGCGCGCCAACACCGCGATCACCAAGGAATCGACCAACAGCATGTCCGGCACGGTGTTCGGTGCTCCCGTCACGGTGGGCGGCCAGGACATCCTCGACAACTCGCTGGCGAACACCCGCGACTTCGCCGGTGACGGCAACTCCACGCAGTGCAACCAGATCACCGGCACGCTCACCGCCCAGGTGGTGCAGAAGCTGCCGAACGGCAACCTCGTCATCCAGGGCAGCAAGGAGCTCACGCTCAACCAGGGCAACGAGTTGATCCAGGTGCAGGGCATCATCCGCACCGCCGACATCGGCCCCGACAACACGATCGCGAGCACCCGCGTGGCGGATGCCCGCATCGTCTACGGCGGCCGCGGCCCCATCGCCCGGAGCAATGCGATGGGCTGGCTCGACCGCTTCTTCAACGGCGCGTGGTTCCCGAACTGAGGCACCGCGCGGCCGCCTGCCCCGGGGTCAATCCCCGAGGAAGCGCGTCCCCACGTTGATCGAGGCGAACTGCACGAGCTGGGCGTTGCCGCGCAGGCCGATGCGGATCGTCGTCGGCTTCCGGAAGAACTGCTTCGCCTGGTCCTCGCTGAGGCCGAGGCTGTCGACGAGGAAGCTGCGGCTGATCGCGCCGCCGATGCATACGCGCGAATAGGTGTACAGGCGGCTGGCCGAGAAGCCGGGCGCCATCGTCTGCAGCTCGTTCACGGCGATCAGCGACTGCTCGAAGCGGCCGGCGAAGGGCAGGCCGGTGAGCGGGTTCACCAGCGTCGGGTCCGCCAGCACCTCGTTCTCGATCACGTAGTAGGGCCGCAGCACGAAGCGCGCGTTGGAATTCGCGGCGGTCTCGTTGCTCCAGAACACATTGGCCACCGGGGTCTGCCAATGGCAGAGGAGGCTGTTCGTGCTCTTCCCCGGCAGCGTGATCTTGGCGAGGTCCGGACGGTCGAAGCTGGTGGTGGCCGGCGCCGGGTTCAGCACCACGCAGTTCGTGCGCGGTGGATCGGTCGGGGTGGCGGGGCTGCAGTCGGTGTCGAGTTCGATGAAGCCGGAGAGCAGCCCGAGCCAGCGGGCGTTGCGCCCGAAGCTGGCGGCGTCGCCCACGTCGGCGTCGGTGAGTTCGGTGGCGAGGACCCCGGGGAGGCGGTCGGCGGCGCGGGCGGGCAGGGCGGCGGCCAGAAGGGCGGCCGCGAGGGCGGCCAGGGCGAGCGGGGAGCGGATCATCGCGATTCTCCAATGGGCGGGGGAGGGGGTGGAGCCCGCGAATCCTGCGCCGGGTTTCCGGCCCGACTTGTAGGAAAACCGCGCGTCCCGGGGTGGGGGAACGCCCCGAAGCCGGTCTGGCCCGGGAATTGCAAGTTCCCGCCCGTGCGGTCGATACCGCTGGAGACTCCCGATGCTGCCCAATGCCGCCCGTGCCCGTTCCGTCCCCACCAGCCTGCTGGCCCTGCTGGCGCTGCTGGCTGCCTTGGCCACCGCCCCGGCCAGCGCGGTCGAGCGCATCAAGGACCTCGCCCAGATCGAGGGCGTGCGCGGCAATCCCCTGATCGGCTATGGCCTCGTGGTCGGCCTGGACGGCACCGGCGACCGCACCAGCCAGTCGCCCTTCACCACCCAAAGCCTCAAGAACCTGCTCGACGAACTCGGCGTGACGGTGCCGCCGGGCATCAATCCGCAGGTGAAGAACGTCGCCGCGGTGGCCATCAGCGCCGAGCTGCCGCCGTTCGCTCGGCCGGGGCAGGTCATCGACGTCACGGTGTCTTCGATCTCCAACGCCGTCAGCCTGCGCGGTGGTGCCCTGCTGATGGCGCCGCTGAAGGGCGCGGACGGGCAGGTCTACGCCATCGCCCAGGGCAACCTCGTGGTCGGTGGCTTCGGCGCCGAAGGCAGCGACGGCTCCCGCGTGTCGGTGAACATCCCCAGCTCCGGCCGCATCCCGAACGGCGCCATCGTCGAGCGCGCGATCCCGGATGCGCTGGCCCAGAGCGGCGCCGGCGGCACCCTGATGCTCAACCTGCACCAGCCCGATTTCACCACCGCCAGCCGGATGGTGGAGGCGCTGAACAAGGCCTTCGGCGAGGCTTCGGCGAGCGCGCTCGACGCCGGCACCGTGCAGGTGCAGACGCCGACCGATGCCGGCGCCCGCGTCGCCTTCCTCTCGCGCGTCGAGAACCTGACGCTCGATCCGGGCCAGATCGCCGCCAAGGTGGTCGTCAACGCCCGCACCGGCACGGTGGTCATCGGCAGCAACGTGCAGGTGATGCCGGCCGCCGTCGCCCATGGTGCGTTGACGGTCACGATCACCGAATCCGCCAACGTCAGCCAGCCGGCGCCCTTCAGCCAGGGCGAGACCGTGGTGACGCCGGAATCCACCGTGGAAGCCACCGTCGACGGCTCGCGCATGTTCCTGTTCCGCGGCGGCACTTCGTTGGACCAGATCGTGCGCGCCGTGAACGAGGTGGGGGCCGCGCCGGGTGACGTGATCGCCATCCTCGAAGCCCTGAAGCAGGCCGGCGCGCTGCGCGCCGAGCTGGAAATCATCTGAGTCACGGCCATGCGCGTCGACGCCCGTCCCCTGCCACTCTCGCCGCCGCCGGCCAACGACGCCGCGCAGATCGACAAGGTCGCGCGCCAGATGGAAGGCCTGTTCGCGCAGATGATGATCAAGCAGATGCGCGAGACAGCGCTCGGCGACACGATGTTCCCCGGCGCCGCCGGCCAGTTCCGCGAGCTCTACGACGAGCAGATCGCCAAATCGCTCACCGAAGGCAAGGGCCTCGGGCTCTCCACGATGATCGCCCGCCAGCTCACCCGCGAGGCCGGTGGCGGCGCGGACGCCGCCGTGCAGGCCTTGCCGCTGTCGATGGCGAAGGCGGGCACGGCACCGATGCTGCCCCTCGACACCTACGTGCGCCCGATGGCGGCGAAGCCGCTGGCGCGTGACGCCGCTGCGCCGCTGCCGTCCGCGCCCGCTGCTGCGCCTGCGGTCGCCCTCGCCGCATCGAATGGCGCCGCCCGGCCGAACTGGATCGCCGCCGCCGACGTTCCGCGGATGATGCCGGCCGTGCGCGCCAGCGCCGCGGGCGAGTCCGTGCCGCCCGCGAAGGCAAGCACCGACGCCGGTCCGGCGAATGCCCGCGTGGACGCCTTCGTCGCCAAGGTCTGGCCGCACGCGCAGAAGATCGGCCGCGAACTCGGCGTCGACCCGCGCGCCATCGTCGCGCAGACGGCGCTCGAGACCGGCTGGGGCCGCAGCACGATCAGCGCGAACGGCCAGACGGCGAACAACTACTTCGGCATCAAGGCCACCGGCGGCTGGCGCGGTGGCAGCGTCGCGACGAACACGCAGGAATACGCGCAGGGCGGTTTCCGCACCGAGCGCGCGGCCTTTCGCGCCTACGACGGCGTCGAGCAGAGCTTCAACGACTATGCCGCCCTGCTGACGCGCAGCCCGCGCTACGCCGGCGCGCTGAATGCCGGGAACGACATCCGCGGCTTCGCCGCGGCCCTGCAGCGCGGCGGCTACGCCACCGATCCGGCCTATGCCCGGAAGATCGAAGCCATCGCCACCGGTCCGGCCCTGAACCGCGCGCTGGCCCGCCTCGACATCGACGACGCCACCGGCCCGACCGCCCCGTCGGCCCGCAACCTGATGTTTGCCGCCAGCGGCATGGGAGCCTTCTGATGCCCAGCATCCTCGGCAACGGCACCAGCGCCCTGCTGGCCTTCCAACGCGCGCTGGCCACCAGCAGCCACAACATCGCCAACGCCACGGTGGACGGCTACACGCGACAGCGCGTCGAGCTGGCCAACCGTCCCGGCGACGGCCTGCGCAACAACTACATCGGTGCCGGCGTTCAGATCGCCAGCATCACGCGCCTCTCCGACACGCTGGTCACCAACCGCCTGCTCGACAGCCAGGGCGAGATCGGCCGCCTCGACCTCGTGAACGGCTTCGCGCTGCGCATCGACCAGCTGTTCACCGACGCCACCACCGGCCTCGCGCAGCCGTTCTCCGCTTTCTTCGACGCCGCGCAGGGCGTGGCCGCCGAACCGGCCTCGCAGGCCGCGCGCACCGAATTGCTCGGCCGCGCCGAGGCCCTCGTGGCCCGTTTCGACCAGCTGCAGGGCGGGCTCGACCAGATCGATCGTGAGATCAACGCGCGGCTTACCGGCGGGGCCGAGGAAGTGAACCGGCTGGCCAGCGAGATCGCGCGGCTCAACGTCGAGATCGCGCGGAACGGCCCGGCCAACGCCTCGCCCGACCTGCTCGACCAGCGCGACCGCCTCGTGGCCCAGGTGGCCACGCTGACCGGCGTCACCACGCTGCCGCAGGAGGACGGCTCGCTGAACGTCTTCACCACCGGCGGCCAGCCGATCGTGGTCGGCGCGACGGCCTCGCGTTTCATCACCGTGCAGGACGACTTTCGCAACGATCGGGTCGTGCTCGCACTGGAGACCACCACGGGCACGGTTCGCCTGGGGGCCGGCAGCATCGCCGGCCAGCTTGGCGGTGCGCTGTCCTCGCGCGCCGAGCTGGTGGATGCCGGCCGCGCCGAATTGGGCCGCATCGCCGCAACGCTGGCCGAGATCGTCAACGGCCAGAGCGCCGCCGGCCTCGACCTCAACGGCAACGTCGGCACCGACTTCTTCGCCTTGGCCGCACCGCAGCCGCTGGCCAACCGCAACAACACCGGCACGGCCACGCTGGCCGTCGACATCGCCAACGTCGGTGCGCTGGATGGCGTGCCGCTGGAGTTCCGCTTCGACGGCGCGAACTGGACCGCACGCCGCGGGGACAATGGCGCGCCGGTCGCGCTGGCCGGCCTCGGCACCGTAGCCAGCCCCTTCGTCGTCAATGGCATCGAGGTGGTGGTCTCCGGTGCCGCCGCGGCCAACGACCGCTTCCTGATCGAGCCGACCAGCAACGCCGCGCGCGACATCGCGCTGGCCATCAACGACCCGAACCGCATCGCCGCGGCCAGCCGCATCCGGCCCAGCGCCGACCTCACCAACCTGGGGCAGGGCCGCGTGGTCTCGCTGGCGGTGCTCGACCCGACCAACGCGGCGCTCACCACCCCCGCGACGGTCCAGTTCCTCACGCCCACCACCTTCAGCCTCAACGGCGGCCCGGCCCAGGCCTACACGCCGGGCGCCAACATCGATGCGAATGGCTGGCGCCTCGTGCTCGACGGCGTGCCGCGGGCTGGCGACACCTTCCGCGTCGGGGCCAATGTCTCGAATTCCAGCGACAACACCAATATGCGGGCCTGGGCGCAGCTCGACGACGCCCGCGTGCTCGGCGGTGGCGCCAATTCGCTCAACGATGCGATCGTCGCCCAGACCACGCGGATCGGTTCGGCCGCGCGCGAGACCAGCTTCTCGCTCGACAGCCAGAATGCGATCGACGAGGCGCTGGTGCAGCAGCGCGAGTCGCTGTCCGGCGTGAACCTCGACGAGGAGGCGGCCGACCTGCTGCGCTTCCAGCAGGCCTACCAGGCGGCGGCGCAGGTCATCAGCATCGCCGACAACATCTTCCAGACCTTCCTCGCGGCCGTGCGGCGCTGACGGAGCACAGCCATGACCACGCGCATCTCCAGCAATACGCTCTACGAGTCCAATGTCGCCCAGCTGCTGCGCCGGCAGGTCGATCTGATCGCCACGCAGAACCAGATCGCCAGCGGCCGACGGGTCAACACCGCGGCCGACGATCCGCTTGCGGCCGGCGCGGCCACCGCCATCGACCGCTCGCTGGCCGAGCTGGAACGCTTCGACCTCAATGCTAACGTGCTGGGCAACCGCCTCAACCTGCAGGAAAGCAACCTGACGGAAGCTGGCGAACTGCTGCAGCGCGTGCGCGAACTCACCATCCAGGCCGCGAACGCCCCGCTCTCGGCCAGCGACCGCCAGACCATCGCCCGCGAGATCCGGCAGATCCGCGAGGGCCTGCTCGGCATCGCCAACGGCACCGATGCGGCCGGCCGTTACCTGTTCGGCGGCGCGCAGGACGACCGCCCGCCCTTCGTCGATGCCACCACCGGCGTCACCTACGTGGGCGACCAGGTGCAGCGCCGCATCGAGGTGGCCCCGGCCCTGGCCCTGGCCGATGCCGAGCCCGGCAGCGAGGTGTGGATGCGCATTTCCACCGGCGATGGCCGGGTGGCGGTGACGGCCGCGGCGGCGAACACCGGCACCGGCCTGCTCGGCACCTTCGGCGTGGTCGATGCGGCCGCCTGGGCCGCGAACGGCAGCGTCGGCTACCGGGTGGCTTTCACGTCGCCGACCACCTACGAGATCCAGGACGCCGGCGGCGCCCCGCTGGTGCCCCCGCAGACGGGCACCTACGCCCCGGGCGACACGCTGAGCTTCGAGGGCCTGCAGCTCCGCCTCAACGGCGAGCCGGCCACCGGCGACGTGTTCACCATCGACCCCGCCGGTCGCCAGGACATCTTCGGCACGCTGGACGCTCTGGCCGACAGCCTCGAGGCCCCGGCCACCACCGTCACCGAGCGGGTGCGGCAGCAGAACGCCATCTTCGTGGCCCTGGCCAACGTCTCCTCGGCCCAGGACCACTTCGTCGACAAGCGCGCCGCCGGCGGCGCCCGACTGGCCGGCATCGACGAGGCCAGCGCCCTGCGCGAGGCCACCACCGTCACCCTGAAGACCACGCTCTCCGACCTGCGGGACGTGAACGTCGCCGAGGCGGCCAGCCGCCTGGCCCAGCAGAGCACCGCCCTGGACGCGGCCCAGCTCAGCTTCCAGCGCATCGCGAGCCTCTCGCTGTTCAATTATTTGCGCTGATCCACAAAACCCAGTCTCCGGGGCCTAAAGCTCCGGCCGGTAGCGCCGTTACTGCATACAGCAGCGGGAGCACCGGGCCACGGCCCCCCACCGCGGCCCCGGACGGCACCCCGTCGAACCGGCGTAACGACCCGACCAGGAGACCCTGCCATGAGCGTCATCAACACCAACACGATTTCGCTGAACGCACAGCGCAATCTCTCGACCAACAGCGCCACGCTGGCGACGACGATCCAGCGGCTGTCCTCGGGCCTGCGCATCAACAGCGCCCGCGACGACGCGGCCGGCCTCGCGATCTCGGAGCGCTTTACCACCCAGATCCGCGGCTTGAACGTCGCCGTTCGCAACGCCAACGACGCCATTTCCCTCGCGCAGACGGCGGAAGGCGCCCTCGGCGAAGTCGGCACGAACCTGCAGCGCATCCGCGAGCTCGCCGTGCAGTCGGCGAACGCCACCAACAGCCAGGGCGACCGCGACGCCCTGAATGCCGAAGTCGCGCAGCTGGTCGACGAAGTCGACCGCGTGGCGAAGCAGGCGGAGTTCAACGGCACCAAGCTGCTGGACGGCACGTTCCTCGGCCAGCTGTTCCAGGTGGGTGCGAACGCCGGCCAGGCGATCAGCATCGGCAAGACGGCCAACGCGCAGGCCGCGGCACTGGGCGGCGCGGTGTTCGACGCCGAAGCCGACGCGGGCGCCGCGACCGGCACCGCCACGGCGGCGGCCACGATCACCGGCATCTCGGTGACCGACAGCCTCGGCAACGCGGTCGCCATCGATGACGTCTCGATCGCCATCGGCGACACCGGCGCCGTCGTCACCGGCAAGATCGTCGCGGCCATCAATGCCAAGATCGGCGAGACCGGCGTGCTGGCCACGGCCGACGGCACCAACATCGACTTCGCCTCGGTGCGCGAGTCGGTCAATGCCAGCGGTGCCTTCACCGGCTTCATCGTCAACACCGGCACGGTGAGCAGCAGCACCGCCGGCATCACCCTGGCCTCGGCCCCGGCCCAGAACACGACGGCCCCGGCCTCGGCCTTCCTCGACGACCTCGACATCTCGACCGTTGCCGGTGCCGGCCAGGCCTTGGCGATCATCGACAAGGCCCTGACCACGGTGAACGGCGCCCGCGCCGACCTCGGCGCGGTGCAGAACCGCTTCCAGTCGGTGGTCGCCAACCTCAACACCAGCGCCGAGAACCTGACGGCCTCCCGCAGCCGAATCCGCGACGCGGACTACGCGAAGGAAACCGCCGAACTGACCCGCACGCAGATCCTGCAGCAGGCCGGTACGGCGATGTTGGCCCAGGCCAACCAGATCCCGCAGAACGTCCTGTCGCTGCTGCGGTAAGCGGTCTCGGCGCCGGCCTCCGGGCCGCCGCCGCCATCGATGGCTGGACACCGGGCCGGGGGGCGACCTCCGGCCCGTTTCCGTTGGGCGGACCGCGCGCTCGAGGCGAATGGCACGGGGCTTGCAGCTCCGGGGCAGACCTGTCGGGAAGCCGGCGGTCAGCGGATGCCGTGAGGGGTCCGCGTGTCCTGCCGGGCTCGCCTCGCAGGGCTCTTCCCATCTCCTCGAGGATCCAACGGACATGAGCATCATCAACACGAACACGATTTCGCTGAATGCCCAGCGGAATCTCCAGGCGAACAGCGCCTCGCTGGCGACGACCATCCAGCGGCTGTCTTCGGGCCTGCGCATCAACAGCGCCCGCGACGACGCCGCCGGCTTGGCCATCTCCGAACGCTTCACCACCCAGATCCGCGGCCTCAACCAGGCCGCCCGAAACGCCAACGACGGCATCTCGCTCGCCCAGGTGGCCGAAGGCGCCCTCGGCGAAGTCGGCTCCAACCTGCAGCGCATCCGCGAGCTGGCCGTGCAGTCGGCGAACGCCACGAACAGCCAGAGCGACCGCGATGCGTTGAACTCGGAAGTGCAGCAGCTCATCGACGAAGTCGACCGCGTCGCCAAGCAGGCCGAGTTCAACGGCACCAAGCTGCTGGACGGCTCGTTCACCGCACAGCTGTTCCAGGTCGGCGCCAACGCCGGCCAGGCCATCGCCATCACCGAGACCGCCGACACCCGCGCCGAGGCACTGGGCGGAGCGGTGTTCGACAGCTTCACCGGCGCCGGCGTGGTGACCGGCACGGCCACGGCCGCCGCCACCATCTCCGGCATCTCCGTCACCGACAGCCTCGGCAACGCCGTCACCATCGACGATGTCGAGGTTCGGATCGGCGATACCGCGAGCACCGTGGTGGGCCGCGTCGCCGCCGCCATCAACGCCCGCATCGGCGAAACCGGCCTCTATGCCGAAGTCGCTGCCAACGGCGTCGACATCACGTTCTCCTCGGTCCGCCAGTCGGTCGACGCGAACGGCGCCTTCGCCGGCTACGCCGTCACCTACGGCGCGGTCAGCAGCAGCACGGCCGGCATCACCCTCGGCACGGCGCCGGCGGCGAACACGGTGGCACCGGCTGGCAACCCGGCCTACCTGGACACCCTCGACATCTCCACCTTCGTCGGGGCCGGCCGCGCCCTGTCGATCGTCGATCTCTCGCTGACCACGGTGAACGGGGGCCGCGCCGACCTGGGTGCCATCCAGAACCGCTTCAGCTCGGTGATCGCCAACCTGACGACGAACTCCGAGAACCTGACGGCCTCGCGCAGCCGCATCCGCGATGCCGACTACGCCCGCGAAACCGCCGAGCTGACCCGCACGCAGATCCTGCAGCAGGCCGGCACGGCGATGCTGGCGCAGGCGAACCAGATCCCGCAGAACGTCCTGACCCTGCTGCGGGGCTGAACCGGCGCGCACTGGCGGCCCTGTCCCCGGCGGCGTAGCTTCAGGCCCCGGGGGCGCGGCCGATATCCAGAGCAGTCGAGGAGTTCGCCATGGGTTCGATTTCCAGTCCCGGCATCGGGTCCGGCATCAACGTCAACCAGCTGGTGTCCCAGCTGGTGGCGGCCGAGCGCGCGCCGCAGGAGCAGCGGATCGCCCGCCGGGAAACCGACGCCCGGGCCGATCTCGCCGCGTTCAACCAGATCAAGACCGCGCTTGCCGGCCTGCGCACCGCGGCGAACGCGCTCGATGGCACCAACGGCGTCGCCGGCCGCAAGACCACCATCCAGGCGGACGCGGGCTTCACCGCGACGGCCACCAGCACCGCCGCTCTCGGCCGTTACAGCATCGAGGTCGAATCGCTGGCGACGGCGCAGAAGCGCCAGAGCGGGCCCGTCACCAGCAGTGCCGATCTCGGCAGCGGCACCCTGAGCTTCACCGTGGGCACCGAGACGTTCAACGTCACGCTCGGCGCCACCAACACCATCACCGAGCTGCGCGACGCCATCAACACGGCCACGGGCGGCAAGGGCCTTTCGGCCACCGTCGTCAACGGCGATGCCGGCAACGTGCTGGTGCTGAACGCCGCCAAGGCCGGCACCGCCGGCGCGATCACCATCAACGCCACGGGCAGCATCGCCACCTTCACCAATGGTCTCGCGGTCACCACGACGGCGACGAATGCCGTGGTCAAGGTGGACGGTGTCACCCGAACGGCCGACAGCAACCGCCTCACCGATCTGATCAGCGGCGTCACGATCGACCTGACCAAGGCGCAGGACAACAGCACCTTCACGCTCGACATCGTCGCCGACAACGCGAACGTCCGCGCGGCGATGCAGACCTTCGTCGGGTCGTACAACGCCGCGCTGACCCAGCTGCGCAACGCCAGTGCCTACAACGCCGAGTCGCGCACTGGCGGGCCGCTGCTCGGCGATGCCGCCGTGCGCGGGCTGCAGCAGCAGCTCCGCGGGGCCATCGGCGACGCCTTCGACGAGCTCAGCGCGATCGGCATCAGGAGCAGCAAGGACGGTTCGCTCAGCATCGACGTCAGCAAGTTCGATGCGGCCCTCGCCGCCAATCCCGCGGCGGTGGAGCGCCTCTTCGACAAGGAAGCCACCGGCAGCCTCGGGGCTGTCCTTTCGGCCCGCCTTGAAGGCGCCGTCGCGCCCAACACCGGCCTGCTCGACGCCCGCACCAAGGCGCTGAACGACCGACTGAAGGGCCTGCTGAGCGACCGCGAGCGCCTTGATGTGCGCATCTCGCGCATCGAGGACAACTATCGCCGACAGTTCACGGCGCTCGACGGCCTCGTCGCGCAGCTGCAGAGCACGTCGTCTTTTCTCACCCAGGAACTCGCGCGCCTCCCCGGCGCTGGTTGATGCCCGATGACCACCCGCAACCCCGCCGCCGCCTACCGCAGCACCGCCGTCGAGACCCGCGTGCACGAGGCCGATCCGCACCAGCTGATCGCACTCATGCTCGAAGGCGCCATCCAGCGCCTGCGCATGGCCGAGGCCTGCATCGCCAGCGGCGACTTCACCCGCAAGGCCAAGGCCGCCTCCGAAGCCGGCGCCATCGTCGATTCGCTGTCCGGCTGCCTCGACTTCAGCCAGGGCGGCGCCATCGCCGCGCGGCTGGAGGCCCTTTACGACTATGCCTCGCGGCGCATCGTCGCGGCGAACGCGGCCAACGACGCCGAGGGCTTCGGCGAAGTGGCCGGCCTGCTCGACGACGTCTTCGCCGCGTGGAAGCAGATCAAGCCGGCCTGAGCCGATGAGCGATTACGCGACGGCCCTGAAGGCCCTGCGCGACGCCCGCGACGCGCTCAACGCCGTCGACCTGCGGCGTGCCGAGGCGGCGCTCGCCGAGCACGACGAGGCGGTCCGTGCCGCCTGCACCGGCCCGAATCCGCTCGCCACGAGCGAGATGGAGATGCTGGCCGCCGGCCAACGCGAACTGCTGCACGCCATGCTCGAGGTTCAATCGGGCGTGGCCCGCGAACTCTCCGCTACCCGCAAAGGCGGCGCCGCGGCGCGCGCCTACCTGGGCAACGCCGGTGGATGAGGCCGCCGCCGACGCCGCGCTGTTCGATGGCGCCGTCGCCTGCGAACTGCCGGCCCGGATGCAGCTGTTGCCGGCCCCCCTGCCGGCCGGCGCCACCGATGCCGCCGAACGCCTGCTGCGCGACCTCGCGATGGTCGAGGAGCGCCGGGGCGAACACGAGGACCCGGCCCACCCGCCCGATCCCGCGCTGCGGCGGTTGGAGGCCAAGCTCGACCTCACCCTCCAGTTGTTGGCGCAGGCGCTGCCCGCGCTGGCCGGTCCGCCGCCCCGGCCGGTGCGCCTGAGCGCCGTCGGCGTCCGATTCGAGGGCCCGACCGGCGTCGCGGCGGCTGTGGGGAGCCTCGCGGTGTTGGTCTGGCAGCCGGGCGACGGCTTGCCGCTCGCTTTGCACCTGCCGGTGACCTGCCTCGCCCAAGGCGGTGGCCGCAGCTGGTGGCGCTTCGATCCGCTGCCGCCGGCCCTGGCCGATCTGCTCGAGCGCCACGTGTTCCGCCTGCATCGGCGCGGGCTCGCGGCGCAGCGTCGGGGCTGAGGACGGGCGCCGGCACGCGGCTTGCACGCCGAGGGTTCCTGTCCCCATGGGCCTGAGCCATGCTGGCCGAGATGACCCGCGACGCCGCACCTTCCGCCCAGTTGGCCCACGATGCGCAGCGCGCGTTGCGCGAGGCCACGCTTGCCCATGAGTCCGGACGGCTGGACGAGGCCGAGGCCCAGTACCTCGACGCGCTCCGAGCCAATCCCTATGCCGCCGAGGCCGAGCACGGGCTCGCATGGCTGCTTGCGCAGCGCGGCGACTGGAAAGGCGCACTGCCGCGCTTCGGGCGCGCGCTGAAGCTGCGTCCCTGGGAAAAGGAGTTCTGGATCAGCCAGCTCGAGGCCCTGATGCAGCTCGGGCAGCACGAGGCCGTCCATCGGCTGCTGCATCGGGCGATGCAATCGGGCCTGCCCGCCGAGGCCGCGGCCGTATTCGAGAAACGCCTGCGTGAGCGGCGCACCGCACTGTTGGCGGCCCAGGTTCGCGCCAGCGGCAAGACGGCAAAGCAGGCCGCCGACGCCCCTCGCAAAGCCGTGCTGGCGTTGCGGGAGACTTTCCTGAAGCGCGACTTCGCCGCTGCGCGCGCGTCGGCAACGGCCTTCGTGGCCGCGTACCCGCTGTGCGCCTTCGCGTGGCGGGTGCTCGGCGCCAGCCTGCCGAGCAATGAAGCTGGCGACGGGCCCATCGAGGTCCTTCGCATCGCCTGCGACCTCGATCCCGATGGCGTCGATGTGGTGATGAATCTCGCCCTCGCGCTCCACGAGCGCGGTCGGCTGGACGAAGCGGAAGCCTTGTTCAGCGACGTCCTGAAGCGCCAGCCGGAAAACCTTCGAGCACTGGTCAATCGGGGCCTGTTGCTCAACCAGCGCGGGGATCCCGAGGCGGAGACGCTTCTCCGGCGCGCTCGTGCGCTCGGCGCCCACGACCACCGCGTGGCCCTCGCGCTTGGCGCCTACCTGCGCGATCGCGACCAGCACGAGGAAGCACTGCCGCTGCTCGAGGAGGCCTTGCAGGCGGACCCAGGGAACGAACCGGCGATCGCGGCCCTCTCGGTGTGCTACCTCGGCGTCGGTCGGCACCAGGAAGCCGCCGCG
This sequence comes from Silanimonas sp., assembly GCF_027531545.1. Taxonomy (GTDB): domain Bacteria; phylum Pseudomonadota; class Gammaproteobacteria; order Xanthomonadales; family Xanthomonadaceae; genus Silanimonas. The sequence goes on along the minus strand of NZ_JAPZSC010000018.1, from coordinate 147,797 downwards.
CTGTTCCGCCGACTCGACGCCTCGAGGACCCCGCATCTCGGGGCGCTCGGCATCGCCCTGTTCGTCGGCACGCACATCGCCGAGATCGGCGTCGACGAACTGTTCGCCCTGCATCGCCGCTACGGCGAGCTGATCGAGCGCGAGCGCAGCCCGCTGGCGCACTGGGAAAACGAGCCCGATCCAGGCCGCCGCCTCCGCGTCGGCTTCGTCTCCGGCGACTACCGGCGTCATGCGATGGCGGGCTTCGTCGAGCCGCTGTGGAAGGGCATGGATCGCTCGGCGTTCGAAGTGTTCGCTTATTCGAACCACCGCACCAATGACGAGACCACGGCGCAGTTGCGCGCCGCGACGGACGGCTGGCGCGACATCGCCGGACTCACCGATGAACGCGCCGCCGAGCGCATCCGCCAGGACGGCATCGACATCCTCGTGGATCTCTCCGGCCACACGGCCTTCAACCGCCTCGGGGTGTTCGCCCTGAAGCCGGCGCCGGTGCAGATCAGCTCGTATGGCTATCCGGCCACCACGGGGCTGACGCGCATGGACTACTACCTCGCCGACACCATTTTCGCGCCGCCCGGCCTCATGGACGCGCAGTTCACCGAAAAGCTGATGCTGGGCGCCGCCAACGCGGCCTTCCAGCCGCCCGCCGATGCGCCTGACGTGGCGCTCCTGCCGTCCGCCGGCGGTGTGCCATTCACCTTCGGCAGCTTCAACCGCATGAGCAAGATCACGCCGCGCACCGTCGAACTTTGGGCGGCGGTGCTACGCGCTACGCCCGCTGCACGTCTGGTGATCGGCGCGGCGGATGCGCCGGGCGAGGCGCGGCTGCGGGCCCAGTTCGCGGGCGAGGGCATCGAGGCTTCCCGGCTCGAGTTCCTGCCTCGCATGGATACGTCGAGCTACCTCAAGGCACACGAGCGCATCGACGTGCTCTTGGACACCTCGCCCTATGCCGGCGGCACCACCACCTGCCTCGGACTGTGGATGGGCGTGCCCACGCTGAGCGTTCCCGGGCCGACGCTGCCGAGCCGCGCCGGTGCCGCGATCCTCGAACGCGTCGGGTTGATGGAGTTCATCGCCACCGACCCGGACGATTTCGTCGTCCGCGCATCGGCCTTCGCCGATCCGTCGGCTCGCGAGAGGCTGGCGGCGGTCCGGGCCGGGCTCCGCGAGCGGATGCGGACGTCCAACATCGGTTCGTCGCAAGCCGCTATCGAGACCTTCGAGGATGGCGCGCGGATGGCCTGGCGGCGCTGGTGCGACGGGTTGCCGACGGCGCCGCTGGTGATTCCGCCGCGCACCCGCTGAGGCCGAATCCTCGCCCGTCGCCGGAGCGTCACCGCGGCGCGGCACGAAGCTTGCACGGCCACGGCCACGACTCCTTCGCCGCGAGCGTGATCGCAATGCTAACGTCCCATGCAACGACCGCCGTGCCAGGGGGCTCCGTGGAGAAAGACGTGATCGCTCCTCCGGGCGAACCCCGCCGGGGGCGCAAGGCCATCCGCGGCCTCGCCGACCTCGCCATCCATGGCGCGCCGCCGGCGTTCACCGACACCGTGCATGTCGGCCGGCCCAACATCGGCGACCGCGCCGCGTTCATGGGTCGCGTCGATGCGATGCTCGACAGCCGCTGGCTGACCAACAACGGGCCGATGGTGCAGGAGCTGGAACGCAAGCTCGCCGACTACCTCGGCGTCCGCCACGTCGTGGCGATGTGCAACGGCACGATCGCCCTCGAGATCGCCATCCGTGCGCTCGGCCTGAAGGGCGAGGTGATCCTGCCCTCCTACACCTTCATCGCGACGGCGCACGCCCTGCAGTGGCAGGAGATCACGCCGGTGTTCGCCGACATCGACCCGGTCACCCACAACATCGACCCCGCCGCGGTGGAGCGGATGATCACGCCGCGCACCAGCGGCATCATCGGCGTGCACCTGTGGGGCCGCGCCGCGCCGGTCGACGAGCTGGCCGAAATCGCGCGCCGCCGGCATTTGTCGCTGATGTTCGATTCCGCCCACGCCTTCGGTTCGACCTACCGCGGCCGCCGCGTCGGCGCCTTCGGCCGCGCCGAGGTGTTCAGCTTCCACGCGACCAAGTTCTTCAATTGCTTCGAGGGCGGGGCCGTCACCACCAACGAGGACGACCTCGCCACGACGATGCGCTACATGCGCAACTTCGGCTTCGAGACCTATGACAAGGCCGTGCACGTCGGTACCAACGGCAAGATGCCGGAGATCTGCGCGGCGATGGGGCTGACCAACCTGGACTCGCTCGACGCGGTGGTCGAAGCGAACCGGGTGAACCTCGCGGCCTACGAGAGAGCCTTTGCCGGGATCGAGGGGGTTTCGCTGCTGCGCTACGACCCGCGCGAGCAGAGCAATTTCCAGTACGTGGTCGCCGAGGTCGATCCGGGCTTCGGGGCCACGCGCGACGAGATCGTGGCGGCACTGCACGCCGAGGGCATCCTGGCCCGCAAGTACTTCTGGCCCGGCTGCCACAACATGCAGCCATTCCGCGACCTGTACCCCCACGCCGGCCTGCTGTTGCCGAACACGAAGAGCGTCGCCGAGCGCGTCATCGTGCTGCCGACCGGTACGGCCCTGCCGCCGGACGCCATCGAGGTGATCGCCTCGGTGTTCCGCGTGCTGGGAGCGCGAGGAGTGCGCCCATGAGCCGCACGTCGCGGGGGCTCACGCCGGCGCAGGTCGCTGCACTGGCGTCATCCTGCGATGCGCCGGTGTTCGACGCCGAGGTCTTCCGCGCGGTCGGCGCCTTCGTCGTGCGCAACCTGTTTCCCGCAGCGACCGTCACCGCCTGGCAGGCAGCCTGGGCCGAGTTCCAGGCCGACACGCTTGCCGCGCGCAAGGTTGGCTTCAACAAGGTGGCGGTCGAAGAGCCGCTGCCGCCGGTGCTGGCGACGATGTACGAGTCTCCGGAGCACCGCGCCGTGGCGCGGGCGATGTTCGGTCCTGATGTCGGCCTCTACAACCACCGCTTCGTCATCAAGGACCAGTTCTCGCGCGACCCGGTGTTCCTGCACCAGGATTACTGCTACCACCTCGGTTTCCCTGAGAAGGCCTCGTTCTTCACTCCCTTGAGCGTGTGCGGGCGCGAGAACGGCGGCCTCGAGTTCTTCCTCGGCACGCACCAGTACGGTTACCTCGGCGATGCGGGTGAGATCGATCCCGAAGCGTTCCCGGCGTGGCCGTCGATCCTCCCCGAGCTGAATCCCGGCGACCTCGTCGTGATGGACAGCTCGACCTGGCATCGCTCCGGCCCGCATCTCGGCGGCCCGGACCGCATCCTCGCCGACACCATCATCCAGCCGGCCAGCGACCCGAGCACGGTCGCCATGGTCTGCGGAGAGAACGGCCCGGTGAATCGCATCGACCGTTCGGCGGCCGCGGCGCTCTTCAAGCGCTCGCGCACCACGCGGATGAAGGAGCTCACCGCCGAGCTGTCGCGGCTCCAGGGCGGGAGCGACTGATGGTTCTTGTCGGCGGCGGCGCCCTGCTTTCGCATGCCGTGGGCCACGCGCTGGCCCTCGGCCTGCCGCTCGTGCTCGTGTGCTGCCCCGTGGACGACCCCGCCCTGCCGCGCCTGGCGCGCCTCGGCGTCACCGTCCTTTCCTCCGACGACCCGAACGCCGACCTCCCGCCACAGCTCGTGGCCTCGCGAGCCGAAGTGGTCTTCTCGATCAACAACCGGTTCCTGCTCTCGGACGCGCTGCTCGCCTCGGGCCCGCGCTTCTACAACATCCACAACGGGCTCGTGCAGCGCTACCGCGGTCTGGCGGAAATCTGCACGTTCGCAGCGATCTGCCGCGGCGAAGCCGAGTACGGCGCCACCCTGCACCGCCTGCTGCCGGGCCAGAAGGTCGACACCGGCCCCGTGGTGGCCCAGCAGGCCTTCGCGGTGGCGGCGGAGGACGACTTCGCCGTCGTTTTCGGCCGGGGCATCGAGGCCTGCAAGCGCCTCTACGAGCAGCACGTCGCTGCGATCGTCGCTGGCGACGCCGTCAGCACGACGGTCGAGCATGCCGGCAAGGCCTTCGGCTACAAGGACGTCGCACGCCTCTGCGCCGAGGCTTCGCCCGAGCGTCGCCGTCGCGCCAGTCGGCTCGGCCCCTACCAGGCCTTTTTCCCTGCGCTGGCGGCCCAACTTGCCGACGTCGATCGGCACGCCGCCGCGTGACCGGAGCCCCCATGCAGACGAACGTCCTCGACTACTTCGAAAACGGCGCCCTGCGCCATTGCCCCGACAAGCTGGCGGTCATTGATGGTGATCAGCGCCTCAGCTTCGCCGACCTCGCGGTCCGCGCGAAGCGCTGCGCCGCGCGCCTGGTCGCGCGTGCCGACGTGCTGAATTCGCCGGTGGCGGTGTTCCTTCCGAAAGGCGCCGACGTGGTCGTGGCCGATCTCGGCATCGCCTACAGCGGCAACATCTACATGAACCTCGACGTGAAGCTGCCGGCGCAGCGGCTGCGGAACATCCTCGCCCACGTCGGACCGCATCTCGTCATCACCTCGCGCACGCTCATCGCCGAGGCCGAGGCCGCCGGACTCGACGCGGCGCAACTACTGTTCATCGACGACCTCGTCGCTGCACCCGGCGACGGCAGCACGGGCTTCGACGAGGCGGCGCTCGCCGCGCGCCGCACCCGGGTGATCGACACCGATCCGCTGTGCCTGATCAACACCTCCGGATCGACCGGCACGCCGAAGGCCGTCGCGCTCAGCCATCGCGGCACCATCGACTTCATGGATTGGGTGTTCGACACCTTCGCCTTCGACGAGACGATGGTCATCGGCAGCCTTTCGCCGTTCTACTTCGACATCTACACGTTGGAACTCAACGCCTGCCTCGCCAAGGGCGCAACGCTGGTGGTCATCCCCGAGTCGCTGGCGATCTTCCCCGCGAAGCTGATGGCCTTCCTCGCCGAGCACGCCGTGAGCTTCCTGTTCTGGGTGCCGTCGATCATGGTGCACATCGCCAAGCTCGGCCTGCTCGAGGCCGTGCCGCTGCCGGCGCTCAAGACCGTGTTCTTCGCGGGCGAAGTCTTCCCCACGCGCCACCTGAACCACTGGCGGAGCACGCAGCCCGGGGCGATGTTCGTCAACCTGTACGGGCCGATCGAGATCCATGTCGATTGCACCTACTTCATCGTCGACCGAGCCTTCGCCGACGACGAGCCGCTGCCGATCGGATTCCCCTGCCGCAACACCGACATCCTGATCCTCGACGAGCACGACGCGCCCTGCGCCGACGGCCAGATGGGCGAGCTCTGCGTGCGTGGCAGCTCGCTGGCGCTGGGCTACTGGAATGATCCGGAGAAGACCGCCAAGGCCTTCGTGCAAAACCCGCTGAACCGTCGCTACCCGGAGTGGATCTACCGCACCGGCGACCTCGCCGTCCGCAGCGCCAACGGCGAGATCCACCTCGCCGGCCGCAAGGACTTCCAGGTCAAGCACATGGGCTACCGCATCGAGCTGCCGGAGATCGAGCACCACGTCATCGGTGTTCCGGGCATCGCCAACGCCTGCGTGCTCTACCACTCGGCGAAGAAGGAAATCACCCTGTTCTACGAAGTGGAGGCCGCAGCGGTGGAGCCCGCGGCGATCCGCAGCCATCTCGCGACGATGCTGCCCAAGTACATGCTGCCCACGGCCTTCCACCCCATGCCGCAACTGCCGCGCAACCCCAACGGCAAGATCGATCGCAACGGCCTGCGGAACGTCCTCGAGGAATCGACGCCATGAGCGTGCTCGACCTGCTCTCCGCCATCCGCCCCGAGTTCGACTTCCGCCAGTCCGCCGATTTCTTCGGCGACGGCCTGCTCGATTCGCTCGACCTCATCACCCTCGTGGCCGACCTCGAGACGACCTACGGCATCTGCATCGACGGCATGGCTATCGTCCCGGAGAACTTCCGCAACCTCGAGGCCATCGAGCGCCTGCTCGGCGAGGCTGGGGTCCGTCCGTGAACCTCCGTTTCGCCGGCAAGCGCATCACCGGGCTGCTCACGGTCCTGCCGGCGTATGAGCGTCTGTTCGTCGACGAGATGGCGAACTACAACTTCAGCCCGGCACGCTCCCTCAAGCTGAAGGCGGTGATGGGCTACGACCGTCGGCGCATCGTCGACGGCCCGGTGTGCGTCTCGGACCTCGCGGTCGCGGGCTTCGAGCACCTGTTCGCGCGGGGCCATCTCGCGCCGTCCGATATTGGCGCCTTGGTCGTGGTCACCCAGTCGCCGGACTACCTGATGCCGGGCACGGCCAGCGTGATCCATGGCCGCCTCGGCCTCGGCCACGACGTGTTCTGCCTCGACATCAACCAGGGCTGCGCGGGGTTTGTCATCGGGTTGATGCAGGCGTTCATGCTGCTCGAGCAGCCCGCCATCACCAAGGTCGCCCTGGTGAACGGCGATGTGCTCAGCCGCAAAGTCTCGCCGCGCGACCGCAACAGCTACCCGCTGATCGGCGACGGCGCGGCGATCACCATCGTCGAGCGCGATCCGACCGCCGGCGTGATCCACGCCAGCCTGAAGATGGACGGCAGCCGCGGCGGCGCCCTGACCATCCCGGCCGGAGGGTTGCGCCAGCCCTGCAGTGCCGAAACCGCGGCGATGCACGAGGATGCCGAAGGCAACGTCCGTGCCGCGGACCATCTGGTGATGGACGGCTCGGCGGTTTTCAACTTCGTGATGACCGAGGTACCGGCGCTCGTCGATGCATTGCTGCGCGATACCGGCACCTCGGTCGACGCGGTGGACGCGTTCCTCTTCCACCAGCCCAACCGCTTCATGCTGCACAAGCTCGCCGAGAAGCTGGGCATCCCCTACGAGAAGATGCCGTCGAACGTGGTGGAGCACTACGGCAATTCCAGCGGCGTCACCATCCCCGTCGCCACCGCCTCCAACTTCGCCGAGCGCCTGCGCCGCGAGACCCTGACGGTGTGCTTCGGCGGCTTCGGCGTGGGCCTCACATGGAGTGCCCTGCTGATGCCGCTCGGCCCCCTCGAATTCGGCGAGATGATCGATTTCCCGCCCCAAGGAGCAGACCATGGATGAATTCCTCGCCGAGATGGCCGAGATCCTCGAGGCCGACGCGGTGGCCGCCGATGCTGTGCTCGACGCGTTCGACGCCTGGGATTCGCTGGCCGTGCTGTCGGTCGTGGCGATGGCGGACACGTCCTTCGGTGCCAAGGTCACCGCGCAGGAGGTCCGCAAGGTCGACACGGTGCAGGCGCTGTACGACCTGATCCTCGGCCGGCGCGCCGCGGCGTGACCGTGGGCGAGGCGGCGTTCAACCCGCTCGACCTGTCGGGCCGGCATTACCTCGTGACGGGCGCCGCTTCCGGCATCGGTCGCGCGGTCGCCGAGCGGATGGCCCTGCTGGGGGCGCGCCTGAGCCTGGTCGATGTCGACGCGGCGGCCCTCGAGGGCGTGCGCGCCGCGCTTCTCGCGCGTGGCGTGGTGCAGGCGACGCCCTTCGATCTGCGCGACACCGACGCCATCGGCCCGATGGTCGAAGGCTGTGTGGCCGCGCAAGGCCCGTTGCACGGCATCGTCCACTGCGCCGGCCTCCAGAGCGTGATGCCGGTGCGCACGCTCAAACTCGAACGCGCTCGAGAGCTTTTCGCGGTCAACACCGAAGCCGCGCTGGCCCTGTCGAGCGCGCTCGCCAGCCGCAAGGTGTATGCCGGAGAACACGGCGCCTTGGTTTTCATCTCCAGCGTCATGGCCATGGCCGGTTCTCCCGGTGCCGTGGCCTATGCGGCCAGCAAGGCGGCCCTGCACGGCATGGCGCGCACGCTGTCGGTCGAGCTCGCGCCGAAGCGCATTCGCGTCAACTGCATCGCCCCGGGCTTCGTGCGCACGCCGCTGCTGGAGCGCACTGAGCGGCTCTGGGAGCCGGGGCAGCGCGAGGCCGTGGAGGCCCAGCATCCCCTCGGCTTCGGTGAGCCCGAGGACATCGCCAACGCCGTGGTTTTCCTCGCCGCCGACACCGGCCGTTGGATCACCGGTACGGTGCTGGTGGTCGATGGCGGCTACCTCGCGCACTGATCGCCAAAAGGACAGACTTGCCCCATGGCCGACGTGCTTCCACCTTTCCTTCTCCTCACCGGCGCCTCTTCAGGCATTGGCCGCGAGATGGCGATCGCGCTCTCGCGCCGGCATCGGCTGGTGCTGGCGGGCCGCGATCGCGAACGCCTCGAGGCCACGCGTCTTGCTTGCGAGTCGCCGGAGCAGCACCTCGCTTGGTGCCACGACCTGGCGGATGTGGACGGCATCGCGGCCAGCCTTGGCGCCTGCCTCGCCGCCCAGCCGGCCTGCATCGAGGCCTTCGTGCACTGCGCCGGTACGCTCTCGGTGCTGCCGCTGCGCAGCATCACGGCCGCGCACGCGCAGCAGGTGATGGCCACGAACGTGCTCTCGGCCTTCGAGATCACCCGCCTGCTGATGCGCAAGGACGTCAACCACAAGCGACTGAGCAACGTCGTCTTCATCTCGACCATCGCCGCGCAGTTCGGTGCCAAGGGCTTCTCCGCCTACAGCGCGAGCAAGGCTGCGCTCGATGCGTTGATGCGCTCGCTAGCCGTCGAACTGGCGCCCGACGTGCGCGCCAACTCGGTGTTGCCCGGCGCCGTGCGCACGCCGATGACCGCCGGCATGTTCGACGATCCGGACACCGCGGCCCGCCTGCTGCGCGACTACCCGCTGGGCGTCGGCGAGCCGCGTGACGTCATCGACGCGGTCGAGTTCCTGCTGTCCGACCAGGCACGCTGGATCACCGGCCAGCAGCTGGTGGTCGACGGCGGCCGCACGGCCAACATTTCGGCATGAGGCCCGCCCCGACCACGGCGCCCAGCGCGCCCTTCGTCATCGTCGGTGCCGGCGGCTTGGGCCGCGAACTGCTCGGCTGGATCGCCGGTTGCGGCGAGGCCACACGGCAGCGCTACCGGGTGCACGCCTTCGTGACCGAACAGGCCGCGCCAGGCGAAACCTGCCATGGACTGCCAGTGCTGCGGCCCGAGGCCTTCGAAGGCGCACCGCCGCGCTACGTCATCGCCATCGCCGACCCGGCGGCGAAGCGCCGCATCGCCCTGTCGCTCGATGCCCTCGGCTGGACCGCGGAAACCTTCGTCCACGACAGCGCGAACGTCGGACTGAATGCCGTCATGGGTGCGGGCACCGTCATCTGCCCGTGCTGCCGGATCTCCACCGACAGCCGCATCGGTGCCCACGTGCTGGTGAATTCCTCCTGCGGCGTTGGCCATGACGCCGTGGTTGGCGATTACTGCAGCCTGCTCGGCAACGTGGCCATCAACGGCCACGTCGCGGTGGGCGAGGGCGTGCTGTTCGGCGCGGGCAGCATGGTGCACCCCGGCAAGGCCGTCGGCGCCTGGGCCACGGTGGGGCTGGGCAGCGTCGTGCTGCGGCGCGTGCCGCAGCGCGCCACCGTGTTCGGCAATCCGGCCCGCGTCATCGACGACGGAGCCGACCGTGATGGCGACACCTGACGCCCGTATGCCCCGATTCCGCCAACAGCGCCGCACGTGCGCCCCGGCCTTGCCCTTGGTTTCCTGGAGTTCCTGATGACCCTGCCTTCGGCCTTCGACCTGCAAAGCTTCCCGGTGGCGCGGGATTTCATCACCCGCACCCGCGAGGCATTCGTGGCGCAGTACCTGCGCGACGGCGACGTGGTCTGTGACATCGGCAACCAGGGCAAGGACATTCCCGAGCTGAAGGCTTTCCGCGTCGTCACGCTCGACATCACGCCCGACACGAAGCCCGATGTCGTCGCCGACATCACCCGGTACAACCCGCACTTGGCCGATGGCCAGTTCGATGCGCTGATGTGCACCGAGGTGCTCGAACACGTCGTCGATCCGTTCGCCGCCGTGCGCGAGCTGCGCCGCATCCTGAAGGTGGGCGGGCACCTGCTGGTCACCACGCCGCTCAATGCCCGCATCCATGGCCCGATCCCGGACTGCTGGCGCTTCACCGAGTTTGGCCTGAAGGTGCTGTTCCGCGACTTCGAGACCGTGTCCTTCGACAAGCTCAACACTCCGGACCGCAACCTCTTCCCGCTGGAATACGGCGTGGTGCTGCGCCGTCACCGCGAGGGCCTCGACGAGTCCGACCCGCGGGACATGCGCTTCCAGCCGGTGGATTGAGCCCCGGAGGGGTCGGCCGCGGGCTCGGCCCGGGGCTGGCTCCGGGTCGCCGGAATCCCGCCACCCCTCGTTGGCACGCCCCTTGCATCCCGCTTCGGCACCTCCTCGGAAGTGCCGCCATGAAGAACCGCCTCGCCGCCACCCAGTCCCAGTCGCAGAGCCTCAACGCGCAGGTGCTGCAGTCGATCCGCCTGCTCGGCCTCACCGGCCTCGAGCTGGAGCAGGAGCTGGCCGAGGCCCTCGCCCAAAACCCGATGCTGGAGCGCGAGGAGGACGAGTCCGAGGCCTCGCTGCCCGAGCTCACCCCGCAGGAGCGCGCTGCGCAGGAAACCGCGGCCTTCGACGAACTGCCCGACCTCTGGTCGACGCCCGGCATGGCCAGCGGCTTCGACCCGGAAGAGGGCGAGGACCGCCTGTCGCGCGTCGCCGCGCCGGTCAGCAACGACCCGGCCCTGCGGGTGCTCGAAGGCCTGGCCATGGAGCTGAAGGACGCCGACCTCGCCATCGCCGCCGCATGGCTGGAGCGCACGGCGGACTCCGGCTACCTCGCCGGCGACCGTGACGCCATCGATGCCGACATCACCGCCGCGCTTGGCCTCCGCAAGGGCCGCGCTGAGGCCATCCGCCAGCGCCTTCTGCACGGCACGCCGGCCGGCCTCGCCGCCGTCGATCTGCGCGAGTGCCTGCTGGCCCAGATCCACGACCTGCCGGCGAAGGACGCCGGGGTGGTGCTGGCCCGCGACATGATCGATCGCAGCCTGGCCCTCGTCGCCCAGCGCGACTGGCCGGCCCTGGCCGCCGTGCACGGTGCGCCGATGGAGGCGTTGCGCGTCGCCGCCCGCCTGATCCAATCCTTGAACCCGAAGCCCGGCGAGCCCCTGCTGGCCGACGAGCAGGTGCACGTGCTGCCCGACGTCGTCGCGTGGCCGGCGGACGGCCGCTGGCACGTCGCGCTGAACCCGCAGACCGCCCCGCGGGTGCGCGTGGCCAGCGAGTACGAGAGCGCGCTGTCGGAAGCCGGTGATTCGCCCTCCGTGCAGCACCTCAAGGCTCTGATGAACGAAGCGCGCTGGCTGGCCCGGGGCATCGCCCAGCGCCACGACACCCTGATCAAGGTCGCCCGCGCCGTGGTGGCGCGCCAGCAGGCCTTCCTCGAGCGCGGCGAAGAGGGCCTGCTGCCGCTCACGCTGAAGGAGATCGCCGCCGACGTCGGCGTGCACGAGAGCACCGTCTCCCGCATCACCACCGGCAAGTACCTGCAGACCCCCCGCGGCCTGTTCGAACTGAAGCGCTTCTTCGGCGTGAAGCTGGAGGGCAGCGCGATCGCTGGGGTGGCCATCCGCGCGCTGGTCAAGAAGCTGATCGATGCCGAGCTGCCGGCCTCGCCGCTGGCCGACGACGTGCTGGTGGCCCTGCTCGCCCGCCGCGGCGTGCAGGTGGCCCGCCGCACCGTCGCCAAGTATCGTGAGCAACTGAACATCCCGCCGGCGCGGCAGCGGGGCCTCGCGGCCCGCGCGGCCTGACCGGTTCCACGCCGCCCGCGGCGCCGCGAGCCCGTTGCCATGACCCTGATCCGCCTGCTCATCGTCGACGACCACGACGCGTTCCTGAACGCGGCGGAGCGCCATCTGCGGCGCGTGGCGCATGTGGCCATCGTCGGCCGCGGCCGCAACGGCATCGAAGCGGTGGCCCTGGCCGATGAACTGAAGCCGGACCTCGTCGTCCTCGACCTGGCCATGCCGGAGATGGGCGGCCTGCAGGCCACGCGCCTGATCAAGGCGCAGGACGAACCGCCCTTCGTCGTCATCGCCTCGCACTTCGACGACGTCGAGCACCGCGAGCACTCGCAGCGCGCCGGCGCCGACGCCTTCATCAGCAAGCTCAACTACATCGCCGAGCTGCTGCCGATCATCGACTCCCGCGCCGGGACGCCGCAGGGCGGCGCATGAGCGATTCGCGCATCCTCGTCGTCGAGTCCGACGACGCCCGCGCGGACCGCATCGGCGCGTTGCTCGATTTCCTCGATTTCACCCCGAAGCGCATCGGCGCGGTCGACGAGCTCGACCTCGCCCGGGCCAAGCCGCGCGACTGGCTGGCGATCGTGGTTGGCGGGGTGGAGGATTTGGAGGACTTCCGCCGCTTCGGCGGTTGGCTGTCGAAGTCGCCGTTGCACCCGCCGCTGCTGGTGCTGCCGGCCCTGCACGGGCTCACCGAGCAGTTGGGCGTGCACCCCGAGCAGGTCTGGACGCTGGACTGGCCGCTCCGCCATCCGCAACTGGAAGGCCACCTGCGCCGCGCCAGCCTGCAGGCGCTGCGCGGCGAGGAAAGCAGCGAGCGCGACGCCGGCCCGGAAGGGCAGAGCGAGGGCGTGCGTCGGCTGCGGCGGATGATCGAGCAGGTCGCGCCCTTCGACACCACCGTGCTGATCCTCGGCGAGAGCGGCACCGGCAAGGAGGTCGCCGCGCGTGCGATCCATTCGGCGTCCTCGCGCGCGAAAGGCCCCTTCGTCGCGCTGAACTGCGGCGCGGTGCCGGCCGAGCTGCTGGAAAGCGAACTGTTCGGCCACGAGAAGGGCGCCTTCACCGGCGCCTTGGCGGCGCGCAAAGGCCGCTTCGAAATGGCCGAGGGCGGCACCCTGCTGCTGGACGAGATCGGCGACATGCCGCTGCCCATGCAGGTGAAGTTGCTGCGCGTGCTGCAGGAGCGCAACTTCGAGCGCGTGGGCGGCACGCAGACCCTGAAGTGCAACGTGCGCGTGGTCGCCGCCACGCACCGCAACCTCGAAGACCAGATCGCCCGTGGCGGTTTCCGCGAGGACCTCTACTACCGCCTCAACGTCTTCCCGATCGAGATGCCGGCCCTGCGCGAGCGGATCGCCGACCTGCCGGCCCTGGTGCACGCCATCGGCACGCGCTTGTCCGAAGACGGCCGCGGCGAAGTGAAGCTGGGTGCCGACGCCATGGCGGCGCTGGCCGCCTACGCCTGGCCCGGCAACGTGCGCGAACTGCACAACCTCATCGAGCGCCTCGCGGTGCTGCACCCGAACGCGACGGTCAGCGCCACCGACCTGCCGCAGCGCTACCGCGCCGCCTGGGAAGCCAACGGTGCCCCACCGGCACCGGCGTCCGTCCCAGCGCCCGATCGCGGCGAATCAACGCCGGTGGCTGCGTTGGCGGCGGATCACAGGATGTCCGAGGCGGAGGAACTCGCCGCCGAGCGCGCTGCGCTGTTCGGCGCCCCGGCCGCGCCGGCGCTCGACGAACTGCCCGAGGATGGCCTCGACCTCAAGGAACACATCGCGGCCATCGAGGAGAAGCTGCTGCGGCAAGCCCTTGATCGCGCCGAGGGTGTCGTCGCCCATGCCGCCACCCTGCTCAACCTGCGGCGCACCACCCTTGTCGAAAAACTGCGCAAGTACGGCATCGAGCGCGAGGGCGGCGAGGACTAGTCGCCCGGCTCAGTCGGACTGCCGCACCACGGTGTCCGGATGGCCCAGCCAATCGGCCGCGTCGCCCGATCCCGCCACGGCGGCGGGGATGGCCGTCACGCCGACCCAGCGGTTCCGGCCCCGCGATTTCGCTGCATATAGGGCCGCGTCGGCCAGCTGCAGCACCGCGTCGAGGGACCACGCGTCGGGCGTCGAGCGGTCCGGCGGGTAGGCGACGAAGCCGATCGAAGCGGTGATCGACACGGACGCGTCCTCGTCGCCGGGCAGGCGCAAGGCCATGTCGCGCAGCTCGCAGCGCAGGCGCTCGGCCAGTTCGCCGGCCCGGTGGCGATCGCTGTCGCGGGCGATCACGAGGAACTCTTCGCCGCCCCAGCGCACCAGCGTGTCCCCTTCACGGAACAGGTGCCGCAGGGTCCCAGCGGTCTGCACCAGCAGGGCATCGCCGATGGCGTGTCCGTAGCGGTCGTTGATCGTCTTGAAATGATCGAGATCGATGACGAACACGAGGAGATCGGCGCTTTGCCGTCCGTTCGGCCTGGTGGAGCGAGTCGGCGCGCGTGCGCGGCGGAGATCGTCTTCGATATGGCGCATCAGATGCCGGCGGTTGCGCAGGCCGGTGAGCGGATCGGTGAGGCTGGCCTCCTCCAGTTCCCTCGTCCGCTCCGCGACCATGGCTTCAAGCACGCCTTGGCGGCGGCGCAGCTGGGCGGTGCGCAGCCGGACCACGCCCGAGACGGCGGCGATGACCAGCAGGCCGAAGGCCCAGTGCGCCCAGAGCGTCTGCCACCATCGGGGTTGCACGGTCACCGGGAGGCGCAGCGTTTTCGGGTTCCAGATCCCGTTGCGGTTGGTGGCCTGCACCTCGAAGGTGTAGGCGCCTGGCCTCAGTTCGCTATAGCTCGGGCTGCGGAACGAGGCGTCGGTCGGCAGCCAATCCGGGTCGTAGCCGGCGAGGCGGTAGCGGTAGCGCACGCGCTGCGGATCGGCATACTCCAGCGCGGCGAATTCCACGCCGAAGCTTCGCCTGCCCGGGGGCAGCACGAGGCCCTCGCGCAGCGAACGTGGCCGATGCGGCAGGCCGTCGATGCGCAGGCCGGTGACCACGAGGGGCGGCTGCGCTTCCGAGACTTCGAAGCGTCGCGGATCGACCCGCATCACACCGCGACTGCCGCCGAACAACAGGCGCCCATCGGGCAAGCGGGCGTCGGCGCCGAACCACGGCGTGCCGATCTGCACCCCGTCGGCCGGACGGAGCTCGTCGAGGCGGTCGGCCGACGGGTCGTAGATGAAGGCCTGAGACCAGAGACGGCCGCGTTCGTCCTCGTGAAGGTTCGCGCCGAAGGGTCGACCAACGATGCCGTGGCGCACGCTGATGCGCTCGAACCGAAGTCGGCCCTGCGCATCGACGCCCTCGAGCCGATGCAGGCCGGCGACCGGTGTGTCGACCCAGAGTTGTCCGCGTCGATCGAGCAGCAGGCCGAGGACGAGCGGGAATCCGAGCTCGTGCCCCGGCGCAGCCTCGGTGGGCGTCAGGACGTTCTCGCCGGCAACGATGCGGAACAGGCCGGCGCGTCCACCCACCCACCAGCCGCCCTTGCCGTCCGCGGTCATGGCGAAGATTTCTTCCGCGAGCGGCGTGCCGCCGCGATCCGTCACCGGCTCGAAGGCCGACGCGCCGGGCCGGAGCCGCAGCAGCCCACGATCGGCGCCGAGCCACAGCGTGCCGTCCGGGCCCGCGCGCAGAAAGATGGAACGGCCGGCCTCGGTGTCCCATTGGCCGCGGATCCGGCCTTCGGGACTGAATCGCCAAGCCCGCCCGCCGCCCGCCATCCAGAGGTCGCCCGTCGCATCGCGCGCCATGGCTTCGATGGCCGGTCCCGGTGCCGGCCAGGCCCCCTGCACTCGAAGCGCCGCATCGAGGACGGCCACCCGGCCCGTGGCCGTCGCGGCGAGGATGCGCTCGGCGTCCAATGCCACCAGGGCTCGCACGTCCGCGTAGCCCAAGGGGCTGTCCGGGTTGGCATCGGGGCCGCGGATTGCGATGGCCGGGCTGCTGGCGTGGCGCTGCAGGCCCACGCCATAGCCGGCGACCCACATCGCGCCGTTGGCCGCGCGGAGGATCTGCGTGACGTCGTTGCCGGCGAGCCCGCCCGGTTGGTCGCCGCGGTGGCGAAGTCGCTGCCGCAGCGCACCGCTGGCCGGATCAATGAGGTCGAGACCGGAGCGGTGGCCTACCCAGAGTTGCCCATGGCCATCGAAGGCGAGGGCCTGGATGCCGCCGCGTTCCGCCGCGGGGAGCCAGCGGAAGGCGTCGTTGGCCTCGAGGATCCCGAGGTCCCCATGCTGGGTGCCGAGCCACAGCCTTCCCTCCTCGGTGGCGAGGAGAGCTTGGACCGTGTCGGGTCCGTTCACACGGGGATGCGGCGGCAGGGCCACGACCTCGGCCGCCGCGGCGCCCGGCCGCCAGCGGGCGAGGCCGTGCCGGTGGCCGATCCACATCGTGCCGTCCTTGCCGCGGGTGATGGCCGACGCATGGACGTCGTCCTGCGCCAGGGCCGGCAGGGCGAGACGCTCGAAGTGCTTGCGGCCCTCGTCGTAGCGCAGCAGCCCTCCGCCCACCGTGCCGATCCACACCCGCCGTTCGCCATCGAGGGCCAGCGCGATGATGGCGTGCTGCGGGCCGGCCTCCGGCCCTCCTAGGTTGAGAATGCGCCGTTGGTCGGGGTCGTACACGGCGAGCCCCGCCGACTCGGTCCCCATCCAGACGCGACCGTCCGGCCCGGTCACCATGGTGCGGATCCAGCCCATGTTGCGCGCGAGCGGATCGCTGCCCTCGCGCTCGACCGACTTCAGCCGGTAGCCGTCGTACCGGGCAAGGCCATCGCCGGTACCGACCCAGAGGAAGCCCTCACCGTCCTGCGCCAAGCTCGGCACGACATCCCGCGGGATGCCCGGCACGCTTAGGAAGGTCGGGACGGTCGCGGTGTCGGTGACCTCGGCCCGGGCATTCGCCCCGGTGAACGCTGCCGCCAGTGCAAACGCTGTCGCGATCCACCAACGCGCGAGGCGGCGGTGCGCCCGCGGCGTGTCGAGAGGACTCCTTGCGTTAAGCTCGGGTGCGTGCGGCACGGCGACCCCGTTCCTTGGGTGGCAACTGGATGGAGACGCTATCAGTCCCGCGACGGGGTGCGGTGTGAACCTTGCCGCAGCTCGCCAGGATTCAAGCGGACGTGCGCCCGGGTCTGGGCGCTTGCGCCAAAGTTCGCTGCCTCAGCCCCAGGGCGCGAGCCCGAGGACGAGAATGCCCACCACGGCGACCACGCCGCCGAGGGCCGCCAGTGCGACGCCCCATTGCCGTTTCAGCAGGGCGAGGCCAAGGGCAAGCAATGCCATCGTCCCGCCGACCGGAATCGCCCACAGGCCGAGGGCCAGCGTCGGCTCCAGCCCGAAGCCCATCATTCCGGGATGCGCCTGCATCGTGCCGGCCACCGGCAGGACCGCGCCGGCGACGCCCAAAAGGCCGCCGCCCACGGCCAAGGCCCGGACGCCTCGTGCGCCTGGTGCCGCCGGCGTTCGGCGAAGGCGACGCCACAGCCACAGGATCGCCGGGACCACGATGCCCGCAAGCAGCAGGAGAACGAAGCCGGCCGCCGCCACCAGCACGCCGGCCGGCGGGCGGCCTCCGCTCGCCGCCGCCCCGAGGGTCGTCATCGCCGGCATCGGTCGCACGTCGAGCACGAACGGCGGTGCCGTCATTTCCGCGATGCATGCGGTGTCCGGCGTCTTCGACGGATCGTTGATGAAGGCCGACACGATGCCGCGCGGGCAGTCGCCGGCGCCGCGAACGCTGTGGGCGGCCCGTGGCAGCAAGTACGCGGTGGCGGCCGGTCCGATGGCTGTGGCCACCGCCTCGCCGTCGGGTTGGAAACCGTCGTAGCCGGCGGACAGCACCAGCACCGGTACCGTCGTGCCCTCGGGCAGGCCGGGCACCGGGCCGAGCGGGAGGTCGCGGCAGGCGCCGTTGGGGATGCCGAGGAACATGTCCATCCAATTGGGGCCGGGCCCCGCGTGTGGCGCGTGGTGCCGGGCGCGGTCGCGGCAATCCGTGCCCAGCAGCCCGGGCATGGCGACGCCAGCGTCCGCAAAAGCGTCGCGGACCAGCAGCGGAGCGCCGAGTGCTGAGGCGATCGCGTCGCCGTCGCGGCGGACCACGGCATCGACGAACCAGGGCACCGAGCGCGCCATCGCTTCCGTGTAGAACAGGGTGTAGAGGGCGCTGCGGACCGCTCGCTCATCCGCCACGTAGCGCCCTCCCCCGAGATGGAAGGGCAGCGGATCGGTCGCGAACGACGCCAGTGCGGCGTCCGCTTTCGCCCGGTCGAGGCCGGGGAAGCGCGCGGCGCAGGCCGCCTCGCTCGCGCACTCGTCCAAGAGGCGCCCGATGGCCCGGCCTTGGGCCTCGCGCACCGTGTGCACATACGCGTCCGGCGGGTAGAGCGAATCCAGCACCAGTGATTCGATGGCTTCCGGATGCCGCGCGAGGTACTCGGCGCCTACCGTCGTGCCGTACGACGTGCCGTACACGGCCCAACGGTCGATGCCGAGCGCTTGGCGGATGCTTTCCGCGTCCTCGACGTTGCGCACGCTGCCGAAGTGCTCGGGCCGGTAGCCGGCCGCGGCGAGTTCGTCCATGCACGCATCGAGCGCGGCCTGTCGCGCGGGCATCGGATCGCCGCCGCGAAGGGCGATGCGGAAGGATTCGAACAGGGCGGCCGTCATGCCGCCGCACAGCGCCGGACCGGTGCGGCCACCGCCACGCATGTCGAAGGCGATGACGTCGCGGCCCGGCGTGAAGTCCGTGGCGCCCAGGCCCATGTAGGGCACCTGCTGGCCGCCGGGGCCGCCGTGGAGGAACAGGATCGGCGTGGTGCCTGCAGTGGGCGCGGCACTGCGCTTCACCACGACGGCGAGTTCGAAGCTCCCGTCCGCCGGGCGCGCCGCATCGCGGGGCACGCTCACGGTCCCGCAGCGCAGTCGTTCGCGCACCGCGTCGTTGACGATCGGGATGTCGCACGGCGCCTCGACGAAGACCGGCGCGGCTTGGGCCTCCGCCGCGGCCAGTGCGCCGAGCCACAAACCGCCGTGAACCAGTGCCGCGAGCCAAGCTTTCGTCGCCATTCCCCGCTCCCCGTGGTGTGTGATCCCTCGATTGGTCCCGCTCGACGCGCTCAGTGCTCCGGCGGCAGGTCCGGCGAAACGAAGGCGAAGCGCGGCTGCGCATGCCCGTGCACGATCACCGGGCTGAAGAACATCGCGTGCGGCCGCACCCACAGCCCGCGTTCGCCGTACAGCGCGCGATACAGCACGAGCGGTTCGAGCGTCTCGCTGTGGCGCACGCCGCCGAGCACTTCGTACTCGCCGCCCTTGTAGTGGCGGTAGAAGCCGGTTGGCGTGTCGGGCAGGGGTGGCAGGTCGGTGTCGCTCATCGCGATGCCCTCGACCTCAGCGCTTGCGGCCGCCGACGAGCAGCAGCACCACGCCGAGGGCGATGGCGCCACCGCCCGCCCAGGGCGGGATGGTGACGGTTTCCTTGTCCTGCACCTTCAGCTCCAGCGGGCCGGCCTTCAGCGCGGTCTTCTCCTGCGTGTAGCTGAAGCTGCCGAATGCGAGCGCGAGCCCGCCGGCGATGACGAGGAGGATGGCGACGAGGCGAAGGATCATGGACGGGGTCCGGGCGTGGCGGTGGGCGCCTGAGGATGCGTCCCGACGCGCCGACCGCGCAACACGACGGCGATGCCGGCGAGGATGGCCGCGCCGGCCAGCAGGCGGGTGGCATCGAGCGTCTCGCCGAGCAGCAGCACGCCGGCGACGGCCGCCAGCGGCGGCACCGCCAGCTGCAGGCTCGCGGCGCGCAGGGCGCCGAGCTGCGGCAACACGCGGTACCAGAGCACGTAGCCGAGGCCCGAAGCGAGCGCGCCGGAGGCCACGGCACCGAGCAGGCCGCGTGCGTCCAGTGCCAGCGCATCGAGGTGCAGCGCGAGCAGGCCGAGCGCGAACGGCAGGCTGCGCAGGAAGTTGCCGGCCGTGTCGGCGACGGGGTCGGTGCTGCCGCGGCCCCACAGCGAATACAGGCCCCAGGCCACGCCCGCGCCGATCATCCACAGTGCGGCCCCGAGTGGTGGCGCCGCGGCGCCGGGCAGCAGCAGCGCCACCAGCCCGAGCGCGGCCACGACGAAGCCGGCCCACTGCGTGCCCGCCAGCCGCTCGCCCTGCCACAGGCCGATCAGCAGCATCGTCGCCTGCACGGCGCCGAACAGAAGCAGCGCACCGGTGGCCGCGCCGACGTCGACATAGGCCAGCGAGAAACCCGCCGCGTAGGCGAACAGCGCGAAAGCGCTGCGCCAGCCGGCGCGTTCCACGATGCCGGCATCGGGACGCGGCGCCTCGCGTCGTCGGCGCGCTGCCAGCAGCCCGGCCAACACCAGCGCGCCAGCCCCGAGCCGGATCGCGGTGAAGCTCGCCGCGTCGGTGCCGCCGCCGATGAGCGCGAACCGGCACAGCAGCGAATTCGCCGCGAAGGCGAGCAGCGCCAGCGCCGTCGTCGCGGCAAGCGACGCGCCGGATCTCATCCCGCGCGGCCGAAGATGGCTTCCGCGCGATTGAACAGGATCCAGCTCGTCGCGATGTACTTGTCGCCGCCCGCCGGCCGGTTGCCGCGGTGCGTGTGCGTGAACGCGGTGGGGGCGATCAGCACGCTGCCGGTCTTCGGCACCACCTTGCGGCGCTGGTACAGGAACTCCGTCTCGCCCTCGTCGAACGCATCGTTGAGGTAGATCGTCCACAGCAGGGTGCGGTGCAGCGTTTCGCTGTTGGCATCGCGCGGGTAGAGCTCGCAATGCCAGTAGGGGTAACCCCCCTCGCCGGCGGTGTAGCGCTGCAGGTTGATGCTGCCGGGGCGCAGCAGCTGCTGAACGAGGCCGAGCAGGCTGCCGTCGTCCAGGGCGGCGAGATCCTCGGCACCGAGGCGGCGCGCCGGGCCGCCATCGGCGGGGCGGTGCTCGAGCATCAGCGGCGCGACGATCGTATGCGGGTAGGTCCGCAGGTAGGCCATCAGCGCTTTCAGCACCGCGCCCATCAGCGTGGCGCTGACGTCGTTCCAGTCGGCGCGGCCGGTGATCTCGAGATCGCGGCTCTTCTTCATGTCGGGAAAGACGCCGCCGCCCACGCGGCCGTCGACGTGGTTGGCCGCGTCGAAGCGACGGCAAAGCGCCGCGCACCAGGTCGGGTCGATCAGGCCCTCGTAGACCTCGATGAAATCGGGGTGCGCGCTGTCCATTGCTCAGCCCTCGCGCACGTAGCGCTCGTATTCGGCCACTTCGTTCTTCGAGCCGAGGATCACCGGAACGCGCATGTGCAGGCCGGTGGGCGATACTTCGAGCATGCGCTGCGTGCCGGTGGTGGCCGCGCCGCCGGCTTGTTCGACGAGGAAGGCCATCGGGTTGGCTTCGTACATCAGGCGCAGGCGGCCACCCTTGTCGCGGCACTTGGCATCGACCGGGTACATGAAGGTGCCGCCGCGGGTCATGATGCGGTGCACGTCGGCCACCATGCTCGCGATCCAGCGCGTGTTGAAGTCCTTGCCGCGCGGGCCGGTTTTGCCGGCGAGAAGATCATCGACGTAGCGCTTCACCGGCGCGTCCCAGTGGCGCGCATTGCTGGCGTTGATCGCGTATTCCTGGGTGTCGGCCGGGATGCGGATGTCGCGCTGGGTGAGGATGAAGCTGCCGGTCTCGCGGTCCAGCGTGAAGGCATGCGTGCCGTGGCCGATGGTCAGCACCAGCACGGTGCAGGGGCCGTAGACGGTGTAGCCCGCGCACACCTGCTCGGTGCCCGGCTGCAGGAAGTGCTCGGTCTGCGGCTCGGTGATGCCGTCCGGGCAGCGCAGCACCGAGAAGATGGTGCCCACGCTCACGTTGACGTCGATGTTCGAGCTGCCGTCGAGCGGGTCGAACAGCAGCAGGAAGTTGCCCTTCGGATAGGCGTCCGGGATCGGGTGCGGGTCGTCCATTTCTTCGGAGGCGATGCCGGCGAGGTGGCCGCCCCAGGCGTTCGCTTCGAGCAGGATCTCGTTGCTGAGCACGTCGAGCTTCTTCTGTGCCTCGCCCTGCACGTTGCCGGTGCCGGCGTCGCCCAGCACGCCGCCCAGCGCGCCCTTGCTGATGGCGTAGCTGATCGATTTGCAGGCGCGCGACACCACTTCGATGAGCAGGCGCAGCTCCGGGTTGATCTGCCCCGCGCGTTCGGCCTCGATCAGGAAGCGGGTGAGAGGCGTGCGGCTCGACATCGCGGGGGCTCCAGGGGCGGGAAGCCCGCATTCTACCGGCCCCCGGGCGCGGCCCCCCGGTCGGGCACGAAGGTGGCCGGCGATGCCATCATCCCCGCATGAGCCTTGATCCCCAGTACGCCGGATACCTCACCGCCCTCGGCCTCGGCCTGCTGATCGGCGTGGTGCGCGAGCGCCAGCGCGACCACGGTGGCCACACGCCGGCGGGCATGCGCACGCACACCATTGCCGCCCTCGCCGGCGCGGTGGCCTGGACGCTCGGCTTGCCGGTGTTCCTCGTGGTGCTCGGGTCCGTCGGCCTGCTTGCCTACGGCAGCTACCGCCTGAGCGATGCCTCCGACCCGGGACAAACCGGCGAGGTGGCCCTGCTGGTCACGGTGCTGCTCGGCGCGCTGGCCCAGGGCTCGCCCGGCCTGGCCGCGGCCTTGGCCGTGCTGGTGGCCCTGCTGCTGCAGGCCAAGGACAAGCTGCATCGCCTCGGCCGCGACCTGATCAGCGAGCGCGAGGTGCGCGATGGCCTGCTGCTGCTGGCCGCAGCGCTGCTGGTCTTGCCGCTCCTGCCGGATGAATCGATCGGCCCGGGCGGCGCCCTGAATCCGCAGAAGCTTTGGCGTCTCGTGGTGCTGGTGATGGCCGTCAGCGCGCTGGGCCACGTGGCGCTGCGCGTCATCGGCAGCGGCAAGGGCCTGGCCGTGGCGGGCTTCTTCGCCGGCTTCGTGTCGTCGACGGCGGCGATCGCCGGCTTCGGCCAGCGGGTGCGGACCACCCCCAGCCTGCTGCGGCCCAGCGTGGGCGCAGCCATGTTCGCGGCACTGGCCTCGCTGGTGCTGATGTTCCCGGTGCTGGCGACGGTCTCGGCCACCCTGCTGAAGGCGGTGATGCCGGCCCTGCTTGGTTTCGGCCTCGTGCTCGCCGTCGGCGGCGCGCTGGGCTTGCGCGGCGGATCGGGCGACGAGCCGGCGCCCACGCAGGAGTCGCGGATGTTCCGCTTCACGCACGCGCTGTACTTCGCCGGCTTCATGGCCGGCGTGCTGGTGGTCTCGGCGCTGCTGCGTCAGGCCTTCGGCGAAGCCGGCGCATTGGCCACGGCCTTCCTCGCGGCGATCGCCGAGGTGCACGCCGCGGTCGCCTCGATCGGCCAACTCGTGGGCCAAGGCCTGATGGGGCTTGAGACCGCCCGGCAGGCGGTGCTGGCCGTGCTCGCCGCCAGCGTGATCGCCCGTGGCGCCGTCGCGTGGGTGGCCGGTGGTAAGGCCTATGGGCTGCGCGTCAGCGCGGGCCTCGCCATCGCTTGGGTCGGTGCCGTGCTGGCGACCGTGCTGTTGCCGGTCGGGTCGTGAGTTGCGCCTGCGGCAGCGGCCGCGCCAGCGCGGACTGCTGCGGACGCTGGCGGGCCGACCATCCCGCGCCGACCGCCGAGGCCCTGATGCGCTCGCGCTACAGCGCCTACGTGCGCGGGGATGTCGATTACCTCCGGGCCACCTGGCACGCGAGCACGCGGCCCGCGGCCGATGCCCTCGCGCCGGAGCCCGGCACGCGCTGGTTGTGCCTCGAGGTGAAGCGCGCGGTCGAGCACGGCGACACCGCGGTCGTCGAGTTCGTCGCACGCTTCAAGGTGGGCGGAAAGCCCGCCGTGCGCCTGCACGAGACCAGCCGCTTCGTGCGGGAGGACGGACGCTGGTACTACGTGGACGGTGATCTGTCCTGAGCCGTCGATGGGCGGCGCTGGAAGGGCCAGGCCAGCCAGCGGCCGGTGGCCGTGGCAACGGGATACCGCGCCGGGTCGAACACGCCCACGGCCCGCGGCCCGGGACCGGAACGGTGGGTCCCGAAGACGAGGTCCCACAGCGGCAGGTCGGTGCCGAAGTTGCCGGCCTCGCGCCCATCCGTGCTGTGGTGCAGGCGGTGCAGTTCGGCACTGCCGAGCACCCAGCGCAGCGGGCCGATGATGCCGCGCACGTTGGCGTGCGCCGCCAGCGCCTGGGTCAGGTGGAACATGGCGAGGGCGGTGATCACCTCGGCATCGAAACCCAGCAGCACCAGCGGGCCCCAGCGGACCACGCCGTCGTAGAGGGCGTTCAGCGGATGCGCCGTGAGGGCGTTCGCCACGTTCAGGGCTTCCGGCCGGTGATGGAAGGCATGCACCCGCCACAGCCAGCCACCGCGATGGCTCCAGCGGTGCAGGGCGTAGCTGCCCAGGTCGGCCAGCAGCGCGCCGCCGATGACCTGGAGCCAGCCCGGGAGCGCTGATGCACCGGAAACGAATCGCAGGGCGACGACGGCCAAGGCCATCTTCGCCAGCGCATCGACAAGCGCATTCAGCGCGAACACGCCGCCGTCGCGGACGAGGTCGGCCCGGGTCGGACGCCAGTCGGCGCGATACGGGCGCCAGCGCTCGGCGGCGGCGATCACGGCCACGTTGAGCAGCAGCCAGCCCGCCACCCGGAGCTCGTGCGCGAGGCCGGGTGCGCCCATCGCGACCACGGGGAGCAGGCTGAGCAGCAGCAGGTGCGGCACGTGCCATCCACGCTCGAGGGTGTCTTGTGTCATGTCGGGTCATCCGCGAAGGTGCGAGGCACGCCAGCGTCCGCCCACGCGGCGGCTTCGTCCTTGACCCGGGTTCAGCGCCGCGATGACCGAACTGCCTGCCATGCTCCGGACGCAGATCGCGAATCGCCCGCCGGAGCATTTCGCGAAAGGCGTGCACCTTGCGGTGCCGGATCGCCGCGAGAGCCGCGTGTGGTACCTCCACGACGGCCTTGTGCGCCTTTACTCGCTGGGCGAGGACGGCCGGGAGCACAACCATGGCTTCCACGGCGCCGGCGACTGGGTCCATGGCCGGCTGGCGTCGAGCGCGCTGCCCGGCTGCTGCGATGGCGGCGCGCTCGGGGTCGAGGCGCTGCAGCCAACGCGCGCGGCGGCCTTCCGCATCGACGAGCTCGACGCTTGGCGCCAGGCCGACCCGGCCGTGGCGCAGTTCCTGCTGACCACCCTGATGGCGCTGACCGCGGAACGCCTCGAGCGGGAGGCGGCGCTGCTGACGCGATCGCCCGAGCAGCGCTACATCGCGTTGTTGGAACGGCACCCCGCCATGCTCGACGCGGTGCCGCTCCAGCAGATCGCCGGTTGGCTCGGCATCACGCCCGTCGCGCTGTCGCGCATCCGGCGCCGTTTGCGCGAACGCGGCGGTTGAGCCACGTCCGCGCGCCTTGCCTCAGGGCGCGTGCCCGCCCGGGTCGCTCCCCGACGGGGCCGCTGCCTCGGCGAAATCCCCCGCCAAGGCCTTGTACAGCGCGGCCAGCGCGGTGGTGCGTGAGGTCTGCGCCTGCACCGCGGCGTCCTCGAGGTCGATGCGCGTCTGCTCGGTCTGCAGCAGGGTGAGCGCGTCGTCGGCACCGGCCTCGAAGCGCAGGCGCGACAGCCGCGAGGCTTCTTTCGCCGCGTCGGCGGCGTTGCCGAGCTCGATCGCCGCACGGTTGCTGGCGCGGTAGCCGGCGAGCGCGTTCTCGGTTTCCTCCAGCGCGCGGAGCACCGTCTCGCGGTACGCCGCCACGCTGCCGTCGGCACGCGCCTCTGCCGCCTTGACGTTCTGCCGCACGCGGCCGAAGTCGAGGAAGCGCCAGGTCAGCGACGGACCCCACTGCCAGCGTTCGGCATCGCGGTCGCCGAGCACGTTCGCGACCTGGCCGGTCCAACCGAACGCACCGTCGAGGAACAGCTTCGGGAAGTACTGCGCGATCTCCTCGCCCACGTCGTTGCGCGCCGCGGCGAGGCGGCGCTCGGCCGCGATGATGTCGGGACGACGCTGCAGCCAAGCCTCGGGCGTGCCGGCGGTCACGAGCGTCGGCAGTTCCGGGAAGGTGCGGGCGTCGCCCACCTGCTCGCGCACGGCGGCCACCGGCTGGGCGGTGAGCACGGCGAGGCGCTGCTCCTGCGCGACGAGCTCGGCCTCGCGCTGCGGCAGGTTGGCCGCGAGGCTGCTGCGCTGCGCGCGGGCGCGGGCGAAATCGACGCCGTTCTGGCGGCCGTTCTCGAACAGCAGCTCGATCACGACGAGCACCTCGTCGGCCGCCGCTAGGTTCTCCTTCGCGAGTGCCAGCCGACGCTGCGCGCCGCGCAGGGCGAAGTAGGTCTGTGCGGTCTCGGCCACCATGCTGATGCGCACGCTGCGCAGTTCGGCCGCGTTCGCCGCGGTGCGCGTGTGGATCGCGCGGCTGCGGTTGCGCAGGCCACCGAACAGATCGAGCTCCCACGTGGCGTCGAAGCCAGCGCGGTAGGTCTCGATGGTGCCGAGGCCCGGCGGGACGAAAGGATCCTGGTTGCTGGCGCGGCTGCGGCCGGCGTCGGTGGCGGCGGTGACGGTCGGAAACAGCGAATAGCGCGTGAGCCCGGACAGCGCGCGGGTTTCGGCGAGGCGCGCCTCGGCCTGCGCGATCGTGGTGTTCGCCACCAGCGTGCGTTCAATCAATCGCGCGAGGGCGGGATCGTTGAAGGCCTGCCAGACGGCGGTGCCGGGGGCGGCGGCGGTCTGTTCGCTGCTCGCCTGGTCGAACTCGGTGGGCAGGCTCACGTCCGGCCGCGTGTGCGGCGGGCCGACCGTGCAGCCGGCGAGCAGGGCGACGGTGATGGCCAGCGCGAGGCCTCGTGCGTGCAGCTTAGGCATGGGAGGACTCCTCGAGCTGGGCGACGGCGCGACGCGCCTTGCGGTTCTCCACCATGCGACGGATCACCACGTAGAACACGGGGGTGAAAAACAGGCCGAAGAAGGTCACGCCGAGCATGCCGAAGAACACGGTCACGCCCATCACGTGGCGCACCTCGGCGCCAGCACCGCCCGCGAACACCAGCGGCAGCACGCCGGCGATGAAGGCGAAGCTGGTCATCAGGATCGGGCGCAAGCGCAGGCGGCAGGCCTCGACGGCCGCTTCGACGATGCCGCGGCCCTGGCGCTCCAGGTCACGCGCGAACTCGACGATCAGGATCGCGTTCTTGCAGGCCAGGCCCATCAGCACCACGAGGCCGATCTGGGTGAACACGTTCATGTCGATGATGGTCGGCGGTGCGGCCGTCATCGGGTTGATCGCCCCCGTCACGATCTGCGCCACGAACCACAGGCCGTTGATCTGGTTCAGCACCCAGATGCCGGCCAGCGCCGACAGCAGGCAGAGCGGCACGATCAGGATCACCGCCAGCGGCAGCGACCAGCTCTCGTAGAGCGCCGCCAGCACGAGGTACACCAGCAGCACGCAGAGCGGGAACACCAGGTACTGGGCGATGCCCTGGTTCACCTGCTGGTAGGTGAGGCCGGTGAACTCTAGCGCCATGCCGCGCGGCAGGACCTGGCCGGCGGTGTCGCGGGCGATGCGCACGGCGTCCGTGCTGCTCACCGAAGCCGGATCGAAGGGACTGGCGCTGACGTCCGCCGCCGGGTAGCCGTTGTAGCGCACCACCGGGTCGGGGCCGAAGCTCGGCACCAGTTCGACCACGCTGCCGAGCGGCACCATCTCGCCCTGCGCGTTGCGCACCTGCAGGCGGGCGACATCGCCGACCTCGTCGCGGAAGGGCGCATCCGCCTGCGCGTACACCGAGTAGGTGCGACCGAACAGGTTGAAGTCATTGACGTAGGCGCTGCCGAGGTAGACCTGCAGCGAGTCGTAGACATCGGTGAGTGCGAGGCCGGATTCCTTGACCTTGTCGCGGTCGACCACGGCATCGAGCTGCGGCACGTTGGCCTGGAAGGACGAGAACGAGGAGCCGGGGCCGAAGCCGGGCTGCTGGCTGATCGTGCCGGTCAGCGCCTGCGTGGCGGCGTTGAGCTCGCCGTAGCCGACGCGCTGGCGGTCCTGCACGTAGGCTTCGACGCCGGCCGCGTTGCCGTAGCCGTTCACCGGCGGCGGCATGAAGGCGAAGGCCATGCCGTCCTGGATGGCGCCGAACTTGCCCGTCAGCTCGCCAGCGATCGCCGCGGCCGGCTTGGGCAGGTCGCCCGGCGCATCGAGGCCGATGAACATCACGCCGACGTTCGGCGTGCTGACGAAGTGGATGGCGTTGAGGCCGGGGAACTGCACCACGTCCTTCACGCCCGGCGTGGCCAAGGCGATCTCGCCCATGCGCTTCATCGCGGCTTCGGTGCGCTCGAGCGTGGCGCCCTCGGGCAGCTGCACGCCGGCGAACAGGTACTGCTTGTCCTGCGTCGGGATGAAGCCGCCCGGGATCTGCGTGAACCCGAGCACGGTCACGCCGACCAGGCCCGCGTACAGCACCAGCAGGCGCGTCGAGCGACGGATGGTGCCGCCGATGCGCCCCGCGTAGCGGTCCGAGCTGTGCTTGAAGCGGGCGTTGAACCAGCCGAAAAAGCGTCCCGCCACGCGGTCGATGCCGCGCGCCAGCGCATCTTTCGGCGCGCCGTGCGGCTTCAGCAGCACCGCGGCCAGCGCCGGGCTCAGGGTCAGCGAGTTGAAGGCCGAGATCAGCACCGAGGCGGCGATGGTCACCGCGAACTGGCGGTAGAACTGGCCGGTCACGCCGTCGATGAAGGCGATCGGTACGAACACCGCCGCCAGCACCAGCGAGATCGCGACGATCGGGCCGGAGACTTCGCTCATGGCCTTGTGCGCGGCGTCGAGCGGCGTCAAGCCTTCTTCGATGTGGCGCTCGACGTTTTCCACCACGACGATGGCGTCGTCGACCACGATGCCGATGGCCAGCACCAGGCCGAACAGTGTCAGCACGTTGATGGAATAGCCGAGCAGGAGCAGCACCGCGAAGGTGCCGACGATCGAGACCGGCACGGCCAGCAGCGGAATGATCGACGCACGCCAGGTCTGCAGGAACACCACCACGACGAGGACGACGAGCAGCACGGCCTCGAGCAGGGTGCTCACCACCGAGTCGACCGACGCCCGCACGAACACGGTCGGGTCGTAGGCGATCGCGTAGTCGACGCCCTCCGGGAAGTCCTTCTTCAGTTCGGCCATCCGCGCCCGCACGGCGTCGGAGAGTGCGATCGAGTTCGCGCCCGGCGCTTCGAAGATCACGATGGCCGCGGCTTCCTCGTTGTTGAGGTAGCTGTTGAGCGCATAGGTGTTCGAGCCGAGTTCGACGCGGGCGACGTCACGCAGGCGCGTCACGGCGCCGCCGGTGCCGGTCTTCAGCACGATGGCGCCGAATTCCTCGGGCGTCTCCAGTCGGCCGCGGGCGTTCACCAGCAGCTGCACCGAGGCGCCAGTGGGCTGCGGCGAGGCGCCGATGGCGCCGGCCGAGACCTGCACGTTCTGTTCGCGGATCGCGCCGACGATGTCGAGCGCGGTCAGCCCGCGGGCGGCCGCCTGGTCGGGGTCGATCCAGACGCGCATCGCGTAGACGCCGGCGCCGAAGGCCTGTGCGTTGCCGACGCCGGACAGGCGGGCGAGCTCGTCCTTGACGTTGAGGTTGGCGAAGTTCGACAGGTACAGGCCGTCGTAGCGGCCGTCCGGCGAGGTCAGGTGCACGACCATCGTGATGTTCGGCGACACCTTGGCGGTGGTGACGCCGAGCGCGCGCACCGAATCGGGCAGGCGCGGCAGGGCCTGCGCCACGCGGTTCTGCACCTGCACGGCGGCGAGGTCGACGTCGGTGCCGAGGCCGAAGGTGATCGACAGGACGAGGGTGCCGTCCGAGGACGCCGCCGACTTCATGTAGATCATGTTCTCGACGCCGTTGATCGTTTCCTCCAGCGGCGCGGCAACGGTGTCGGCGATGGTTTTCGGGTTGGCGCCCGGGTAGATCGCGGTGACCTGGATGGTCGGCGGCGCGACTTCCGGGTACTCGGTGATCGGCAGGTTGGGGATGGCGATCAGGCCGGCGACGAAGACGACGATCGAGAGGACCGCCGCGAGGATCGGGCGGTCGACGAAGACGCGCGAAAGATCGGTGTGTCCGGAGGCCATGGCTCAGCCCTCGGCCGTGTCGTCGGCCGTGGTCGCGCCACCGGCGGCATCGGCGGCGCCCGGCGCGGCGACCACGGTGTTCGGCGCCTCCATCGGCACCTCGACCGGCACGATCGCGGCACCCGGATAGAAGATCTTGCGCATGCCGTTCACGACGACCTTGTCGTCGGCGTCGAGGCCTTTCTCGACGACCACGAGGCCATCGATGGTCGGGCCCAGCTCGACGTCCTTGCGCACGGCGCCGAGGTGCGGCTCGCCGGTGCCGCCCATTTCCGGCGGCAGCGTCACCATGTCGGCCACGTAGACGTAGCGGCGGTCCTGGTCGGTGAGCACGGCCTGCGGATGCACGAGCAGCGCATCGCGCTGGCCGGAGCCGAGCAGCTGCACGCGGGCGAACAGGCCGGGGGTGAACACGCCATCCGGGTTCGGCAGTTCGGCGCGCGCGAAGATGGTGCCGGTAGCCGGATCGACGACGTTGTCGACGAAGACCATGCGGCCGGTGTGCGGGAAGCCCTGCTCGTTGGCGAGGCCCACGCGCACCGGGTTGGCGGCGTTGCGCGAGCTCGGGCGGCTGCCTTCGCGGGCCATGTCCTGATAGCGCAGGTAGGCGCGTTCGTCGCCCTGGAAGCTGACGTACACCGGATCCAGCGACACCACGGTGGTGAGCACCGGCTCGCCCGGCGACACGAGGTTGCCGGTGCGCATCCGGGCCACGCCGACGCGGCCGGCGATCGGCGCGGTGACGCGGGTGAACGACAGGTTCAACTCGGCCGTCTCGAGCCGCGCCTGCGCGGCGAGCAGGTCGGCATCGGCCTGCTTCGCTTCGTTCTGGCGGCTTTCGAGCTCGCCGGCGCTGACGGCCTTGGCGGCGATCAGCGTCTCGCTGCGCTTCAGCTCGGTCGCGGCCAGGGCGCGACGCGCGTCGGCGCGGGCCACGTCGGCGCGTGCGCTGGCGACGGCGGCGCGGTGTTCGCGGTCGTCGATGGTGAACAGGAGGTCGCCCTTGCGGACGAGGCCGCCTTCGTCGAAGTGCACGCCGACGATGGTGCCGCCGACGCGCGGGCGGATCTCGGCGCTTTCGATGGCTTCGATGCGGCCGGTGAACTCATCCCACTGCGCGACCGACTTCGCCACCACGGGCGCGACGTTCACTTCGGTGGGAGGCATCTGCATGCCACCGCCGCCGCCACCACAGGCGGCAAGGGCGAGGGCCAGTGCGCCGGCCAGAGCGAGGCGGCCCGCCAGCGCGGGTCGAGGGGCGAAGGCGGCGTGGGGTGTCGGGGCCATGGGTCAGGTTCCGGAAGAGGAATTCGGGGATTCGGGTGGGGGCGGGGCGTCGGCGGCGAAGGCGCGCACCTTGGCTTCGATCAGGGCGGCCAGGCGCGGGCGCGCGGCCGGGGGCAGGGGGCTGACGTTGAACAGCTGGTTCCAGAACAGGCCGTCGGCGGCGAGCAGCAGCAGGTAGCGCTCGAGGTCGGCGTCGTCCCAGCGCCAATCGGCGAATTCCTCGGCGAGGTGGGTGCGGACGGGGTCGAGCAGCGGCGGGTCGACCATCGCGGCGCTGAGCATTCCGGTGACGAAGCGCTTGTGGGCGTCGTCCTCGTCGGCCAGCGACGAGCGGACGTGGCCGATCATCCGGCAGGCCTTCGGGCAGGGCATGCCGGCGTCGCCCCCCAGCTGCTCCGCGGCCGCGTTCCAGTCGGCGATATCGGATTCGATCAGGGCCTTGAGCAGGTCTTCCTTGGTCCGGAAGTGGTAGGTGATGCCGCCGCGGGTCACGCCGGACTCTTCAGCCAGCGTTTCGAAGGTGAGGTGGCCGGCGCCGCGGGTTTCGACGATCCGGCGGGCGGCGTCGAGCACTTTCTGGCGGGCTTTGGGCGGGCGGGTCATAGGGGCGCAACTTTACAGGACGTTTTGTATAGAAATGTGTCAGGGCAACGTTCCGTCTATGGAACGCTGATGTGGCGGATTCGCAACGCCAGTGAGTCCGGCTCAGGCCGGCGCGATGGCGATATCGACGAGGTGCACGCGGTGCCGGCTGCC
Organism: Silanimonas sp.; assembly: GCF_027531545.1. Classification (GTDB taxonomy): domain Bacteria; phylum Pseudomonadota; class Gammaproteobacteria; order Xanthomonadales; family Xanthomonadaceae; genus Silanimonas. The sequence goes on along the minus strand of NZ_JAPZSC010000018.1, from coordinate 115,853 downwards.
CTCGGGCCGCGGTTCGGCCCGGTAGCGGCCTCCGGCGGCCAGCGTGCGATCGCGGATGGCTTCGATGCCGAGGCCCTGCGCCGACGCGCCGGGCGGGTGGTCGAGATCGAGCTGGAGGTCGAGGTCGAGGCTGCCGGCGTTGGCGGTGGCCACGAGGTGGATCCGGCATTGCCGCGCCCCGTGGGCCAACCCGTGCTCCAGGCCGGCCTGCGCGATCCGGTAGACGACGCCTTTCCAGCGTTCGGGCAGGCGTTGCACCGGCCCGCCGAGCTGCACCGACCAGGCGGCGCCCTGCTCCTGCGCCCATTCCCACAGCGGCCCATGGGCCAGGAGGGCGTGGAGGTCACCGCGGGCCAGCGAGGGCGGCTGGAGCCGGCGCAGGGCGCGTTCGAGGCCGTCCTGCACCTGCCAGGTGTGGCCGCGCAGGGATTCCAGCATGCGCGCGTCGCGCTCGTCGCCGCTGCCACGCCAGGCCATCGCCAGCAGGGTCCGGAGCTCTTGCAGGGGCGGCGCCACCTGCTCGTGCAGCGATTCGGCGACGTGGCGTTGCCCCTCGTCCTCGAGCGCCACGATCCGCCCGGCCAGCTCGCGTTGTTCCAGCAGGGCCAGCCGCAGCGCCGCATGCTGGGCCTCCACGGTCTCGCGCTGCTCGCGCAGCTGCGTGGCCGCGGCGCCCAGCAGCAGCGCGGCGCCACCGATCACGGCCGTCATGACCTGCAGGCGCATCGGATCCGGCCGGTCGCTGAAGCCCAGGGCCAGCAGGCCACCGAGCCCGGCGAGCGACCAGGCCGCACCGCGCCAGCCGTGCCGGAACGCCAGCACCACGGCGGGCAGGAACACGATCAGCAGCAGGTGCTCGTCGAGCGCCGGCCGCTGCCTAGCGAGGCTCATCACGCCCAGCGTCACGGCGAAGGCCAGGGCGCCCTCGAAGCCCCACCGCCGCGAGCGCCAGAGGCCGGTCGGGTCGGCCCGCAAGGTCAGCGCGGCCGGCACCACGACGAGCAGGCCGAAGAGGTCGCCGAACCCGAAGGCGAGCAGGGCGTCGAAGCCCCCGCCATGCAGGGCCAGCAAGGGCGCGACGCCGAAGGTGCAGAGGGCACAAGCGGCCAGCAACCGTGCCATGCCGCCCGGCGTGTCCGGCGCCGCGGCGAAGTCGGGGCCCCGCAGCGCGCGGATCATCGCGGCGTATACCAGTACCGGGGCCAGCGCCACCAGCCAGGCTTCCAGGGCGAACAGCGGACCATCCCTCAGGAAATGCCGGGCCACGACCCCGCCTGCGGCGTCCACCGCCACCAGCGCCGGCCAGTAGCGCAAGGGCAGGAACCACAGCAGCAGGAAGCGCAGCGCCACCGGCCAGAAGGCCAGTGGGGTCGAAAGCATGTCCAGCAGCATCCAGGCGGGCACATAGGCGAGCAGGAGCAGCGTGGCCGCCCCGGGCCCCGGGCCGTCCGAGCGCGACGTCATGCCGCCGCCCCGCGCCGCGGCGCTTCGCGTCGGCGCATGGGGCCGATATACTTCAGCGTCCCATTGGCGGCCCAGCCCAACCAGGTATCCCCGTGCGCAATCACGATCTCGTCTTCCTGAAGCACTTCTCGCAGGTCATCGCGGTGCTGTTCGGCATCATGGTCGTGCTGATCCTGATCGGCCTTTACCTCAATGGCCGCAAGGCCCACGAGCCCAACCCGATCGCCGAAGCCCGCACGATCGAGCGCATCCAGCCTCTGGGCGGAGTGTATGCGGGTGAAACCGGAGCCGCTGCTGCCGCTGCCGCCGCGAAGGCCGCTGCCGAAGCTGCGGCCGCCGGCGGTGCACCCTACGGCGGCACGCTGGATGGCGCCGTGATCTACCAGAACCTCTGCTCGGCCTGCCACGCCAACGGCGCTGGCGGCGCCCCGGCCCCGACGGCCGCGGCGTGGGCGCCGCGCATCGCGCAGGGTCTCGACACGCTGGTGAAGCACGCCACCGAAGGCTTCCAGGGCGCGGCGGGCATCATGCCGGCGCGCGGCGGCAACGCCCGCCTCACCGACGAACAGGTCCGCGCCAGCGTCGAGTACATGGTCAACAAGTACCAGTAAGCTCGCGCCATCCCGTGTGTTTCCGACGCCGCCTTCGGGCGGCGTCGCCGTCTCTGGAGTTCCGATGACGCGTTTCCGTCCCGCCCCGCTCGCCTTCGCCCTGGGCCTTGCCCTCCTTGCTGCCGGATGCGGTGATCGTCCGGCCCCCGTCGCCACGGACGGCATCGCCGCCGTGCAGGGCAGCGGCGAGCGCAGCGCCTACGAAGGCCGGCGCGCGCGCATCGAAGGCGTCGTCACCGTGCTGATGGCCGACGGCGCGTTCGTGCAGAGCCTGCAGGCCGATGCCGACGCGGCGACCGCCGAAGGCCTGTTCGTGATGCCGGCCGAGGGCCAGCCTGCGCTCGAGGTCGGCCAACACGTCGCTGCCGAAGGGCTGGTCGCGGAATCCGGCGACGGCGCCACGCTGACGACGCTGGCCGATGCGCGTCTCGAAGTGTTCGGCACCGTGCCGCTCCCCGAGCCGCAGGCCCTCACGGCCCCGCCCGCCGATTGGGAAGCCTTCGAAGGCATGCGCCTGCGCGTCGAGGCCCCGCTCACCGTCACCGGCAACGACGCCCTGCTGCGCTTTGGCGAAGTCGACCTCGCTTTCGACGGCCGGCTCTACACGCCGACCGAGATCGCCGCGCCCGGCGAGGCCGCCATCGCACAGCGCGCCGACAACCGCCGCCGCCTGCTGGTGCTCGACGACGCCCGCACCGCCGAGAACCCCGGTTCCATCGCCTGGCTGTCGGCGCCGCTGTCGACCGACGCGCCGCTGCGTGCCGGCAGCACGCTCATCGGCGTGCAGGGCGTGCTCGACCAGCGCTGGGGCGCTTACCGCCTGCAGGCCGACGCGGTGGTCGGTGAAGTGCGGCAGGCACCGCGACCCGGCACCCCGGTCGTCGAGGGCGCGATCCGCATCGCCGGCATGAACCTGCTGAACCTCTTCAACGGCGACGGCCAGGGCGGCGGCTTCCCGACCGAGCGCGGCGCCAAGGACTACGACGGCTACGCGCGGCAGCTGGCGAAGCATGTCACCGTGATCACCGCGCTCGACCCGGCGATCATCGCGGCGCAGGAACTGGAGAACGACGGCTTCGGCCAGGAATCCGCGGTGCAGGAGCTCGCCGACGCGCTGAACGCGGCGCAGCCCGGCGCGCGCTGGACGCCGGTGGCCAGCGAAGGCCGACCCGGCACTGACCAGATCACCGTCGGCCTGCTCTATCGCGCCGATCGCGCCGAGGCCGTGGGCGCGCCCGCCTTGGCCATCGAAGGCCCGTTCGAGTACGGCAGCCGGCCGGTGCTGGCGCAGAGCTTCCGCATTGGCGACAGCCCGGTGTTCACCGTCGCCAGCGTGCACTTCAAGAGCAAGGGCGGTTGCGAGGACGCGCAGGGTGCGGACCGCGACCAGGACGACGGCCAGGGCTGCTACAACGCCAAGCGCGTGGAAAGCGCGGAAGCCATGCACGCGTGGCTGGCGACCGACCCCACCGGCAGCGGCAGCGACCGCGTCGTGGCCATCGGCGACTACAACGCCTACGCGATGGAAGACCCGATCCGGGTGCTGCGCGAGCGCGGTTGGGTCGACGCACCGATGGCCACCGAGGACGGCCACACTCCGCACAGCTTTGTCTTCGACGGCCAGGCCGGGCGCCTCGACCACGCGATGCTCAGCCCGTCGATGGCGGCGATGCTGCGCGGCGCGGCGAAGTGGCCGGTGAACAGCGACGAATCGATCGGCTTCGCCTACGACGGCGCGCTGGGTCGCGACGAGGCCAGCCCGTGGCGCAGCTCCGACCACGACCCGCTGCTGCTCGGCTTCGACGCCGCTTCCGCGCGCTGAAGTCGGCACGGCTAGACTCCGTCACGCATGAGCACCACGCCCACCTTCCCGACGGTTTCCGGCTCCCTGCGCCTCGCGGGCCCGGCGGGCATGATCGAAGCCGCCGTCGAGCTGCCGAAGGCCGAGGACGTGCGCCGTGGCGTCGCGGTGATCGGCCATCCGCACCCGCCCGACGGCGGCACGATGAACAACAAGGTCGTGACGACGATCGCGCGCGCGCTGGCTGAATCGGGCATCGCCTCGGTGCGCTTCAATTTCCGCGGCGTGGGCCATTCCGAAGGCGTGTACGACCAGGGTCGCGGCGAAACGCTCGACTACCTCGCGGTGGCTCAGTGGCTGCAGGCGCAGCGCCCCAGCGACGTGCTGTGGCTGGCGGGTTTCTCCTTCGGCAGCTGGGTGGCCCTGCGCGCCGCGCGCCAGCTTCCCGTCCAGCAGATGGTGTGCATCGCGCCGCCGGTGGGCTTCCGCGACTTCACCGGCGTGCCGCCGCCGACCTGCCCGTGGCTGGTGGTGCAGGGCGAGCAGGACGACGTGGTCGATCCGCAGAAGGTGTTCGACTGGGCCGCCGCCGCCGAAAACCCGCCGACCCTCGTGCGCATGGCCGAAGCCGGCCACTTCTTCCACGGCCGCCTCGTCGATCTGCGCGGCGCCATCCGCAACGGCGTGCGCAAGAACCTGCCGCCGCTGCAGCACACGGCCTGATCGCGCGATGCCGGGCCGGCCTTCGAAGCGCTACCTGGACGGCGTGGCCGAAGGCCGCTGGACGCAGGACGCCGGCCAGCTCGCCGCGCTGGTCGAACTCGATCGCGTCGCGGTCGATCTGCTCGAACGCCAGCGCGCCGGGTTCCTGAAGAAGCTGGGATTCCGGCTGGCCGGCCACGCCGGCGTGCGCGGCCTGTACCTGTGGGGCGGGGTCGGCCGCGGCAAGACCCTGCTGTGCGACCTGCTGCTGGAGGCCTGCGCCGAGCTGAAGCCGCAGCGCCTGCACTACCACCGGTTCATGCAGGACGTGCACGCGCGCATGACGGCGCTGCACGACACCGCGGACACGTTGAGCGTGGTCGCCGCGCAGTACGCCGCGATGTCGCCGCTGCTGGTGCTCGACGAGTTCTTCGTCAACGACATCGCCGACGCGATGATCCTCTCGCGATTGCTGGAGCAATTGTTCGACCGCGGCGTCACGCTCGTGACGACATCGAACATCGCGCCGCCGGGCCTGTATGCCAACGGCCTGCAGCGCGCGCGCTTCCTGCCGGCGATCGCCCTGCTCGAGAAGGACTGCGTGGTGCACAAGCTGGGCAGCGAGACGGATTTCCGCCTGCGCCAGTTCACCCATGCCGACACCTGGCACGTGCCCATCGATGCCGCCGGCGAGGCGCAGCTCGCGGAGCACTTCCGCGTGCTCAATGGTATCGGCGTGTGCCAGACCTGCCCGCTGTCGGTGAACGGCCGCGACATCCCCGCGAAGGCGCTCGGCGAAGGCGTGGCCTGGTTCGATTTCGAAGCCCTGTGCGAAGGCCCGCGCTCGGCGGCGGACTACATCGAGATCGCGAGCGAGCACCACACCCTGCTGCTCAGCGGCGTGCCGACCTTCAGCGACGAGAGCACCGACGCGCCGCGGCGCTTCATCCACCTCGTCGACGAGCTCTACGACCGCAACGTCAACCTCGTCGCCACCGCGGCCGCGCAGCCGCAGGGCCTGTACAAGGGCTTCAAGCTGCGCGTCGAGTTCGAACGCACGGTGTCGCGTCTCGTCGAAATGCGCAGCGAGGAGTACCTTGCGCGGGCGCACCGGCCGTGAGGCGCGCGGCGGCGTGGCTGCCCTGGGGCGTGGCGGCGCTCGCGGCGGCCGCGCTGTTCACGCTGTTCGCGCCCGGCTGGTTCACCTTCGACACCGCGCACCAGTGGTGGATGGCGCGCACCGGCCAGCTCGATACCACGCACCCCGCGGTGATGGTGCGGCTCTGGCAGGCGAGCCGCGCGCTGCTGCCCGATCCGCAAGGCTTCTTCGCCCTGCAACTGCTCTTCGTCTGGAGTGGGCTGGCCTTCGTCGCCACCGCGCTGCCGATGCGCACGCGTTGGCGGGTCGCCGTGCTGCTCGGCATCGGCCTGTGGCCGGCCTTCCTCGCGCTGCAGCCGCAGGTCTGGAAGGACCTGTGGATGGTCGGCGCGCTGCTGTGGGCCGTGGGCGCGCTGCTGCGCGAGCAGGCCGCCCCGGCGTGGAGATGGCGCGGGCTGGCGCTGCTGATGCTGGCGCTGGCTACGGCCTTCCGCTTCAACGCCCTCACCGGCGTGCTGCCGCTGTGGGCGTGGTTGGCGTGGCGCATCGCCCGCGTGCCGGTGGCCTCGAACCCTGCCGCGCCGCAGGACGGGGCGACGCGGGCCGTTGCGCGGACCCGTGTCGCGGTCGCCCTGCTCAGCTTCCCCGTGCTCCTCGGCCTCGCGGCAGTGCCCGACCGGCTCGGCAGCGTCCGGCACGTCACCGTGTGGCCGGTCATGGCGCTGTGGGACCTCGCCGCGGTGTCGATCGACACTGGACGCATGGCGATCCCCGCGCCCTTCCTGAAGCCGGGCGCGACGGTCGACGATCTCGCGCGCGAATTCGATCCGGCCGTGAACGTGCCGAGCTTCACCACCTGCACCATCCATTTCAGCTACGAAATCGCGCTGCGCGCCGAGGACCTCGCCGCACTGCGCGAGGCCTGGCTCACGCTGCCGCTGCGTGAACCGCAGGCCTGGGCACGGCATCGGCTGAGGCTGTCGGGCTATCTGTTCGGCTTTCGCAATGCCGAGCTCGCCGACACGCAGGTGCTGATGCCCGACCTCGTGCCGTTCAAGGACAACCCGCCGCTCACGATGGCGCCTTCGCGTCCGCGCGAGGTGCTGGTGGCCGCGTGGCACCGATGGGTCGATGGGCCTTTCTTCATGGGCTGGCTCTACCTGCTGCTCGCGGTCGGCGTGCTCGCTGCCGCCGCGTGGCGCCGGCGTGCCGCGGCCGCGGCGTTGTCGGCCTCGGGGTTGGCGATGGTCGCGCCCTTGGTGCCGCTCGCGACCGCTGCGGATTTCCGCTACCTGCTGTGGCTAGTGGTGGCCAGCCTGTTGGCCTTCGTGCTGCTTCTCGCGCCGGCCGCTCACGGGCGCGTGATGAACCGCGAGGGCGGCGCCTGATTCAGCGGGTTTTTCGCCCGCAGGCGCTATCCTCCGCGGCGATGAACAACACCCCCGAAACCTCGACGCTCGGCCAGAGCGTCGCCTTTCCGTCGTCCTATGACGCCGGCCTGCTGTTCCCGATCCCGCGCACGGAGGCCCGCTCGAAGCTGGGCCTCGACGAGGCGCTGCCCTTCGTCGGCGTCGACCTGTGGAACGCGTATGAACTCTCGTGGCTCGACCTGCGCGGCAAGCCGCAGGTGGCGCTGGCCGAGTTCCGCGTGCCGGCGACCTCGCCGAACCTCGTCGAATCGAAGAGTTTCAAGCTGTACCTGAACTCCTTCGCGCAGGAGCGGCTCGCCAACGCCGACGCCTTGCGCGCGACGCTGATCGCCGACCTCTCCGCCGCTGCCGGTGCATCCGTGTCGGTGAGCCTGATCGCGCCGACCTCGCCGCAGGCCTTCCCGGTCAGCGTGCTGCCCGGCGAGCTGATCGACGGCGTGGCCATCGCCATCGAGCACTACGGCCCGCCCGCGCCCGAGCTGCTGAAGTCCGACGCCCAGGAGACGGTGGAAGAGACGCTGGTCTCGCACCTGTTCCGCTCGAACTGCCCGGTCACCGGCCAGCCCGACTGGGCCAGCCTGCAGATCGCCTACACCGGCCCGCGCATCGACCGCGCGGCGCTGCTGCGCTACCTCGTCAGCTTCCGCACGCACAGCGATTTCCACGAGGCCTGCGTCGAGCGCATCTTCCTCGACCTGCGCGCGCGCTGTGCCCCGGTGAAGCTCTCGGTGTACGCGCGCTTCACCCGTCGCGGCGGTCTCGACATCAATCCGTTCCGGGCCTTGCCCGGCGCCGCGATGCCGGACAATCTGCGCCTGTCGCGGCAGTAGCCGCTCCCCCCGCCGAGCCCCGCCATGCCCTGCCGCCGCGTTCGTCCGCTCGTGAATCGCCCGATCGCATTCGCCTTGGCCTTGGTGCTCGCCGGCTGCGGTGGTGAACCCGCGGCGCCGGCCGCGGGCGCCCAAGCGCCGTCGACCGCCGCCGATGCGGGCGGCGCGGGTGCCGAGCCGATCGTGCAACTGCCGCAGGGCAGCCTCGAAGCCGTGGCGCTGGAGGTCGGCGTGGTTTTGGATGCCGACGGCCGCGTCGCCGCGGCGACGGATCGCGTCCGTCCGGCGGATGCCGTGCACGCCAGCCTCGTCACCGTCGGCGAGAGCGAGGCCGCGATGCTCGCCATCGCCTGGCGTGATGCCAGCGGCGCCGAGATCGACGCCGACGAGCGCGCGATCACCGCCAGCGGCCCCGCCGTGCACACCTTCACCCGCCAGCCCGAAGGCGGCTGGGCGCCGGGCCGCTACGAGGTCGAAGTGAGCGTGGACGGCGAGAGTGCCGGCGTGCGGGTTTTCGACGTGCGCTGAGGCGCGCTACTCGAAGCGTCGCTCCAGACCCACGAACACACTCCGCCCGGCGCCGGGGAAACTGCGCTCCTCGCCGAAGGCGAAGTCCACGCGCTCGGCGTAGCGGCGGTCGGCCAGGTTCATCAGCCGCAGGGTTGCACGCCAGTCGTCGGTGAGCGCCGCGCCGAGCCGCGCATGCCACAGCACGTGCCCGCCGTAGCGGCGTGTGTTCGCGGCATCGATGGCGTAGGCGCCCTGCCACAGGCCTTCAAGTTCCGCCTCGAAGCGCGTGCCGAAGCGCCGCCCCACGCGAACGCCGCCCAGCCATTCCGGCGCGCTGTCGATGCGCGTGCCACGGCGGATCGTCTCGCCGCCGGGCAGCAGGCGATCGAAGGCGTAGCGCTGGTCGCTCCAAGCCAACTGACCTTCGATCCATGAGGCGTCGTCCGGCGTCCAGGTTCCTGCGAGCTCCACCCCGCGATGCCGGGTGGCTGCGCCGGGCACGCTCAGCCCCGCGGCGTCGCGCAGCAGTACGTCGCGCTTGCGCATCGCGTAGGCCACGGCCTCGGCGCGCAGGGTGGGGCCGGTGAAGCGGAGCGTCCCTTCGAGGCTGTCGGCGGTCTCGACGCCGATGCCTTCGACGGTCTGGCCGCGCTGCAGGCGGTACAGCTCGGTGGCCTGCGGGAAGCGGAACGCGCGCGCCGCGCGGGCGCCCACCGACAAGCCGCCGTCGAGGCTCCGCATCCAGCCGAGCTGCGCGCTGCGCGCGGTGAAGGCATCGCGGCGATCGGCCGGGCGCAGGTACAAGCAGCCGCCGAAGCCGCAGGGCGTGCCGTTATCGCGGAGGTTGCCGTCGGCGGCGCGGTTGTCGTGGCGGTAGCGGAGGTTCTCGACGCGCGCCCCGACGGTGATCGCGTCGCGGTCGAATCGCCATTGCTTCTCACCGAACAACGCGAGCTGCCGGGCGTCGATGGCGTAGTCGTAGTGCGTGCCGGCGGGGCGCTGCGCGTTCTGCGCCGGCGTGCCGGTCGTGAGCGCGCGGGCCTGCGTCTGTTGCAGTTCGCCCTCCACGCCTTCGAGATCAAGGCCGACGCGCAGCGAGGCGTCCGACCACATCGTCTGCAGGCCCAAGCTGCGGCTGCCGTTCTCCTCGAGCGGTTGGCCGAGGTTGAAATGCTGGAGGAAGCGCTGCGATTCGTCCCGCGCATAGGGCCGGATCAACCACTCGCCGTCGCCGAGTGCGCGGACGTGATGCAGCACGAGGCGCGCGCTGTCGGCTTCGCGGAAGGCTTCCGGATTGGCGTTGCCGAAGCGTCGCGCATCGCGCCACGCGCCCTCGCCGAAGGCGAAGCCGGCGGTTTCCTGGCGCAGCCGGTGTGCGGCGAAGGCGAGCCGCGTGCCACCGTCCGACGCGGGTTGCCATTGCGCGGTGAGCTGCTGCTGCGCGTAGCCCTCGTTGGCGCGGAAGCTGCCGGCGTCGACCGCGTTCGCGTCCAGGCGGAAGGCCGCGCCGCCATCGAGCGACAGCAGCGCGCGGCGGTAGTCGTCGCTGCCGACCTCGATGCGGGCGCTACCGCCGTCACCGGGAAGGCGAGGTTGCGCAGAGACCACGCCGTGCAGCGCGTTGCTGCCGTGTACTGCGCTGCCGGGGCCGCGCAGCACCTCGACCCGTGCTGCCTGGGCGAGGTTGAGTTCGGACAGCTGGTTGACGTTGCAGAAACCCGCGGGGCGGATCGGCACGCCGTCGTCGAGTACGAGGAAGGCGCCGCAGGCGCCGGGGCCGGTGAGCACCGGCGAGCGCAGCGCCAGCAGCTGCTCCTGCCCGCTGCCGCGGCTGGCCCAGGCGCCGGGAACGCGCGCCAGCGCCTCGTTCGCATGCGTGGGCGCGAGACGGTCGAGGGCGGCGGCGTCGAGACGCGCGACCGCTTCGGCGCGCGCGCGTCCGTCTTCCGGGCGGCGCGTCGTCACCTGCACGGCATCGAGGCGCGTGGCCTGCGCTTCGGGGGTCGGCGTCGGCGCGGCCGATGCCGACGAGGCGGCGGCAAGGGCGGGCAGCAGCGCCAGCCAGAACGACGGAATACGCGGCACGTTGGGCATCGAGGGGAAAGGAGCAGGCAGAGTGTGGACCAATGCCAGTGCAGGCGCGGCGAAACACGATGCCGGCGTCGCCCGCGGACGACACGACCGCGACTAGGATGGCGCTTTCCGTTCCGAGGCGGCGATGCGATGCGCCTGAATGCCGATTTCGACCAGCGCGTGGTGCTGCCTCCCGACGAGGCCGCGTGGCAGCCGTCGCCTAGCCCCGGCGTGACGCGGCGGATGCTCGACCGCATCGGCGTCGAAGCGGCGCGCGCGACCAGCCTCGTGCGCTACGCGCCGGGGTCGAGCTTCGCCGAACACGGGCATCCGGCGGGCGAGGAGATCCTCGTGCTCGAGGGCGTTTTCAGCGACGACACCGGCGACCATCCGGCCGGCAGCTACCTGCGCAACCCGGAAGGCTTCCGCCACGCACCGCGAAGCGCGGCCGGCTGTACCCTGTTCGTGAAGCTCCGGCAGTTCGCGGCGGATGATCGCGAGACGGTGCGCCTCGATCCCTCACGCGAGGGATGGCGGCCGGGTCTGGTCGAAGGCCTGCGCGTGATGCCCCTGCATTCGCACGGCACCGAGCACACCGCGCTCGTGGATTGGGCGCCGGGTACGGTGTTCAAGCCGCATACCCACTGGGGCGGCGAGGAGATCCTGGTGCTGCGCGGCGTGTTCGAGGACGAGCACGGCCGCTATCCGGCGGGCACCTGGCTTCGCAGTCCGCACGGCTCGCGGCACACGCCGTTCAGTCGCGAAGGCACCACGCTGTACGTCAAGACCGGGCACCTCGACGCCGAGCGGCTGGCGCCCTGGCTGGGCGCCGACGCCGCCTGATTCCGTGCCCTAGAACGACCAGCGGAACCCCGCGCGCCATGAGCGCCCCGGCCCGGGCACGGCGATGCCCGCGGGCACGCCGGCCAGCATCATCGTCGCGCCTTGGCCCACATAGGCCCCGCCGAGCGGGTGCTGGTAGAAGCGATCGAGCAGGTTGTCGACGCCCACGTCGATGCGCAGGTCGTCCGAGGCCCAGGCCACGGACGCACCGAGCAGGCCATAGCCGGCGGTGCGGATCTCGTTGCGCACGGCGGAACGCGCGCTCTTGCGGCGCACGCCCTCCCAGCCGAGGCGCGCTTCCCACGGCCCGCGATGATGAACAAGGGCGAGCCGCCCCTGCGGCGGCATCACGTTGTAGAGGCCGTCGCCCGTCTGGCGATTGCTGCCGCGCGTGACGCTGGCACTGCCTTCCAGCGCCCAGTGGCCTGCCATGCCGTCCGCCAGCGTCCAGGTCGCGCTGGCGTCGATGCCGTGCAGGCGCGCTGACTGGTTGGCGTAACGCAGCACGTTGAAGCCCGTCGCGTTGTTGGTGAGGCGCACGGCATCGATGTAGTCGTCCACCCACGTGACATAGGGCGAGAGCCGGGCCGAGTGGCCGTTCGCCTTGTCTTGCCAATCGAGTGTGGCGGAGAGCGTATGCGCGGTTTCCGGTTTCAGGCCGACATCGCCGACGTAGCCGTTGCCGTCGCCCACGGTGTTGTTCATCAGCGCGGCCATCGACCACGTGGACCACGCGTAGCGCTCGTGCAGGTTCGGCGAGCGCACGCGGCGCGCCACGCCCACTTCGGCGCTGAATCCTGTGTCGAAGCTGCGGCGAAGCATCGCGGCGAAGCCCCAGTGCAGGTCGGATTGGCGACGATCTCGCGCATTGAAGGCTGCGGCGTCTGCGGCGGTCATCATGTACGAGCCCGGCGGCGCCGGATCGATGTCGTAGCCGCGCACCGGGCCGGCGTCACTGACGACGCGATCCACGCGCAGCCCAACGAGTCGCGTCCAGCCCTCGGAAGGCGTTGACTCCCATTCGACGAAGGCGCCGGTGCGATCGCGCTGGCCGTCGTTGATGTTGACGAAGGTGCCGGGCCACATCGCGGCGCCCGAGGCTGGCCAGTAGTCGTCGAGGCGATAGGCGAGCCCATCGATGCCGGCGCGCAGCGCGTCGCCTTCGGCGTTGATTCGTTCGAGGCGCAGGCTCGCGCCGTTCGTCCGGCTCTCCACCTGCATCGGCATCCCGGCCGCGCAGGTCGGAGAGATCGGGGCGCAAGGCCGTCCTTCTGTCATCGCGCCCGGCACGTTCGAGGCCATGCCGTACCAGAAGCGCTTGTCCGGGCCGAAGTCCATCGTGTGGTCGACCTGCTCGTGCCAGAGGCGCGCGTCGATGGTTAGGCCGCCCAGCGTGCCGGCCCAGTGCGCGTTGACGCGATCAGCCTGGTTGTCGGTCAGGTCCATGCGTTGGTTCGGAAAGCCCTGGAACGGCATATCCTGCCGAGCGATCGTCACGTCGAACTGTTGCGCCCCGAACCGTTGGGCGACCGTGAGCTGCTGGTTGCGCGTCTCGTAGGCGCTCGATCCCACCTCGTCCAAGGGCAGGACATGGCTCTCGCGGCCCGTGCCCGCGAAACTCTTGAAGGCCTCGGCAGCGCGATAGTTGTCGGCCTGCGCGTGGTTGGCGACCACGGCCACGCTGGTGTCGGCGTCGCCGGCACGAAGCGAGAGATCGGCACCGCGGGCGTCGCCTTGCTGTCTCGCATAGCCGCCCGCTTGTCCGCCGATACGCCAACCCGCGTCGCTGTCGTTGAAATGCAGCGGCGTCGCATCGATGGCGATGGCACCGCCCAAACTGTCACCGCCGAGGCTGACGGGGGCGAGGCCCACGAACACCGCTGCCTTCCGGACCTGTGACGGCGCGAGATGGGAGAGCGGCGGATTCATGTGGTTCGCGCAGCTGGCGATCAGATCCATGCCATCCACTGCGATGCGGACACGATCATCGGCGAGTCCACGCAGCACCGGCAGGCTCGACGCGCCGCCCGCCCCCTGCAGCGCGACGCCGGGGACGTGCGAGAGCAGGGCCGCGACGTCGGCACCGTGATGCGCACGACGGTCGCCGGTGCTGTCGGCTTTCTCGGCGACGGGCAGTGGCCGCAAGGGGTCGCCGTGCACTTCGACGCGATCGAGCGTGACGGCATCCGGTGAAGGGGCGGCCATGACGAGTCCCGGAAGACCGGCGACGATGGCGAGAGCCAGGAGGGAGTGGCGAAGGGGCATGACGGGGTCCAGTGGATCGAGGCGCGCAGGGTCATGCCTTGCGCCACGCCATGCCTTGAGGCGAATCAAGTCGGAGGCGCACTGCGACGATGTGTCGCAGGGGTCAGCCTCGCGTTGACGACCACAGGTGGTCCCGTTCGACGGCCGTCAACACCTCGGTTGCTTCGGCGCCGATTCCGGTAGCGGCACGGTGAGGCCATGGATGCCGGCAACGACGAGAAGGGCACCGAACCCGCTGATGGCTGATCGCCATCCCGCCGTGAGCCGGCGATCTTCGCCGACCAGACGATGGACGAAGGGAAGGGACGGCGCGTACTCGACCAGGACGGACTCGCCGACCGTGCCCGAATAGCCGCTGCTTTACCCGTCGTGGGCCGCTCCTTCCGCGTCCGTGAATGCGTAGCGGATGAATCCGACGCGGCTTCCCCCGGACGAGGGTACCGAGCCGGCATCGACGACGGTGGCCAAGGTCTGCACGCCATGGGCCTCGAGCACGCCGTCGCGCAGGAGGGGTTGCATCCCGAAGCCGACCAGCACGAGTCCGAAGAGGACCATCCCCGCATAGCCGAAGCGCTGCTGGCGGAGGATCGGTGGCCAAGGCATCGGTGTGTCCCCCAAAGGAATCGACGTCAGGCTCGCCGACCGGCGAGGCTCCCGGCAAGTCGCGACGGCGATTCCGGTACCAATAGCAGATCCACATGCCGGCCACGCACGCGGATCCGCCCGTCATCGACCAGCTTCGCGAACGCCCGGCTGACGCTCTCGTTCGTCATGCCGAGGTAGCTGGCGATCTCGCCCCGGCCCATGGCCAGATGGAGGCGCGGTGCGTCGTTGGCCGTCGCGGTCGGCGCAGGGACCAGGGACCACAGGAAGCGTTCGAGGCGCTCGTGCACCAGTCGCTGCGCCAGCAGGACGAGCTGGGCCGCGTGCCGCTCCATGGGTTCGGCACAGGTACGCCACCACAGTCGCAGCAGCGTCGGGTCGTCCATGGACATCGCCTCGAGGCCGGCCACCGGCAGGGCCAGGACCACGCTGGGTTCGAGCGCGACGGCTTCCGCGGCGTGCCTGCCGTCCTTGGTGTGTTCGAAGCCGATGACCTCGCCACGTCGGACGAACGACGTGATCCGTTCGTCGCCGGATTCTTCGCGAGCCACCGTCTTGAGCGCGCCTTGCAGCACGATGTGCAGGGTGTCGACCGCGTCGCCCACGTCAAAAAGCACCGCGCGCCCCGGTAGTGTCAGGCGCTCGATGGTGATCCCCGAGTGGCCAACCACCCCAAGGCGTCGGACCGGCGTGCTCCGCGAGGGCGGCAGTTCGGCGAGCGCCGGCAGGACGCCCAGTCGGGCCAGGAGGGCGAAGGCTGGCGATGTCGGGGATACCACGGCTCAGGGCTCCCGGGCCTCGACGCGGTACGTCGCATGGCAGGCATTGCACTGGCTGATGGCCTCGCCGACATGTCGAAGTGTCCGCGGCAGATCCTTGGCGGCGGCAGCTTCCGACGCTTGGCTCATGGCGACGTGCATGGGCCGTGCGAAGCGCGGCCAGCCGTCGGGCAACGCGGATCGGAAGTCCTCGGCCCCGGCGTGCCCGCCACCGGACGCGCCCTCGGCAAGCAGTGCGACGGCGGACGACGCATCGTCATGGCCCAGCGCCAACAGCGTGCCCTCGATGCGCTCGAGGTGGTTGCGCATCTGGCGACGCAGTGCCGCGGCCTGGGCGGGCGTCATGGTGATGGCTTGGCGTGCATCCGACGGGCGCGACACTTCTGCCTTGTCTGCAGGAACCTCCACCCAGATCAGCCCGCGCAAGCTGCCGGCTTCGAAGCCAGTCGCGGGATCGTCGGGATAGAGGCGTCGAATGGTGCCCGCGAGGCCGGCCTCGACCGAGGGGCCGTGGCAAACGGTGCAAACCGCCTCGGTCTCGATCGCTTTCGCCCAGTGGAAGCCACCGCTGGCCGCATCCACGGATGCCACGGGCGCCCAACTTGCGGGCGAGCCCTCCGGAGGCGACGCCAGCCATGCGTCCAGAGTTTGCTTTTGCCATCCCTCCAGCCGGTTCGCCGGTTGGCGTGACCGCACACCCACGCGTCCCAACCTAACGCCGTGGGTCGCGGAGACCCGCTCAGCGATGCGTGGGGCTTCGTCGTGGCAGACCTCGACACCGGCCGACGGTCCGCCTTCGGCCATGGCCGCGCCCAGCGTGCGGCGCAGTTCGCTGGAGAACGCCTTCGCGGCTTCGGCAGCGCGCGTGTCGTTCGTCGTCGGTGCGGGAGGCGACTGCGACGTGGCCGCTCCCGAAGTCAGCGCCATCGCCAGTGCCAGCGCGATCGCGCCCCGAACGCCGTGGCGGCTCATCGCCCACCCCCCATCGGCAAGCCTGCGCGTTGCCAAGCGATCATCCCGCCCTTCACGTTGATGGCCTTGAACGACGCGTCGTCGCCCAGAGTCCGGCAGGCCAGACCGCTGCGCATGCCGCTATGGCAGATGAGCAGGAGCGTGTCGTTCGCGCCGGCGTTCACGCCCTTGGCAGCGAGGGCGCGCTCTCCGCCGCTTTGAAGGTCGCCAAGCGGGATGTGGATCGCCCCCTTCGCGTGTCCGGACTGCCATTCGGAATGTTCACGGACATCCACGAGGGTCGCGCCGGACGCCATCAACGAGGCCGCCTCCTCGACGGATGCCGAGGTAGCGGGGCCGCCGAGCAGACTGCGAATCATGGCGAGCATCGAACACCTCTTCTCTTTTGAGTTCAGTCAATCCTAATATAAGAAT
Organism: Silanimonas sp.; assembly: GCF_027531545.1. GTDB lineage: Bacteria > Pseudomonadota > Gammaproteobacteria > Xanthomonadales > Xanthomonadaceae > Silanimonas. Next base: position 99,457 of record NZ_JAPZSC010000018.1, on the reverse strand, counting down.
ATTCCGATATAAAGTCGTTCGTCGGACCAGCGACGGCCCTGCGACCCTTGGACGCACCCCGGTTCAATCCGGTGCGCGTCTCCCTTAAGGTGCCCTCGCCGCTTCCGATTCCGTCCAACCCCGGCCGGCGCCCGCCGGCCCCTCAGCAGGCCAGCACCATGGATCTCGATCCGGTCTTCCTTTCCAGGCTGCAGTTCGCCTTCGTCGTTTCCTTCCACGCGATCTTCCCGGTCTTCACGATCGGCCTCGCAAGCTACATCGCGGTGTTGGAGACGATCTCCCTGAAAACCGGTAGCCCGCATTGGGAGCGGCTCGCGGCGTTCTGGACCAAGGTCTTCGCGGTCGTGTTCGGGATGGGCGTGGTCTCGGGCCTGGTGATGGCCTTCCAGTTCGGCACCAACTGGAGCAACTTCGCCTACACGGCTTCGAACTTCCTCGGACCCATCCTCGCCTACGAGGTGGTCACGGCCTTCTTCCTCGAGGCCGCGTTCTTGGGCGTGCTGCTGTTCGGTCGGGGCAAGGTGCCGAAGGGCTTGCACCTGCTGTCCGCCTACATGGTGGCGATCGGCACGTTCATTTCGTCCTTCTGGATCCTGTCGGCCAATTCCTGGATGCAGACGCCGACCGGCTTCGAACTCCGCGAAGGCATGGTCCACGTGACAAGTTGGGCCGAGGCGATCTTCAACCCCTCGTTCCCCTACCGCTTCGCGCACATGGCGCTGGCGTCCTTCCTGACGGGGGGCTTCGTGGTGGCTGGTGTCTCGGCGCTGTACCTGCTGCGTGGCCATGCCGTGGAGTCGGCGGAGCGCGCGCTCAAGATGACGCTCGTGCTGCTGGCGGTGATCGCCCCGCTGCAAATGTTCGTCGGCGATATGCACGGTCTAAACACCCTCGAACACCAGCCGGCCAAGGTCGCCGCAATGGAAGGCCACTGGGAGACCGGCGGCCAGGTGCCGCTGCTGCTGTTCGCGCTGCCCGATCAGCAGGCCGAGGAGAATCACCTCGAGGTCGGCATTCCGAAGCTGGCCAACGTCATCCTCAAGCACGATGCTGACGGCGTGGTGCAGGGACTGAAAGACTTCGCCCCCGAAGAGCGGCCGCCGGTGGCGATCGTGTTCTGGAGCTTCCGCGTGATGGTGGGCATCGGGATGCTGATGATCCTCGTCGGACTCCTCGGTGCTTGGCACGTGTGGCGCGGCACGCTGCGCTCGTCGCCGCGCTTCCTGCGCGTTCTGACCTGGATGATCCCGGCGCCGTTCATCGCCGTGCTCGCCGGCTGGTTCGTCACCGAGATCGGTCGCCAGCCCTACCTGATCTACGGCGTGATGACGGCCAGCGAGGCAGTGACGCCGAGCCTGCAAGGTTGGATGGTGCTGTTCACGATGGTCGGCTACATCGCGGTGTACGCCGTGGTCTTCACGGCCGGGCTGCACTACCTGCGCAAGGTCGTTCAGCACGGCATCACCGAGCTGCCGGCCCACGGCGACGACCATGGACGGCCGAAGCGGCCGCTTTCCGCGGTCGAAATCGACGAGGCGCCGTCCTCCACGCCGTCCTTCTTCCAGAACTGAGCGCTCGGAGCACATCCCATGTTCGACTTCACCTATCTCTGGGTCGCCATCATCGGCTTCGGCCTGCTGATGTACGTGCTGGCCGATGGTTTCGACCTCGGCGTCGGCATGCTCTTCCCGTTCGCCGCCAGCGAAGACGAGCGCGACGTGATGATGAACTCCGTCGCGCCGGTCTGGGACGGAAACGAAACCTGGTTGATCCTCGGCGGCGCCGGCCTGCTCGCCGCGTTCCCGCTGGTCTATGCCGTCTTCCTTCCGGCGCTATACATCGGCGTTTTCCTGCTGCTGGCCGGGTTGATCTTCCGCGGTGTCGCCTTCGAGTTCCGCTTCAAGGCCTCGGCGAAGGGAAAGCCGATGTGGAACCTCGCCTTCACCGGCGGCTCGCTGGTGGCGACCTTCGCCCAAGGCGCCGTGGTCGGGTCCTACATCCAAGGCTTCGAGACCGAGAACATGCGCTACGTCGGTGGCGCCTTCGATTGGCTCACGCCGTTCACGGTGATGACCGGCCTTGGCCTCGTCGCCGGCTATGCGCTGCTCGGCGCCACTTGGCTGGTGCTCAAGACCGAAGGCGAACTGCAGCAGCGGATGCGCCGCTGGTCGGTCCGTCTTTTAGCCGTGGTCATGGGCTTCTTCGTGGTCGTGAGCGTGTGGACGCCGCAGATGGATGCCTACGTGCATGACCGCTGGTTCGGCAACCTCTCGTGGCTGTGGGTGCTGCCTGCCGCAACGGTGGCGGTTGCCGCGCTCGTGTGGCGAGCGCTGGCGCGCGGCAGTGATGCGCTGCCGTTCATCGGCACCATCGTGCTGTTCGGCCTGTTCTACGGCGGACTGCTCTTCAGCAAGTGGCCCTATGTGGTGCCGCCGAACCACACCTTCCATGACGCGGCGTCCGCACCCGAAAGCCAGCTGTTCCTGCTCATCGGCGTGCTCTTCGTCATCCCGTTCGTGCTGATGTATACGGCGTGGACGTACTACGTGTTCCGCGGCAAGGTGAAGATGGGTGTCGGCTACCACTGAGGCCGCCGTCGAGTCGCTGGCGGGGGATCCCCGCGCCGCGGCCGAGGCTCGCTGGCTCGCACGGCTTCCCAGCGAGCATCGCCGCTGGCTGTGGCTGGCCCGTGCCGGTGGCTTGGCCGCCTTGGTCGGCGTGGTGCTGCTGTATGGCAGCTTGGCAAGCGTGCTCGTGGCGGCGCTTCAACCGGGTTCGGCATTTCCCTCGGCGCTCGCCTGGGCCGGTCTGGTCGCTGGCGTGGCCCTGCGCTTCATTGGCGGCCTTGCGCGGGATCACGGCGGTCAGGGCCTCTCGGCAGCGGTGCGCCATGCGCTGCGTTTCCGGCTGCTCGCCGCGGCGACGCGACAGGGGCCGGCTGCGCTGACTGCCCAAGGGGCGGCGGCCTGGTGGGCGCAGCGTCATCTGGACCAGGTGGATGCGCTGCACGGGTACTTCGCTCGCTATCTGCCCGCTCGCGAGTGGGCGCGCGTCCTCCCGCTGGCCGTGGTCGCGATCGTCCTGTCGCTGGACTGGATCGCCGGCCTCCTGCTGTTGGTCGCCATCCCACTCGTTCCTCTCTTCATGGTGCTGATCGGGATGGGTACGCAATCCGTCCAGGAGGCCCAGCAATCGCAGGACGCGGCGCTGGGTGCCGAACTCCTGCAGCGCCTGGAGACGCTGCCGTGGCTGCGCCGGGTGGGCGCCTTGGAGGAATCCACGGCGGCGGTGGCGGAGGCTGCGCAGGCCCATCGCGGTCTCGTCATGCGGGTGCTGCGCGTCGCCTTCCTGTCGTCGTCCACGCTCGAGCTGTTCAGCGCCTTGGCGATTGGCCTCGTCGCGCTCTACGTGGGCTTCGCGCTGCTCGGCTTGATCACCTTCGGCCCCGCCGCGAGCCTCGACGCGTGGACCGGCTTCTTCGTGCTGATGCTCGCGCCTGAAGGCTTTCTTCCCCTGCGGCAGTTGGCGCAGGCCTACCACGAGCGCAGCGCTGCCTTGGCCGCGTCGTCGTCCCTTGCCGCCCTCGATGGCGACGAAGGTGGCGGGATGGCGGCGCCTGCGCGGCCGGAGTCCCTCGCCGGAGAGGATGAGGTTCTGGTGCTCGAGGCGGTGCACCACGGCTACGGGCGTTCGAAGCGTGCCGTGCTCTCGGGCCTCGATCTTCGTCTTCGGTCTGGCGACGTGGTGGGCCTTGCCGGCCCCAGCGGTAGCGGGAAATCGACGGTGCTGGCGTTGGCGGCAGGGTTCCTGACGCCCGACGCCGGCCGTGTGGCGCGCTGCGCCCGCTGGGCTTGGGTGCCGCAGCGGGTGCACCTGTTCCACGGGACGGTTCGCGACAACCTGAAGCTCGCGTGCGACCCGTCGGTGGGCGACGCGGTGCTGCTCGAGGCGCTGACGGCGGTCGGCCTCGGGGCGCCGACCTCGGAACTGCCGAGAGGCCTGGAGACGCCGATCGGCGAAGGCGGCACGGGCGTGTCCGGCGGCCAGGCCCAGCGGCTCGGCGTCGCGCGCGCTTGGCTCTCCGGCGCACCCCTGTGGTTGCTCGATGAGCCGACGGCGGCGCTGGACGACGCGACGCGTGACCGCCTGCTCGACGCACTGCTGCCGTTGGCCCGCGAGGCGCGTGTCGCGGTGCTGATTGCCAGCCATGATCCGGTCGTGTTGGCTCGATGCGATCGTGTCGTCACGCTCGCGGATTTCCGGGATTTCCGATGACTCCGTGGCGATACCTCTGGCGTCTCTACCGCCCGGGCCTGCCTCGATGGCTGCTGGCATGGGCGGCGCTTGCCCTGACGTGGATGGCCGGCGCGGCGCTGCTCGCGCTGTCGGGATGGTTCATCGCGGCGACGGCGTTGGCCGGCCTCGGGCTGCTGGTCGGGCTCAACATCTTCACGCCGTCCACGGCGATCCGCGGGCTGGCGCTGGTGAAGCCGGTGACGCGATATATCGAGCGCATCGTCGGCCATTCGGCGGTGCTTCGGCTCCTTGCCGATCTTCGCGTGCGCGTTTTCGCCACCGTGGCGGCCACCCCGGCCCGGCTTTGGGCCGAGGGTTTGGGGCGCGAGCGCCACGCGGATCTGGTGACCCGGCTACTGCGTGATGTCGACACGCTGGATGGCGTTCCGTTGCGCGTCGTCGGCCCCTTGCTGGCCGCTTTGCTCACCCTGCTGGCGGCAGTGGTGGCGATGGCCCATTGGGGCTCGTTCGCGTTGGCGGTCGTGCTGGGCGCCGGGGGTGGAATCATCGGCATTACGACGCTCCTCTTTGCCGGCATCGGACGACGGCGCGGCATGGAGCGGGTGGCCTCGCGCACGGCGCTGCGTATCGGCCACCACGATCACTTCAGTGGCTTGGCGGAGCGCCTCGCTTACGGAAAGGCGGACCAGGGGCTCGTGCAGCTGGATGCCCTCGCGCGCGACGATCTGCAGCGTGCGCAATCGCAGGAGCAATGGGCGCTTTGGGCCGAGCATGCCGTGCAGGCGCTGGTGGGACTGTGGCTGGTGGCCGTGGTGGCGCTGGGCTGGGGCACGCTCGATGCCGCGTCGCTCGCTTTGGTCGCCCTGATGACGCTGGGTCTCGGCGAGGCCTTCGCCGGCTTGCCGGGTGCCTGGTGGCGGGTGGGTGAAGCCGAAGCCTCGGCGCATCGGGTCATGGCACTCGAATCCCGCGCCATGGCGGACGCCGAGCGATTCCATCCTGAAGCAGCGAGGCACAGGCTTGCCCCGCGCTCGTGGGTGATCGAAGGCCTGCGGGCGCGCCACCAGCCGCATGAGGCAACCCCGTGGTCGGCGATCCTGATGCCGGGTGCGCCGTGGGTTCTTCACGGCCCCAGCGGCTGCGGCAAGAGCAGCCTGTTGGCCACGCTGGCGGGTGAGCTGCCGCCCCACGCAGGTCGTGTGCTCGTCGACGGCGTGGATTGGCTGGCCCTGCCGGATGCGCAGCGCTATCCGCATGTGGCCTACCTCGGCCAGGAGGACCATCTGCTCGACTTGAGCGTGCGGCAGTTCCTGCGGCTCGGCTTGGGTGAGGTCGCTGACGCTGAACTGCATCGCGTGTTGCAGGCGGTGGCGCTCGACGCTGTATTCGAACGCACCGGCGATGGGTTGGACTACCGGCTGGGACCGCGGGGTTCGCGCGTGTCCGGCGGGCAGGCGCGGCGGTTGCAGCTGGCCGCGCTGCTCCTGCGTGATCCGGGCCTCGTGCTGCTCGACGAACCGTTCCGCGGCCTCGATGCGGCGCTGATGGCGCATCTGCTGCCGCGTCTCCAGCCGTGGCTCGAGGCGCGCTGCACCGTGATCGTGACGCACGCGCCAGAGGCCCTGCCGGCCACGTGGCGGCGGCAGCGCTGGCCGCGGGTGGGCGAAGGCTGACCGCGACCGACGCGGCCGCAGGCGTCAGCGTTCGACCGGCTGCCCCGCGTTGGTCCAGCCCATGAATCCACCGGCCAGCGAGACGGGCTCGGCGAATCCAAGATCTTTCAGCGCCGCTGCCGCCAGTGCGCTGCGTGCGCCGCTGCGACAGCTGAGGATCACCGGAAGCTCGCGATGCGACAGCGCGGGATCCTTGATGCAGTTCACCGCCGGATGGCCATCGACTTCGAACTCCAGCACGCCGCGCGGAATGTTCACCGCACCCGGAATGCGTCCTTCGGCGAATTCGCCGGGTTCGCGCACGTCGACGAGCGGTGCGCCTTTCGCGCGGAGCGTTTCCAGTTCGGCGTGGTCGATCTCCCGGATGCGGGCCTTCGCGGCGGCGACCAGGTCCTGGACAGTCTTCATGGGGTTCTCCTTGGCAGGGGAAGGTGCGCCTTTCGGCACGGTCAGGAAGCGAGCAGGGCAGGGAGTTCCCGCCCGACGATGTACAAGCCCATCAGGATCAGCAGGGCGGCGAAGCCGCGACGAAGGAGCACTTGCGGCAGGCGTGTGGCGAGCTTTTGGCCGACGATGCTGCCGATGGCGCCGACCCCGGTGAACAGGCCGAGGAGCCGCCAATCCAGCGCGAGGCCGGCCGCGTCGAGTACGAAGAGATGCTTGCCGAGGCCGCTGAAGGCGTTGAGGGCGATGATCCACAGGCTGGTCGCGATTGCCCGGTGCATGGGCAGGCCGCCGAGCAGCACCAGGGCCGGCACGATGAGGAAGCCGCCGCCGACGCCGACCAGGCCGGTGAGCAGGCCGACACCAAGGCCATCGATGACGATCCATCCCCGCGATCGCGGGGCGGCGACCGTGGTGGTCGCCGGCGCGGCCCGGGTCATCCGCCAGGCCGCGACGACCATCACGACCGCGAACAGCAGCAGCTGCACATCGCCGGCGATCCAGCGCGACAGGTGCGCTCCGAGAATGGTGCCGAGCATCCCCGGCACGCCGAACCAGCCGACGCTGCGCCATTCGACGCCGCCGCGCAGCGCCGACGGGATGGCCCCGGCGAGGGCGATGCCGCCGACCACCGCCAGCGAACCAGCGATGGCCACCTTCTCCGGCTGGCCAACGAGGTAGACGAGCAGCGGCACCGTGAGGATCGATCCGCCCGAGCCGAGCAGGCCCAGTGACAGGCCGACGATCACCGCACCGAGCAGGGCGAGCCAGATCACGGGGGCGGCCTCAGGCGGCGGAGCAGGGCGTGGACATGGCGCCAATCTACATTAGTATTCGCTAATGCACAAATCACCACCCGAAGTCCCTGGATGGCGCCGATCACCGGTGCCGGGCGGCCTGCCTTCCTCTCGGCCTCGCGCTGCGCGCGCTCGACGGCGTGAGCGCCTCGCCGATGCCCACCGCTTGCGCCCAGTCGCGGAGTGCCGCTCCGAGCTCGCGGAACTCGTCCGCGCGAGCGTGCCCGCGGCGCCAGCACAAGCCGAGGGTTCGTCGCCCGCCGTCGTAACCGAGGGGCCGAGTGACCACGCCGCCGCCCTGCAGCAGCCCGCCCTCGATGGCCAGCGTGGGCAGCAGGGTGCTGCCCATGTCCACCGCCACCATCGCCGCGAGCGTCTGCAGGCTGGTACCGGCGAAGGTGGTTTGTGCGGCGGCGGCGGCCGTCTCCAGCACGGGGAGTGCGTGGTGGTGCAGGCAATTCGAGGCCTCCAGCAGCATCAGTGGCTGCGAAGCGATCTCCTTCGGACCGATTCGTGGCGCCTTGGCCAAGGCAGAGCGCGGGCTGCAGGCGAAGCGATAGCTGTCATGGAACAGAAGGTCGACCTCGCAGCCCGGAACCTCGTAGGGAAAGGCGATCAGCAGCAGGTCCAGGTGGCCGGTTTCGAGGTCGGCCAGCAGCTCGGGCGTCTTGTCCTCGGAAAGCAGCAGATCGAGTTCGGGGAAGCGCTTGCGCATTGCCGGCAGCAGCTTCGGCATCAGGAAGGGCGCGATGGTCGGGATACTGCCGAAACGCCAAGTGCCGGCCATCGGTTGCGACTCGGATTGCGCCAAGGCCATGAAGGCCGCGGCCTCCGCGAGAACGCGCTTCGCTTGCGCCGCGAGGCGTCGGCCGGCCGGCGACATGGCCACGTGGCGGCGGTCGCGATCCGCGACGCTCACGCCAAGCCGCTCCTCCAGTGCCGCGAGGCCACTGCTGAACGCCGGCGCGCCAACGCCACAGGCGCGGGCGGCTTCGGTGAAATGGCCATGCGCGTCGAGGGCGACGAGGTATTCGAGTTGCCGAAGGCTGGGCGGATTGTCCATGTGTTCGACTCTATCAAACACAGCGATCGTAACTATTCATTTCTATTGATCAACACGGCGACCTAGAGTGCTTCCCATGACGACGAACCAGGACATCGAAATGACTGCCAACGAAACCCTCGAGGGCCCGGGTGGTCCCGCCTCGAAAGTGACCGCATTCTTCGATCCGGTCACCCACACGGTCAGCTACCTCGTGCGTGAACCGGACGGTCCGGCCTGCGCCATCGTCGATCCGGTGCTCGACCTCGATTACGCCTCCGGCCGCACGAGCCATCGATCGGCCCAGGCCATCGCCGATGTCGTTCGCGCGGAGGGCCTGCATGTCGAGTGGATCATCGAGACCCACGTCCACGCCGACCACCTCTCCGCCGCGCCCTGGCTGAAGCGCGAACTCGGCGGGCGCATCGCCATCGGCCAGCGCATCGACGTGGTGCAGGAGACCTTCGGCCGCGTCTTCAACGAAGGCCCGGCCTTCCGCCGCGACGGCAGCCAGTTCGACCACCTGTTCCAGGACGGCGAGCGCTACGCCATCGGCGCGCTGCAGGCGGTCGCCCTGCACACGCCGGGCCACACCCCGGCCTGCATGACGCACGTGATCGGCGACGCTGCGTTCGTCGGCGACACGCTGTTCATGCCGGACGGCGGCTCGGCGCGGGCCGATTTCCCCGGCGGTGATGCCCGCACGCTCTACCGCTCGATGCGCCGCGTGCTGTCGCTGCCGCCCGAGACCCGGCTGTTCATGTGCCACGACTACGGCCCGGGCGGGCGCGAGATCCGCTGGGAAACCACCGTGGCCGAACAACGTGCCTCCAACATCCACGTCCGCGACGGCATCGCCGAGGACGACTACGTCGCGCTGCGCACCGCTCGCGACGCCACCCTCGGCATGCCCACCCTGATCGTGCCGTCCCTGCAAGTGAACATGAAAGCCGGCGCCCTTCCGGAACCCGAGGGCAACGGCGTCCGTTACCTCAAGGTTCCGCTCGATTCGCTCTGAACCCATCTGCCGCGCGAAGCGCGGCCCTCCCCAGGAGAATTGCCATGAGCTGCACTGATTCCAACGTCCTTCCGGTCGCCGCAAACGCTGCGCCGATGGTTTCCACCGTTGCTGCTCCGGCCGCTGCGGTGGCCGCGCCCGTCGCCTATGGCCTGCCGCGCATCAACGAGCGCGCGCCGGCCTTCCAGGCGCAGACCACCTTCGGTCCCCGATCGCTCGACGATTACCGCGGCAAGTGGCTGGTGCTGTTCTCGCATCCCGCCGACTTCACGCCGGTCTGCACCACCGAGTTCACCGCCTTCGCCAAGGCCGCTCCCGACTTCGCGGCCATCAACACTGAGCTGCTCGGCCTGTCGATCGACTCGATCTACTCCCACCTCGCCTGGGTGCAGAACATCAAGGAGAAGTTCGGCGTCGAGATTCCCTTCCCGATCATCGAGGACTTGTCGATGAACGTGGCCCGCGCCTACGGGATGATCCATCCGGGCGCCTCCGACACGGCGGCCGTGCGCGCCACCTTCATCATCGACCCGAACGGCATCCTGCGCGCGATGGTCTATTACCCGATGACGAACGGCCGCAGCGTCGCGGAGATCCTGCGCCTGGTGCGCGGCCTGCAGACCAGCCTCTCGCAGGGCGTGGCTACGCCCGAGGGCTGGCAGCCCGGCGACAAGGTGCTGGTCGGAGCGCCGAAGACCGTGGCCGACCTCGAGGCCCGCCTCGGCGAAGGGCTCGAGACGACCGACTGGTACTTTTCGATGAAGAAGGCGTCCTGAAGCGGCACGTTGTTTACCCGCACCATCCACTGGAGAAAGACCATGGCCAAGCAAGCGAAAGCCCAGAACGTGCCGAAGATGCCCGCCATCGACATCGGTATCGGCGAGAAGGACCGCAAGGCCATTGCGCAGGGTTTGTCCGTGTTGCTGGCGGACAGCTACACGCTGTACCTGATGACGCACAACTTCCATTGGAATGTCACCGGGCCGCAGTTCAACGGACTGCACCTGATGTTCATGGGCCAGTACACCGAGCAGTGGAACGCGCTCGACGACATCGCCGAGCGCATCAGGGCGCTCGGTTTCCCGGCCCCGGGCACCTACCGGCAGTTCGCACAGTTGGCCACCTTCGGTGAGGTGGAGGGCGTGCCGTCCGCCGACGACATGCTTCGCCATCTCGTCCATGCCCAGCAAGCGACCGCCCGCAGTGCGCGCGCACTCCTTCCGCTCGCCAACAAGGCCGACGACCAGCCCACCGCGGACATCGCCACGCAGCGCCTCGCCATGCATGAAAAGACGGCCTGGATGCTGCGCAGCATGCTGGCGCCCTGACGCTCAAGACAGGGCATGTTGCGGCGGCGACCGCAGTCCTCAGCCGCCGCCTTCGTTGCTCTTGTCGCCCAGCAGGACGCGACCGTCCGCGTCGCGGACCTCGACCTCGACATCGATGCCGTCGCGGACACTCTGGGTGACGACACAGAAGTCTTCGAACTGGGCAAGCACGCGCTCGAACTGCTGGTGCACGCCCGGATGCTCGGCCAGCGTGATCTCCACGCGGGCTCGCGGGATCCGCCACCGGCCTTCGGCGTTGCGGCCCATGAGGCCGGTGATCCGGGCGGTGATCGGACCGGGCTGGTTGCCGAATTTGCGCAGAGCGAACGTGAGGCTCGCCGCCAGGCAATTGGCGATCGAGGCCAGCAGCAGCTTGGATGGATTTGGGCCGTGTCCGGCGCCGAGCGGCACTGGCTCGTCCGACAGCAGGTCGTCGATACCATCGCCGAACTCGATCCGGAAGGCATAGCCCTCCTGCTGGTGCAGGGTCACCTCGATGCGCTTGTCATCCATCAGGGTGTCCCGCGTTCCGGGTCGAGGCCGCGAGAAGGCGCATCGTCCAGCGCCGGGCGATCGGTGCGCAGAAGAAGGCCGCGACGATGGCGATCGGCCACGCGACGACGAAGGCATGCAGCCATCGGCCGACGAAACCGGCATCGACGCCCGTGTTGACCGCGGTGAGCACGGCGCTCATCAGGAAGGCCATCAGCAGGGCCATGAGCACGGCGAACAGGCCGCGGAACTTGAGGCTGTCCATCAGGAGGCCTTGCGGCGCGAAGCCGCCTTCGCCGCGGCTGGCCGAGGTGCCGACTTCGCCGCTTGGCGGGATTTCGGCGCCGCGGCCTCGGGGGTTGGGCAATAGAGGTCGTGCAAGGTCCCGAGCATGGCGCGAGCGGGGCCATCGACCAAGGCGTAGAAGATCGTCTGCGCCTCGCGTCGCGTCTCGACGAGTCCCTGCTCCCGCAGGACAGCGAGGTGCTGAGACAGCGCCGACTGCGACAGCGGCACGTGGGCGTTGATCTCGCCGACCGAATGCTCGCCTTCCACCAGCAGGCAAAGGATGCGGAGGCGCTGGGGGTTGCCCAGCGTCTTCAGGAGCTCGGCGGCGGCTTCGGCCTGTGCGGCCATGGCGGCCGCCATCGGCGGCAGGCGGGTGGTGGTCTTGGGCATAGGCCTTGGATTGTAGGACGACGACCCGGTCAGTCGGCAAAGCCCGCTTCCGCGGGCACCTCGAGCGTCGTCCGGGCGGGTCATGCAGCCTCCGTAGTGCAGGGCACGACGCCTGGCCGACCGTCGATCGGGCATCGCTTGAATTCACTTTAGCGCGTGCTAAATTAGAAACCAACCAACTCAATGCGGGGCGTGCCATGGCGAAGATCGTCGTTCTCGGGGCAGGGCTCGGTGGCATGAGTGCCGCCTATGAAATCCGCGCCGCCGTGGGTCGCGAGCATGAGGTGACCGTTGTCGGTGAGGGCGGGAAGTTCAGCTTCACGCCGTCGAACCCGTGGGTCGCCGTCGGTTGGCGCAAAGCCGCCGACATCCAGATCGACGTCGCCGGCCATCTCGCCAAGAAGCAGATCAGCTTCGACGGAGCGGGCGCGCAGCGCGTGGATCCCGCCCGCAACCGTCTTGTGCTCAAGGACGGTCGCGAGCTCGCCTACGACCATCTGGTGATTTGCACGGGGCCGCGCCTCGCCTTCGATGAAGTGCCCGGCCTCGGCCCGGAGGCGCACAGCCATTCGATCTGCACGACCGACCACGCGGTCGCTGCCTGGGCCGCCTACGAAGACTTCCTGAAGAATCCCGGTCCGATCGTCATCGGTGCGGCACCGGGCGTGAGCTGTTTCGGCCCGGCCTACGAGTTCGCGATGATCCTCGACGCCGACCTGCGCAAGCGGAAGCTGCGCGACCGCGTGCCGATGACCTACATCACGCCCGAGCCCTACATCGGCCACATGGGCCTCGGCGGCGTCGGCGACAGCAAGGGCCTGCTCGAGAGCGAGCTCCGCCAGCGGCACATCAAGTGGATCGCCAACGCCAAGATCACCGGCGTCACCGGGGATGCGGTGAGCGCCACCGAGTTCGACGAGCGCGGCAACGCGGTGAAGGAGCACGCCGTTGCCCATCGTTTCGCCATGATCATGCCGCCGTTCACCGGTGTGGACGCCGTGCGTGGCGTCGAGGGCTTGGGCAATCCGCGCGGCTTCATCCTGATCGACAAGCACCAGCGTCACCCGGCCTTCCCGAACGTCTGGTCAGCGGGCGTCTGCGTGGCGATTCCGCCGGTCGAAGTGACGACCGTGCCGACCGGCGCGCCGAAGACCGGCTTCATGATCGAATCGATGGTGACTGCGATAGCGCACAACCTCGCCGCGGTGCTCGCCGGCCGCGAGCCGGAGGAGGTGCCGACCTGGAACGCCATCTGCCTCGCCGACATGGGCGACACCGGCGCCGCCTTCGTCGCCATCCCGCAGATCCCGCCCCGCAACGTCACGTGGGCGAAGGTCGGCAAGTGGGTGCATGTGGCGAAGGTGGCGTTCGAGAAGTACTTCCTCGCCAAGATGAAATCCGGCAACACCGAGCCGATCTACGAGAAGTACGTCCTGAAGGCCTTGGGCATCGGGCGCCTGAAGTAAGCATCGAGCCGAGCCACGCGCCTGCCGTTCCCCCTATCCTTTCCCCGGAGCTCCACCATGAACATCGACCGTGCTGTCTTCGCCTTCGCCGGCGTCATGACCCTTCTTTCCGTCGCCCTTACCCATTTCGTCTCGCCGTGGTTCGTCCTGTTCACGGTGTTCATCGGCCTCAATCTGCTGCAATCCGCGTTCTCCGGCTTCTGCCCGGCCGCCATCGTCTTCAAAAAGCTGGGTTTCTCGTCCGGCTCTGCGTTCCGCTGAAGGATTTCCCCATGGTTTTCCGCCGCCTGCCCCTCGCTGCCGCCCTCTTCGCCGCCCTTGCGCTCACCGCCTGTTCGGGCAGCGACGACGCGGCTCCCACGTCGCCTGATCCCGGCTTGCAGACGCTCGCCGTCGCGCCGGCGACCGCCGCGCGCGAGCGCAGCTGGGACGGCGTGGTGCAGGCGGTGAACCAGGCAACGCTCGCCGCGCAAACCGCTGGCCGGGTCGTCGAACTGCCCTTCGACGTCAACGACGTGGTGAAGGCCGGCGACATCGTCGTGCGCTTCACCGACGTCGAGCAGCGCAGCGGTCGCGCGCAGGCGGAAGCCGCCCTGCGGGCCGCACGCGCGCAGGCCGCGGAAGCGGACGCCGACCAGCGCCGCATCGCCGACCTCGCCGGGCGCCAGCTGGTGGCGCGCTCGCAGCTCGACCAGGCCACCGCACGGCGCGACGCCGCGCGCGCGGCCCTCGCCGCCGCCGAAGCGGGCGTGAAGCAGGCGGGCGAGCAGGTCGATTACACCGTGGTGCGCGCGCCGTACTCGGGCCTCGTCACCCAGCGCCATGTCGAGATCGGCGAGACCGTCGCACCGGGCCAGCCGCTGGTGTCGGGCCTTTCGCTCGGCCAGCTGCGCGTCGAGGTGCAGGTGCCGCAGGCCGACATCGCGGCCATCCGCGAGCACAAGACCGCCACGGTGCGCTTGGCCGACGGCCGCGACGTCGAGGCCCGCGAGGTGATCGTGTTCCCCGCGGCGAACCCGCAGACCCACACCTTCACCGTTCGCGTCGAGCTGCCGGAGATGGAAACCGGCCTGCAGCCGGGCAACACCGTCAAGGTGCGCTTCAAGCTGGGCGAGGCCGAGCGCCTGCTCGTGCCCGCCACGGCGCTCGTCCGTCGCAGCGAGATCGCTGCCGTTTACGTGGTGTCGCCCGAGGGCCGCGTGGGCCTGCGGCAGATCCGCGTCGGCGAGGTGTTCGGGGATCGCGTGGAAGTGATCGCCGGCCTCGCTTCGGGCGAGGCCATCGCGCTCGACCCGGTGGCCGCGCTGGTGGCCCAGCGCGCCGCGCGGGAGGCCGCCGATGAGTGAGCCTCGTCTTGGCGTATCCGGCCGCCTGGCCCGGGCCTTCCAGACCAACCCGCTGACGCCGGTGCTGGCGCTGGCGGCGCTGCTGCTCGGCCTCGTGGCGGTGATGATCACCCCGCGCGAGGAAGAGCCGCAGATCGACGTGACGATGGCGAACGTCTTCGTGCCTTTCGCCGGCTCGTCCGCGCACGACGTCGAATCACTCGTCAGCGTGCCGTTGCAGCAGAAGCTCGCCGAGGTCGAAGGCGTCAAGCACGTCTACGCGATGAGCCGTCCCGGCATGGCCGTGGTGACCGTCGAATTCGACGTCGGCATCCCGCGCAAGGACGCCCTCGTCCGCCTGTATAATCAGGTCTTCGCCAACGCCGACTTCGTGCCGCCGGGGCTGGGCGTGGGCCCGCCGCTGGTGCGCCCGATGGGCATCGACGACGTGCCGGTGATGGGCGTCACCCTGTGGACGGACGATCCGCAGCGCGGTGCGACCGAACTCGGCGCCGTGGCCCGTGCGCTGGAAACCGAACTCAAGCGCGTGCCCGGCACCCGAGACATCACCACGATCGGCGCGCCGGAGCGCGCGGTGGTCGTCGAGTTGGACGCCACGCGCCTCGCCGCGCATGGCATGACGGTCGGCGAACTGCAGCAGGCGCTGGCCGCGGCCAACGTGGTGCTGCAGGCCGGCGAGCGCGTCGATGCCAGCGGTACGCAGGTGCCGGTGACGGTGGGCACCTTCCTCGCCGACGCGAACGGCGTGGCCGATCTCGTGCTCGGCCTTCGTGAGGGCCAGCCGCTCCGTCTCGCCGACATCGCGACCATCCGCGAAGCCGCGGACCGACCGACCGCTTACGTTTGGCACGCGACGGGCGCGGGCGCGCCGACCGGCGACGCGTCGCCCGTGGAATGGGCCCCAGCCGTCACGTTGGCCATCGCCAAGAAGCCCGGTGCGAACGCCGCCGACATCACGGCCGCGATCCGCGAGCGCCTCGTCGCCCTTGAAGGCGCGCTGATCCCTGAGGGCGTGCATGCCACGGTGACGCGCGACTACGGCTTCACCGCCAACGAGAAGGCGATCACGCTGATCAAGAAGCTGGTCTTCGCGACCATGGCCGTGGTGCTGCTGGTGCTGGTCGCGCTCGGCTGGCGCGAAGCGCTGGTGGTCGGCGCGGCGGTGATCCTGACGCTGGCCGTGACGTTGTTCGCCAGCTGGGCGATGGGCTTCACCATCAACCGCGTCTCGCTGTTCGCACTGATCTTCTCCATCGGCATCCTTGTCGATGACGCCATCGTCGTGGTCGAGAACATCCACCGCCACATGACGCTCGGCGCCAAATCGTTGCGCGAGGCGCTGCCGGCGGCGGTCGACGAGATCGGCGGCCCGACGATCCTCGCGACCTTCACCGTGATCGCGGCACTGCTGCCCATGGCCTTCGTCACCGGGCTGATGGGCCCGTACATGCGCCCGATCCCAATCAACGCCTCGGTGGGCATGCTGCTCTCGCTGCTGATCGCCCTCACGGTGACGCCGTGGCTGGCGGTGAAGCTGCTGTCGCGCCACTACGCGCGCTTGGGTGAGGCGGGTGGCCACGGCCACGGCGGCCTCGCGGCGCGCCTGCACGGCGTGTTCGACCGCTTGATGCGCCCCTTCCTCGACCCGGCCAAGGGCGGCGCGCGCCGGTTCAAGCTCTTCGCCGGCATCGGTGCCGCGGTGGCGCTGTCGGTCGGCCTCGTCGTGGTGCAGCTGGTCGTGCTGAAGATGCTGCCCTTCGACAACAAGTCGGAGCTGCAGATCGTCGTCGACCTTCCGGAAGGCACGCCACTGGAGCGCACCAATGCTCTGCTCCTCGAACTGGCCGCCGAACTCCGCGAGCGCCCCGAAGTGCTCGACGTGCAGGGCTACGCCGGCACCTCGGCGCCGGTGAACTTCAACGGCCTCGTGCGCCAGTACTACCTGCGCGAAGGCGCTGCGCTCGGCGACCTGCAGGTGAACCTGGTCGACAAGCATGACCGCGACGACCAGAGCCACGACCTCGCCCGCGCCTGGCGCCCGGCCCTGCAGGCGATCGCCACCCGCTATGGCGCCGCGTTGAAAGTGGTGGAAGTGCCGCCCGGCCCGCCCGTATTGGCGCCGTTGGTGGCCGAGATCTATGGCCCCGATGCCGCCACGGTGCGGCGCATCGCCGAAGGCCTCGAAGGCCTCGCGCGCGACACCGATGGCCTCGTCGACATCGACACTTCGCTGGAAGCGAAGGCCTCCCGCGAGACGGTGGTGGTCGACCGCGTGCGCGCCGCACGCCTGGGCGTCAGCCAGCAGGCCATCGCACAGACGCTTGCGCTCGCCGTGGGCGGTGTGGACGCCACCTACCTGCGCGACGGCGTGGCGAAGCACGCCATCCCGGTGCGCCTGCGCCTCCCGGCGGGCGAACAGGCGCGCATCGACGAGCTGCTGGCGCTGAAGGTGCGTGCGCAGGACGGGCGGATGATTCCGCTGGTCGAGCTCGTCGAGGTGCGTCGCGAGCCGTGGGAGCCGATGCTGATGCAGAAGGACCTGCTGCCGGTCGTCTATGTCATGGCCGACGAGGCCGGTGAGGTCGATTCGCCGCTGTACGGCATGTTCTCGCTGGTGGGCCGCGTCGATTCGATCGACGTCGGCGTGCCGGTGGCGCAGCGCTTCTTCACCGCGCCCGATGACCCGCTGGCCTTCACCATCAAGTGGGACGGCGAGTGGCAGGTGACGTGGCAGACCTTCCGCGACATGGGCCTCGCCTACGCCGCGGGCCTCGTGCTGATCTACCTGCTGATCGTCGCGCAGTTCCGCAGTTACGTCGTGCCGCTGGTGATCATGGCGCCGATCCCGCTCACCGTGATCGGCGTGATGCCGGGCCATGCGCTGCTCGGTGCGCAGTTCACCGCAACCAGCATGATCGGCATGATCGCGCTGGCGGGCATCATCGTTCGCAACTCCATCTTGTTGGTCGACTTCATCAACCACGAGATCGCGAACGGCCGTGAGCTCGCCGATGCCGTCATCGAGGCCTGCGCCGTTCGCGCGCAGCCCATCGGGCTCACCGCGCTGGCGGCGATGCTCGGCGCGCTGTTCATCCTCGACGACCCGATCTTCAACGGCCTCGCCATCAGCCTGATCTTCGGCATCGCCGTCTCCACCCTGCTGACGCTCGTCGTGATCCCGCTGCTTTACTTCGCGTGGTTGCGCGGGCGTCCGCGGACCGCCTGATGGCCGGGTAGTGGCGGCGGGCTCGCGGCCGGGCCCGCCGACTGCGTGAAGCGCGGCGGATCGAGCAGGCGCGCGAGGTCGGCCTGCACGGCCTCGGCTTCCGGCGCCATGCGGGTGTTGGCGTCCTGCACCATGAACACGCCGGCGATGCCGGCGGCGCCGTCCACCCAGCCCTGGAAGCCGAAGGCACCCGGGCTCGACTCGACGACCGGCGCGCCGGCCCGAGAGGTCGGCAGGATCCAGTGGCCGAAGCCATAGCCCCAGGCGCTCAGCTCCTGGGGCACGGGCGGCACGTCCTGCTTCACCGTGCCCTCGGCGTGGTCGCGCTGCATGGCGCGAATCGTCGCGACGGCGAGATAGCGCTGCCCGGCGTTCGGGCCTTCGCGGATGACGCCATCGGCATGCCACATGGCCATCAGCTTCCGGTAGTCGGCCAGCGTGCTGCGGATGCCGCCGGCGATGCGCGGGTTGGGCACCACCACGAGGCCGGGTGCGGTGCTGTTGAGGCCGAAGTCGGTGGCGGTGAGCGCGAGCGGCGTGGTCAGCTCGCGGGCGAACAGCACGTCCCACCCCAGCCCGGTCGCACGCTCGGCCATCGCCGCGGCCACCTGCATCGACAGGCCGCCGTAGGCGAAGGTGCTGCCGGGCGCGGCGATCATCGGCCCGGCGAGGATCTGCGAGGAACAGGCCTGCAGCGTGGTGAGCGCGTTGGCGATGCAGCCCGACTCGTCGCCGGGCAGCCCGCTCGTGTGCGAGAACAGCTGGGCCAAGGTGACGGCGCGCTTGTCGGCCGGTGCGGTGGGCCACCATTCGCCCACCGTCGAATCCCATCGCAGGGTGCCGCGCTCCACCAGCCGCGCGAGCACGAGGGCCGAGACCCACTTGCTGGCCGAGGCGATGGGGATGCGGGTGGCGTCCGAGTAACCGCCGTAGTGGCGCGTCAGCACGGGCTGGCCGTTGTGCGACACCCACAGCGAGGCACCGTCGAGCCGGTAGCGCGCCACGAGCGACTGCATGCGGGCATCCACCACGGAGAAATCGACTTTGGCCGGTGTCTGTGCCGCGGTGGGCAGGGCCAGCAGCAGGGGGGCGAGGAGGGCGAGGAGAGGGCGCATGGGGCGGGTAACGCGGCGGGGGCGGGATGGTTGACCGGGGTGTTGCGGCTGGGCCCCAATGGCGCTTCGAAGGGATACGGAGCGCGATGTCATGACGACGTGGGGAAACGACGCCGGGGAGCTCGGGGCTCGCCGCCGCCAAGCCAGCGAAGACACCGACCGAGGCGCCTGGAGCCGGCTATGGATCGGCCTCGGTGCCGCGCTCGTGATGCTGCTCGCCTACCCGTTCTACGAATACACCGTGCACGCCAAGCTGGCAGAACGGGATCTCCGCGAAGCCACGCGCCAGATGCAGGCTCAAATCCAAGCGGCGGGCGACGCCATGGCTCGTGACACGGCCGAACGCCAGCAACTGACGATCGAGCAACGCCTCGCGGCGGTGCGGGTGAAGGGCGTGAGTGACGCCGCTGGCGGGCCAGTCGTGATGGTGGAGCTGCAAGGGCTGACCGCCGCCCAAGCCGCCGTGCCCATCTGCGCCCAAGCGGCCGGTTGGCTGAAGCGTTCCGTGGGTGGTGAGGTGCTTCGTGTCCAGGCCGCGCGGGGCCAACGCCCGGCGCAGGACGCTGGCACCATCCGCTGCGGGTGACCCATGCTCGTCTATCACTCGAACAAGCGCGGCTTCCTCGATGTCTCCGACAACGGCTTCATCGAGGATGTCATCGCGTCCAACTTCCTGGCGAAGACCGGGCGCTACGCACCGGAGAGCGAGTTCCGCTCGTGGAAGGCCTCACTGGCCGAAGTCGCCAAAGTCCTTCGCGATCCGGACATCCCCGACACCTTGGGTGTCGGCATCGAATTCGGCATTCCGCAGACCTCGAAGCGCATCGACGTGATGTTGTCGGGGCTCGGAGACGATGATCGGTCACGCCTCATCATCGTCGAGCTGAAGCAATGGTCCAGTTCGACCGCCAGCAACAAGGATGGCGTCCTTCTTGCACAACGTGGCGGCTCGGGTTTGGAGCGTGAAGGGCTTCATCCCAGCTATCAGGCGTGGTCCTACGCCGAGCTGTTGAAGGGGTTCAATACGGTGGCCTACGAGGATGGGGTGGATCTTTCGCCCTGCGCCTACCTTCACAACCACCCTTCCGGCTTGGGGGTCAGTGATCCGAGATACGGGGAATACCTCGAACGAGCGCCGGTCTTCCTCAAGGGCGTCACCGAGTTGCAACGACTTCGCGACTTCATCAAGTCGCATATCCGCAAGGGTGATGACGCTGACCTGATCGTGCAGATCGAAGGCGGGAAAATCCGTCCGTCCAAGGCCCTGGCCGATGCGGTGGGTTCGATGATCAAGGGCCACCGCGAGTTCGTGCTCATCGACGAGCAGAAGATGGTCTACGAGGACATTCGCGCCATCGCGCGGATGGCCACGGATGAGCGGAAGCAAGTGGTGATCGTCCAAGGCGGGCCGGGAACCGGAAAGTCGGTGCTCGCCGTCCAACTGATGGCCGCACTCACGGGCGAAAGAAAGTTATGCAAATACGTGTCGAAAAACGCCGCGCCGCGCGCTGTCTACAAGGCGCGGATGAAGGGCACGGTGCGCCCCAGTGTTGTGGACAACCTGTTCTCCGGGTCGGGAAGCTTTCACCAGACGCCGCGAAATACCTTCCATGCCCTGATCGTTGATGAAGGCCACCGACTGAACGCGAAATCCGGCCTGTACCAGAACCTTGGCGAGAACCAGATCGCGGAGCTGATCCGGAGCGCGCGTTGCACTGTCTTCTTCGTTGACGATGACCAGATCGTGACGCTCGCCGACATCGGCCACTCAGCGGAAATCGAGCGTTGGGCAGTGCAGGAAGGGGCCGCCGTGACCCGGCTCGCATTGGCCTCGCAGTTCCGATGCAATGGCTCGGACGGCTATCTCGCGTGGTTGGACGACACGCTGGGTCTACGCGAAACGGCAAATCGCGGCCTCCGGCCCCAGGATTACGACTTCCGGGTTTTCGACTCCCCGACCGAACTGCACGACACCATCAAGGCCTTGAATGCCACGAACAATCGTTCGAGGCTCGTGGCGGGCTATTGCTGGGACTGGGTCAGCAAAAAGAAAGAAGATGCCTTCGACATCGTGATCGCCGAGCATGGATTCCGCCGGCGATGGAACCTCGGGTCGGACGGCAGCCTGTGGATCATGGCACCCACCTCAGTCGAAGAGGTCGGCTGCATCCACACATGCCAAGGCCTCGAGGTGGATACCGTTGGCGTGATCATTGGCCCTGATCTCGTCGCACGCGATGGTCGCCTGATCACCGTGCCGGAAGGCCGTTCGAAGCAGGACAAATCCATTCGTGGTTGGAAGGCGCTCAAGAAGGCCAAGCCCGAGGAGACAAGCGAGCGCCTCGACCGCATCATTCGCAATACCTATCGGACCCTGATGACTCGTGGAATGAAGGGGTGCTTCGTCTATTGCTCGGATCCGGAAACGGCGGCGTACTTCCGGGCCGCAATGGTCACGCCCCGGCCGGCACCCTAGAGTGGCGCGGAGCCAATCCAACGTTCGTGACGCCATGACCCACACCATCGAAGGTCCCTTCCACGTCCAGATGACGCCCGAGCCGCTGGCGCATGCGGATGCCCCGCCGCACCTTGGCCGCTTCCGGCTCGACAAGCGCTACGGAGGCTTGCTCGATGCGGTCGGCCGCGGCGAGATGCTCTCCGCGCGCACCTTCGTGGAAGGCTCGGCCGGCTACGTCGCCATCGAGCGCGTCGTCGGGATGCTGGACGGGCGGCTGGGCAGCTTCGTGCTCCAGCACAGCGGGGTGATGGAGCGCGGCATGAAGCGCCTGTTCCTCGAAGTGGTGCCGGATTCGGGCACCGGGCAGCTCGTTGGTCTTTCCGGGCGGATGGGCATCGACATCGCCGGTGGCGACCATTTCTACCGTTTCGATTACACCTTGCCGGAGGCTGAGTGATGCGCGTGCTCGTCGCTTCGCTGCTGCTGACGACCGCGGGCATTGCCGCGGATGCCGTCGCCGCCGACCCGGCGCGCGAATCCACCGTCGCCTCGCCCTCGCGCTTCGAGACCTTCACCGTCGCGCTGCCCACGCTGGGCGTCGAACGCACGCTGCGCGTCTACCTGCCGCGCGGCTATACGAACTGCGAGGGCTGCCGCTATCCCGTCGTCTATTTCATGGACGGGCAGAACGTCTTCGATGCGGCCACGAGCTACGTTGGCGAATGGGGTGCCGACGAAACCCTGGACGACCTGCTGGCGAAGCACGACCTCGCGGTGATCGCGGTCGGCGTCGACCACGGCGGCGAGGCGCGGATGCAGGAACTGAGCGTCTGGGAGAACCCCGAGTTCCGCCCGGCGAAGGGCGAGGCCTTCCTCGCCGATCTCGTCGGTGCGGTGAAGCCCGCCATCGATGCGCGCTACCGCACGCGCCCCGCGGCGGCCTCCACCACTATCGTCGGCAGCTCGATGGGCGGGTTGATGGCGCATGCCGCGGTGCTGCGGCGGCCTGATGTCTTCGGCGGCGCGATCATCTTCTCGCCGAGCTACTGGTTCTCGCCGGCCATCGCCGAGGAGACGGCGCGCACGCCGTTGAAGCCGGGGCAATACGCGTTGATCTACGCCGGGGGCAAGGATAGTGAATCGACGCTGCCCAAAGCCCGGGCGATGTTCGAGACCTTGAGCGTTCAATCGCCTTCCGCGCGGATGAACTTCCTCGAAGACCCGAACGGTGAACACAACGAGGGCGCGTGGCGCACTGCCCTGCCGACCGCCCTGTGCTGGCGCTTCGACCCGATCTGCGCGCCGCGCTGACCGGGCCTCCGGCGGGCTCGCCTACAATGCCCCCCGCTTCTTCCCCGGAATCCCCATGGCGCTCAAGGCCACCGTCCACCGCGCGACGCTGCAGGTCTCCGACCTCGATCGCCACTACTACGCCACGCACACGCTGACTTTGGCGCAGCACCCCTCCGAGACGGATGCGCGCCTGATGGTGCGCCTGCTCGCCTTCGGGCTGTTCGCGGAGGAACGACTGGAGTTCGGCCGCGGCATCAGCAGCGACGGCGAGCCCGACGTGTGGTTGCGCTCGCTCACCGGCGACATCGAGCACTGGATCGAACTCGGCCAGCCCGAGGAAGCCGACGTGCGCCGCGCCTGCGGGCGCTCGCGCCGCGTCACGGTGTTCGGCTACAGCGGCCGCGGTTTCGGCCTGTGGTGGGAAAAGAACGCTGCGGGCCTCGCGCGCTGCACCAACCTCGACGTCGTCGAACTGCCGGCCGGCACGGCCGAGGCGTTGGCGCCGCTGCTCGCCCGCGGCATGGACCTGCAGTGCCTCGTGCAGGACGGCGAGGTGCAGCTGATGGGCGAGGGCGGCTCGGTGAGCGTCACGCCCGTGTGGCACCAGCGTGCGGCCTGATCGCGTCGACGTCGTCGTGATCGGCGGCGGCGCGGCCGGGCTGATGACGGCCTTCACCGCGGGCCGTCGGGGGCGCCGCGTGCGCGTGATCGAGCACGCCAATCGCTGCGGCAAGAAGATCCTGATGTCCGGCGGTGGGCGCTGCAACTTCACCAATACCGGCACGACGCCGGCGAACTTCCTTTCCGCCAACCCGCACTTCTGCAAGTCCGCACTCGCCCGCTACACGCCGGCGCACTTCATCGCCATGGTCGAGCGCCACGGCATCGCTTACCACGAGAAAGAGCTGGGCCAGCTGTTCTGCGACGACAGCAGCAAGCAGATCGTGGCCATGCTGTTGGCCGAATGCGCCGAGGCCGGCGTCGATGTGCGCACCTCGTGCGCGGTCGAGTCCGTCGAGACGCTGGAGGCCACGACCGAAGGCGCGCCGCGCTTCCGCGTCACCACCTCGCAAGGCGTCGTCGATGCCGAATCGCTGGTCGTCGCCACCGGTGGCCTGTCGATCCCGAGCATGGGCGCCACCGGCTTCGGTTATGCGCTGGCCAAGCAGTTCGGCCACGAGGTCTTGCCCACGCGCGCCGGCCTCGTGCCGCTCACGCAAACCGGGAAGCCCGCGGAAGCCATGGCGGAGCTCGCCGGCGTCGCGTTGCCGGTGACGGCCCGGTGCGGAAAGACCGCCTTCAGCAACGCGATGCTGATCACCCATCGCGGGATCAGCGGCCCGTCCATCCTGCAGATCTCCAATTACTGGCAGCCCGGCGACACGCTGGAGCTCGACCTGTTGCCCGGCCAGGACGCGCTCGAAACCCTCGCCGCGCTCCGCACCTCGCGCCCCGACGCGCAGCTACGCACGGTGCTGAGCGAGCTGTTGCCGAAGCGCTTCGCCGAGCGCCTGTGCGAGACGGTGTTCGAGAGCAGGCCGATGAAGCAGATCGACCCGAAGCCGATGCAGCGCATCGCCGAGACGCTCGCCCGCTTCCCGCTGGTCTGCAGCGGCACCGAGGGCTACCGCACCGCTGAAGTGACGCTGGGCGGCGTCGACACGAAAGAGGTTTCGTCCAGCACGATGGAAAGCCGCCGCGTGCCCGGCCTGCATTTCGTCGGCGAGGTGCTCGACGTCACCGGCTGGCTCGGCGGCTACAACTTCCAATGGGCTTGGGCCTCAGGGCACGCGGCCGGACTACACGTTTGAATTGATTTCGTTCATGAACCCCTACCGCACCACCTTCCCGCACCCGCTCATCGACATCGGCGCCAATCTGACGCACGAGAGTTTCGGCCACGATTTCGACGCCGTGCTCGAGCGCGCGGCGGAGGCGAGCGTGCACCAGCTCGTCGTCACCGGCGCCTCGCGCGAGGGCTCGCGCCACGCGCTCGATCTCGCCCGCGCGCATCCGGGCCGGCTGTTTGCCACCGCCGGCGTGCACCCGCACCACGCCATTGAAGTTACCGACGAAGCCGTCGCCGAACTGCGCGAACTGCTCACACACCCGGAGGTGGTGGCGGTGGGCGAGACCGGCCTCGACTACTTCCGCGACTTCGCGCCACGACACGCGCAGCAGCGCGCCTTCGAACGCCAGCTGGAGCTCGCCGTCGAATGCGGCAAGCCGCTGTTCCTGCATCAGCGCGACGCGCACGACGACTTCCTCGCCATCCTCAAGCCCTTCCTGCCGCGCTGCGGCCCGGCGGTGGTGCACTGCTTCACCGGCGACGAGCGCGCGCTGATGGAATCGCTGGACGCCGGCTGCTACATCGGCATCACCGGTTGGCTCTGCGACGAGCGCCGCGGCCAGCACCTCCGCGAGCTGGTGAAGCGCATCCCGGCCGACCGCCTGATGGTCGAGACCGACTGCCCCTACCTGCTGCCGCGCACGCTGAAGCCCACGCCGAAGGACCGTCGCAACGAGCCGGCCTTCCTGCCGCACATCGTCCACGAGCTCGCGAAGGACCGCGGCGAGGACGTGGCGGTGACCGCGGCGAGCACCACGGCGACCGCGCGGGCCTTCTTCCGGCTACCGGAGGCCTGAGGCCGCCGGCGGGGTCGCCTCTCCCGGGAGATTGGTCGAGGTTTGGCGAATTATCCAAAATGCGTAATTTGCCAAACATCGGCCTAGACTATGGGCCATGGACCCCATCGCCAACCCCTACGCGCCCGGTGCCGGGGCACCGCCCCCGGAACTCGCCGGCCGCGACGCGCTCATCGAGCAGGTGCGGATCGCCACTGCGCGCATCCGCGCCGGCCGTCAGGCCAAGAGCGTGCTGCTGGTCGGCCTGCGCGGCGTCGGCAAGACCGTGCTGCTCGACCGCATGCGGCAGGACGCCGAGGCCGCCGGGATGGAGACCATCCGCATCGAGGCGCCGGAAGGCCGCTCGCTGCCGGCCATGCTGGCGCCGCAGCTGCGCCTCGCCCTGCTGCGCCTCTCGCGACGCGACAAGGCCAAGGACCTCGCCAGCCGCGGCCTCCGCGCGCTGGCTGGCTTCGCGAAATCGCTGAAGCTGAAGTACGCCGACCTCGAAGTGGGCATCGACCTCGATCCCGAGCCCGGCCTGGCCGACAACGGCGACCTCGAGAGCGACCTGCTGGCCCTGCTGGAGGCCGCCGCGCGCGCCGCGCAGGCCGATGGCACGGCCCTCGTGCTCTTCATCGACGAGCTGCAGTACGTGCCGGAGGAACAGCTGGCGTCGTTGGTGACGGCGTTGCACCGCTGCGCGCAGCAGCAGGTGCCGGTGGTGCTGGTCGGCGCCGGCCTGCCGTCGCTGCCCGGCCAGATGGGCCGCGCGAAGTCCTATGCCGAGCGCCTGTTTGCCTTCCCCTTCATCGGCCCGCTCGACGCCACCGCCGCGCGCGATGCCATCGAAGTGCCGGCCGCCGCGCTGGGCGTGCGCTTCGAGCCCGCCGCCACCGAGGCCATCCTCCACGCCACCGAGGGCTACCCGTACTTCCTGCAGGAGTGGGGCAAGCACGCCTGGGACGTGGCGAAGGGCTCGCCGATCACGGTCGCCGATGTCGAACGCGCCGCGCGCGAGGCGGTGGCCGCCCTCGACGAGAGTTTCTTCCGCGTGCGCTTCGATCGCCTGACCTTGGCCGAGAAGCGCTACCTGCGCGCGATGGCGGCGCTCGGGCCGGGCCCGCATCGCTCCGGCGACATCGCCGACACCCTCGGTCGCAAGGTCACTGCGATGGGGCCCATCCGTGCGCAGTTGATCGACAAAGGCATGGTGTGGAGCCCAAACCACGGCGATACCGCGTTCACCGTGCCGATGTTCGACGCCTACCTGCGGCGCATCCTGCCCGGCGAGGACTGGCGCGAGGGCTGAACCTCAGCGGCTGCCGGGCGGCGCATCCGCCCAGCGCGTGCAGTGACGGCCGGAGTGCTTCGCGAGGTACAGCGCTTCGTCGGCGCGCTTCAGCAACTGCGCGAGGTCGTTCCGGTGGCGTTGGCCCCCGAGCATCGCCACGCCGATGCTCACCGTCAGCGCCTGGGCAGCGTCCGGCAGCCGCACGGCCGCCATCTTGGCGTGCACGGTTTCCGCCACGCGCGCGGCGGCCTCGGGGTTCGCGTCGGGAAGCCACAACGCGAACTCTTCGCCGCCGAGGCGCACGACGGTGTCGCTGCGCCGCAGGCAGGTGCGGAGGACGCCTGCCATGGCCACCAGCACGGTGTCGCCGACGTCATGGCCCCAGCGGTCGTTGATGGCCTTGAAGTGGTCGGCATCGACCATGAGCAGCGCGCTGTCGGTCGACGGCGTGCCGTCCTGTGGGGCGGCCGGCCGGGCCAGGAACGCGGCATCGAGCACGCGCCGGTTGCCGAGGCCCGTGAGTGGGTCGGTGCGGGCGAGCTGGTCAAGCTCGTCATTGCGCGTGCGGATGGCCTCGGACTGCGCCTCGAGGCGCCGATTGGCCTCGGCCAGCTCACTGGCGAGGCCCTGCGCGGACTGACGCGCGGCCACCAGCTCGGCTTCGAAGCGGGCGCGCTCCCGCGCCGGGAAGAACAGCCAGAGCAAGCGCGCGCCGTCGTCGAGGCGACGTGCGCTGACGAGGCAGGGCCATGGGGTGCCGCCCGGCGACTGCAACAGCACATGGCATTCATCGAAACGCCCCTCGCGACGCAGCAGCGGCGAGAGGTGGGTCTCGAGGAAGATGGCCGAGGCGCGGCCGAACACGGTGCCGATGTAGTCGAGCGCGCCGGCATCGATGCCCAGCTCTTCGACGACGTCGCCGGTCACCACCTGCAGGCTCCCGCTCGCATCGGTGACGATCAACAGCGCCGGAAGGCGCGGCAGCAGCTCGGCCATCGATGGGCGCTCAGGGCCCAAGCCGCCTCCGCAGCGCGTCGATGACCAATGCCGGGTGGCTCATGTGGGCGCAATGGCCGGCGACGTCGAGGACCTCCAGCGTGGCCTGCGGGAGGTGCGCCTTCAGCCAGCGTCCGACGTCCAGAGGGGCGAGCGCGTCATGGCGGTGCTGCAGCAGCAGCGCAGGCGTGCGGACGCGCTCGACATCGGCGCGGTTGTCCGAGAAGAACGTGGCCGCGGCGAACTGGCGCGCCACATTGGGGTCGGTCGAGCAGAAGCTTTCGGAAAGCCGCCCCGAAACCTCGGCCCCGCCGCCCTCGCCGGCCACCACCGGGGCCAGGGTTTGCGCCCAGCCCAGGTAGTTCTGGTCCATCAGCGTGAGCAGGCCTTCGAGGTCGGCGCGCTGGAAGCCGCCGATGTAGTCGGGCGGATGGTCGATGAAGCAGGGGTTTGGGCCGAGCAGCACGAGGTCGCGGAAGAGGGCCGGTTCGCGTGCGGCGGCGAGCATGCCGATGCTGCAGCTCACCGAGTGCGCGACGAGGGTGAGGCCTTCGGGCGGTGCGACGCTGCGCGCGATCGCGAGTAGGTCGTCCGCGTAGCCTTCGAGCGAGGCGTGGCGCTTTGGATCGTACGCGGCGCGATCGGAGCGGCCTGATCCGGCGTAGTCGAACGAGACCTGGCGATGGGTCGCGGCGAACGCCGGCAGGATCGCGTCCCACATGGCTTGGCTGCAGCCGAAGCCGTGCGCGTAGAGCAGGGTGGGGCCGGTTCCCTCCACCCGCACGCGGTGGCGCCGGTGGAGATCGAGCGTGGCCGCTTCGTCCATCACGTACTCCCGCGCCCAAAGTGGGTCGCGTGGAGCATAGCGCCCGCCCGATTCGGGCGGGGGTTCCTCAGCTGCGCAGGCCGACGCCGCGCTGCAGCAACCAGAGGCCGAGCCAGGTCAGCGCCACCACGGCGCCCAGCATCACGGCATACGCGCTCCACAGCGGCACGTCGGTGGCACCGGTGCCCAGCAGGCCATAGCGGAAGGCGTTGACCATGTAGAAGATCGGGTTGGCGTGCGTGGCCGCTTCGGCCCAGTCCGGCAGCAGCTTCACCGAATAGAACACGCCGCCGAGATAGGTGAGCGGCGTGAGGATGAAGGTGGGGATGATCGCGATGTCATCGAACTTCTTCGCGTACACGGCATTGACGAAGCCGGCGAGCGAGAAGATCACCGCGCCGAGCAGCACGGTGCTCACCGTCACCGCCCAATCGTGCACGCGCACCTTGGTGAACAGCATCGCCACCGCCAGCACGATGGCGCCGACCATGAAGCCGCGCAGCACGGCACCGCCCACATAGCCGCCGAGGATCACCCAGTTCGGCAGCGGGGCCACCAGCAGCTCCTCGATGTGGCGGCCGAACTTCGCGCCGAAGAAGCTCGAGCTGATGTTGCCGTAGGCGTTCTGGATCACCGACATCATCACCAGGCCCGGCACGATGAAGTCCATGTAGCTGAAGCCGCCCATGTCGCCGATCTTGCTGCCGATCAGCTTGCCGAAGATCAGGAAGTACAGCGTCATCGTGATCGCCGGCGGCACCAGGGTTTGGCCCCAGATGCGGACGATGCGCGTGATCTCGCGGCGGATGATGGTGCGGAACGCCGTCCAGTTCGGGTTGGCGGTGGCGGCGCTCATGCGGCGTCCTTGTTGGTGAGGCGGACGAAGAGCTCCTCGAGGCGGTTCACCTCGTTGCGCATCGAGCGCACGGTGATGCCGGCCTGCTGGAAGGCGGCGAAGACACGGTTGAGGTCCATCTCGCGCGGCATCTCGAGCTTCAGCGTCTGGGGGTTCTCGGCGTGCAGCTTGACGCCCTCGATGGCCGGCAGCGTGGCCGGCAGCGCGCCTTCGATGTCGAACACGAAGCCTTCGACGTCGAGCTTGGCCAGCAGGTCGCGCATCGGGCCCTGCTCGACGATGCGGCCCTTGTCGATGATCGCGAGGTTGCGGCAGAGGTTCTCCGCCTCCTCGAGGTAATGCGTGGTGAGGATGATCGTGGTGCCCTGCGCGTTGATCTCGCGCAGCAGCTTCCACATGCCGCGTCGGATCTCGATATCCACGCCGGCGGTGGGCTCGTCGAGGATCAGCAGCCGCGGGTTCGTCATCATCGCGCGGGCGATCATCAGCCGGCGCTTCATGCCGCCGGAGAGCGTGCGGCTCATCACCTGCGCCTTCTCCCACAGCTGCGCGAGCTTCAGCTGCTCCTCGGCGCGGCGCTCGGCTTCGGCGCGCGGCACGCCGTAGAAGCCGGCGTAGTTCACGAGGATGTCGAAGGGCTTTTCGAACATGTTGAAGTTGATCTCCTGCGGCACGAGGCCGAGGAGCCGCATCGCGTCTTCGCGGTGGGCGAAGCGGTCGACGCCGAAGATCGACACCGTGCCCGCGCTGGCGTTCACCAGCGAGCTGACGATGCCGATCAGCGTGCTCTTGCCGGCGCCGTTGGGCCCCAGCAGGGCGAAGAAATCGCCGGGCTGCACGCTGAGCGAAACGCCTTTCAGGGCTTCCGTCTTGTTGTCGTAGGTCTTGCGGAGGTCGGTGACGCAGAGCGCGGGGACGGCGGCCATGGGCCTTCAGGCGGCGGGCGGGAGTGCAGGGCGTGAAGTATAGGTGCCCCGGCTTCCGCGCCGGGCAGCTGGCGCGTAGCTGCGCCGGAATGCGGCGTTCAGCGCGACGGAACGGCGGCTGCAGTCCCGGTGGAGCGAGGAGGGAGCCGTTGCGGACCCCTCCCCCAAGCTCGTTGCTCGACGGGGCAACCGGCGGTAAGCAACCCTTTCACTTCCTTGTCGATGATCCAGCCCGGGTCTTTCGTGGCCGGGTTACCGTCCTTGTCGCTCACATAGCGGAGCGTGTACGTCGCCTTGTATCTGCTGATGGGGTCGCACGTGCTGTAGACAAAGGTGTCCCCGGGTGACGCGAAACGGTCGAGCGGAATGTCCGGGAAATCAGGCGGATCGACGACACCCTTCGTTGACGCTTCAGCGGCCGCAATGCAGATCGTTCGACGAGAAATAGCGTACGCCGTGCCGACCGTTGCCGACGATCGGCGAAGAAACGAAGTGCGACTAGAGTTTGAAAGCCCCGGTGTTTGGAGAACGATACGTCCGACCGCTTCGTGCGTGCGGGCGGCCTCTGCACCACGCAACGATCGGCGGGATTCGATCAACACACTTTGCCCAACGCACTGGGCAGCAGCCGGCGGAATCATCTCGGGGGTTGCGGCTTCGGGCGCGGCAGCAACCGCGAGCGCAAGCGTGAGTCCAAGCATGGACATGGGGGAACGTCCTCTGTCATTGAGTTGGGGGGTGCACCGCAAGGCGCGATTCAATCCTAGACGAGTCCGTGGGGGGGGGGGGCAAGCGTTTGGGGCTCGTCACTGGGTCGTCGTCGCCTCTGTCTTGAGTAGCGCGCGCTTGCGCTCCAGCCCCCAGCGGTAGCCGCCGAGCGCCCCGTCGCCTCGAAGCACGCGATGGCAGGGCACCAGCACGGCCACCCGGTTCGCGCCGCAGGCCGTGCCGACCGCGCGGGTGGCCTTCGGCGCGCCGATGGCCTGGGCCACGTCGGCATAGGAGCGCGTCTCGCCCAGCGGGATGCCTTGCAGGAAGCGCCACACCCGCATCTGGAAGGACGTGCCCTGGAGGTCGAGCGGCAGGTCGGGCATGGGGACCGAACGGGAGAGGTGCGCGTCGAGGGCCTCGATCCATGCGTCGAGCTGCGCACTGCCCGCGCTCTCGACCCGCGCGGCCTTCGGGAATTCGCGTGCGAGTTCGGCCCGCAGCCCATCGGCATCATCACCGAACTGCGCGAAGCACACGCCGCGCGCGGTGGCGGCCATCGCCAGCCACCCGAGTCGCGTCTCGCGCACCGCCCAATGGATGAGCTCACCCGCGGCGCCGTCGCGGTAGGCGGAGAGCGTCATGCCGAGATCGCGCGGGGCCTCGCCGTACACCCGGCTGGTCGAACCGAAGCCGGCCTCAAGGATGGCGTCGGTAACCCGGCTGCCGGCCTTCAAGGCCGACTTCAGCCGACCCAAGCGCGCGGCGTCCTGCAGTGCCTTCGGCGAGAGCCCAATGACTGCCGTGAAGCGGCGCTGGAAGGCCGAGGGCGAGAGTCCGAATGGGGCCGCGAGATCGGCCAGTGGCCACGGTTCGTCGGCGCGGGTCGCGATGGTTCGAGCCACTGCGATCAGGGCGTCGTCGTCGCAGGCGCGGAGGGTGGCGGAGTGCTCGGGCATGGCGGCATTCTGGCCGCCCCGGGCTGGGCCCGCACTCCGTTTCTTGCCGCCATGTCGGATCGCGTCCTCGGCCTCATCGGCGGCATCAGCTGGGAGAGCACCGCCCACTACTACCGCGCCCTCAACGAGGGCGTGCGCGTGGCGCGCGGTGCGCCGCATGCCGCCGAGCTGCGCCTGCATTCCTTCGATTTCGCGACGATCAGCGCGCTGCAGCATGCGGGGCGCTGGGACGAGCTGGCGGTCTTGATGGCCGACGCGGCGCGCGGCCTCGCGGCGGCGGGCGCGGGCGCGGTGATGATCTGCGCCAACACCATGCACAAGCTGGTCGAGGCCGTCGAAACGGGCGGCGGTTTGCCCGTCCTGCATATCGCCACGCCGACGGCCGCGGCGGCGCGCGCGGCGGGCTGCCGTCGCCTGCTGTTCCTGGGCACGGCCTTCGCGATGGAACAGCCGTTCCTGCTCGATCGCCTGCGCGCCGAGGGGCTCGAGGTGTTCGTGCCCGACGCCGCCGACCGCGCCGAGGTGCATCGAGTCATCTTCGAAGAACTGGTCGCCGGGCGCGTGCTGGAAACCTCGCGCGACGCCCTGCGCGGCGTGATCGCGCGCGGCGTCGCGGCCGGCGCCGAGGGCGTCATCCTCGGCTGCACCGAGCTGATGATGATCGTGCGCGATGAGGACAGCGCGGTGCCGCTGCTCGACACCATGGCGCTCCACGCCGCAGCCGGCGTGGCGTGGTTGCTGGGTGAGGCCTGAGCGCAGCGTGCTTCAGGCCGCCTGCGCGGCCTTCGGCGTCTCCGCCACCACGCGCTCGGCCCACACCAACTTCGCGCCGCTCGCCAGCCAGCGCTCGAAGTGCGGGCCGTACGTGGCATCGATGCCGGCGCGCTTCACCTTCATCGTCGGGGTGATCAGGCCGTTGTCGACGGTCCATTCCTCGCCGACGACGATCAGCGCGTCGAGGTGCAGGTAGCTGTCGAGCGTCGCGTTCACGGCGTCGAGATGCTTCGCCAGCATGGCCTCGATCTCGGCCTTGCCCGCCGCCGTCGCGGCCTTGGCGCGCGCCGCGTCGCCGAGCATCACCAGGCCCACGGGCTGCGGCAGGCTGGCGCCGGCCACGCAACAGGCTTCGAACAGCGGCAGTGCGGAAAGCTTCTCTTCGATCGGGCCGGGTTCGACGTACTTCGCCTTGCTGGTCTTGAAGGCGTCCTTGACGCGTCCGGTGATCTTCAGCGCGCCGTCGGCGGCGATGGCGCCCTTGTCGCCGGTCTTCAGGAAGCCGTCGTCGGTGAACGCGGCGGTCGTCGCGGCCTCATCGCGGTAGTAGCCCTGCATGTTCCAGGCGCAGCGCACCTGCACTTCCTGCGTGCTCGGGTCGAGTCGAACCTCGGCGCCGGGGTAGGGCGGGCCGACGGTGCCGATCTGCTGGTGGCCCTTCACGTTGGTGTGGGTGACGCCGCAGTTCTCGGTCATGCCATAGGCCTCGAGGATCTCGAGGCCGAGGCGCTTGTACCACTCGAGCATCGCCGGCGGCATGGGCGCGGCGCCACCACCGGCGCAAATGCACTGGTCGAGGCCGAGGCCCTTCAGCACCCTGCGCTTCACCAGCCAGCCGATGACGGGCAGCTTCAGCAGGCGATCCAGCTTCGCCGCCGGCACCTTGGCCAGCACGCCCTGCTGGAACTTCAGGTACAGCCGCGGCACCGAGGCGAAGCGGGTGGGGCGCGCGCGCTGCAGGTCGGCGATGAAGGTGTCGAGCGACTCGGCGAAGTACACCTCGTAGCCGGTGGCGAGCAGCGTGTGTTCGAGGAACGTGCGCTCGACGATGTGCGACAGCGGGAGATAGGAGAGCAGGCGATCGCCGGGGTGGAAGGGCACGCGCGCCAACACGGCGGCGGTGGCGGCGGCGAAGTTGCCGAAGGCGTGCATCACGCCCTTCGCCATGCCGGTGGTGCCCGAGGTGTAGATGATCGTGGCGAGCTCGTCCGCCGCGCGCGTTGGCGTGCCGGCCAGCGGGCCTTGGGCGGCGCAAGCGGCGTCCCAGCCGCTGAAGCGCCGCTTCGCGCCTTCGGGCGCCAGCGGGAACGCGATGCAGGGCAGCTCGTCGGGAATACCGGGTTCAATCGACGCCCAATCGTCGAGCTTGCCGACGAACAGCAGCGAGGCGCCGCTGTGGGCGAGCAGTTCGCGCACCGAGGTGCCGGTGAGCGTGGGATACAGCGGCACCGACACGTGGCCGGCCATCCAGATCGCCCAGTCGGCCATCAGCCAGTGCGCGCAGTTCTTCGAGATGAGCGCGATGCGCGAGCCGGGCGGCAGGCCCAGCGACTGCAGGTGCGCGGCCATGCGCCGGGTCTCGATGAGTGCCTCGCCCCAGGTCCAGTGGCGCACGTCGCCGGGCCCATAGGGCTGCACGAAGACGCGCTTGCCGGGCGAATGCCGCTCCCAGTGGTAGAGGCGCTGCAGGGCGAGGGTGTCGGCGTGCGGAGCGGCGGTCGGGGTCATGGCGGGTCGGCGCGGGCAGGTCGCCCCAGCCTTGGCCGAGCCGCGTGCACGCCGCGTGGTGGCGCCGCCACGCCCCGCGCACGCCGGCGCGGGCCATAATCCCGTGTCTTCCGGAGCCGTCCCTTGATTCCCCAATTCCCCATGAAGCTGGTGGCCAAGCGCATGCTGGCCCCCGCTGTCGCCCACCTGAGCTTCCAGCGTGCCGACGGGCAGGCGCTCGACTACATCCCCGGGCAGTTCATCCAGATCCACCTCATCGGGCGGGACGGCGAGCCGACCAAGCGCAGCTACTCGCTGGCCACCATCCACGACCATGCGATGGGTCCGGGCGAGGCGGTGGATATCGCGGCGTCCTTCGTGCCGGGCGGCACGGCCACGGCGCTGTTCGAGGGCCTGAAGGACGGCGACGAAGTGATGGCGAGCGGCCCGTTCGGGCGCTTCTGCCTGCTGCCTAACGACGCCAACCGCCGCTACCTGCTCATTGCCACCGGCACCGGCGTCACGCCCTACCGCTCGATGCTGCCGCTGCTGGAGAAGGCCATCCTCGAGCGCGGCGTGCACGTGTTGGTGCTGTTCGGCGCCCGCAGCGAGGCCGAGCTGATCTACGCCGACGACTTCCGCGCCATGGCCGCGAAGCACCGCTCGTATCTCCGCTTCGTGCCCTGCTATTCCCGCGAGTTCAACGAGGCCGCCGGCCCCGACGCGCGCCGCGGCTACGTGACCGAGCAGATCGCCGCGCTCGAACCGCAGGCCGACGGCGACATCGCCTACCTCTGTGGCAACCCGAACATGGTCGATGCCGCCTTCGAGGCGCTGAAGGCCGCGGGCCTGCCGGTGCCGCAGATCCGCCGCGAGAAGTACGTCAGCGGGAAGTAAGCCCGTCCGGGTTGGCGGCACGAGGCGGGGTGTAAAGGACGCTTGACATCGGGATCGCGGCGGGTGGAGGATGGTGTCAAGCGTCCTTGACACCCCCGGAGCCGGACCATGCTCGCCACCACGCCCGTCCGCGATGACGAGTGCCTGACCCCGCCCATCCGGCGCTACCTGCGCTGGCTGCTGGTCGCGCTGGCCGCGATGGTGACCGGCATCGGCTTCATGGTGGCAGGCTTCCTCGCCAGTGCCGGCGTGTTCGCCCTGAAGGGCGACCTCGTGGCCATCCTCGTGCTCCCCACGCTGTTCGGCACCTACGGCCTCGCCAAGGCGGTGGTGCTACGGAGCTACGCCGGATGAACCCCTTCATCGACATGGTGCGCTTCACGCCGAACGAGAAGCGCTACTACCGCAACAGCATCGCGCCAACCCTGGCATTCCTGGCCGTCATGCTGGGCAGCGCGTTGCTCGTTCGCGAATACCGCGACGAGTGGCCCTTCGCCGTGCTCGCGTCGCTTGCGCTGCTGCCGGTGCTGCCGATGGTATGGATCATCAAGGTCTACATCGACTACTTCCGCGATTGCGACGAGTGGGAGAAGTTGATCGAGGTCTACGGCATCGCCATCGGCGTGCTGCTCGTCGGCATGGCTTACTTCGCGCTCGGTTTGCTGGGCCTGTTCAAGCTCGTGGTGCTCGACGGCACCTTGATTGCCTACGGCATGCTGCCGGCGGTGATGCT
Organism: Silanimonas sp.; assembly: GCF_027531545.1. Lineage (GTDB taxonomy): Bacteria > Pseudomonadota > Gammaproteobacteria > Xanthomonadales > Xanthomonadaceae > Silanimonas. The sequence continues at coordinate 63,523 of NZ_JAPZSC010000018.1, read as the reverse complement.
CGTTTACACGCTCGGCAAGGTCGTCGGCCGCTGGCGGCACGGATGATGCGCAACGTCATTCGCGAACGTCGCGAGGCACTCGGCTGGTCGCAAGCCGAACTGGCCGAGCAGTTGGCCGTGTCCCGGCAAACCGTCAATGCGATCGAGACCGGCAAGTACGACCCCAGCCTGCCGCTGGCCTTCAAGCTTGCGCGCCTGTTCGGCGAACCCATCGAAACCCTCTTTGACGACGCCGCCGCCTGAGCCCGCCCCGCTCCTTCCCCTCCCTTTCCCTCCCCCACCCGCCACGACGGAGTCATCGATGTACCGTCTCTCTGTCCTTCCGCTGGCCTTGGCCACGGCCCTCCCACTGCTCGGCGCCGGCGGCCTCGCGGCGCGCCCGCTCGGCACGCTGCAATTCGAACCCTGCACCCTCGCCGGCAGCGGCGCGGCTGGCCCGGTCGAAGCCCAGTGCACCACGCTGTCCGTACCCGAGAACCGTGCCGAACCCGATGGCCGGAAGATCGAGCTCGCGATCGCCTGGGTGCCCACCGAAAGCGAAGCCGAGCCCGACCCGATCTTCATGCTCGCGGGCGGCCCGGGGCAGGGCGCGCGCGATTCCTTCCCCTCGGTCGCGCCCGGCTTCCGCGACGTGATGCGCACGCGCAACGTCATCCTCGTCGACCAGCGCGGCACCGGCGGCTCGAACCCGCTGGCCTGTCGCGATGCCGAGGGCAACAACGCCTTCAGCGACCCTTCCGACGAGAGCCCCGACGCCGCGGCGCGCTTCGCCGAAGCCTGCCTCGCCGAACTCTCGAAGACCTCGGACGTGCGCCACTACACGACGACCGACGCCGTCGCCGATCTCGACGCCGTGCGCCAGGCCATCGGCGCCGAGCGCATCAACCTCTACGGCGGCAGCTACGGCACCCGCGTGGCGCAGCAGTACGCCAAGACCTTCCCGCAGCACACGCGGGCGGTGGTGATCGACAGTGTCGCGCCGATGAGCCTCGTGCTCGGTAGCGAGCATGCGAAGAACCTCGACGCCACGCTCGACGCGCAGTTCGCGCGCTGCGCCGCCGATGCCGCCTGCGCGAAGGCCGTGCCGGATGCCCGCGCCGCGCTGGCCACGGTGCGCGACGCGCTGTCGCAGCCGGGCCTCGCGCCGGTGGCCTACCGCGACCCGACCACCGGCGAGCGTCGCGAGGAGGTGCCCACCCTCGGCCACCTCACCATCGCGCTGCGGCTCTACAGCTATTCGCCGCTCACCGCGACCCTGCTGCCGGTGGTGCTGAAGCAGGCCGCTGACGGCGACTACGCGCCGCTGATGGCGCAGTCGCGCTTCCTGATGGGCAACATCGGCGAGTCGATCATGCACGGCATGCAGCTCTCGGTGATCTGCACCGAGGACGCCGACGAGATGCAGCCCGATCCGGCCGACGCCGAGACCGTGATGGGTGCGGAGTTCGTCGCCTTCACCAAAGCCCAGTGCGCGGTGTGGCCGCGCGGCCAGCGCCCGGCCGACTTCCGCGCGCCGCTCACTGGCGATCTGCCCGTCTTGGCCATCAGCGGCGAGTTCGATCCGGTGACGCCGCCGCGCTATGGCGACGCCGCCATCGCCGAACTGCCGAACGCGCGCCACCTCGTGCTGAAAGGCCAGGGCCACACGCCGATCAATGAAGGCTGCATGCCCAAGCTGTTCGCGCAATTCATCGAGACCGCCGATGCGAAGGGGCTCGATGCCGCCTGCCTCGACCGCCTCGCCCCGCTTCCCCCCGGCACCGGCCTGCACGGCTGGGAGCCCTGAGGACACTGCCATGATCGAACTCACCGACCTGCACAAGCAGTTCAAGACCAAGACCGGGCTGGTCAGCGCCGTTTCGGGCGTTGGCTTCACCGCCCGCGACGGCGCCATCACCGGCCTGCTCGGCCCCAACGGCGCCGGCAAGACCACCACGCTGCGCATGCTCTACACGCTGATGAAGCCCGACAAAGGCAGCGTGCGCGTGGATGGCCGCGACGCCTACGTCGAGGCCGAAGCCGTGCGCCGCTCGCTCGGCGTGCTGCCGGACGCGCGTGGCGTCTACAAGCGCCTCACCGCGCGCGAGAACATCACCTACTTCGGCCGCCTGCACGGCATGGACGAGGCGGCGATCCGCAAGAACACCGACCGCCTCGTCGAAGCCCTGCAGATGGGCGACTTCATCGACCGCCGTACCGAGGGCTTCTCGCAGGGCCAGCGCACCAAGACCGCCATTGCGCGCGCCCTGGTGCACGACCCGAAGAACGTCATCCTCGACGAGCCCACCAACGGCCTCGACGTGATGACGACGCGCGGCCTGCGCGAGTTCCTGCTGAAGCTGAAAGGCGAGGGCCGCTGCGTGATCCTCTCCAGTCACATCATGCAGGAGGTGGGCGCGCTGTGTGACCACATCGTGGTCATCGCCAAGGGCCGTGTCACCGCGCAGGGCTCGCCCGACGAGCTGCGCGCGCAGACCGGCGAATCCAATCTCGAAGACGCCTTCGTCCAGGCCATCGGCTCCGAGGAGGGCCTGCAGGCATGAAGACCCTGATCACGGTGATGCTCAAGGAGCTCGCCGAAATCTTCCGCGACCGCAAGATCATCATCAACGGCTTGCTGCTCTCGCCGCTGCTGTTCCCGATCCTGATCCTCGGCATGGGCGCCCTCGCCGAGAACCGCGCCAAGACCCAGCTCGAGTCCGAACTGAAGCTGCCGATCATCGGTGCCGACATCGCGCCGAACCTCGTCGCCTTCCTCGCCACGCAGAACATCGCCGCGGAAGCGGCGCCGGAGAACCCGGATGCGTTGATCCTCTCGCAGGAGAAGGACGTGATCCTGCGCATCGCCGACGACTTCGCCACCGATTGGCGGGCCAGCCGCGCGGCGACCGTGGAGATCCTGCACGACAGTTCGCGCCAGGATTCCAGCATCCCGGTGCGTCGCGTCGAGCGTGCATTGCAGGCGTATGGGCGGCAGGCCGGCGCCATCCGCTTGATCGCGCGTGGCGTGGATCCGTCGCTCGGCACCGCGGTCAGCGTCACCTACCGCGACCTCGCCACGCCGGAAGCCAAGCGCGGCATGATCCTGGCCTTCCTGCCCTACCTGCTGATCCTCTCGGCTTTCCTCGGCGGCGCCTATCTCGTGATGGACGCCACGGCGGGCGAACGCGAGCGGCAGTCGCTGGAGCCCTTGCTGGCCACGCCGGCGGGCCGAGGCGCGATCATGAGCGGCAAGATCGCCGCCGCCTGCGCCTTCGGCATGATCGGCCTGCTGCTGACGCTGCTGTCCTTCAAGCTCAGCTTCGGCTTCGTCGACAGCGGCCCGTTCAAGGGCGTCGATGTCTCGATGGTGGCGGTGGCCAAGCTGCTGTTGGTGCTGCTGCCGATGGTGCTGATCGGCACCACGCTGCTGACGCTGATCTCGGCTTCGGTGAAGACGCTGAAGGAAGCGCAGAGCTACATGGCCTTCCTGATGCTGCTGCCGATCCTGCCGACGATCATCCTGCTGGTGAACCCGGTGAAGAACGCGCTGTGGATGTTCGCCACGCCCTTCCTCGCGCAGAACCAGCTGATCCTGATGGTGCTGCGCCAGGAAACGATCACCGGCCTGCAGTGGGCGACCTACCTGGGCGCGGGTTTCGGCCTCGGCGCGCTGCTTTGGTTGATCGCGGCCCGGCTTTACCACCGCGAGCAGCTGGCGATCTCGGCCTGATCGCGGGGCCGAACGCCCCGGCAAAGAAAAAGCCCGGCGAGAGCCGGGCTTCTTCGTGCTGCGATGGCAGCGCTTCGATTACATGCGGAAATCGAAGGTGCGGGTCTGCGTCGTGATCTCGCCGGTGGCCTCGAAGCGCCAGCCCGAGACCGTCTGCACCACGCTGCGATCGAACAGGCCACGCGGGCGGGCGCGAACGACTTGAACATTGGTGACGCGGCCGTCGGCGCCGATCGTGTACTGCACGGTGACGGTGCCCGCGGCGCGGGTGCGGGCCGCTTCGCGCGGGTAGGGCGGCTGCGGCGTGCTGATGGCGCGCGGCGCGCCACCCGTCCGGGCAGGCGCGGCCGGCGCCGGGGCGGGCGCGGCCGCCACCGGGGCGGGCGCCGGCTGGGCCGGAGCCGGGGTGGGCTCGGCCGGGGCCGGGGTGGGCTCGGCCGGAGCCGGCGCCGGAGCGGCGGCGGCGGTCGCGGCGGCCGTGGCTTCCTCGCGGGCCCGCTGCTCGGCGGCCACGCGCCCGCGCTCGGCGCGCTCGGCGTCCTGGCGCTCGCGGTCGGCGGCGGCGGTGCGGCCGCCGGCGATGGCGTCACGGATGCGGTTCAGCGAGGGGGCTTCCGGATCGGTGCGGCCCATGAGCTCGAGCAGGCGCTCGGCTTCCGTGAAGTCGGACTCGTTGATGGCCTGCTCGGAGGCGATCAGCGCGTAGGGCATCAGGTCGATCAGGGCCGATTCGGCCGAGACGTCCGGCTTGGCCGACTTCTGGCGCAGCGCGAGGTAGTACTCCATCGCGTTGTCGCCGGCGGGGGCATAGAGGCGCTGCTCGCGCAGGGCAGTGTTGCCCTTCTCGCGCAGTTCCACATCGGTGAGGTTGGCCAGTGCGCTTGCCGTGGCCTCGGCAGCCTCGGCGGCCTGAGCGGCCTGGTCCACGGTTTCCGCGGGTGCGGCCGCTGGCGCGGCGGTCGGAGCCGCCGGTGCAGGCTCCTCGGACGCCGGCGAGCAGGCCGACAGGCCAAGGGCGAGCGCGAGAGCAGTAGCGAGCGCGGCGGAGGGCTTGCGGATCGACGGAGCGGACACGATGGGAATTCCAGCCGGAGAAGGGGAACGGCCAGACTCCGGCGTTCGTTAGCTTTCTGTCAACACCAAAGCGTGACGTCTGGCACGGTCGCCGACCGGTCTTTACATTGCACCGCGTCAATACGCTGCTGGGCCGGAGAGGCCGCCGAGGCTCAGTTACGGAAGTTGAAGGTCCGGGTCTCGGTGCGGTCGCCGGCGCCGGGCTCGAAGCGCCATTCGCCCAGGGTGTCGATGACGGTGCGCTCGAACAGGCCTTCCGGCCGGGCCTCGACCACCCGGACATCGGCCACGCGGCCGTTGGCGCGCACGGTGAAGCGCACCGTGACGCTGCCCATCGACCGGCCGCGGGCGATGGCCTCGCTCGGGAAGGGCGGGAACGGCGTGCTCACCGGCACCAGGGGGCCGGCAGCCGGGGCGGACCGGGCAGGGGTGGCCGGCGTTGCTGACGGCCGTTGGGCGGGCGCGGTTGCTGTCGCCGCGGGGTTGGCCGGGCGTGCCGGTGCCGGGGAGGGGGTGCGAACGGCGGTGGTCGGTGCGCGCGACGGCGGTGCGGCGGACGGGCGCGGTGCCGGCGCCGGGCGGGTCGCCGGCGGCGTGGCGGCGACTTCGGCGGCGGCTTCGGCTTCAGCGGCCTCGGCGGCGGCGAGGGCCGCGGCCTGGGCGTTGCGGGCGGCGTCGAGGTCCTCACGCAAGCGAGCTAGGGACGGGGCGGTCGCATCGATGCGCACCATCAGCGCGATCAGGCGCTCGGCCTCCGGGAAGTCCGCGCCGGCGATGGCCTGCTCGGCGGCCATCATCGCGTAGGGCTGCAGTTCGATCAGGGCCGCCTCCGCGCTGGGCTCCCCCGCAGGCTCCCGCTCGCGCTGGGCCAGGTAGAACTCGATCGCGTTGTCGCCCTCGGGGGCGTAGATGCGGTTGTCGGCCACGGCCTGCTGGGCCATCGACGCGAGGTCGTCGGTGGCCATCGCCGCCGCCGCAGGCTCGGCCGGCGCGATCACGGTGGGCGCCGGGGCACCCTCGGGGGGGGCCCCGGGCTCGCCCGACGAGCAGGCCACGGCCATGGCCGCCAGCATCGCGAGGGCGAGCGGGCGCATCGGGGTGCGGGCGACGCGGAACGGGGACGACGGCCGCATGGCGGGCTCCGGCGGGATTCGACGAGGGCGCGCAGGGTCGGGGCCGGCGCGCGCGCGGTCAAGGCGCGGATGTGCGCCAGCGCACAGGGGAGGCGAGGTTTGACGGTTCGCTTCAGGTGGCGTTGGGCCGCTTCAGCCGGCGTTGTGCCGCCGACCGTCACCCCCTGGTGTCAGGGCCGCTTGAACTGCAGCACCACGCGGGCCTCGCTGGGCGCGTCGGCCGGGGCATAGCGCCAGCGGCGCACGGCGAGCACGGCCTCGCGGTCGAACACACCCGGCGGGTCGGCGCGCACCACCTCGACGGCCTCGACCCCGCCGTCGGCGCGGATGCGGAGGGCCACTTCCACCTCGCCTTCGAGGCGACGGCGGACGGCCGCTTCGGGAAAGCGGGGCGACACGCGGTTGACCAAGGTGCGCGGCGCCGGTGCGGCCGGACGCGGTGCCACCGGCGTCGGCGCCGGGTTCGCTGCGGCGGCGGTGCGGGTGGCGGGCGGGTTCGCCGGCGCTGCGGCGGCCGGCCGGGACGGGGGCGCCGGCGCAGGCACGGAGGCCGGCGTTGGCGTGGGCGGTGCCGCGGCAGCGGGCGTCGCGAGGGTGCTGGCGCGGGCCTGCGCGCTCGCGGCGCTCCGCTGGGCCTCGGCGGCGAGGCGCTCTGCGTCCGCCAGTTCCGCGGCGGTGCGAGCCTCCGCGTTGGCCTGCGCGGCGGCCAGGGCCTCGCGCAGGCGCGGCACGGCGGGGGCTTCGGCGTCCATCCGGGCGAGCAGCTCGATCAGTCGCGTCGCTTCCGGGAAGGCTTCGGCGGTGGTGGCCTGCTCCGCTCCGATGATCACGTAGGGCGCGAGGTCGGAGAGGGCCGTGTCCACGGCGTCGTCGCCGGGTTGGCGTTCGCGCAGGGCGAGGTAGTCCTCGACGGCGTTGTCGCTGGCGGGAGCATAGAGGCGGTTGGCGGCCAGCGATGCCGCGGCGCGTTCGCGCAGCGCGGCGGTGTCGAGCGGGGCGGCGGCGGGCGCGGCCGTCATCGGAGCGGGCGCCGTGGCCGGGGCCGCGGGCGACGACGGGGCCTCGCCCCCGCAGGCGGCCAGGCCCAGGGCGAACAGCGCGGGAAGGGTGAGTCGGACAGCGGCGCGCATGGCGGAGCTCGGCGGATCAGGGCCCGGCACCGTAGGCGTGGCGCATGACAGCGTCGTGGCGAATCGGGGGCGGCAGTCGCGAAGTGCGGCGGCGCGCACGGGCTCGGGTACCCTGCGCGCCGTGATTTTCCCCATTTCGCCCCTGCTGCCCGAGCTGCGCGCCGCGCTCGACGCTCATCCGCGCCTCGTCCTCGAAGCGCCCTCGGGCGCGGGCAAGACCACGCAGGTGCCGCTGGCCCTGCTCGACGCGCCGTGGCGCGCCGGCGGGAAGATCCTGATGCTCGAACCGCGCCGCGTTGCCGCGCGGGCCGCCGCCGGCTTCATGGCGAAGCAACGGGGCGAAGAAGTTGGGCGCACGGTCGGCTACCGCATCCGCTTCGAGGCGAAGGTCTCGGCGGCCACGCAGGTGGAGGTGGTGACGGAAGGCATCCTCACGCGCCTCGTCCAGGACGACCCGACGCTGGACGGCATCGCCGCGATCCTGTTCGACGAGTTCCATGAGCGCCACCTCGCTGCCGACCTCGGGCTCGCCTTGGCGCTCGACGTGCAGGCCCAGCTTCGGCCCGACCTGCGGATCGTGGTGATGTCCGCGACGCTCGACGGCGAGCGGCTGGCGCGTTTCCTCGACGCGCCGCGCCTCACCGCCGAAGGCCGGGCGTATCCCGTCACCACCCGCCACTTCCCCGCGCGCCGCGACGAGCCGGCGACCGCGCAGTTACGCCGCTGCGTGGAACACGCGTTGGCCCAGCATCCCGGCGACCTGCTGGTGTTCGTGCCGGGCCAGCGCGAGATCGCCGACGCGACGCGGGCGCTGGAGCCGGTGCTGCCCGCCGACGTGCGCCTGCTGCCGCTGCACGGCGAGCTGCCGGTGGAAGCCCAGTCGGCGGCGCTGAACCCCGACCCCGACGGCCGCCGCCGCGTGGTGCTGGCGACGAACGTCGCGGAATCGAGCGTCACCCTGCCCGGCGTGCGCGTGGTGATCGACAGCGGCCTCGCGCGCGAACCGCGCTTCGAGCCGAACTCCGGCTTCTCGCGGCTGGACACCGTGGCGATCTCGCAGGCCAGCGCCGACCAGCGCGCCGGTCGTGCCGGCCGCGTGGCCGAGGGCTGGTGTTATCGACTCTGGCCGGAATCGCAGCGTCTCGAACCCAACCGCCGCGCCGAGATCGCGCAGGTCGAACTCTCCGGCCTCGCGCTGGAGCTCGCGGCCTGGGGCGAGGCCGACCTGCGCTTCGTCGATGCGCCGCCGCGCGGCGCGTTGGCGGCCGGCGTCGATCTGCTGAAGAGCCTCGGTGCGCTCGATGCGAGTGGTCGCATCACCGCGTTCGGCAAGCGCGTTCTGGCGCTCGGCACGCACCCGCGCCTCGCCGCGATGCTGCTGGCGCCGAGCGATGCCGCCGAGACCGCGTTGGCCTGCGACCTCGCGGCACTGATCGAAGCGCGCGACCCGCTGAAGGGCCCACGCCGTGACGACGTCGCCGCGCGCTGGCAGGCGCTGGCCGCCTTCCGCGCCGGGCGCGCGCCGCCGGAGGCCTCGCGCTCGGGGCTCGCCGCCATCGACCAGCAGGCCAAGCAGTGGCGTCGCCGCCTGCGCTGCGAGGCCGCGCCGCCGAAGGACGCGCCGAACCATCTCCTCGGCGACCTGCTGCTGCATGCCTTTCCTGACCGCATCGGCGTACAGCACCCCACCGACCCGCGCCGCTATGCCTTGAGCAATGGCCGCAGCGCGCGCGTGTTCGACGATTCGGCGCTCTACGGTGAGCCGTGGATCGTCGTCAGCGAGCTGCGCTTCGAGGCGCGCGATGGGTTGATCCTGCGTGGCGCGCCGGTCGACGAAACGCGACTGCAGCGCGAATTCCCGGAACGCTTCGTCGAGGAAGACACCGTGCGCTGGGACGCCAACGCCCGCGCCCTCGTCGCCCGCCGCGAGCGGCGCTTCGACCGCATCGTGCTGGAGAGCAAGCCGGCCGGCCGCCCCGACCCGGCGCGCGCCGCGCAGGCGCTCACCGATGCCGTGCGTGAACTCGGCCTCGAGGCCCTGCCGTGGACGGAAGGTCTCAAGCAATGGCTGGAACGCCTGCGCTGCCTGCGCGACTGGATGCCGGAACTCGGCTGGCCGGACGCCAGCGACGACGCCCTGCTCGCGACGCTCGACGACTGGCTGAAGCCTGCCTTCAGCGGAAAGACGCGGCTCGATGCCTTGTCGGAAGAGGACCTTGGCGACGCGCTGAAGTCGCGCCTCGACTGGTCGCTGAAATCGAAGCTGGACGCGCTGGCCCCGCGCCGCATCACCGTGCCTTCGGGCATGGAGCGGCCGATCACCTACGCGCACGGCGAGCGGCCCGTGCTGGCCTGCAAGCTGCAGGAGCTGTTCGGCCTCGCCGATACCCCGCGGATTGCTGACGGCCGCGTGCCGCTCACCCTGCACCTGCTCTCGCCGGGCGGCGCGCCGCTGGCGATCACGCAGGACCTCAAGAGCTTCTGGAACAACGCCTACCCGGACGTGAAGAAGGACATGAAGGGCCGCTACCCGCGGCACCCGTGGCCGGACGACCCGTGGACCGCCACCGCCACGCACCGCGCCAAGCCGCGCGGCACCTGAGCCACCGACCCGCATGAGCCTCGACACCCTCTCCACGACCCTCGCCGTCGCCGCGCCGCCGGTGCGCTGGCCCGCGATCGATCCGTTCGCCGATGCCGTCAACCCGGCGCTCGGCGTCCTGCTCTTCGGCCTGGTGGTCGCGGCGTGGCGGGCGGGGCGTCGCCGCGAGACCTTCGGACTGCCGATCACGCTGGTGCTCTGCCTGTCGGTGGCCTACGGGCTGGCCTACCTTGATCGCGCGCTCGGCGTGTTCCCGCTGTTTGGCCTCGACTTCAGCACGCACGGCGCAGTCCATCTGGCGGCGTGGGCGACCCTGCTGATGTGGCATCCGGCCCGCTGGCCTTGGGCCTTGGCGGTGACGCTGGCCTACCACGCGCTGATGGCGGCGCAGGGCTACCACACGACCTACGACCTGCTGGCCACGGCGGCGGTCGTCGGCTTGCCCCTGACGCTGTTGGCCACGACCCTGCGGCCCGCCGCGCGGCCCCGTGCCGCCGCCAGCCGCAGCGGCCCCGGGCTGGCCCCCTAAGCCGTTCCGGGGGCGACTCGTGGATCGTCGTACCGCCCTGATCCACTTGGCCTTGGCCGCCGCGTTGCCTCGGATCGCGCGCCCAGCTGCGGCGGACCCCGAAGTGCTGGTGCTCGGTGCCGGCATGGCGGGCTTGGCGGCCGCCCGGCAGCTGGCCCGCGCCGGGCGGCGCGTGCGGGTGCTGGAGGCGCGTGCGCGGATCGGCGGCCGCGTGTTCACCAGCGAGGCATGGCCCGACCTGCCCATCGACCTCGGGGCCTCGTGGATCCACGGCCATCGGGGCAACCCGCTCACCGCGCTGGCCGCTGAAGCCCGTGCCCGGACCAACGCCACCGACGTCGACAACGCGGCCGCCTGGTGGGCCGACGGCCGGCCGTTGTCCGATCGCGAGCTGGGCCGCCAGGCCGCGTTGGGCGAAGCGTTCGAGGACGCCATCGTCCAGGCCCAGGACGCGGCGCCCGACCGTCCGCTGGCCGATGTCCTCCGCGCGGTCTCGGAGCGCGTCGCCCGCACCGGGGACGACCGCGCCCTGCTCGCGCAGTGGGCGAACAGCACCGTCGAGCAGGAGTACGCCGGGGCATTGGCGCGGCTGTCGACCCATTGGTTCGACGGCGCCGAGGCCTATCCCGGCGAGGACCGGCTGTTCCCCGCCGGCTACGGGGCCTTGCCAAGGCATCTCGCCGCCGGCCTCGACGTCCGCCTGGGCACGCCGGTCACGCGCATCGCGTGGCGCCGGGATCCCATCGAGATCCACACCCCGAGCGGGGTGCACACCGCGCGCCAGCTGGTGGTGGCCCTGCCGCTGGGCGTGCTGCAGTCGGGGGACGTGGTCTTCGATCCGCCCCTGCCGCCGTCGCGCCACGAGGCCCTGCACGAAGGGCTCGCCATGGGCCTGCTCAACAAGGTGGCCCTGCGCTTCGATCGCCCCTTCTGGCCGGTCGAGCGTGACTGGTTGCAGGTGGTCGATGCGGCCCCGGGGGAATTCGCCGAATGGGTCAGCCTGCATCGGGCGACGGGCCGGCCGGCGCTCTTCGGCTTCAACGCGGCGGGGGCGGCGGAACGGATCGAGGGGTTGGATGACGCGGCCACCGTGGACCTCGCGATGCGCCGCCTGCGTGGCGTCTTCGGCCGCGGCGTCCCATCGCCGGTCGCGGCGCAGGTGAGCCGCTGGAAGGCCGATCCCTGGGCGCGCGGCAGCTACTCCTGCGTGCCGGTGGGCAGCACCCCGACGCAACGCCGCGTGCTGGGCGAGCCCCTCGACGAGCGGGTGGTGTTCGCCGGCGAGCATTGCCACCCGACCCATCCGGCCACCGTCCACGGCGCCTACCTGTCCGGCCTGGAGGCGGCGCGCCGGCTGGCGGCCGCGGGCTGAGCGCTCACGCCGATTCAGCCGGAGCGCGGCAGAATGCGCGCCATGAGCACGCCCTTCCACGCCTTCGATGTGATCGTCGTCGGCGGCGGCCACGCCGGCACCGAAGCCGCGCTGGCGGCCGCCCGTGCCGGTGCGCGCACCCTGCTGCTCACGCACAACATCGAGACGATCGGCCAGATGAGCTGCAACCCGGCCATCGGCGGCATCGGCAAGGGGCATCTGGTCAAGGAAATCGACGCGCTCGGCGGCGCCATGGCGCGCGCGGCCGACCGCGCCGGCATCCAGTGGCGCACCTTGAACGCTTCGAAAGGCCCCGCCGTGCGCGCCACCCGCGCGCAGGCCGACCGCGTGCTCTACAAGGCGGCCATCCGCCGCATGGTGGAAACGCAGTCCAATCTTTCGGTGTTCCAACAGGCGGTCGACGACCTGCTGTTCGCCGGCGAGGCCGTGACCGGCGTGCGCACGCAGATGGGCCTCGAGTTCCATGCGCCCGCCGTGGTGCTGACCGCGGGCACCTTCCTTGCCGGGCAGATCCACATCGGCTTGGCGAACTACGCCGGTGGTCGCGCGGGCGATCCGCCGTCCACGGTCTTGGCGCAGCGTCTTCGCGAGGCAGCACTGGGCGTGGCGCGATTGAAGACCGGCACGCCGCCGCGCATCGACGCGCGCAGCATCGACTTCAACGGGCTCGAAGAACAGCCGGGTGATTCGCCGATCCCGACCTTCAGCTTCGACAACGATGCGTCCGTGCATCCGCGGCAGGTGAGCTGCTGGATCACCCACACCAACGAGGCCACGCACGAGGCCATTCGCGGCGGTCTCGACCGCTCGCCGATGTACACCGGTGTCATCGAAGGCGTGGGGCCGCGCTACTGCCCCAGCATCGAGGACAAGGTCACGCGTTTCGCCGACAAGGCCTCGCACCAGATCTTCATCGAGCCGGAAGGCCTCGACACCTTCGAGATCTACCCGAACGGCATCAGCACCTCGCTGCCCTTCGACGTGCAGCTCGCACTCGTCCGCTCGATCAAGGGCTTCGAGAACGCGCACATCACCCGGCCGGGTTACGCCATCGAGTACGACTTCTTCGATCCGCGCGGCTTGAAGGCCTCGCTGGAGACCAAGGCGATCCGAGGCCTGTTCTTCGCCGGGCAGATCAACGGCACCACCGGCTATGAAGAGGCCGCGGCACAGGGCCTGCTCGCCGGCCTCAACGCCGCGCGCTTCGTCCAGCAGAAGGACGCGTGGACGCCGCGCCGCGACGAGGCCTACCTCGGCGTGCTGGTCGACGACCTGATCACCCACGGCACCACCGAGCCGTACCGCATGTTCACCTCGCGCGCTGAGTACCGGCTGCAGCTGCGCGAAGACAACGCCGACCTGCGCCTCACGCCCACCGGCCGCGACTTCGGCCTCGTCGACGACGCGCGCTGGGCCGCCTTCGAGGCCAAGCGCGAGGCCATCGAAGCCGAGACCGCCCGTCTCCGGGGGCTGTGGGCGGCGCCGAACAACGCGCTCGGCCGTGCCTTCGAAGCCGCCACCGGCCAGCCGATCTCCCGCGAGACCCACGCCCTCGACCTGCTCAAGCGCCCCGAGCTCGACTACGCCGCCCTCGTGGCCGTCGAGGGCCTCGGCCCGGGCGTGGCCGACGCCAAGGTGGCCGAGCAGGTGCAGATCACCGCCAAGTACGCGGGTTACCTCGACCGCCAGCGCGAGGACATCGAGCGCCAGCGCCGCCACGAGACCACCGCCATCCCGACGGGCTTCGAGTACCGGGGCATCAGCGGCCTGTCCGCCGAGGTGGTGGCCAAGCTCAGCGCCGTGAGGCCGGAGACCATCGGCCAGGCCCAGCGCATCCCCGGCATCACGCCGGCGGCCATCTCCCTGCTGCTGGTGCACCTGAAGCGGGACGGCCGGGCCGCCTGAGGCGCCGTGACGGGAATTCGCAGGCTCCTCATTCCATTGTCCCGAGGCCATGGCATCCTCGGGCTTCCTCGGTCGGGAGTGCGCCATGTCCATGCACGACGAGCTGCAGTTCGCGGCGGAAGGTCCGGACGATGCCCGGGACGCCGCCCCCGTCACGCCTTGGAAAGTCGCCGTCGTCGATGACGACGAATCGGTCCGCGCCATCACCCGACTCGCCCTCGGCCAGCTGAAGGTCGACGGCCGCCCGCTCGACCTGCTCGAAGCCTCGAGCGCCGAGGAGGGCATCGCGCTCTTCGCCACCCATCCCGACATCGCGCTCGGCCTCATCGACATGGTGATGGAAGAGCCCAGCGCCGGCCTGCGCGTCATCAGCGCGGTGCGCGAGCAGCAGGGCAACCATCGCACCCGCCTGGTCGTGCGCACCGGCCAGCCGGGCCACCTGCCCGAAGACCGCGTCATCCGCGACTACGACATCAACGACTACCGCGAGAAGACCGAGCTTTCCGCGCAGAAGCTGCGCACGGTCGCGCACAGCGCCATCCGCAGCTTCCGCGACATCGTCGACGTCGAAGGCGCCTTCCACGGCATGGTCGAGTTGCTGTCGCGCGTGGTCGATGAATCGCTGGCGGAGTACTTCCCGCACGCCATGGCCTCGGCGGAAGTGGCCGCCGAGCTCGGCCGCTTGGCGGGCCTGCCGGCCACGCGGGTCGAAGCCGTCCGGCACGCCGCGGTGCTCCGTGACGTCGGCTTGATGCGCCTGCCGCAAGGCGTCCGCAACGCCCTGCTGCAGTACGAATCCCTGGACGGCGAGGGTCGCCAGGCGGTGCTTGAGCACCCGCAGGTCGGATCGGGCCTACTGGACCGCCTCGCCACCGTCGAAGGCCGCCTGGCCGCGCAGCTGGCCCGCGAGCACCACGAGCGCTGGGACGGGCAGGGCTTCCCGAAGGGCTTGCAGGGCGAGGCCATCGGTCTGGAAAGCCGCGTTCTCGCCATCGCCAACTTCTTCGACGCCCACTTGCTGCCCCAGCCGGAACGCGAAGCCCTGACGCCCGACGCCCTGCGCGCCGCCTTGGTCGCCGCCGCCGGGCAGGCCCTCGACCCCGCGCTGGTCGAACGGGCGCTGGCGAACTTCGAGGCACTGATGTCCGTCCGGGCGAAGGCCCGCGCCCTGGCCAAATGAGGAACGCGCGGGACGGCCTGCTGCTGGCGCTCAGCGAGGCCACGTACATCGACGATGGCGACGTGGCCCAGAGCGCGCGCGCCATCACCGCCGCCGCCCTCGAGGGTCTTGGCATCGACCGCTGCGGCGTGTGGATGCGCGCCGGCGACGGCCAGTCCATGCGCTGCCTGCACCTCTGCGACCTCGCTGACGGCGGCCATCGCGACGACCTGGACCTCGAACTCACGGCCACGCAGTACCCGCGCTACTTCGAGGCGCTGGGCCGCGAGCGCGCCATCGTCGCCGACCACGCGGCGACCCATCCCGATACCGCCGAGTTCGCCCATGGCTACCTCGACGTGCTGGGCATCCATTCGATGCTCGACTGCCCGGTGCGCCAGCACGGCCGCATGGTCGGCATCCTGTGCGCCGAGCACCGGGGTGCTCCACGTGCGTGGACGGACGACGAGGTGGGGTTCCTCGGCAGCCTTTCCGACCTCTTCGGTCGCGTGCTGACGGCGGCCGAGCGTCGCGACTACCAGCAGCGGCTGGAAGCACTGAACACCTCGCTGGAGGAACGCGTCGCCGAGCGCACCGCCGAGCTGCGCGCCGCGCTCGACTACCTCGAGAAGGCCCGCAGCCACCTCGTCGAGCGCGAGAAGATGGCCGCCCTCGGCCAGCTCGTGGCCGGGGTCGCGCACGAGATCAATACCCCGGTGGGCGTCATCGTCACGGCGGTCAGCCACTGCGCCGGGCTGCTGGCGCAGCTGCGCGAGGCGCAGGCCGGGGGCACGCTGACGCGTTCGAAGTTCGAAGCCGGCCTGGCCGAGATCGGCGACGGCCTCGACATGGCCCAGCGCAACGCGGTGCGCGCCGCCGGGCTGGTGGAAAGCTTCAAGCGCACCGCCGCCGACCAGACCCACGACGTGCGCAGCCGTTTCGAGCTCGGCAAGACGCTGGCCGATGTCCTCACCACGCTGACGCCCATGCTGCGCCGGCGCGGCGTGCAGGCCCACCTGGCCGAGGTGCCGGCGGTGGAGTGCGACAGCTATGCCGGCAGCCTCGCGCAGGTTGTCACCAACCTCGTGGTGAATGCCTGCCTCCATGGCTACGGCGAGACGCCGCCGCCCAACGCCCGGATCGATTTGGAAGCCGGTCAGGACGGCGGGATGGCTTGGCTTCGAGTGATCGACGCCGGCGCCGGCATGCCGCCCGACGTGCTGCAGAAGGCCTTCGAGCCCTTCTACACGACGGCACGGATGCGCGGCGGCACGGGCCTCGGCTTGAGCATCGTCCGCACCCTGGTGGAGCGCACGCTGGGTGGCGAGATCCGCATCGAGACCTCGGCAGGGGGTGGTTGCCGGGTTGACGTTCGCTTCCCCTGCCAAGCGCCGGCTTGATCGAAGACCCGCGCCGATCGTGCGCCGCATCGTCGGGCGGCGTGACCGGACGCGCTTGCGCGACGCTTCGAAGGGCCGCACCCTGCGCGCTGGACCACCCCCGAGGAGCCCCCCAATGAGCGACAACACCGCTGGCCGCGGCAGCACCGGCAACGTCATCGCCGCCGTCTGCAGCTTCTTCATTGCTGGCCTCGGGCAACTGGTGCAGGGGCGCATTCTCTGGGCCCTGTTCTGGTTCGTTTTCGCCGGCGTTGCTTGGGCGGTGACTGGCTTGATCACATTCGGGATCTTCCCGTTTGGCGGGGCAGTTGTGCATGTCCTCTCCTGCGTCCACGCGGCTCTCTACAAGCCGGCGACGTGATCCCCCGTTCCACCCACGCCGGCGCCGTGCGCGATTCGCTGCTCGCGCTGCAGTCGCGGCGCGTCCGCCAGTTGATCCTGTTGCTGATGGCAGCGCTGGGCGTGTTCGCCATCATCAATCTGACGCTGCTCGAGGCGCGTGTGCAGGCGCCGCTGCTGGCCGGCGTCGCGCTGCTGGGCGTGGCGCTGTGGATGCAGCAGCGGGGCCGCGTCGAGCAGTCGCTGATGATGGTGCTGTGGGTGATGACCTTCGTCGCCACCGCGGTGATCTGGATGCATGGCGGCATCCGCGACCTCGTGGTGCTGGCCTATCCCTGCATCCTCGTGCTGGCGGCGATGGCGCTCAGCCCGCGGCGGCTGGCGGCGCTGGGCGGCACGATGGTGCTGTCCCTCGGCCTGCTGGTCTGGGGCGAGAGCAGCGGCTGGTACCAGCCCAACGTGCCGCCGGTCGGGCCATGGAGCTTCGTCAACGGCGCGCTGATCCTCGTGGTTGTTGCCGTTATCGGCCGCACCATGGCCCGCGACCTGCAGGCCGCGGTGGCGCGCGCGGAATCGGAGAGCAGCCGGGCCAAGGACAGCGCCGTGCGCCTCGCCTTCCTGGTGCAGCACGACGCCCTCACCGGCCTGCCGAACCGGTTGCTCGTGCAGGACCGTTTCGCCCAAGCGCTGGCGCGCTCCCGCCGCGACGGCACGCCGCTGGCGATGCTGGTGATCGACCTCGACGATTTCCGTCGCGTCAACGATTCGCTGGGCCACGGCGTCGGCGATGCGGTGCTGCAGCGCATGGCTGAGCGCCTGCGCGTGCTGGCCGCCGAGACCGACACCCTCGGCCGCCTCGGCGCCGACGAGTTCGTGGTGGTGAGCACCGAGCTGGCCGATGCCGAGGCTTTGGCCGTGTTCGCGCAGCGGCTGCTCGACGGCCTCGCTGAACCCTTCGAGCGCGATGGCCTGTGCATCGCCTGCGGCAGCTCGATCGGCATCGCGCGGTTTCCCTCCGACGGCGACACCTTCGAAACCCTTCTCAACCGTGCCGAGGCCGCGATGGCCCGCGCCAAGGCCGACGGTCGCAACGCCTTCCGATTCGCCGACGCGGAAGTGGACCTCGACGTCGGCGAGCACCTGCGCCTGGTATCCGAGTTGCGCGCCGGTATCGATCGCGGCGAACTCGAGCTGCACTACCAACCGATCGTGCACCTCGCCAGCGGCCGCGTCGGCGCGGTCGAGGCGCTGATGCGCTGGCGCCACCCGGAGCGCGGGTTGGTCTCGCCGGGGGCCTTCATTCCTTTGGCCGAGCGCAGCGGCCTGATCCATCCGCTCGGCGCCTGGGCGCTCGAGGAGGCCGCCGCTCAGGCCCGTCGCTGGGAAGCGCGCGGCCTGCCCCCGCTGGTGGTCTCGGTGAACGTCTCGCCGGTGCAGCTCGCGCAGGGCGAGCTCGACGTCGTGGTGCAGCGCGTGCTCGCGGCCAACGCGCTGCCGGCCAAGCAACTGCTCCTTGAACTCACCGAATCCAGCCTCGTCGGTGATGCCGAACCGCTGCGCAACCGAATCACCCGCCTGCGCGCCATCGGCGTCGGCCTGTCGATCGACGACTTCGGCACCGGCTATTCCAACCTCGGTTACCTGCAGCGCTTCGACGTGCAGGCGCTGAAGATCGACCAGCGCTTCGTGCGCGGCCTCGCCGACGGTCCGCAGGGCGAAGCCATCGTTCGCGCCATCTCGCAGCTCGCCGCCAGCCTCGGCATCCGCACCGTTGCCGAAGGCATCGAAAGTGCTGGCGAGGCCGAGCGCCTGAAGGCCTTGGGCTGCGACGCCGGCCAAGGCCGCTGGTGGGGTGATGCGATGCCCGCCGCCGTCTTCACCCGCTGGTATTCGGAGCGATTCCCGGACCACGCCGCGCACATCGCGCAGCGCTGAGACCGGCGCACCCCGCACGCGCACCCATGCCTTCCATGCCGATGGAGCTTGCCGATGCCCCGCCCAACTGCCGGTCGCGCCACGTGGCCGACGGCCGCTGCCCTGCTGATCGCCACATTCGCCTCGATGCCCGCCATGGCCGCCGAGCCGCTGCCCTTCGCGCCCACTGAGGCGCACCGCGCCGCCAGCGCGGCGGCGATCGATGGCGCGCGCCATGCGCCGGCGCCTGCCCCGGGGCCGTCCACGCCCGAGTGGGCGAAGGACGCGGTGATCTACCAGATCAACACCCGCCAGTTCACGCCGGAGGGCAGCTTCGCGGCGGCGCAGGCGCAGCTGCCGCGTCTGAAGGCGCTGGGCGTCGACATCCTCTGGCTGATGCCGATCCATCCCATCGGCGTCGAGCATCGCAAGGGAACACTGGGCAGTCCGTATTCGGTGCGTGACTACTTCGGCGTGAACCCGGAGTTCGGCACCGAGGCCGACCTGCGCGCCTTCGTCGCGGCGGCGCACGCGCAGGGCATGAAGGTGATCCTCGACTGGGTGCCCAACCACAGCGCGTGGGACAACCCGCTCCGCACCGAGCACCCCGATTGGTACAAGCGCGATTGGAAGGGGGATTTCCGACCGACGCCATGGTGGGACTGGAGCGACATCATCGAGCTCGACTATTCGCAGCCCGGCCTGCGCGCCTACATGCAGGCCGCGCTGCGGCACTGGGTGGTCGACGTCGGCATCGACGGCTTCCGGATGGACGTCGCCGGTTTCGTGCCGCTGGATTTCTGGGAGCAGGTGCGGCGCGAGCTCGACGCCGTGCGTTCCGCCGAGCAGGGCGGGCTCTTTCTCCTTGCCGAATGGGAATCGCGCGACCTGCACGCCCATGCCTTCGACGCCAGCTATGCCTGGAGCTGGTACGACGCCGTGCACCGCATCGCGCAGGGCAAGGCCGACACCAACGCCCTGCACGTCTACTACTCGTGGAACGAAAACTTCTGGCCGGCGCACGCGCTGCGCATGACGTTCACCAGCAACCACGACAAGAACAGCTGGGAAGGCACCGAGTTCGAGGCCTTCGGCGCGGCGTTGCCGGCGGCGATGGTGCTGAGCTTCGTCGGCGAGGGCATCCCGCTCATCTACAACGGGCAGGAAGCGGCCTACGACAAGCGCCTCGAGTTCTTCGAGCGCGATCCGATCGTCTGGCGTGAGCATCCGATGGCGGATTTCTATCGACGCCTGATCGACCTGCGCACGGCGAACACCGCACTGCATGCCGGGCGCTGGGGCGCGCGGATGGTGCACGTGCCGAGCGACCGACAGGGGAAGGTGCTTTCGTTCGTGCGCCAGAACGGCCGCGACAAGGTGTTTGCCGTCTTCAACTTCAGCGCCGAAGCGCAGACGGTGCGCTTCCACGACGGCCCGCAGGCCGGCGACTACACCGATTGGGAAGGCGGCGAACGCGTGACGGTGCGCGAGGGCGAGCCGATGACCTTGCCGGCCTGGGGCTGGCGCGTGCTGGTGGCCGACCCGCACTGAAGGGCGCGCGCCCGTTGCAGGACGCGCGCTTCCATTCGCAGGGCCGTCAGCGGCACTCGCTGGGCGCGGGCCCGACGCGGCTGAGCGGGATGTCGCCGGTGCGGCCGGCGAGTTCGCCGACGGTGAAGCGGTAGCTCAAGGTGCCCGTCGTGCAGCCGGTGAACTCGATCGTGGCTTCGCCGACCTGGCGGATGCTCGTGGTCTCGTTGCGGTCGAAGCGCCCGCCCGTGGTCTCGAACACCGGCACGGCCGCGAGACGCGTCGCCGCCGGGTCGACGTTGCCCAGCTGCAGCGTGTACCAGCGGTAATCGGCCGGGGCGCTGGCCGCGAACGTGTACCAGGCGCCGAACAGCTGGCGATCCGTCGGGTTCAGTTCGAACAGCAGGCCCTGGCCGGCCGTCGCCGGCTCGTACCACGCGCCCGAATTGAGGAAGCCGCGCGGCGCGTTCGCCACCGGCGTCGCCTCGTCGCAGGCCACGTTCGACAGCAGGCGCTGCAGCACGACCTGCCCGCTGCGCGAGCCGCCCGCCGCGTTGAACTGGTAGTCGAGCACCGCCTGCGTGCAGGAGCTGAAGGTCAGCGTCGCGGTGCCGAGCACCACCGGTGCACCGGCGGCCGCGCCCTTGTCGAACACGTTGGCGTTCGGCCGGCCGATGGTGAGCGGGAACACGCGGCCATTGGCCGTGCCCGTGCCCTCGAGGGCGAACCAGTCGTGCTCGGCCACGCCGCCGATGCGATCCGTGTAGGTGAACCAGCCGGCGAAGAGATACGGCGCCGCGCCGCCGCGTGCGGTGCTGGTGTACATCTCGACCATCAGGCCTTGGCCGGCGGTGGCCGGTTCGAACCACGCGCCGGAGAGGTCGAACTGGTTGGCGGTCTGCGGGCGCGTGCTGGCCGCGGTGGTCGACTTGAACTCGGCACTGACGCCGCCGATGGTCAGCGTCGTCGCGGTGGTCACGCTCGCGCGCGCCGCGCTGGTGTGGCGCAGGCACACGGTCTGTCCGTTGGTGATGCTCGCCACCGCGTTGGTGTACGTGCCGGTACAACCCACGGAATGCGTGCCCTCGACGATGCTCAGCGGCGCCGCGCCGGTGAGACCGCTGATCGCCACCGGCGCCGAGGTCACCGTGCTCGACACCGGAACGCCCGTCTGCGCGCTGAAAGCGAAGGCGTCGGGAATCGTGTCGACCGAGCCAGTCGTGGCGCCGCCCGAGGCCGTCGTCGAGGTGAAGGGCACGGCCAGTGTGCCGACGCGCAGGGTGGTCGTGGTGGCGGTCGTGCCCGTGCGCGCACTGGTGTGGCGCACGCAGATCGCCGTGCCGTTCACCAGCGTGCCCGCGGCGGCGGTGAAGCTGCCGTCGCAGCCCAGCGAGTACTCGCCGTTCTCCACGCTCACCGCCGTGGCGGTGTTGATGCCACTGATGCGCGCGTTGCTCGACACCACCGGCACGCCGAAGCCGACGCCGCTGCGGGCCGGCAGCTGGAAGGCGTCGGGCGTGGTGTCCGCCGTCAGCGTGCCGTTGTTGGTCAGACGGAACGTGATCTCACCCGTTGCTCCAGTGGCCGCAGCACGGACGACGTAGTTGCCGGGCGTGGTGCGCGCCGTCGCCGTGATGCCGCATTCGCCGTTCGTATCGGTGGTGCAGCGACCGCTGCTGCCGAGCGTGGCCGACACCGTGCCCGAGGCCGCGGTGAAGGTGATCGTCTGGTTGGCCAACACGGTGCCGGCGGCATTGCGGGCGCGCACGCGCAGCGGCTCCGCGAAGGCCACGTTCCCATTGCCGCTCTGGTTGTCGCCCGACACACGCTCGAGGCCGAGCGTTGGCACCGTGAAGGTCTGCAAGGGCCGCGACTTCAGCATCGGACGCGCCGCGTTCGCAACGTCGAGGTAGAACTGCAGGCTGCCGGTGAAATCGGCCGGCAGTGCGAACGCGAGTTCGGTGCTGCCGCTGCCGCCCGGCGGGGCCCACACCTCGGCGGCGGGCGACCACGACGTGGCCGGCAGGGTGGCGCCGGTGCCCACCGGTTCGGCCAGCAGGCGGAAGCGCGTCGCCGCGCCGCACTGCGTGGGATCATCGGCATTGCTCACGTCCACGCGCAGTCGCTTCGTCTGCCCGGCCATCGCGTTCGGCGTGAGGTCGGTCACCTGCACCAGCGGCAGCGTGCGGCCGCAGGGATCGAGGTCGATGCGCACGCGCGCCTTGGTCGCGTCGGCGGAGAGCAGCTGCACGCGGATGCCGGTGCCGGCTTCGTCGTAGGTCGCGCCGACGGCCAGCGAGGCGTCGTCCCAGGTGGTCGTGGCCGGCGTGAGGTCGATCAGGGTGTTGGTGCCGGTGGTCAGCTGCACGCGGGGGCCGATGCGCGAGCCGAGCGAGGCGTCGAAGCCGAAGGCCGTGCGGTACTCCACGTACATGCGGCCGCTGCCGAGGCGCGGGATGCCCAGCGCCTTCACCTGCGTGGTGGCGGTGGCGTAGGGGAACACGTCGTACTCGCCGCTGCGCGTCACCGTCTGCAGGCCCTGCGTGCCGGTGCGTTCCTCGATGTAGTCGAGGTAGGTCTTCGCGCCTGGATGGAAGTGGCCCGAGCTGGCCGCGCCCATCACGTCGAAGGGGCTGCCGTATTCGTTGCGCGTGCAGCTGGCGGTGTCGGTGTACTGGCCATCGGTGCAGCGCAGCGAGTTGGCGTGGCCGATGCCGAGCACGTGGCCGACCTCGTGCGAGATCACGCGCAGGCTGTTGTTGCCGTTGAGCCAGAAGTTGCCGCCGCCGCCGAGGCCAGCCCAGGCGCAGTCGGCGTTGGACGGGAAAGCGAAGGCGACGATGTTGTAGCCCGACAGGTCGACGCCCGCCTCGCGCGCGGCGACCACGGCTTCGTTCTCGATGCGGATGTAGTCGCAGCCGGCCTTGGGGCTCGGCATCGTGTACCAGCCGAACACCTGGAAGGTCGTGGTCTGCTTGCCGTGGCTGACCTCGTCGTACCAGCGCGTGTTGGTCTGCATCGCCGTTTCCATCTGCGCCTGCGTCCACGGCGTGCGCGTGTCGTCGCTGAAGTTCACCAGCAGCAGGGCGATGCGTGCGCTGGCGTAGCGGTTCGGTGCCTTGGCCTCGATGCGCGGCAGCACCTCGACGGTGTCGAGCGCGAGGAGGGCGTCGTCGATGCGCACGGCGTTGGCGATGCGCACGCGGCGGTTGTTCGGCAGGTCGCGCAGCGGCGCCATGCCGAAGAGGTCGTAGCGCTTGCCGTCCACCGTGAGCACGTGCTCGTCCCAGCTGCGGCCGCGCTCGAAATCATCGAAGTGGTAAACGGAGAGTTCGCCTTCGATGCCCGCCATGCGGGTTTCGACCGCGTCGCCCACGACCTCGTGGGCTCGGGCGGCTTGGGCCTCGTCCCACAGCAGTGCCGGCACCTGCGAGGGCGCGACCTCGAGCAGTGCGCGCAGCGCGGCAAGGCGTTCGGCGGCGGCGGTACGGGCGGCGGTGGCGTCCTTGGCGGCAAGCGCGGCATCGAGGGCGTCGCGGCCCTCGCGGACCTCCGCGGCGAGCGGATGCGCCACGGCGGGCGCGGCCCGGAGGGGCGCGGGCGCCGCCACGGCGGCGAGCAGGAAGGTGGCGAACAGCACCGCGGAGGGGCGGGAAGCGAGCGTCATCGGGGGGGGGGCGTGGGGCAAAGGCGCCCAGTGAAACACTCGCTTTGACATTTCACGCCAATCGCCACGCGGCGGTGGCGCGGAGCGTGGCGTCTATCACAGTCCGACCCGGCCAGTCCGTCCCGGCGGCTGTGCGCCGTGCTCACGGTCCGGGGCCGACACTCGCGGGTTGCCCTGCCGGAGCCTGCCCATGCGACTGTCCCACCCCGTTCGTCGCGCTCTCTTGGCTGTCCTCGCCGCCGGAGTCGCGGCCCACGCCGCCGCGACGCCCTGGCTGCCGCGCGAGGGTGCCTTGCCGCCCGGCCTGCTCGCGGGCCTGTCGATGGACGCCAAGGCCGGTGATGTCGATGGCGACGGCGACACCGACCTGGTGGTGGCGATGGAGTGGGCCCCGGTGCAGGTGCTGTTGAACGACGGCCGCGGCCGCTTCAGCGTCGATCCCACGCGCGTGCCGCAGACCACGCACGACCACGAGGAGGCCGCGCTCGCCGACCTCGACGGCGACGGTGACCTCGATCTCGCCATCGTCAGCGAGGACGACCGCGCCAGCGAACTCTGGCTCAACGACGGCACCGGTCGATTCGCCGTCGCGCCCTTCGATGCCGCGGTCGGCGCCGTTGGCAACGGGATCATCGCCGTGGACGTCGATGCCGATGGCGACCTCGACCTCGTCGCCGCCAATGCCGACGGCGACCGCCTGCTGCGCAACGACGGCGCGGCGCGCTTCGCGCATGACCGCGAGGCCCTGCCGGCGTTCGAGGGCATCTCGCAGGACGTGATCGCCGGTGATGTCGACGGCGACGGCGACGCCGACCTCGTGTTCGGCAAGGAGAACGGCGCACGCTTGCTGCTCAACGACGGTCGTGGCCGCTTCGCCCTCGCATCGGCGGCGCAGTGGCCCGCACTGGCCGACGAAACGCGCAAGGTCGGGCTGGGTGACGTGGACGGCGATGGCGACCTCGACGTCTACCCCGCCAACACGCGCTTCAGCCGCCCGCAGGCCGACGCGCAGGACCGCCTGCTGGTGAACGACGGACGCGGCGGCTTCACCGATGAGAGCGCCACGCAGCTGCCGCCCGATGCGCAGAGCGGTTTCCATGGCGACCTGCACGACCTCGATGGCGATGGCGACCTCGACCTGCTCAGTGCCGACGTGGTGTTCGGCGCGCCGCAGCCCTCGCCGGTGCGCGCCCTGCTCAACGATGGGTCGGGCCGTTTCTCGCCCGCTCCGGCGAGCCTGTGGCCGGCAACGATCCGCGGGCCGCTGTTCGACAGCGTGATGCTCGATGCCGATGGGGACGGCCGCGCCGAACGCTTTCTCGCGATGCGCGCCGCGCCGGACGTGTTGCTGGCACGCTGAACCTTCCAGCGTTCCGACCCCGAGACCCTTGATGCCGCGTCCGTTCCGTCTCCTCGTGATGGCGCTCGCCCTGTGTGGGCCCGCCATCGCCCACGCCAGTGACACGACCGCCGATGCGTCCTACGTGCCGCCGCGCGGCGCCTGGGCCGAATGCCCGCCACGCGACTGCGGCTTCGATGCGGCGAAACTCGCCGAGGCCGTCGCCTGGGTGCAGACGCAGGAAAACCCTGCGCCACGCGACCAGACCGCCGCCTGGGTGCGCAGCTTCGGCCAGCGCGAGCCCTGGTTCGGCGGCATCCTCGGGCCGATGGCACCGCGCGGTCCGGTGAGCGGCGTGGTGATCCACCGCGGCCGCGTGCTCGCGACGTTCGGCGAGCCCGATCGCGTCGACATGTCGCACAGCATCACCAAGAGCGCGCTCTCCGCCGTGGTCGGTCTCGCCTGGCAGGACGGCCGTATCGACCCCGACGCGCCGGTGGCTGCCTCGATGCCGCCAGGGGTCGATCTGTTCACCGACCCGAAGAACGCGCCGATCACCTGGGAGCATCTGCTGCGCCAGACCAGCGACTGGCAGGGCACGCTCTGGGGCAAGCCGGATTGGGCCGATCGACCGGTCGGCTACACGCCCGAGGACTGGCCGAATGCGCCGCGCGCCGCGCCCGGCGCGGTGTACGAGTACAACGACGTGCGCATCAACGTGCTGGCGCTGGCGGCGCTGCACGTGCATCGCGAACCGCTGCCGGTGGTGTTCCGCGAGCGGATCATGGACCCCATCGGCGCGTCCTCGCGCTGGCGCTGGGAGGGCTACCGCAATTCGTGGCTCGCGCTCGACGGCCGGCGCGTGCAGTCGGTCTCCGGCGGCGGCCACTGGGGCGGCGGGCTCTTCATCGACAGCTGGGACCTCGCGCGCTTCGGCCTGCTCTACCTGCGCGAAGGCCGCTGGGGCGACCGGCAGATCGTCGACCCGGCGTGGATGGCGCGCTCGCGCACGCCCGGCACCGCGAACCCCGCTTACGGCCACGCCAACTGGTTCCTCAACACCGGCCGCAAGGCCCTGCCGTCGATGCCAGAAAGCACCGTGTACTTCGTTGGCAACGGCATGAACGCGGTGGTGATCGACCGCGAGCACGACCTCGTGGTGGTGGCGCGCTGGATCGACGGCGATCCGGCGCTCGACGGCTTCCTGAAGCGCCTGCTCGCGGCTCGAAACCCTGCGCCCTGAGGCCCGGCGGCCGGCCGGGGCTGGCCTCGGCTATACTGCGCGCCTGCCGTGGGTCGCCCGGCAGTCGCTGCACACCACGCGCCCGTAGCTCAGCCGGATAGAGTAGTGGCTTCCGAAGCCTCTACTCATGGGTCAACAGGTGCGAGGTGAGTGTCACACCGGCCTCTACTCAAAAAGTGGGGCCGGAGCGGAAAAAGTCCTTTAGAAACGCGCCTGTAGCTCAGCCGGATAGAGTAGCGGCTTCCGAAGCCGTTGGTCGGGGGTTCGAATCCCTCCAGGCGCGCCATTTCCCTCTGGGACAAATCTGGGACGAATCTGGGACAGCGCTTGATGGCCGCCGCCGGCGAAATGAGTAAAGGCGCGGCGATGGCGAAGCCCGTCCTGCAGATCCGCATCGAACTCCAGCACGTCGCACCGCTGATCTGGCGTCGCCTGCAGATGCCCGGCGACTGCACGTTCTGGGACCTGCATGTGGCCATCCAGAGCGCATTCGCCTGGAACGACACCCACCTGCACGAGTTCCGCCCTGTGGGCCAACGTGACGGCCATCCGCGCCTCGGCATGCCCTTGGATGACTTCGACGAGAACCCGCCGTTGCCCGGCTGGGAGCATCGCGTCGCCGATGTCCTGACCCATGCCAACCCGCGACTCGAGTACGAATACGACTTCGGCGACGGCTGGGCGCACCTGATCGTGCTCGAGGAGATCCTTCAGGCCGCTCCGGGCAAGGCGTATCCGCGCTGCACGGCCGGGGAGCGTTCGGCGCCCCCCGATGACTGCGGTGGCTCCGATGGCTATGCCAGCCTGCTCGAAACCCTGGCGGACCCCGAGGACCCGGACCACGCCTCGTCCCATGCGTGGGCGAGCAGCCAAAAGGGGCGGCGCGGCCGTTTCGATCCCGAGGCCTTCGACGAGCAGAAGGTCAAGTTCGCCAACCCGGCGCCGCGGCTGAAGCGGTTGCTGGCGTACATCGCCTCTCAGCGACGCTGACCTCGCCGCCTGTACGGCGGACTCGCCTTCAGCGCCTCGCTTCTTCTAAAACACGGCGGACGACCGCTGCGATCTCTGCGACGGTCTCCTCCAGTGCCGGGGCCTCGAGTCGACTCCGATCGAGGAAGGCTCGCCACTGCAGGCGCTTCGTCTTGTCGAGAGCGAAGGTGGTGGTCAGTCCGATCGGCAGTTCGGCCGGCAACGGGGTTGCCCGTCGCGCGAAGGTTGCCGTGATGGCCTGAGCGAGTGACGTCGGCGCCATGCGCGCTTCGCGGATCAGGCTCAGCAGGTCGAAGTAGTCCTTCATCCGGCTGTTGCCCATGCCCAGCACCACGATGGCCTCGAGTTTTTCCGCGAAGGCGGTTTCGCGCGGGTAGATCCGAAGCACCGGCGAGGGAACATCCTCCAGCATCGTGTCGAACCGCACTTCCTCCGGCTCGGGCGTGATGGCATCCCCGAATCCGATATCCCACTGGATGACGCAGGTCGCGGTGCCGAGCCGTGCCTTGAGTTGGACGCGCAGTCCGTCATAGCGCGCGGTTTCGCGGATGGCATCGACGCTCATCCGCGACAGGTCGAAGATCAGTCCGTCATCGACGTCGGCCTCGCAGAGCGCTTGGACCACGGTGGCGATTCGCCCTGGATCGGGCGTCCCGAATCCGAGAAAGTCGGCATCACGCGTGGGCCGATGCGATTGGTCCAACCAGTGGCGGAAGAGCAGGGCGCCTTTCAGGACGAAGTCATCGCGATAGGGCGATATCGACAGGCGGTACAGGAGACGCTCGACGGCGTAGCGATCCAGCGTGAGTTGGAACTCCTCGTCGTTCTGTTTCGCGATGTTGAGCAGACGCTGCCGGATCGAGTCGATGCGAGCGGACGTTGGTGCACTCACGACACGGCCTCCAGATACGGCCGCATGACGTTCGCCATCCGCAGCGCCGTCGCCAGCTGCCAGATCGTGTCATTGTCGGCGCGGCGTTCGCGGCGCGCTTGCGCCAGTGCCTCCAGCGCGACATCGAGGCCGATCTTGTTCCGGAACTTAAAGCCATCGACGACCGTCCTCGCGACGCTGGTCACTCGAAGCGGAATGCCGTCTCGAACGTGTGTTTCGATTCCTGCGGTGAGTCCCGCACCGGAGTAGCGCACGACACGAAGGGATGGCCAGTCGAGCTTGGGCGCGTGTTGCCCGGGCCCCAGTCCCAGCCATACCGCCCCAGGCGCCTGTGTGGTGAGGCCATGGAATCGCAGCGCGGTCAGCAGGCAGAAGAAGCCTTCCGGCTTGCGCTGCGCGACCACCACCAGAGCTTCGTCCTGAGAGGGCGAACGATGCGGGAGGGCATAGAGCCCTCGCGCCAGCTGAATCAACTCGCCGCGCTGGACGAGCCGGGCAATCTGGGCCGCTTCCAGCCCGGCCGCGCGCAGATCGCGGGCGCGAGCGCAGCCCTGCTTCTCCAGCAGATGTCGGGCGGGAGCATGGAATTTCATGGTGACGAGGTTGTTACATATCCGATATCAATGTCAATAAAGAAATCGACTTTGTAACAGCGGTCCATTGCTGCGGAACACCGCCAGTACTCACCTTGATGGGCCTGAGTGCCGCTCGCCGTAGGGTGCAAGTCGAGTCCAAAGGGCATTGGCGTCGGGGAATGCCCTGCGCTCCCGAGGCTTCAGACCGCGTGTTGCGTCGATCTGGGCATACTGCAACCTCTTGCCATCGTTGAACTTCCGAGGCTTCCGAAGCCAAATCCCTCCGGGCGCGCCACTTCCTTAAGCGAACACGAAGGCGTGCATCGACAGCACGCCGTAGCGATATCCGCCCTCCAGCCGTTCCGCTGAGGCCGTCTCGCCCGCCGCCGCGCGCGAAGGGCAGGGGCAACAGGTGTTCGACGGTGGGATGAACGCGGGCGAGGCCCGGCGTGGCCATCAACCGTTCCGCGAACGCTTCGGCCCCGAGGCCGCGGGCCAGATCGCCACTCACCGATTCAACGAAGGCCTGCGCTTCGGGCGAGGGGCGTTCGCCGGCCGCAGTGTCGAGTTCGTACAGGTTTTGCGTCAGGCTGCCCGAGCCGATCACCAGCACGCCGTCGTCGCGCAGTGGGCGAAGCGCTGCGCCGAGTGCGGCGGCCGTGTGCGCATCGAGGTCGGCCGGCATCGAGAGCTGCACCATAGGCACGTCGGCCTGCGGGTAGAGATGCATCATCGGCACCCAGGCGCCGTGGTCGAAGCCGTGTTGCGGGTCGATCGTCGCGACCAAGCCTTGTGCGGCCAGCAGGGCCTGCGCACGGGCGGCCAGCGCCGGATCGCCCGGCGCGGGGTACTGCAGGGCGTAAAGCGGCGCGGGGAAGCCGCCGAAATCGTGGATCGTCCGCGGTGCGCTTGCGCCGGTGAGCGACAGGCCGCGCGTCATCCAGTGCGGCGAGAGCAGGAGCACCGCGCGTGGCGTGGGCAGGCCTTCCGCGAATCCGCGCAGGGCCGCGCCGGCGGCGCCGGGTTCGAGCGCGAAGGTCGGCGCACCGTGCGAGAGGAAGAGGGTGGGCAGGGGTGTGGGCATGGAGTCAGCCTGTGCCCCGTCCCGCACCGACGGCGAGCGCGGGGCGGGAACGCAGCGTTGCCGCGCCCCGCCTCGGCCCGGCGGCTTACTCGGTAATGGTGAAGCTGCCGGTCTCGCAGAGGTCCTCGGCGTCCACCGTGGTTTCGCTGCCGTCGTCGAAGACGAACTTCATGTCGTACTCGCACTGCGTGCGGCCGTCAGCGATGGTGATGCTGACGCTCTCGCCCGCACCGAGCACATCGGCGCCGAGGATGTCCTCCTCCCACTCGTCCACGTCGGCCGGCGAAGCGTAGAACTCCGTGATCACGCCAGAGGTCGCGTTGGTCAGTTCGAAATCGAGGTCCTCGGCCGCCACGCTGCCGGCGAGAGCGAGGCCAAGCAGAGCGATGAGCAGGGAGGTGGGGCGGGCAAGGCGCATGTGGGGTTCCTCGGTAGGCCCCGGGCATTCGGGGCCCGTGTACCCTACCTGTTGCACCGTTCCGCGCGGGGTTCCCCATGCTGCTTTCCAGTGTCGATGGCACGCTGCTGTTCCTGTCGGTCGACGTCGTCGGCTCGACGCCCTTCAAGCAGGCGCATGCGGCCGATTCCGGCTGGATCCCGCCCTTCGCCCGGCTGTTCCGAGAATTCCCGCTGGTGTTCACCGGCGAGATCGGCATGGCCTTCGCCGAGGCCGACGATCTCGTTCCCTTCGGTGTTTGGAAGGTGATCGGCGACGAGATCGTCTTCGTCGCCGCGCCGCGCACGCGGCAGGACGCGCAGCGCGTGCTGAAAGGCTTCGCCGCCGCGGTGGCGCGCTACAGCGCCACCCTGCACGCCGACTACGGCCTCAAGTTGCGCGGCATCGCCTGGAGCGCCGATGTCTCCGGCCGCAACATGAAGGTTGAGATCCCCGAGATGTCCGGCGGCCCCGAAGGCGGCGTGTACGTCGACGTGCTCGGCCCCGACATCGATTTCGGCTTCCGCCTCGGCAGCCATGCCGAAGGCGCGGAAGTTGCGCTGTCCTACCCGCTGGCCCTGTTGATGCTGGAACTCGGCGAGACCGATGCCGTGCGCTGGCTGGGCCTCGGCGTGCTGAAGGGCGTGCTCGACGGCCGTGCGCTGCCGCTCTTCCTGCTGCGGCACGACCGCGCGCCGCGCGGGCTGGCCGTGACGGCCGCGCAGATGAACGCGCACGTCGACGAGTTCCTCGCCGACCTCGGCCCGGTGGCCGCGCAGGCGCCGCCGCGCGTGAGCCTGCCCGACGAAGCGGGCGCTTGAGCGTGGCTGATCCTTCCAACCGCGCCGCCCCCGCCCTCGATCGCGCCGAACTCGCGTCCCTGCTCGCCAAGCACGCGCCCGGCCGCTATCGCATCCGCCCGCTGCTGGAGGCGGTGGTCGTTTTCGTGGCGGTGATGGCCGCCACCTTCATCACCGTCAGCTTCATCCACCTGCGCGCGCTCGATGCGCAGAAGCAGGAGATCCGCCAGGGCCTGCTGCGCACCGCCAACGTGCTGTCGACGCTGGTGGATGTCGAAAAGCATCGCGGCTTCAACGCGCCCGATCTCGAAAGCACCGCTGGCTTCATCGCCGCCGAGCAGCAGCTCATCCGCGCCAAGCAGGCCGACCCGCAGATCGCCTTCCTCTACACCGCGGTGCTCGACGGCGACACCGTGCGCTTCGTGCTCGATGCCACCCTGCCGCCGCTCGCGGACGAGGAAGACACGCGCGTGGCCTTGCTGTCCGCCTACGACAACCCGCCCGCCGAGATGGTCGAGGCCCTGCGCACCGGCGAAACCCGCGCCAGCGCCGAGCCCTACACCGACGAGTGGGGCACCTTCGTCAGCGCCTACGTGCCGCTGCGCGATGCGAACGGCACGGCCATTGGCGTGCTCGGCCTTGATCTCGAGGTGTCGGATTACCTCGCCCGCCTCGAACCCATCGGCCGCGCCACGCGGCGCGCGCTGGTCACCGCCTTCTTCATCGCCTTCCTGATGGGCTCGACGGTGTGGTTCCTGCGCCGCTTCATCCTCGTGCTGCACCACCGCCGCAACGCGCTGTTCGAGGACCTGCAGGGCGTGCAGGCGCGGCTCGACGACGACGCGGGCGGTAGGCCGCCGGCATGAGCGCCAGCGGGCGCGCCGGCGCCGCGGCCCTGTTGATCGTGCTGGCCAGCTTCGTGCAGGCCGTCTCGGTGGGCATCAATGCGGTGATCTTCCCGACGGCGCTGGAGAGCTACGGCGTCGACAAGGGCGTGATCGGCGCGGTGATGGCCATCGAGTTCGTCTCGGTGTTCCTGGTGAGCGGCGCGCTCGGCCGCATGCTCGGCCTCGCCAGCCTGTACTCGTGGCTGCTGGTCTCCACCGCCATCCGCCTGCCGGCCCTGCTGCTGCTGAGCTTCGTGGTCGACGTGCCGCACTGGCTGGCGCTGGTTGCGCTGCACGGCCTCGGCAACGTGCTGTTCGGCACCCTGCTGCAGACCTGGATCAACAGCATTCCTTTCGAACGCGCGCGCGGCCTCTCCATCGCGCTGTACGGCACGGCCATCTCGGTGGGCCTGGCGCTGGGCCCGGTGCTGGTGGGGCAGTTGGAGCACGTCACGTCCTTGCTCGCGCCGACGCTCACCGCCTTGGACGCCTTGGCCGAAACCCACCTCGCGCTGCAGCCCGATGCGCTGGTGACCGAGACCACGCGAATCGCCCTGCTGCTGAGCGCGATACTCAGCACGCTGGCCGCGCTGCCGCTACTCGCCGGCCGCGTGCTGGCGCCGCGCTTCAAGCGGCCGCGACAAGGCCGCCTGCTCGACACGCTGCGACAAGCGCCGGCGGTGATGTTCGCGCTGGCCCTCACCGGCGCCACCATCCTCGGCTTGCAGGGCTTCATCACTCTCTACGGCATGAACAACGGCCTCGCCTTCGAGCAGGCCGCATTGCTGCTCTCCGCCTTCATGCTCGGCGCCATCGCGCTGGAGATGCCGGTGGCCTGGGTGTCGGACCACTTCGACCGCCGCTACGTGATGATGGCCCTCGTGCTGCTCTCGCTGGTGGCCGCCGTGGGCTTGCCCATGGCCATCTACGACCTGTGGCTGGCGCGCGGCCTGCTGTTCGTGTGGGGCGGCGTGATGGGCGGCCTGTATTCCATCTGCCTCGCCGTGGTGGCCGAGCGCTTCGAAGGCGACGCGCAGGTGGCCGCCAACGGCATGGCCTCGATCATGGAGGCGGTGGGCGGGACTGTTGGAATGATCGCCATCGGCCTCGCGATGCAGGCCTTCCAGGTCGACGGCCTGCCCTATGTGCTGATGTTCGCCTGCGTCCTGTACTTCACCTTCGCGCTCACGCGCTACCCGATCCGCTGACCCAACCACCGCCGATGAGAACGCCATGATCAAGCCCCAGGACGCCGTCGGCGAAAACCCGCACTACCAGACCATGCTCGACATCGGCTTCCCCGAGAAGCGCGAGCAATGGCGCGACGAGCCCGCCGTGTACAAGGACGGCAAGCTCACCATCGCCGGCCACCCGGTGATGGAGGACTGGGAAGACAACTACATGAAGGCCCTGGCCGACGTGGCCACGCGCGGCGGTGGACGCGTGTTGGAGCTGGGCTTCGGCATGGGCATCTCGGCCGGCCACGTGCAGGCCCACCCGCTGCGCGAGCACGTGATCATCGAGGCCAATGCCGGCGTGTTCGAGCGCTTGCAGTCCTTTGCGGCCACACACCCCAGCGTCACGCCGATGTTCGGCTTCTGGCAGGACGTGGTGGCGCAGCTGGAACCCGCTAGCTTCGACGGCATCCTCTTCGACACCTACCCGACGCAGGGCGAGGAGGTGGCCGCGCACTGGTTCTTCTTCGCCGAGGCACATCGCCTGCTCAAGCCCGGCGGCGTGTTCACCTACCTCTCCGACGAAGTGCGCGACTTCTCGCCGCGGCACCGCCAGGCACTGGCGGATGCGGGGTTCGCCGACGTGGTCGCGGAGGTGTGCGGGGTGGATACGCCGGAGGAGTGCCTGTACTGGAAGGACAAGACGATCGTGGTGCCGATCTGCACGAAGCGGTAAGGCATTCCATCAAAACCACTAATCCTCTTTCGAACCTCGACGCCATCAAGCCATGTTTCGCTATCTTCCGCTCGCGCTTCTCTTTGTTGTCGGCTACGGACACGCCTCGTCATCTACGCCTGAAGAATTGTCAGATCGCGCAAAGGAGGCGATGACGTGCAGCATCATTTATTCGCTTCTGGCAAGCGGCGCCAGTGGCGATGAGAAGAATGAGCATGAAGTGACAGAGCTGGCGCTCACCATGGCCTCGCGGTCGTGGGGAGCGCGCACGGCGCATGCTGGAGAATGGGGCGTCGAAGTGATTCGGACGTACCTACCCGTCGCTCCTTTGGCGATTCGCGAAAATCCCAAGAACCAAAGGATGGCCGCGGGATTCGGCATCGACACTGAGGGTGGCCTTGCAAGAGACGACGAAGCGAGTGCACAGCAATGGGAAAATGTGACGGCAGATTGCGTCGACTTCATTCAAGGAAACCTTTCCGAGATCGGCCCACTGATCGAGCAGTTCCGCGCGGGCCGAGAAGCGTCCGCAGCGGAGTCTGCGACAGGGGCTCAACGTTTGCTCAGCGGGCCGTCGCCTGTCGAGCTGAAGGCAGCTTTCTGTGTCGGCGTCTTCCGAGATCAGCGTGATCACTCAGAAGAGGTCCTTGAGAACCTTGATGCCGAGGCCAGCGTGGGGCAGGACAAGGCAAGGCGGCGCGTGCTGATCGATCGCGTGGAACACCACAGAGCAATCATTCGCGAGACTAGCGAGCGCGAGGAGCAGGTAAATCGGGCCATGGCACGTCAGGCGGGTGGCGTTGACGTTGAGCCGCTCCGCCTGGCGTTTGGTCGGGGAGGGGCTTGGTCAATCTCCGCTCGTGTCTTTTCTCTCGCATGCCAACAAAAATGTGGAGCAGGTGCCGCTGCCGAGAAGTGTCATGCCCAATGCATGGCCGAGAACCCTATGGCCGCCAGCGTGGCGGAGTGTTCCGACCTGTCGTTTCTTTCCGAGTGACTCATCGAGTCTTCGAAACGGGCATCTCGGCCGGCCACGTGCAGGCTCACCCGCTGCGCGAGCACGTGATCATCGAGGCCAATGCCGGCGTGTACGAGCGCCTGCAGGCCTTCGCGGCCACGCACCCCAGCGTCACGCCGATGTTCGGCTTCTGGCAGGACGTGGTGGCGCAACTGGAGCCCGGCAGCTTCGACGGCATCCTGTTCGACACCTACCCGACGCAGGGCGAGGAAGTGGCCGCGCACTGGTTCTTCTTCGCCGAAGCGCACCGCCTGCTCAAGCCCGGCGGCGTGTTCACCTACTTCTCCGACGAAGTGCGCGACTTCTCGCCGCGGCACCGAAAAGCGCTGGCGGATGCGGGCTTCACCGATGTCGTCGCCGAAGTTTGCGAGATCAATACGCCGGAAGAGTGCTTGTACTGGAAGGACAAGACGATCGTGGTGCCGATCTGCACGAAGCGCTGAACCGCGGAGCGCCATCCCGAATCCGAGCGCGGCGATGCCGGCCCGGATCGGGATAACGAACCGACGACCTCACGCATCAGCCACGCTTGCGAAGACGCAGGCCAAGGCCGCCCAGCAAGGCGCCGAAGCCGGCGACGGCGAACCACGGCAGTGGTCCCGCGGTGTCCGGCATGCGGGCAGCAATGTAGTTCGGCGCCGGTGCCGGGTCGGCCATGCGGGGCTCCTGCGGCAATTCCTCGTAGCGCACGAAGCGGCCGTAGCGATCCGGCGGCAGGCCGGGCTCGGTGGTCAGCGCAGCGGCGCCCTCCGGCACGTAGAGGTTGATCCGCTGGCCGCTGCGCAGGGCCCAAAAGGGGTACTTACGCCCACCCAGCGTTACCTGATCGCCCGGGTTGTTGAGAACCGTGTAGCGCCCCATCTTCGCGCCGCTGGGCCCATAGAAGTCAGCGACCACCGAGCCGTCGCGGTCGAGTCGAACGAAGTCGGCCTCGAAGCGGGCCCATTTGATGTCGTTGTTGGTGATCACCTCGAAGCAGGCCTCGGGAATGCGCGGGTACTGGGTGATCAGCGCGACGTTCCAGGCCATGTCGACCTGCCCGCAACTCAGCACGCGGGTATCGGTCGGTGCGAGTTGGCGCGTCTTGAGGTCCTGCGCGGGAAGGCCGCTGGCGCAGGCCAGGCCGACCATGAGCGCGATCAGGCGGGGGGTCATCGTTTTCATTTTCACTCTCCTGTGGCGGAACAAAGCTCGGTTCCCGCCGGCGGCGGGGGGGACCGTTTTCGCGCACACCGCCGGGGGGCGGGAGGGCACTCGTTACTGCACGGCGACGGCGCGCACGATGAAGCGTTGCGGCGCGTTGCCGACAAACCAGAATGGGTAGCAGGTGATGAGGGTCAGGACGGGGCCCGTGCTCGACTGGAGCGGCGACAAGTCGTGCGGTTCGACGATCGACAGCGCATCGATGCGGTAGCGGCGCTGCTGCGAGGCGCTTTCAAGCACGACCACATCGCCCACCTCGACCCGACGGAGCGCGCGGAAGTAGCCATCGCGGTGCGCGGCGATGGCGAGGTTGCCGTTGCTGTCGGCGCCGGCCGCGGCATCCACCAGGCCTGCGCCGCGGTTGAGGTTGCGCTCGCTGAGGTCCGGGAACACCGGAGCTTCGAGCGCCACACGGGGAATGCGCAGGACGGCCACCGGCAAGGACCGTTCCGCGAGCAGGCTTTCGGCATGGTCCCGGACCCGCGCGGATGACCATTCGCTGCGATCTGGATCGCTGGAGGGCGACGGCAGC
Source organism: Silanimonas sp. (assembly GCF_027531545.1). Lineage (GTDB taxonomy): Bacteria > Pseudomonadota > Gammaproteobacteria > Xanthomonadales > Xanthomonadaceae > Silanimonas. The sequence continues at coordinate 27,126 of NZ_JAPZSC010000018.1, read as the reverse complement.
GAGGCCGTTCCGGGTGCCGTGGCGGGCGTCGATGCGGTGAAAGCAACGATGGCTTCCCGCCGCTCGACCTCACCGAGGGCGCGACCGCCGGCGAAGACCAGCAGCAGCGCGACGCCCAGCGTCGAGAGGACGTTCTCGATCGAGAGCCACGATGACACGAGGCGAATCGGTGATGGCATGCGACGCTCCAGGCCCTTCGGAGCGTGCTCAAGAGATGCGTTGCACGATCCGTCGTCGAAGCTAGACTTTTTGCCGTGCGCCCACTGTTCGGTGCCGCACCCATTGCGATGGCAAGGCCGCGATGATCACGCGCAAGCACCACGCCGATGGTCCAGCACCGGTCCGACGCAGGATGTGGCCGTGGTCGCAGCGCACCCCTTGCTGAAGCGCGGCGGCGTTCTCAGCGATTCTTCCGACATCGTGTGCGACGCATAGCCAGACTTTGATCGTCCGTCTTCGACCTATGCCGTTGAAAAACTCGGTTGAAGTCGGCTTTTGAAGCTGGTCCACTGATCCCCCATCGATCCAGCGGATTCCGCAGCGATGATGGGACGTCAGGACGCCGGACAAGCGCCTCTCTTCTACGCCTTCAACCTTGAGGACCACGTCCCGGCGAGCCACATGCTCCGCAGGATTGATCGGTTTCTCGACCTGAGCGAACTCCACCAGCATCTCGCCCCGCACTACAGCCACACCGGCAGGCCATCCGTTGATCCGGCCTTGCTAATCCGGATGCTGATCGTCGGCTACTGCTTTGGGATTCGCTCGGAACGTCGGCTGTGTGAAGAACTTCACTTGAACCTCGCTTATCGCTGGTTCTGCCGGCTCGGCTTGGAAGATTCGGTCCCCGATCACTCGACGTTCTCGAAGAATCGCCACGGGCGATTCCGCGACAACGACACCCTGCGCTTCGTGTTCGAGAAGGTACTCGAGCGCTGCCTCGCCGAAGGTTTGGTCGGAGGCGAGGGTTTCGCCATCGACGCCAGCGTCATCAAGGCAGATGCCAACCGCCAGAAGGGTGTTCCTGGCGCCGACGCCACGTGGGACCGCGAGTCGCCGCTTGCCCGTCCGGTCCGCGAGTATCTCCAGGCGCTGGACGACGCTGAGATGCCGCCGCGGACGCCCAAGAATATTTCGACGACCGACCCGGCGTCGCAGTGGACCGCAGCACCAGGTGGCCCAGCGTTCTATGCGTACTCGACCAATTACCTGGTTGATGTGACGGCGGGTGTCATTGTCGATGTCGAGGCCACACCTGCGCGTCGTAGTGATGAGGTAGAAGCGACCAGGACGATGGTCAATCGGGTCGAACAACGCTTCGATCTGTCGCCGACCCGACTGATTGGAGACACCGCCTACGGCAGCGCTGAGATGCTGGGCTGGATGGTCGATGAAAAGCAGATCGAACCGCACGTGCCGGTATGGGACAAGACCGAGAGGTCTGATGGAACGTTCTCGCGTTCCGATTTCGAGTGGCGTGCGGAAGACAACGAATGTCGCTGCCCCTCCGATAAGGCCCTTCGTAGCGACCGAAGGAAGTTCACGGTGCCGCGATCCGGCGTCACCAAGGCCGACACCATCATCTATCGAGCGAGCGCCAGCGACTGCGTGAGCTGCCCCCTAAAGACGCGATGCTGCCCGAATACGCCAATCCGAAAGATTGCACGCCAACTCAACGAATCAGCGCGTGACGTCGCGCGTCAGGTTGCGAAGACGGAGGCATACGCGAGATCGCGACGGCATCGAAAGAAGGTTGAGATGCTGTTCGCGCACTTGAAGCGCATCCTGAGGCTGGATCGGTTGCGGCTTCGCGGCCTGAAGGGCGCTCGAGATGAGTTCCTATTGGCTGCGACTGCGCAGAATTTGCGAAGAATGGCGGTGTGGTTGATGCCAAAAGGCACTGAACCGGCGATGGCAACCGCCCTTTGACGACCAAGGGTGCCTGCGCGCCCACTTTTTCTTTGGGTTGAGCGAAGAAGCGGCCCTTTCGGCGACTGCGCCACACCCGCCACGACGCCGAAAACGGAGTTTTTCAACGGAATAGACCCATAGCGGTCGCTCGCCTAAGGGTTACTACTCCAAAAAACCGTGCGTCTAAAGACCAGGAGGACGTCGCGTCGGGAGCCGAACCGTGGGTCCTTCCCATCGTGGCGACTGAGAGCTCACGACGGACTGAGCACTAGCTTGAATCTCGCTTTCGTCGACTGTGTTGCGCCAGTTCTCAGATAGAACTCTTGTGCGCTTCGGTTCCAATCCGGAGTCTGCCACTGGATCTCATGGACGCCAGCCTCTTGAGCGAAATCCTTCAAGCGCTGGAGTAGAAGCGCGCCGATTCCTGCGCCCCGGGAGTCTTGGTCCACAAAGAGACAATCCATATGCAGATACGGGAGTGCAGTCCACGTCGAGTAGTCGATCGTCGCACTTGCGTATCCAAGTGCATTTCCTTTCTGATCGGCCGCGATCCATAGACGTACCCGCGGAGTTTCGGAGCGCAACTCGGATTCCAGGCGGTGTCTCGCGCCCTCCAGATCGACGGTTGCCCTTTCGTACAGGACGTGAGCAGCGATCATTCGACAGGCCTCCGAGATGTCCCGGAGGCCTGCTTGTCGAATGGTTATGCCGGAACTCATGCCCCTGTCACGAGATCGAAGCCCTCATCGATCCAGCCGGTGATGCCGCCCGCCATGATTTTGACCGGCCTTCCAAGTTCGGCCAGGCGCAAGGCGCCACGCGCAGCCCCATTGCAGTGCGGGCCGGCGCAGTAGGTCACGAGCAAGGTTCCTTCGGGAAAGGACGTTAGCTTCGAGGGGACAATCTTCCCGTGGGGCAGGTTGATGGCCCCTGGGATGTGGCCTTGTTCGAAGAGCTTGGGGCTCCGGACATCCAGAAGGACGAAGCCTGGGGCCTCGCTCTCAAGCGCTTCATGGGTGTCCCAGCAGTCCGTTTCAAAAGAGAACTCAGCCGCAAAGTGCCTTGCCGCCTCTTCTGGGGTTGCTGCGGGGGAAGATGTGACTCCGTTTCGCATGGTCGTTCTCCAGTGCCCAAGTGGCGAAAGCATTCTTCGATTGAAGTACATTGCACGCCACTGGCATAAATGCCCTTAATCGAAAAGATCATGCCAATCAGTGCGCGCCCTCGGAGAGTCCCGAATCCCCTCGTCGCCGCTTTGATGTACGACGACTTCTGTGTTTTTGAATTCGCATGCGTGGCGGAAGTCTTCGGGCTTCCCCGCCCCGAGGCAGGGCCAAATTGGTACACGTTCAAGACGGCATCGCTGAGAGGTCGTAACGTGGTGGGCCAATACGGCACGCGAATGGCTGTAGACATGGATGTTCATGGGCTACTCGATGCTGGAACTGTCATCGTCCCGGGTTGGCGAAATCCGGAAGAGCGCCCACCCGAAGCTCTGCTTCAGGCTCTTCGAACAGCACACGCCCGTGGTGCAAGAATCGTGTCCATCTGTTCGGGAGCATTTGTGCTCGCCGAAGCGGGATTGCTGGATGGGGGGAGAGCTACGACACATTGGCGCTACCGGGGAGCCTTCGAGCAACGCTATCCCGGGGTGACTTTCGAGCCAAACGTCCTCTATGTGCAGGAGGGGACTGTCATCACGTCTGCAGGAAGCGCAGCGGGGATCGACATGTGCCTTCACCTCGTAAGGTCGGACTTCGGGGTGAGAGCAGCAAATCTCGTTGCGAAGAGGCTTGTCGTTTCCCCGCATCGCGAGGGCGGACAGTCCCAGTTTGTTGTCGCCCCCGTTGATGTTCGTGAGTCTGGAGGATTTGGGCGCGTTCTCGAGAAGATTCGAAGCAGGATCGATCAGCCACTGACCATCGAGACGATGGCTAGGTGGGCGTCGCTTAGCCCAAGGTCCTTTCATCGAAGATTCGTAGGGGCGACTGGCATGTCGCCCGGTGAATGGTTGAGCGTTGAGCGTGTGAACTTGGCGAAGATCTTGATTGAGGAAACGACCCAAGACTTCGAGACGATCGCCGCCAAATCGGGATTGGGGACTGCCACGAACCTCAGGCACCAATTCAGGAGGCGCTTGGGGTTGAGCCCGCGCTCTTTCAGGAAGGCATTCGGCTTGTGACGTGCTGCCGACGTCCACCGGTCTTGAGTAGCACCGTGGTTCAGAGTGCGAATCCCTGCATCAGATGACCGCTTCTGGCCGAAAGCGGCCCTTGTGAAGCGGTCACTTCGACGGCCTCACCGCCACCTCACCATCAAAAGCGCGATGTCGTCGCTCTGCTCCGCGCCCGCGGCATGCTTGCGGATCGCCGCGACCATGGTCTCATTCCTCGCGTGCATCGTGCCTTCGGTCGCCGCGAACGCGGCCTCCATCGCGGCCTGCCCCCAGGGCTGGCCGTGCACGTCCATCGCTTCGTTGACGCCGTCGGTGAACAGGAAGACGAGATCGCCGGGGCTTAAGCGCAGTTCCGCGCTGCGGTAGTCGAGGCCTTCCATCACGCCCAACGCCACGCCGTCGGCGCCGTCGAGCGTGGAGACCTTGCCCGCGTGCATTCGCAGTGGCGGGTTATGGCCGGCATTGCTGTAGCGCAGGCGGCCGTCGCGGGTGTCGAGGATGCCGAGGAAGACGGTGACGAACATGCCGGCATCGTTGTCGGCGGAGAGCACTTCGTTGGCGCGGCGCAGGATCTCGTCGGGCCCGTCGATCAGCAGGGCCGCGGCTTTCACCAGCGTCTTTGCTTTGGCCATGAACAGCGCCGCGGGCATGGCCTTGCCGGAGACGTCGGCCATCACCAGGGCCATGCGGTGCGCGTCGAGCCAGAAGAAGTCGTAGAAGTCGCCGCCCACTTCCTTGGCCGGCAGCAGCTGCGCGTGCACCTCGATGGGTGTTGTGCCGGGCTTCGGGAACGCTTGCGGCACCATGCTCATCTGGATGGAGGCGGCGAGCTTCAGGGCTTCGTCGAGCTTCTGCTTCTCGACGTACACCTCGGTGAGCCGCGCGCGGTCGAAGGCCATCAGCACCAGGCTGCCCAGCGCCTCCAGAAGCACTTCGTCGTCGCGATCGAAGTCGTCCTCGCCGAGCTTGTTCACCACCTCCAGCGCGCCCAGCGTTTGGCCATCGCCGCGGCGGATGGGCAGCACGAGACGATGGCGCGTGCGCTGCAACTGGCCGTCGCGCAGGGCGCGCTGGGCGAGGTCGTCGGCGGGCACGTCCAGCAGCAGGCCGCTGCGCTCGGCGCCCATCACCTCGGTGGTCTGCGCCACGATGACGGGCAGCAGCTCGTCGAGGCGCACGCCGGTGGAGAGCGCGCGCGAGACGGCGAGCAGGGCGTTCACCGTGCGCAGCTGGCGCGCGAGTTCGCGGGCGGTTCGGTCGGTGCGGCGGCTCACCCACACCGCGAGGCCCACGCCAAAGGCCACCAGCCAGCCCACGCCGAGGGCGAGCAGCGCGGCGCGTTGCACCGGAGCGAGGCGGGCTTCGTACTGGGTGAGGCGCAGGTCGATGCCGAGCGCGGCGACGGTGCGGCCTTCCGCGTCCTTCAGCGGCTCGAAGGCGCTGATGAAGCTGCCCCATTCATCGGTGTAGGGCTGCGAGACCACGCTGCGGCCTTCGCGGATCGCGGTGAACAGGTCGGCCGGCGGGTTCTCGAACACCTCCATGATCTGCACCCAGTCCGGTGCCACCGTGGTGTCGCCGGGGCGCGGGGTGGAGCCGTCGAGCACGAAGTGCAGCACGCCCTCGCGTTCCACCACCGTCCAGGCGAAGGCCACTTCCGGGTCGGCGGCGAGCACGGCGCGCAGCGGCGCGATGGCCTGCTGGTATTCGGGTGAGAGGTGCTGGGTGGGCGAAGTGAAATCACCGTGCCCGCCCACATCGATGGATTGAACCGCGATGCGCGCGGTGCGCTGCAGGCCGGCGTGGATCTCGCCGATCATCGCGGCCTGCGTGCGCCAGAACAGCAAGGCCACGAGTGCGCTGAAACCGAGGCCCACCAGCAGGAAGGCCAGCGTGCCCGCCGCCCAGGGCGGCAGGCGCTGCACCAGCCGCCCGCTGACGCGACGCGTGGCCTCGGCGTTCGCCATGGGCTCAGGCCAACTTCGCGAGCGCGGCGCCGCGGTCGTCGGCGATGTCGAGGATGCGGCTGAAGCCGGCGATGTCGAACACTTCACGAACGGCGGGGGCGAGGCCGCAGAGCACCAGCTTGCCGCCGCCCTTCTGCAGCTTCTTCGCCACCATCAGGAACACGCGCAGGCCGGCCGAACTGACGTAGTCGACGGCGGCGAGATCGACGGCCACGCGGGCATCGAGGCCCACGCGTTCGGCGCAGTGGCGGTCGAAGACCGTGGAGGTGTTGGTGTCGAGGCGGCCGGTGAGCTGCAGCACGCGCGCGCCGGCGGTTTCGAGGTCTTGGATGTCGAGCATGTCGTGGTCAGCCGGTGGTGGCGGGGGCGTCGGAAAGCGGGTGGGCGAGCCGCAGGTGGTTACGGCCCTCGGCGTGGCGCCACTGCACCTCGTCGATGAGTTCGCGCACGAGCAGCAGGCCGAGGCCGCCGGGGTCGCGCTCGTCGAGGGTGAGCGTGGTGTCGGGTGCCGCTTGGGCCAGCGGGTTGAAGGGCGGGCCGGCGTCGATGATCTCAGCCTCCAGCCGCTGCGCGTCGGCGCGGAGGTTCACGACCAGCGGCTCGTCGGCGGCCTCGGGGGCGCCGTGCGTGATGGCGTTGGTGAGCAGTTCGTCGAACGCGATCTGGAAACGCGTGGCCACGGCGGCGGGCACGCCGGCCTGCGTGCACCACGCGGCGAAGGCGTCGGCAAAGCCGCTGAGGGCGTCGCGCTGGCGGGGGAGGCGGAACGTGCTCACGCGGGGCAATGTGACACACCCCGCGCGTGGCGTCAGGGCCTCAGTCGACGTAGCCCCGGACGATGGCCAGCAGGCCGTCCACCTGGTCGTCCAGCGAGCGGGCGGCGGCGGCGGCTTCCTCGACCAGTGCGGCGTTCTGCTGCGTGGCCTTGTCCATCTGCACGACGGTGGTGCTCACTTGCTCGATGCCCCTGGCCTGCTCGATGGTGGCCGAGGCGATGTCCTGCATCAGGGTGGAGACCGTCTGGACCTGGCGCACGATGCCGGCCATCACCTCGCCGGCGTGGCGGGCGCGGTTGGAGCCTTCGTGCACGGAGGTGTTGGCTTTGTCGATCAAGCCCTTGATCTCCTTGGCCGCCACCGCCGAGCGCTGGGCGAGCGCACGCACTTCGGTGGCCACCACGGCGAAGCCGCGGCCTTGCTCGCCGGCGCGGGCGGCTTCGACGGCCGCGTTCAGCGCGAGGATGTTGGTCTGGAACGCGATGCCATCGATCAGGCCGATGATGTCGGCGATCTTGCGGCTCGACGCTTCGATTTCCGCCATCGAGCCCATCACGTCATGCACCACGTGGTCGGCGCCACTGGCTTCGCTGGCTACGGCGGTGGCCCGCTGCTTCGCCTCGGCGGCGGCGGCGGCGTTCGCCTTCACGGTGGAGGTCAGCTCCTCCATCGCCGCGGCAGTCTCCTCGAGGTTCGCGGCCTGCGCTTCGGTGCGCTTGGCGAGGTCCTCGTTGCCGGTGGCGATCTCGGAAGACGCCGTGCGGATCAACATCGAGAAGTCGCGGATCTCACCCATCATGGCGTTGATGGCGGGCGTGATGTCGGTGGCGAACTTCACCACCTTGTAGGGCTGGCCATCGGGGTCAAGCAACGGGTTGTAGCTCGCCTCCAGCCACACGCTGCGGCCGCCGCGACCCACCCGGCGGAAGCGGCCGGACTGGATCTCACCCTGCGCCAAGGCGGCCCAGAACTCGCGGTACGCCGCGCTCTCGCGCTCTTCCGGGCGGACGAACATCCGGTGGTGCTTTCCAACGATGTCGTCGAGCGCGTAGCCGGTGGCGGCGAGGAAGTTGCGGTTCGCCGCGAGGATGGTGCCGTCGAGCGCGAACTCGATGCGGGCCTGCGCACGATCCACGGCCGCCATCTGGTTGCCGAACTCGAGATCCTTCTGCTTCTGCACCGTGATGTCGGTGGCGAACTTCACCACCTTGAAGGGCCGCCCCGACGGATCCTTCACCGGGTTGTAGGTAGCCTCGAGCCAGACCTCGCGGCCGCCCTTGCCGAACCGTCGGTACTGGCCCTGGTCCGCCTGGCCGGCGCGCAGCCGCGCCCAGAACGCGGCATAGGTGGGCGAGGCCGCGTCTTCCGCGCCGACGAACAGGCGATGGTGCTGGCCGACGATCTCGGCGAGCGCGTAGCCGGTAGCCGCGAGGAAGCCGGCGTTCGCATGCAGGATGCGGCCCTCGAGATCGAACTCGATCATCGCCATGGCCCGATCGATGGCATCGAGCTTGGCCTTGGCTTCGGCCTCGGCGAGCCGCTGCGCGGTGATGTCGGCGGCGAACTTCACCACCTTCATCGTGTGGCCGCCGGCGTCGAGCACCGGGTTGTAGCTGGCCTGGATCCAAACCGCCGTGCCGTCCTTGTGGCGGCGCTGGTATTGCCCGGCGGAGAAGCGCCCCGAGGCGAGATCGCCCCAGAAGCTCATGTAGGCCGGCGAGGCCGCGTCTTCGGGCTTCAGGAACATCCGATGGTGCTGGCCGCGGATCTCGTCGAGGCGATAGCCGAGCGCGTCGAGGAACAGGTCGTTGGCGTCGAGGATGGTGCCCTCCGGCGTGAACTCGATGACCGCCGAAGAGCGTCGCATCGCAGCGACCGTCGCTTCGAGTTCCTGCACCTTCGGATCAGGGCGGCCCAGCGCGTCGAGGAGACGATGCGGCCAATCTTTGGGTTTGCCGAGGGACATGGGGGCCTCCGTCGCCGCTGTGGGCTGGTGCATCGAGGCTAGGCCGCACACGTGCCGAGGGTGTGCACGTCGCGTCGCGGTTGACGCGATGTGTCAATGACGGGGATCGGGAAAAACCCTCAGTCGCGCAGGGCCCGCCACGCGGGGAGGATGTGCTCGGCGCTGAGCGGCGCCACCGGAACGGCGAAGGGCGCCTGCGGCGCGAGCCACGCCAGCTCGGCGATCTCCGCCGAGGCGACGGGAATGCCGTCGATTCGCACGGCGTAGGCCTCGCCCCGCACGCGGCGGCCGGGCTCGTTGACGGCGTCGGACTCGAACTCGCCGAGGCGCACGGCGCTGCCTTCGATGAGCTGGACGCCGAGCTCCTCGTGCAGCTCGCGGGCGAGGGTGGTGAGCGCGTCCTCGCCGGGCTCGCGCTTGCCGCCGGGCTGGATGAAGGTGGTGGAACCCTGCTTGCGGACGAGCAGCACGCGGCCTTGGTCGTCGTGGATGACCGCGGCGACGGTGCGGATCAGGGGTGGTGTGGCGGGCATGGTCGGATGATCGCGCATCAGCACCCGGCCGTTCGCATCGCGTTCCGGATGGCTTCGGTAAGGTGCTGATAGGAATAGAAAAAAGGAGCGCCCATGCCACACGACGTGACCCTCATCATCATGCTGGCCGCGGCCTTCGGCGGCGCCTTGGTGCTCGGGTGGCTGGCGCACCGCTTGCGGCTTCCGGCCATTGTCGGCTTCCTTGCCGCGGGCGTGCTGATCGGTCCGGCCACGCCGGGCTACGTGGCCGACATGGCGCTGGCCAGCCAGCTCGCCGAGATCGGCGTGATGCTGCTGATGTTCGGCGTCGGCCTGCATTTCTCGCTCGACGACCTGGTGAAGGTGCGCGGTATCGCGCTGCCGGGCGCGCTGCTGCAGATGGCGGCGGCGCTGGCGATGGGCTTCGGCCTGGCCCACTGGTGGGGCTGGCCCTGGGGCGCAGGCCTGGTGTTCGGCATGACGCTCTCGGTGGCCTCGACGGTGGTGTTGCTCAAGGCGCTGGAGGCGCGCGGCCTGCTCGAAAGCAGCGACGGCAAGATCGCCGTGGGCTGGCTGGTGGTCGAAGACCTCGTGATGGTTCTGGTGCTGGTGCTGCTGCCGGTGCTGGCCCCGCTGATGTTGCCCGAGGGTGCGGGCGCGGCCGTTTCCGGCAAGGCGCTGGGTGCGGCCATCGGCCTCACGTTGCTGAAGGTGACGGCCTTCTTCGTGGTGATGCTGGTGATCGGCCGGCGCATCTATCCGAAGCTGCTGTGGGCCGTCGCCAAGACCGGAAACCGCGAGCTTTTCACGCTGGCCGTCGTCAGCTCGGCCATCGGCATCGCCGTGGGTGCCGCGGCGCTGTTCGACGTCAGTTTCGCGCTCGGCGCGTTCTTCGCCGGGATGATGATGCGCGAGTCGGATTTCAGCCATCGCGCGGCGGAGGAGTCTTTGCCGCTGCGGGACGCGTTCGCGGTGCTGTTCTTCGTTTCGGTGGGCATGCTGTTCGACCCCGCCGTGCTGGTTGAGGAGCCGTTGCGCGTGCTGGCGGTGGTGGGCGTGGTGGTGGTGGGCAAGACGATCGCGGCGATCGCCGTGGTGCGCGCGCTGCGCTATCCGTGGCGTACGGCGTTGACGGTCGGGAGCAGCCTCGCGCAGATCGGCGAGTTCAGCTTCATCCTCGCCGGGCTCGGCCTCACCTTGGGCTTGCTGGGCCAGGAGGCGATGAGCCTGGTCGTCGCTGGCGCGGTGGTCTCCATCGCGATCAATCCGCTGCTCTTCGCCGCGATCGAGCCGCTGAAGAAGCGCCTCGAGGCGAAGGGCGCCGCACGGGCCGTGCCGCAGGACCTCTCCGACCCATTGGCGGTGTTGCCCGATGCAGTCGACGTCGAGCGCTTGCGCGACCACGCGGTGCTGGTGGGCTACGGTCGCGTGGGCCGCGTGCTCGCCGAGCAACTCACGGCGCGTGGCCTGCCGTTCGTGGTGGTGGAGACGCAGCGCGATCTCGTCGAGGACTTGCGCGGCCGCGGCCAGCCCGCCGTACTGGGTGACGCGCAGTTGCCCGAGGTGCTGGTGCAGGCACATCTCCACCACGCCCGCCTGCTGGTGGTCGCCGCGCCGGACCTGCTGGCGGTGCGCGGCATCGCGACCACGGCGAAGGCCTTGCGCCCCGGCATCCGCATTCTGCTTCGCACGCACAGTGCCGACGAGGCCGAGATGCTGGCCGGGGCGAACCTTGGCGAAGTGTTCTACGCCGAGCGCGAGCTCGCCATCGGCCTCGCCGACCGCGTCAGCGAGGTGTTCAAGGACGGTGCGGCGCCCTCAGCCGGGCACTGAGCACGGCGCGTCGCTGGCCCGGGGGCCGAGGACCTCGGCCAGCCGCACGTGCAGGCCGCCGGCACGGCGCACGGGCTGGTCGAGGCAGGCGTCGATCACGGTGTCGTCGGCGTACAGCGTCAGCGCGCGCTTAGCGCGCGAAGCAGCGGTATAGAGCAGTTCGCGCGAGAGCACGCGATGCATCGGGTCGGGGGGCAGCAGCACCGCGACCTCGCCGTACTCCGAGCCCTGGCTCTTGTGCACGGTGAGGGCGAAAGCGAGCTCGAAGGCCGGCAGGGCGCCGAGCGGCAGGGCGCGCGCGGCTGCAGCGCCGCCGCTCGGCGTGTCGAACCACACGCGCAGGCGGCCATCGGCATCGGCAAGGCAGAGGCCGATGTCGCCATTGAAGAGGCCGGTGTCGCTGTCGTTGCGGGTGACGAGCACGCGGCGGCCGGTGTACCACTCGCCCTGTGCGTTCGCGCCGGCGTGGCGACGCAGGGCGGCATCGAGGCGCTGGTTCGCCTCGACGCTGCCGAACGCACCCTCGCGCACGGCGCAGAGCCATTGCCGCGCGCGCAGCATGCGCAGGGCGGCTGCGGCCTGTGTGGCGGCGCTGGCCGGATCGGCCGGCAGCACCGGCATCGCGCCGTCGGCGATCAGGGCTTCGGCCCAATCGCGCAGTGCGGCCTGCACCGCCGCCGGGGTCGTGGTGCTGAAAACGCGCACCGTGCCTTGGCTGCCGTCGATGGCTTCGGCAAGCGCCACGCCGTCGCCTTGGCTCAGCGCCGTGTTCACCGCGGAGAGTTCGGCTTCCGCGCGGAAGCTGTGGTGCAGGCGAACCAATGGCGAGGCGTCGCGCGCTTCGAAGGCCTGCACGAGATCCTGCAGGGCCGAGCCCGGCCCGACGGGACTGAGCTGGTCGGCATCGCCCACCAGCCACAGCGCCGCGTGCGGCGGCAGGGCATCGAGCAGGGCGTGCAGGGTTTCGAGGTCCAGCATCGAGGCCTCGTCGATGACGACGAGATCGGCCTCGATGGGCCGCCCGCGATGGCGGCTGAAGGCCTGCGCGTGCGGTTGGTAGTCGAGCAGGCGATGCACGGTGAGCGCGATGGGTTCCACCGGAAGGCTTTCGCCCTCGCGCAGCGATTCCGCCAGACGCTGCGCCGCCTTGCCGGTGGGCGCAGCGACGCGCACGGCCAGCGGGCTGTCCTGCAGCCGCTGCCGCGCCATCAGCATGCGGCGCACGGTGGTGGTCTTGCCGGTGCCTGGCCCGCCCGTCAGCACGAACAGCCGCGTGCCGAGGCAGCGCCGAACCGCCTCGCGCTGCGGCGTGGTTTCAGGCGTCGCCGGGCCGCCGAACAGCGCGTCGAGCGTGGCCTCATCGATGGCGGTCGCCAGCGTTGGCAGCGTCGTTTGCACGGCCTGCGCGACGGCCGTGGCGATGGCGGTTTCCGCGGCCCAGTAGCGGCGCAGGTACACGCGGTCCTCACCGTCACGGACGAAGGGCGTGTCGTCGTCGGGGCCACCGAGCCACGGGCCGGCGAGGGCGTCGAGCGCGTCGCGGTCGAGCGTCGGGGCGCCGAGGCGCAGCGCATCCTCGACGGCGAGCGCGCTGTGGCCTTCGCCTGTCGCGGCGCTGAGCGCGCCGCCGAGGCGCGCGAGGTCTTCCCAGCCGCCGTGGCTCAGCACCCAGCGGTGCAACAGGCGATCGATCGGCCGCCAGTGCTCGGGCAGGCCGGTGGCGGAACGGAGCATCAGCGGATGCGGTTGGGCGCTCATGCCGAAGCTCCGGCGAAGAGGCGGTCCGCGCCGAGCACCAGCGCCTCCGCGAAATGTTGCGACCACAGCCCGAGCCCGGGCGCGACCTCGGGGGCCAGGCCAGCGGCGCGAACGAACAGGTAGATCGCGGGGCCGACGTGGGTGGCGTAGGCGTAGCGGTCGCGAAGGCGCTGGCGCAGGTAGCGGTGCACGGCGAGCGTGTAGAGGAAGGCCTGGAAGCGGTAGTGGTGCGAGTCCATCGCGGCCACCAACGCCTCGGGCGTGTAGTCGGCGAGTTCCGGCAGCGCGTTGGTCTTGTAGTCGAGCACGTGGACGCGGCCGGCGTGCTCGAACACGAGGTCGATGGCGCCGACCATCGCGCCGCGCAGCCGGTCGACCGGGCCCTCCGGGATCAGGCGAGGTTCGCCATGCGCGGCGGCAAGGCGGCGCAGGTCCGTCATCGACGCCTCATCGATGTGGAACTGGAAGGCGAGCTCGATGGCCTGCTGCGCGGGCACGAGCCCGCCGAGGCTGCAGGGCAGGGCGCTGCCGGTGGGCAGCGGCACCGTGAGGGAGCGGTCGAGCATGGCGGCGACGCGCGGCACCGCTGCGCCCAGCGGGCTGCCGTCGGAGGTGCGCACCGCGTGCTGTTCCAGCGCGCGCTGCACGCCAGCGAGGTGGGCGGCGAAGGCCTGGCCGGGCTCGCGCGCTTCGAACAGCTCGTGCACGGCCTGGCCGAAGCCGGTGCCGCGCACGGTGGCGAGGGCCTGCCAGGTCGCGAGGGCGGCATCGTCGAAGGCGAGGGACGGCGCGGGTGCGGTGTCGCGCGTCGTGTCGGCGTCGAGCGTGGCGCTGCGCTCGTCGTCCGCGGCGCTGGCTTCGACGTGGCGACGTTCGCCATGCCCGCTCAAGGCCGAGAAGCTGTAGCGGCCCGGCAGCGCGAAGCCGGCGGGTGCGGCCGGTGTTGCTTCGGCCGCGGGGCCCGGCGCGTCGCTGGCGACGTAGGCCCGGTCGGGCGGCAGCGGCCAGTGCTGACGCCACGCGATGCCCGGGCCCTCGCGCTCGGCCTCGGGCCAGCGCGACAGCAGCGCATCCAACGCGGAGCGGTCGGGGTCGATCTTCGCCGCTGGCGCGTTCGTCTTCTTGCCTTGCCGCTGCGATGGCCGGTCCGGCGGCAGCGTGAACACGTGGCAGGCGTGTTCGGCGCGGGTGAGCGCGACGTAGAGCAGGCGGAAGCGTTCGTCCTGCAGCGCTTCCTTCGCGTCCTTCTTCGCCGAGGCTTCGAACACCGCGGCGCGGCGGCCCTCATCGTCCTGCGCGGCGATGGCGGGGCCGGTCGGCGGGCGATGCTCGTGGGCCCACAGCGTGGGCAGCAGCACCACCGGGAACTCGAGGCCCTTGCTGGCGTGCAGGGTCATCAGCCGCACGCGCTTCGCATCGGATTCGAGGCGCAGGCTGCGTTCGCCGCTGGCATCGGCCTCTTCGTCCTCGCGCTGCGCGCGCATCCAGTCGAGCAGGGCTTCGGGCGACAGCCCGGCCTCCGCCTCCTGTTGCAGCAGTTCGCCGAGGTGGCGAAGGTCGGTGAGCGCGCGCTCGCCGTCCTTTTCCTCGCGCTTCGCCAGCACGGGCAGCGCGAGTTCGATCAGCGCCTGCACCACGGCCAGTACGCCGGCCCGCGACCAGCGCTGCCGCAGCGCGACGAAACGCTCGCGCCAGGCGTCGAGCCCGCCGTTCGCCTCGAGCGTGGGCAAGGCCGGCGGCGTCAGGCCGAACAAGGGGGTCAGCAAGGCGGCGCGCAGCGCGCCGGCATCGCCCGGATGGCGCACGGCATACAGAGCGAGGAGGAGATCGCGCGACCAATCGGAATCGAACACCGTCTGCCGGCCTTGGCCCGCGCAGGGCACGCCATGGCGCTGCAGCGCGCGACGCAGGGCCGAGACTTCGGCGTTCGACACCAGCAGCACCGCGAGGTCGCCCGGCTGAAGGGGGCGATCGCCGAGGCGATGGCGGCCTGACGCGAGCAGATCCACCACGAGTGCGGCACAGGCCTCGATCGCCTTCGGGCGCATCACGCTGTTGGGCAGGGCGAGGTCGAGGCGGTGGAACACCAGCGGTGCTGCGATCGGCTGGCCATCGTCGAGCAAGGGCCTTGCATCGGCGCGGCCGGCGGCGCGCACGGGGGCATACGCGATCGGCGTCGTACCGGTACCGAGGCGCGAGCGCGCGCCGTCGAAAAGCGTGTTGCACGCGGTGACGTAGGTCGTGGACGAACGCTGGTTGGTGCCGAGCGTCAGCGTGGCGTCGGCATCCCGGCAGGCCGCGAGGTAGGCGGCGATGTCGCCGCCGCGGAAGCTGTAGATCGCCTGCTTCGGGTCGCCCACCATCGCCAGCAGGCCGCGCTTCGCGCCGCTGCCGTCGCGGTAGAGGCGATCAAGCAGGGCGTATTGCGCGCCGTCGGTGTCCTGGAACTCATCCACCAGTGCGATGGGCCAACGGGCGAACACCGCGTCGGGCAGCGCCGAATGCGGCTCTTGCATCACGCGGCTGACCTGCTCGATCAGGCGGTCGAAGCCCATCTCGCCGATCTCGAGGCTGCGGGCCTCCTGCATCGCGCGCAGCTCCGGCCACCAGTAGCCCCAGAACGCGCGCTCGGCGCTGGTGGCCTGTTCGATGCCGGTGGCGAGTGAAGCTATGCCGCATTGAAACGTGGTGTCGCGCAGCAAGGCTTCCGCCGCAGGGAGCACCCATGCACCGAAGTCGTCTTTTGCGAGAAGGGCCGATGCATTGGAAGGCGGTTCGCCGCCGTCATCCAGGAAGGCACATAGCGCGATCGCCGCCTTGTGCTGCGCCGATCGTGCGTCCTTGAAGTGATTTGCCTTGACCGTCAGCGCGCGCAGCGTCGTTTCGACGGATGGAGAGATCAGAGCCTTCAGCGCCTCCTGCGTCGGTGGCTTCGTCACCACCACGCCGGGCTGCAGCAGGGCGGCGATGGACTTCGTCAGGCCCTCGAGGGTGCGGCAGCCCTTGGGCAGATCACGCGCGTGCGGCGGCGGATCGCCGGTGCCGATGCGGCGCAGCAGGTCGCGAGCGATCGCCTCGAGCACGCGGCGGCCGTCGCCGAGCGCCAGCGGCTGGAAGCCCTGCCGGCTCTCCAGCGGATGCGCGGACAGGATGCGGTGGCAGAGACCATGCAAGGTGCCGATCGGCGCGCGGTCGAGTTGGGCGAGCGACGACAGCAGGTGCGTCCGGTCGGCCTCGCGTCGGCCCGGTGCCGCCGCCCAGCGCTGGCGAACCCAGGCGCGCACGGGATCCTCCGCGTCCGTGCTGTCGACCGGCGCGGGCAACTGCGCCTGCGACCAGCGCAGCGCCTCCTCCACGCGTTGCCGCAGGCGTGCCCCCAGCTCCTGCGCGGCCGCCTCGGTGAAGGTGCTCACCACGATCTGCTCGGGCAGCGGGCGCGCGCGGCCCTCGGCGTCATCGAGCAGCAGGCGCAGGTAGAGCGCGGCGATCGTCCAGGTCTTGCCGGTGCCGGCGCTGGCGTCGATCTGCAGTCGGCCCTGCAAGGGCGCATGGGTCCAATCGAGGGCGGCGCTCATGCGTCCTCCTCCCCGGCGCCACTCGCTCCGGCGTCCTTGGGCAGGCAGGTCGCGAGCGCGATGGCGTCGGCACGAAAGGCGGCGAGGGAATCGCTCCCGGCATGCAGCTGCCAGTCGCGGCCAAGGAGGCCGGCGTAGCCGGGCGCGTAGTCGCGCTCACCGGTCACGAAGTCGCCACCCGCCCACATCGCGACGATGGGCTCGTCCTCGTCGATCTCGGCGTTCGCTGCCACCCAGCTGGTGGCCGGGCTGTAGCGACGTTCTCCGGCCAGCACGGCGGCGCGGTAGTCGACCAGAGCTTGCACGTTTACCGCCAGCGAGGTGACGTCGCCGGCCGCCAAGGCCTCGCCCCAGGGCGCGAGGCCTTTCTTTGTCACCAGGGCGACGCGCACGGGCGCGTCGGTGCTGGCGCGCAGCGCGGCCCAGCGCAGGAAGGCGGGCACGCGCAGGCCGAAGTGCAAGGATTTCGGCTCTTTGCCGGGCGCGGCATCAATCAGCCAGAGCGTGCCGTCCATGGCCTCGTGCACGGCCACCTGGCCGCGCAGCTCGCCGTCCTCCAGCGTGAGCCGCACCGGGCGCGATTGCGCGGGAGGCAGCGGCCAAGGCAAGGGGCCATCGGCGGGGCGCAACGCGGCGAGGGCTTTGCGCGCCTTGTCGGCCTCGGAATCCCACGCCGCGCTGCCGAGTGCGCCGGGTGGCAAGCGGCCCTCGAGTCGCCACGCCTCCGGCGCTTGATCGGCGATGGTGGTGGTGCCCTGAGCCAGCGCGTCGAGCAGCATCCGCTTCGCCCAGGCCTCGCGCGGGTCGCTGCGCGGCAGCAGGGGTTCGTTCTCGTCGAGGCGCTCGTCATCGAGGGCCTCGAGACGCACGCCGTAAACGTGCTGGAGCACCTGCTGCGCCGGCTGCTGGTAGAAGCGGCATAGCGTGTCGAGATCCAGCGTCGATGAGGGAGGCGCCATGTCGACCGGTGCCGCGTCCGCCACGGGCGATGCCGGCGCGTCCGCGAGCGCCGCGACCAGGGCCGCGGGCTGCAGGGGTGCTCGGCGCTGCCAGGGCCAAAGTCCGACGTCCTTGTCGAACAGCGTCGCGTTTTCGTCATCGACAGACGCATCGCCGAAGCGCGCCAGCGTGTCGAGCAGCTCGGCGAGCGGCGCGGCCGGGTTGCGCGGGCGGCCGTCGTTCGCACCGACGCCGACATGGCTCAGGTGCAGGCGATCGCGCGCCGCCATCACGGTTTCGAGGAACAGGTAGCGGTCGTCGCTGGCGAGGTCGCGGTCGCCGCGCTGCGGCTTCAGGCGGCGAAGGTCGAGCCCACCGTCCTCGATGTGGCGCGGCAGCGCGCCCTCGTCCAGCCCCAGCACCGCGACCACGCGGAACGGGATCGCCCGCTGCGGCACCATGCCGCAGAACGTGATGCCGCCGATCAGGAAGCGTTGGCGTTCGGGCACCGCCTCGAGTTTCGCCAGCAGGGCTTCGCGCACCGCGGCCCAGCGCAGCGGCGCGCCGAGGCCGGCATCGCGCCATTCCTCGCGCAGGGCGATGACGAGCCCCTTCGCGGTGTCGAGCGCTTCGCGGCCCTCGGTGTCGAGCGCCGGCGTGCCGAGCAGGGCCTCGAAGCGCCGTAGCAGCATCGCCGCCCAGTCATCGCCGGACTGCGCACTGCGCCCGAGCGCCACCCATTCGCGCAGTTCGAGCAGCAGGGCGTGGGCCTGTCCCAGCACTTCGGCCACGCCCTCGTCCACGCCGCCCAGCGGCAACACGCGCTGGTCGTCGGGCAGGGTGCGCACCGCCGGTTCGCGGCCGCCGAACACATGCCCGGCCAGCGCGCGGTCGAGGCCCCAGGCGAAGGTGTGCGCGTCGTCTTCGGGCGCGCCGAAGCGCGCACGATCCGCGCCATCCAGGCCCCAGGCCACGCGGGCGCGCTCGAGCGCCTGTCGCAGCGTGTCGCGCGTGCCACCGTCGAGGCCGAAGCGCATGGCCACGGCCTCGATGTCGAGCAGGTCGAGCACGCCCTGCGCCGTCAGCCGTTTCGTGGGCAGGGCGAGGGCGATTTCGAGCGCGCGGTAGATCGGATGCGTGGCCGAGAGCGGGATGTCGGCGAGGTGGTAGGGCCAGGGCCCGTCGCGACGGCCGGGCTCGCCGAACACGGCGGGGATCAGCGCGCGATAGCGCTCGATGCGCGGCGAGACCACCACGACGTCGGCGGGCTGCAAGCCCGGGATGTCCGCGAATGCGGCGCACAGGGCCTCGTGCAGGACTTCGAGTTCGCGCAAGGGCGTGGCGCAGGCGTGGATGCGCAGGCTGGCGTCGGCGCGGGCCTCCGCGTGCCGCAGCCCCGGCGGAGGCGCGAGTGCTGCCATGTCGTTCAGCAGCACGCTGCGCTGCAGCCGCTGCAGCAGCGCCCGCGGGGTGTGATCGTCGGCGCGCTCCTCCCAGTCCTTGCCGCTGCGCTCTTCCAACGCCAGCTCGGCGCTTTCGAGTTCCAGCAGGAAGTGCTGGCCCAGCCGCCCCCACGCCGCCAGCAGCGGATGATCGAGGGCGAGGAATTCGCTTTCGCCGCGGTCTTCGCGATTGAGGGCGCGCTGCATCGCCTCGCGGCCCGAGGGCAGGCCCACCCAGTGCTCGCGGCAGGGATCGGCCACGTGGAAGACCACCGGCCGGTGCCGCGCCAGGGCGCTCAGCACGTCGAGCTCCAGCGGCGGGAGATGGTTGAGGCCGAACACGTGCAGCGGGCCGTCGTCGAGCCCCGCGGGTGGCGGGCCTTCGCGCAAGCGCCGGGCGAGGGCGACAAGGCGTTCACCGCGATGGCGGGAGGCCGGACCCCGGCGCAGCGCGCGCCAGGCGCCCCGCAGCAGGGCATCGCCGGCGACGGCCTCGCGGCCTTCGTCCCAGCGGCGCAGCCAGCCTTCGCGGTAGACCATCAGCGGCGAAAGCGCGGCGGCGAGGCGATCAGCCAGCGCGAAGGCCTCGCGGCCATCAGCGTCGTCGGCCAAGGCGTCGACCACCCGCGGGTCATCCAGCTGCGGCAACAGCGGCAACAGGCGCCAGCGCAGCACCTCGCGCTGCCACGCGCGGATCCCGAGCAGCGGCTCGCCGAGCACCCGTCGCGCGAGGCCATCCAGCCACGGGCTGGGCAGCACGATGTCGAGGTGGGCGACGATGCCGTCGCGGCGTTTGCGCGCGAGGCCATCGCGAAGCCAGTGGCGCAGGCCCGGATGCCCCACCAGCACCGTCTGCGGCGCCAGCAACGACGCGGGCGGCAGGTGCGACAGCAGGGCCTCGAGGGGATCGAGCAGGGCTTCCAGCCGGCTGGCCCGGAACAGCCAGAGGCCGCGGTCCGGGTCGATGGTCCATTCGTCGCGCATGGGCCGAACGATACCCGATGGGATTCGCACGGCCTGAGACGCCGACACTCGCCTACTTCACGTGGCCGAGGGCGAGATTGGCCTGTTGGAGCAGCAGCGCGAACAGGGTGCG
The DNA here is from genome assembly GCF_027531545.1 of Silanimonas sp. Classification (GTDB taxonomy): domain Bacteria; phylum Pseudomonadota; class Gammaproteobacteria; order Xanthomonadales; family Xanthomonadaceae; genus Silanimonas. The sequence continues at coordinate 7,175 of NZ_JAPZSC010000018.1, read as the reverse complement.
CGCGTCGTGTTCGATGGCCTCGCCGCTGACGGCGCGGTCCGCATGCAGCAGGCCGAGCACGCGGCCATCGACCACCAGCGGCCCGAGCAGGGCTTCGCGGGCGCCGAGGCGAGGCAGCCAGCGGCCGGTGTCGGGCGACGTCGCGGTGAGGTGCTGCACCCGCGGCTGGGCCAGCAGGTCGAGCAGGTGGCCGCAGTCGCGCAAGGCCATCGGGAACGGGGCCGCGAAGGCTTGGCGCTGCGCGGCCAGCGCCGAGCGCAGGCGCAGCTCGGTGCGGTCCGGCGAGAGCAGGGCGAACAGCACGCGGTCGAAGCCGGCGGCGCGTTGCAGGCCTTCCATCACCATCGACAGGGCGACGCCCGGGTCCGCGCGGCCACTGGCCTGCAATTCGGCCAGGTCGCGCAGCACGTCGAGCCCGAGGGCGGCATCGGCGCGGGCTGGTGCGGCGGCCGTGTCGTGGCCGGGCTCGTCGATGCGCCGTGGCACCGGCAGTAGCGCGCGCACCGCGGGATCGAACAGCTCGTCGACGAGGGAGTCGCCCTGTTGGGCCTGGGCGGCCACCTGCTCGCGCAACACCGCGGCATCGAGGCCGAAGGCCTGGGCGGCTTCCGCGAGCGCGTGGTCGAAGTCCTCCCGGCGTCCGCCCGGTTCGAGGGCATCCACCCAGCGCCGCGCGAGGCCGGCGGCGAGCCGGCCCGGCGTGTCGGCATCGCCCACCAGCAGGGGCGAGAGGCGAAGCTCGGCGTTCAGCACCAGCGAGAGGTCGTCGAGATCGAGATCGATGTCGGCCCGTACGCGCTGCGCGGCCTGGAGCGGCGATTGCGCCGCATCCTGCCGCCACGCGGGCAGCCACTGCGGAACGACGCTCCAGAAGGCGAGGTGGCCGAGGTCCTGCAGCAGCGCGGCGATGAACACTTCCTCCGGGGCCTCGATGCCGGCGGCCTCGGCAAGCGCGCGGGCCTGCACGGCGGTGCGCAGGGCGCGCGCCGCTTCGGCCGCCGCCTGCGCACAGCCCGCGTGCCTGCCACCGAGCACATCGAGCACGGCGATGCCGAGCGCGATCTCGCGCACCACGTCGAAGCCCAACAGGGCGACCGCGCGGCTGACGGTGCGGATGCGCTGGCCGTGTGGGTTGTGCAGGCGGCTCGAAGCGAGACGCAGCACCCGCGTGGTCATGCCGGCATCGCGCAGGATCAGCGCAGCGAGTTCGGTGCCCGAAGTGTCGTCATCACCCACGCACTCGCTGATGCCCTGCGCCGTGCGCGAGAGCGCGGGCAACTGCTGCGCGAGCAGCGCCTTGGCCCAGCCGGCCGTGCCCTGCGGGAGTCCGCTGCGTTCCGAACCGGCCATGGGGCCTCAGGGCGCCGGGGGCCGCGGGTGCTTGATCTCGAACGGCGGCACCGCGTCGTCCGGGGTGAAGCCGAACACCGCGCCGTAGAACGTCAGCTCGGCCTCCTGCGCGCGGATGATGTTCTCGGCCTTGCGGAAGCCGTGCTGCTCGCCCTCGAATTCGAAGTACGCGTGCATCACGCCCTTGGCGTCGAGCGCCTCGACGATCTTGCGGCTCTGGTCGGGCGTGACGATCCGGTCTTCCGAGCCCTGGAAGGTGATCAGCGGCTCGCTGAAGCCGTCGAGGTGGAAGATCGGCGAGCGCGCGCGGTACAGCGCCTCGTCCGGCGGGCCGACCAGCGAGACGTCGTACTTGCTCTCGAACTTGTGGCTGGTGGCGGCGAGGCCGGCGATGTCGCTGACCCCGAAGTAGTTGGCGCCGGCCTTGAAGCGGTCGGTGAAGGCCAGCGCTGCGAGCGTGGTGAAGCCGCCGGCGCTGCCGCCGCGGATGGCCACCTTGTCCGCATCGACCTTGCCCTGCGCCACGAGGAAATCGACGGCCGCCACGGCGTCTTGCACGTCGACCACGCCCCATTGCCCGTTGAGGCGCTTGCGGTAGTCGCGGCCGTAGCTGGTGGAGCCGCCGTAGTTGACGTCGACGATGGCGAAGCCGCGGCTCGTCCAGTACTGGCGCGACAGCGAGAACGTCGGCTTCGAGACCGAGGTCGGGCCGCCGTGGATGGTGACGATCAGCGGCGGCTTGGCACCGTCGGGGCCTTGGTAAGCCGGGTTGGTCGGCGGGTAGTAGGTGGCGTGGGCGGTGCGTGCGGCGCCATCCGGGCCAGCGGCGGTGGGGAACTCGATGCGCTCGCCCACCGAGACGAGGTCGGTCGGGATGCCCAGCGTGTTCGCTTGGTGCAGGCGCTCGACGGCGCCGGTGGCCGGCGTCACCGCGAGGATGGCGCCTTCATCGGCCGCGGCCGAGGCGCTGGTGATGATGCGGCCGCCCGCATCGAGCGACACATCGCCGAAAGCGACGAAGGGGAGGTCGAGCGCGCGGTAGGCGCCGGTGGCGAGGTCGAGTTCACCGAGTTCGTCGACGGCGTTGAGGCTGGTGCGCACATAGGCCTTGCCATCGCCGGCGAGCACGTAGGTCTGCATGCCGAGCGACCACAGCGCGCCGCCGAACTCGCGTTCCATCGGGGCCACGGCGCGCGTGGCGCTGCCGTCCCACGCGTACAGGTTCCACCAGCCGCTGGTCTCGTCGATGAAGTACAGCGTGCCGTCCGCGCCCCACTGCGGCTCGAGCACGGCGGTGTCGCCGCCGGCCACGCGCTGCGGTTCGCCCAGGGAACCGTCGGCGGCCACCGCGGCCACATGCAGCGTCGTGCGGTCCCACGGCATGTCCGGGTGGTTCCAAGCGATGAAGGCGAGCTTTGCGCCGTCGGCGGAGAGCCGCGGGTAACCGACGAAATCGGTGCCGGTGAACAGCACCGTGCCGGCGGCGGCCGTCGTGGTGGCGTCATGCGCGGCGAGCGCGTCGGCATCGGGCACAGTCACGCGGACGATCTCGTTCCGCTCCTCGCCGTTGGCCTGCTTCGTGGCCTCGGTGTGGTCCTCGCGCACGCAGACGAGCGCGCCGCGGGCGGCGTCGACCACGCAATCGCTGTACTGGTAGTTCTCCGGCGTGATCGCCACCGGCGCGGCCTCGCCTTGCTGCAGGTAGAGGCGCTGGTCGGCGAAGTTCGCGAAGACGATGCGCCCGCCCATCACCCAGTAGCTGCTGCCGCCGTACTCCTGCACGCGGGTGCGGACGCTGAAGCCCTCGGGCGTCAGCGTGGCCGGCTGGCCGTCGGCCCCGAGGGTGCGCAGCACCTGGCGTCCGCCCTCGTCGGGGCGGCTTTCGCGCCAAAACACCTTGCCGTCGAAAACCCGCACGTCGCTGGTGCCGACCGCAGCCTTGGCGAGATCGCCCGCGGCGATCGGGCTGGCCCAGCTGCCGAAGGGCGCCGCGGTGACGGGCGCGGGGCTGCGGCCTGCGGCGTCAGCGCCGCCCGTGCTTTCGCCACCATCGCCCACGACAACGTTGCAGCCGGTGGCGAAGAGCCCGGTGCCCAGCGCCAGGGCGAGCGCGCGACGCGCGGGCAGCGAACGCGGGAAGGACGATGGCGAGGGGCGATGAGGTGACATGGAGGGTCCTCGGGAGTGAGGACCCCACTGTGCCAGAGCCGGGCCTCAGAGCCGCGTGCGCGAACGCAGCCAGCGCACCGCTTCCTCGCGGCAGCCCAACAGCTGCGCGGCCATGAACACCGACTCCACGCCGCCGCGGGCGCGCAGCCAGGTGTCGCGGTCCTCCCACACCCGCCGCGCCCAGATCAGGGCGTCCTCGCCATCGAGGCGCGGCGCGGTGTCGCGCTCGCCGTCGAGGCGGGGCAGGGGGTTGGTGGCGGAGGTCCGGAAGTTCATGGATCCAGACTGCGCCGCCTCGGCCGACCCCACAGTCAGCCGTCGTCGGACGCTCGTGTAGGAAAATGCTGACCCTGCCTCGCGACATCCACCGGTCATGGCCGCCCCGATCCACCCTTGCCAACGCTGTGGTGCCTGCTGCGCCGCCTTCCGCGTGGCCTTCCACTGGAGCGAGTCGGCGCCGCACTCCCCCTCGGGCCCCGACGAGGCGCTGACGGTGCAGGTGCGGCCGTTCGAGGTCGCCATGCGCGGCACCGAGGCCGGGACGACGCTGCGCTGCGTGGCCTTGCAGGGCGAGTTGGGGCACGACGTCACCTGCGCGATCTACGACCGTCGTCCCTCGCCCTGCCGTGCGCTGCAGGCCGCCTGGGAGCACGGCGAGCCCAGCCCGCAATGCGACCGGGCACGGGCCCGCCACGGATTGCCGCCCTTGTCGCCTGCCGACTTCACGACGACCGTGGGCTGAGCGCACACTCCGCGCGACGCCGCCCCGTGGTGCGGCCGAGGAGCCGTGATGGCCGAGACGCCGATCCGCCGCCCGCCCGTCACGGGCCTCGTGCTCACCGGCGGCGGCGCCCGCGCGGCCTACCAGGCCGGCGTGCTTCGCGGCATCGAACGCATCCGCACCGAGTGCGGCGCCTCCCATGGCCCAACCGGCAACCCGTTTGCGGTGATGACCGGCACCTCCGCCGGCGCGATCAACGCCGCCGCGTTGGCGAGTTACGCCGACGAGTACTCGAAGGCGGTCGAGCGCCTCCATCGCATCTGGCATGGCTTCCAGGCGCACCACGTCTACCGCGCCGACGCCTTCGGCGTGGTCCGCAGCGGCGCGCGCTGGTTGACCCTGTTCACCGTGGGCTGGGCGCTCGCCCGCTGGCGCCGCGCCAAGCCGAAATCGCTGCTCGACAACACGCCCTTGGCCGAACTTTTGGCCGAATTGCTGCCGCTGGAGCGCATTCCCTCGCTGGTGCAGCGCGGCGTGCTGCGCGCCTTCGCGGTCACCGCGTCGAGCTACACGGCGGGCACCCACGTCACCTTCTATGACGCGACCGAGTCGCAGAAGCCGTGGGTGCGCTCGCAGCGAGTCGCGGTGCCCGGGCGCATCACGCTGACCCACCTGCTGGCGTCGTCGGCCATCCCTTTCGTGTTTCCGGCGCAAGCCCTGGGCTTCGATGGGCAGGACCACTGGTTCGGCGACGGCTCCATGCGTCAGACGGCCCCGCTGTCGCCGGCCATCCACCTTGGCGCCGATCGCCTGCTGGTGATCGGTGCGGGGCGCCTGCACGAGCCGCCCGGCGAGAAGCGCGCCGCCGGCGGCTACCCCACGCTTGCGCAGATCGGCGGCCACGCGCTGTCGAACATCTTCCTCGATGCCCTCGCCGTCGACATCGAGCGTGCCCAGCGCATCAACGCCACGCTGTCGCTGCTGCCGGCCGAGCTGCGCGCGCATTCCATGCTGCGGCCGCTGGAGATGCTGGTCATCTCCCCCAGCCAGCGCCTCGACGATATTGCGGTGCGGCATATCGCCGCGCTGCCGTCGCCTGTCCGCACCATGCTCCGTGCGGTGGGCGTCAGCCAGAGTGCCGGCGCGGCCAAGGGCGCCGGGGCCGGCGGCGGGGCACTGGCGAGCTACCTGCTTTTCGAGTCCGATTTCACCCGCGAGTTGATCGCCCTCGGCGAAGCCGACGCGATGGCCCGTGCCGACGAGGTGCGGGCGTTTTTCCACTGGCCGGTCGCCAGCACGGCGCTGCCTGGCGCTGCCTGAGGCCGGCCGCTCACATCGAATTAACCCCGCGTGCTTTCCCCGGGCCGGTGGAAACCGCGACAATGACGGTTCACGCGCTCACTGGAGGCCCCATGTCGCACACGCCCACGCCGCCCGCCGGCGGCGAGAAGATCACCATCCAAGGCGGGAAGCTCCATGTCCCGAACCACCCGATCGTCCCCTTCATCGAAGGCGACGGCATCGGCCCGGACATCTGGCGCGCCTCGGTGCGCGTGCTCGACGCGGCCGTGGCCAAGGCCTACGGCGGTGCGAAGCAGATCCACTGGATGGAAGTGCTGGCCGGCGAGAAGGCCTTCAACCTGACGCAGAACTGGCTGCCCGACGCCACCGTCGACGCCTGCCGCGACTACCTCGTCAGCATCAAGGGCCCGCTGACCACGCCCGTTGGCGGCGGCATCCGCTCGCTCAACGTCGCGCTGCGCCAGATGCTCGACCTCTACGTCTGCCTGCGTCCGGTGCGCTGGTTCGACGGCGTGCCCTCGCCGGTGAAGCGCCCGCAGGACACCGACATGACGATCTTCCGTGAGAACACGGAGGACATCTACGCCGGCATCGAGTTCGAGCCGGGCTCGCCCGACGCGCAGAAGGTGCTCGACTTCCTGGCGAAGGAATTCCCGAAGCCCTTCGACAAGATCCGTTTCGGCACGCAGGCGAAGAACGACGCGTGGACGAAGCAGCTCGAATCGGTCGGCTCGCCGGCGCGTTCGCTCCCGGTGCAGGTCGGCATCGGCATCAAGCCGGTCAGCTACCTCGGCACCGAGCGCCTCGTGCACAGCGCCATCGGCTACGCGATCCAGAACAAGCGTAAGTCGGTCACGCTGGTCCACAAGGGCAACATCATGAAGTTCTCGGAAGGTGCCTTCCGTGACTTCGGCTACCACGTCGCCCGCGAGTTCTTCGGCGCCGTGCCGCTGGACGGCGGCCCGTGGCACGTGATCCCGGAAGGCAAGCCGGGTGCCGGCCTCGTCATCAAGGACGCGATCGCGGATGCTTTCCTGCAGCAGATCCTGCTGCGCCCGAAGGACTACGACGTCGTCGCCACGCTGAACCTCAACGGCGATTACCTCTCCGACGCGCTCGCCGCGCAGGTCGGCGGCATCGGCATCGCGCCGGGCGCCAACATCAACTACGTCACCGGCCACGCCGTGTTCGAGGCCACGCACGGCACCGCGCCGAAGTACGCCGGCCAGGACAAGGTGAACCCGGGCTCGGTCATCCTCTCCGGCGAGATGATGCTGCGCTACATGGGCTGGACCGAAGCCGCGGACGCCATCATCAAGGCGATGGACGGTGCCATCGGCAGCAAGCGCGTCACCTACGATTTCGCCCGCCTGATGGAGGGTGCGACGGAAGTGAAGTGCAGCGAGTTCGCCGACGAGATCATCAAGCATCTCTGATCGAGAACGCCGACATCGCGACACCGGAACGGGGCGCTCCAAGCGCCCCGTTTTTTTGGCTCTTTTGAAATCCGAGTGGGTTATGCGGCGTGGGGGTTGATGCGGCGGAAGTCGAGCTTCCCGGCGATCAGGAACAGCACGGTGCGCATGGTTTCGAATCGGCCGTACCCACGCGCCTTGCGCTTGGCGGCCTGAAA
>NZ_JAPZSC010000016.1 GCF_027531545.1 Silanimonas sp. | reverse complement strand
GAACCGGTCGCCCGTGATCGAGCACCTGCTTGGCCGCCTCAACCTTGAACTCGGTCGTGTACTTCTTGCCACCCATAACCACCTCCGTGAATGCCGTAATGTACGGCGTGGAGGTGTCCATCAAAACCGGGGCGATTCACTTCGGGGTATCGGATCAGAACGACCTCTCCGGAGTTACGTGGCGACGAGGGACTGGATACGCCATTGATGAACTGACCAACGTTCTGACTGCAGACGACGCCAAAGCACGCCTTGTTATTGAGCAGTTAAGGCGAATCGTCCCAAACGCCAAATCGATGAAGGCCCTCGGATTCTGCGTTTCCGTCAAGCATGCGCAGTTCATGGCGAAGCACTTCCATGCAGCGGGCATTAACGCAACCGCCGTGTCAGCCGAGAGCACAACTGAGGAACGCGCCGACGCGCTCCATCGGCTCAGATCCGGGGCCATCCAGGCCGTCTTCTCCGTTGATCTCTTCAACGAAGGAATCGACATTCCGTCCGTTGATACCCTGATCCTCCTCCGTCCAACAGAAAGTCCGATCGTCTTTCTCCAGCAGCTTGGCCGCGGCCTTCGGAAGGAGCAAGGAAAGTCCACCTGCACCGTCCTCGACTTTGTGGCCCAGCACAGAAGGGAGTTTCGATTTGACAAACGCCTCGGGGCACTAATCCCAGGCGGCCGGAAGCGGCTCATCGAGCAGATCGAACAAGGATTCCCTTACCTCCCGAGCGGATGCGACATGCAGCTGGATATGGTCGCGAAGGAGCGAATCCTCGCAAGCTTGAGGTCCAGCGTTCCGAACCAGTGGAGGCAAAAGGTCGCGGAAGCGCGCCGCGTCAAGGAGTCAGGCAATGAGCTTTCGCTGCGTGTCTTTCTGGAAGAATCCGGGATTGCCCTCGAAGAGATTTACTCCGACGACCACTGCTGGTCAAAGCTTATAGAAGACGCGGGATTGCCGACCCTCCCGGCCGGGCCTCACGAAAGCACTCTTCGCAAAGCGATTGGCCGAATGCTTCACATCAATGATGTGGATCGTCCCACCACCTGTCTCACTCTTCTGAAACCCAACGCGTGGACTGACTTAGGCAGAAAGAGTCTGAAAGAGCGCCGATGTGCTCACATGCTTACGGCAGTCATGCTTGAAAAGGTCACACCACAGCCAGAGACCGTGGAGCAGTCATTGCGCCTTCTGCATGACCATCCACAGGTCGTTTCGGAGCTTATGGAGCTTCTCGATTTACTGAAGGAACGAGTGGATCATCTTCAAGCAGAGCTTCAAAGCCATCCAGAGGCACCACTCCTAGTCCACGCGCGTTACTCGCGACGGGAAATCCTTGCTTCTCTTTCAGATGGGAGCAGCTACCGACTGCCGCTTTGGTTCGAAGGGGTCCGCTGGATACCCCAAGAGAACGTTGACCTCTTGGCCTCTACCTTCGACAAATCCGGCAATCGCTTCTCCCCAACGACTCGATACCGGGACTACGCAGTCAGCCGCTCAGCGGTTCACTGGGAAAGCCAGTCAACAACGCGCTCTACGAGCGAAACGGGATTGCGATACCAAGAGCACGAAAGCCGCGGAAGCACGGTACTTCTCTTCGCGAGGCTGTCTCCGGACGAGCGGGCGTTTTGGCTGCTCGGCCCGGGGCGATATCAATCACACACGGGAGATCGACCCATGGCAATCCATTGGAAGCTAGATGTCGACCTACCCGGCGATCTCTTTGCCGCTTTCGCCGCCGCCGTGAGCTAAACGAGCGAATGGGGGAAGACCATCGATCTTCTCCCACTGCATCGAATGGCCTGAGCAGTCGGCAGGCAGGTCACATATTCCGCCGATACTCCCCACCCACCTCATACAGCGCATGGCTGATCTGACCGAGGCTGTGGGTCTTCACCGCTTCAATGAGCGCTTCGAACAGGTTCTCGCGCATCCGGGCAGTCTGCTGCAGGGGCTTTAGCCCGTCGGCCGCGCCGTCATTCCGCGCACCCTGATAGGTGCGCACGTTGGCGATCTGCTGGCCCTTCTCGTCTTCGGTGCTGCGGATCAGCTCGATGGTGGTGGTGATCTCGCCGCCGTGGTCCTTGCCAAGGAAGGTGTTCACGCCCACCAGCGGCAGGCTGCCGTCGTGCTTCTTGTGCTCGTAGTGGAGCGATTCTTCCTGGATCTTGCCGCGCTGGTACATGGTGTCCATGGCGCCCAGCACGCCGCCGCGCTCGCTGATGGCCTCGAACTCCTTGTACACGGCCTCCTCCACCAGGTCGGTGAGCTGGTCCACCACGAAGCTGCCCTGCCAGGGGTTCTCGTTGAAGTTCAGCCCCAGCTCTTTGTTGATGATCATCTGGATGGCCACGGCGCGGCGCACGCTCTCTTCCGTCGGCGTGGTGATGGCTTCGTCGTAGGCGTTGGTGTGCAGGCTGTTGCAGTTGTCGAACAGCGCGTACAGGGCCTGCAGCGTGGTGCGGATGTCGTTGAACTGGATCTCCTGCGCGTGCAGGGAACGGCCGCTGGTCTGGATGTGGTACTTCAGCATCTGGCTGCGCTCGTTCGCGCCATAGCGCTCGCGCATGGCGCGGGCCCAGATGCGGCGGGCCACGCGGCCGATGACGGTGTACTCCGGGTCCATGCCGTTGCTGAAGAAGAACGACAGGTTGGGCGCGAAGTCGTCGATCTTCATGCCGCGCGCGAGGTAGTACTCGACGATGGTGAAGCCGTTGCTGAGCGTGAAGGCCAGCTGCGAGATCGGGTTCGCCCCGGCCTCGGCGATGTGGTAGCCCGAGATGCTCACCGAGTAGAAGTTGCGCACCTTCTGGTCGACGAAGTACTGCTGGATGTCGCCCATCATCCGCAGCGCGAACTCGGTGCTGAAGATGCACGTGTTCTGCGCCTGGTCCTCTTTGAGGATGTCGGCCTGCACGGTGCCGCGCACGGTGCTCAGGGTTTCGGCCTTGATGCGGGCGTAGGTCTCGGCATCCAGCACCTGGTCGCCGATCACGCCCAGCAGGCCCAGGCCGAGGCCGTTGTTGCCCTCGGGCAGGCCGCCGGAATAAACGGGGCGCGTGCGGCCTTCGAACAGCTTGGCAATCGTCGCTTCGGCCTGCGCCCAGCGCGCCGCGTCGGCCTTCAGGTATTTCTCCACCTGCTGGTCGACGGCGGTGTTCATGAACATCGCGAGGATGATCGGCGCGGGGCCATTGATCGTCATGCTCACCGAGGTGCTGGGCGCGCACAGGTCGAAGCCGGAGTACAGCTTCTTCATGTCGTCCAGCGTGGCGATGGAGACGCCGCTGTTGCCGATCTTGCCGTAGATGTCCGGGCGCTCGGCCGGGTCTTCGCCGTACAGCGTCACGCTGTCGAACGCGGTGGAGAGGCGCGCGGCCGGCTGGCCGAGGCTGAGGTAATGGAAGCGGCGGTTGGTGCGCTCCGGCGTGCCCTCGCCCGCGAACATGCGGATGGGGTCTTCGCCGCTGCGGCGGTAGGGGTAGACGCCGCCGGTGTAGGGGTAATGGCCGGGCAGGTTTTCCTTACTCAGGAACACCAGCAGCTCGCCCCAGCTTTTCCACTGCGGGGCGGCGATCTTCGGGATCTTCTGGTGGCTCAGGGATTCGCGGTAGTTCTCGACGCGGATGACCTTGTCGCGCACTTTGTATTCGTTGAACTCGTCGGTGACCGACTTCAGCCGTTCCGGCCAGGCGCGCAGCAGGGCGAGGCTTTCGGTGGTGAGCGAGTTCAGTGCGTCGTTGTAGCGCTGGCGCAGGGTGGTGAGCGAGCGGTCGCCGGGTTCGGCGAGGCCGTCCGTGGTGTAGAGGTCGAGGGCCTTGGGCAGCTTCGGGTCGGCCAGCTCCTGCAGCGCGGCCCAGCAGGCCTGGGCGCGCTCGGCGGCTTCGCGCTGGCGCAGGATCTCGCCATTGATGCGCCGACCCTGTTCGGCAATTTCAGCCAAGTACCGGATGCGCGCGCCGGGGATCAGCACGGTGGCGCGGGGTTCCTTCAAGGCCGTATCGATGGGCGGGGCGAAATCGCAGGCGTTGCTGGCGATGCCCTCGCCCAGCTTGGCCTTCAGGCGCTGGCAGAGGTTGGCGAACATCCAGCTGACGCCGGGGTCGTTGAACTGCGAGGCGATCGTCGGGTAGACGGGCACCTCGTCGTCCGGCATCTGGAAGGCGACACGGTTGCGCTTCCACTGCTTGCGCACGTCGCGCAGGGCGTCTTCGGCGCCGCGGCGGTCGAACTTGTTGAGGATCACCAGCTCGGCGTAGTCGAGCATGTCGATCTTCTCGAGCTGGCTGGCCGCGCCGTAGTCGCTGGTCATCACGTACACCGGGAAGTCGACGAGGTCGACGATCTCGGAATCGCTCTGGCCGATGCCGGCGGTTTCCACCAGCACGAGGTCGTAGCTTAAGGCCCGCAGGAAGGCGATGCAGTCCTTCAGCACGGCATTGGTGGCCACGTGCTGGCGGCGGGTGGCCATCGAGCGCATGAACACGCGCGGCGAGCGCAGTGAGTTCATGCGGATGCGGTCGCCCAGCAGCGCGCCGCCGGTGCGGCGGCGGGTCGGGTCGACCGAGATCACCGCGATGCGCATGGCCGGGAAGGCCTGCAGGAAGCGGTTGATGATCTCGTCGGTGACCGAGCTCTTGCCCGCGCCGCCGGTGCCGGTAAGGCCGACCACCGGGATCTTGCCGCCGGCCAGCTGCCAGCCCTTGCGCAGGGTGGCGAGCTCGGTTTCCGAAATCAGGCCCTCTTCGATGGCCGAGAGCATGCGGCCCACGGCGATCTCGTCCTGCACCTCGACGGCCGTCGGCTTCTGCGTGGGCTGGCGGTGCTGGTGCGCGCGGCGCACGAGGTCTTCGATCATCCCGACGAGGCCCATCTGCATGCCGTCGTTCGGGTGGTAGATGCGCTCCACGCCGTAGGCCTGCAGCTCGGCGATCTCTTCCGGCGTGATGGTGCCGCCGCCGCCGCCGAACACGCGGATGTGGCCGGCGCCGCGCTCTTTCAGCATGTCCACCATGTACTTGAAGTACTCGGTGTGGCCGCCCTGGTAGCTGGAGAGCGCGATGCCGTCGGCGTCCTCCTGCAGCGCGGCGCGCACCACGTCCTCCACCGAGCGGTTGTGCCCGAGATGGATGACCTCGGCACCCTGCGACTGGATCAGCCGGCGCATCACGTTGATGGCGGCGTCGTGGCCGTCGAACAGCGAGGCGGCGGTGACGAAGCGCAGAGGGGTGGCTTCGGCGGCGTTCTGGGGGATCTGGCTGGCGGGGGTGCTCATGGCGGCCACGTCGCGATTGCGGGAAAGGCGGCGAGTTTAACTTCTAGGGCGGGTTCGCAGGTCTTGACGTTCCCTCCCCGCTCGCCGCCCTTGCCATGACGGTGTGAACGCCGGGTATGCTGCATTGCCGCAGCCCACGAGCCCCCCATGCCCCAGAACGGACTGGCCATCGCCATCGTGCTTGCCCTCGCAGTGATGGGGCCTGCCATGGCGGCGGCGCGCACGCAGGACCCGGCCCTGCTCGACCTCAGCCTCGACGAGCTGCTGGAGATCGACGTCAGCGCGGCCAGCTTCAACGCCAGCTCCCTGCGCGACGCCACGGCCAGCATCACGGTCCTCGAACGCCAGGAGCTGGAGCGGCTGGGCTTCCGCCACCTGCACGAGGTGCTGAACTGGGTGCCCGGCGCCTACACCTCGCGGGTGGCCGCCACGGGCCTCGAGAACCGCACGGTGCTGCGTGGCAACCCCGGCACGGCCGGCGGCGGCCTGCTGGCCATCGATGGCCAGCGGGTGAACACCATGCAGTCCGTTCGGGCCTGGGGCGTGGTGCGCGATTTCCCGCTTTCGATGGTGGAACGCGTCGAGATCATCCGCGGCCCCGGCGGCGCGCGCTTCGGCGGCGGCCCCAGCGACGAGGTGGTGAACGTGGTGACCCGCCGCGGCGACGGCCTGGTGGGCGCCAGTGTGTCGTCGGAGGGCGGCCGTGCGGCGCAGGTGATGACTGGCGCAAGCCACGGCGAGTGGCGGCTCGACCTGCGCGCCACGCAGGAAGAGGACGAGACGCCGGGTTACGAGGGGCTGTTCGACCGCTTCGGCCGGGTCTCGGAGAGCACCGAATCGTCCATGACGCGCACCGCCATCCTCGACCTCGGCCGCGGCAGCCACGGGCTGCAGGTGCTGCACCACGAGTCCGACATCGAGGGCTATTACGGCCTCAACGGTTCGATCAATCCCGGCGACGAGAGCCAACTGACGGCCACCTGGTGGCGCTACAGCGGCAAGGTGGACCTCGGCGATTGGCGCCTCGAAGGCTTCGCCAGCGCGCTGCGCCAGCGCTATGCGCTGAGTGCGGTGGTGGCAAGCGAGCGCACGGGGCCGTTCACCAGCCAGGATTTCCGCCAGCGCGGCGTGCTCACCCACCGCAACCAGTCGGGGGGGCTCACGCTGCAGCGCAGCTTCGGCGCGCACACGCTCACCTTCGGCGGCGAGACGCAGTCCGGCCGCACCACGCAGGCCGACCTGCAGGCCAACTACACGCTGGGCCCACTGTTCTTCCCGCTGGAGGGTTTCGAAAGCACGGGCCTGCGCTTCGTCGCCGACGGCGCCCGCGACCGCATGAGCGCGGCCTTCATCGAGGACGATTGGCGCGTCGCCCCCGACCACCGCCTGGTGCTCGGCGCGCGCTACGACGACTACGAGCAGAGCGGTTCGGCCCTGTCGCCGCGCGCGGCCTGGGTGTGGACGCCGGGCGAGCGCTACACGATGAAGCTGCTGGTGCAGGAGGCCTTCTTCGCGCCCTCGCTGGGCCAGCTCTTCCTGCAGAACAACCCGGTGATCGCCGGCGCGCCCGACCTGAAGCCCACGCAGGTGCGCACCACCGAACTGCTGGGGCGCTATCAGGCTGGCGATTGGCTGCTTTCCGGCACCTACTACCACCGCGATGCGGAGGACGGCTTCGTGGTGGTGCCACTCAATGGCATCACGGCGACGACGGTGAATGCCGGCCGCCAGCACACCGAGGGCGTGGAGGCGGTGGCGCTGTGGACGCCCTCGCCGCAATGGCGGCTGCACCTGGCGGGCTCGACGATCCTCGAGGACCGTTACCGGTTGCCCGCGAGCATGGCCGAGGCGCCGCCCGGGCAGTTCGTCTCGCACGAGACCGCGAGCCTGCTGGTGAACTGGCTGCCCGTGCAGACATGGGACACCACCGTGGGCGCGCACTGGCGTTCGCGCGAGGGCTTCCAGACCGAGGCCAACGACCCGCGGGTGATGCTGCAGGTGAACTGGCGCCCGAGCGCCGCGCTGCGCCTGTGGCTGCACGCCGACAACCTCTTCAACGCCCGCGGCGTGGACATCGACGTGGCCGGCGGGCTCGGCGTGAACCCGCGAACGGGGCACGTCGCCCGCGAACTGCCGCTGCCGGGCCGCGAGTGGCAGCTGGGCCTGGAATGGGCGTTCGATTGATGGCGCCCGGGCGCCACTGGCCTGCTCCGAGGCTCGCCTAGAGCAATTGCTTTACAATGCGCGCCGCCGCCGGGTACCCCCGGCGGCTTTGCCTATCCGGAGCCCCCGCATGATCTTCGAAACCCTCGCCAAGACCGGCCACGAGGAAGTGGTGTTCTGCCACAACCCGGATGCCGGCCTGAAGGCCATCATCGCCATCCACAACACCGTGCTGGGCCCGGCCCTCGGTGGCACGCGCATGTGGCCCTACGCCACGGAGCAGGATGCGGTGAACGACGTGCTGCGCCTCTCGCGCGGCATGACCTACAAGGCGGCGGTGTCCGGCCTGAACCTCGGCGGCGGCAAGGCCGTGATCATCGGCGACCCGAACAAGGACAAGTCGGAAGCGCTGTTCCGCGCCTTCGGCCGCTTCGTGAATTCGCTCAACGGCCGCTACATCACGGCCGAGGACGTCGGCATCGACGTCAACGACATGGAATACGTGTTCCGCGAGACGGAGTTCGTGACCGGCGTGCACCAGGTGCATGGCGGCTCGGGCGACCCCTCGCCGTTCACCGCCTACGGCACCGTGCAGGGCCTGATGGCCGCGCTGAACGTGAAGTTCGGCAACGAGGACGTGGGCAAGTACAGCTACGCCGTGCAGGGCGTGGGCCACGTGGGCATGGAGTTCGTGAAGCTGCTGCGCGAGAAGGGCGCCAAGGTGTTCGTCACGGACATCAACAAGGACGCCGTGCAGCGCGCCGTCGACGAGTTCGGCTGCGAGGCCGTGGCCCTCGACGAGATCTACGACGTGGACGCCGACGTCTACTCGCCGACCGCCCTCGGCGGCACGGTGAACGCGGCCACCCTGCCGCGCCTGAAGTGCAAGATCATCTGCGGCGCCGCCAACAACCAGCTGGCGAACGACGAGATCGGCTTGGAAGTGGCGAACCGCGGCATCCTCTACGCGCCGGACTACGCGGTGAACGCCGGCGGCCTGATGAACGTCTCGCTCGAGATCGACGGCTACAACCGCGAGCGCGCCATGCGCATGATGCGGACGATCTACTACAACCTCGGCCGCATCTTCGAGATCAGCAAGCGCGAGGGCATCCCCACCTTCCGCGCCGCCGACCGCATGGCCGAAGAGCGCATCAACAGCATCGGCAAGCTGAAGCTGCCGCACCTCGGCTCGGCACGACCGCAGTTCATGGGTCGCAAGGGCTGAGCATGGGCGCCGAGCGGAAGGAACCCACGCTCGGCACCGCCGACGCGTACCGCCCGCCCGCGGCGAACCTCGAGTTCGCCGCGCCGCCGCGCGACGATGCCGTCGCCATCCGCGAAGCCCACATCGGCCACGAGCGGCAGCTGAAATCCGTCGGGCTGCTGTTCGGGCTGGGCGCGGTGATGATGCTGCTGACCCTCGTCGCCGTGCTGATGCCCGGCGTCGATGGCGGCCCGGGCAACGCCCGCCAGCTGGCCGGCGTGGTCGGCGGCGGCGTGCTCATCGGGCTGCTCGCCGCCGCGGCGGGCGCGCTCGCTTACGGCTACCGCACGCTTTCGCCCTGGGTGAAGTACGTCGGCACGCCGATTTCCATGCTGGGCCTGCTAGCCATTCCGGTCGGTACGCTGATCCACGCCTACATCCTCTATCTGATCTGGTGCGAGAAAGGCCGTCGCGTCCTCGCTCCGGACTACGCCGCGATCATCCGCGCCACACCGCAGGTGCGTTACAAACGCACGGTCGGCGATTGGATCGCCCTCGCCCTGCTCCTGCTCCTCGTCGTCGGCCTCGTCGCGATGC
The DNA here is from genome assembly GCF_027531545.1 of Silanimonas sp. Taxonomy (GTDB): domain Bacteria; phylum Pseudomonadota; class Gammaproteobacteria; order Xanthomonadales; family Xanthomonadaceae; genus Silanimonas. Next base: position 471,593 of record NZ_JAPZSC010000016.1, on the reverse strand, counting down.
TGCTGTTCGCCTGATCCCTCTTTCCGGACCCCCATGCGCCCCTTCCCCCTCTCCGACGACATCGATGCCCTCCGCGACGCCGTCCGCCGTTTCGCCGAGAGCGAAATCGCGCCGCGCGCCGCGCAGATCGACCACGACAACCTGTTCCCGGCCGATCTGTGGCGGAAGCTGGGCGAGATGGGCCTGCTGGGCATCACCGTGCCCGGCGAGTACGGCGGCAGCGAGATGGGCTTCCTGGCGCACCTCGTGGCGATGGAAGAGATCAGCCGCGCCTCGGGTTCGGTGGGCCTGAGCTACGGCGCGCATTCCAACCTGTGCGTGAGCAACCTCTACGTCAACGGCAACGCCGCGCAGCGCGCGAAGTACCTGCCCAAGCTGTGCAGCGGCGAGTGGGTGGGCGCGCTGGCGATGAGCGAGCCGGGCGCTGGCTCCGACGTGGTGGGCTCGATGGCCTGTCGCGCCGAGCTGCGTGGCGACGTGTGGGTCGCCAATGGCAACAAGATGTGGATCACCAACGGCCCCGAGGCTGACGTGCTGATCGTCTACATGCGCACCGCGGGCAAGGAGGCCGGCAGCCAGTGCATGACGGCCTTCCTCGTCGAGAAGGGCATGAAGGGTTTCTCCACGGCGCAGAAGCTCGACAAGCTCGGCATGCGCGGCAGCAACACCTGCGAACTGGTGTTCGAGGATTGCGAGATCCCCGCCGAGAACGTGCTGGGTGAAGTGCACAAGGGCGTCAAGGTGCTGATGAGCGGCCTGAACACCGAGCGTCTCGTGCTGACCGGTGGCCCGCTCGGCCTGATGCAGGCAGCGATGGACATCGCCCTGCCCTACGTGCGCGAGCGCAAGCAGTTCGACGCCGCCATCGGTACCTTCGGCCTGATGCAGGGCAAGATCGCCGACATGTACACCGCGCTGCAGAGCAGCCGCGCCTTCGCCTACCAGGTGGGCCGCGATTACGACGCCGGCCACAAGAGCCGCGTGGACGCCGCGAGCTGCCTGCTGCACGCCTCGGAATCGGCCGTGCAGGTGGCACTGGAAGCCATCCAGACGCTGGGTGGCAACGGCTACATCAACGAGTACGACACCGGGCGCATCCTGCGCGACGCGAAGCTGTACGCGATTGGTGCAGGCACCAACGAGATCCGCCGCATGCTGATCGGCCGAGAGCTGTTCGCCGGCAACGCCTGAGTTCAAACAACGACTGCGGAATCAAGCAAGGCCCGGGATCCCCGGGCCTTGCCGTTTCAGGCGCTGGCGGCCTCGGTCCTCCGCACTGCAGCAGCGGCGGGCTTCGCGAGGTACTTCCGTTCCAGCCACAGCCCGGCGAGGAAAGACACCGCCAACGGTGCGAACCAGGCCACCAGGCCAAGGTCGACCTGCACGCCCATCGCGTCGGTGAGGCGGCGGATGCCGATGCCAAGGAAAGCGATGTGGGTGGCCACGCCGCAGCCCAACATCGCGCCGATGTGCTCGCGCAGCCACCACTTGGCCTCGGCCAGCGGCTTCCACGCGCGCCACAGCATCTGGCCGCCGATGATGATGCCGACCCAGCTGAAGCCCATCAGCAAGGCGTTGCCCTGCTGGATGCCGAAGGCGAACACCGCGAGGCCGCTCACCACGTTCAGCAGCGCGGCGGCGCGGTAGCCGAGGCCGCGGTACGCCGCCTGGTCGCGCTTGCGGCGCAGGGCCAACCAGCCGAGGGCCATCGCCGTCACCGTGATCACCACGAGGTAGGCGAGGAAGGTGGCGATGACGACCATCTCGCGGGCGAAAGCGAAGCCGGCCATGACCACCGAGCTGGCGACGACGCCGATCATGCTGAGCAGGTAGGCCTTGCCCGCGCCGCGATGCAGCGGCGAGCCCTTCTTCGACAGGCCGGCCAACCAGTAGGTGGCGAGGGCGATGACGCCGCAGGCGATGTGGGCGATGACGATGGCGCGGTACATGACGGCTCTCCTTGGGGGTGCCGCCAGTCTCCGCATCGCGCACCGCGGCGCCGAGGTGCCGGTTGGCACCTGCGAGGGGTGAGGAAAGTCACCTTCGCCTTAGGGAGGGCGAAATCCGGGCGTGCGCGCACCGATACTGTGCGCATGAACTCCGAATTCGCCCGCGGCAATCGCACCCGCCTGTTCGCTCCCTTGAGTTGGGCGGCCTACATCACCTGGGGCGGCATCACCGCAAGCGCGGTGCCGGCCGCGGCCCTCGCTCGCGGCGACGTCGGCGTGTGGCTGGGGTTCGGCGCCCTGCTCGCGATGCTGGTGCTGTTCGTGCTGCAGGCCGCGCACGTGATCGACCATGCACGGCATCGATCGCGCGCCATCGCTGCCTTGCTTGCGCAGGGCCTGATGGTCGTCGTGGCCCAGCACCTGCTCGGCTCGGCCGGCGTGTCGGTGCTGCTGATCATCGTCTCCGGCCAGCTGTTCACGATCCTCTCATTGCCACTCGCCGCGACCATCCTCGTGGTCTTGAACGCCGCGGTGCTCGCCTTGTGGCGCGTGCGCGGCTTCGAGCTCGACGACCTGCTGCTCTCGATCCTTCCGATGCTCGGCTTCCAGGCCTTCGCCGCCCTGACGGCGATGTACGCGGAGCGCAGCGAACGTCGCGGCGATGCGCTGGCCGACCTCAACGCCGAGCTGCAGGCCACCCAGCGCCTGCTCGAGGAATCCACGCGCAGCGACGAGCGCCTGCGCTTGTCGCGCGAGCTCCACGACGTCGCGGGCCACAAGCTCACCGCCCTGAAGCTGCACCTGCGCGCGCTGCACCGCGATCCCAGCTTCGCCGGCCGCGAGGAGCTCGCCATTTCCCTGCAGCTGGCCGACGAACTGCTGGCCGACATCCGCGCGGTGGTCAGCGAACTGCGACAACACGACGGCATCCAGCTCGGCGACGCCCTCGCCGCCCTCGCCCGGCCGCTGCCGGGTGTGCGCATCGACCTGCAGGGCCGCGAGCAGGCCCGGGTGGCCTCGGTGGCGCAGGCCGAAGTGCTGCTGCGCTTCGCCCAGGAGGGGCTGACGAATGCGCTGCGCCACGGGCAGGCCTCGCACGTGGCGCTGCGCGTCGACACCGTCGACGGCCGATTGCGCCTGAGCGTGGAAGACGACGGCCATGGGCGGCTGCCGCTGGCGGAGGGCAACGGCCTGCGCGGCATGCGCGAGCGCCTCGCAGCCTTCGGCGGCGAACTGCATATCGAAGCCTGCGCGCCGCAGGGCCTGCGCTTCCGCGCCGAACTGCCCGCCGTCGCCGCGGGGGTGCCCGCATGAACCGCCCCGACGCCGCGCGCACGCGAATCGCCCTGGCCGACGACCAGGCGCTGGTGCTGAAAGGCCTCTCGGCCCTGCTCGTCGACCTCGGTTTCGACGTTGCGCTCGAAAGCCCCGATGCGGAACGGCTGATTGCCGCCCTGCCGCAGCGCCCGGTGGACGTGATCGTCAGCGACATCCGCATGCCCGGGCTCGGCGGCATCGGCTTGATCCGCGCCCTGCGCGAAAGCGGCGACGCCACGCCGGTGATCCTGCTGACCACCTTCGACGACAGCGCACTGATGCTGGCCGCCATCGAGGCTGGCGCGCAGGGCTTCCTGCTGAAAGACGCCGCGCCGGAGGACCTGCACGACGCCATCGATCGCGTGGCCCGCGGCGAGACCCTGCTGCAACCCGTTTCGCTGGGCCCGGTGCGCGCCCTGCTGCCGGCCGAGCGCGGCGCGGGCCAACCCCACCTCACCGAACGCGAAGCCAGCATCCTGAAGCTCGTGGCCGGCGGCTACTCGAACAAGGAGATCGGCCGCGTGCTGCACCTCTCCGAGGGCACGGTGAAGAACTACATCTCCGACCTGCTGGTGAAGCTCGACTGCCGCGACCGCACGCATGCGGTGATGAAGGCGATCAGCCAGCGGCTGCTCTGAGGCGGGGCTACGGCTGGAAGGGAGCGGCGGGATCGACGGGCGTGTTGACACGCGAATCTATTCGTGTACGTTTGTCATACGTTCGTTGCCGGCGCCTCCCATGAGCCCCAAGACCACCCTGCTGAGTGTTCGCATCTCCGACGAGGACGCCGCGTTCCTGGCCGGCCTCGAACGGCGCGGTGCCACCACCCCCAGCGAAAAGCTCCGCGCCCTCCTCGCCGAGGCCCGGGATGCGGCGGAGGCCCGCGCCGATGCGGCCTCTGCGGTCCAGCGCCTGCATGGCGAATTGGCACCGACCGTGGAAGCCATCCGCCGCTTCGAGCTCGACACCGGCCGGCGCAGCGCCCTGTTGGCCGAAGCCCTGCAGCGCGTGCCGGAGATCGCCGGCCTGCTGGTGGCCGGCCCCGGCACCGAGCCCAAGGACGCCGATTTCCTGGCCCTCGAAGCCCGCGTGGCCGACCGCGCTCTGGCCTTGCTCGAAGGCCTGCTCCGGCTGGCCGTCACCCGAACCGCCCCCTGCTATGTGCCCGACGTGGTCGCACGGCGCATCGATTCCGTGCTGGAGCTGGGCACGGTCATCCTTCACCATCGCAGCTCGCCTGAAAGGAGTTCTCCATGAAAGAGGCCATTTCCACCCGCGTCGGCCGGCTGATCGCCGGCTCGGTCAATGCCCTGATCAATGCGGTCGAGGATGCCGCGCCCGAGATGGTGATGGAGCAGGCGCTGCGCGAGATCGACGGCGCCACCGACGACGTGCGCGCCGAGCTCGGCAAGGTCCTGGCCACGCGCCACCTCGCCACCAAGCGCCTCGCCGAGGAGAACCAGAAGCACGAGACGCTGGGCGACCAGATCGAGCTGGCCGTCGCGCAGAACCGCGAGGACCTCGCGGAGGCCGCCATCGCCAAGCAGTTCGACATCGAGGCACAGATCCCGGTGCTGGAGAACGCCATCACCGAGGCGCAGAGCCAGCAGAAGGAGCTGGAAGGCTACGTGGCCGCGCTCACCGCGCGCCGTCGTGAGCTGGAAGGCGAACTGCAGCAGTTCCGCGCCGCGCAGAAGGCCGCCGCGGCCGCGCAGGCCGCCGGTGGCGCCGCCGCCGGCAGCGGCCCCTCGCCCGCACGCCGCGTCAGCGAAGCCGAGACCGCTTTCTCGCGCGTGATGCAACGTGCCGGTGGCGTGCCGGGTTCGACGCCGAGCGGTGCCGATGCCGCGCGCCTCGCTGAACTCGAAGCGCTGTCGCGCGCCAACCGCATCCAGGAGCGCCTGGCGCAGATCAAGTCGAAGAAGGCGGACTGAGTCGCGATGCTCGACTTCCTGACCGCGGGCGGCAACCTGCCCTTCGTCGTCGCGCTGCTGATGGTGGTCATGCTCGGCCTGATCGAAGGGCTTGGCATGGTCACCGGCTTCAGCGCCTCCGGCGTGCTCGACGAGTGGCTCGACCCCTCGGCCTCCGACGCCGCCGAGGTGGCGGGCTACTCCAGCGCGCTCGACCGCTTCCTCGGCTGGCTGCACTTCGGCAAGGTGCCTGCGCTGATCCTGCTGGCCACCTTCCTGCTGGTCTTCGGAGTGGTGGGTCTCTCGGTGCAGATGCTGGTGCACGGCGTGTCGGGCTTCACGCTACCGGCGTGGCTGCTCGCGCCACTGGCGGTTGTCCCGGCTTTCGGCGGCACCCGCCTGTTCGGCAGCTTCTTCGCCCGAGCCCTGCCCCGCGACGAAACCCAGTCGATCTCGCAGGAAGAGCTGGTCGGGCGCGTCGCCACGATCGTCCTCGGCGAAGCGACCGCCGGCTCCGCGGCGCAAGCCAAGGTGCGCGACCGCTTCGGTCGCCAGCACTACGTGCTGGTCGAGCCCGACGAGGCCGGCGCCAGCCACGCCCAGGGCAGCCAGGTGCTCCTCGTCTCCCGCGACGGGGCCGTCTATCGCTGCATCGCCAACGCCAACCCCGCTCTTTCCCCCTGACGCCCCGAAGCGTCCCCCCCCCCCGTTCCATCCCCCACGTTCGTCCCCCGCCACAAGGAGTTCCACCGCCATGGGTCTTGATTTCATGGGCATCGTGCTGATTGCCGGTGCCAGCCTCGGCTTCATCCTCTTCGTCATGCTGGTGCTCTCGCGGCTGTACCGCCGCGCCACCAAGGAAGTCTCGTTCGTCCGTACCGGCTTCGGTGGCCAGAAGGTCATCGTCAACGGCGGCGCGCTGGTGTTCCCGGTGCTGCACGAGATCATCCGCGTCAACATGAACACGCTGAAGCTCGACGTGCAGCGTGCCCGCGAGCAGGCGCTGATCACCCGCGACCGCATGCGCGTCGACGTGCAGGCCGAGTTCTACGTGCGCGTGCAGCCGGTCGAGGAGTCGATCGCCAACGCCGCGCAGACCCTCGGCATGAAGACGATGGAACCGGAGTCGCTGAAGGAGCTGGTCGAAGGCAAGTTCGTCGACGCCCTGCGCTCGGTGGCTGCCGAGATGGGCATGGAGGAACTGCACGAGCAGCGCACGCTGTTCGTCCAGAAGGTGCAGCAGGTGGTGTCTGAGGACATCCTCAAGAACGGCCTCGAGCTGGAGTCGGTCTCGCTGACCGGCCTCGACCAGACGGGCAAGGAATTCTTCAACCCGGACAATGCCTTCGACGCCGAGGGCCTGACGAAGCTGACGGAAGCCATCGAACTGCGCCGCAAGAAGCGCAACGAGATCGAGCAGCAGACGGAAGTCCAGATCCAGCGCATGAACCTCGAAGCCTCGCAGCAGCGCCTGCAGATCCAGCGCGACGAGGAATACGCGAAGCTCGAGCAGGAGCGCGAGGTGGAGATCCGCCGCGCCGCGCAGTCGGCCGAAATCGCCCGCGAGCAGGCGCAGAAGACCCAGGAGGCCGAGGGCGCGAAGATCACCGCCCAGCAGCAGGTCGACTCGGCCAAGATCGCCGCCCAGCGCGCGGTCGAGGAGCAGCGCATCGCGATGGACCAGCAGCTGAAGGAACGCGAGATCGAGAAGACCAAGAACGTCAACACGGCCGAGGTCAACCAGAAGAAGATCGTCGAGCTTGCCGAGCAGGAGAAGGCGATCGCCATTGCCGAGAAGTCGCGCGCGCAATCGGAAGCCCAGGCGGCCGCGGACATCGCCCGCGCCGACGCCGTGAAGGCACAGGAGCAAGTCGACACCGTGCGTGAGGTCGAGCGCGCCGAGCGCCAGAAGCGCATCGAGCTGGTCGAAGCGGCGAAAGAAGCCGAGCGCGAGCAGATCGCCATCACCATCGCCGCCGAGTCCGAGAAGCAGGCGGCCGCCGAGAAGGCCGAGGCCATCCGCACGCTGGCGACGGCCAACGCCGACCAGAAGCGCATCGAAGCCGAGGCGGAAGCCGCGGCCGAGAAGCTGCGCGCCGAAGCGGCGGAAGTGCGCTACCGCGTCGATGCCGACGGCGCCAAGGCGGTCAATGCCGCGGCGAACACGCTGTCGGCCGAGCAGATCGAGATGCAGCTGCGCCTGGCGCTGCTCAAGCACCTGCCCGACATCATCCGCGAGAGCGTCCGTCCGATGGAGGCCATCGACGGCATCAAGATCATCAACGTCGACGGCTTGAACGCCGGAGGTGCGAACGGTTCGCTCGCCGCCTCGGGCGAAGGCAATGCCGCGCAGGGCAACCTCGCCGAGCAGGTGGTCGCCAGCGCGCTGCGCTACCGCGCCCACGCGCCGCTGGTCGATTCGCTGATGAAGGACGTCGGCCTGAGCGGCGCCGACCTCAATGGCCTCACGGCCGGCCTGACCGCCGGCCTGAAGGCTCCCCACGCCAGCGGCCCGAGCCGCGGCACCGACGCGTAAGGAGACGACCATGGCGAATTCCCGCAGCTACCTGGACATCGCACTGGCCTCGATCGAGGTGTTCACCGACGACGGCAAGCTCGACCTCGAGGAGCTCAACTTCCTGCTCGGCCTCGCGCTGCGCGACAACGTCGTCGACGACGACGAGAAGCGCGTGCTGGCCAACGTGTTCCGCCGCGCCGAGCAGGGCGAACTCCGCCCCGCCGTGCGCGCACGGATGGCCGAGGTGCGCGCCAAGCACGGCGTGCCGGCGTGACATCGCGCGCCGGCCTCGTCGCGCTGCTTCTGGCCGGCCTCGCCGGCCCGGGGCACGCCGACGACGTGCCGGGCCCCTCGTGCCGGGACGGCATCGAGGCCACCCTGCGTCGCGCACTGGCGGCGGATGCCGCGACGGCTTCGGCGTCGCAAGGCACGCTGCTGCAGCTGGATTGCGTCGCCGTGCCGGGCGACGCCAAAGGGGCGATGCACGTCATCGGCAGCTTCCGCGACGACGCGACGCGTTCGTATACGGAAGGCGGCGACGGCGAGGGCTATGCCTTCGTCCTCGCCACGCTGGATGCGGGCAACAGCCTGCGACACCACGTGACGGCCAGCGCCATCGAGGACGCGACGACGCTGTTCCGCGGCGGTGAGTTCACGCTCGATACCGGCTTCCATGACCTCGCCCCCGGCGGCGGCGTGATTGGTGTGGCGGTCAGCCAGTCAGCTCCCGGGTCGAGCGCCCCCGACAACCGGTGGGGCGACGAATTCGCCCTGTTTGTGCCCGAGGGCAAGGGGTTCCGCCGCGTGCTGGGGCTGGCCCGATACCGGCAGGAAGCGATCGAGGGCTGCGTGAGCGTGCAGTGCCGCGGCTCGCGCTGGATCGAGACGACGAGCACGCTGTCGCCGGGCGCTCGACAGGCGAGCGGTTGGCGCGCCATTTCGATGCGCGAGGACGCGGAGGAGTTCGCCGTCGAGCCCGCGGTCGCCCAATCGCGGCCGACCTCGAGAGCGCTCACGCTGGTGCATCGCGAGGGTGCCTTCCGCAAGGAGGACGGTAGTCCGCCGTCCGGAAGCGACTACTACGGGCTGCTGCCCTGGTGACCATGACGGGCTGCTCCCTGCCCGAAGGTCGGCCTGTATACGTTTGCAGCTGAAACCACCCGGGGCGGATAATCGCGTTTTCCTCCCCGGGACTTCCCCATGTCGGACATCGTCATCCTCGGTGCGAAGCGCACCGCCCTCGGCGCTCTTCTTGGTCAATTCACGGGGGTTCCGGCCCCGACGCTCGGCGCGGCCGCCATCAAGGGCGCCCTCGAGCAGAGCGGCGTCGCCGCTGACGCGGTCTCCGAAGTGATCATGGGCTGCGTGCTGCCGGCCGGCCTCGGCCAGGCCCCGGCGCGTCAGGCCATGCTGGCCGCCGGCATTCCCGCCGCTGCGGGCGCCACGACGATCAACAAGGTCTGCGGTTCGGGCATGAAGGCCGTGATGCTGGGCGCCGACCTGATCAAGGCCGGCTCGGCTGACGTCGTCGTCGCCGGCGGCATGGAGAGCATGACCAACGCCCCGCACCTGCTGAACGGCTCGCGCACCGGCATCCGCTACGGCAGCGCCGAAATGCTCGACCACATGGCGTGGGACGGCCTCACCAACCCCTACGACAAGCAGCCGATGGGCGGCTTCGGCGAGCTCTGCGCCGCCAAGTACACCTTCACCCGCGAGGAGCAGGACGCCTACGCCGCCGAGTCGGTGCGCCGCGCACAGACCGCGCAGGCCGAAGGCAAGTTCAAGGCCGAGATCGTCCCCGTGATCGTGGCCGGCAAGAAGGGCGACACCGCCATCGACCAGGACGAGCAGCCGGGCCGCTGCAACATCGAGAAGATCCCGACGCTGAAGCCGGCCTTCAAGAAGGACGGCACCATCACCGCCGCGGCTTCCTCGTCGATCAATGACGGCGCCGCTGCGCTGGTGCTGGCCTCGGCCGACAAAGCCAAGGCCCTCGGCGCCACGCCCATCGCCCGTGTCGTGGCGCACGCCACGCACTCGCAGGCCCCGGAGTGGTTCACCACGGCGCCGGTGGGCGCCATCCAGAAGGTACTGGACAAGGCCGGCTGGACGGTGGATTCCGTCGACCTGTTCGAGGTCAACGAGGCTTTCGCCGTCGTCGCCATGGCGCCGATGCGCGAGCTCGGCATCCCGCACGCCAAGCTGAACATCCATGGCGGTGCCTGCGCCCTCGGCCATCCGATCGGTGCCTCGGGCGCCCGCCTGCTGGTCACCCTGCTGAACGCCCTGGCCCAGACCGGTGGCAAGCGCGGCATCGCGGCGCTCTGCATTGGCGGCGGTGAGGCGACGGCGGTGGCGATCGAGCTCGCCTGATCCCGTGACTTTCGGGGGTGGCGGCCACCCCCCGAAAAAGGGACGGTCAAGGGCTTGACTACGGTCGGGTTCTTGTCATGATGAATACAACGTGCGCGGATGAATGCGCACGTTTTTCTTATTAACTACCCGTGTAGACGAGGACTCATTCCATGTCGCTGAACAAGTCGCTGCTCGCTCTGGCCGTCGCTCTGGCCCTGACCGCCTGCTCGAAGCCGGCTGAAGAAGCCGCCCCGGCCGCCGAAGCTCCGGCTGCTGAAGCCCCGGCTGCTGAAGCCCCGGCCGCTGAAGAAATGGCCCCGGCCTCTGACGCCGCTGCCACCGACGCCGCCGCTGCTGTCGAAGGCGCCGCCACCGACGCCGCTGCTGCTGTCGAAGGCGCTGCCGCCGACGCCGCTGCTGCCGTCGAGCCGGCCGCTGAAGAAGCCCCGGCCGAAGAGACCCCGGCCCAGTAATTCGGGCTGCGAGTACTTCGCCGAAAACCGCCGGGCTTGCCCGGCGGTTTTTTTTCGCCCAGACGCTAACATCGCGCTCTCTCGCCGCTCCCCCTGCCTCCTGACCCATGCCCCAGTTGCACAGCCAGATCGATCCGCGATCAGCGGATTTCCTCGCCAACGCCGAAGCGCTGAAGGCCAACGTCGACGAACTGGCGCAGCGGCTCGCGCGCGCGGCGGAGGGTGGCGGCGAGAAAGCCCGGACGAAGCACACGGAGCGCGGCAAGCTGTTGCCCCGCGAGCGCATCGAGGCGCTGCTCGACCCGGGCTCGCCCTTCCTTGAGATCGCGCCGCTCGCTGCCGAAGGCCTGTACGACGGCGCGGCGCCGGCCGCCGGAATGATCTGCGGCATCGGCAACGTGCATGGCCAGCAGGTGGTCGTCGTCGCCAATGACGCGACGGTCAAGGGCGGCACCTACTTCCCGATGACGGTGAAGAAGCACCTTCGCGCGCAGGAGGTGGCCCTCGAAAACCGCCTGCCCTGCGTCTACCTCGTCGATTCCGGCGGCGCCTTCCTGCCGCTGCAGGACGAGGTATTCCCGGACAAGGAGCACTTCGGCCGCATCTTCTACAACCAGGCGCGCATGAGCGGCCTCGGCATCCCGCAGGTGGCGGTGGTGATGGGCAGCTGCACTGCCGGCGGCGCCTACGTGCCGGCGATGTGCGACGAATCCATCATCGTCAAGGAACAGGGCACGATCTTCCTCGGCGGTCCACCGCTGGTGAAAGCCGCGACCGGCGAAGTCGTCGACGCCGAAGCGCTCGGTGGCGCCGACGTGCACACGCGCATCTCCGGTGTGGCCGACCACTACGCCGAGGACGACCGCCACGCACTGGCCATCGCCCGTGACGTGTTGGCCCACCTCAACCGCAAGAAGGCGCCGACCGTCGCCACGCAGCCCGTGCGCGAGCCGCAGTATCCCGCCGAGCAGCTCTACGGCCTGGTGCCGAAGGACACGCGCAAGCCCTTCGACATCCGCGAGGTGATCGCGAGGCTCGTCGACGGCAGCGAGTTCCAGGAGTTCAAGGCGCGCTACGGCACCACGCTGGTGTGCGGCTTTGCGCACCTGCATGGCTACCCCGTCGGCATCATCGCCAACAACGGCATCCTGTTCGCGGAGAGCGCGCTGAAGGGCGCGCACTTCATCGAGCTGTGCAACCAGCGCAACATCCCGCTGGTCTTCCTGCAGAACATCACCGGTTTCATGGTCGGCCGGAAGTACGAGAACGCCGGCATCGCGAAGGACGGCGCGAAGATGGTCACCGCCGTGGCTTGCTCGCACGTGCCGAAGTTCACCGTGGTGATCGGCGGCAGCTTCGGCGCCGGCAACTACGCGATGTGCGGCAGGGCTTATGGAGCAAGGTTCCTGTGGATGTGGCCGAACGCGCGCATCAGCGTGATGGGCGGCGAGCAGGCCGCCAGCGTGCTCGCGACGGTCAAGCGCGACGGCCTCGAGGCCGCAGGCAAGGCCTGGAGCGCCGACGAGGAAGAGGCCTTCAAGGCACCGATCCGCGAGCAATACGAGACGCAGGGCAGCCCGTACTACGCGACGGCACGCCTGTGGGACGACGGCATCATCGACCCGGCCGACACCCGTCGGGTGCTGGGCCTCGCGCTGTCGGCGTCGCTGAACGCGCCGATCGAGCGCACCTCCACCACGGAGCAGCGTTACGGCGTGTTCCGGATGTAACCGGCAAAAGGCCGGCCGGGACGATCAACCCGGCTCGCAGCCGGTGCAGCCACCACAACCCTTCGACGCGACGCGCGGTGGCGCGATCCAGCGCCCTGCCCGCTTCACCCAAGCGGGCCTCCCCTCGCGCACCAGCGGCACGGCCATCGCAACGCGAAGCCGACGGCTCAGCCGCGGCGCGCGGTCGTGCAGCACGAAGGCCGCGGCGGCCAACACCAGCAGGGCAACGATGAACTCCTGGGCCATCACCCCGCCCCCATCGCCACGGCGAGCTGGTAGGTGATGAAGGTGGCGCCATAGGCCAGCGCGAACAGGTAAGCCGTGGCGATCCCCGTCTGCCGCCAGCTGTTGGTCTCGCGCTTGATGGTGGCCAGCGTGCTGATGCACTGCGGCGCATAGATGAACCACACCAGCAGCGCGAGCGCGGTGGCCAGCGACCAGTCGTTCGCAATCAGGGGCGCCAGCGCGCCGGCCTGGTCGTCGCTGACCGCACTGATCGCGTAGACCGTGGCCAGCGCCGAGACCGCCACTTCGCGCGCGGCCATCGCCGGGATCAGGGCGATGCAGATCTGCCAGGTGAAGCCGAGCGGCGCGAACAGCGGGGCGATGGCGTGCCCAATCATCCCGGCGAAGCTGTGGTCGATGGCCGCACCGGTCGCGCCGGCGGGCGGCGCGGGATAGCTGGCAAGGAACCACAGCAGCACGGTGAGCGCGAGCAGGATGCCACCCACGCGCTTCAGGAAGATCGCGGCGCGTTCGTAGAGGCCGATGGCGACGTCGCGCGGGTTCGGCCATCGATAGGCGGGCAGCTCCAGCAGCAGCGCGTGCTCGCGCGTGTCGCGGCGCCAGCGCTTCATCACCCACGACACGGCGAGCGCAGAGAGGATGCCCGCGGCGTAGAGCGCGAAGAGCACGAGGCCCTGCAGGTTGAACACGCCCAGCACGTCGCGCTGCGGGATGAAGGCACCGATGAGCAGGGCGTACACCGGCAGGCGCGCGGAGCAGGTCATCAGCGGCGCGACGAGGATGGTGGCGAGGCGGTCGCGCGGGTCCTGGATGCTGCGCGTGGCCATGATGCCGGGCACCGCGCAGGCGAAGCTCGAAAGCAGCGGGATGAAGCTGCGCCCCGACAGCCCGACGCCCGCCATCACGCGATCGAGCAGGAAGGCCGCGCGCGGCAGGTAGCCGCTCTCCTCGAGCGCGAGGATGAAGAGGAACAGGATCAGGATCTGCGGCAGGAACACGACCACGCCGCCGAGCCCGGCGATCAGTCCATCGACGACGAGGCTCTTCAGCGGCCCGGCCGGCATCCACGCCGCGACCGTGGCGCCCAGCCACGCGGTGGCGGATTCGATGCCGCCCATCAGCGGTTCGGCCCAGGCATAGACGGCCTGGAACATCAGGAACATCACCGCCGCCAGCAGCACGAATCCGAACACCGGGTGCAAGGCGATGCGGTCCAGGCGGTCTTCGGTGGTGAGGCCCGCCGGCGGCGTCCGCACCGCGGCATCGAGGAGGCGATGCACTTCGGCATGGAGGGCATCGGCGTCGGGTGTCGCGGTCGCCGCGACCGTCGGCGGCAGGCGCGCCTCGCCGGCATCGATCGCCGCCAGCAACGTGTCCGCACCGCCGCGCTGCACGGCGACGGTGGGCACCACGGGAACGCCCAGCTCGGCGGACAGGCGCGCGATGTCGATGGCAATGCCGCGCCGTTTCGCGGCATCGACGAGGTTCAGAACCACCAGCATCGGCTTGCCCAGCGCCTTCAGCTCGAGCACGAAGCGAAGGTGCAGGCGCAGGTTGGTGGCATCGACGACGCAGAGCAGCAAATCCGGTGCCGGTTCACCGGGATAGAAGCCGCGCAAAAGATCGCGCGTCACCGCTTCATCGAGGCTGGCCGCCTGAAGGCTGTAGGCACCGGGCAGATCGAGGATCGCCAGTTCGCGGCCCGAAGGGAGCCGCGCGCGGCCTTCCTTGCGCTCGACGGTGACGCCCGCGTAGTTCGCCACCTTCTGCCGGCTGCCGGTGATGCGGTTGAACAGCGCGGTCTTGCCGCAGTTCGGATTGCCGACGAGCGCGGCGCGCAGCATTCGTGCACCGGCGGGGGCACGCGCCTCGCCCTGCACGGCCTGCATCACGGCTGCGCCCCCGTGCTTTCGGCGAGCCGCACGCGGGCGGCTTCGACACGACGCAGCGCGAAGCGCGTGCCCGCAATCTGCACCAGCAGCGGGTCACCACCGAAGGGACCGCGCGTCACCACGCGCACCGGCTCGCCAGCGACGAAACCGAGCTCGCGCAAGCGGCGGGCGATCGCGTCGTTGGCATGGACGTCGTCAACGGCGGCGACGGTGGCGGTGCTGCCGGTGGGCAGATCAAGCAGGGTCATGGGCTGGTCCATGAGAATCGTTCTCATTGTAGACATTTCCATCACGGCACGCCGACCCGGCCACCAACGTCGGCGAGGCGGGCGCAGTCGCTAGAATCGGGGGCTTTCCGGCCTCGGCCGGAGCCCATCCGCCCCCTCCGGAGGACGCGTGTCCCATCCCATCGACCTGCAGCGGCGCGGCGCCGTCGCCTGGCTGGCCCTCGCACGGCCCGAGGTGCACAACGCCTTCGACGCCGGCCTGATCGGCGCCCTGAACACAGTGCTGGACGCGCTGGCCGCCGATGACGGCGTGCGCGCCCTCGTGCTGACCGGCCAAGGCAGCACCTTCTCGGCCGGCGCCGACCTCCACTGGATGCGCGGCATGGCCAAGGCGAGCGAAGCCGAGAACCTCGCCGACTCGCTGGAACTCGCGCGGCTGATGCGCACGCTGAACTTCTTTCCGAAGCCGACGATCGCCCGCGTCAACGGCTCGGCCTACGGCGGCGGCGTCGGGCTCGTCGCCTGCTGCGACATCGCCATCGCCGTCGAGGGCGCGAAATTCTCGCTGTCGGAAGCCAAGCTCGGCCTCGTGCCCGCGGTGATCTCGCCCTACGTCGTAGCTGCCATCGGCGCTCGGCAGGCGCGCAAGCTGTTCCAGACGGCGGAAGTGTTCGAAGCGCCGGAAGCCGCGCGCATCGGCCTGCTGCACCGCTGCGTGCCGGCCGCGGAACTCGACGAGGCCGTCGACCGCGAGCTGCACTGGCTCGGCAAGGGCGGCCCCATCGCGCAGGCGGAAGCGAAGACGCTGGCCCTGCGCATGGGCGGCATGGCCCGCGAGGAGGCCGAACGCGTCGACGCGGAGAACGCGCGCCTGATCGCCCGCCTGCGCGTGTCGCCGGAAGGCCAAGAAGGCTTGGGCGCCTTCCTCGACAAGCGCGCGCCGCGCTGGGTGGGCTGAGCCCATGAGCGAACGCCCCTGTCCGGTCATCAACCTCGACGCACTCAACCCGCGGCTGATCACGGCACCGCCGGACGAAAGCCCGGAGAAGTACCAGGGCGCCATGGTCGCCCCGATCTCGCCGCGCATCGGCGCGCAGAAGCTGGGCTACAACGTCACCATCGTGCCGCCCGGCAAGGCCGCCTTCCCCGCGCACAACCACTACGGCAACGAGGAGATGTTCCTCGTACTGGAAGGCGAAGGCGAACTCCGCGTCGGCGCCGAACGCTTTCCGCTGCGCACGGGCGACGTCATCGCCTGCCCTGTCGGTGGGCCGGAGACGGCCCACCAGATCCGCAACACCTCGGCCAGCACGACGCTGCGCTACCTCGCCGTGAGCACGATGATCTCCCCCGACCTCTACCAGTACCCGGACTCCGGCAAGACCGGCGCGTCGCACCATCTCGGCCGCGACGAACACGGCGTGCCGCAGGCCATCCGCCTGCGCAACCGCGAAGCCGACAACCTCGGCTACTGGGAGGGCGAGTGATGTTCCACACCCTGCTCATCGCCAACCGCGGCGAGATCGCCTGTCGCGTCATCCGCACCGCGCGCAAGCTTGGCATCCGCACCGTGGCCGTCTACTCCGACGCCGATGCCGACGCCCAGCACGTGCGCCTCGCCGACGAGGCCCACCGCATCGGCGGCCCGGCGCCCGGCGATAGCTACCTGCGCGGCGACGCCATCCTCGAGGTGGCGAAGCGCACCGGCGCACAGGCCATCCACCCGGGCTACGGCTTCCTCTCCGAGAACGCCGACTTCGCCGACGCGGTGGCTGCGGCGGGCATCGCCTTCGTCGGCCCCTCGGGCACCTCGATGCGCAAGATGGGCAGCAAGGCCGGCGCCAAGGAATTGATGCACGCGGCCGGCGTGCCCGTGGTGCCGGGCTACACCGGCGCCGACCAGTCGCCCGAGCTGCTGCAGCGCGAGGCCGACGCTATCGGCTACCCGCTGATGATCAAGGCCGCGCACGGCGGCGGCGGCAAGGGCATGCGCATCGTGCGCGCCTCGGCCGATTTCGCCGCGGCGCTGGAGAGCTGCCAGCGCGAGGCGAAGAACGCCTTCGGCCGCGATCGCGTGCTGCTGGAGCGCTACGTCGAGAAACCGCGCCACATCGAAATCCAGGTGTTCGCTGATGCGCATGGCCACACCCTGCACCTCAACGAACGCGAGTGCTCGGCGCAGCGCCGCTACCAGAAGGTGGTCGAGGAATCGCCCTCGCCCTTCCTCACGCCGGATCTGCGCGAAGCGATGGGCGCGGCGGCCGTGCAGGCCGCGAAGGCGATCGACTACGTCAACGCTGGCACCGTCGAGTTCATCGTCGGCCAGGACGGCGGCTTCTACTTCATGGAGATCAACACGCGCCTGCAGGTCGAGCATCCGGTGACGGAACTCGTGACCGGGCTCGATCTCGTCGAGCTGCAGCTGCGCGTCGCCGCCGGCGAAGCCCTGCCCTTCGCACAGCACGAGGTTCGCCAGCACGGCCACGCCATCGAGCTGCGGCTGTATGCGGAAGACCCGGCCGCCGGATTCCTGCCGGGCTCCGGCAAGCTGGAACGCCTGCGCTTGCCAGCGCCCTCCGCGCACGTTCGCCTCGACGGCGGCGTGGTGGAAGGCGACACGGTGACGATCTTCTACGACCCGATGATCGCCAAGTTGATCGTCTGGGACGAGACGCGCCCGCGTGCGTTGGCCCGACTGCGCGAAGCGTTGGCGGACTGCGACATCCGCGGCCCGAAATCGAACGTGGCCTTCCTCGAAGCGCTGGTGCGCCACCCGAGCGTTGTCGAAGGCACCATCGACACCGGCTACCTCGACCGCGCGCTGGACGAGGTGCTCACGCCCGCGACGCCGCCGCCGGCCCCGCTGCTGGCCCTCGCCGCAGCTGCGGTGCTGATGTGCGAAGAGCAGGCCACGCGCGAGCGCGCGGCGGCAGGCCCCGACCCGACCTCGCCGTGGGCCATCGCCGATGGCTGGCGCCTCGGCCACGGCGGCGCGCGGCGCCTCGTGCTTCAAGCCGGCGGCGTCCGCCACGTGCTCGGCGCGCGCGGCCATGGCGGCGACTACACCATCGGGATCGAAGGCGAATCCGCGACCCTGCGCGTCGACGGCCTTCGCCTCGGTGATGACGGCCGCGCCTCGGCGCGCATCGATGGCGCCGCCGTGCTGGCCCGCGCCCATGTCGATGCGGGCTCGGTGCTGCTGCACGACGGCACCCAGCGCTGGCTGATCGAACGCCTCGGCGCTTACGCCTTCGCCGGCAAGGCCGGTGCGGGCGGCGACGGCACGCTCAAGGCGCCGATGCCGGGCCGCGTGGTACTGGCCAAGGTGAAGCCGGGCGACATCGTGGCCGAAGGCCAGGAGTGCGCGGTGATGGAGGCGATGAAGATGGAGCTCAGCCTGAAAGCCCCGCGCGCCGGCACCGTCAAGGAAGTGCGCGCGGCCGCCGGTGACTTCGTCGAGGCCGACGCCGTGCTGGTGGTGCTGGAATGAGTGCCACGGAGTTCGTCCGCATCGTCGAGGTCGGTCCGCGCGACGGCCTGCAGAACGAGAAGGCGCTGGTCGGCACCGCCGACAAGATCGCGCTGATCGACAAGCTCGCCGCGACGGGCCTGGGCACGGTCGAGGCCACGGCCTTCGTCAGCCCGAAGTGGGTGCCGCAGATGGCCGACGCTGCCGAGGTGTACGCCGGCGTGGCGAAGCGCGAGGGCGTGCGCTACCCGGTGCTGGTGCCCAACCTGCAGGGCTACGAGCGCGCCCGCGCCGTGGGGGTCGCCGAGATCGCCGTCTTCGGCGCGGCCTCGGAGGCCTTCAGCAAGGCCAACATCAACGCCAGCATCGCCGAATCGCTGGAACGCTTCGCGCCGGTGCTCGAGGCGGCGAAGCGCGACGGCGTGGCGGTGCGCGGCTACGTCTCCACCGTGCTCGGCTGCCCCTACCAGGGCGCGGTGCCGGTGCGTGAGGTCGTGCGCGTCGCGAAGGCCCTGCACGCGATGGGCTGCTACGAGATTTCGCTCGGCGACACCATCGGCGTCGGCACGCCGCGCAAGGCCCGCGCCATGCTCGACGCCGTGGCTGGCGAGGTGCCGATGGCCGCGCTGGCCGTGCACTTCCACGACACGTATGGGCAGGCCGTCGGCAACGTCGCCGCCTGCCTGGAAGCCGGCGTGCGCGTCGTGGATGCCGCCGTGTCCGGCACCGGCGGCTGCCCGTATGCGAAGGGCGCTTCGGGCAATGTCGCCACCGAAGACATCGTCTACCTCCTCGACGGGATGGGCTTCGCCCACGGCGTCGACCTCGATGTGCTCATCGCGACCGGCCGCTGGCTGTCGTCCGTGCTGGGCCGCGAATCCATGAGCAAGGTGAACCGTGCAAAGCAATGAACGACTCCGCGCTGCCGTGGCGTATGCCGGCCGGCGCCCCACGTACGAGCACCCGATCGCCTTCGATGCCGGTGAACGCCTGACGATCACCCGCAACGACGACGAGTGGCCTGACTTCCACTGGGGCGCGACGCCCGAGGGCGGAGAAGGCTGGGTGCTGCGACACGCCTTCGAACTCGGCGAAGGCCAATCGCTCGATGCCCTCCCCGCGTCGGCCATCGCCATCGCCGACTACGACGCCCGCGAACTGGCGCTGACGCCGGGCGAGCGCCTGCTCGTGGGCGACGACCAGGGCGGCTGGCGCTGGTGCTACTCGGCCAAGGGTGACGCCGGCTGGGTGCGCAAGGCCGACCTCAGCCAGATCGAGGACGCGGCGCGCTTCGTGATGCGTCCGATGCGCTCGACGGACGACGCTGCGGTTGCCGACATCATCCGCAGCGTGATGCCGGAATTCGGCGCCGACGGCCCGGGCTTCGCCATCCACGATGCCGAAGTGGCAGCCATGCATGCGGCCTATGCGCGGCCGGGGGCGGCCTACTTCGTCGTCGAAGTCGCCGGCACGGTGCTCGGCGGCGGCGGCATCGCGCCGCTCGACGGCGTCGATGGCGTTTGCGAGCTGCGGAAGATGTACTTCAAGCCCGGCCTGCGCGGCCTCGGTGCCGGCACGGCGCTGATCGCCCGCTGCCTGCATGCCGCGCGGCGCCTCGGCTACCGCCAGTGCTACCTCGAGACGCTCACCGGCATGGACGCGGCGCAGGCGCTGTACGAGCGCGCCGGTTTCCAGCGCATCACGCAGGCGATGGGGGCCACCGGCCACTTCGGTTGCAACCGCTTCTACCTGCGGGCGCTCTGAGCCGGCGCCACGCCGCTCAGCCGAAACGCCGAGCCCTCGATTCGATGAAGAAGCTGGTGCGCTTGCGCGGCTGCAGGTAGTCGAAGGCCGCGCGCGGCAGGGCCATCGGCTTGATGGCCCGCTGGATCGAGAGCTCCGGATGCTCGGCCAACGGCACGATGAGCGCATCCTCGGGCCGCACGGCCGGGTCGTGGATCAGCACCTTCGGCTTCATCGCGTTGGCGGGATCGACCGCGACGGACAGCGCGAAGCGGCCATCGGAGAGGTGCAGCACCGAGCCGGGCGGGTAGATGCCCATCATCCGGACGAAGGCGTTCAGCGCGGCAGCGTCGAACTTCTCCTTCGTCTTCCGGTAGACCGCGGCGATCGCGTCATGCGGCGTCAGCGCATGGATCGGGTTCGGCGGATTGCACAGGTTGTCGTAATGGTTCACGAGCGCGACGACGCGCGCTGCCGGGTGGATGGCGTCGCCCTTCAGCGCCTGTGGATACCCGCTGCCGTCGCTGGCCTCGTGGTGCTGGGCGACGATGGCGGCAGCGGCTTCACCGAGGCCCATTCGCTCGGCCAGCGTGCGGCTGTGCTCGACGTGGCTCTGGAACATGCGGCGTTCCGTCGGGTTCGGCGAGTCGGCCTTGCCACGCATCACATCGGGCAACTCGATCTTGCCCACGTCATGCAGCAGCGCGCCGAGGCCAATCGCCTCGACGAGCTCGCCATCGAGGCCCATCGCGCGGCCCAGCAACACCGACAGCACCGACAGGTTGATGGCGTGCAGCGCGGTTTCCTGCCCGGATTTTTCGGAGAGCAGCCGGATGGCGACGTCCTGCTCCTGCTGCACCGCACGCACCATGCCGCCGACCTCGGTCTCGGCGATGGCACGCGCCTCCTCGGGCTGCGCACGCACGTTCTGCAGCACGTTGCGGAAGGCCTTCGAGACGGCGCTGAACCGGCGTTCGCAGCGGTCGAGGCTCTGCCGCTGGGCGTCGAGCGCGTCGGTGGGTGGTGCCGTCGCGGGCTCGTCGTCGAATCCCGACACGCGGGGGCCGTGCGCCAGTCCTTCCCCTTCGAGACGGTCGGTTTCCGCAGCCGCGACGATCTCGATGCCGCCGCCCGATGCTGCGCCCGGCGGCGCCGGCGGGTCGTCGTCGGACATCGAGGTCACGACGGGGTCAGGCGCCGTCTCGGCGGCGGCGGGTTCCGGCGCGGGTCCGGTGTCCGTCTCAGCCAGTGCGGGTTCCGGCAAAGGCGCCACCTCGCTGCGCTCCGGCTCGTGCCAGACGTGGCTCACGCCCACCTGGGCGAAGGTGGCGATCTGCGCCTCGCTGCGCAGCAGGAAGCCCGTGCCGGGGACGTTCTCCATCGACACCCACAGCCCCACCCGCAGGCGCTCGACCGCGATCCGCTCCATGCCCCCTCCCGACCCGCCTGCAATGGCGCCAGTGTGCCCCTTAAGCCCACGGCCGGGCAGCGGGCTCGGGTAAAATCCGGCGTCTTTTCCGGAGCACCCCCATGCATCTGAACCATGTCCGCGCCGTCGTCACCGGCGGCGCCTCCGGCCTCGGCTTCGCCGTGGCGAAATTCCTCGTGGCGAACGGCGGCAAGGTCGCCCTGTTCGACGTCAACGCCGAGCGCGGCGCGGCCGCCGTGGCCGAGCTCGGCGCCAGCAACGCGCAGTTCTTCCGCACCGACGTCAGCGACGAGGCCGGCGTGGCCGCGAACGTGCAGGCGGCGAAGGACGCCCTGGGCGGCCTGAACGCGGCGATCAACTGCGCCGGCATCCTCGGCGCGGGCCGCGTGCTCGGCAAGGAAGGCGCGATGCCGCTTTCGACCTTCGCCACCACGGTGATGGTGAACCTCGTCGGCAGCTTCAACGTGGCCAAGGCCGCGGCGGCGCTGATGCAGGGCAACGAGCCGGGCGAAGATGGCGAGCGCGGCGTCATCATCAACACCGCGTCCGTCGCCGCCTACGAGGGCCAGATCGGCCAGGCCGCTTACGCCGCCAGCAAGGGCGGCGTGGTCGGCATGACCCTGCCGATGGCCCGCGAGTTCGCCCGCATCGGCGTTCGCGTCATGACCATCGCGCCGGGCGTGTTCCACACCCCGATGGTCGATGGCATGCCCGAGGCCGTGTACCAGAGCCTCTGCGCCCAGGTGCCCTACCCCTCGCGCCTCGGCAAGCCGGAGGAGTTCGCGGAAACCGTCGGCTTCATCCTCCAGACCCGCTACCTCAACGGCGAAACCATCCGCATCGATGGCGCCATCCGCATGCAGCCGAAATAAGGGCATCCCATGAAGGCTTTCGAAATCAAGAAGGGGAACGTTGTTGATCACAACGGAACCGTGTACCAGATCCGCGACATCGAGCGCAGCTCTCCGCAGGCGCGCGGCGGCAACGTCACCTTCCGCTTCACGATGTACTCGGTGCCCGGCGGCACCAAGCTGGACCTGTCGCTGCGCTCCGACGACGAGCTGAAGGAAGTCGACCTGGTGCGCCGCGCGGCCAGCTTCTCGTACAAGGACGGCGAGGCCTTCGTGTTCCTCGACGACGAGGACTACACCCCGTACACGCTCGACCCGGACGCGATCGGCGAGGCCGCGGGCTACATCACCGACGGCCTGACCGGCTGCTATATCCAGACCATCGACGACGCGCCCGTCGCGCTGCAACTGCCGGCCACGGTCACGCTGGAAGTCGTCGATACGCCGCCGGAAATGAAGGGCGGCACGGCCACCAAGCGGCCGAAGCCGGCACGCTTGAGCACCGGCATCGAGATCATGGTCCCGGAGTACATCAGCAACGGCGAGAAGGTGCTGATCAACACCGCGACGGGCGAGTTCAGCGGCCGCGCTTGAGCCTCAGCGCGCGAGCCAGCGCGCCGCCATCCGCCGGATCGACGGGTCGAGCGACCCGTCACCGGCCAGTTCGTCGATGGCCCGCCAGGCGAAGGCGCGCGATTCGTTGTTGAGCCTCGGCGTCCCGTCGCCGCTGCAGCGCACCACGTAACGGACATCCCAGTGCCAGTGCTCCGGCTCCGCGCCGCGGGCCGGGATGCAGTGGCGGTCGAGGTCGAAGATGCCGCTCTCGACGACCAGCCCCGGCAGGCCCGTTTCCTCCTCGGCCTCGCGCAAGGCGACGGCCGCGATGTCGGTGTCGCCATCGGCATGGCCACCCGGCTGCAGCCAGCGGTCGAGCTTGGCGTGGTGGAGCAGCAATGCCCGCTCACCGTCCCTCGAGACCACCCACGCCGAGCCGGTGAAGTGCCCGGCGAGGTGGGCGCGCGTGAAGACATCGGGCGCAAGGACCGCGAATCCGGCGTAATCGTCCGCCAATGAGCGATGTTCGGGACAGGTCCGCGCATATCGCGTCAGGCTGTCGATGAATTCGGCGATCTTCGGGTCCATCGCACCATTATCGCCGACGTGAAGGGAATGTATTGCCGCCCCGTGACCGCGCCGGGTATGGTTCGCCGTTGCCCGCGTTCCAGGGGAATCGGGCGGCGACACTCCAGCCAGTTCCACACCGCACCACCCAGGGGATCTCGGGATGCTCAACCAATTGTTTGCCATCAAGCCGGTGGACGCGAACGCCTTCGCGAACAGCGGCCTCAAGCGCGTGCTCGGCGCACGCCAGCTGTTCCTGCTCGGCATCGGCGCGATCATCGGCGCCGGCATCTTCGTGATGACCGGCACCGCCGCGGCCAACTACGCCGGCCCCGGCGTGATGCTGAGCTTCGTGATGGCCGGCCTCGCCTGCGCCTTTGCTGGGCTGTGCTACGCCGAGTTCGCGGCGATGATGCCCGTCTCCGGCTCCGCCTACTCCTACACGTACAGCACGATGGGCGAAGTCGTCGCCTGGTTCATCGGCTGGAACCTCGTCCTCGAATACCTCTTCGCCGCCTCCACGGTGGCCGTGGGCTGGTCGGGCTACCTCAACAGCTTCCTGTCGACCTTCGGGATGGCCTTCCCCGACGCCCTGTCGCAGGCGCCCTACACCTTCGTCGCCGAGACCAAGAGCTTCGTCAGCACCGGCGCCACGCTGAACCTGCCGGCGGTGATGATCGTCGCCGCCATCAGCGCCCTGTGCTACCGCGGCATCACCCAGAGTGCCTGGGTGAACGCCCTGATCGTGTTCATCAAGGTCACGGTGATCGTGCTGTTCCTCGGCTTCGCCTTCCAGTTCATCAACCCCGAGAACTGGAACGCCTGCGCCGCCGTCGCCAAGAGCAGCGGCCTGCTCAGCGCCGAACTCGCCGCGAAGCTGGTCGCCGCCTGCGCCACCGACCCGAGCGCGCTGGCCATGATCCCGCCGACGGTCGAAACCGCCGGGCACGCCCAGTACGGCATGGATGGCGTCATCCGCGGTGCGGCCGTGGTGTTCTTTGCCTACATCGGTTTCGACGCCGTCTCCACCGCCGCCGGTGAGGCCAAGAACCCGCAGCGCGACATGCCGATCGGCATCCTCGGTTCGCTGGTGTTCTGCACCATCCTCTACATCGCCATGGCCGCCACGATGACCGGCCTGCTGCCCTTCACCGAGCTCGGCACGTCGAAGCCGGTCGCGACGGCGATGGAGGCCTACCCGCAACTCGCTTGGCTGAAGCACGTCGTCGAGATCGGTGCGATCGCCGGCCTCAGCTCGGTGATCCTCGTCATGCTGATGGGCCAGCCGCGAATCTTCTACGCGATGGCGCAGGACGGCCTGCTGCCGAAGGCGTTCGAGAAGGTGCACCCGACCTACGGCACGCCCTACGTCGGCACGATCATCGTCGGCATCGTCGCCGCCCTGATGGCCGGCTTCCTGCCGCTGGGCTTCCTCGGCGACCTCGTCTCGATGGGCACCCTGCTCGCCTTCGCCACCGTCTCGGCCGGCGTCCTGATCCTCCGCTACACCCGTCCGGAACTGGCCCGCCCGTTCCGCGTCTGGGGCGTGTGGCTCGTGGTGCCGATCGCCGTGGTCTCCTGCCTCTACCTGTTCATCCAGCCGTTCGCCGACCATTGGCAGGTGATGACGGGCTGGACGGTGCTCGGCTTCCTGATCTACTTCTTCTACGGCTACCGCAACAGCAAGCTGCGCAAGGCCTGACGGAGACGCACCGCGATGACTGACGCTCGCAAGATCGGGCCGGTGTTGGCCACCTTCGTGGTGGCCAACAACATGATCGGCTCGGGGTTCTTCCTGCTGCCGGCCACGCTGGCGACCCAGGGCGGCGTGACCGCCCTGAGCTGGCTGGCCTGCACGGTCATCGCGGCTTTCCTCGGCGGGGCGTTCTCGCGCCTCGCCCGGGATTACCCCAACCTCGAATCGCCGGACGACTACGTGCGCCCGGCGCTCGGCCGCGACATGGGCTTCCTCGCCACCGCGCTGTACTGGCTGAGTTCGTGGATCGGCAACAACGCCATCGCGGTGGCGGCGTTCGGCTACCTCGTCACGCTGCTGCCGCTCGACGGCGGCAACTCGACGGTGCAGCTCTTCGGCCAGCTCGTGCTGATCTGGACGATGTTCGCCATCAACCTGTTCGGCCCGCGCGGCGTGGCGCGCTTCCAGTCGATGTGCGTGATCTTCGGCCTGCTGCCGGTGGCCGCCGTGCTGCTCGGCGGCTGGGGCCGCTTCGATGGCGAACTGTTCCTGTCGGCCTGGAACACCAGCGGCGAAGCGTGGAACGTCGGCGAGAACGGCGTGCCCAACCCGCAGTCGGACCTCGCCCTCATGTTCTCGGCCCTCGCCCCGGTGTTCTGGGCCTTCGTCGGGCTGGAGACTGGCGCGATGGTCGCGGGCATCGTCCGCGACCCGGAAAAGAACGTGCCGCGCGCAACGCTGGCCGGCATCGGCATCGCCGGCACGGTGTACCTCGTGTCGTCCGTGCTGGTGATGGGCATCGTGCCCGCGCAGGAACTCGCGGCGTCTAGCGCTCCGTTCGCTCTCGTGGCGGGGCAGATCTTCGGTGCCTGGGCGGTACCGATGATCGCTGCCGCCGCCGCGCTCAAGGCCACCGGCACGCTGGGTGGCTGGATGCTGGTTTCCGGTGAGTCCGGCGCGCGCGCCGCGCAGCGCGGCTACCTGCCGCGCATCTTCGGCGTGCTGCGCCCGAACGGCGCCGCGGGCTGGGGCCTGTTCGCCGTGGCCCTCGGCATGAGTGCCATCGCCTTCATCACCATCAGCGATACGGTGGCCTCGCAGTTCGGCGACATCGTCGGCATGGTCGTTCTGCTGGTGGTCCTTGCCTATGCAGCGGCGGGCCTGAGCCTGCTGCTGGGGACTCCCACTCGGCGTCCCTCGGGCGGTGACCGGCTGCTCGGCATCGGCGCCCTTCTCGCCTGCGCGCTGCTGATCGTGTCTTCGCCACCAAAGATGGCTGCCGGTGCCGCGCTGATCGCCCTGGTGGCCTGGGGCGGCTTCCGGCTGTTCGGATCGCGAACCGCGCCCACGCCCTGACCGGCCCGGCGGCAACCCCAGACCACGACGACGGCGCGGATTTCCGCGCCGTTTTCGTTTCCCGTCTCCGCCCGTGAGACGCCGCGCGCCTAGAATGGCGGCGTATGGACGACGCAACGATGGACATCGGGATTCTCTCCACCCTGCTGGTGCTGCTCGTGGCCGCCTGCGCGATGGCGATCGGACTGTGGCGCGGCCGCCGGGCACTGGAAGAGCGCGCGGCGCAGCTCGAAGCGCAGCGCGTCGAGCAGCAATCACGCATCGACAGCCTGCTGCGCGATGCCGCGCGCCTGCCGGACCTGGAGCGACGGCTGGCCGAGGCCGACGCTGCGCTCCGCGCCCTCCGCGACGACCTCACCGCGGCCGCCGCGCGCGAAGCCGGCGCCACGGCACAACTCGACGCCGCCCGGGAGGCGCAGGCGAAGGCCGAACGCAACGCCGAGGAGTCGCGGGTCCGTGTGGAGGCCGCGCAGCGCGAGGCCCGCGAGCTGTCGTCCTCGCTGGCGACGGCCGCGGCGGAGCGCGATGCCGCCATCGCCTCGCGTGAGCAGGCCAAGGCCTTCCTCGAGGACGCGCAGGCCAAGCTCAGTACCGCCTTCATCGAAGTGGCCAGCAAGGTCTTCGACGAGAAGGCCGTGGCCCTCGACCGCAAGATCGGCGATTCCGCGATCGCGTCGAAGGTGGGCCTCGAGTCCGCGTTGACGCCATTTGCCACGAAGCTCAGCGAGTTCCAGACCGAGCTGCGCAAGTTGGGCACCGACCAGACGGCGACGGTGCACACCCTGCGCGGCTCCATCGAGCAACTGCAGCAGCTCAACCAGCGGATGGCGACCTCGACCGACGACCTCGCGCGCGCGCTGAAGGGCAACGCGAAGACGCGCGGCGACTGGGGCGAGATGATCCTCGATACCGTGCTGAAAGCCTCGGGGCTGGAGGAAGGCCGCAACTACACCAAGCAGAACAGCACGCGCGACGAGGACAGCGGCGGCCTGCTGCGGCCGGACGTCATCGTGCAGCTGCCGGACGAGCGGCACGTGGTGGTCGATGCGAAGGTGAACCTCGTGGCCTGGGCGGAGGCCTGCAACGCCGACACGCCCGCGGCGCACCAGGAGGCGCTGGCACGGCACACGACCGCACTGCGCGCCCACATGCGCGACCTGGCCGACAAGAACTACCCGAAGGCGCTGGGCGGCAAGGCGCTGGACCTGACGGTGATGTTCGTGCCGATCGAAGGCGCGCTGGCGGCGGCGCTCGAGTTCAACCCCGGCCTGCAGGCCGAGGCCTTCGAGCGCAAGGTCGTGTTTGTCTCTCCCAACACGCTGATGGCGATGCTGCGCGTGGTGGAGCGGCTGTGGACGCGCGACAAACTCCAGAAGCAGGTCGGGCTGATCGGCGAGCAGGCAGGCAACCTGCTCGACGCCCTCTCTGCCTTCATCGAAGAATTCGACGTCGTCGACCAGCGGATCGAAGCCGCCTCGAAGGCCTTCCGCCAGGCGCGCCACCGGCTGTCCGATTCGCCGCAGTCCGTGATCCGACGTGCTCAGAAACTGGTGGAGACCGGCGCCCGCGGCAAGAAGGCCCTGCACGACGACCTGGTTCCGGCGTCGGGCACGGATCCTGCGGTACTGCCGCTGCTCGACGGCAGCCCGGACGCCGGCTAGGCCGACGGCACCCAAGGCACCGTCGACCCGTCATCGGACGTCGCGGCTCGATCAGGCTTTCTTCGCCCAAGCCGCGCACCAACCCTTCGGCTCGACGCTGAAGCCGGCGAACAGGGTGCAGCCCTGGTTGGCAGCCGTGTAGAACTGGCAGTTCAGGCAGTTGCTGCCCGGCTTGAAGCTGGCGTGCGTGGTCTTGGACGCGTCCTCGATGTAGGCCAGCGCCTTGCCTTGCGGGTGGTCGAGCGGGAGCCGCGGCAGGGCCTGCGCCTGCGCGGTCGGAACGGCGAGGCGGGCGGCGAAGGGCGCGGCGAGGGCGACGGCGCCCAGCTGCAGGAAACGACGGCGGTTCGGGGTGTCCATGGAGCTCTCCCAGTGGGTTGGCGAGGGTCAAGGTAGCCGCCTTCGCGTCGCGGACATTTGACGACCCGCAAGCCCATCGGCGAATGCTTCGCATCGCGAATGGCCCATTCACCCGGCGCACCCTAAACTTCGCCCATGAGCGCCCTGCCCTACGACCCCCACCGTCTCGCCGACGCCGCCGGCAGCCTGATCACGAACTGCCGTGAGCTGGCCCACCTCGGACTCACCCCGGCCACGAGCAGCAACTTCTCGCAGCGCCTCGATGCGCAGCACTGCGCGATCACCGTGTCGGGCCGCGACAAGGGCCGCTTGGTTCAGGACGACATCATGGTCGTCGACTTCGACGGCCGCCCGGTCGCGACCGACAAGCGCCCCTCGGCCGAGACGCTGCTGCACACGCAGCTCTACCGCCGCTTCGCCGACGTGGGCTGCATCCTGCACACGCACTCGAAGACGCAAACGATCGCCTCCCGCCTGTTCGCCAAGCTCGGCCACATCACCTTCGAGGGCTACGAGCTGCAGAAGGCCTTCCGCGGCAACGACACCCACGAAGGCGCAGTGCGCGTACCCGTGCTGCCGAACTCGCAGGACATGCCGGCGCTGGCCGCCATGGTGGAGGCCGAACTCGACCGCGGCCCGCTGTGGGGCTACCTGATCGAAGGCCATGGCCTGTATGCCTGGGGCCGCGACATAGCCGAAGCCCGCCGCCACCTCGACGCCTTCGAATTCCTCCTTTCCTGCGAACTCGAGCTCCGGAGACTGCACGCATGAGCCGCATCCGCCTGTTCAACGACACCGACCCGTCCACCGTGCTGCTCGATACCCGCGAGCACGCCGCGATCGCCGCGGAACTCGCGAAGATCGGCGTGCGCTTCGAGCAGTGGGCTGCCAACGCGCCCGTGAAGCCCGGCGCGTCGCAGGACGACGTGATCGCCGCCTACAAGGGCGACATCGATCGCCTGATGGCCGAAGGCGGCTACAAGGCGGTCGATGTGATCAGCCTCACCGCCGACCATCCGCAGAAGGACGCGCTGCGCCAGAAGTTCCTCAACGAGCACACGCACAGCGAGGACGAGGTGCGCTTCTTCGTCGCGGGCTCCGGCCTGTTCACCCTGCACGTGGGCGGCAAGGTCTACGAGATCCTGTGCGAGGCCGGCGACCTGATCGGCGTGCCGGATGGCACGACGCACTGGTTCGACATGGGCCCGGAGCCGTTCTTCATCGCCATCCGCCTGTTCACCAACGTGGAAGGCTGGGTCGCGAATTTCACCGGCAGCGACATCGCCCAGCGCTTCCCCCGCTTCGAACGCGGCGAGGCCTTGGCTTGAACACGACACCCACCGTCATCCTCACCGACATCGAAGGCACGACGAGCAGCATCGCCTTCGTGAAAGACGTGCTGTTCCCCTATGCCCGCGCGGCGCTGCCCGGCTTCGTGGAAGCCCGTCGGCACGAGCCGGAGATCCGCCGCTGGCTCGATGCCGTGGCGCTGGAGATCGGCCATCCACACCAGGACTCGCGCGACGAGGCCGCGGTGCAGCAGCTGCTCGCCTGGATCGACGAGGACCGCAAGCACACGGCTTTGAAGGCCATCCAGGGCCAGCTCTGGGCCGAGGGGTACGCGTTGGGCGAATACCGGGCGCACGTCTACGCCGACGCGGGCGAGGCGCTGAAGCGCTGGAAGGCCGCGGGCCACGACCTCTACGTGTACAGCTCGGGCTCGGTGCCCGCGCAGAAGCTGTTCTTCGGCCACAGCGACGTCGGCGACCTGACGCCGCTGTTCTCCGGCTATTTCGACACCGAGATCGGCGGGAAGCGCGAGGTCGGCAGCTACCGCCACATCGCCGCCGACATCGGCGTCGCGCCCTCGCACATCCTCTTCCTCTCCGACATCGTCGAGGAACTGGACGCGGCCCGCGAGGCGGGCCTTCGCACCGCGCTGCTCGATCGCCGCGGTGATTACCCGAACTCGCGGGAGGCCGCGACGAACGGCCACCCGCGCGTGGAGAGTTTCGCCGAGATCACGCCGTGACGGCGTCCCGCGCCGGGTAGTCGGTGTAGCCCTTCGGGCCCGGCGTGTAGAGCGTCGAGAAATCGACCTCGGCCAGCGGTGCGTTGGCGCGCAGTCGCTCGACAAGATCCGGGTTGCTGATGTAGGGCCGGCCGAACACGATCACGTCGCCACGCCCCGAGGCGATGGCTTCGGCGGCGGACACCGCGTCGAAGCCGCCGTTGAGGAACAGCGGACCGCGGAAATGGCGCCGTGCCGCCGCACCGACGGCCTGCTCCTCCGGCAGCGACTGGTCGCCGTGGCGGATCTCGAGGAAACCGATGCCGCGGGCGTCGAGCTCGCGGGCCACGTACTCGACCAGCGCCACCGGCTGGCTGTCGCGGATGTCGTTGTAGGCGACCAGCGGCGAAATGCGCACCGAGACGCGCCCGGCACCGATCTCGGCCGACACCGCATCGACGATCTCGAGCAGCAGGCGGGCGCGGTTCTCGATGCTGCCGCCGTACCCGTCGGCGCGGTCGTTGACGCTGTCGCGCAGGAACTGGTCGATCAGGTAGCCGTGCGCGCCGTGGATCTGCACACCGTCGAACCCGGCGCGGATCGCGCGCTTGGCCCCCTCCACGAACAGGTCGACGATGCCCGGGAGCTCGGTCACGTCGAGGCGGCGCGGCACTTCGTAGGGCTTCGGACCCTCGGGCGTATGGATGGTGTCGCCCTGGATGGCGCGATCGCTGCTGGACACCGGTTGCCGGCCGCCATCGAGCAGGGAGTGGGCGGCGCGGCCCGGATGCCAGATCTGGAGCTGGATGCGGCCACCCTTCGCGTGCACGGCGTCGGTCACGCCCTTCCAACCCGCCACGCAGGCCTCGTCGAAGATGCCCGGCTCGCCCGTGAAGGCGCTGGCGTCGGCAGACACCATCGTCGCCTCGGCGATGAGCAGGCCGGCGCTGGCGCGCTGGCCGTAGTACTCGGCCATCAGGGCATTCGGGATGTGCGTGCGGCCGGCACGGGCGCGGGTCAAGGGCGCCATGGCGATGCGGTTCGGCAGGGCGAGGGTGCCGGCAGTGGTCGGGGTGAACAGGGGGCTCATGGCGGCTCCGCAGGTTGGGACTCCGGAGGTGCGGGCGCCGCGGCCAGCTCCCAAGCGCTGGCGAGGGTCCGCGGGCGGAACGCAGCGTTTCGCGGCCGGCTGCCACGACTTTTCACACGGCCATGCTTCTTGGGGGGAGCCCGGGCCCGATAAACTGTGCGCCAAAGCACATTTGGATCATGGACGTCCCCGATGGCGCACTTCGTCTCGACCCTGCCCTTCCATAAATCCCCGCGCTGGACGTCCAGCGTGGAGACGATCGCCGCCTCGAGTGCGCCTCGCCGGGGCCCCTTGCGGCGGACTTGGGGACGAATGGGCGTGCCGGACCCGTCGGTGATTTCGCGGCTCCTGCGCCGCGCCGGCTCGGCCGATGCGGTGCTGATCAACGGCGGCGAGCGCGCCGACCTCGTGTATCTGGCGCTCGCGGCCCTGTGCCCCTGGATCACCGCACCGCACCTGATCGTCGACGCGCACTGGCAGCCGGGCCGGACCGCCCTGCACCGCTGGGCGCAACGCCTGCCCCTGTGGCTGGGCCGTCGCCTGCTCGCCGAAGTCCAACCCCATTCGCGCGAGGAGATCCCGCTCTACGCGTCGGTGTTCGGGCTGCCGGAAGCCGTGGTGAAGCCGCTGCCGTGGTCGACCTCGCTCACGGGCTACGACCTGCAGCGGCAGGCTGAACCCGGCGAGGCCATCGTCACCGGCGGACACAGCTACCGCGACTACCGCACCCTGCTCGACGCGATGCGCGGCGAGCCCTGGACCCTGCGCATCGGCCTGCCGCCCTCGCCGGTGACGGAGCAGGTCAGGGCTTGGGCCGCCGACCTGCCGAACGTCGAGGTCGTCAGCGACTGGACCTTCCGGACCTACTGGCAGGCGGTGGCCGACAGCCGGGTGTTCGCCATGGCGATCACGCCCGGGCTGCAGCGCTGCACCGCCGACCAGACGATCTGCAACGCGATGGCGCTCGGTGCCATCGTCGTGGCGACGGATGCGATGTCGTCGCGGATCTACATCGAGCACGGGCGCACGGGCTTCCTCGTGCCCGAAGGCGATGCGGCCGCGTGGCGGCGCACCTTGGCCGAGGTGTATGCGCTGCCCGCCGAGAAGGCGCGCGCGATCCGCTCGGCGGCCCAGCACGAGGCCACGACGCGCTTCAGCGAGGACGCCCGGATCGAGGAAACCCTCCGTCGCACACGCGTGGCCGCGGCGGAATGGACCGAACGCGGGCGCGCGCCGGGCCGGCACGACGCCTGGCAGTGGGCGAAGGCCGGCTTCGTTCTGCTGCTGGCCGCCAAGGCCAGCCTGCTACCGATCCTTCTGTAGCTCCGGGCCGCGCAGCAGCGACGCTCAGGGCGCTTCGGCGTCGACCAACCGATAGCGCGTGGTGCGGCGCAACTCGCCGCGCCAACGGTCGAAGACGCGCACCTCGACCTCGTGCTCGCCGGCCGGCAGGTCGGTCCGCAGCGCGCCACGCCACAGGTGCGGCGAGAGGATGGCTTCCGGCGCGCGGTCATAGCCCCGCAGGACATCGCTGCGGTCATCGTCGGTATTGATGGCCCGCAGTTCGGGGTCGGCCCGATCGGCGCGGCGCATCGGCTGCCATTCGCCACCGCCAACGCGGTACTCCACGCGCATGTCGGCATCGCCCATCCAGACATTCGCGTAGACACCGAAACCCGGCCACGCGCCACGCCGCAGCACCTTCGGCGCGTGCAACCCGAAGGGCGGATCGTCCGCTGCGCCGGCCACGTGCCATCGCAGCGCGTAGCGACCCTCCGGTTGGACGGTGAGCGTGGCGTAGCCGTTGGGCGTGCCATCGGCCATGCGCGTGTCGGGGATGCCGCGCACATCCTTCACCCCCGTCCAGAACGCGCCGCAAGCCGCGCCCACGTTGTACTCGTGCAAGGGCGTAGCGCCAACGAACCCCGCCTCGGCGCCATGCCAGCGATGCTGCTGGATGTGCGTGTGGCTGGAGAGCACCAGCGTGTTGGCGCGCCGTTCCAGCAGGTCGAACAGCCGCTGCCGATCGGCGTCGCGGAAGGAGTCGATGGTGGGATCCGGGTCGTCGTCGAACAGCGGGATGTGCATCGCCAGGACGAGCAGCGCGTCGCCGGGCACCGTCGGCAACCATGCTTCAAGGAAACGGAACTGCGCCTCGCGCAATCCGCCGACATAGCGCGCGGGCACGCCGCTGCCGGGCTGGTGGATGACGTTGTCGAGCACGACCACCGCGAGGCCGGGCTCCTCCCACGCGAAAGTGTCCGGACCAAAGACCTGCCGGAAGCTGTCGAGCGACGCCTCGTCGGTACCCGCCGCATGGTCGCGGTCGTGGTTGCCGCTGGCATGAAGCCACGGCGTTCGCGTCGCTGCCGTGGCGCGGGCCATCGCCGGCAGCAGGGCGAGGTTGCCGTGGACGATGTCGCCGAGCGAGACGCCGAGGCGCGCACGAGGAAGGCGGGCTTCGTCGGCGACGATGTCGCGTTCGAAGTAGTCCACGTCGGCGCGGTTCTTCGGCTGGGGATCGCCGAACACGCGCATGTCGTAGGGCGGCGCCGACGGCGCTTCGGCCAAGGCGATATCCCAACGTGCCGTTCCCGCGGGGCGCCAGAAGTCCGGGAGGCCATCGTCGCGTGTCGGCAAGCGGTGGCCCGGCGGCTTCACCACGAACACCGGTCCTGCAGGACGCTCGAGGCGGAATCGCCCTGAGGCATCGCTGGTGACGATGCGCTCGCCGTCGGAGACCTGCACTCCGGCCAAGGGCAGTTCCCCGGCGTCGATCCGCCCGTTCGCGTCGCGGTCGACGTGCACGCGCCCGACCATCGCCGGCGGCGCAGCGCAAGCCGCCGTCGCAGCGATGAGGCAGAGGCCGGGGACGAGAAGGCGAAGGCGACGGCGTGTCGTGGAGGTCATCGTCGGTGGCATGGAGTGGCCGCGCGAGCCTATCGGGGCACGATACGGGCAACAAGCTTGCAGTGCCGCAGCGACGATCCATTCGAGCCGCTGGTCGCGCGCGCGGACGCCGCGCTCTATGCGGCGAAGCGCGAGGGCCGCAACCGCGTCAACCGCTGACGCGGGCCTTGCTCTGGTGCCGCTTGGCCAGCACGCGCTCGACGTCGTCGAGGCCGAGGCCGCGTGCGCGAAGACCCACGAGCGTGTGGAACACGAGGTCGGCCGCCTCGTCGAGCACGGCCTTGTCGTCCTGCGCGACCAGCGCGAGGGCCGTCTCGACGCCCTCTTCGCCGACCTTCTGCGCGATCTTGCGTACGCCGGATTCGAACAGCGTCGTCGTGTAGCTGCCCGGCGGACGCTCGCGCTCGCGCTGCTCGATGGTGGCTTCGAGTTCGGCCAGCACGCTGCCGGGCGCCTCGGGGAAACAGCTCGCGCGCTTCAGGTGGCAGGTGGGCCCATGGGGGATGGCCTGCACCAGCAGCGCGTCGGCATCGCAGTCGGTGGTGATGGCGACGAACTCGAGGATGTCGCCCGAGGTCTCGCCCTTCATCCACAGGCGGTTCTTGCTGCGGCTGAAAAAGGTGACCTTGCCGCTGGCCACGGTGGCCTCGACGGCGGCGCGGTCCATGTAGCCGAGCATCAGCACGCGGCGCGTACGCGCGTCCTGCACGATGGCCGGCAACAGGCCGTCCTGCTTCGCGAAGTCGAGGGCGTCGAGGTCGAAGGGCGCGGCCACGGCGCCGGAAGTCGGTTCAGTCACGTCGCACCTCGATGCCGGCGTTCGCCAGGCGGTCTTTGAGTTCGGGGATCGGCACGGTACCCGAATGGAAGACGGATGCGGCGAGCGCGGCATCGACGTCGGCCACGCGGAAGGCGTCGACGAAGTGCTCGATGGCACCCGCGCCGCCCGACGCCACCAGCGGCACGCGACAGATCGCACGCACGGCGGCCAGCTGCTCGAGGTCGTAGCCGGTCTTGGCACCGTCGCTGCCCATGCAGTTCAGGACGATCTCGCCGGCGCCGCGCTGCTGCGCCTCGACCACCCAGTCCAGCGTACGGCGGCCCAGCGCCTTGGTCTTCGAGGGGTCGCCGGTGTACTGGCGCACGCGCCATTCGCCGTCGGCGTCCTTGAGCGAGTCGACGCCGACGACCACGCACTGCACGCCGAAGGCGGCGGCCAGTTCGTCGATCAGATCGGGGCGCTCCAGCGCCGGCGAGTTCACCGACACCTTGTCGGCGCCCGCGTTGAGGATGGCCCGCGAATCGTCGACGGAGCGGATGCCGCCGGCCACGCAGAACGGGATGTCGATGATCGTCGCGACCCGCTCCACCCACGTGCGATCGACGCTGCGGCCTTCGGGGCTGGCGGTGATGTCGTAGAACACCAGCTCGTCGGCGCCTTCATCGCGGTAGCGCAGGGCGAGCTCCTCGATGCCGCCCATGACCACGTGGTCGCGGAAGCGCACGCCCTTGACGACCTGGCCGTCGCGGACGTCGAGGCAGGGAATGAGGCGGCGCGCGAGCATCAGGCTGTCTCCTGCGGCCGGCCCTCGGCCGCATCGATCGCGGCGAAGGCATCGACCATCGTGAAGCGGCCATCCAGCAAGGCCTTGCCGAGGATGGCGCCGCCGGCACCGGCCGCGCGGGCGCCGAGGACATCATCGAGGGAGGCCACGCCGCCGGAGGCCTGCACCGCCACCTCGGGGAAGCGCGTGGCGATCTCGCGATACAGGTCGAGGTTCAACCCGGCGAGCATGCCGTCGCGCGCGATGTCGGTGCACAGCAGGTGGCGCAGGCCAGTATCGGCGTAGCGCTTCAGCAGGTCGAAAAGCGCGAGGCCCGAGGCCTCGGTCCAACCGTGGACCGGCAAGCGGAAAACGCCGGCGTCGTCCGCGCGGGCGTCGAGGGCGATGGTGATCCGATCGTTGCCGAAGCGCTCCAGCCAGCCCAGCACCCGGTTCGCCTGCCGCACGGCCAGCGAACCGATGACGACACGCGAGGCGCCCGCACCGAGGATGGTCAGGACGTCCGCATCGTCGCGAACGCCGCCGCCGGTCTGCACCTTCAGCGTCGTCTCGCGGCGGATCGCTTCGACGAGTGGCCCGAGCGTCCAACCGCCAGCCTTCGCGGCATCGAGGTCGACGAGGTGCAGCCACTCGGCGCCGGCCTCGGCGTAGCGCTTGGCGAGGGCGAGCGGGTCGTCGGCGTAGCGGGTCTCGGCGTCGTAGTCGCCTTGGCGCAGGCGAACGACGCGGCCTTCGCGGATGTCGATGGCGGGATAGAGGATGAAGGTCACGAGGACGCCTGGAGCGAGAGGAAGTTGCGGAGCAGGCGCGCGCCGGTGGCAGCGCTGCGCTCCGGATGGCACTGCGCGCCCATCACCCGGCCGTGCGCGGCGATGGCGGTGAAGGGCTGGCCGTGCGTGCTGGTGGCCAGCGCGTTCGTGTCGCCGCGATACGCGTAGCTGTGCACGAAGTAGGCATGGCGGCCGTCGAGCCCGGCCATCAGCGGGTGCGCGGCGGCCTCGACGGACGCCGGCTGAAGGCGATTCCAACCCATGTGCGGCACGCGCACGCCCGGCGACTCCGGCAGGCGCTCGACGCGGCCCGGCAGCAGGCCGAGGCAATCCACCTCGCCTTCGACCGAGTGCTCGAACAGCAGTTGCATGCCGACGCAGATGCCCATAAGCGGCTGCGTGAGCGTCGGGATGAGGCGATCGAGACCGTTCGCGCGCAGTCGCGCCATCGCCGGGGCCGCGGCGCCGACGCCGGGGAGGATCACGTGGGTCGCTGCACGGATACGCTGCGCGTCGCTGGTGACCGGCGCCTCGACGCCGAGGCGCGCGAACGCGGCCTGCACCGAGCCGAGGTTGGCGCCACCGGAATCCAGCAGCACCAGCCGGATGCGCGAGGCATCAAGGGCAGGCAACGCGTCCGTCACAGCACGCCCTTGGTGCTCGGCAGCGCCGTGCCGTCTCGGCGGATCGCCAGGCGCAGGGCGCGGGCGACGACCTTGAAGCAGGCTTCGACCATGTGGTGCGTGTTCTCGCCGCGCACCTGCAGGTGCAGGTTCAGGCCGGCGGTCTCGCACAGCGAGCGGAAGAAGTGCGGCACCAGTTCGGTGGCGAGGCCGCCCACCTCGGCACGCGGGAACGCGCCTTCGAAGACGAAGTACGGCCGGCCGGAGAAATCGACCACCGCGGAAGCGCGGGTCTCGTCCATCGGCAGCGCGAACGCGGCGCGGGCCTCGGCGCCGAGGGCGTCCGCAGCGGCCGACGCGGGTTCACCGCCCTGCCCTTCGCCACCATCGAAGCCGTAGCGGCCGATGCCGCGCTTGTCGCCAAGCGCCTGCCTCAGGGCCTGGCCGATCGCCAGCGCGCAGTCCTCGACGGTGTGGTGCTCGTCGATGTGCAGATCGCCGGCGCAGCGCACCGCCAGCCCGAAGCCGCCGTGCTTGCCAAGCTGCTCCAGCATGTGATCGAAGAAGCCATGCCCGGTGGCGACGGCCGGCTCGGACGCGCGGTCGAGGTCGACCTGCACGGTGATCTTCGTTTCCTTCGTCGTACGCTCGACGGTGGCGGTGCGCGGCGAGGCGGTGAGCGCGTGCGCGATGCCGGCCCAGTCGTAGTGGCCGTCCTTCAGGCGGAAACCGCGCACGCCGAGGTTGGTGGCGAACTGCATGTCGGTCTCGCGATCGCCCACCATCGCGCTGCTGGCGAGGTCGATGTCGCGGTCGCGCAGGTAGTGCATGACCATGCCGATGCCGGGCTTGCGGGTCGGCAGGTTCTCGCGCGCGAAGCTCTCGTCGATCAGGATTTCGCGGAAGGTGATGCCCTGCGATTCGAGGATCTGCAGCAGCAGGCGCTGTGGCCCCTCGAACGTCTCGCGCGGGAAGCTCGACGTGCCGAGGCCGTCCTGGTTGCTGACCATGACGAACTGGAAGCCCGCATCGCGGAGCTTCTGCAGGGCGGCGATGCAGCCGCGGGTGAGGCGGAACTTCTCGAAGGCATCGATCTGCTCGTCGGCGGGCTCGTCGATGAGCACGCCGTCGCGGTCGATGAACAGGATCTTCTGGGGCATGGCAGGGTCTCAGGCCGTCGCGGCGACGCGCGCAGGAAGGGCGGCAAGGGCGGCGAGCATCGCGTCGTTCTCCTCCGGGGTGCCGATGGTGATGCGCAGGGCATCCTGGAGCTGGGGTGCCGCGCGCTGGTCGCGCACGACGACGCCGGCGCCGAGCAGGGCCTGCATGGCCGCCTCGGCATCGACGAAGCGCACCAGCACGTAATTGGCGTCGGAGGCGTACACGCGGCGCACGCCATCGAAGGCGCGCAGCGCTTCGGCGACACGGCCGCGCTCGGCGACGATGCGCCCGGCACGACGCTTCGCTTCGTCCGCCGCCGAGGGCGAAACCGCGTCGAGCGCCAGCGCCACTGCCGGCGAGGCCAGCGGATACGGCGGGGCGATGGCGGCGAGCACGCGGATCAGCGCCGGATCACCGATGGTGATGCCGAGCCGCGCACCAGCAAGCGCATAGGCCTTGGAGAGCGTGCGCAGCACGACGAGGTTCGCGAAGCGCTCGCGCAGCGCGAGCGCGCCCGGGGCGTCGTTGTACTCGCCATAGGCTTCGTCGACGACAACCAGCGCGCGGCCAGCGACACCGCGCAGCAGGCGCTCGAGGTCGGCATTCGACACCGCGCCGCCGGTGGGGTTCGACGGCGAGCAGACGTAGAGGATCTTGACCGGCGCCTTCGCGACCGACAGCTCCAATGCGCGGAGCGCGGCGTCGATGTCGAAACGGAAGCGGTCGCCCTCGTCGACCAGCGGCACCTCGACCACCGGCGCGCCCTGAACACGGGCGGAAACGGCATACATGCCGAACACCGGCGGGGAAACGAGGATCGCCTCGCGCTCGGCGCGGCACAGCCCGCGCGTGAGCAGGTCGATGCCTTCGTCGCTGCCGCGGGTCATCAGCAGCGTGTCCTCGGGCACCCCGTAGAGCGCGGCGAGCCGAGTGCGCAGGGCCGCAGGCTGCGGCTCCGGGTAGCGGTTGAGGCCCTGCCCCGGATCGGCCGGCGAGGCCCACGGGCTCTCGTTGGCATTGAGCCAGACGCTGCCCTTCAGGCCGGTCTTGCGCGCCGATCCGTAGCCGCCGAAATCGCGCAGGTCGGCGCGGACGAGGTCGAGCACGTTCATGCCGAGGCCTCCAACCGCTGCACGACGGCCTGCGCGTGTGCTTCCAGCGACTCCGCGCGGGCCATCGTGACGGCACAGGGGCCGATGGCGAGCAGGCCTTCGCGGCTCACCTGTTGCACGCTGATGCTGCGCTGGAAGCTCGCCACCGACACGCCGCTCCAGGCCCGTGCCGCGCCGCCGGTGGGCAGCACGTGGTTGGTGCCCGAGCAGTAGTCACCCAGCGATTCCGGCGCGTAATCGCCGAGGAAGATCGAGCCGGCGCAGGTGATCTTCGGCAACCAGGCGCGCGGGTCGCGCAGCTGCACGATCAGGTGCTCCGGGCCGTAGGCATTGCTGATCGCGAAGGCCTCGTCCAGCGTGGGTACGACGATGAGGCGGGCGAAATCCAGCGCTTTCGTCGCGATCGCTTCGCGCGGCAGGCGCGCGACCTGCGCGCGCACCTCAGCTTCCACGGCCGCGACCAGCGCCGCGCTGTCGGTGACGAAGACCACCTGCGAATCGGGGCCATGCTCGGCCTGCGCCAACAAGTCGGCGGCGATGAAGGCCGGGTTGGCGCCGGCATCCGCGATCACCAGCACTTCGGAAGGGCCCGCCGGCATGTCGATGGCCGGGCCGTCGGGCAGCGCGGTGACCTGCGACTTCGCCAGCATCACCCAGGCGTTGCCGGGGCCGAACAGCTTGTCGCAGCGCGGCACGGATTCGGTGCCGAAGGCCATGGCGGCGACGGCCTGCGCGCCGCCGATCCTGAATACGCGACGGATGCCGCACAGCCGCGCCGCAACCAGCACGGCGGGGTCGGCCGTGCCATCCGCCCGCGGCGGCGTGCACACTACGACGTCGCGGCAGGCCGCGATCTGCGACGGCACGCCCAGCATCAGCGCGGTGGAGGGCAAGGGCGCGGAACCCGCCGGCACGTAGAGCCCGACGGTGTCGATGGCGCGCAGCACGCGGCCGCAACGCACGCCCGGCGCGGTGTCGATCTCGAATTCGGTCGGGGCGCCGGCGCGGTGCCAGGCGTCGAGGCGCGACTTCGCTTCCACCATGGCCGCACGCAAAGCCGGATCGATGCCCGCCTCCGCCGCGGCGAATTCCGCTTCGCCGACGGCCAAGGTGTCGAGTTCCACGTTGTCGAACCGGCGCGTCAGCGCGCGCAGCGCCGTATCGCCATCGGCGCGCACCTGCGCAAGGATGCGCTGCACCGCGGCGATGCGTTCTTCGCTGGAGTTCGACGGTGGCCGGGCGAGCGCGGCGGCGCGCTCGTCGGCGGAGAGCCGGGCCCAATCGAGGGTCTTCATGGTCAGGGGTCTTCGTCGTTTGCAGCGTCAGGCCAGCATCTGCTCGACCGGCAGCACCATCAGGGCGCTGGCACCGGCCTTCTTCATGTCTTCGAGGCGCTGCCAGGTCACCGCGGTGCGGCACAGCGCCTGCACCGCGACGCGCGAGCCGTCGCCGTCGAGGGTGGTGACCAGCGGCGCGTCGGCGTCCGGCAGCAGCTTCAGCAACTCGCCCAGCGCGGCGCGCTCGGCCTGCAGCATCAGCAGCTTCGCGGCCTTCACCGACAGCACGCCGTCGAGGCGGCGCAGCAGCAGGTCGGCCAGCGCCTGGCGCTCGTCGTTGAAGGGCTTCGAGGGCCCGGCGATGACCGCCTCGCTCTCGAGGATCACCGCCACTTCCTTCAGCTGGTTGGCCACCAGCGTGCCGCCGGTGGAGACGAGGTCGCAGATGGTCTCGGCCTTGCCGAGTCGCGGCGCGATCTCGACCGAGCCCGACAGCAGCACGGGTTCGGCATCGACGGCGTTGTCCTTCAGCCACTTCGCCAGCAGGGCCGGGTAGCTGGTGGCGCAGCGCAGGCCGGCTAGGCGCTGCGGGCCGGGCCATTCCCAATCCTGCGGCACCGCCACCGACAGTCGGCAGCGGCCGAAGCCGAGGCGGCGCACGACGCTGAAGGCCTCGCCCTCGCCCTTCGCGCGGCGCTCGTAGTCCTGCTCGGCCAGCACGTTCAGGCCGACGATGCCGAGATCGCAGACGCCCTCGGCGATGAGCCCGGGGATGTCGTCGTCGCGGACGAGGAGCAGGTCGATGGGCAGCGATTCGCCATAGCAGAACAGGCGGTCGCGGCTCTCGCGGAAGCTCAAGCCCGCGCGCGCGAGCAGGTCGCGGGCGGGGTCCGAGAGGCGGCCGGATTTCTGGATGGCAATGCGCAGGCGATCGTGCGTCCGCATGGTGCGGGCTCCGTGGGAAAGCGAATCGGTTGGGAGATCAGTGGGCGTCGTCGTGGCCGGGCACGGCGAAAGCCGCGCCGGGCGACAGATGCCCGAGGCGTTCGGCCGCCAGGCGATAACCGCCGGCGCCGAGGGACAAGCAGCGGGCCACGCGGCCCACGGTGGTGACGCTGACGCCGGTGCGGTCGTGGATCTCGCGGTAGGCCCGGCCTTCGGCCAGCTCCGGCACCACAGCCCAGCGGTCGGCCATGGCCTCAAGCTCGGCCGGGGTGCACAGATCGACGAGGAAACGCCGCAGCTCGTCCGGGGTCTCCAGCGCGCGAAGGGCGCCCACCAGCCCCAGCAACCGGTCGTCGGCCGACGCGCCCGGGGCCGCGGGTGCGGCAATGGCGACGGGGGAGCGATCGAGGGCGGGACGGCGCTTCATGGGTACGCACTGTAATAGCGCGTTATTACATTGGTCAATAGCCCAACAGCAATGACCCCGCCGGTCTTCACCCGGCGATCTCGACCGAAGGCCGGGGATGCGCGAGTCTGGGCATCTGAGCGGAGGCGCACCCGTGATCCACCGACGGCCCTTGGGCAAACCCTGGCAGGAAGAACTGCAGCTCGACGACGGTCGGCGGCTATGGCTGCGGCCCATCCTCCCCGCCGATGCCGAACCCTTGCGCGCGGGCTTCGCGCTGCTCACCCCGGAGGAGGTGCGGATGCGCTTCCTGCACCCGCTGACCGAGCTGACGCCGGAGATGGCGCGGCGGCTGACCCACATCGATCCACGGACGCAGTTCGCCCTCGTGTTGGCCGAGCCGGAGGCTCCCGGGCAGGCACTGGTGGGCGGCGTGGTGCGCGCCGCGATCGACAACAAAACCCGACGCGCCGACTTCGCCATCCTGGTGATCCGCTATCTGGCCAACCAGGGCCTCGGCACGCTGCTGATGAAGCAGATGCTGCGCTGGGCGAAGCTCAAACGCCTCGACGCCGTCTACGGCGACGTGCTTCAGGAGAACACGCAGATGCTGCACCTCGCGCAGCAGCTCGGCTTCCGCCGCCTGCCCTCGGATGAACCGGGCCTCGTGCGCATCGAAAAGACGCTCTGAACCGCCAGGCCCTCGGGGCGCAGCGGGTCTGGATCAGTCCGCGACCTGGCGGATCTGCCGGAACAGCGCCTCGGCCGAGAGCCGCTTCGCCGCGCCGGTCGGGCAGGCATCGACACAGCGCGGGCCGCCCTTGATGCCGGTGCACATGTCGCACTTCACGGCCTTCTTGACGACATCGCCTTCGACCTCGGGCTGGCGCTGGCCCGGTGCCGCGCCGAGGCCCAACAGCAACCACAGCAAGCCACCGCCGGGCTTCGGCGGCGCTTCTGGCGCCATCTGGATCACGCCGTAGGGGCAGTTGCGCTGGCAGTTGCCGCAGCCGATGCAAGCTTCGCTGATGGTGACTTCGCCGCCGGGACCGCGACGGATCGCGTCGGGCGGGCAGTCCTTCATGCAATGCGGGTTCTCGCAGTGGCGGCAGGCCACCGGCAGATGCACGCGGGCGAAGGTGGCGCCGGCCTCACGCTTCAGGCGCGAGGTGCCGCCGTGGGATTCCGCGCAGGCTGTCTCGCAGTTGTTGCACTGCACGCACAGGCCTTCGTCGATGACGAGCAGGTCGGAGGCGTCACCCACGCCCTGCTTCAACAGGAAGCGCGACAGCGCGCTGCCGTCCTCGACGTCCTGCTCGGCGGCGATGTTCTGCTCGGTGCGCGCCTGCATGATCGCTTCCAACGCCTTGCGCAGCGCCGGCGTGGACTGGATCTGTTTGCGGATGCCTTCGGCCTCGAACACCAGCACTTCGGTCAGCACCGAGGCCGTCACCGTCGCGGTGCGTGCACCACCGTCGAGCATGGCCATCTCGCCGACGTAGTTGCCGGCGCTGACATAGGCGAGCACGCGGTCTTCGCTCTTGATGCGCTTCGACACGGCCACCGAGCCGCGGCGGATCAGGTAAAGGCCGTCGGCGGGGTCGCCTTCCTTGAACAGCACCTGCCCGGCGTTGAAGCGCTTCAGCGTGACGCCGCGGTCGATCATCGCGTCGATCACCTCGGTGCCGAGCAGCGGGCCGATGTAATTGAACACCGCGTTGCGGACGAAGGCCTGGTCGATCTTGTCGCGCAGGCGCTCCGAAGCGCTCATCAGCTTGAGCATCGTGCGGCGCGGCGTTTCGATCAGCACGCAGTTCAGGCCGGCCGACACGGTGGCGGTGCGGCGGCGGCCGGAGAGCAAGCCCATCTCGCCGAAGAAGCGCCCGGCGCCGAGGACGACGGCGCGACGGTTGCCCTCGTCGCCGTCGGTGTCGATCTGCACGTTGCCGCCGATGATCGACCAGAAGCTGTTGCTGTAGTAGCTCTTCTTGAAGACCACGGCGTCCTTCGGCAGCACGTGGACGGTGCTTTCCAGGAGCAGTTCGCGACGCTGCAGTTTGGTGAGCGCGCCGAGCAAGGGGTGGCGGCCGATCTCGTCGACCACCACCGAGGCCGCCACGCCGGGCCGCCAGGCCTTCAGGCGGTCGCGCAGCAGGGGCTCGTCCACCGGTTCGACCACGTCGCCGTTGATGGTGTCGACGACCTCGTGGCCCTGGTTCATCGCCTGTTTGATCAGCGGGTAGCCGCCCAGCGCGCCGACGACGAACAGGCCAGGAACGTTCGATTCGTAGGCCTCGGACAGCACAGGGATGGCCGAGGGGTCCTCGTTCGGGAACTGCACGCCGAAGCTCTCGACCAGCTTGCGCGGCGGGATGGCGCCGGCACGGACGATGATGCGATGGCACGGGATGCTCTGTTCGCCGACCTTGCCGTTGAACACGAAGCTCATCAGCGGCGGCTTCGCGCCCGGCGCGAGCTTCGGATCGGCCGGCGGGGGATCGACACGCGCGGCGAAGGCCGAATGCCAGATGCGCACCTTGCCGGCGCGCTCCTGCGCCTGGATGGCGTCGCGGTTGGCGTCCTTGCAGACCGTGAACTCTTCCTGCCGGTTCATCAGGTGCACGGTGTTCTTCGCGATCAGGCCCATCGCGTTCTCGATGCCGGCATCACCGGCACCGACCACGATGACCGTCTCGCCCTCGTACTCGTCCGGGTCGGAGAGCGTGTACTGGACGTTGGGGTGCTCCTCGCC
This sequence comes from Silanimonas sp., assembly GCF_027531545.1. Classification (GTDB taxonomy): domain Bacteria; phylum Pseudomonadota; class Gammaproteobacteria; order Xanthomonadales; family Xanthomonadaceae; genus Silanimonas. The sequence continues at coordinate 426,661 of NZ_JAPZSC010000016.1, read as the reverse complement.
CGGCACGCCCATCTTCCGCACGTTGCCCTGCAGGCCGATGCCGAGGATGACGTTGCGCGTGGTGTAGCTGCTGCCGTCCTCGCAGCGCACCGTGAATGGCGCGGCCTTCGGATCGCGGTCGATGCCGTTGACGCGCTTGCCGTGGAGGATGTGGATGCCCTGCGCGGTGAGTTCGTCGTTCCAGGTGCCGAGCACGGTCTCGCGCTTGCCCGCCGCGAAGCTCATGCCGCTTCGCAGCGGCAGGAACCCGGGTTCGGCCATCACGTGCTTGCCCTTCTGGTACTTGAAGATCGTGTCCGACGGATGCGGCGCGGCCTCCAGCAGCACGTAGCGGTTGCCGCGGGCGGCAGCGCGCGAGGCGGCGGAGAGGCCGGCGGGACCGGCACCGATGATGACGACGTCGTACTCGGCGGGACGATCAAAGGCGCGCACGGCCATGGCTCAGCCCTCCGTTCCGGCGGGCGCGCGGACGGCACCGGCCAAGGCATCGAGGGCCGCGCGGAAGCGCTCGGCCCGGTAGGTGTCTTCGCCCGCCAGCGTCTCGCGGGCGCGGGCCAACAGGGGCCGCAGCGCGGCCGCATCCGCCAGCTGGCCGTCGGCAGCAAGCTGCTCCAACAGCGGTGCAATGGCCATGTAGGCCTGCTCCGCGCCGGCGTAGTCGCTGTACTCGCCGCTGCGGCCGATGGCGATCAGGCGCTGCAGCACCGCGCGCATCTGCGCGGCGTCGAAGGCCTGAGCACGGAGCACCGGCACCAGCGCATCGAGCCGCGCGATCAGTCGCCGCAGCGCGGCCTGCGGGTCGCCCTGCCCGGCCGACACGGCGGCATGCACGCCGCGAACTTCGTTGCGGAAGGCCGCGGCCTGGTCAGGCACCACGGCCTCGGTGATGGCGCGCACCATCAGCAGGTGCCCGTCGTTGACGCGCACGCGGCCCGGGCCGATGCCCAAGCGCGGCGACCAGCGGTTGCTGCTCATCGGCTTGTGGCAGGCGTGGCAATCGAAGGCGGAGAGTTCCGGGAAGAGGCCGTCGCGGCCGCGCGTCGGGTGCGCCAACGTTTCGAGCATCGCCTTCGCGCCGAACAGCTGGCCCAAGGCCCACACGCGCCCGGCGGAGAAATCGCCCTTGCGCTGGCGCCAGTCGGCATCGATGGCGTAGTGCGGCGGCTGCAGCGCGGCGAACGTGCCCACTTCGAAACCGAGGCGCGGATGGCCGGCGCCCATGATCCGGTGCGTCACCCAGCGGTCGCCGTCGCCCACGTGGCAGGACGTGCACAGCCGCGCCTGACCCACCGGATCGGGGGTCGGGTACAGGCCGTTGGCGAGGTTCTTCGCGTGCGACGCGTCGGATGAGGTGTGCGACGCCACCCAGCGCTCCGCCGGGCCGTGGCAGCCTTCGCAGCTGATGCCATCACTGAGGACGAAGCGCTCCCCGCGCTGCTCGGCCGGCGGCGCGTAGGCGTGGCAGGCGAGGCATTCCGGGGCTTCATGCGCCTGCGTCGAGAGGCCCAGCTTCCGCGCGATCGACACGCTTTGTGGCGTCAGCAACGTGGCGTAGGCGCGGGTGTGGCGGTCGAGGCGCGCCCAGGTGGTGTACTCGTTGTGCAGCACCACGTCGTCCCAGGCCAGAACCGAGCCGTGGCAGGTGCTGCTGGCGCAGGTGACGGTGCCGAGGCTGGCGCCGGAGGCCCGATCGGGCATCGGCTGGCGCAGCGCGTTCTCGGCACGGATGGCGTCATCGGACGGCGTCCATGCCACCGGCGTCGAGCCTGCGTCGGACGCGGCGAGCGCAGGGAACACCGGCGCCATCGCCAGCAGCAGGACGACCAAAGCATCGCGCGGGGTCATTGACGGGCTCCAGCGGCGGGCAAGGTATTGCGGACAGCTCACACCGTCCCATCCGGGTTCAGGTACAGGCGCTGCATCTCTTCGAGGTTGAACGGCCGCGAGCCGAGCCGGCCGAACACCGCGATCTGCCCGCCGGTCTCGTCGACGGCGCGGTCGCGATCCAGCCCCTTCGAGAGGGCGATCGCCGGGCTGCGCGTGGCGCGGCTGGCGATCAGCGCCGGTTTCGGCTCCGGCGAGAACCCGTAGAAGTTCGGCTGGCTTTCCGGCGAGGTGAGCTGGATCACCCGCAGGCCGTTGCGGCCGTCGGCCACGTAGGCGAACAGCGAGGCGTTGGTCGAACCCACCACCACATCCCGCGCGTCGTTGATCACGCCGTCCGCCGTGAAGCGCGCCAGCAGAGTCGGCGCCTCCGGCTTCGTCACGTTGACGATGGCCAGCCCCTCCTCGCCCGCGGCCACGTAGGCGTAGGTGCGCGCGACGTAGACGCGGCGGGCATCCCGCAGCGGGACGGAGATCGGAAGCAGGCGCGGCACGCGCATGTCGGTGAGGTCAACGACGTGCAGACCGCTGCCGGCGGTGACGAACAGGTAGCGGAACTGCACCGCGGTGGCGCGGGCGTCGTCCAACGCGACGAAAGCCAGCGCCTTAGGCTGCAACGGATCATCGAGGTCGACCACCTGCACGCCGCGCGGCGTGGTGACGTACGCGTAATGGCCGGCGACGACGATGTGGCGGGCGCCGGTGAGCACGCCGCCCTCGTTCCACGTGGCCGCGCGCTCGAGGAAGTTATTGCGCGGCTCGCCGTCGGCGAAGGTGTCGACCTTCACCACGATCAGGCCTTCCTCGGCATCGACCACGAAGGCGTAGTGGTAGATCGGGTGGAAGGGCTGCTCCTGGTTGGTGACCCGCATCAGCTCGCCCTCGTTCTTGAACGGGGCGATCGGCTGGTTGGTGGGCAGGGCCATGCAGGTGGCGTTCTTCGACGGCACGTGGGCGTCGTGGCCCAGCGGCGAGAACGGTGCGCGGATGATCCGCTGCGAGAAGCCCTTGTTGGGCAGCGAGGCCGCGTCATACACGCGGAAGCCGCCCTCGCCTTCCGCCACGTAGACGTACTCGCCACGCATCTGGATGCACTGCGCCGGGCCATCGCTGTCGATGCCGTAGGCCTCGCGCAGCTGGCGGTCGCGCGCCTCGTGCTGCCGGTAGAAGTCCGGGTAGGCCATGCGCTGCAGGTAGCTGCCGATCACCGCCTGCGGCTCGTCGAGCTCGGTGACGTTGACGCCCTCCACATGACCCTCCTCGCCCACCAGCGCGTAGCCGCCGATGAAGTTGACGAAGTTGGTGCCCTGCAGCAGAAGCTGGGCCATGATTGCGTTGTTGTCGCCATTGCCCGAGACGTGGCAGTCCTCGCACTGCTTGGTTTCGGTGAGCCGCTCCGTATGCGGGTAATGCGGCGCGAAGGCCTGCGACGAGAAACCGCTGGAGGCTACCGGCGGCTGCTGGATGTAGATGCGCTCGCGGTTGATGTTCTGCGAGCTCAGCACCAGGGCCGAGCTGGAGCGGATCGGCGCGATGGTGTTGCCCTTCACCGTGCCGTGCAGGCCCAGCTGGAACACATCATCGCGAACGACCTGCACGTTGTAGGTGGCGTAGTTGCGCGTCTCGCCGCCTTCGTAATGGTTGCGCTCGGTCTTCCAATTGGCCTGGATCGGCAGGTGGCAGCCGGAGCAGCTGGTCGTCCACGACAGATGGCAGGTGTAGCACTCCATCTTGTCGTCGCCGTGGGCGAGCTCGGCGTCGGAGGCATTGGCGAAGGCCGCTTCCGCGTTCCATTCGCCATTGCGCGCCGCCGCGCCCATCTGCGTGAGCTTGGCGCGCGCCGCCTTCTCGTTGTAATCCGGGTTGGCCGGGTTCACCGAGTCGCGCGTGAGGCTCATCTTCCACTCGAGGTCCGGGTACAGCGCCGAACGCTGGTACAGCGCGCCGTCGCGCCACTCGAAGCGCGGCCGGCCGTCCTGGGTGCGCAGCAGGGAGAGGTCCATGCCGCCGGGGCGCGCCGCCGGGCCGGAAGTGGTGAGCGTCGGGTAGGCGCGCGCCGTGCCATGGCAGTCGGCGCAGTCGATCTCGATGGCGGCGGCCACTTCGCCGTAGATGTGGCCGTTGCCGTGCATGTCCTGCTCGAAGTGGCAGTCGACGCAGTGCATGCCCTTGTCGAGGTGGATCGACGACAGGTGCACCGCCTTGTCGAACTTCTCGGGGTCGTCGTTGGCGACCTGCGCCCCTTCGGCGTCGAGCAGGTTGCCCTCGCGGTCGCGCTTGAACACCGCGCGAAACACCCAGCCGTGGCCGTGGTAATCGGCGAACTGGGTGTCCTTCAGCGTCGGGTTGAGCCGGGAGATTTCGGCGAGGTACTCCGGGTCGGCCCACTTGCCGCGCACGACCGCCTCTTCCGGGTTGCGCAGGTTGATCTCGCGGATCTCGGCCGCCGTCGGGTAGCGCTGCTCCTCCGGCCACAGGGCCGCGGCGTCGCTCTCGTAATCCGTCTGCACGTAGCCGTAGAACGAGTTCACGTAGATGTTCGGCTGGTGCATGTGGCAGACCATGCACTGCGAAGACGGGATCGAACGCGTGAACGCGTGCTGGATCGGGCTGCCGCGCGTGCCCGCGGGGATCGTCGGGTCGACCGTCGCGGTCTGGCCGCGGTTGCCGTGAACGGCGTAGGGGCCGGAATGCCGCGGATCGCGGTCGTTGGCGTAGACCGTGTGGCAGGCGGTGCAGCCCGAGCTCCGGTAGTCGCCCGGGTTGTCGTTCGTGCCCAGCATCCACAGGTGTGGATCGTTGAGGCGCGTCTTCGTCAGGTTGATCACCGGCACCGCGATGCGGCTGCCGGTGCCCGGCCCGCGGTTCGATTGCCGGAGGTCGGGGCGGCCGGGTTCGTCGAGGCGCTGGATCTGGCCGAGCGAGTTCGGCAGGCCGACTTCAGGGAACTGTGAATTGATGACGCGGCCGCCGCGCTCGAAGACGCGGAACACGTCGGCCGGCGGCACCGTCTCCCACGCCGGCAGCGGCGCGAGGTAGGGCAGCACGCCGCGCGCGGCAAGCGCCGGGTCGGTGGCGTCGACCGGGTTCCTCAGCAGGGCCGGCGTGCCGTCGCGCGAATAGGCTTCGCCGAGGTTGTAGATCTTGTTCGGCAGGATGCCGTTGTTGTACGCCGCACCGCCCCATAGCATCGCCGACGTGGCCATCAGGCTGCGTTCCTGCGCCTGGATGATGGGCAGGTGGCAGGCGCCGCAGGCCTCGCGCGCGATGCGCAGGTCGCCGGGGTTCACGAAGCGCACGTAGGCCGGATGCTCCTGTGTCCAGCGCGCCATGGTGTGCTTGGGGTTGCCCGGCCCGTGGCCGAAGGTGCCGACGTCGGCGGGCAGCACGTGGGCCGCCTCCTTCAGCGCGGTGTAGGCCTCGCTGTCCGGCGCCTCGCTGCCGCGCCGCACGGCGGGATCGCCACCGTGGCAATCCGCGCAGCCGAGCACCACGCCGGGGTTGGCGTGCATGGTCGGCTGGTCGGTCTTTTCGTGGCAGGTCGTGCAGCCCACCGATTTCGTGTCGGCCAGCGTCTGCGGCTGCCGCGCCGGGGCCGCGGGGAACTCGTGGTAGGTGCGCTCGACCTTCTCGATGCCGGCCGAGCGCACCGTGAGCGAGACCGAGGCCAGCGCCAGCGTCACGCTCAGCGAGAACAGCGCGGCGCGCAGCCGGAAAGTGGAACGATGGACGTTGGCGTCGGTCATGGGCTCAGAAGGTCAGAAGCACGTTGACGATCCCGGAGTACAGCGTGCCCTGCTCCGTTCCGTAGAAACGCTGGAGGCCGTCGCCCGGCTTCAGCACCGCCAGCGAGCCGTTGACGACGATGTTCTGGATGAACAGCGGCCGCCACTGCACGCCCAACGAAGCATCCCAACCGATCGATTTCGGCGGCGGCGCCTCGTTGCGCAGCACGCCCAGCACCTCCGTTTCGAGGAAGCACAGATGGTTGAAGTTGCTGGTGATGCGCAGCTCCGGCGTCAGGTCGATGTCGGCGCCGACGCCGGCCAGCGCGAGGCCGGGGTTCACGAAGCTGGACTGCCCCTGCTCCTTCGACGAGCGCAGCGAGGGCAGCAGGCCGTTGCGGCCGCTCAGCGCGACGCCACCACCGCCGATCAGCGGGATGGTCTGGCGGATGAAGTAGCTGGTGTCGGCGCCGGCGAACTGCGGGTTCTCGAAGATCGCGTCGAAGCCGGTGGCCTTGCCGTCGTACGGGTCCTTGTCGCCACTGGCGTAGAGCACGCTGGCGCGCACGCGCACCCAGCTGAAATCGCGCGACAGCTCGCCGGCATGGAAGAGCGCGCGGATGCTCTGCGAGCGCTGGGCCAGCGGATGGCGCTCGTCATCACCCAGCGCGACATAGGTCGTGGTGGTGAGGTTCAGCCGCGACTTCGGGAACCATGAGGTCAAGTGCCCGTCGCCGCTGACGCCGAGGTAGGTGACGTGGTAGCGGTGCGGCCGCAGGTCGCCGAGGAAGGCCGGGCGCACCAGGAAGCCGTTGGTGTCGTAGTGGAAGCGGTCCTCGCGGTTCCGGTTGTGCACCACCGTGGCCTGCGAGGTGAAGCCGAGCCTCGGCCAATCCTGCCGGTACACGTTCGCCACGAAGACGTCGTCGTGGCGCAGCGGCTCGGTGATGTCGTTGAGGCCGCTGTTGGTGTCCTTCTCCATCCGGCGGAACCACGCGAGGTTGTACTGCCAGAAGTTGTTGTCGCGATTGCCGAACAGACGCACGCCGAAAGGCTGGTCGAGGAACAGGAAGCCGCGGAAATCGCTGGTGAAGGGCTGGATGCCGATGCGCAGGCTGTCGAAGTCGTAGCGGTCCGACACGTTGCGCAGGTGCTTGTCGTAGAACAGCTCCTGCAGCCCGAAGAAGGTGTCGGTGCGGGTGCGACCGGCCTCCGGATCGATGCGCAGCAGTCCGGACTCCTGCGCCACGACGCGGTTGATGTTGATCACCGGGACGATGCGGTACTCGTAGTCCGGCGGCTTGAAGGTGGTGTTGCCCTTGATCGCCGAGGCGCTGAGGATGAAGGTCTGCGCGCCGATCTCGAAGCGGTTGCGGCCGTAGATGTCGTTGCCCTGCCCCGGCGTGCCGATCACCTGGGCCACCGGCACCGGGAAGCGGCGCGCCTCGCCGAGCGTGTCGCTGACGAGGTTCAGCGCGAGGAACCAGTCGCTGCCCCATTCGAGGATGGGGAAATCGCCCTTAAGCACGTTCTGGTGGTAAGGGTCGTACCACGGGAAGCGGTAGCCGAGGCCCTGCATGATCCGCCAGCGGTCCGGCACGGACACCGACTCGCGCGGCAGGTTCGGCGCCGGAGCCTCGACCTGGCCGGGCTGCGGCGGCGGCAGCGTCACCAGCGGCGCGACATCGCCGCCAGGCCGCACCAGCGGCTCGATCGCCGGGGCCGGCACGCCATCCGCACCCACCACGCGCGGCGCAGCCGGCGCGCGCATCGGTTCGACGTTCCATTGGCCATCCGGCAGGCGCTCGCGCAGCAGCCAGGCGGTGCCGCCGTCGGCGCCCATGGCACCGCCGCGCACGCGCACTTCGATCCAGTCACCCTGCCCGGCGACGACTTCCAGCAAACGGCCGCGGGCCACGTCGAAGCGCGGCTCCGCATCAGCCCGTGCGGCAGCGCGCAACACGAGGCGCGGCGCCATCACCTGCACCAGCGCGACGTCGGCTTCTACGGCCACCGGCTCGGCGACCGGCGCGGCCAGGGCCGGCAGGGCCGCCACCAGCGCGAGCGCCGTGGCACAGGCGGCGGACAGCCGAAGCGGATGCAGGCGCGCGCGGAGCCGGCGAGTCATCGGCGGTCCTCCATGCGTTCGCGGCGCAGCAACTCGGGGATGCGCGGCAGCGCGGCAGTCACCGGGGCCGCTCCCGTCGTCGGCAGGTCGCCGTCGCCGCCGCAGACGTTCTGCGCATCGCTGCCGTTGAAGGGGGATTGCGGGCACTGCACGTAGCGCAAGCCGAGCTGGTCGGCGCGCTTCGCCAGCGGCGCATGGCCGAGACCGCCACCGCGCCAGCGCCCTGCTCGGGTGATGCCGAGGAAGGCGATCATGTCGTCCTGGTCGACGCCGTCGCCGGAGACGCCCACGGCCCCGACCAGCACGCCGTTGCGGTAGATCGGCACGCCGCCAGGGAAGATCTGGATGCCGTTGTCGGCACCGATGGCTGCAGCGGTGCAGCGATTGATGATCGGGCCGCCGGGCGCCAGCGACGCGGCAAGGCCTGGGAACACCAGGTCGAGTTGGAGGCCGACGTTGAACGGGCTCCAGTTCGGCTTCGGGCTGGACAGCGGGCCACGCGAACGACCGTCGATGCCATCCGGGTACATCGGCCGCGCGATGTTGCCAATCGCGCGCGCGGTGAAGGCGGTGCCGTCGGTGAAGATGGTCGGACGCTGGAAAAAGCCGACGGCCGCGCGCGGATCACCATTGAAATAGAACGCCTGCTGCGCAGCGGAGTTCGCCGCGGTGATGCGCGTCGCGGCATCGGTGCGCGAGAACAGCGCCGCCGCGCGCGCCTTCTGCAGCGAGACGTCGATGCCGAAGATCGGCGCGTCCGGCGTGCGTCCGATGCCCAGCGCCACGCCCTGCGCATCCACGACCGACACCGTCACCTGTGCCGGCGAGCCGAGCGGGATGCGGATCTGCGCGCGCGCGGCGTTCGCGACGGCGAGCGCTTCGTCCAGCAGGCTCACCACATCGTTGGCACTGAGGCCGGCCGAGGCGATCGGCGGGTAGCGGTTGCTGCCGTCCGGATTCAGCAGACCATGCGAGCCGCCGGCGAGATTGACGTTCTCGCGCGCCACGCCGGATTCCGGCAGGCCGAAGATGCGCCCGGTGCGTGCGCCGTCGGCGGCGACGTAATAGCCGCCCACATCGACAAACGCGCCGCCGCTGGGCACGGTGGCCGCGGTGGCCACGAGCCGGCCGTCGGCATCGGAGAAGCGCAGGCTCACGCCACCGGCGGTCACGCGTTCGGCGCGGATGCAATCGGGCGGGGCGAAACCGGACAGCGCCGAGTGCGCGATCACTTCCTCGGGGTCGTTGTCGAAGTCGAAGGGGAAGAGATCGAGGCTGTAGGTGGGCGCGCTGCCGGCGATCACGCCGATGCCGCCGACGACGCTGCCGCCCTTGTACAGCGGGAAACCGCCCGGGTCGGCCGACAAGCCGAGCGGCGAGCGCCGCGGGCCGATGCCCAGCGCGCTGCCGCCCTGCACGAGGTCGCCGCAGGGCAGCTGGCTGAACTGCACGCCGAACAGCGGCCCCGAGGGCACGTTGCGGATGGTCGGCGGGAAGTGATCCTGCACGATGTAGCTGGCGGTTCGCGTGCTGAAGGCCTGGCCCGACGACGACAGGTAGGCGCCGGTGACCGCTTTCGCGATCGCCGCCGCCGTGCTCGGCACGACCAGGCCTTCGAGCCCACCGCTGCTCGACACGCCACTGGTGATGCGCACGCTCGGCGCCGCGCCGTTGGTCTGGAACACGGCCAGCACGTTGCCCACCCGGTCGACCACGGCGATCGTCGCCGGCTGGTTCAAGCGCTGCGCGACATCGGCGGCCTGTGCCACCACGCGGCGCACGTCGGCGGACTCGAGACGCTGGTTCGGCAACGGCGTGCCCGGGCAGCGCGCCACCGCCTCGAACGAGGCGCCAGCCAGCAGGGCGGCGCCAACCATGGCCGCGCCGCGCAGCGCGGCGGCGCGGGGGCGACGTCGCGGCCGGCCCGATGCCGTCATTGCGCCTCCGTCGGCACCAGGCGGCCCGCGAGCACGTCCGCCTCCTGCAGCGCGGCATGGGCCGGGTGGTAGTCGTGGCACAGGCCACAGTCGGATCGCACCTGCGTCGGTTCGGCCACGGCACCGGCATGGCAGTCGCGGCAACCGGCAATACCCGGCATCAGGACCTCGCTGGCGTCCGTCGACGTGGCCGCCGCGTGGCAGGCACTGCACTCGGTCTGCACGTGCGCGGCGTGGCTGAAGCGGGCACCCGGCATCCACGGATGCACCGGCGCCACCGGATCGATCCGGTACTGCGGCAGGTCGGCCCCCGGCGAGCCGGGCGGGCCTCTCTCGGCGACGCGGGTGACGGTGTGGCAGACGGCGCAGGCGCGCTTTTCGAACAGGTCGGTGGCTTCGATGCGCGCAAGGGCCAAGGCATCGCCGGGGCGTCCGACGAATCGCGCATCGGCCGCTTCCGTCGCACCGGGCCGCTGCACGGCGCCCGGGGCGACCTCGTCGCGGCGCGGGTCGGTGTTGTTGGCGGCGAAGCTGTAGAACTCGCGGATCATCGACAGCGCGTCCTCGGCGGAGCCGTGCGGCACGCTGCGGCGCGCGAGCGATGTCTCCAGCGTGAGCGCATGGCAACTCTCGCAGTCGGTTTCGAAACGCACCGGCTCGAAGCCCAGCGCGTCCTCGGTCGCGCGATGGCAGCTGCCGCAAGCGAGCGTCTGCGGACCCTCCGGCCCGTCGATACCGGCCTTCAGGTGCACGTCGTGCGGGAACTTCAGGCCGGTCGGCTCGATGGCGGGCTCGACACCGAGGCGCAGCTTGCGCAGCGTCCCGCCGTCGCCGGCCAAGCGCACCGCGAATTCCGGATGGGCGTCGCCGAAGTCGCGCACATCGAGGAGGCCGAGTTCGGGCTTGCGTGCGGCCAGCGCCGAGTGACAATCGACGCAGGTCGGGCCGGACTGCGCGATGTTCTGCAGGGCCAAACCCTGTGGGCCCTGGTGCTCGCGGTGGCAGGCGGCGCAGCGCGGCGCCGGATCACCGGCGATCGGCGGCGAGGGTCCGCCGTGCGCCGTCACCGTGAGATGGCACGCCGTGCAGTCCTCGTCGCGAACGCGCGCGAAGGGCTCGCTGTGGCAGGCGCGGCAGTCGAGGGACAGCGCCGAATGCGCGGCATCCAAGGGGCCGGCGTCCCAGACGCGATCCCAGGCATGGGCGGTGCGATGCGCCTGGATCTCCTCCGCACTCACCGCCGTCATCCTCGGCGCGGCGTCGGCCGTCGCGCTCGCCTGCCGCTCGGCGGCCGAGTTCGACAACCACCACGGCACCAACGCCAAGGTGGCGAGGGCGGCCAGCAACAGGATCCACGACAGCAGGCGACGGCCGCGCAGGGGCCGACGCAGGGCGTCGAGCTCGGCGGCATTCGGGTCGGAGGGCGAGCTCGAGGCCATGGGCTACCAGTAGGTGAAGACCGCGAGGATGTGCGCCAGCAGGGCCCCGAGCAGCGCGAGCGACAGCGGCACGTGCACGACCAGCCAGACTTCCGTCCACGCCCGCAGGCGCAGGTAGGCGCGGATGCGCTTCAGCTGTTGCAGGCGACGGAACTGCAGCGCGAACAGATCGCGCACCTCGCGCTCGGACGCACGCAGGTCGGTGCGCAGGGATTCGACCGCTGCCGTCGTGGCGCAGCCCGGCACGCGACGGAACAGCCGACGCCAGCCCGGCAGGCCGATGGGCGCCTTGGCCGAGGCCTCGACCAGCTCGAGGAAGCGCGGCGAGATCGTTGCCGCCAGCGCGCGGGCCTGCCCGTCGATCTCGCCCAGCGCGGCGGCGTGCTGCTCCAGCGTCTTGCCGTCGAGGAGGTCGCTCATCAAGCCGGGATTGCGCAGGTAGACGCCCACGCCCCAGACGCCACTCGCGATGACCGCGACCATCAGGCCGTACGCCAGCGTGTGCACGTTCCAGCCGAACTGGAAGCCGGTGTGCAGGGTCGCGACGACCAGCAGCGAGAGCCCGAGGTAGACGTGCGCCGAAAGCCAGCCGCGCACGGTGCCCGCGCCGCCGAGGTACTGGCGTTTGCGGATGCCGAATAGCAGCAGCCAGACGATCAGCAGCGCCCCGACCGTGCCGAGGGTGTAGCCGAGCACGGTGCCGCCCCCCGGCCCGAAGCGCGGGGTGTCGACGGCGTACCAGCCGATGCTGGCGGCCATCAGCAGCGCCGACCACTTGAAGTAGCGCAGACGCTCGTGGCTCAGGATGTTGTCATTCGCCATCCGCGCGTCCCCTTGGCGAGCACCGGCGACCCCACCGCGGACCGCGGCGTGGAACGTGATGCATGGCTCGTTTTCCCCTGAGGTCGATCAGGCCGCGACGGCCCCGGAGCGTCAAGACTTTGTGCACGCGCCTCGCGATCCGACCCCGCGGCGGCGCGCCCCGCCCCCTTCCGCACGCAAGCAAAGGGCTAAACTCCGCGGCCTCATGACGCTTCCCAGACTTCCCGCCGCGCCGCTCCCCGCCCGCGGCCAGCAGCGCGCCGACTGGCGCCTCCCCGTCAACCCGACCGCTGCCGCGCTCGCGATCGTCGAACGCGCCCATGCGCACGATGGCCTGGTGGTTGCCGTCGCGCGCGACACCTCATCGGCCCTGCGCCTCGAAGCCGACCTGAAGTCGCTGGCCCGCGGGCTGCCCGTCCTGCATTTCCCGGACTGGGAGACCCTGCCCTACGACCTGTTCTCGCCGCACCCGGACATCATTTCCGAACGTGTCGCGGCGCTGTACCGGCTGCCGTCGCTCAAGCGCGGCGTGCTCGTGGTGCCGGTCTCGACCCTCCTCCAGAGGCTCGCGCCGCCGGAGTGGGTGGCCGGCAACGTGCTGGACCTCAAGAAGGGCCAGAAGCTCGACCTCGATGCCGAGAAACGCCGCCTGCAGGCCGCCGGCTACAGGCACGTGCCGCAGGTGAACGATCCCGGCGACTTCAGCGTGCGCGGTGCGCTTCTGGACCTGTTCCCCACGGGTGCCGCCGAGCCGTACCGCATCGAGCTCTTCGACGACACCATCGATTCGCTGCGCAGCTTCGACCCGGAGACGCAGCGATCGATGCACGCCATCGACGCCATCGAACTGCTGCCGGCCCGCGAGTTCCCGCTCGACGAAGCCTCCTGCAAGCGCGCCCGCGAGGCGATGCTCGACCGCTTCGACGTGAACCCGCGGCGCTGCCCGCTGGTGCAGGACCTGAAGGAAGGCGTGGCACCGGCCGGCATCGAGTACTACCTGCCGCTGTTCTTCGACAAGACGGCGAGCCTGTTCGAACACGTGCCGGCGAACGCCCTGGTGGTGCTGGACGCCGGCTGGGAGCCCGCGGCCGAGCAGCAGCTCGCGCAATGCGCGCAGCGCTGGGAACAGCGCCGCCACGACATCGAGCGCCCGGTGCTCCCGCCGGAAGACCTGTGGCTGCGCCTCGACGAGCTGCGCGCCGCACTGAACCGGCACGTGCGCATCGAGCAGGTGCCGCCGGAGCACCCGCGCTTCGAGAAGGGCCTCACCTTCGACGCGCAACCGGCGCCGAACCTGCCGCTCGCCGCCAAGGGCGAAGCACCGGCCGCGGCGCTCCGGACCTTCCTGTCGAGCTATCCGGGGCGCGTCCTGATCGCGGCCGATTCGCCGGGGCGCCGCGAAGCGCTGATCGACGTGCTGGCGGCCGCCGACCTGAAGCCCCCCACGGTGGCCGATTGGGCGTCCTTCCTTGCCAGCGAAAATCGTTACGCCATCGGCGTCGTGCCGCTCGATGCCGGTTTCGCGCTGACGGAGCCCGCCATCGCGGTGCTCACCGAACGCCAGCTGTTCCCCGAGAAGGCCGAGCAGTCGCGCCGGCGCACGCGGCGCGGGGTGCGCGACCCGGACGCGATCATCAAGGACCTGTCCGAGATCGCCGTCGGCTCGCCGATCGTCCATGAGGAACACGGCGTCGGTCGCTACCGCGGCCTCGAAGTGCTGGAAGCCGGCGGGGTGGCCGGCGAATACCTCGTCATCGAGTACGCCAAGGGCGACAAGCTCTACGTGCCGGTCTCGCAGCTGGAACGCGTGTCGCGCTATTCAGGAGCTTCGACGGAACACGCGCCGCTGCACAGCCTCGGTGGCGAGGCCTGGGAGAAAGCCCGGAAGCGCGCCGCCGACAAGGTGCGCGACGTCGCCGCCGAACTGCTGGAGATCCAGGCGCGCCGACAGGCCCGCGCCGGCCTCGCCCTGCCGGTCGACCGCGCCATGTACGAGCCGTTCGCTGCCACTTTCCCCTTCGAGGAAACGCCCGACCAGCTCAGCGCCATCGAGGCAGTCATCACCGACCTCGCCAAGCCCTCGCCGATGGACCGCGTGGTCTGCGGCGACGTCGGCTTCGGCAAGACCGAAGTGGCCGTTCGCGCCGCCTTCGTCGCGGCGGCAGCCGGGAAGCAGGTGGCGGTGCTGGTGCCCACCACCCTGCTCGCCGAGCAGCACTACCGGAACTTCCGCGACCGCTTCGCCGACTGGCCGATCCGCGTCGAAGTGCTGTCGCGCTTCAAGTCGGCCAAGGACATCAAGGCCGTGCTTGAGCAGGTGGCCGAGGGCAAGGTCGACGTGATTGTCGGGACTCATCGTCTCCTTCAGGAGGACGTCAAGTTCAAGGACGTCGGCCTCGTCATCGTCGACGAGGAGCAGCGCTTCGGCGTCCGGCAGAAGGAGCGCCTGAAGGCGCTGCGCGCCGAGGTGCACCTGCTCACGCTCACCGCCACGCCGATCCCGCGCACGCTGAACATGGCGATGAGCGGCCTGCGCGACCTGTCGATCATCGCCACGCCACCGGCGCACCGCCTCGCGGTGAAGACCTTCGTCACCCCGTGGGAGAACGAGACCGTCGTCGAGGCCTTCCAGCGCGAGCTGGCCCGCGGCGGGCAGGTGTACTTCCTGCACAACGAGGTCGACACCATCGAGAAGATGGCCCGCGACCTTCAGGCGCTCGTGCCCGACGTCCGCATCCGCGTCGCGCACGGCCAGATGGCCGAGCGCGAGCTGGAACAGGTGATGCTCGACTTCCACCGCCAGCGCTTCAACGTGCTGGTGTGCACCACCATCATCGAATCGGGCATCGACATCCCGAGCGCGAACACGATCATCGTCAACCGCGCCGACAAGTTCGGCCTCGCGCAGCTTCACCAGGTGCGCGGCCGCGTCGGCCGCTCGCACCACCGCGCGTATTGCTACCTGATCGTGCCGCCGAAGCTCACGGGCGATGCGGAGAAGCGCCTCGAAGCGCTGGCCGCCATCGAGGAGCTCGGCGCCGGCTTCATGCTGGCCACGCACGACCTCGAGATCCGCGGTGCCGGCGAGCTGCTGGGCGAGGAGCAATCCGGCCAGATCGCCGAAGTCGGCTTCAGCCTCTACACCGAGCTGCTCGAGCGCGCGGTCAAGTCGATCAAGGCCGGCAAGATCCCCGACCTCGACGCGGGCGCGCCGATCGGGCCGGAGATCAACCTCCACCTCCCCGCCCTGCTGCCCGACGACTACCTGCCCGACGTGCACGCGCGGCTGACGCAGTACAAGCGCATCAGCGCGGCGAAGAGCGCCGACCGCCTCAAGGAACTGCAGGTCGAGCTGGTCGACCGTTTCGGTGTACTGCCCGACGCCGCCAAGCACCTGTTCGCCATCAGCGAACTGAAGCTGGATGCCGCGCGCCTTGGCATCCGCAAGCTGGATCTCGGCCCGACCGGCGGGCGCCTCGTGTTCGATGCCAAGCCGAACATCGATCCGATGTCGGTGATCCGCATGATCCAGGGCCAGCCCAAGGTCTACGCGATGGACGGCCCGGAGAAGCTGAAGATGAAGCTCGAGCTGCCCGATGCACCGAGCCGCCTGCGCGCCGCGCGGGCGCTGTTCACGACGCTGGCGCAGGGCTGAGCGATGACGTCTGTCGAACCCGGCTCCGCGGAGCCGCGCCGACCGCACGCCGCCGCCCTGCCCGTCCTCGAGGCCGACGCGATCCACCTCGGCCCGTGGCTAGCGGAAACGGCCGACGAAGACGCAGAAGCGCTGGCCCGTCTGCATGCCGACGCCACCGCCATGTGCTACTGGAGCACCGAGCCTTGGGTGCCGGGCGATCGTGCGCGGGCCGAGGCCTACCTCGACGCGATCGACGACGGTGCCAAAGAAGGCGACCTGCGGCAGTTCGCCGCGCGCCTGCCCGGATCCTCGGCGCTGGTGGGCTGGGTGACGCTGTACCGCATCGACCTGACGCACCGCCGCGCCGAGATCGGCTACCTCATCGACACCGCGCTCTGGGGTCGCGGTCTGGGGCGTCGGATGGTGGGCCTCGCGCTCGACCACGCCTTCGAGGCCATGGCACTGCACACGATCGAGGCCGACGTGGACCCGCGCAACGCGGCGTCCTGCCGGGTGCTCGAATCCCTCGGCTTCCAGCGGGAAGGGCTGCTGCGCCAACGCTGGCGCACGGGCGGGGAACTTCAGGATTCGGCGATCTACGGGCTCATCGCCGACGAGCGGTGACTCTGGGAGGCCTCAGGCCGTCGCCTCAGCCGGGGTTTCGAACCACGACAACATCGCCTCGGCGCCGTCGGCATCGGTGGGATGCACGTACTCGTTGCGCTTGTTGCAATAGCGGTAGTCCTTCGACCACTCGGCGGCGTTGAGCACGCAGGCGCGCACCGCGTCGACCAGCGCGCGGGCCTCGTCGTCCGTGGTGGTCGGGTGGATGGACAGGCGGATCCAGCCCGGCTTGTCCGAGAGGTCGCCGCTGTCGATCTTCTCGGTGATCGCCCTCGAACGGTTGGGGTCGACGTTCAGCAGGTAGTGACCGTAGGTGCCGGCGCACGAGCAGCCGCCGCGAACCTGCACGCCGAAGCGGTCGTTGAGCAGGCGCACGAGCAGGTTGTAGTGCAGGTCCTCGACATAGAACGAGAAGATGCCGAGGCGGTCCTCGAGGTGGTCGGCCAGCAGGTGCACGCCCGGGATCGCGCGAAGCCCCGGCATCAGGATGTCCCGCAACTCGTGCTCGCGCGCGAGGATGTTCGCGACGCCCATCTGCTCCTTGAGCCGGATGGCCATGGCGGCCTTGATGGTCTGCAGGAACGCCGGGGTGCCACCGTCCTCGCGGGCCTCGACGTCATCGACGAAGGCATGCTGCTGCCAGGGGTTCGTCCAGTTCACCGTGCCGCCACCGGGCTGGTCCGGCACGCGGTTGTGGTAGAGCGCGCTGTCGAAGATCAGCACGCCGGGCGTTCCCGGGCCGCCGAGGAACTTGTGCGGCGAGAAGAAGATCGCATCGAGCTTGCTCTCCGGGTCGGCCGGGTGCATGTCGATGTCGATGTAGGGGGCCGACGCCGCGAAATCGACGAAGCACAGGCCACCGTGGCGATGCATCACCTTCGCCAGCGCGTGGTACGGCGTCTGGATGCCCGTGACGTTCGAACAGGCTGTGAAGGCACCGATCTTCAGCGGCCGGTCGGCGTACTCACGCAGCAGGCGATCGAGCTGGTCGGGACAGACGAGGCCGCGCTCGTCGGCGGGCACCACTTCGACGTCGCAGATGGTCTCCACCCACGAGGTCTGGTTGCTGTGGTGCTCCATGTGGGTCACGAACACGATGGGGCGCCGCTCCGGCAGCGTGACGTAGGCCGCGAGCTGCTCGGGCACGCGCAGCCCGAGGATGCGCTGCCACTTGTTGATCATCGCGGTCATGCCGCTGCCCTGGGTGATGATCACGTCGGCCGGGCCGGCGTTGACGTGCTGCTTGATGATCGCCTGCGCCGCCTGGTAGGCGCGCGTCATCAGCGTTCCCGTCGTGTTGGATTCGCTGTGGGTGTTCGCCACGAAGGGCCCGAAGCGCTCGAGCAAGGCGCGCTCGATCGGTGCGTAGAGCCGCCCGCTCGCCGTCCAGTCCGCATAGCGGATGGCCTGCTCGCCGAACGGCGACCGGAACGTCTGGTCGATGCCGATGATCTGTTCGCGGAAGGGGGTGAAGCGGGATTCGAGCGACGTCGGCACGGTGGACCTCATGGGCGGCCGCGCGATGGCGCGGCTCAGCGGCCGGCCAATTTTCGCAGAGAAGCGTACTCGTGCACGAACCAGCCGCTGCCGACGTCACGCGCAAGGGACACCGCCGCCCCGGCCACGGCACTGGCTTCGATGGCGCGGAAGCGCGCCAGCGGCCCCAAGAGCAGCGGGTTGTAGAAGGGCGCCAGGCGCTGGGCCAGATGCTCGCCGGGCCGGCGTTCGCCACGCTCCCCCAGCAGCAGGCCGGGGCGCAGGATGTCGACGCGCGGGAAGTTCTGTTCGGCCAGGCCACGCTCGGCTTCGGCCTTGACCCGAAGGTAGAAGTTGCCCGATTTCGCGTCTGCGCCGACCGAGGACACGAGGATGGCGTGGCGCGCCCCGAGGGCCCGCGAGAGCGCCGCGAATTTCAGGACGAGGTCGCGATCGACGGCCACGAAGGCCGCCTGGTTGCCCGCCTTGCCCATCGTCGTGCCCAAGGCGCAGATCCAGATGTCCGCCTTCAGGCCGACGAGACTGCGGCGCAGACCGCTGTCGGTACGGCGCTCGGCCGTGCTGGAGTCGTAGACGACATTGCGGAGACGAGGCGACTGGGCCATCAAG
This sequence comes from Silanimonas sp., assembly GCF_027531545.1. Classification (GTDB taxonomy): domain Bacteria; phylum Pseudomonadota; class Gammaproteobacteria; order Xanthomonadales; family Xanthomonadaceae; genus Silanimonas. The sequence continues at coordinate 408,359 of NZ_JAPZSC010000016.1, read as the reverse complement.
GGCGTGCGCGTCGGCGCCACGACCTCGAAACGCTCGCCCGATGCCAACAAGCGCTTCAGGACCTGCCCGCCGACCAGCCCCGACGCCCCGGTGAGCAGCACCCGGCGGGTCTGCGCGTCGGTTTCCGGCAGCGGCAGACGAGCCTGCATGGGGACGTGGTGGGGGCGTGAAGGACGCCCGAGGCTATCACGGGCCCCAAGACGGAAATCCGATGGCCGCCACGGTTTTGCGCCGCGGAGGCGCAGGGATGACGAAACGGAATCATTTCCGCATAATAACCATTCGCATTTGCAACTCGTCCGGACCATGACCCGCCGCACCCCGCTTTCGCTGGCCCTCGCCCTTGCCCTCGCTCCCCTTCCCGGCCTCGCTGCGCCCGCCCCGGCCCCCGAACCGGCGAACGCCAAGCGCACCTTGGCGACAATCGAAGTGGTGGGCCGCCTGCCCGCCCCGGAAACGGCGGAGGGCAGCGCCACCACGCTCGACCAGAGCGTGCTGGTCTCGGCCCGCGCGCTCACCGTGAACGAGGCGCTGCGCAAGGTGCCCGGCGTGACCGTCCGCGACGAGGAAGGCTTCGGCCTGCGCCCGAACATCGGCATCCGCGGCAGCAACCCGACGCGCAGCACCAAGGTGCTGATCCTCGAGGACGGACTGCCGGCGATGTACGCGCCTTATGGCGACAACGCCAGCTACTACCACGCACCGATCCAGCGCTACGACCGCATCGAGGTCCTGAAGGGTGCGGGCCTGCTGCGCTTCGGCCCGCAGACGATCACCGGGGCGATCAACTACATCACCCCGGATCCGCCGGAGGACGCCTCGGGTCACGCGGAGATCTCGGTCGGCACGCGGGGCTACCGCGCGCTGCACGCCAGCGTGGGCGGCCAGGGGCTGCTGGTCGACCTCGGCCACAAGCAGGGCGACGGCGCGCGCGACAACACCGCGCTGGAACAGACCGACCTGTTCGCGAAGTACCAGTGGCAGGTCAATGAGCAGCACGCCCTCACCTTCCGGGCGAACACGCTCCGGGAAGCCTCCGAGGTCGGCTACTCCGGTCTCACGGAAGCGGAGTCCCGCAACTTCGGCGCCGAGTACTACCCGTTCGAGAACGACCTGTTCGACATCGAGCATGGCGCGCTCTCGGCCAGCCACGCCTGGACCCCGCGCGAGGGCCTGCAACTGCTGACCTCGGCCTACTACACCGAGTTCGTGCGCGACTGGTGGCGCCAGTCCAGCACGACCACCGACACGCAGTGCGGCACCGCGTTCCGCGACGCCCGCCTGCGCGGCGAGCGCGTGAACCCTGCGCTGTGCAACTCCGCGCAGGGCCGCCTTCGCCGCTACTACACCTGGGGCGTCGACACGCGCCTGACCTGGAACACCAGCCTGTTCGGGACGGCGGGCAGCAGCGAGGCCGGCCTGCGCTGGCACGAGGAGGACCAGGTCCGCTTCCAGGTGAACGGCACGGCGCCCGCCGCGCGCACCGGCACCCTGGTCGAAAACAACCTGCGCACCGCCGAAGCACTGGCCGCCTTCGCCACCACCACCTTCGACCTCGGCACCGTGCAACTGACCCCGAGCGTGCGTCGCGAGGACATCGCGTTCGCCCGCCAGAACCGCCTGCCCGGCGGCCTCGGTGGGGCGGAAGACATCGCCGAAACCACCTGGGGCTTGGGCGCGAACTGGATCGTCAGCGACGCCGTCGTGCTTTTCGCCTCGGCGCATGAAGGCTTCGCTCCGCCGCGCGTGGAAGACCTGATCGCCGGAAACGGCACCAGCGTCGCCGTGGGCGCAGAAGACAGCCTGAACCTTGAACTCGGCCTGCGCACGCGCTGGCAGGGCATCGACCTCGAAGCCACCGTGTTCCGTACCGACTTCGCCAACCAGGTCGTCGTCGGATCGATCGCCGGTGGCAGCACGCCGCTGGCGCAGGGCGAAACCGAGTACGCGGGCTTCGAGTTCGCGGCCGGCATGAATCGCGGCGCGCTGCAGCGCCGCAGCGGCGAGTTCTACGCCAACCTGGCCGTCACCTGGCTGCCCACGGCCGAACAGAGCACGGTGCTGCGCCGCGTCGACACCGGCGCTGCCGCCAACGGCAGCGTGGCCGGCAACCGCCTGCCCTACGCCCCGGACCTCACCACCACCTTCCGCGTCGGCTACGTGCGCGGCGCCTGGGACGGTTCGGTGGAAGTGCAGCAGGTGGGCCGGCAGTGGGCCGACTTCGCCAACACGCGCCACCCGGTCGTGAATGGCGATGGCCAGATCGGGCAGCTCGACGGCTACGCCACCTGGAGCGCCACGCTGAACTACGAGCCGACGGGCAGCGCCTGGAGCGGCTACCTCGCGGTGAAGAACCTGACCGACCGCGAGTACATCGTCGATCGCACGCGCGGCATCCTCTTCGGCAATCCCCGCCAGATCGTCGCCGGCCTCCGCTACGGCTGGTAAGGCCCGGCGTATGCTCGGGGCTCCCCCTGCAGGAGCCCCGCCATGCGTCCGCCATCCGCCCGCCGCCGCGAACTGCTCGCCGCGCTGCTCGTCGGTGTCCCCGCCCTCGTGGCGGCGCCATCGCTGCTCGCGCAGTCCGGTCTTGAACGCGCCCTGCAACGCATTGGCGGTTCGCGCGGCAGCGCGGGGGCCCTGACGTCCTCGGACGCTGCCGGCGGCATCAAGGAAGCACTCGCGCAGGGCGTCGACCGCTCGGTGCGGCAGCTGGGCCGGCCGGACGGGTTCTTCCGCGACCAGGCGGTCAAGATCCTCGTGCCGGATCGGCTGCGACAGGTCGCCGACCTCGCGCGCAAGGCTGGCCAGGGCGCGCGCGTCGATGCCTTCGAAGAATCGATGAACCGCGCGGCCGAAAAGGCCGTGCCCGCAGCCGCCGGCATCCTCGCCGATGCGGTGCGCGCGATGACCATGCAGGACGCCATCGGCATCGTTCGTGGTGGCGGCACCTCGGCCACCGACTACTTCAAGCGCAGCAGCGGCGAAGCCCTGTTCGCCTCATTCCGCCCGATCGTCGCGCGACAGACCGCCAGCGTCGGCGTCACCGAGAAGTACAAGGCCCTCAGCGAACGCGCCGGTGGCGGCTCCCTGGGCGCGCTGCTCGGCGGCAGCGGTCGCGACGGCCGCTCGGCGCTGGACCTCGACGACTACGTGACGAACCGGTCCATCGATGGCCTGTTCCACGTCATCGGCGGGCAGGAACAGGCGATCCGTTCGAATCCGGCCTCGCGCAATACCGACCTGCTGCGGCGGGTTTTCGGCTGAGTCGCGCCGCTCAGCCGATGCGAGCGGATTCGCGCCACTCGACGCTCCCGAGGATCACCAGCACCGTCGCTTCGATCATGACGTAGGCGAGGGCGAGGATCGTCACGGTGTCGCGAAACGTCCCCACGAGCAGCAGGGACGCGAGCGCATAGGCGAGGTTCGCGGCGGCGAGGCGCCGCAGTTGGAGGGCCGGCGGCCACTGCCGCCACAGTGCAACGGCACCGAGCACGGCGAGACCCATCGCCACGCCGCCCAACACCCACCAAGCGATGGACGGCACGCCGCTCTGGACGACGCCGCTCGCCAGCAACGCCAGCGTGATCACGGCGGTGAGCACCGCGCCCGCCGCATCGATCGCGAGCAGCCGCCGCAGGCGCGACGACGGCTCGCGCTCACTCACTCGACGACCACCGGGATGCCGAGGCTCTTGGCGATGCGGCCCTTCCACTCGGCGGGGCCGCTGGTGTGCACGGATTCACCGCGCGAATCGACGGCCACGGTCACCGGCATGTCCTTCACCTCGAACTCGTAGATCGCTTCCATGCCGAGGTCGGCGAAGCCCACGACCTTGGCCGCCTTGATCGCCTTCGAGACGAGATACGCCGCACCACCGACCGCCATCAGGTAGGCGCTCTGGTGCTTCTTGATCGCTTCGATGGCCACCGGGCCACGCTCCGCTTTGCCCACCATCCCGAAGAGCCCGGTGGCTTCGAGCACCTGGCCGGTGAACTTGTCCATGCGCGTGGCGGTGGTGGGGCCGGCGGGGCCGACGACTTCATCGCGCACCGGATCGACCGGGCCGACGTAGTAGATGAACTTGCCGCGCAGGTCGACCGGCAGCGCCTCGCCTTTGTTGAGCATGTCGACCATGCGCTTGTGCGCGGCGTCGCGGCCGGTCAGCAGCTTGCCGTTGAGCAGCAGCACGTCGCCGGGCGTCCAGCTCGCGATCTCTTCCTTGGTGATCGCATCGAGGTTGACGCGCTTGCCCTTCGAGGCGTCGTAGGTGAGCTCCGGCCAGTCCTCGAGCGAGGGCGGCTCCAGCATCACCGGGCCGCTGCCATCCAGCGTGAAGTGCGCATGCCGCGTGGCCGCGCAGTTCGGAATCATCGCCACCGGCAGGTTGGCGGCGTGGGTCGGGTAATCCTTGATCTTGACGTCGAGCACGGTGGTCAGGCCGCCAAGGCCCTGCGCGCCGATGCCGAGCTGGTTCACCTTCTCGTAGAGCTCGATGCGCAGCTCTTCCGCGCGATTGCTCGGGCCGCGCGCGATCAGTTCCTGGATGTCGATTTCCTCCATCAAGGATTCTTTCGCCAGCAGCATGGCCTTCTCGGCGGTACCGCCGATGCCGATGCCGAGCATGCCCGGCGGGCACCAGCCGGCACCCATCGTCGGCACGGTCTTCAGCACCCAATCGACGATCGAATCCGACGGGTTGAGCATCGCGAATTTCGACTTCGCCTCCGAACCACCGCCCTTCGCGGCGACGATCACGTCGACCTTGTCGCCGGGCACGACCTTCATGTTCACCACGCCCGGCGTGTTGTCCTTGGTGTTGATGCGCTTGCCCGCCGGGTCGGCCAAGACGGAAGCGCGCAGCTTGTTGTCCGGGTGGTGGTAGGCGCGGCGCACGCCCTCGTGGCACATGTCCTCGACGCTCATCGTGGCGTCCCAGCGCACGTCCATGCCGATCTCGAGGAACACGGTGACGATGCCGGTGTCCTGGCAGATCGGACGGTGGCCTTCGGCGCACATGCGCGAGTTGATGAGGATCTGCGCCATCGCGTCCTTGGCCGCGGGGCTTTCCTCTTTCTCGTACGCGGCCGCCAAAGCCTTGATGTAGTCGACCGGGTGGTAGTAGCTGATGTACTGCAAAGCGTCGGCGACGGACTGGATGAAGTCCTCTTGCTTGATGACGGTCATGGCATGGCGGCGCGGCGCCGCGGGCTGGGGACAGACCGCCAGTTTAAGTCAGCCGGGGAAGCGCACCCAGAGCTCGGCTTCGGCCACGGAACTGAAGACCCGCACGTCCAGCCCCTGCTCCTGCGCGTCGAGCTGGGTGGCCTCGTAGGCACCGACGCGGTCCACGGAGCGCGCGACGTACGCCCAACGGCGCCCGGCGAAGACATCCATCCCAAGCTGGCGGATGAAGGCCGCACGCTGCTCGCCAGTGAGCGGATCGTCGTCCATCAGGTCGATGGCCAGCACCTTGCCGAGGCCCCGCTCGGCGGCGAGCCCCTGCACGGCACGCCAGCAGCCCGCCATATGGGCGGGGGTGTGCCGACGACCACGGAACTCCACCACGAGTACATCGACGTCGATGCGCCAACGCAGATCCGCGGGCTCGAGGCCCGCGATGGCCTGCATCGGCGCGACGCCAGTCACGCAAGCCACTCCGTCAGGGCTTCGCGCTCGCAAAGCAGCTTGAAGCTCGGGCGTGCGCGCATGCGATCGATGAAGCCGCGCAGGGCGGGCCACTCGGTGGCCGGCTTCGGCATGTTGCGCGACCAGCGGCACAGCATGGCCAGGAAGAAATCGGGCGCGGAAACCCGCTCGCCCAGCAGGTAGGGGCCGTTGGCGGCGAGATGGGCGTCCACGCGGTCGAAGAAGGCCCCGATGCGCTGACCCGCCGCGGCTTTCGCAGCGTCGCTGGCCGCTTCGCCCGCCGGCTCGTGCGGGTAGAACCAGGTCCGGAAAGGCGGTTGCAGGCCGTTCGCCATCAACAGCAGCCATTGGTAGGCGGCGTTGCGCGCGGCGGTACCGGGGGGCGGCAGCAGGCCGGCGTCGGGGTAGCGATCGGCCAGCATCAGCACCAGCGCGCCTGACTCGTTGAACGGCTCGCCATCCAGTACCAACGTTGGCACCACTCCGGCCGGATTCAGCTTCAGATACTCCGGCGAACGCTGCTCGCCCGCCGCGAGGTCGACGCGACGCAGTTCGGGTGGGCGTCCGATGTCCAGCAGCATCCAGTGCACGCAAAGGCTGGCGCTGCCGGGCGCGAAGTAGAGCAGGTCCATGGCGATCTCCGAAGGCGTGGGGGCAGTGTGCGCCCGCGAGGGTGAAAAAAACCCCGGGACGGGCCCGGGGTTCTTCGGCAGCTTCCGTGCAGATGGCTCAGGCCACCTGCACCTCATCGGCCTGCATGCCCTTCTGGCCGGCGACGACCTTGAAGCTCACGCGCTGGCCTTCCTTGAGGGTCTTGAAGCCGTTACCCATGATGGAACGGAAGTGGACAAACACGTCCTGGCCGTTCTCCGGCGTGATGAAGCCGAAGCCCTTGGCATCGTTGAACCACTTCACGGTCCCGAACTGACGATCCGACATTGCTATGCGTCCTCGAACATTGGCTGGTTGGGAACGGCGCAGGCATCGCGCCAAGACTGCTTGCCCGGGGAATCGTTGCGTCGATGCAGCGGATCGGTCGGATCAGCACACCCGGCCACGGTTCACTGTGACCCAAGCGCAGCAGCGGCCCTACAGTAACCCGCGCCTGAACGAAAAGTAAGGCCCCGTGAAGCCGTGATCCAGTTCGCGAAAACAGGGGTCCGGGGCTGAATCCCGGGCATCGGCTGCTGCGTTGCAGCAGGAAAATGCGCGAATCCGCCCACTCCGTGGCGATTTCGAGCCGTCGCCCGAGTCCGCCCCCCCGCGCCAGCGGGGGATGACCCCGATCAACGTCGCCGCGGTGCCGGATGCGACAATGGCGGCCTTCCGATCCCGCGGCCCGGCATGACCTCGCCCTTCATCTCCGAAACCATCCTCGACGTCCGCCACTGGACCGACGCCTACTTCAGCTTCACCTGCACGCGCGACGACGGCTTCCGCTTCGAGAACGGCCAGTTCGTGATGATCGGCCTCGAGGTCGCCGGCAAGCCGCTGATGCGCGCCTACTCGATCGCCAGCCCCAACTGGGACGAGCACCTGGAGTTCTTCTCCATCAAGGTGCAGAACGGCCCGCTCACGTCCCGCCTGCAGCACATCAAGCCCGGCGACACCCTGCTGCTGTCGCGCAAACCCACCGGCACCCTGCTGATCAGCGACGTGCATCCGGGCGGCAACCTCTACCTGCTGGCCACCGGCACCGGCCTCGCGCCCTTCCTGTCGGTGATCCGCGACCCGGCCACCTACGAGCGCTTCGACAAGGTCATCGTCACCCACGGCGTGCGCAACGCCGACGACCTGGCCTACCGCGACTACATCGAGCGCGAACTGCCGCAACACGAATACCTCGGCGAGCAGATCCGCGAGAAGCTGCTGTACTACCCCGCCGTCAGCCGCGAACCGTTCAAGCACCACGGCCGCATCACCGACCTGATGGCCAACGGCACCATGCAGCGCGACCTCGGCCTGCCCGAGATCAACCCCGCGACCGACCGCGCGATGATCTGCGGCAGCCCGCAGATGCTCGCCGACTTCCGGAAGCTGCTCGACGAGCGCGGCCTCGTGGCCTCGCCGAAGATCGGCCAGCTGGGCCACTACGTCTTCGAACGCGCCTTCGTCGAGAAATGACCTCCTGATGCCTCCGTCGTCCCCCCGCGACACCTTCACCTTTCCGTTGGCCGCCGCGCTGTGGGCGGTCGCGGGGTCCCTCGCCGCGAGCCTGGTCAACGCCGGCATCACCTTCGGACGCTACATGGGCGACAGCGCGATGCCCGACGTGCTGCGCGACCTGCTCCCGGGCCTCGTCGGCCAGAGCCTGCTCGGCGCGGCGCTGATGGCCGTCCTCGTCTTCGTTATCGCGACGCGTCGGCAGCTACGGGCGCCTGACCGCGTTGGCCACGCGCATGGCGCGGCAGCGGCCACCGGTCTGCTGGCGGCCTTCGGCGCCTGGGCCGCGGTGAGCCTCGTCTCCGCCCTGGCCTACAGCTTTATCCCCGCCCTGCAGTCACCGATCGGCTTCGCCGTGGTCGGCGTCGCCATGTCCTTGCTGCACGTCGCTGTCGCCGCGCTCGGCGCCTCCGTGGGCACCGCAGTGTTGCTGAAGCCGGGCACGGCTCCCATGCCGGCCAAGCCTTCGCGCCAAGCCTGGGCTGGCGCCGCGATCTTCGGCACCCTCCTCGCGTTCGGCATTGACCTAGTGAGCGGCGCGTTACCGGGCCTGCTGCACGACACACTCGGTTCCAGCGTGTTCGCGACCGCCCAATGGTCGCCGCTGTTGGCGCTGCTGGTCGGCGCCAACGTCGCCCTGGGCTACGCGTGGCGACGACTTCGGACGGATGCGGCACTGGCCTGGTCGGGGGATGCCTGGGCCGCGCTGGCCGCCCTGCCGATCACCCTCGCCTTGGGTGCTGGAGTCGGTGTGCTCGCGGTGGCGATCGCCTACCTGATGGGCGACAGCGGCCTGCCCGTCCTGATGGTCGCCGGCGTGGTGACCCTGGTCGTCGCCAGCATCGCCTTCGGCGGCCTCGGCGCCCTGGCCGGCATGGTCCGCATGCGCTTGGCCGAGCGCCAGGGCTGACTCCCCGAGACCACGACGCGGCGGCGACGGCATGGGCCTCAATGTGGGGCTCACTCCATTAATCCCGCCGAGCCGTGCCCCGATGCGTTCCGCCCTGCTGCTCCTCTCCGCGCTCGCCGTGGCGCTGACGCCCACCGCATCCCGCGCGGAAGAACCCGCCTACACGGTGGTCGATTCGCTCGGTGCCAGCGTCGAAGTGCGCGAGTACGCGCCAATGCTGGTCGCCGAAGTGGTGGTCGCCACCGAGGACTTCGGCCGCGCCGGCAGCCTCGGCTTCCAGCCCTTGGCCGACTACATCTTCGGCAACAACACGCGGCGCGAGCGCATCGGCATGACCGCACCGGTCACGCAGGAACGCGAAGGCGAACGCATCGGCATGACGGCACCGGTCACGCAGTCGGGTTCGGCGCAGGGCTGGGTGGTGGGCTTCGTGATGCCCGCCCGCTACACGGCCGAGAACCTGCCGCTGCCGCGCGATCCACGCATCCGCATCGTCGGCGTGCCTTCGCGGAACGTCGCCGCCATCCGCTTCAGCGGGCGCTGGAGCACGATCCGCTACGCCGAGAACCTGCGCCTGCTCGAACGCGAACTCGCGAAAACGGACTGGATCGCCGCCGCCGAGCCCCAGTCCGCGCAGTACGACGCGCCCTGGGTTCCGGGCCCGATGCGCCGCAACGAGATCCTGCTGCCGGTGCGGCGCCGCGAGTGAACCGCGTGGCGGTCCTCAGCCCAGCGCTTTCTCGATGTCCTTGCGCAGGCTCTCGGGCTTGTCGGTCGGGGCGAAGCGCTTCAGCACCTGGCCGTCGCGGCCAACGAGGAACTTGGTGAAGTTCCACTTGATGCCCTCGGTGCCGAGGAAGCCCGATTTCTCGCTCTTCAGCCAGTTGAACAACGGGTGCGCCTTCGGGCCGTTGACGTCCACCTTCTTGAACATCGGGAAGCTCACGTCGTACGTGAGCGAACAGAAGTTCTTGATCTCCGCCTCGTCGCCCGGCTCCTGGTGGCCGAACTGGTCGCAGGGGAAGCCCAGCACCACGAGGCCCTTGTCGCCGTAGTCCTTCCACAGCTGTTCGAGGCCGGTGTACTGCGGGGTGAAGCCGCACTTGCTCGCGGTGTTCACCACCAGCACGGCCTTGCCCTTGAACTCGTCGAGCGAGCGTTCCTTGCCGTCGATGTCGATGGCCTTGAAGTCGAAAGCGTTGGTCATGGGCCTGTGCTCCGGAATCGGGAAGCGAAGCCTAGCCTGCCCCACCCCAGTGGCGCGAGAAGGCGGCCATCCGCCCCGCCTTTTCCGCGCCGGCGCCGAAAAGTAAACGGCCCGGGGTCACCGGGCCGTCTCAGTTGCCACGATCTCGCCGCTCGCGCGGCGCGGGATCAGAAGCTCGCCTTGAACTCCACGCCCCACGTACGCGGCTCGTTGATGAAGCCGGTGCGGTTGTTGAAGTCGATGCCTCCGACGGCCTCGATCTCGTTGAGGATGTTGCGACCGAACGCCGCGACTTCGTACTGGCCGAGGCCCCAGCTGTAGCCCACGCGCACGCCGCCGGTGAGCAGCGGGGCGCCGGTGAACACCGTCGACTCGTACAGGAAGAAGTTCACTTCGCTGCGGTAGGCCCAGTCGGTGTAGACGTAGAGCTCCGAGTCGTCCGACAGCGGGATGCCGTAGCGGGCGGTCAGGTTGGTCGTCCACTCCGGGGCCTGCGGCAGCGGGTTGCCGTCGATGCGGGCCAGCGTGACGCCGCCCACCACGACCGTCGGGTCGGTGACGAGGCAGCCCAGCGGGTTGCCGCAGATCGCCGTCGTCAGGTTCGCGTCCTTGATCTCGGTGCGGTTGTAGCCGGTACCGAAGGTGACGAGCAGCTGGTCGGTCAGGTAGGCCTCGAGGTCGGCTTCGAAGCCGCGCAGCGACGACTCGTCGGCGTTGAGCAGGCTGTTGAAGTTCGCCGTGCCACCCACGGCCGTGAGCTGCTGGTTGTCGACGGTCGCGTTGAACGCGGCGAGGTTCAGGCGCGCGCGGTTGTCGAACAGCGCGACCTTCATGCCGACTTCGTACGACAGCACTTCTTCCGAATCCGCGACGGTCACCAGCTGGTTGGCCGGCAGCGCCGCGTTGGCGAAGGCCAGGCGGCCCTGGATCGACGGCGCACGGAAGCCCTTGGCCACGCGGGCGTAGAGGTTCACGTCATCGGCCACCGTCCACGTGCCGGCGAGGTCCCAGCTCACGTTCTCGTCCGACGGGTTCACGGTGATCGGCGCGATCGCCGGCGCACCGAAGGCGCCGAACACGCGACGGGCGGTGAAGTCCTTCTCGTCCTCGGTGTAGCGCAGGCCGGCGCGCAGCACGAAGGTCTCGCTCACGGCCCAATCCACCGAGCCGAAGGCCGCCCACGCGGTGTTGTCCTGGCGCTGCGTGGCGAGGGCGTTGATCGTGCCGCCGCCCAGGGTGTCGTAGCTGATGCTCTCGATGTCGGCCTGGTCCTTGAACCAGTACAGGCCGGCCTGCCAGTCGATGGCGTTGTCGCCGTTCGAGGCGAGGCGCAGTTCCTGCGTGGCCTGCTTGACCTCGGCGGCATCACCCGACTCGGCCGGGAACGCAATCAGGCCGGGGCCGCCGCCGCTCGGCAGGAACACGGCGCCGAAGCCGCCGTCGATGTCGCCGCGCGAAGCGAGCTCGCCGTGGTTCAGGCTGGTGATCGAGAACAGCGTGGCCGAGCCGAGGTTCCAGCTCATGCGCAGGCTCGCGCCGTCGGTGTCCAGGTCCTGCTGGTTCAGCGCGTCGATCGCGACCTTCTCCGGGTCGAAGCCCGGCACCAGGCGGCCGTCGGCGCCGAGGATGTTGGCGCGGAACAGGCGGGCGGTGCCCTCGAGATCGCGCATCTGCACGCTGAGCAGGGCTTCGAAGTCCTCGCTGGCCTGCAGCAGGACCTGGCCGCGGAAGGCCATGTCCTCGTAGCCCTCGACGGCGTTGTTGCGGCGCGTGCCACCGAAGGTGTTGTCCACCCAGTCGCCGCGGCGCTGGTACAGCGCCGAAGCGCGGCCGGCCAGCGTGTCGGTGAGGCCGCCGCCGATGGCGGCTTCGGCGTTCATCGTGTCGTACTCACCGTACGAGAGACGGCCGTAGCCCGAGGTCTCGAAGTCCGGGCGCACCGAGTCGAACTTCACGAGGCCGGCCGGCGTGTTGCGGCCGAACAGCGTGCCCTGCGGGCCGCGCAGCACTTCGATGCGGTCGACGTCGAACACCGGGAAGCCCTTCAGCGTGACGTTCTCGAGGACGACGTCGTCGTACACCAGCGACACCGGCTGCGAGGCGTTGAGGTCGAAATCGGTGTTGCCGAGGCCGCGCAGGTAGAAGCGCGGGAACACGCGGCCGAACGAGGACTCGACGTTGAGGCTGGGCGAACGCGCCGCCAGGAAGCGGATGTCATCGCCACCGGAGCGGATCGCGTCCAGCTTCTCGCCGTCGACCGCGCTGACCGCGATGGGCACCTGCTGGGCGTTCTCGGCGCGACGGGTGGCGGTCACCGTGATGGTGTCCAGCGTCGTGGCGTCGGTCGTGGCGTCCGCGGGGGCGGCATCCTGCGCCGACGCAAGGGCCGGCAGGGTCAGGGCGATGGCGAGGGCCAGCGCGTGGCGGTTCAAACGGGTGGGCTGAGTGCGGCGCATCTCGGTTCCTTGGAGACGAAAGGGAGTGGGATTCGGGGCCATCCTGGCCGGGAAACGCAAAACCCCGCGCGGAGCGCGGGGTAACGGAAGTTTAACCGGATGGTACTGGAGCCGCGGCTCGAAAGCCGCGGCCCCGCGGGGCTCAGTGCTGGTGGCCGCCGGCGCCGTGCACGTGGCCGTGCAGCACTTCCTCGACCGAGGCTTCGCGGACTTCGACGATCTCGATGTCGAAGTGCAGCGGCATGCCGGCGAGGGGGTGGTTGGCGTCGATGGTGACGGTGTCGGCATCGACCGACTTCACGACCACGGTGATCGGGCCCATCGGGCCGTTGGCCTCGAACTGCATGCCCGGCTGGACTTCGACGTCCTGCGGGAACGCGGCGCGCGGCACGGCCTGCATCATTTCGGGGTTGCTCTCGCCGTAGCCTTCGGCGGCGGGGACGACGACCTGGAAGGTGTCGCCGGCGACGCGGCCGGCCATGGCCTTCTCGAGGCCCGGCACGATCTGGCCAACGCCGTGGAGGTACGGCAGCGGCTCACGGCCGCGGGAGCTGTCGATGACCTGGCCTTCGGGGCTGGTCAGCGTGTAGTGGAAGGAAGCGACGGTGCGCTCGGCGATCTGCATCGGGGATTCTCCTTCAAAAATGAAAAACCCCGGGCGCAAGCCCGGGGTTCGTCACGCAAACGCGTTGGTGCGGCTCAGAGCGCCTGGACGGCGTCGGCCTGCAGGCCCTTCGGGCCCTTCACGACGGTGAAGCTGACCTTCTGGCCTTCTTTCAGCGTCTTGAAGCCCGAGCCCTGGATCGAGCGGAAGTGGACGAAGAGGTCTTCGCCGCCTTCACGCGAGATGAAGCCGAAGCCCTTGGCGTCGTTGAACCACTTGACGGTGCCAGTCTGACGATCGGACATGAGTTGTCTCCTAAGAACAGATTCGATGTTTTGAGGTTTTCACCGGGTTTGGGACCGGCGGCTGTCTGCAGGGAGGCAACACAAGGGCGATGTAGCGGATCATCGATCTACCGCATCGGGACACAATTCACCGTGACCCGGCAAGCTCAGCGACGCCGACCTTAAACCTTTTCTTGACGAAAGCCAACTTTTTTGTCTTGGGTGGGAACTTCGCGGTTCAGGCGGGGTCCGACGCCCGCTAGACTGGAGCCTCGATGCCCGTCGCCTGCCCGCCCCTGCTGCGCTTCGCCATGCACGCCTTTCTGGCGCTGGCCGTGCTGCTGCAGGCCAGTCTGGCCGTCGCGATGCATGCCTCACCCGTGATGGGGGCGACGGGCGACACGCCAGCCCCCTTGGCGACCGAAACCGCAGCGACGCTGCCGCCCTGCCATGCGCTGGCGGCCGCGGTGGTGGATGCCGACCCGGCCACGGCGGCGGATTGCTGTGGTGATTCGGCGCTCGGTGAATCCTGCCGCTGGTCCTGCGCGCAGGCCCTCGGCTTCACTCCGCGGCTCGTGCTCACGACCGAGCACGTGCTGGCAGAACGCCCCGGTGCCACACCGCTCCTGCCCGCGCTCCGCTGGAGCGCGCAGTCCCCGCTCCGCCCGCCGATCTCCTGAACCCCGTCGCCGCCCCGTCGCGCCCGTTGCGCGACGGATATGCACCGCAGGCGCCACCGCCTGCCGCACGGAGTTCCCATGCCACGCATTCTTTCCCTGGGCCTGATGGCCCTCGCCGGCGTCGCCCTCGCGTCGCCCACCCTCGCCCGCCCGATTTCCTACGCCGGCGGCCACATGTTGATGGTCGAGCACGAGCCGGACGTCGACCGCTTCAGCTACACCTATTCGCCAAGCCACCGCTGGTCGGTGTCGGCGGGCGGCGTCCGCGCCGACGGCCTCCAGCGCACGGACGAGCTCGAACTCGGCTACGTCCGCACCTCGCGACTGCTGCATCGCTGGAACCTGCCTGCCGCACAGGCCAACGCCTTCGTCTGGGGCGGGGTCGGCCAAGGCCGCACCGCGCTCGGCGACGGCCTGGCGCGTCACGTCGGCCTGCAGCTCGACTACGAGACCCGGCGGATCTACACCTCGCTCGTCAGCGAGCTGCACGAAGGCGATGGCTGGTCGCACCGCTTCGACACCGCGGCGATCGGCTGGGCGCCCTACGAGCACGACATCGACCGGGTCGCGACCTGGGTGGTGCTGAAGGGCATGCGCACGACGAACGCCATCGACGACGACATCAAGCCCGTCGCGGTGCTGCGCTTCTTCACCACCCGCTGGTGGCTGGAAGTGGGCGCCGATGCCGACGGACAGCCCCTCGCCAACGTGATGATCAACCTTTGATTCCCAGGAGCCACCCCATGAACCGTTCGTTCCTTGCCTTCGCCACCGCCGCCCTCGTCCTGGGCGCCACCTTCGCCACCTCGACGCTGGAGGCCCGTAGCCTGCGCATCGAGGTCAACGGCCTCGTGTGCGCGTTCTGCGCCGACGGCATCACCCGTGCGTTCAAGAAGGACGCCGCCACCGCCGAGGTGTTCGTCAGCCTCGAGAACAAGCTGGTCGCCGTGGGCCTGAAGGACGGGCAGGACATCGCCGATGCCACGGCGACGAAGCTGCTCACCGACGCCGGCTACACCGTGGTCGGCATCCAGCGCACGGACGCCACGGTCGCCGCCATCAAGGCCGAGGTCACCGGTGAATGAGTTGAAGCAGGGCCTGTGGGGCGCCTTCGGCGCCCTGCTGGCCAGCTCGGGCACGCTGGTCTGCTGCGTGCTGCCGGCGGTGATGGTCAGCGTCGGTGCGGGGGCCACCCTCGCCGGGCTCGTCACCGCCGTGCCGCAGCTGATCTGGCTCTCGGAGCGCAAAGGCCTGGTGTTCGGCGTGGCGGCGTTCGCGCTCGCCATCGCCGGCACGCTGCTCTGGCGGGCACGCTCGGCGCCCTGCCCGGCCGATCCGGCGCTGGCCCGTGCCTGCACGCGGCTGCGCCGCTGGTCGAACGGGCTCTACGTGTTCTCGGTGCTCGCCACGATCACCGGCGCGGTGTTCGCTTTCGTGCTGCCCGCGCTGACTTGAGCCCAACGGCGGCCCTCGGGCCGCCATCTCACCACTCGGTGCGGTTCGGCAGCAGGCCGCGCAGCTCGGCGTCGGTGAGGTTGCGCCACTGGCCCGGCTTCAGGTGGCCCATCTGGATGTTGACGATGCGGCTGCGGAACAGGCGCTTCACGCGGTAGCCGAAGTGCGTGCACATCAGGCGGATCTGCCGGTTGAGGCCCTGCGTCAGCACGATGCGGAAACCGACCGGCCCGATCTTCGACACCTTGCACGGCAGCGTGGTCTGGCCGTGCATGGCGATGCCGCCGCGGGCCATGCCGCGCAGGAATTCCATGGTGACGTCCTTGTTGACGCCGACCAGGTATTCCTTCTCCTTGCTGTTCTCGGCGCGCAGGATCTCGTTGACGATGTCGCCGTTGCTGGTCAGCAGGATCAGGCCTTCGCTGTCCTTGTCGAGACGGCCGATCGGGAAGATGCGCTGCTCGTGGCCGATGGCCTCGACGATGTTGCCGGCGACGTCGGCCTCGGTGGTGCAGGTGACGCCGACAGGCTTGTGGTACGCGATGTAGACGTGGCGGCGTTTGTTCGCGGCACCGGCGGCGCGCTGCGCGACGTTCTGGCCATCGACGGCGACCTTGTCGCCCTCGCCCAGTTCGGCGCCGACGCGGGCGCGGATGCCGTTGATGGTGACGCGGCCTTCGCCGATGAGGCGGTCGGCTTCGCGGCGCGAGCAGTAGCCCGCCTCGGAGAGGTACTTGTTCAGGCGCATCGCTGCGTGCCGAAAGGGAAAGGGCGCGCAGGATACCCCCGCCCCGCCCCGGGCACCTGAACCCGACCCCTCACTTCAGGCCTACGCGCGGCGCGGGGATTTCGGCGATCCTCGGCGGCTCGCCAACCCACGGGACCCCGCATGAGCCTGCTGCGTCGCCTCGCCCTGCCCCGCGCCACCCGCGCGACCATCGTCCTGCTCGCCCTCGCGGCCGCGGCCGCCAGCACCGCCGCCTCCGCGGCGGGCCGGCCGATCACCCACGAAGACCTCTGGGGCTTCGCACGCCTGTCGCCGCCGGCGCTGTCGCATGACGGGCGCTTCGCCGCCGTGGTCGCCACCCGGCCGGCCTACGACCCGACCCAGCAGAGCGCCGACCTCTGGCTGCTGCCCACCGACGGCAAGGGCGAGCCGCGCCAGCTCACCTTCAGCAAGGCCGCGGAAGCCGGCCCGGTGTTCAGCCCGGACGGCTCGCAGATCGCCTACACCGTGCAACGCGAAGGCGACACCGCGCCGCAGGTCTACGTGATCGACCTGCGCCAGGGCGGCGAGCCGCGCCGCGTCACGTCGATTTCGACCGGTGCGCGCACGCCGCAGTTCTCGCCGGACGGCTCGAAGCTTCTGTTCGTCAGCACGGTGTTCCCTGGCACGATGAACGACGCCGACAACGTGCGCATCGCCGCCGAGCGCAAGGCGCGCAAGGACAACGTGCGCGTGTACACCGGCTTCCCGATCCGCAACTGGGACCGCTGGCTGGACGACCGCCAGCAGCGCCTGTTCGTCGTACCCGCCGCTGGCGGCGAGGCCAAGGACCTGCTCGCCGCCTCCGCGTTGGTGAAGCAGCCCGGCTTCGGCGGCCGTTTCACCGAGACCGGTGAGGAGATCGACGCCACCTGGACGCCGGACGGCCAGGCCGTGGTGTTCGCGGCCACGGTGAACCGCCACCGCGCCGCCTTCGCCAACACCCACACCGACCTCTACCGCGTGCCGGCCACCGGCGGCGACCCGGAACGGCTCACGGGCAGCGGCGCGATCGGGGCGCAGGACAGCTTCGGCCGCCCGCAGTTCAGCGCCGACGGCCGCCACCTCGTGGCGCAATTCACGCCGCGCGGCGAGAAGGTCTACCAGCCCACGCACCTCGCCACGTTCTCGTGGCCGGCAGCCAAGGCGGGCCCGACCATCACCGTGCCCGGCGACCTCGCGGTGTCGAGCTTCGGCATCGACGCCGACAGCCGCACCCTGTGGATGACGGCCGAGGAAGCGGGCCACGAGAAGCTCTTCAGCGCGCGCATCGGCGACACCGAAGCCCGCCGTGCGTTCGAGATGGACCGCGGTGTGTACACCGGCCTGCAGGTGGCCGATGCCGCCCGCGGCGTGCTCGTCGCCAACTTCGACAGCGCAGTGAACCCGCCTGAGGTGGTGCGGATCAACCCGCGCGGCGGCCATCGCGCCCTGTCGGCCTTCAACAGCGCGCAGGCCGCCACGCTCGACCTCGCGCCCGCCGAGACCTTCTGGTTCGACAGCGAGCGCGGCGCACGCATCCACAACCAGCTGGTGAAGCCGGCCGGCTTCGACCCCGCGAAGAAGTACCCGCTGTTCGTGCTGATCCACGGCGGCCCGCACATCATGTGGCGCGACAGCTTCTTCACCCGCTGGAACTACCACCTGATCGCCGGCACCGAGCGCGTGGTGCTGCTGACGAACTACACCGGCTCGACCGGCTTCGGCACGGCCTTCGCGCAGGGCATCCAGGGCGACCCGTTCGAAGGCCCGGCCAACGAGATCAACCAGGCCGCCGACGTCGCCATCGAACGCTTCGGCTTCATCGATGGCCAGCGCCAGTGCGCGGGCGGTGCCAGCTACGGCGGCCACCTCGCCAACTGGCTGCAGGGCACGACCACGCACTATCGCTGCCTCGTGAGCCACGCCGGCCTCGTGAACTCGGAGGCCCAGTGGGGCACCTCCGACGTGATCTTCGGCCGCGAACAGAACGCCGGTGGCCCGGTGTGGGAGCGCGGCGGCGTGTGGGTGTCGCAGAACCCGATGCTGAAGGCCGCCAGCTTCCAGACGCCGGTGCTGGTGACGATCGGCGAACAGGACTTCCGCGTGCCGCTCAACAACACGCTGGAGTACTGGTCGCTGCTGCAGCGCCGCGGCATCGAGAGCCGCCTGCTGGTGTTCCCGGACGAGAACCACTGGATCCTGAAGGGCGAGAACAGCCGCACCTTCTACCGCGAGTTGGACCAGTGGCTGGACCGCTGGGAGTCCGCCCCGGCGAACTAAGCCCACCGGCTCACGCAAGACGAGAAAGGCCCGGCGATGCCGGGCCTTTCGCTTTCCGCTTTCCGCCTCGTCAGGGCGTGGGTGACGGCGGTGACGCCGCCGGCTTTGCGAAGGTCTCGCCGAAGAAGTTGCCCGGATGCCACGACGGCCGCGCGTCGTCATTGGCGACGTCGGTGATCACCCGTGCGTTGAGCCGCGCCAGCATGGCCAGCGACGGCCAATCGATGGCCTGCGAGAGGTCGTCGCCGGGCTGGTGGTAGCGCTCCTTGCGGAAGGCCTCGACGCGCGCCGCCTGGTCCTGCGTCGGGTCGGTCGAGCGCATGCCCTCGTCGATGTACAGCGCCGGGATCCCCGCGCGCACGAAGGCGTACTGGTCGCTGCGGACGAAGATCACTTCCTCCGGCTTCGAGTCGGGCGTGACCGCCACGCCCTCGGCTGCCGCGGCGCGCTCCACCACCGCGCCCAAGGTCGAGTTCTCTGCGCCGAAGGCCGTGACGTCCGCCAGCGGCGCCTGCGCCACCGGCATGTCGATGTTGATGTTGGCGACGATGGCCTCGCGCGGCACGGTCGGGTGCTGCACGAAATAGTCGGCGCCCTGCAGGCCCGATTCCTCGGCCGTGACGGCGAGGAAGATCACGCTGCGGCGCGGCTTCACCGGCGACGACGCCAGCAATCGCGCGGCCTCGAGCATCACGGCGATGCCCGACGCGTTGTCGAAGGCGCCGTTGTAGATGGCATCACCACCAATTGGCGCGCCCTTGCCCACGTGGTCGAGGTGCGCCGAGATCACGACGTATTCGTTCTTCAACGCCGGATCGGTGCCCTCAAGCACGCCCACCACGTTCGCGCTCTGGCGCTGGCGGATCATCGAGTGGCGTTCCTGCTCGACGGTGAGCGGCAGCTCGAAAGCCTGCGGCGTGCCGGCTTCGGCCGCCGCGTAGGCCTCGTCGAGGGTCTTGGGCGCACCGGCGAAAAGCGCGGCAGCGGCCTGCGGGCTGATCGAGGCACGAATGGCGAGCTGCGGCCACGCGCCGTTCGGCACGCCCTGCTCGTCGGCCCAGGCCATGCGCGAGCGCCAGCTCTGCTGTACGAGGCGCTCCCATGGCGTGCGCTGCTGGTCGTCGCGGGTCTGGATCTGCAGGATGCCGACCGCGCCACGGTCGACCAGGGTCTGCGTCTTCGTGAGCCCGGCCGAATAATGGGCGCGCACTTCTGGCGGGAACGTCGAGGGCGCGCCGCCGAAAACGAGGACCACCTTGCCCTTCACGTCGATGCCGGCGAGGTCGTCGTGGCCGTGGTCCGGGGCCGACACGCCGAAGCCGGCAAAGACCACCGGGGCTTCGGCGAGCACCTTCGCCTGGTCGAGGCTGGCAACCGGCAGGAAGTCCTTGCCCGGCGCCATGGTGACGGCGGGACCCGACGAAGGGCGGAGGACCAGCCGCGACGGCGGCAGCAGCGACAGCGATTCGACCAGCGCGACGGGCTGGAGCCAGGCGTCTTCAGCGACACCGGGGCGCAGGCCGATCTGTGCGAATTCGCTGGCCACGTAGCCCGCGGCGATGTCGTAACCGCGCGTGCCGGAGAGCCGCCCTTCCAGCAAGTCGTCAGCGAGGAACTCGACATGGGCGCGGATGGCCGGTGCCGAGGCCGCCGCCAGCGTGTCGGCGCCGGCAGGCGCCGCGCCCTCGTCATTCGGCGCGCAGGCCGCGAGAACGACCGCCGCCGATAGGGCAGCGGCCAGCGACGACAAGGAAGGAAAACGGCTCGAGGACATCGGCACTCCAGGGCAGGCTCGGGGACGCCCGAGCCTACCGGAACGCGGGTGCCCCGGCCTCAGGCGGGCTGGGCGAGCAGCGCGTCGATGCGCGCGTCCTTCTCTTCCCACAGGCCGTTGAGCCACTGCTGGAAGCGGACGCGGTAGTCGCGATCGTTCTCGTAGTCGCCGCCGACGAGGTCCGCCGGCACCGGGCGCAGGCGCAGGTCGACGCGGATCTCGCGCACTTTCCCGGCGAAGAGATCGACGATGCTGGGCCGCCCCTGCGGATAGACGATGGTGACGTCGACGATGCCGTCGAGCAGCTCGCCCATCGAGTTCAGCACCTGCGCCACGCCGCCGGATTTCGGTTTCAGCAGGTGGCGGTAGGAGCTCTGCGCCAGCTTCTTCGCGTTGGCGCGGGTGCCCTCGACGAAGTTCATCACCGAAACAGGGATCTCGCGGAACTTCGCGCAGGCCGCGCGCGCGGTCTCGAGATCGCGCCGCGCGAGATCGGGGTTCTTCTGGATCTGCGACTTGCTCGCGCGCTTCATGAAGGGGAAATCCAGCGCCCACCAGGCGAGGCCGAGCACCGGCACCCATTTCAGCGAGTCCTTCAGGAAGAAGCGCTGGAACGGGATGCGGCGGTTCAACACTTTCTGCAGCACCGGGATGTCGACCCAGCTCTGGTGGTTGCTGAGCACGAGGTAGCGGCGCGCGCGGCTGAAGGCGGCGTCGCCGGTGATCACCCAGCGCGTCGGCGTGAAGGTGGCGATGGCCCAGCCGTTCACGGCGATCCAACTCTCGCCGAAGGCCGGCATCCAGCGCGATACCGTGGCCCGCGCGCGCTTGAACGGCAGCAGGCCCTTGGCGACGGCCAAGGCGAGGATCGGCGTGGCATGGAAGACGGTGTTGATCGCGACCAGAACGCCAGCGGCGGCGGTGCGAAGCCAAGTGATCGGGGCGAAGCGCATGGGCGACGGGTTGGGGGACACGTGTGCAGTTTAGGCCGGGAGGAATGAACCGGCGTGAGCGCGGTGCCCTCGCGGAGGGAGTTCAGGAACTGCAGCTCAGCGCGGAGCAGCCGGGGCGGTCCCTGGCCCATTCCGGGCGGCGCGCCGCGAAGCGACCGGCACCGGGCTGCGCCTCGTAGGGCCGCTGCAGCACGTCGAGCAGGGCCTGCAACTCGGCGGTGTCGCCCTGCTCCGCGGCATCGATGGCCTGCTGCAACAGCCAGTTGCGCGGCACGATCCAGGGATTGGTGGCGTCCATCCGGGCACGCCGCACATCAGCGGGTTGCGGATCGGAAGCGAGCCGCGCGGCATAGCGGGCCAGCCAGTCGATGAGCGTCGCCGCCTCGCGTTCGGCCTTCGCCCGGTCGTAGAGCGCAGGCGCGAGGGCCGCCACGGGATCGGCGAGCGCCGCCGCGATGCCCGGTGTGACGCCGTCGCCGCCCGCCACAACCGGTCCCGCCACCAACCCGCCGAGGGTGCGGAAGAACAGCGTGAAGTCGACCTCGGCGGCCTGCAGCGCGCCGAACAGTCCGGAGACCAGCGCCGCGTCGTCCTCGCGCCACTCGGCCAAGCCCAGCTTGTCGGCCCACATCCGCGCCTGCGCCGATTGGAAGGCCTCGACGTAGGCATTCATGCCCGCGGTCAGCGGCGCGGCATCGGGGAACAGCGGCGCCAGCGCCGACGCCAGGGCGGAGAGGTTCCAGTGCGCGACCTGCGGCTGCGCGGCATAGCGGTAGCGGCGACCCGGCAGGTCGGTGGTGTTGGGCGTCCAGTGCGGGTCGGCGTCGTCGAGGAAACCGAAGGGCCCGTAGTCGATGGTGAGGCCGAGCACGCTCAGGTTGTCGGTGTTCATCACGCCGTGCACGAACCCCACGCGCATCCAGTGGGCCATCAACACGCCGGTGCGCCGCGCCACCTCGGCGAACCAGTCGGCGCGCGCGTTCGGCCCGACCATCGCTGGGAAGTGGGTGCGGAGGGTGTGGTCGACGAGGCGCTCGAGCAGATCGCGCTCGCCGCGCGAGGCCGGCAATTCGTAGTGCCCGAAGCGCAGGAAGCTCGGGGCCACGCGGCAGACGATGGCACCGGGCTCGGGTTTCGGATCACCGGCGTAGAGGATGTCGCGTACCACGGCGTCGCCGGTCGCCACCAGGCTGAGCACGCGCGTGGTCGGCACGCCGAGTGCGTGCATCGCCTCGGAAGCGACGTATTCGCGCAGGCTGGAACGCAACACCGCGCGTCCGTCGGCACGGCGCGAGTACGGCGTGGGCCCCGCGCCTTTCAGCTGGATTTCCCAACGCCGCCCATCGCGCCCCGCCGCCTCGCCGAGCAGCAAGGCGCGGCCATCGCCGAGCTGGCCAGCCCAATGCCCGAACTGGTGTCCGCCGTAGTTGGTGGCGACCGTTGTCGCCCCCGGCGGAACGGCGTTGCCGGCCATCAGGTCGAGGAATGACGGCGAGCCCAGCGTCGCCGCGTCGAGCCCGAGCTCGTCGGCCATCGCCAGCGGGAACGCGAGCAGTCGGGGGGCCGCGACGGGCGTGGGCACCGTCGCCGACCAGGCCATGCCGCGCACGTCGCGGGTCCCGGGGCGCGGTTCGGCCTCGCCGGGCAGCTCGCTCACCATTCGGGCGGCTTCGATGCGCATCACGACTCCAAAGTTTTCATCAGTTTACGAATGGGCGGGCGCACCTGCGCCGCAACGCACGAATCACGGGGCGCGGCACCCCTAGACTTTTGTCTTCCTCCGACCAGGCGATCGCCCTTTGGATGCCGTCCTGCCCCGCCCTTTTCCGATCCGCCACGGGCGGCGGGCATGGCTGTGGGCGACCGTTCCGCTGTGGCTGGCGGCCTTCGCGGCGGCCCGCCTTCTTGAGTACGCGCCGTTCGCCAGCCTCTGGTTTCCGCCGACGGCGGTGACCTTCGCCGCGCTGGTGCTGTTCGGCATCCGCGGCATCCCGCCGGTGTTCATCGCCGCCCTTCTCGGCCACGCCTACACCTTGGAGCGGCTCGGCCTCGACTGGACGACCACCAGCGTCCTGGTGGGGGGATTCGGTTTCGCCCTCGCCCACACCGTGCCGATGGCCCTGCTGGCCGTCGCCCTGCAGCGCGTCGCGAGACGCGACCCGCTGGGGCGTTTCGGGCCGACCACGCTGTTCGTCCTGCTGGGCGGCGGCGTGGCCGCCTGTGCGGCGTCGGCGCTGGGCGGGAGTGCAGCACTGGTGGGCGCTGGGATGGCGGAAAGCATCGACCTGCGCTGGTCGGTGGTGCCCTGGCTGATTGGCGACTACACCGGGCTGCTGGCCCTTGGCCCGCTGCTGGTCGAAGTCGTGCGGCATCGCGTCGCACCGGAGGCTGCGACCCAGGAACCGCCCCCGCTGTGGCCCAAGCTGACGATCCTGATCGGCCTGATCGCCGGCACCCTCGGCGCCGCAGCCGTTTGGCCGGACGACGACGCGATCGTGTTCACGGTGTTCTTCGCGCTCGTGGTGCAGCAATGGATCAGCCATACGCAGACGCCACGGCAGGCCTTGGGCGCGCTGGCCTGCGCGGCCGTCGCGATCGCCGTGCTCGTGGCCACTCTCGGACTCGGCCAACACGCGTTGAAGCTGCAGTTCGCACTGATCGCCCTGTCGCTCACCGCCTATTCGGCGCTGTCCTTCCTCGGACTCCGCGACGACAACCAGCGCCTGAAGGCGCTGCTCAGCACCGACCCGCTGACGGCCGCCGCGAGCCGCGCGCACTTCGCCGCCGTCGCAACGCGGGCCATCACCGAGGCGCAGCGCCTCGGCCAGCCCTTGAGCGTGCTCATGCTCGACCTCGACCACTTGAAGCGCATCAACGATGGTCATGGCCACGGTGCCGGCGACGAAGCCCTCCGCCGCTTCGCGGCGCTGTGCCGCGAGCAACTGCGGGCGGAGGACCTGCTGGGACGGCTGGGCGGCGACGAATTCGCCGCCTGCCTGCCCGGCGCGACGCGGGAAGTCGCCGAGGCCCGCGCCCGCATGCTGCTCACCACGCTCGGCTTGGCCAGCACCCCGACCTTGCCGCTGGCCGCGAGCATCGGGCTCGCCACCCTGGTGGACGGCGACACCTACGCCAGCCTGCTGCAGCGCGCCGACGACGCGCTGATGAAGGCGAAACGCGACGGTCGCGGCCGCCTCGTGGTGACCTGATCAGGCCACCGTCGGCAGGCGACGCGGGGTGTATTCGCGCAGCGCCTGGATGCGCTCGGCCAGCGGCGGGTGGCTCATGAACAGCTTCTTGAAGCCACCGGCCACGCCGCCCGAAATCCCGAACGCGCGGACTTCCGAGGGCAACGTGCTCTGGCCGTAGCTGTGGGCGAGGCGCTCGAGCGCGGCGATCATCTTCTCGCGGCCGGCCAGGTCGGCACCGCCGGCGTCGGCGCGGAACTCACGCCAGCGCGAGAAGGCCATGACGATGGTCGAAGCGAGGATGCCGAAGGCGATCTCGAGCACCATCACGGTGACGAAGTAGCCGATGCCCGGCCCGTCCTCGTTCTTGAACACGACGCGGTCGATGATGTTGCCGATGATGCGGGCGAGGAACATCACGAAGGTGTTCACCACGCCCTGGATCAGGGTGAGCGTCACCATGTCGCCATTCGCGACGTGGCTGACCTCATGGGCGAGCACGGCTTCCGCCTCGTCGCGGCTCATGGCGCGCAGCAGGCCGGTCGACACCGCCACCAGGCTGTTGTTGCGCGAGGCACCGGTGGCGAAGGCGTTGATCTCGGGGGCGTCGTAGATGCCGACTTCCGGCATGCCGATGCCGGCCTTCTCGGCCTGGCGCTTCACGGTGGCATACAGCCACTGCTCGATCTCGTTGCGCGGCTGGTCGATGACACGCATGCCGGTGGAGCGCTTGGCCATCCACTTCGACATCAGCAGCGAGACGAACGCGCCGCCGAAACCGAAGATGGCGCAGAACACCAGCATGCCGGTGTAGTTGACGTTGTTGTTCGCAGCGAACGTCGACAGCCCGAAGAAGGTGCTCAGGATCATCCAGACCACGGAGAACACCAGCAGCACGGCGAGGTTGGTGGCGAGGAACAGGGCGATACGCTTCATGGCAGGGACACCGGAACGGTTTGGCTCGAGCGCTTAGTGTGGCGTGGAAAGGTAAAGTTCAAGCGAAACACCGCGCTTTCCCGGACGATTTCCGCCCTCGTCGTGACGCCACCTTCACCACCATCGCCACCGGCGCCCTACATCGGGCGCTTCGCGCCGTCGCCGACCGGCCCGCTGCACTGGGGCTCCGTCCTCGCGGCCTTCGGCAGCTGGCTGCATGCGCGGCACCACGGTGGACGCTGGCTGGTGCGCATCGAGGACCTCGACCCGCCGCGCGAGCGGCCGGGGGCCGCCGCCGCCCAGCTCGCCACGCTGGCTCGCCTCGGCCTCCACGCCGACGGCGAGATCGTCTTCCAGAGCCGTCGCCACGCGCTCTACCGGCGCGCACTCGACGCGCTGCTCGACGCCGGCCTCGCCTTCCCCTGCCGCTGCAGCCGCACCGACCTCGCTGCCAGCGACGGCATCCACCGCGCTTGCGTCGTGGTCCCGGATGACGCGCTGCGGACCCGCAGCTTCCGGTTGCGCGTGCCCGATGCGGTCGTGGGCTTCGACGATCCGGTCCACGGCCGCTTCGAACAGGACCTGCGCCGCGACGTGGGCGACGTGGTGCTGCGCCGCGCCGACGGCCTGTGGGCCTACCAGCTCGCCGTGGTCGTCGACGATGCCGCGCAGGGCATCACCCACGTGGTGCGGGGTGCCGACCTGCTCGACTCGACGCCGCGGCAGATCGCACTGCAGCAAGCACTCGGCCTGCCCACGCCGTCCTACCTGCACTTGCCGCTGTGGCGCGACTCGGAGGGCCGAAAGCTCTCGAAATCCGAGGGCGCGCAAGCCATCGATGAGCAGCCCCCGGAATCGGTGCTTCGTCGGTGCTGGCTGTCCCTGGGCCAAGCCCTCGAGGCCTGGCCGGAATGGCAGGGTGCGGAAGCCACCATCGCCGCGGCCGCCGCCGCATTCGACCCCGCCGGCATCCCGCGGGAACGCCCCCCGGCGGCCTGAAACCGGCCCGTCGCCCCCGGGAGCCGCCGAGAAACCGCGCACAGATCCACCCCCGGGGGCGGGGCTTGACAAGTCTTCACTTGCCGTTGTGCGGCGCGGCATTGACTCTGCACACCTCGGACACCGCCATCGAAGCCCATGGACTCGCCGCGCCTGCTGAAGAAGTACCCGAACCGCCGCCTCTACGACACGCGCATCTCCAGCTACGTGACCTTGGAGGATGTGCGCCAGCTCGTGCTCGATGGCGAGGAGTTCGAGGTCCGCGACGCCCGCAGCGACCAGGACATCACCCGGCTGGTGCTGCTGCAGATCATCGCGGAGCGCGAGGAAGAGGGGCAGCCGATGCTGTCGACCGCCTCGCTGCAGCTGATGATCCGCTTCTACGGCGACCCGCTGCACGGCTTCATGAGCCGCTACATCGAGCGCAGCCTCCAGCTCTTCCTCGAGCAGCAGCACACGCTGCGCAAGCAGCTCGGTGGCCTCATCAGCAACTCGCCGTTCGCCATGCTCAATCAGATCGCCGAGCGCAACCTCGAGCTCTGGAAGAACTTCCAGCAGGGCGTGCTGAAGGGCGGCACGCTGGGCAGCGCACCGGCGAAGAAGAAGGCGCCGCGCGCCAAGCCGGCTGCCAAGGCACCGGCGAAGAAAGCCCGCAGCTGAGGCCGGGCCCGGCCGCGCCGGGCCTTACAGATCGCGGGCGACGCGGAAACCGATACGCGCCGACGTGAGCGCGGCGGGCACCTGCAGGCGGAAGGCCGAACGACTCTGCTCGAGCGTGCTGGCCCAACTGCCTCCGCGCACCACGCGCTCCTCGCAGCCCGGATTCACCCAGGCACGGCCGTCGCCCGGTGCGCGGCGGTAGCTGTCGTGCCAGCAGTCCTCGACCCATTCCGAGACATTGCCCATCAGGTCGTGCGTGCCGAGGCCTTCGGGGGCATATGTTCCCACGGGGGCCGGGCCCCAGTGGCCATCGGACCACCCGCGGATCGCGCGGCCCCAACGCCGGCCCTGCGGTGACTGGTCGCCCTCACCCGTGAGATTGGCGACGGCGCGCGCCGGGGGGCGATCCCCCCAGGGCCAGGGCGTGGCACGGCCGCCCCGCAACGCATATTCGAACTCGGCCTCGGACGGCAGCCGGTAGCGCAGGCCGGTGCGCACCGACAGCCATTCGGCATAGGCCACGGCGTCATCGAAGGCGATGTGGATAACCGGATCGTCGGGCGCGGCCGGCGTGCGGCCCTGGTAGCCACGGCGCCAGTGCGCGCCCCGCAGTTCCACCATCGCGCCGCCGCGCTCCTCGTACACCGTCGAGCGACCGCGTCGCTCGGCCACGGTGCGGTAGCCCGTGGCCGCGACGAAGCGCGCGAACTCCGCCACGCTGGTTTCGCGCACCGCCAGCGCGAAGCCACGCTCGAAACGCACGCCGTGCGCCGGGCGCTCGTTGTCGCGCGCGCCCGCTTCATCGTCGCCCGCGCCCATCGTGAATTCGCCGTGCGGCGCCACCACCATCAGCGGGCCGTCGATGCCGCCGCCCAAGGCGTCGGCGAAGCCTTGGCCAGGGCGGAAGTGGCCGTAGCGACGGGCCAGGGTGAGGCGACTGGAAAGCTCATCGAGGCCAGGCGCCTGGGGATCGATCTGTTGCGCATCCGCGAGGCGCGTCGCCGCGCGCGAAAGGTCGAGGCGATCGATGGCCTCGTTGGCCTCCCCCACCGCAACGGCGGCGGCGGCCGAACGCGACTGGGCCAAGGCGGCGCGGCCGTCCTGCACGGCGTCCGGGTCCAGCCCCACGCGCGCGGCGCGCCGGAGGTCGGCCTCCGCCGCATCGAACTCGCCCTTCGCGGCCGACGCCGTGGCCCGGTCGAGCAGGGCCTTCTCGATGCCTTCGAGGCCGGCGAACGCCGGGGCGAAGCCCGGCACCGCCGCCAGCGCTTCGCGATAGGCCGCGACCGCACTGCCGCCGCGCGGGGCCAGCCATTGTCCGGCCTCGCGGCGGGCATCGCCCGAAGCGGTGGCCGTCGCGGCCACCCGGGCCGCCGCCAAAGCCTCGTTACGTCCAGCGGCTTCGGCGGGCGACACGACCGCGAGCACGGCGTCGATCTCTTCGGCCGTCTCGAGATTCCCCGCAAGACGTTCGGCCTCGAAGCGCTCCTGCAGCAGCACGATGATGCGGTCGCGGCCGATCCGCGCCTCCGGCATCGGCGGGTCGGCATCGGCGAGGGCGGCGTACAGATCGAGCGCGCCCAGGGGTTCGGTGCCGTACCACCGACCCTGGCGCTCAGCTTCGGTGGCCTCCATCAGCAGCGCGTCGCGCGCCTCGGCGGGCACCAGCAGCGGCGTGGGCTTCCACGCTGCACGCGCCTTCAGCGGCTGGCGTTCGACGGTGTCGGTCTCGGCCGGCGCAGCGGCCACCGTGTCCGGCGCGACGTCTGCTGCCGGCGCGGGGGATTCGGCGTCGTTCCGGCCACAGGCGCAGAGCAGCAGGGCCAGGGCGGAAGCGATGGCAGGCGCGAACGATCGGAGAGGCACGCGGTAAACAACGTCGTGGACAGCGCGGCGCGCGCGGCGGAGACGTTAGGCTATGGTCCCCTCCCCTGCAAGGACAGGCATGAGTGTCAACGTGGTCGACCGCCCCGATGCCGCCGCCGCGGCCTTGGCATCCCTCTCGGCAGGCGCACCGCTCGCTCTCGATACCGAGTTTATGCGGGAGCGCACCTACTTCCCCCAGCTCGCGCTGGTGCAGGCGGCCGATGCCGAGGGACGCGTCGCCCTGGTCGATCCGCTGGACCCGGGCATGCGCGCCCCGCTGGCGGCCTTCGTGGGTGCCACCGACGCGCTGATGCACAGCGCCAGCGAGGACCTGGTCGCCTTCCGCCATGCGCTCGGCGTGCTGCCGAAGACGCTCTACGACACCCAGATCGCGGCGGCCTTCGCCGGCCTCGGGCCGGGCGTCGGATACCAGGCACTGGTGAAGACCCTGCTCGGCGTCGAGCTGCCGAAAGCCGAAACCCGTTCCGACTGGCTGCGCCGACCCTTGAGCGCGCAGCAGCTCGAGTACGCCGCCGACGACGTCCGGCACCTGCATTCGGCGATCGCGGCGCTGGACGAGAAGCTGGACCATCGCGGCCATCGGGAGCGCGCGCTGGCCGACATGGCGCGCATGCTGGAGAACGCCCGCGAGGACCGCGACGACCCGCAGCCCCACCTGGCCATGCGCCCGGCCGCGCAGTTCGACCGGCTGTCGCAGGCCCGCCTGAGGCGCCTGCTTCGCTGGCGCGACCGCATGGCCCGGGAGAAG
This sequence comes from Silanimonas sp., assembly GCF_027531545.1. Lineage (GTDB taxonomy): Bacteria > Pseudomonadota > Gammaproteobacteria > Xanthomonadales > Xanthomonadaceae > Silanimonas. The sequence continues at coordinate 378,778 of NZ_JAPZSC010000016.1, read as the reverse complement.
GACTTGCCGAAGCGCTGGCTGCTCGACAACGAGGTCGCCCTGACCCTCGCCCGACGTCCGCCGTCCACGCCCCAGGCGCTGGCCGCGGTGCTCGAGAGCGCACGTTCGGCCAAGCGGCTGCAGGACCAGATCGCCGAACTGCTCGCGGCACCGATGGACGATGACGAAGCGGCCATGCCGCTGGCGACGGACAACGAGCGCGCGGACCGCGCCCGCCTGAAGGCCCTCCAAGCCGTGGTGGCCGAAAGGGCGGCCGCGCTCGACCTGCCCGAGGGGCTCGTCTGCGCACGGCGGCACCTTGAGAGCTTTCTGGTCGATGGGCAATGGCCCGCCGCCCTGCACGGCTGGCGCCGCGAGGTCCTCGAAGCGCCGATGCGCGAGGCGCTGGCCCGCATGGGCTGAGGCCACCCTGCGCATTCCGCAAGCCGGGGCACGGTTTCGGCTTGGCAAGCCGACCCGCGCCGGCCTATACTTCGGCCCCTGCGCGGGGGGGTAGCTCAGCTGGGAGAGCGCGTCGTTCGCATCGACGAGGTCGTGGGTTCGATCCCCATCCTCTCCACCAACGCATCGAAAAGGCCGGGCATTGCCCGGCTTTTTCGTTTCCGCCCTCCGGTGCCGCGGCCGCCGCTTGGTAGACTTCGCCCCCCGGAACGGCGCTGTGCCGGCCCTCCGACTCCATCCCTACCCGTCCCCGTAGCTCAGCTGGATAGAGCGCGCCCCTCCTAAGGGCGAGGTCGCACGTTCGAATCGTGTCGGGGACGCCATCGCCATCCAAGGAATCCCCATGACGCACCCCGTCCTCGCCGCCCTCGGCCTCACCGACCACGAATCCGGCACCTACCTCGGCCACGGCGAGTGGTCCGCCACGCGCGATGCCGGCGTGCTCGAGCCGGTGAACCCGGCCACCGGCGAGGTGCTGGGCAAGGTCTACGCGTCGTCCGAAGCCGACTACGCCACGATCAAGGCGCGCGCCAAGGCCGCCGCCGCGATCTGGCGCACCACGCCGGCGCCGAAGCGCGGCGAAGCCATCCGCCTTTGCGCCGAGGCGCTGCGCCAGCACAAGTCGGCGCTCGGCGCGCTGGTCTCGCTCGAGATGGGCAAGATCAAGGCCGAAGGCGACGGCGAAGTGCAGGAGATGATCGACATTGGCGACTTCGCCGTCGGTCTCGCCCGCCAGCTTTACGGCCTGACGATGCATTCCGAGCGCCCGGGCCACCGCATGTACGAGCAGTGGCATCCGCTCGGCATCGTGGGCGTGATCAGCGCCTTCAACTTCCCGGTGGCCGTGTGGGCCTGGAACAGCTTCATCGCCGCCATCTGCGGCAACATCACGATCTGGAAGCCCTCGCCGAAGACCCCGTTCTGCGCCGTGGCCTCGATGAAGATCTGCAACGACGCCCTGCGCGCCGGCGGCTTCCCGGACCTGTTCTTCCTGTTCAACGACGCTGGCACCGAGCTGGCGAGCAACTTCGTCGATGACCACGACGTGGCGCTGATCAGCTTCACCGGCAGCACCAAGATCGGCCGTCAGGTCGGCGAGCGCGTCGCCCGCCGCATGGGCAAGTCGCTGCTGGAGCTGGGCGGCAACAACGCGATCATCGTCGACGCCACGGCCGACATGAAGCTGGCCATCCCGGCCATCGTCTTCGGCGCCGTCGGCACCGCCGGCCAGCGCTGCACCACCACGCGCCGCCTGTTCATCCACGAGTCGATCTTCGACGACGTGATCGCCAAGGTCGCGACCGCCTACAAGCAGGTCGAAGGCAAGATCGGCGACCCGAACGCCGAAGGCACGCTGATGGGCCCGCTGAACGACAAGGGTGCCGTCGCGGCCTTCCTGTCGGCCATCGAGAAGGCCAAGGCCGCCGGCGGCGTGGTCCGCAGCGGCGGCGCGGCGCTCGATCGCCCGGGCAACTACGTGCTGCCGACCCTGATCACCGGCGTGGCCAATTCGGCCGAAGCCGTGCAGACCGAAACCTTCGCCCCGATCCTCTACGCCATGCCGTTCAAGACGCTGGACGAGGCCATCGCCATGCAGAACGCCGTGCCGCAGGGCCTGTCGTCGGCGATCTTCACGCAGAACCTGAAGGCGGCCGAAGCCTTCCTGTCGGCGGCCGGTTCGGACTGCGGCATCGCCAACGTGAACATCGGTACCTCGGGCGCCGAGATCGGCGGCGCGTTCGGCGGTGAGAAGGAAACCGGCGGCGGCCGCGAGTCGGGTTCGGACTCCTGGCGTGCCTACATGCGTCGTCAGACCAACACGATCAACTACTCGGATTCGCTGCCGCTGGCCCAGGGCATCAAGTTCGAACTCTAGTTTTTTGCCCCTACACTGGGCTTTCCGGGGCCAAGAGGGATGTGTCGATGCGCAGGGTGATGGGGGCGGTGGCCGTTTGGGCCGCCTTGTGGGCTTCAGGGACGATGGCTCAGGAACAGGAGTTCGTGGCCGGCGACGGCACGCGTTTCAGCCTGCCCATGGAGGGCGGCGTGCCCGCCCGTGCCACCACGGATGAAGCCACCTTCGAGGCGGCTGGTTTCGATATCGACACCAGCGGCGCGCCTTCGCTCACCGACCGCTTCACGTTCCTGTTCAAGGGCGGCGAACAGCCGGTGCGCGTGCGCGTCGAGGACATCACGCTCGCCACGCCCGTGGTGATCGTCGAGGCACCGGTTCCGGAAAGCCTGCCCGGGGCCGGCTTCCGCCGCTCGCGCTTCGAGCTGCAGGCTCCGACCTGCCCGATCGCCCGCGGCGAGCCCTGCAGCGCCTGGATGTTCGGCCCGCAGGAATTCCGCCTGTACCGCGTCACGCTCACCTACAACGGCGCCGGCCCAGTGGTGCTGCTGCAGGCCGAGCCCTACCAGATGGGTGCGTTCATCGCCCGTCTCGGCGACCGCATTCCTGACGCGACAGTAAGCCAGCCATGACCCAACCTGTTCGCCGCACGTCGTCGATGGCGATCGTCAGCCTCGTCGCCGGACTCCTCGGGTGGACCTTTGCCCCCTGGCTCGGCTCGATCATCGCGATCATCACCGGTCATATGGCCCGCGCCGAGATCCGCCGCGATCCGGCCGGCCTCGAAGGCGATGGCCTCGCCGTCGCCGGCCTCGTGCTGGGCTGGGCGATGATCCTCCTCAGCGTGTTCACCGTCCTCGCCATCGTGCTGTTCTTCGGCGGTCTGGCGGCCCTGGCCGCTCTCGCCGCCGGCATATCGGCCTGACCGCGCCGCAAGGAAAACGCTCCGACGATGTATGGATTGGCCCGTCCGCTGCTGTTCCGCCTTGATGCCGAACACGCCCACGAACTGGCGCTGAAGGCGCTCGACACCGCCTGGCGCGCCGGCCTGAACCCGCTGCTGGCCTCGCGCCCGAAGCCCTTGCCGACGAGCGTGATGGGGCTGGCCTTCCCCAACCCGGTGGGCCTGGCCGCGGGCCTCGACAAGAACGGCGCCTGCATCGACGCGCTGGCCGCCCTCGGTTTCGGCTTCGTCGAGATCGGCACGACCACGCCGCGGCCGCAGGCCGGCAATCCGAAGCCGCGCATGTTCCGCTTGCCGGAGCACGAAGCCGTCATCAACCGGCTGGGCTTCAACAACGAAGGCGTCGATGCGCTCGTTCGCAATGTCGAGGCGTCGAAGCTCCGGCGCGTGGGCGGCGACACCATCCTCGGCATCAACATCGGCAAGAACAAGGACACGCCCAACGAGCAGGCGGCGGCTGATTACCTGCACTGCCTCGGCCGCGTCTACGCGCTGGCCGACTACGTGACGGTGAACATCTCCTCGCCCAACACCGCGGGCTTGCGCGAGTTGCAGGAAGAGAAAGCGCTGCGCGCGCTGGTGAGCGAGATCTTCGACGCCCGCGAACGGCTGGCCACGCGCCACGGCCGACGCGTGCCGATCCTCGTCAAGATCGCGCCCGACCTCACCGAGGACGACATCGACGCCTCCGCGCGCGTGCTTGGCGAACTGAACGTCGACGGCGTGATCGTCAGCAACACCACGGTCGACCGCCTTGCCATCGACGGCCACCCGCTGGCGAAGGAACAGGGCGGGCTCTCCGGAAAGCCGCTTTATGGCAAGTCGACCGCCGTGCTCCGCCGCATGCGCTCGCGCCTTCCCGCGCACATTCCGCTGGTGGGCGTGGGCGGCATCCTCTCCGGCGCCGACGCGGCGGGAAAGATGACTGCCGGCGCGCAACTCGTGCAGTTCTACACCGGCCTGATCTATCGCGGCCCGGCCCTCATCGGCGAGTGCGTGCAGGCGCTGCGGCATCGCCGCGACGGCGTGCGCGGATGAGCGAGGCTGGATACCGGATCAGCGAGAACGTCTCGCTGGCCGGCCGCAACACCTTCCGCGTGGACGCCAAGGCCGAGATGCTGGCCGATGTCCACGACCCGTTCGCCCTGCCAGCCCTGATGTCGGAGCCTTGGCTGCAGTTCGCGCCGCTGCTGGTGCTGGGCGAAGGCAGCAACGTGCTGCTGGCCGGTGACGTGCCGGGCCTGACGCTCTCGCTGACGCGCGCGCGGATCGCCATCATCGAGGACGCCGCGGACTCGGCGCTGGTGGCCGCCGATGCCGGTGTGAACTGGAACGATTTCGTGCACTGGACGCTGGGCCACGGCCTCTGCGGCCTCGAGAACCTCGCGCTGATCCCCGGCACCGTCGGCGCCTCCCCGATCCAGAACATCGGCGCCTACGGCACCGAGGTGGGCGAGTTCATCGATTCGGTGCAGGCCTTCGATCGCGAGACGCTGCGCCTGCGCGAGTTCGAGCGCGAGGACTGCCGCTTCGCCTACCGCGACAGCGTGTTCAAGCGCGCGCCGGAACAGAACGTGATCACCGAGGTGCGCTTCCGGTTGCCGAAGGCGCGCGCCGTCCAGACCGGCTATGCCGGCGTGGCCGAGGAACTCGCGGCCATGGGCATCGATGGCGCGCCCACGCATCGGCAACTGGCCGAGGCCATCAGCCGCCTCCGTTCTCGCAAGCTGCCCAACCCTGCGGTGCTGGGCAACGCGGGCTCGTTCTTCAAGAACCCGATCGTCGATGCGGCCGTTGCGGACGCGCTGAAGGCGAAGCATTCCGCGCTGCCCGTGTTCCCCGGCGATTCGCCGGCGACGCGCAAGCTCTCCGCGGGCTGGTTGATCGACGCCGCCGGATGGAAGGGTTTCCGCGACGGCGATGCCGGCGTGGCGCCGCAGCACGCCCTCGTGCTGGTGAACCACGGCCACGCGACCGGCGCGGATCTCTTGAGGCTTGCGGGCCGCATCGCCGGCTCGGTGCAGGCGCGCTTCGGCGTGGCCCTTGAGCCCGAGCCCCGGATCCTCGGCGGGCGCTTCCAGCCCATCGCTCCGGACCAGGCCCTCGCATGAGCGGCCTGCCGGACACGATCACGTCGTCCGGCCAGCGCGCGCGCAGCGAACTGCTGAAGGCGGTGGGGTACATGGTGTGCAGCGCGGCCATGTTCGCCTGCATGGCGGTGATGATCCGACTGGCCTCTTCGCAGCTGCACGCGTTCGAGATCGCGTTCTTCCGCAACTTCTTCGGCTTCGTCTTCGCCCTGCCCCTGCTGATGCACCACGGCATGGGCATCCTGAAGACCGACAAGCTCAGCCTGTACGTCGGCCGCTGCCTCATCGGCATCGTCTCGATGCTGTGCGGCTTCTACGCCATCGTGCACCTGCCCTTGGCCAAGGCGGTGACCATCAGCTACTCGACGCCGCTGTTCGTCACCATCCTCGCGGTGCTGTTCCTCGGCGAGATGGTGCGGCTGCGCCGCTGGACGGCCGTGGGCCTCGGTTTCATCGGCGTGCTGGTGATCATGCGACCCGGCGCGGACACCTTCGACGGCAACACCCTCGTCGCGCTGACGGCGGCGGTGCTCAGCGCCATCGTCGCGATCAGCATCAAGGTGCTGTCGCGCACCGAGAAGCCCGACGCCATCGTGCTGTGGACGACGATGCTGTGGGTGCCGCTGTCGCTGGTGCCGGCCCTGTTCGTCTGGACGTGGCCGACCGGCTGGACCTGGGCGTGGATCGTGGCCGCCGGGTTCTTCGGCACCGCGGGCCACATGTTCTGGACCCGCGCGTTGAAGCGCGGCGACGCCTCGATGCTGACGCCGATCAGCTTCATGCAGGTGCCGATCGTCGCGGTGCTCGCGTGGTGGCTGTTCGACGAGACCGTGACGGCCTGGACGGCGGTGGGCGCGGCCATCATCTTCGTGGCGAACGCCTACATCGCCCACCGCGAGGCGCAGGTGGCTTCGCGGGCCGTGACCGACGCCGAGATCAGCCCCGAGACGCAGAAGCGCTGAGCGCGGCTTCCGGACCGGGCGCGCTGCCGCTACGGACCGTCGTTGCCGCGTGATCTTCGCCGCGTCGCCCCCGACCTTCGGCACATGCCGGTGCCGCCCGCCCGGTTACGCTCGAAAGCTGGCCGCCGCGCTGGCGCCGACACGCCGTGTTATCCAGCAACAGACCCGGGGAACCCATGAAGAAGACACTTCTCTCGCTGAGCCTCGCGCTCGCCTTCGCCGCGCCGTCGGCCTTCGCCGCCGAGGCGCCCAAGCTCGGCAGCTTCGGCATCGACCTGTCGAACCGCGACAACACCGTGCAGCCGGGCGACGACTTCAACCGCCACGCCAACGGCACCTGGTTCGACAACTACCAGCTCAAGGACTACGAGACCCGCTACGGCTCGTTCAACACCCTGAGCGACCAGGCCGAACTGCAGGTCAAGGCGATCATCGAGGAACTTCAGGCCCGCACCGACCTCGCCCCGGGCAGCGACGAGCAGAAGGTCCGCGACCTCTACGCCAGCTACATGAACACCGCCGCGCGCGAAGCCGCCGGCATCACGCCCATCCAGCCGATCCTCGACGGCATCGCCAAGATCGATTCGGTCGCCGCGCTGACGGCCGCCTTCGGCCGCGCCGGCATGGACGGCAGCAACGCCCCGGTGGGCGGCGGCGTCGGCCTCGACCGCAAGGACCCGAACCGCTACCTCGTCGGCGTCGGCGTCGGTGGGCTCGGCCTGCCGGACAAGGACTTCTACCTGAACCCCGACCCGCGCTTCGTGCAGATCCGCACGGCCTACCTCGCCCACATCGAGAAGATGCTCGGCTTCGCCGGCATCACCGACGCGAAGCCGCGCGCGGAGGCCATCCTCGCGCTCGAAACCGAGATCGCGAAGAACCACTGGGACCGTGCCCAGCTGCGTGACCGCGACAAGACCTACAACCTCACCTCGTTCGAGGACCTGAAGGCGCAGTTCCCGTCCTACGACTGGACGGCGCACTTCACGTCGCAGGGCATCGCGATCCCGGCCGAGGTGAACGTCACCACTCCGAGCGCCGTCGGCCCGATCCTCGAGATCGTCGGCAAGACGCCGATCAACGTCTGGCGCGATTACCTCACGTTCCACACCGTCGACAACCACGCGCCGCTGCTCTCGACCGAAATCGACGAGGCCGCGTTCGCGTTCAACGGCACCATGCTTTCGGGCCAGAAGACCCAGCGCGAGCCCTGGAAGCGCGGCGTCGCGCTCGTGGGTGGCGGCCAGGGCCTCGGCGACGCGGTGGGCAAGGTGTACGTCGCCCGCCACTTCAAGCCGGAAGCCAAGGCGGCGATGGACGAGCTGGTGGAGAACCTGCGCAAGGCGCTTCGCCAGAACATCGACAACCTCGACTGGATGGGCGCCGCCACGAAGGAAGAGGCCTACAAGAAGCTCGAGAGCTTCCGACCGAAGATCGGCTACCCGACGAAGTGGCGTGACTACTCGGCCGTCACCATCGTGCCGGACGACTTCATGGCGAACGTGCTGGCCCTCCGCCAGTACTACACCAACGACCAGAACCGCCGCCTCGGCACCGTGCCGGACCGCGACGAGTGGTTCATGACCCCGCACACGGTCAACGCCTACTACAACGCGACCTTCAACGAGATCGTGTTCCCGGCGGCCATCCTGCAGCCGCCCTTCTTCGACGTGAACGCCGACCCGGCGGTGAACTACGGCGCCATCGGCGGCGTGATCGGCCACGAGATGGGCCACGGCTTCGACGACCAGGGCTCGAAGTCGGACTGGCAGGGCATCCAGCGCAACTGGTGGACGGACGAGGACCGCGCGCGCTTCGAGGCCCGCACCCAGGCGCTGGTGGCGCAGTACAACCAGTTCTGCCCGCTGGAAGGCCACTGCGTGAACGGCCAGCTGGCGCTGGGCGAGAACATCGGCGACCTCGGTGGCCTGTCGATGGCCTATACGGCCTACCAGATGAGCCTGAACGGCCAGCCGGCCCCGGTGCTCGACGGCCTGACCGGCGACCAGCGCTTCTTCCTCGCCTGGGCGCAGATCTGGAAGTCGAAGCACCGCGACGAGGCGATGATCAACCAGGTCCGCGTCGGACCGCACTCGCCGCCGCAGTACCGCATCAACGGGCCGCTGCGGAACCTCGACGAGTGGTACAAGGCCTTCAACGTGCAGCCGGACGACGCGCTTTACGTGAAGCCCGAAGAGCGCGTGCGGATCTGGTGATCCGCCGCCGCGCGTGAACGAGAACGGCCGCCGCAAGGTGGCCGTTTTTCTTTACCCGTAGTTCTTCGCCACGTAGTCGTCGATGATCCCGACGAACTCGCGGGCGATGTTCTCGCCCTTCAGCGTCATCGCCTTCTCGCCATCGATGAACACCGGGGCGCTCGGCGCCTCGCCGGTGCCGGGCAGCGAGATGCCGATGTTGGCGTGGCGCGATTCGCCGGGGCCGTTCACCACGCAGCCCATCACCGCGAGCGTGAGGTTCTCGACGCCGGGGTGCTTCAGCTTCCACACCGGCATGTTCTCGCGCACGTGCTCTTCGACCGTCTTCGCCAACTCCTGGAAGAAGGTGCTGGTGGTGCGGCCGCAGCCCGGGCAAGCAGTGACCATCGGCGTGAACGCGCGCAGGCCCATGGTCTGCAGCAGCTGCTGCGCGACGATGACCTCGTTGGTGCGCGACTGACCCGGCTCGGGCGTGAGCGAGATGCGGATGGTGTCGCCAATGCCTTCCTGCAACAGCACGGCCAAGGCCGCCGTACTGGCGACGATGCCCTTGCTGCCCATACCCGCTTCCGTCAGGCCCAGATGCAGCGGGTACTCGCAGCGCGCCGCGAGGTCGCGGTAGACGGCGATCAGTTCCTGCACACCGCTGACCTTGGCCGAGAGGATGATGCGGTCCTTCGGCAGGCCGAGTTCGACGGCGCGCTCGGCGGAATCCAGCGCCGAACGCACCAGCGCCTCGCGCAGCACGCGGGCGGCGTCCCAAGGCTCGGCGCGCTTGGCGTTCTCGTCCATCAACACGGCGGCGAGGTTCTGGTCGAGCGAGCCCCAATTGGCGCCGATACGCACGGGTTTGTCGTACTGCAGCGCCTTTTCGATGATCGACGCGAACTGCGTGTCCTTCTTCTTGCCGAAGCCGACGTTGCCCGGGTTGATGCGGTACTTCGCCAGCGCCTCGGCGCAGGCGGGATGCGCTTCGAGCAGGGTGTGCCCGTTGTAGTGGAAGTCACCGATGATCGGCACGTCGATGCCCATCATCGCCAGCCGGTCGCGGATATGCGGCACGGCGGCGGCCGATTCCTCGTTGTTGACGGTGATGCGCACCTTCTCGGAGCCCGCCCGCCAGAGCTCGGCGATCTGCTGGGTGGTGCCCTTGATGTCGGCGGTGTCGGTGTTGGTCATCGACTGCACGACGACCGGGGCGTCGCCACCCACGACCACCTTGCCGACACGGACGGGAATGGAACGGCGACGCGGCGAAGGAACGGCAGAACTCATCGGATCACTCAGGAATGCGCCGCGTTTGCCGGGGCGTAGCGGTAGAGGAAATAGTCGCCCAGGATCTGGACGAGACGAGGGTCGCTCAGGCGGTCTTCGGGGCGGCGGTCGAGCAGTTGGTCCACCGGCTCCTGTTCGCGACCGATGCGCAGGGCCTCGCCCTGCGGCAGGCGCTGGGCGGCGAGGTACAGCCAATCGCCGCCACCGTAGGGAGGACGCAATTCCAGCGCACGGAGCGGCGCGCGGTTCGCGGCACCGGTGCCCATCAACGCGACGGCCCCGGCGGCGCGCGAGAGCAGCTCGACGCCAGCCATCACTTGCCCATCGGCCTCGTAGCGCAGCCAGCGAAGGATGCCGAGCATCCAGTCGGACGGGTCTTCCTGGTCGCCGACATGGATGCCCACGACCTCGCCGACGCGCAGGCGTAGATGGTTGTCCTGGGCCCAACGCATGCGGTAGCCGCCGAGGCTCTGGTCGACGACCAGGGCAGGAATACGCGCCGAACGCGCGGAGACCTCCGCGCCGCCCGCCGACCACGAGGCCCGCGCGGTCTCCGTCAACGCGTCGCCGAGCACCTGCCTCGCGAACGCGTCGAAATCACGCTCGCCGCTAGCCTGGTAGTGCAGGCCCGACAGGCCGAACACCGTCTCCACGGTGTGGCCGGCGTCGAGCCGGGTGAACTGCCGCGCCGCCGCGTGCGAGAACGCGCGGCGCAGCTTGCGCAGGCCATCAGCGCTCATCTTCACCGGCACGCCGTGCTCGGGCATCACGGTCGCGCTCTCGCCATCGCTGGCCGCAAGGGCGGCTTCGACGGCCGCCGCGAACCCCACGAGGTCGAGGTGCTGGCGCGGCGGCGCCTTGCCGCCGGGGCCCTCGTCGGCATCGTCGGCCACGCCCACCGCGGTGGCCGACGGGGTGTCGCGCAACGGGGTGCGGGCGGCGAAGGCTTCGCACATCGCCCACACGCGCTCCTGCTCGGGCTGCGAGAAGGCCCGCGGATTCACCACATGCATCAGCAGCAGCTCGACATAGCGCTGATGGATGGTCGGCAGCCCGGAAACCAGCGGATCGGAGGACGGGCGGCGTTCGAGCTCGCGCTCGACCGCAAACCGGTACGTGCGGTGAAGGCCGCGCCAAGCGTCGACGGGCAGATCGGCATAGACGCGCCAGGCCACCAGCAGGGCCTCGCCGTAGTGGTAGGTGGCCCGCTGCGCGGCCTCGGCGACCTGACCGCCGCGCAGCCACGGCAAGCTGCCGGACGGCGCGCACTGGTCGGCGGCGGCCATCCGGTAGGCATGGGCAAGGCGAAGGTGCAGTTGCTCGAGCTCGCCGGGAAGGCCTGCGAGGTCGCCAGCCAGCGGCAGCGGCTTTCCAGCAAACAGGCGCTGCGTGGAGAGCGCGTTGTCGATGATCGCCGGACGAAGCACTTCGGCGATCTCGCGGCGCGTGGCGCCCTTCAGCGCGTGCGTCGACGACAAGGCTTCCAACGCACGGAGCAGGGCGCGGCGCGTGGCGGCCACGTCGGCGCGCGGCAGGGTCTCGATCCAGCCGGCGGCGCGCTTCGCGTCGGGGCCGAACGGCAGCTCCGCGCGCAGGCCCGGCGGCAGGGTTTCACCCAAACGTCGATACACTTCGCCCATGCGCCATCGCCTCCGTCCAAGGCCCCCAGTGTACCGTCGCGCCCGCGGCCGCCGCATGGCACGGCGCAAGGCCGGCAGGGCTGCATCGTGAGCGCCATCGGCCCGGCAGGCCGCCCCACGCTGCGTCCGCACCAGCTCAACACCCTCGCTCGCGACCTGCTGGAAGGCAGCTTCCCGTCCATCTGGGTGGAGGGCGAGCTCTCCGGCGTCGCGCGGCCGGCCTCCGGACACCTGTACTTCACGCTGAAGGACGAGCGTGCGCAGGTGCGCTGCGCGATGTTCAAGATGAAGGCGCAGTACCTGCGCTTCCAGCCGCGCGACGGCATGCAGGTGCTGGTCCGCGCCAAGCTCACGCTCTACGAGCCCCGTGGCGACTACCAGCTGGTGCTGGAGCACATGGAAGAGGCCGGCGAAGGCGCGCTGCGTCGGGCGTTCGAGGCCCTGAAGGCGAAGCTGGAGGCCGAAGGCCTGTTCGCGGTGGGCCGCAAGCGCCCGCTGCCGCGCTTCGTGCGCCGGCTGGGCATCCTCACGTCGCCCAGTGGCGCGGTGATCCGCGACATCCAGAGCGTGCTGTCGCGGCGCTGGCCGACGCTCGAGGTCGAACTGCTGCCGGTGCCCGTGCAGGGCGCCACCGCCGCGCCGGCGATCATCCAGACCCTGCGCGCTGCCTTTGCCGCGAGGCGCCACGACGTGCTGCTGTTGGCACGCGGCGGCGGCTCCCTCGAGGACCTGTGGTGCTTCAACGACGAAGCGCTGGTACGTGCCATCGCCGAATCGCCGGTGCCAGTGGTGTCGGCCGTGGGCCACGAGGTCGATTTCACGCTGGCGGACTTCGTCGCCGACCTGCGCGCCCCCACGCCCTCCGCGGCGGCCGAACTGCTGGTGCCGGACCGTGGCGAGATGCTGGCCCGCGTCGAGCATCTGCAGTCGCGGCTGCAGCGCCGGATGTCGCAGGCCTTGGATCGCGCCCGCCAGCGCGCTGACCACGCCGGACTGCGCCTGCAAGCCGAGCGCCCGCAGCGCCGGCTCGATCGCGGTCGGGATCGCGCGGAATCGCTGCGCGTGCGCCTCGCGGCGGCCCTTGCCGGACGGCTGGCGCGGGAGCGCAGCGGGCTGGCGACGATCTCGAAGCGGCTCGAGCAGCAGGCCCCTGCGCTTCGACTGCAGAGATTCCGCCAGCGCCTCGCCCTGCTCGGCGCGCGGCAGGACACCGCGCTGCGGCGCGGACTGCAGGCGCGGCTGGGCCTGCTTCGCGAACTGGGCCGCGGGCTGCACGCCGTCAGCCCGCTCGGCACGCTGGGCCGCGGCTACGCCATCCTGCAGCGCGAGGACGGCCATGCCGTGCGCCGCGCCGGTGAGGTGACTGCAGGCGACACGTTGCATGCACGGCTCGCCGAGGGCGGATTGCGCCTGCGCGTCGAATCGAACGACGGGGACGCGCCGTGAACGACGCTCGCTGCACCCACGGAGCGCGCGCATGACGGCCATTCCCTTGTGGCTGGCGAACCGGGCAGTGCACGCGGGTACGCCACTGGCGCTGCGCGATGTCTGGACCGGCGAGACGATCGTCGAGGTCGCGCAGGCCGGCCCCGACGAGATCGAACGGGCGATCACTGCAGCCCACGCCGCACGGCCGGCGATGGCCGCCCTGCCCGGCTGGCGCCGACGCGACGCCTTGGACCACCTGCGTCAGCGCATCGCGGAGAACGCCGAGGCCTTGGCCCAGACGATCCGCGCTGAGGGCGGCAAGCCGATCACCGCCGCGCGCGCTGAAGTGGCGCGGGCGCAGGCGACGCTTCGCGAGGCCGCCGCGGAGGCAGGCCGGCTCGATGGCCAGACCCTCGATCTCGACCGCGATGCCGCCACCCGCGGCTGGCGCGGCCTCACGCGGCGCGTGCCGGCCGGCGTGGCCAGCCTCGTCACGCCCTTCAACTTCCCGCTCAATCTCGTGGTGCAAAAGCTGGCCCCGGCCCTCGCCGCCGGCTGTCCTGTGCTTCTCAAGCCCGCACCGGCCACACCGCTGTCGGCGCTCGCGCTCGGCGAGTGGCTGGCGGAATGCGATTTGCCCGAAGGCGCGTTCTCGATCCTGCCCTGCACCAACGCACACGCCGCGCCGCTCGTCGAGGACGAACGCATCGCCGTGCTCAGCTTCACCGGGGGACTGATCGGCTGGGAGCTGAAGGCCCGCGCCGGCAAGAAGCGCGTGGTGCTGGAGCTCGGTGGCAACGCGGCCTGCATCGTCGATGCCGACCCCGGCGCCCCCCTCGACCACGTGGCGGCGCGCATCGTCGCCGGGGCCTGCGGGCAGGCCGGGCAGAGCTGCATCAGCGTGCAGCGCCTGATCGTGCACCGCGAGGTGTGGCCCGCCTTGCGCGACAAGCTCGTCGACGCCTTGCGCGCCCTACCCCAAGGCGATCCCCGCGATCCGCGTACCATCGTCGGCCCGATGATCAGCGCCGCTGCCGCGCATCGTCTCGACTCATCCATCACCAGCGCCATGGCCTTGGGAGCGACAGCCCTCGTGCGCGGCACGCGCGACGAGGCACACCCCGCCTTCCTCGGCCCGACGCTGCTGGAAAACGTTCCCCGCGACCATCCGCTCTATCGCGACGAAGCCTTCGGACCGGTGCTGATGGTGGAGGCCGCGAAGGACTTCGCGCAGGCCATCGAACGCGCCAACGACAGCCGCTTCGGCCTGCAGTGCGGCGTGTTCACCGCGCGCATGGACCACGCGATGCGCGCGTGGGACGCGCTCGACGTCGGCGGCGTGGTGATCGGCGACGTGCCCACCGTGCGCGTCGACCGCATGCCCTACGGCGGGGTCAAGGACAGCGGCCTGGGCCGCGAAGGGCCGGCATGGGCCATCGATGACTTCAGCGAGCTGCGCCTGATGGTGTGGACGGGCGACCCGGCGCGCTGAACGCCCGCGGCTGAGGCGCTCAGCCGCCAGCCCGGCACGCCGCCCGGCGGTCCGGATCACGGATGAACCCGCACTGCGATTCCCCGCCGCCGGTGCGCGCGCGGCAGTGGGCACGCAGGTCATCGTCGCGGATGAAGCCGCACTGGCTCGATTCACCATCCGTGGTGGCGCGGCAGAACGCGCGCTGGTCGGCATCGCGGATGAAGCCGCACTGGCTCTGGCCGCCGCCGGTCTCCGCGCGGCACCGGGCACGGAGATCGGCATCGCCGATGAAGCCGCACTGGGATTCGCTGCCTTCCTGCTTGGCTCGGCAGTAGGCCCGCTGGTCGGCATCGCGGATGAAGCCGCACTCGCTGCCCTCGCCGCCCGCCTCGGCACGGCAGGCCGCGCGGCGATCCGGGTCCTTGATGAAGCCGCATTCCGACGACCGGGCGTCGAGCCCGGACGCGGCGATGAGGACGAAACAGAGCGGCAGTAGGGCGAGACGGAAGCGCATGCGGCGAGCCTGCGCCGGAGCGTGGGTGGCTTCAACCCCATTTCGCCAGCTGGGGCGTTGAAGCCTTCACCCACCCCGGAGCCCCGCCATGTCGACCCGTCCCGCCCGTCTCGTCCCCACCCTGCTCGCCACCGCCGTGCTGCTGGCCTTGGCAGGCTGCCAATCCTCGAGCGACGTCGCCGGCAGCGCACCTCCGCCGCCCGAGGAACCGGCCGTCCCGCAAGAGCGCAGCCGCGAACAGGAGTCCCGCCGGCTCGAATCGGTGGTCGTCACCGGCACCCGAGTACGCAGCGCCGAGGCGGGCGCCGTTGCCGACATCGCCTACGCGCCCGCCCCGCCCCCCGCACCGCCTGCGCCTTCGGCCCCGCTGGCCTTCGCCGCGCCGTCCGTGGCCGCACCGCCCGCGGGTTTCGCCGCGCTTCCCGAGCCCAACGCCGAGCGTTGTGCCGATGTGCCGCCGAACCCGGTGCAGCGCGTTGCCGAGCAGCCGGTGTCCACCTTCAGCATCGACGTCGATACCGGAAGCTACAGCAACCTGCGGCGGATGATCGGCTGGGGCCAGCGTCCGCCCGCCGACGCAGTGCGCGTCGAGGAACTGCTCAACTATTTCGACTACGCCGACGAAGCACCCGCCTCGCGCGCGCAACCCTTCGCCGTGCGCACCGAACTCGCCCCCGCGCCGTGGAATGCCCGTCGCCTGCTGTTGCGTGTCGCATTGAAGGCCTACGAGGTTCCCGCCTCCCAGCTGCCGCCGAGCAATCTCGTCTTCCTCGTCGACACCAGCGGCTCGATGCAGGAGGCGGACAAGCTGCCGCTGGTGAAGCAGGCCCTGCGCGAACTGGTGCTGCAGATGCGCCCGCAGGACCGCATCGCTCTCGTGGTCTACGCCGGCAGCGCCGGGCTCGTTCTGCCGCCGACCTCGGGTGCCGAACGCGGCACCATCCTTGAAGCCTTGGATCGCCTCGAAGCCGGCGGTTCCACCAACGGCGGCGCCGGCATCGAACTCGCCTACCGCATCGCCCGGGAGGCGAAGATCGACGGCGGCGTGAACCGCATCGTCCTGGCCACCGACGGCGACTTCAATGTCGGCACCACCGACCAGTCGACGCTCGAGGCCTTCGTCGCCGAGCAGCGCAAGCACGGCATCGCCCTCTCGACGCTCGGCTTCGGCCAAGGCAACTACAACGACGCGATGGCCGAACAGCTCGCGAACATCGGCGATGGCAACCACGCCTACATCGACAGCCCACGCGAGGCGCGCAAGGTGCTGCGCGACGAGATGGCCGGCACGCTGCTCACCGTGGCGAAGGACGTGAAGATCCAGGTCGAGTTCAATCCGGCGCAGGTCGCCGAGAACCGCCTCGTCGGCTACGAGAACCGCCAACTGAAGCGCGAGGACTTCGCCAACGACGCCGTCGATGCCGGCGAAATCGGCGCAGGCCACGACGTGACCGCCCTGTACGAGATCGCGCTGGTGGGCAGTGGCGGCGAATGGAACGCGCCGCTGAAGTACGCGGCCGGAGCACGCACGCCTGCCACCGGTACCGCGGGCGAGCTGGCCACCGTGCGCCTGCGCTACAAGGCGCCGGAAGGCGGCGCGAGCCGACTGATGGAGCGGCCGGTCCGCCGCGCCGACATCGCCACCATTGCATCGCCCGCTCTGCAGTGGGCCGCCGCGGTGACGGCCTACGGCGAGCGCCTGCGCGGTGGTGAAGCACTGGGCGGTGCGGGTTGGACGGAGGTGGCTCGCTGGGTCGATGCCGCCTTCGCTGCCGCGCCCGAAGCGCGCGATGCCGCCAGCCGCGACGAACTGCGTCGGATGGTGCGTCAGGCCGCGGCTCTCGATGGCGAGACGCTGCCCGAGGGCGAACCGCCCGCTCTGGCGGTGTCCGAATGACGCGAATTCGCCTACGCTCCCGCGCATGGATGCCGAGCGCAGCGACGAAGCCTTGATGCTGGCCTATGCGGCCGGCGAGGCCGAGGCCTTCGAGCCGCTGTACGCGCGCCACCGCGGCCCGCTGTTCCGATTCATCCTCCGCCAGGTGCGCGTGCAGGCCGCGGCGGAGGAGCTCTTCCAGGACGTTTGGCAGAAGGTGGTCACCGCGCGCGACCGCTACCGGCCGGAGGCGCAGTTCAGCACCTGGCTCTACCAGATCGCGACGAACCGGCTGACGGACCATTGGCGCGCGGCGACGCACCGCGCAATGGCCAGCGAGGACGACATGGCGCGGCTGGAGCGCGAGGCCGATCCGGAAACGCCCGAGCACACGCTCTCCGTCTTCGAGGAGCGCCGCCGCCTGCAGCGCGCGCTCGAATCGCTGCCGCCCGACCAGCGCGAAGTCGTGGTGCTGCGGCTGGAGCAGGAGCTCTCGCTGGAGGCGATCGGCGAGATCACCGGCGCCGGCCGCGAGACCGTGAAGTCGCGGCTGCGCTATGCGATGGACAAACTGAGAGCCCGCCTTGGCGGCCAGCGTGATGGCCCCGAAGCGCAAGCCGCGACAGGATCGAACCGATGAGCACCGACCGCCACGACCCGCTGGACGCCGACGAGCGCGAGCTCGCGCGCGTGCTGCGCGCCCTGCCGGCCGGCGAACCGCCGTCGGCCCTCGATGCGCGGATCCTCGCGATGGCCCGCGATGCCGTGGTCACCACGCCCTTGCAGAAGGACGAGGCGCAGCCGCGCGCGCGTCGCGCACCGCGCATCGCCTGGGGCTTCGGCGTGGCCGCGAGCTGCGTGTTCGCCGCCGGCCTCGTGTGGCGCATGGGCGGTTTCGGCACCGAATCCTTCGACCTCGTCGGCACCGAACTGCGCGAGGACGTGGCGCCGAGCGCGGCGAATGCCGAGGCCGACGTGCAGCCCGCCGCGCCGCTGCCGCCCGCACCGGAAGAGCACATCAGCGTCGAGATCGGCGTGCCGGCGACGCCAGCGCGTGCGCTCGCCCCCCCGCCGCCGCCACCGCCTCCTCCACCGATGGAAGCGCCCACCCCGCAAGCGGCTGTGGCCAGCGCGCCCGCCGCGCCGCCACCGGCACCTGCTGCACCTCCGGCGCCACCCGCGCCAGCGGCACCGGCCGCCGCCGCACCGGAAGCCGTCGCCGAACCCCGGGCCGAAGCCGAGCGTGCCCGCGAGCAGGCGACGATGCGCATGGCGCCCGAACCCGCCGCCCTCGAGAGCATCAGCGTGTTCGGCTCGCGCGTGCGTGATGTGCAGGCCGCCACCGTGGTGACGGAAGACAGCAGTGCGGGTCCGCAGACGTGGATCCAGCGCATCCGCGAGCGCATCGATCGCGGCGACACCTTAGGCGCGCGACAGAGCCTCGAAGGCTTCATGGAACGCTATCCGCGCAAACCGCTGCCGCAGGACCTGATCGATTTCGGGAAGACCGCAGGCGTGGACGGCCTTTCCCGCGACGACGGGTGAGCGCGCCCCGCGAAACGCTGGCCGCTCCGGCCGAGGCGATGCTCGAGGTGAAGAAGAGCCGGCACCTCGCCCGCGCCGAGCCCGTCGATTCCCCGCAGGCCGCCCTCGCATTCATCGAACGCGTTTCCGTCCCTGACGCCACGCACAACTGCTGGGCCTACCGCATCGGCGCCGCCTACCGCTTCAGCGATGACGGCGAGCCCTCCGGAACCGCGGGGAAGCCCATCCTCGCCGCCATCGACGGGCAAGGGCTCGATGGCGTCGCGGTCGTCGTGACGCGCTGGTTCGGCGGCATCAAGCTCGGGGCCGGCGGGCTCGTTCGCGCCTACGGCGGCGCGGCGGCCGAGGCCCTTCGCACCGCTGCCCGGCGGCCGATCGTCCACTGGGAACCGCTCGTCGTGCAGGTCGGATTCGGCCACGTGCAGGCCCTGCATGCCGCGCTGGCGGCCTTCGGCGCCGTGAAGGGCGAGGAGCGCTTCGACGCCGAGGGCCTGCGGGTCGCGTGCGATCTGCCCGCCGATGCCGTCGAGGCCTTCGAGGAGCGCCTGCGCGACGCCACCCGCGGGCTGTCGCGGATCTTCCGCGAACGCTGAGCCCCCACCCGGGGCAATGCGACAATGGCGGCATGAGCGATCCCGCACCGTCCCCCACGCCCAAGCCCAGCCCGCGCCAGAGCGTCAATTCGCTGCGCGGCCTGCTGCCCTTCCTGTCGCCGCACAAGCGCCTGCTCGCGGCGTGGCTCGGTGCGCTTGCCCTGTCGTCGGCGGCCACGCTGTCGCTGCCCGTCGCCGTGAAGCACATGATCGACCAGGGCTTCAGCGCAGGCGGCGACATTGACCGCTGGTTCCTGCTGATGTTCGGCGTGGCGGTGCTGCTCGCTCTCGCGACGGCGTTGCGCTTCTACTTCGTGTCGATCCTCGGCGAGCGCGTCGTGGTCGACCTGCGCGCCAAGCTTTACGGGCACTTCCTCTCGCTCGACCAGGCGTTCTACGACCGCTCGCGTTCGGCCGAACTGGTGTCGCGCCTCTCCGCCGACACCGAGCTGCTGCGCAGCGTCGTCGGCTCGAGCATGTCGGTCGCGCTGCGCAGCGTCGTCACCGTGCTGGGCAGCTTGGCGATGCTGGTCGTCACCAGCCCGAAACTGGCGGGACTCGCGGTGGTCGGCATCCCACTGGCGGTGCTGCCGATCGCTCTGGGCGGCCGGCGCGTGCGCAAGGCCAGCGAAACCTCGCAGAACCGCGTGGCCGAAGCCAATACCCGCGCCGGCGAGACCCTCGGCGCGATGCATACGGTGCAGAGCTACGCCCGCGAAGCCTACGAGCGACAGCGCTTCGGCGATGCGCTGCACGCGACGCTCGACGCGGCGGCGAAGCGCGTGCGCCTGCAGGCCCTGCTGACCGCCACGGCGATCGTGCTGTTCTTCGGCGCCATCGTGCTGGTGCTGTGGAGCGGTGCGCAGGCCGTCATCGCTGGCAGCATGAGCGCCGGCACGCTCGGCCAGTTCATGCTCTACGCGCTGATCGGCGCCGGCTCGGTCGGTGCCCTCACCGAGGTCTGGGCCGAAGTGCAGCGCGCGGGCGGCGGCATGCAGCGCATCGCCGACCTGCTCGCCGAGGAGTCGAAGATCACCGCGCCGGCCGTCCCGGCTTCCTTGCCGGTGCCCGTGCGCGGCGCGATCCGTTTCGAGGGCGTGCGTTTCCACTACCCCACGCGTCCCGACGACGCCGCGCTCGACGGTCTCGACCTCGAAGTGCGCCCCGGCGAAACCGTCGCCCTCGTCGGCCCCTCGGGCGCCGGCAAGAGCACCGTGCTGCAGCTGCTGCTGCGTTTCCACGACCCGCAGCAGGGACGCATCACGCTGGACGGCATCGACCTGCGCGCCCTCGACCCGCAGGCGCTGCGCGGCAGCATCGCCCTGGTACCGCAGGACCCGATGATCTTCGCCGCGAGTGCGGCCGAGAACATCCGTTACGGCCGTCTCGACGCCACCGACGAGGACATCGCGCACGCCGCGCGCCTTGCCGAGGCCGACGACTTCATCCGTGCGCTGCCACAGGGCTACGAGAGTGAACTGGGAGAGCGCGGCGCACGCATTTCGGGCGGCCAGCAGCAGCGCGTCGCCATCGCCCGCGCCCTGCTGAAGGACGCGCCGGTGCTGCTGCTCGACGAGGCCACCTCCGCACTCGACGCGCAGAGCGAGCACATGATCCAGCAGGCGCTGGAGCGCCTCATGGCCGGGCGCACGACCCTCGTCATCGCCCATCGCCTGGCCACCGTGCTGAAGGCGGATCGCATCGTGGTGATGGACGGCGGCCGCATCGTCGACATCGGCACGCACGCCGAGCTCCAAGCCAAGGGGGGGCTGTACGCCGAACTGGCGCGGCTCCAGTTCGGGCATGGGCCGTCGCCCGCTGCCCCGGCTTCGACTACGCTTGGCCCACTTCCTTGACGGTGGCCCCGATGTTCGACGCCTCCCTGTCCGACGCTGATCGACTGGCCCGCGCCCTCGGCGCGATGGCCGCCCTCGCCGAACTCCGCGGCCGCCCCGCCGACGTACTGCCGCGCCTGCTGGCCGAACTGAAGGACGCCTGCGGCGCCGACGGCCTGGCCTTCGAGCGGCGCGAGGGCGACGAACTCGTGCATGCCGCCACCGTCGGCAGTTTCGCCACCCTCGTCGGTTCACGCGGTAGCGTGACCGGCAGCTTGGGCGGCTCGGCCCTGCTCAGCCGCAACGTGGCCCTGGCCCCGGACACGATGACCGACCCGCGCGTCGATCGCAGCCTGTGCCTGCGCACCGAATCGGCGGCGCTCGTCGCCGTTCCCGTCGATGTCTCCGGCACCCCGGCCGGCGTGCTGATGGCCGGCTGGCGCACCGCGCACGGCTACTCGGACGCCGCAGTGAACCTGCTGCGGATCGGCGCGGGCATCATCGCCGCGAGTGTCGCGCGCACGCTGCTCGCCGATCGCCCCGAAGACCCGGAGCGCCTGCTCGCCGGCGCGTTCTCGCAGACCAGCCACCGCGAAGCCGGCGAGCGTCGCCATGGCGACCTCGACGTGCTCACCGGCCTGCTCAAGCTGGAACCCTTCCAGACGGCGCTGAGCACCAGCGCCGCGCACTGGTCGCCCAGCCAGAACAGCGCCGTGCTGTTCATCGACCTCGACCGCTTCCACCGCATCAACGAGGCGCATGGCCACGCGGTGGGCGACACCGTGCTGCAGCGCGTGGCCGACGTGCTTCGACGCTGCACCCGCGGCCACGACATCGTGGCGCGCCTCGGCGATGACGACTTCGCGGTCCTGCTCAACCGCCTATCCAGTCCCGAGCTGCAGGCGGCGGTTGCTGCCGAGCGCATCATCGATGCCGTGCTGGCCGACAACCTCACCAACGAAACGATGCCGCGAATCGAGTTGTGCATCGGCGCGGCGCTCATCGACCGCGCCGGCTTGAATGCCGATCGCGTGATGCGCGACGCCGAGCACGCGCTGCATGCCGAAAAAACCGATCGCCGCTGAGCGCGGCTGCCCCACGGTCAGGGCGGGTTCTCGGGACCGCACCCACCGGCAAGGGCCAGTGCCTCGAGCAGACCCGCGGGCAGCGCGTATCGACCCAGCCAACCGTGCTGCGTGCCGGTGAGCACGCGCAGCATCTGGCCGCGTCCACCGGGCAGGCGTCCCATCGGGACGAAGAGCGCGTCACGAAGCGCGGCGATCGTGTCCTGCTCACCTTGGAAGACCGGCGTCAGCCAGCGGCTCCAGAACTGGTAGATCGCGACATGCCGGCGGCGCTCCTGCGCGAAGTCGCGGAGCACCGAGTCGAGCGTCCTCGCGTCAAGGGCAGCGCCATCGGGCATCGTCCGCAACGCATCGCGCAGCGCGAGGGCGTCGAGCAGGGCCATGTTCACGCCCTGCCCCAACTGCGGGCTCATCGCGTGGGCCGAATCGCCACAGAACACGAGGCGGCCTTGGTGCCACGGGCCGCGCATCACCACGTCGCGATACGTGGCACGGGCCAGTGCCCCGGCCTCGGTGATGCCGGCCACCAGATCAGCGGCCTCCGGCCAAAGCGCAGCGAGCTCCGCCTTCCACGCATCCAAGCCCGCGCGCTCCCAGGCCTCGAACGCATCGCGGGGCAGGCTCCAGAAGAAGCTCAACATCGGCTGCGTGTCGCCGGGCCGCGTGCCCACCGGCAGCACGCCAACCATCTTGCGCGCCTGTCGGTAGCGCTGTCGCAATTCGTTCGGGTGCGCCCAGCCGAGGTCCTCGCACAGGCACCACAGCGCGCCCCACGGGTACACGGCGTCCATCGAAGCCACGCCCGCCGTCGCCTGCCGCAGTGCGGAATGCGCACCGTCCGCAGCGATGACTAAATCGAAGGGGCCGTGGCGCTGGCCACGGGCATCGACCAGCGTACCGTCGTCCTCGGCGCGCTCGATCCGCGTCCCGGTGGTGATGCGGTCGTGGTCCGGCCACGCGGCACGCAGGGCTTCGAACAGCGCGCCGCGCTGCAGACCCCAGCCGAACAGTCGGGCGTCGAGCCCGGCGTAACGCATGTCCATCACGGCGCGATGGCCGCCGCCATGCGGCGTGTCGCCGAACAGCCGATCGATGCGCCGGCCATGCGCCATCACCGCCTCGAGCAAACCCATTTGCCAGAGCGCACCCAGCCCGGTGGGTTGCAGCAGGAAGCCCGCGCCGACCGGTCGCGGGGCCTCGGCCTGTTCGAACACCTGCAAGCGATGACCGTCGCGCGCGAGCAGCACCGCCAGCGCCTGGCCGGCGGTGCCGTAGCCGACGATGGCGATGTCGAGAGGCCTCATGCGCGTCGAGGGCCGCGATCGAGGCTCAGGCCTTCAAGGCCCGCAGCAATCCGGGCAGCGGCTCCGTGGCCGCGGCCATGTTCGCCAACACGTCCTCGAGGGTGATTACCTCGTCGGTCGGCGCACGACCCGCGGCCCAGTTCGCGACGATGGCGAGGCAGGCGTAGTCGAGCCCGAGTTCGCGCGCGAGCGCGGCTTCCGGCATGCCCGTCATCCCGACGAGGTCGCAGCCGTCGCGGCGCAGGCGTTCGATCTCCGCCTTGGTTTCGAGGCGCGGGCCCTGCGTGGCGCCGTAGCAACCGCCATCGACCACCGGCACACCGGCGGCCTTTGCGGCCTCTACGAGAGCCCGGCGCAGCGCCGGCGTGTACGGGTCGCCGAAGTCGACGTGCAGGGCCTCGCCCTCGCCGTCCCACAGGCTCACCGTGCGGCCGTGCGTGTAGTCGATGATCTGGTCGGGCACGCCGATGACGCGCGGGCCCCATGCTTCGGTGATGCCGCCGACCGAGTTCACGGCAACGACGCGGGTCGCACCGATGGATTTCAATGCCCACAGGTTGGCGCGGTAGTTGATGCGGTGCGGCGGCATCGCATGGCCTTCGCCGTGGCGGGCCATGAAGGCGATGCGGTGCGGGCCGAAGCCACCCACGCGCACCGGCGCTGACGGCGTGCCGTAGGGCGTGTCGACGGTGTGCGTCTCGACGCCTTCGAGTTCCGCCAGCTTGTACAGGCCCGTGCCGCCGATCACGGCGAAGTCGATCGCACGGCTCATGCCTTCGGCTCCCACGCGTAGATGGCGGGCAGGTTGCGCCCCTGTTCGTAGAAGTCCATGCCGTAGCCGTAGACGTAGAAATCCGGCACCTCGAGGCCGATGTGCTCGGCCTTCGCATCCGGCGCGCAGCGGTCGTGGACCTTGCGGCAAAGCACAGCCACGCGCACCTCGGCGGCGCCCTGGTCGCGGCACCACTGGGTGATGCCGACCAGCGTGTTGCCCTCGTCGAGGATGTCGTCGACGACCAGCACACGGCGCCCCTTGAGCGGCGTCTGCGGGCGGTGTAGCCACACCAGCGTTTCGCCGGTGGTCTTGCCGCGGTAGCGCGTGGCGTGCAGGTAGTCGAACTCGAAATCGAGGCCGGCCTCCAGCGCGAGGCCGGTGGCGAACAGCATCCCGCCGTTCATCACGGTCAGGAACAGCGGCGGCTCGGCGACATCGGCGTACACCGTGCGGAGCTCGGCGGCGACGCGGGCGATGGCGGCGTCGATGGCCGCGCGGTCGTGGATCACGCGCGAATCGCGCAGGGCGTCGGCCAGCAGGGGGCGGGTCATTCGGAGGTCTCAGGCGATGAACGGGGACGCGCCAAGCGCGGACTGGATGGCGGGGCGGCGGGCATCGGCGAGCAGCCCCTGCCAGCCGAGCGCGCCACGGCCCATCAGGCCGGTGAGCGCGGCCGTGTTGGCCGGGCCTCGGCCATCGCAGGCCTTCAGGCTGTCCTCGACCAGCGCCGGGGCGCAGACCAGTACCACGTCGCAACCGGCATCGAGGTGCGCGTCGATGCGCGCCTTGATGCCGCCAGCGGACTCCGCCGCGGCCATGCCGATGTCGTCGGAGAATGCGACGCCGCGGAAGCCCATGCGATCGCGCAGCACGTCCTTCAACCAGAACGGCGAGTAGCCGGCGGGTTCCGGCGCGATGGCCGGATACGTGACGTGGGCGAGCATCACCGCTTCGGCGCCGGCGTCGATGCCGGCCGCGAAGGGCACCAGGTCCTCGCGTTCCAGCACGTCGAGCGGACGCGGGTCGATGGCTTCATCGAAATGCGTGTCTTCCAGCACCGAGCCATGCCCCGGGAAGTGCTTCAGCGTCGCGGCCATGCCGGCGGCGTGCATGCCCTGCACATAGGCGCGGGTGAACGCGGCGACCACCTGCGGATCGGCGTGGAAGGCGCGGTCGCCGATGGCGAGGTTGCCGCGGCCGAGGTCCACCACCGGCGCGAAGCTGAGGTCGAGGCCGATGGCGCGGATCTCGCTCGCCATGAGCCAGGCGTGTTCGTGCGCGAGGCGCAGGGCGGCGCCGGGGTCGCGATCATGCAGCGGGCCGAACGGCGCCAGCGCCGGCAGCTTGGTGAAGCCCTCGATGAAGCGCTGCACGCGGCCGCCTTCCTGGTCGACGCAGAGCAGCTGCGGACGCGGTGCCGCTTCGCGGATGGCGGCGGCGAGTTCGGTCACCTGCTGGCGCGAGGCGAAGTTGCGCTTGAACAGGATCACGCCGGCCGCTTGCGGATGCTGCAGCCAGTCGCGTTCCTGCGCGGTGAGTTCCGTACCGGCGATGCCGAAGATCAGCACGCGTGTTTCTCCTCGTCGGTCCACGCAGCAAACGGCCGGGCCGACAGCGCGAGGTTGTAGTAGCGGGCGTGCTCGGTGACTTCCGCACCCGCCCATGACGGTTTCTCGAACGCCTCGTCGACCTCGCCCAGTTCGATCTCGGCCACGACGAGCCCGGCGTTGTCGCCGTGGAACTCGTCGACTTCCCACAAATGGGCGCCGACGGTGACGTAGTGCCGCGTCTTGTCGATGGCGCCGCCGACGCAGAGCGCCAGCAAGGCTTCAGCATCGGCCAGCGGGATGGCGTACTCGAACTCCTGCCGCGAGGCCCCGAGCTCACGCGACTTCAGGTTCAGCGCAGCCTGCTCGCCGGCGATGCGCACGCGCACCGACGCCTTCTGCGCACCGGCCTGCAGCGATGCCGCGTCGTTGAGGTAGCCCTGGGCCATGCGCTGGCGGCGCGAGGCTTGCGAACGCCACGCGTCGCCCACCACGAGGAACTTGCGTTCGATCTCGATGCCCATCAGCGGCGCTCGAACACGGCGATCGACTCGACGTGCGCGGTGTGCGGGAACATGTCCATCACGCCGGCGCCGAGGAGGGTGTAACCGCGCTCGTTGACGAGGAAGCCGGCATCGCGCGCCAGCGAGCCCGGATGGCAGCTCACGTAGACGATGCGCGGAATGTTCTTCAGCGGCAGCTGCGCCAGCACTTCGGCAGCACCGGCACGCGGCGGGTCGATCAGCAGCTTGTCGAAGCCATCGCGCATCCACGGCTCGCCCGAGAGGTCCTTGGCGAGGTCGGCGGCGAAGAAGCGCGCGTTCGGTAGGCCATTCGCCTCGGCGTTCTGCCGCGCCCGCGCCACCAGCCCGGCATCGCCCTCGACGCCGACGACGTCGAAGCCGCGCCGCGCGATCGGCAGCGTGAAATTGCCCAGGCCGCAGAACAGGTCGAGCACGCGCTCGCCGGGCTTGAGCTGCAGCAGGTCGATGGCCCGCGCGATCATCTTCCGGTTCAAGCCGGCATTGACCTGGATGAAGTCGAGCGGCCGGAACTGCAGGCGCACTCCCTCGTCGGCGCCCACGTCGTCGGCGCTGAGGTCGAAGTGCAGGTCGAGGTGCTCGGGCCACAGCGGCGCGACCGTATCGATGCCGCCCGGCTGCAGGAACACCGCGACCGCCTCGCGCTTGGCGAAGTCCGTCAGTTTTTCCAGGTCGCCTGCCGACAGCGGCTCCAGATGGCGGAACACCAGCGCCAGCACGCCGCTCTCGCGCGGCGCACCGCCGTCCAGCGCGCCGTCTCCGGCGATGAACTCGATCTGCGGGATCGTGCGACGACCCTCAAGCGACTCGACCAGCGCCGACAGCGCCGGGATGCGCTGGCCAACGGCCGGGATCACCGTGTGGCATTCGGTCAGGTCGGCGACGAAGCGCGGGTCCTGCTCGCGGAAGCCCACCAGCGCCTTGGCCTTCTTCTCGACCCAGCGCACCGAGAAGCGCCCTTTGCGGCGGTAGCCCCATTGGGCATCGCGGATCGGCGTGAACCACTCGCGCGGCTCGACGTGGCCGATGCGCGCCATGTTCTCGGTGAGCACGCGGTTCTTGGCCTCGATCTGCCGTGCCTCGTCGAGGTGCTGCAGCGCGCAGCCGCCGCAGGTGCCGAAATGGGCGCAGCGCGGCGCCACGCGATCGGCCGAGGCCTCGAGCACCTCGAACGCCGCTGCCTCGTCGAAATGGCGGTTCTTCGCCGTCTGCTTCGCCCGCACGCGCTCACCGGGAAGCGCGCCAGCCACGAACACCGCCTTGCCATCGCGGCGGCCGACGCCCCGACCGTCATGGGTCAGGCCGTCGATGGCGATCTCGAAATCAGGGTCCAGTCGTTGCCGCTGTCGCGCCACGGGAAAGCTCGGGAAGAACGGGGCGCGATTTTCGCACGCCCGGGCTTACTTCTGCTTCCAGGCCCCGGCGCTGTCCTGGTACCACCAGCCGGCACGGGCCTGCGCCACCCACTCCTTGGCGAAGGTCTGGCGGATCTGCGTCTCCCACTCCGGATGCCCGTTGGCCACGGCGATCTCGCGATAGACGGCGTTGCGGTCGCGGTTCTCCTCGGCGACGGCCTGGTTCGCGGCCGTGCGCTGCGCCAGCGGCACCTTGGCCGGGTCACGCAGCACCACGAGGCCGTCGTTGCCGAAGCCCATCGCCCCGGCGTCGAACAGCGGCGCCAGCGTGCCCTGGAAGCGCTCGGCCATCCGCGTCTGGATGGCCTGGATGGCCGGCGTGCGGATGCGGATGTCGACGTTCTCCTGCGCCATCGCGCTGCCAATGAAGAAACCGACCGGGTCGAAGCGCGTTTCGGTGTGCGAGAAAACGCGGCCCGGCAAAGCCTCGCGGCCTCGCAAGGTGGCGGCGATGAACCGTCCCGCCTCGCCCTGGTCGACGCGGGCCGAACCGCCGCTGTCCGCGGGCGCATCGCCGATCACGTCTTCGACGAATTCCTCCGCGGCCTTCTGGGCCTCGGCAGCCGGGAAGTACACGTTGATCGTCACGCAGGACGCCAGCAGCACGACGGGCAGCAGCAGGGCGGAGAGCTTCAGCAGGGGCTGGCGCATGGCGATCACCTCGATGGCGGAGTGACTTCGATGCTAACGCCGCCGTACGCGCCGCGCGCAAGCGGACACACCGCCACCGTGGCCCGGCGTTCAGGCAGGGACGATCACGGTGCCATCGCCCCTGCGGTTACTCGATGCGCAACGTGTCGCCTTCGGTGGCGTCCTTCAGCCGCGAGACCAGCGTCGGCCAATCGACGCTACGCCGGAAGCCGACCACCTCGATCCGCGGCAGGCCGCGCCCGTCGATGATCACGTAGCCGTCGCCGCGCTTCTTGAGGCCGGTCATGGCGCAGCGGTTGTCCTTCAGCACGCAGCCGATGCCGATGCGGTCGTATCCGAAGTCATCGAAGGTCCGCAGCAACCGGGCCTGCAGCCCGGCGACCAGCCCGGAACCGCCGAGGTCGGAGATGTCCTGCACGGCGCGCTGGCTGATGCGACGCGAGCCGTCCCAGTTCCGGTCGGTGAGCAGCCGCGCGTCGAAGGCCACGGGCGTCCAGTCGACGAGGCGCAAATCGCGGATGCGCCCATCGAGGCGACCGGTGATCTCGCCGAAACCGAAGGCGCCGGTCAGGGGTGCGAGATCGATGTCCTGCAAGCGGACGTTGGCCGCCAGCGAGGGCGCCACGCCGAACGGTCGTTCCAGCGCGAGATCGTCGATGCGCACTTCGCCACCGAACAGCTGCATCGCCAGCCCGCCTTCGAAACTCACGCGGTTCCGCTCGTAGAGCGCATTCGGCAGCGTGCCGCCGATGGTGCCTTCGAAATCCGGCCAGCCGAGGCGCTGCGACAGGCTGCCCAGGTCGAGCGCTTCGAGCGCCAAGCCCATCTCGATCCGCAGCGGTGCCTCGCCGCGCGCCGGCCGCCACACCAGCCGGTCGAGCCGCAGGTGCCCGCCGAGCATCCCAGTGCGCAGCGGCGCCGCGAGCGCGAGCTGGCCTTCGCTGCTGCGGAAGTCGAGCTGGCCCGCCTCGATACCGATGCCGTACAGCGCGGCCGCGCGCCACGCGAAGCGGCTGTTCGCCACCGCAGCATCGCGCGACCAGCGAACGCCGCCATCGAGGCCGGCGAGCGAGAAGCGGCCCTTCGGATCGATCGCGATCGCTTCGCGGAGATCGACATCAAGGGCCGAGAGCCCTTCGGCATCGAAACCGAACGCGCCGCTCCCCTGCCCGGCCAGCTGGAGTTCGCCGAAACCGGCCGGCGCCAGCACGCCGTCGAGGTAGCCGCTGCGCAGCGCGGCCAAGTCCGGCGATCGCCAGCGCGCCGCGAGCGCCGTCACGTTGCCGTCGGCATCCAACGACGCATCGCCCATCGCCTTCAGCGCGGCGGCGTCCTCCCATTGCCAATGCGAGAGCCGCCAGCCGCCGTCCGCCGCGGACTCGGCATCCAGCTCAAGGCCCACTCCAGCAGCCGGAACGGCGAGGTAGATCGGGCTCACCAGCAGCTCGCCGGCCTTCAAGGCCCCGCGCAGCGTGAGGCGGGTTCGTTCCGGGCCGGACGCCGACGCGGGCGTCGCCACGTAGCGCAGTGTCAGGGGGACGGCCAGGCCAGCACCCGCCAGCAGGCCGTCCGGCGTATCGAACGCGAGGCCTTCAAGCCGCAGGTCGGCATCGACGCGAGTCTCGGGCGTCCCGGCAGGAACCGTCAAGCGGCCCGACACGGTACCCGCGCCGAGGCGGCCATCGGCCCAGAGCTGCTTCGCGAAATCCTCCAGCCAAGCCAACGGGATGCGCTGGGCCGCCACCCGCCATGGCGAGGCGAGATCCTTGTCGAGGCGAATCGACCGCCGCCCCTGCGACCAATGCGCCTGGGTGCGCGCCTCGGAAAGATCGACGGCCAGCCGTCCGGCCGCGCGGCCACCGACCTGCAGGGGCCCTTCGCAGGCCAGCGGTTCCAAGGTCAGCACGCGTTCGCAGGTCCACGCCACGCGGTCCAGGCTCAGGGCGACGGCCGGGAGCGCCACGAGGCCCGCTTCAACCGTCAGCCCGACGGGCTCGGCGCCAGCGGCTCCCGTGCGGAGCCTCATCGCCACCGCCTCGGCGCGGGCCGCGCCGGCGTCCACGCGCTCGATGGCGACGCGCAGCTCCCTGGCGCCAATCGCGGGCGCCGCGAGCATGAACGCCGACCCAAGCGCCGCCACCGAGGCGAGCCGCGTCAGAACTTTCCTATAGTGGGTCGCCGCGAGGGCCGGCATCCTGCTTGAGGAACGCATCGAGGAGGGACCCGTGAGCCTACGCTTCCTGGTGGTCGAGGATGACCCCGCCAGTCGCGAATTCGCCCGCAGCAGTCTGGCGCCGTTCGGCATGGTCGACACCGCCCGAACCCTGGCGGACGCCGGCGCGCTCTGCGCCGACAACGACTATGCGCTCCTGCTGCTCGATGTTTCGCTGCCGGACGGCCAGGGCGACGGCTGGTTGGCCCGGCAGCGCGCCCTCGCCAACCGCACGCCGGCGGTGGCACTCACTGCCGAACTCGATGCCGAGCGACGTCGACGCCTGATGGCCAGCGGGTTCGTCGAGGCCTTGGGCAAGCCGCTGTCGGAGGCCGCGTTGCGGCAGGCGCTGGCGCCCTGGCTCGGAGCGTCCACCCCGGCCTGGGACGATGCGCAGGCGCTCTCGGCGCTGGGCGGCTCGGATGCCGCGTTGCGACGGATGCGCGCCCTGTTCATCGAGGAATTGCCCCGCCAGCGCGAACGGGTGGTTGCCGCGCTTGCCGACGGCGACAGCGCCGGGCTTCGCGCCGTCCTGCATCAGATGCGCGCAGGCTGCGGCTTCGTCGGCGCCACCGCCCTCGCCGGCGCGGTCGAAGCGCTCCATGCGGAACCGGCCGACGGCGAGGCCGCGACGCGACTACTCCGACGGATCGACGAGGCGCTCGCCAGCCCCGGGGGCTGAGCGCCCCACCCGCGCGACCTCGGCCATCAGGCTCCACGCCTTCAGCGGCTTGCCGCCGAGGTGATGCGCCAGGATGGCGCGCAGCCCGCGACGCAACTCGCCCAGCTCTTCGGCCGGTGGGCAGCGGTCCTCCGCGAGCGCCAGAAGCGCGCTGCCGCGCAGGCTGTCCGATGCATGGCTGCGATCCCGCCAGGCGCCATGCTCGGGATCGATGCGGTAACGCGCCGCCGGATCAAGCGCGTCGCCTTCGGCGGTCTCTCCCCAGGGCAGCCCGAGGCCGAGGGCGTCCAGCAGGTCGCGCTCGAAGCGGCGGAGGGTCCAGGCCAGAGGCTGCGCGCCAGTCGGCGGCGTCACCTGCGCCAGTTCCCCGCGCAAGGCCGCGTAGCGCACGAACACCTCGGGAACGGCGTCCTGGCGCGGCAACAAGCGCAGCAGGAGCTCGTGCACGTAGAAGCCCGCCAGCGCCGCGTCGCCGGCATGCCGCGGCGCGGCATCCACGGCCTCCCAGCGCGCCAGGGTCCACAGCTCGCCGCGTTGGGCGGCGTCGAATTCGATGGATTGCCACGGCTGCAAGGCGGCGCGACGCGCCTGCTGCTTCGCCCCTTGCACGCCGCGCGCGACCACGCCGATGCGGCCGTGGTGCTCGCTCAGCAGTTCGACCAGCAGGCTGGTCTCGCGCCAAGGCCGCGCATGCAGCACGAAGGCGCGTTCACCGCCGACGCGCACGGCGGGACGTTACTCGCCGTAGCCGAACTGGCGCAGCGCGGATTCGTCGTCCGACCAGCCCTCGCGCACGCGCACCCAGGTCTGCAGGAAGACGCGACGGCCGAAGAGCTTCTCCATCGAGATGCGCGCGGCGCTGCCGATGGTCTTCAGCATCTCGCCGCCCTGCCCGATCACGATGGCCTTCTGGCCGTCGCGCTCGACCCAGATGATGGCGGCGATGCGGAGCTTCTCGCCCTCTTCCTCGAACTTCTCGATCTCGACCGTCGTCGAGTAGGGCACTTCCTGCCCGAGCTTGCGCATCAGCTGCTCGCGCACCAGCTCGGCGGCGAGGAAGCGCTCGCTGCGGTCGGTGATCTCGTCCTCGGCGAACAGCGGCGGCGATTCCGGCAGCACCGAGATCAGGCTCTTCACCAGCGGGCGCAGGCCATCCTGTTTGCGCGCGGCGATCGGGTGCACCGCGGCGAACTCGCGGTCCTTGGTGACTTCGGCGATGAAGGGCAGCAGCGCTCCCTTCTCGACGAGCTTGTCGACCTTGTTGATGACCAGCACCACCGGCACACCGGCGTCGCGCAGCACCTTGTAGGCCAGGGTGTCCTCGTCGGTCCAGCGCCCGGCCTCGACGACCAGGGCGGCGCCATCGACATCCTCGACGGCGCCGCGGGCGGCCCGGTTCATGTAGCGGTTCATCGCGCGCCCGCTCTGGTCGCGATGCAGGCCGGGCGTGTCCACCAGCGCGATCTGGCCATCCTGGAAGGTGGCGATGCCGAGCAGGCGATGGCGCGTGGTCTGCGGCTTCGGCGAGACGATGCTCACCTTGGCGCCGACCAGGGCATTCACGAGGGTGGACTTGCCCACGTTGGGGCGGCCGAGCACGGCGATGGTGCCGGCGCGGTGCGGGGTGTCGGAATCAAGGGTGTCGCTCATGCCGGCAGTGTAGCGGCGCCGCGGCCCTTCGGATGATCGCGCTCCAGGGCGGCCAGCAGGGCTTCAGCGGACGCCTGTTCGGCATTGCGAAGCGACGTGCCCTCGCCGTCCACCTCGAGCAGGGGCTCGCCGGCCCGGGCACGGACGCGGAAATGCCGCGAATGGTCGGGCCCGCGGGCCTCCACGAGTTCGTACTCCGGCCGCGCCCACTGGCGCGCCTGAAGCCATTCCTGCAGACGGGTCTTCGGGTCCTTGTCGACCTTGCCGGTGGGCATGGCCGCGAGACCCGCCTCGAACCAGGGCAGCGCGACGGCGCGGCAGGCCTCGAGCCCGCCATCGAGATAGATCGCCCCGACCACCGCCTCGAGGGCATCGGCGAGGATGGAATCGCGGTGCTTGCCGCCGGACTTCATCTCACCGGGGCCGAGCTGCAGCCGGTCGCCAAGCCCAAGGCCGCGCGCGATACCGGCGAGGTTGGATTCCCGCACCAAGACCGAACGAGCCCGGGTCAGGGCGCCTTCGTCGGCCTGCGGCCAGCGCTCGTGCAGGGCTTCCGCGATCAGCAGGGCCAATACAGCGTCGCCGAGGAATTCCAGCCGCTCGTTATGCGGCGCCCCGGCGCTGCGGTGGCGCAGCGCCGTGTCGAGCCGGCCGGGGTCGGCGAAGTGATGCCCGAAGCCGGCCTTCACGCGGCGCCCGTCAAGGCTGGCGGATCGGCGCCGAGTGCTGGAACTTGGCGACGAAATCGATGTTGTAGATCAGCGGCTTGCGGATCTCGTAGTTCAGCACGAGGTTGAGCTGGTCGCCCTCACGGACCACGCGCACGAATTCCGGCTTGTAGGAGGCGGCGTAATCGATGGTCATCTGCCGGTCCATGGACCGGCTGATCGTGTTGATGTCGGCACCCTGCGCTTCGGCAGCAACCTTATTGACCGCGTTGCGGATCGAGTAGTACTCGATGTACGTCGGGCCGATCTTCATGCCGAGGAACAGGAAGAACCCGACCACGGCGAGGACGAGAATGAAGCCGATGAAGCTGATGCCGCGCTGACGATGGTGCATGGGCGACCCCGGGGGTTTAGCGGATGACTTCGCCCATTCGACGCCAATCGAAGCTGTCCATGCAAGCCCAGTTCGAGCAGTTCAGCCAGATGACGTCGGCGCGGCCGGCCAGGTTGGCCGCTGGAACGAAGCCCCAGAAGCGGCCGTCGTCGGAGGCCACGCGGTTGTCGCCGAGGACGAAGTAGTGCCCTTCGGGCACCACGTACTCGCCGTCACCGAAGGCCATCTGGCGCGGCCACTTGTCGAGGATGGCGTGCTCCTTGCCCGGGGCCAGGGCCTCGCTGACGCGGGTGGCGCCGGTCATCTCGATAGCCGCGGTGGCACCGCTCCCCACGTAGATCGCTTCCTCGCCATAGGCGATCGGCGCGCCGTTCACCGTCAGGCGGTTCTGGCGCACGCCGATGACGTCGCCGGGCAGGCCGATCACGCGCTTGATGTAGTCGGTACCGACCGGCGGGTCGCTGGCCACGGGCGGGTTGCGGCCCGGGTAGCGGAACACCACCACGTCACCGCGCTCGGGCGCACCGGTGTCGAACAGCACGGTGTTGGTCACCGGCAGCCGCACGCCGTAGGCGAACTTGTTGACGAGGATGAAGTCGCCGATCAGCAGCGTCGGCATCATCGACGAGGACGGGATGCGGAAGGGCTCGTACACGAAGCTCCGCAGGCAGAGGACGATCGCCAGCACCGGAAACAGCGAAGCGAAGAAATCGACCGTTTCGTTCGGCTTGCCGTCGGGACCGCGGCGCTTGGCAAGCACCAGCTTGTCCACCAGCCAGAACGCACCGCAGAGCAGCGTCAGGGCGGTGAGGATCAGGGCGAAATCGAGCTTCACGCGGCGTCCTTATTTGGAGTTGTTGTCGACCGAGAGCACCGCGAGGAAGGCCTCCTGCGGGATTTCCACCTTGCCGAACTGCTTCATGCGCTTCTTGCCCTCTTTCTGCTTCTCGAGGAGCTTCTTCTTGCGCGTGGCGTCGCCGCCGTAGCACTTCGCCAGCACGTTCTTGCGCATCGCCTTGACCGTCGAGCGGGCGATGATCTGCGAACCGACGGCGGCCTGGATGGCGACGTCGAACATCTGCCGCGGGATCAGCTCGCGCATGCGCTCGCAGAGGTCGCGGCCGCGGCGATCGGCGTGGGCCCGGTGAAGGATCATCGACATGGCATCAACCTTGTCGCCGTTGATCAGAACGTCGACGCGCACGAACGGGCCGGCCTCGAAGCGCAGAAAGTGGTAGTCGAGCGAGGCATAGCCGCGCGACACCGACTTCAGGCGGTCGAAGAAGTCGAGCACCACCTCGGCCATCGGAAGCTCGTAGGCGATCTGCACCTGGCTGCCGAGGTAGGTGATGCCGATCTGGCTGCCGCGCTTCTCCTCGCAGAGCTTGATGATGTTGCCGATGTATTCCTCGGGCGTGAGGATGTTGGCGCGAATGATCGGCTCGCGGATTTCCTGGATCTTGTTCACCGCCGGCAGGCGCGCCGGATTGTCCAGCTTCATCACCTCGCCGTCCGTCTGCACCAGTTCGTAAACGACGGTGGGAGCGGTGGTGACGAGATCGAGGTCGTACTCGCGCTCGAGGCGCTCCTGCACGATCTCCATGTGCAGCATGCCCAGGAAGCCGCAGCGGAAACCGAAGCCCATGGCTTCCGAACTTTCCGGCTCGAACTGCAGGGCGGCATCGTTGAGGCGCAGCTTCTCGAGTGCCTCGCGCAGCGCCGGGTAGTCGTCGGCAGCGGTCGGGAACAGGCCGGCGAACACGCGCGGCTGCATCTTCTGGAAGCCCGGCAGCGGCGAGGTCGCCGGATCGCGCGCCGAGGTGAGCGTGTCGCCGACCGGCGCGCCGTGCACGTCCTTGATCGAGGCGGTGAGGAAGCCCACCTCGCCCGGGAGCAGCGCGTCCTTGATCTTCCGCTTCGGCGTGAACACGCCGACGCTGTCGATCTCGTGCACGCGGCCCGTCGACATCACCTGGATCTTGTCGCCCTTGCGGATCTCGCCCTGCATGACGCGCACCAGCGAGACCACGCCGAGGTAGTTGTCGAACCAGGAGTCGATGATCAGGGCTTGCAGCTTGTCGGTGTCACCGACCTTCGGCGGCGGGATGCGGGCCACGATGGCCTCCAGCACGTCGCGCACGTTGAGGCCGGTCTTGGCCGAGATGGCCACCGCGTCCTCGGCGTCGATGCCGATCACCGCTTCGATCTCGCGCTTCGCGCGCTCGGTGTCGGCCGTCGGCAGGTCGATCTTGTTGAGCACCGGCACCACTTCGAGCCCCTGCTCGACGGCGGTGTAGCAGTTCGCCACCGACTGCGCCTCGACGCCCTGCGCGGCGTCGACGACGAGCAGCGCGCCCTCGCAGGCGGCCAGCGAACGCGAGACCTCGTAGCTGAAATCGACGTGGCCGGGCGTGTCGATGAAGTTCAGCTGGTAAGTCTGGCCGTTCTTCGCCGTGTAGGGCAGCGAGACGGACTGGGCCTTGATGGTGATGCCGCGCTCGCGCTCGATGGGGTTCGAGTCGAGCACCTGCGCCTCCATCTCGCGATCCTCGAGGCCGCCGCAGAGCTGGATGATGCGGTCGGCGAGCGTCGACTTGCCGTGGTCGACGTGGGCGATGATCGAGAAGTTGCGGATGTGCTGCATGGGGTCGGTGCCGGGAAGACGGTGCCCGTTCGGGCAAGCCCGCGATTGTCGCACACGGGCCTGCCCGGGGCGGTCTTCAGGGCATGGGCAGCTCGACGAAACCGGTGCTGCTGGCGTTGCGCACCAGCAGACGCAGCGTGCTGCCCGCCTTCACCTTGCCCAGCTCGGCCTCGAAGGCCGCCGCCGTGCCCACATCGCGGCCGTTGACGGCCAGGACCACGTCGCCGGGATTCAGGCCGGCCTGGCGGGCCAGGGCCGACCCCACGCGGCTGATCCGCACGCCCTCGCCAGCCTGCAGGCCCAAACGCTGGCGGGTGGCGGCATCCACCGCCTCCGTCGCCAGGCCCAGCGCGTTGGCCGGGGCGGCGGCCGGGGCGACCGGGGCCGCCGGCGCGCCCGCGGTGGCGCCATCGAGGGCGTCGAGCGACACGACCAGGTCACGTCGACCGCCATCCCGCAGCACCGTCACCGTGGCGCGGCTGCCGGGGGGCAGCAGGCCCACCTGGGGCGGCAGGTCGGAGGCGGTGAGGATCTCGCGGCCGTTGAAGGCGGTGATGACGTCGCCCGGACGGATGCCCGCCTTGTCGGCCGCGCTGCCGGTGTTGACGCTGTTCACGAAAGCCCCCACCGGGCGCGGCAAGCCGAGCTCCTGCGCGCGCTCGCGGGTGAGCTGGCCGATCTGCACGCCGAGCACGCCGCGGCGCACGGTGCCGTTCTCGCGCAACTGGCGCGCCGTGTTCATGGCTACGTCCACCGGGATCGCGAAGCTCACGCCGATGAAGCCGCCGGTGTTGCTGAAGATCTGCGAGTTCACGCCCACCACCTCGCCCCGCACGTTGAGCAGCGGGCCACCGGAGTTGCCGCGGTTGATGGCGACGTCGGTCTGGATGAAGGGCACGTACTGCTGGCCCGGGTCGAGGCTTCGGCGGTTCACGCCGGAGACGATGCCGGCCGTCACCGAGTAGTCGAAGCCGAAGGGCGAGCCGATCGCCACGACCCATTGCCCCGGCTTGAGGCTGCGCGCGTCGCCGATGCGCACGGCCGTCAGGCCAGTGGCCTCGACCTTCAGCACGGCGATGTCGGACAGCGCGTCGGAGCCGACGATCTTCGCCTCGAGCTCGCGCCGATCGTTGAAGCGCACGATCACCTTGTCGGCGCCGTCGATGACGTGGTGGTTGGTGATGATGTAGCCGTCGGCGCTGGTGACGAAGCCGGTGCCCTGCGAGACGCCGCCGCGCGGCTGTGGCTGGGGCATGCCGGGACCAATGAAGCGGCGGAAGATCTCGGGGATCTCCTCGCCTTCGGGCATGCCCTGCGCCTTGGCACCCGCGCCCGGCGTGCTCGTCGCTTCGATGTTGACCACGGCCGGGGATACCTGCTCGACCAAGCGGGTGAAGTCGGGCAGCTGGACGAGCGGTGCGGACGCCGCGGCCGGGGCCGCGGGCGTGGCGGTCTGCGCGTCGACGGCGGCCGGCGCCAGCAGCGCGGCGGCCAGCACGTGGACGAGGGGAAGCAGACGGACCGGGGTCATCATCGTGGGAGCTCCTTGGGGTCGGACTCGAGTTCGGAAGGGCATTCGGGGCAAGGCCGCACACGCAGCGGCGGCGAGGCATCGAGGCGCTTGGTCAACACGCCCGCAAGGAAAGTTCCCAGCAGCAGCCCGACGAGTGCGCCGGCATTCGCAGCGCCCCACCGGGCACCGACGGCATGGCCGATGACGGCACCGGCGATCAGGGCGACGAGCGCCAAGCCATAGGCCCGCATGGCGGCATGGCGAAGTCGGGGCGCGGAAACCTCCACATCGACGGCGTCGCCCGGCTGCAGCGCCGTGGCGTCGTGCTCGAGGCGGACCACGCCGGCATCGTCAGCGGCGAACAGGCCGCAACGGCCGCCACAACCGACGCAGCCGCGGCATTGGGATTCCGTCCAGCGCAGCGCGAGCCGCCTGTCCTCGGCAGAGACGACGACGGCGCGACGGCGGATCGACTCCCCGGCGCTCGGGGAAGCTGGGGTCACTGCCGAGGCGGCGCAGCCGCCGGCACGCCGTAGTCGACGGTGTAGACGTCCTGTTCCGACGCGCTGCGCGGCCAGGGACGGCTCGGCGCATCGACGGCAGGCAGCGGCGCCAGTTGTTCGGGTGTGGGCTGCGGTGCACGCACCAACGGCGGAACGGCGGCCACGAGCGAGGCCGAGGGGTTCGCTTCCGCGCGCCGCGGCGGCATGGGCAACGGGGGGCTTGGCCGTGCCGCAAGCACGGTCGCGACCGAGGGAACGGGCGCTTCTGCAATGAGGGGCTCGGCGTCGCGCGCCAGCGGTACCGGATCGGACGGCCACATCAGGACAGCCACCAAGCCCAGCGCCGCGGCCGTCGCCAGCCAGCGCAGCGAACCCGAACGCACGGGGACGACGCCCGGGATCGCGGGCGCGTGGGCAGCCCCTCGCGCCTCGTCCGCCGCGATCGCCGCGGCCACGCGAGCCGGCAGATCCCCCGAGGGACGCTGGTGAGGCTGGCGTCGCAGCGCATCGCCGATCACCTGCCAGCGGCCGACTTCGGCACGCAGCGCGTCGTCGCGGAGCACGCGCTTCAGCACGAAACGCGAGGCTTCCTCCGGAAGCGCACCGTCGCGCCAGGCGCTCAACTGTTCGCGGAAGTCATTGGGGCCAGCGGGGGCGTTCGGGGACATCGGCGTACTCATGGGTTCAACAGCGGCTTCAGTCGGGCGTCGATCGCATCGCGGGCGCGGAAGATGCGCGAACGCACCGTTCCGATGGGGCACTGCATCCGCTCGGCGATCTCCTCGTAGCTCAGGCCCTCGACCTCGCGCAGGGTCAGTGCCTCGCGCAACTCAGGGGCAAGGCCGTCCACCGCCGCCAGCACCAGGGCCTCCATCTCGTTACGAAGGGCCTCATGCTCGGGCGTGGCGACGTCGTGCAGACGCTCGGCCTCGCGGACGGCGGTCAGCTCCTCATCGTCGATGTCATCGGTGGCCGGGCGGCGGCCCAAGCTGACGAGATGGTTCTTGGCGGTGTTCACGGCGATCCGGTAGAGCCAGGTGTAGAACTGGGCCTCGCCGCGGAACTGCGGCAGGGCGCGCCAAGCGCGGATGAACGCCTCCTGCACCACGTCCTCGGCCTCGGCCTCGTCGCGGATGTAGCGCCGGACCAGGGCCGCGATGCGGTACTGGTACTTGCGGACGAGCAGGTCGAAGGCAGAGCGGTCACCGGCTTGGACACGTTGCACGAGTTGGAGGTCGTTGGGGTCGTCGCCCATCCCGGGCCCGCTCCTGGCTGCTTGGCGCCGGGATCGGCCGCGGATGGAACGCGGACCTAGACCGGACTTTCGAAGAAAAGTTCCCGGCCGATTTGACCGGGGGAAAGTGCAGCCCGGATGATACCGGTCCATCACCCTACTCTTCCGTACGGACTCCCCATGTTCGAAGGTCTTCGCCTGCAGCATTGGCGCACCCAGGTGCGTGCGGACGGCATCGTCGTGCTCACCCTCGACCGCGCCGACCAGAACGTCAACGCCCTCTCCCGCGGCGTGCTCGATGAACTCGCCGCACTGGTCGAGCGCCTTGCCATCGAAAAGCCGAAGGGCGTGGTGTTCATCTCCGGCAAGAAGGCCGGCTTCATCCCCGGCGCCGACATCAAGGGCTTCGAGGCGATCCACGCCCGCGGCGAGACCTTCGACTGGATCCGCTCCGGCCAGCTGCTCTTCGACCGCATCAGCAAGCTGCCCTTCCCCACGGTGGCGGCCATCCACGGCCACTGCATGGGTGGCGGCACCGAGCTCTCGCTGGCCTGCCGCTACCGCGTGGCCAGCAGCGCGGACAACACCCGCATTGGCCTGCCGGAAGTGAAGCTGGGCATCTACCCGGGATGGGGCGGCAGCGTGCGCGCTCCGAAGCTCCTTGGTGCGCCAGCGGCCATGGACCTGATGCTCACCGGCCGCGGCCTGCGCGCCTCGCAGGCCCGCGCCATCGGCCTCGTCGACAAGGTCGTCGAAGGCCCGCTGCTGGAAGACGCCGCCATCGAGCTGGCGAAGAAGGGCGCGCAGCGCCCGTTCAAGCAGCGCTTCACGGCCTGGGCCACCAACACTTGGCCGGCGCGCCAGGTGCTGGCCAACATGATGGTCAAGCAGGTGGCGCGGAAGGCCCGCAAGGAGCACTACCCCGCCCCGTTCGCGATGATCGAGGCCTGGCGCCGCAACGGCGTGGCGAACGTCGGCAAGGCGCTGATGGCCGAAGCCAAGGCCGTCTCGAAGCTCGCCACCGGTCCGACGGCGATGAACCTCGTCTGCGTCTTCCTGCTGATGGAGCGCCTGAAGGGCCTCGGCGGCAAGGACCACGGCATCCAGCACGTGCACGTGGTGGGTGCAGGCGTGATGGGTAGCGACATCGCGGCCTGGGCGGCCTTCCGGGGCTTCACGGTCACGCTCCAGGACCGCGAGATGAAGTTCATCGAGCCGGCCCTGAAGCGCGCCGACGAGTTCTACGCGAAGAAGATCAAGGACGAGGCCAAGCGCGCCGAGACCCGCGCTCGCTTGCAGGCGGATGTCGACGGCGCCGGCGTGGCCAAGGCCGATCTCGTGATCGAGGCCATCTTCGAGAACGCCGAGGCCAAGCACGCGCTGTTCAAGAAGGCCGAGGAAACCCTGAAGCCCGGCGCCATCCTCGCCACCAATACCAGCTCCATCGCGCTGGAAATCCTGCGCGAGGGCCGCACCGACGCCGCACGCTTCGCCGGCCTGCACTTCTTCAACCCGGTGGCGATGATGCCGCTGGTGGAAATCGTCCAGCACGACGGCCTCGATGCCGAGACCACCCGTCGCTTGGCGGCCTTCTGCAAGGCCATCGACAAGCTGCCGGTGCCGGTCGCGGGCACGCCGGGCTTCCTCGTCAACCGCATCCTTGCCCCGTACATGCAGGAAGCCATCCTGCTGTTCAAGGAAGGCGTGCCGGGTGCCGTGATCGACAAGGCCGCGCTGAAGTTCGGCATGCCGATGGGCCCCATCGAACTGGTCGACACCGTGGGCCTCGACGTGGCCGCAAGCGTGGGCAAGATCATGGCCGCTTTCCACGGCCAGCCGCTGCCCGAGGGCCTGACGGTCGAAGACGGCAAGCGCGGCAAGAAGGACGGCCAGGGCCTGTACAAGTGGGAGAACGGCAAGGCCGTGAAGCCCGCCGTGCCGGCCGACTACAAGGCACCGGAAGACCTCGAAGACCGCCTGATCCTGCCGCTGGTCAACGAAGCCGTGAGTTGCCTCGCCGACGGCACGGTGGCCGACGCCGACCTGCTGGATGCCGGCGTCATCTTCGGCACCGGCTTCGCACCGTTCCGGGGCGGCCCCATCGCCCACGCCCGGGCCGCCGGCCCGACCAAGCTGAAGGCCACGCTGGAGGCCCTAGCCGCCAAGCACGGCGACCGCTTCAAGCCCCGTCCGGGCTGGGACGCGCTCTGAACCCGCGATGGGTGAAGGCGGCGCGAGCCGCCTCGCCCGTCTGCGTTGACACCTCTACAGGCCGCATCGACCATGCGGCCTTCGCTTTTCAAGGAGTTCCAAATGCGTCTGACCCTGACCGCCCTCGCCGCCGCCGTGCTGCTCGCCGCCTGCGGGGGGCAAGCTGACGCGCCCGCCGACGACGCGGCCAAGCCGGACGGCAACGGCAAGCGCCAAGTGAACGTCTACAACTGGTCGGACTACATCACCCCGGAGACGTTGGAGCGCTTCACCCGCGAGACCGGCATCGAAGTGGTCTACGACGTCTATGCCGACAACGAGACGCTCGACGCGAAGCTTGTCGCCGGGCAGAGCGGCTACGACGTGATCTTCCCCTCGGCGCCGTTCGCCCAGCAGCACATCGCCAACAACCTCTACGCCGCGCTCGACAAAGCCGCGCTGCCGAACCTCGCCAACGTCGATCCGGCGCTGGCCGCCGGCTTGGCCGCCGCCGACCCGGACGGCACGCACATCGTTCCGTACATGTGGGGCACCACGGCGATCGGCTACAACACCAAGAAGGTCGCCGAAATCATGGGGCCGGACTTCGTGCTGGACAGCTGGTCGGCGATCTTCGATCCGGCCATCAGTGGAAAGCTCGCGAGCTGCGGCATCGCCATCCTCGACGACCAGCAGGAAGCCTTCTCCGCCGCGCTCTTCTTCCACGGC
Source organism: Silanimonas sp. (assembly GCF_027531545.1). Taxonomy (GTDB): domain Bacteria; phylum Pseudomonadota; class Gammaproteobacteria; order Xanthomonadales; family Xanthomonadaceae; genus Silanimonas. The sequence goes on along the minus strand of NZ_JAPZSC010000016.1, from coordinate 336,335 downwards.
CGCGACCCGAACGGCATGGGCAACGGCGAAGTCGAGCTGGTGCAGCAGACCTTCGCACCGATCCGCGAGAACATCCGCTATTTCAACTCCAGCCGCTACATCAACGACCTCGCCGACGGCGAGATCTGCGTGGCCCTCGGCTACAACGGCGACGTGCTGCAGGCCCGCGCCCGCGCCGAGGAGGCCGGCACCGGCGTCGAGATCGCCTACGTGATCCCCAAGGAAGGCGCGATCCGCTGGTTCGACGTGATGGCCATCCCGGCCGATGCGCCGAACAAGGCCGAAGCGCACGCGTTCATCGACTTCATGCTCAAGCCCGACGTCATCGCGCCGGTCACGGAGTTCGTCGGCTATGCCTCGGCGAACGCACCGGCCAAGGCGCTGGTGAGCGAGGACCTCCGCAATGATCCGGCCGTGTACCCGCCGGAGGACATGATCGGCAAGCTCGTCGACACGCGCAAGCTGCCGCTCGAAGAGAACGACGCCCGGCAGCGCGCTTGGACGACCATCAAGAGCGGCAATTGAACCCATGAGCACGCCCGCGCGCCGGCAGGCCCAGGTCGATCCCTGGCAGGACCCGAACGCGGAGCCGATCCTCCGCATCGAGGGTGTCACCAAGACCTTCGGCAAGACCTATGCCGTGGACGATGTCTCGCTCGACATCTTCCGCGGCGAGTTCTTCGCCCTGCTGGGCGGCTCGGGCTGCGGCAAGTCGACGCTGCTGCGAATCCTCGGCGGCTTCGAGGTGCCGGACAAAGGCCGCGTGCTGATCGACGGCACCGACATGACGCACGTGCCGCCCTACGAGCGGCCGGTGAACATGATGTTCCAGAGCTACGCGCTGTTCCCGCACATGACCGTCGAGCAGAACATCGCCTTCGGCCTGAAGCAGGACAAACGCCCGGCCAGCGAGATCGGCGACCGTGTCGCGGCGATGCTCGACCTCGTGAAGATGGGCCAGCTCGGGCGTCGCAAGCCGGACCAGCTCTCCGGCGGCCAGCGGCAGCGCGTCGCGCTCGCCCGGGCGCTCGCGAAGGAGCCCAAGCTGCTTCTGCTCGACGAACCGCTCGGCGCGCTGGACAAGAAGCTGCGCGAGCACACCCAGTTCGAGCTGGTGAACATCCAGGAGCGCACCGGCACCACCTTCGTCATGGTCACCCACGACCAGGAGGAGGCGATGACCATGTCGACGCGTGTGGCGGTGATGGACGCCGGTCGCATCGTCCAGGTCTCCACGCCCTCGAACCTTTACGAGTACCCGAACTCGAAGTTCGTCGCCGAGTTCATCGGCGCGGTGAACATGCTGCGCGGCACCGTCGTCGACCAGCAGGAGGAGCGGGTGCTGGTGCACTGCCACGACGTCGAGCTCGACGTGTGGGCGCGCTACGTCGAGCCCATCCCGGTGGGCACCGACGTGAACGTGGCCATCCGACCCGAGAAGATCGACGTGGCCGAAGCCGAGCCCAGCGGCGTGGAGAACGTGGTTCGCGGCCGCGTGGTCGAGATCGCCTACCTCGGCGACGTGTCGATCTACCATCTGCAGACCGACGACGGCTTCGTGCTGCGCGTGCAGGAAACCCACGCCGCGCGCAGCGCCGACCCGCACTACAACTGGGGCGACGTGCTGTACCTCGTGTGGCACGCCCGCGACGCGATCGTGTTGACCGCCTGATGCAGCGCCCGACCTCCCACGACGGCGGAGCGTGGTGGGACCTCTGGTTCCAGGTGGTGGTCGGCCTGTTCCGGCAGATCGGCGCGCTCGGCCGCGAACTGCGCGGCAGCCGCGGCCGCTACGTGGTCATCGCCATCCCGATGCTCTGGCTGCTGGCCTTCTTCCTCGCCCCACTACTGGTGGTGCTGAAGATCAGCGTCGCCGAGCGCACGGGCGGCGTGCCGCCCTACTCCGACCTCGTGGCGATCGGCGAGCTGGGCCTCGTCCAGATCAACCTGAGCTTCAAGGGCTACGCGACCCTGCTCACCGACCCGCTGTACGTCGAGAGCTACCTGAACTCCCTGCAGTTCGCCTCGATCTCGACGCTCGGCTGCCTGCTGCTCGGCTACCCCATCGCCTACGGCATCGCCCGCGCCACGCCCGCCTGGCGCATGTTCCTGCTGGTGCTGGTGGTGCTGCCGTTCTGGACCAGCTCGCTGCTGCGCACCTACGCGCTCACTGGCCTGCTGCGCGACAACGGGATGGTGAACCAGCTGCTGATGGCGATCGGTGCCACCGACGCGCCGATCCGGCTGATCGACACGCCGTTCGCGGTGTATGTCGGCATCACCTACAACTACCTGCCCTTCATGGTGCTGCCGCTGGTGGCGAACCTGATGCGGCTCGACTTCACCCTGCTGCAGGCCGCCGCCGACCTCGGCGCGAAGCCGTGGCGCGCCTTCCTCTCGGTGACTCTGCCGCTCTCCTTGCCGGGGATCATTGCCGGCTCGCTGCTGGTGTTCATCCCGGCGGTCGGCGAGTACGTCATCCCCGCCCTGCTCGGTGGGCCGGAGGCCCTGAGCATCGGCTCGCGCATCTGGGAGGACTTCTTCAACGCACGCAACTACCCGCTGGCTGCGGCGGTGGCCGTGGCGATGCTGGTGTTGATCGTGGTTCCGATGCTGCTCTTCGAAGCCTCGCAGGAGCGCCGCGCCGAGAAGGAAGCGCAGCGCACATGAACCAGCGCCGCCCCTTCATCCTCTACACGCTGATGGCCTTCGGCTACGCCTTCCTGTACCTGCCGATCGCCAGCGTCGTCGCCTTCTCGTTCAACGAGACCCGCTCGGTGAGCTTGTGGAAGGGCTTCTCGCTGCAGTGGTACGGCCGCCTGCTGGAGAACCAGGCCGTCATCGACGCCGCCCTGCTCTCGCTGCTGATCGCCGCCATGGCGTCCACGCTGGCGGTGGTGATCGGCACCATGGCCGCCCTCGCGCTGTCGCGCTTCGGCCGCTTCAAGGGCCGCGGCCTGCTCTCGCTGCTCAGCTCCGCGCCATTGGTGATGCCCGACGTGATGCTCGGCATCAGCGCGCTGTTCCTTTTCATCACGCTGCAGCAGCTCGTCGGCTGGCCGGAAGGCCGTGGCATCGACACCATCACCATCGCGCACGTGACGCTCTGCGTCTGCTACGTCACCGTGGTGGTGCGCTCGCGGCTCGCGCAGACCGACCACAGCCTCGAAGAGGCGGCGATGGACCTCGGCGCGCGGCCATGGAAGGTCTTCTTCCTCGTGACCTTGCCGCTGATCTGGCCGGCGCTGCTGGCTGGCTGGCTGCTCGCCTTCACTTTGTCGCTGGACGACGTCGTCATCGCCAGCTTCACCTCGGGCCCAGGCTCAAGCACCTTGCCCGTGCTGATCCTCTCGAAGGTGCGCTTCGGCGTGACGCCGGAGATCAACGCGCTGGCCACGCTCATCATCGTTGCCGTCTGCATCGGCGTCAGCCTCGCCGGCTGGATGATGCATCGGAACGCCCGACGCGCCGTCTGAGCGCGTCAGCGGCACCGCTGAGGCACGCGACGACGTGCATACGTATTCAGCATACGAATACACCGGTTAGAGCCTAGGCTCTAAACCGAGCAAGCCCCCCGGTCCTGCTCACCGACGCGCCTGGAACTCAGGGCCGGGCGTCGTGCAGACGTTCCACCCAGGACGCACCGCAGTCGCAAGGATGGCCGACCCGGCCCGTGCTCGAAGCGCTCCCTCCCACGTTTGGAGCCACAACGATGATCTCCCGTGCTTTCCGCCCGTTCCGGGCGCTCCGTGCTTCGTTCCGTACCCTCGCGTTCCTCGTCCTGGCGGCGATCGCCGCACCTGCGGCCCAGGCCGATGCCATCCTCCACGCCTTCAATTGGCGCTATGCCGACGTGCAGGCGCGCGCCGACCAGATCCGCGATGCCGGCTACCGCATCGTGCTGGTCTCTCCGGCCTACAAGAGCGAAGGCAGCGCATGGTGGGCGCGCTACCAGCCGCAGGATTTCCGGATGATCCACAACCCGCTGGGCGACACCACCTCCTTCCGCAACATGGTCACGGCCCTGCAGCAACGCGGCATCCGTGTCTACGCCGACATCGTCATGAACCACATGGCGAACGAGGCGTTCAAGCGCAGCGACCTGAACTACCCGGGCAGCGCGGTGCTCTCGACGTACGCGAGCAACACGGCCTACTACAACGGCATCCGCCTGTTCGGTGACCTGCGCTTCAACGTGCTGTCGGGCAACGACTTCGGCCCGGCGCGCTGCATCGTCGACTACAACAACGTCTGGGAAGTCCAGAACTACCGCCTCTGCGGCGGCAGCGGCGACGCCGGCCTGCCGGACCTCGTGGGCAACAGCTGGGTCGTCGCGCAACAGCAGCAGTACCTGCAGGCCCTGAAGAACCTGGGCGTGAAGGGCTTTCGCATCGATGCCGCCAAGCACATGCCGGCGAGCTTCATGAATGCGGTGCTGACGCCGACGATCAAGTCGGGCATGCACGTGTTCGGCGAAGTCATCACCGGCGGCGGTGCCGGCAACGGCGAGTACGACCGCTTCCTCGCGCCCTACCTGCGCGACACCGACCACGCGGCCTACGACTTCCCGCTGCACAACCAGCTGCGCAGCGCATTCGGCTTCGGCGGCCGCATGAGCCAGTTGGTCGATCCACTGGCCGTCGGGCAGGCGCTGCAACCCTCGCGCGCGATCACCTTCACGATCACGCACGACATCCCGAACAACGGCGGGTTCCGCTACCTGATCATGGACCCGACCGACGAGACGCTGGCCTACGCCTACATCTTCGGCCGCAACGGCGGCGTGCCGATGCTGTACTCGGACAACAACGAGAGCGGCGACAACCGCTGGGTCAACGCGTGGAACCGCAGCGACCTGAAGGCGATGGTGCGCTTCCACAATACCGCGCAGGGCACCGACCAGCAGGTGCTGTCGGCCGGCGACTGCCACCTGGTCTTCCGTCGCGGCGACCGCGGCATCGTGGCGATCAACAAGTGCGGGAACTCGGTGGCTGTGCCCGTGAACATGAACAACAGCGTGCTCTGGTGGAACACCGACTACCGCGACGCCCTCGACAGCACGAATGTCGTGCGCATCACCAGCGGCACCTACACCTTCAACCTGCCGCCGCGCCGCGCGCGGATGTGGCTGCGCTGAAGCCCAAGCGCCGCGTCGGATTCAACCGGCGCGGCGCCCCATCGGCTGCGCTTGCACCGCCGTCGAACGCTGCCGCTCGTAGACGTACACCGTCGCGGGCGGCACGTTCCACCAGGTGAAACTCACGCGTCGCGAGGTCAGCTTGAGATCGTCAAGCACCTCGCGGGCCACCGGGCTGGCCGGGCCGTAGGTGAACTGCACGAAGCGTCCATCCGGGCGCAAACAGGCGAAGGCTTCAGAGACGATGTCGCGCTGCAGCGGCCGCGGCATCGACAGCAGGCCGAGGCCCGACACCACCGCATCGGCGGGGCCACCATCGAGGAACCCGCTCTCGCGGGCGATGCGCTGCACGTCGGCCGCATTGGCGAGGTGCAGGTGGATGTCCGGGAAGCGCTGGCGAAGCGTCAGGTGCATCGCTTCGTTGAGCTCCAGCACCATCAGGTCCGCCGGCGCGATGCCATGGCGGAGCAGCTGCTCCGTGATCGCCCCCGTGCCACCACCGAGCTCGATCAGCCGGCTGGACTTCGGCGGCAGCGCCGCGATCATCTGGCGCGCCAGCTGCGGGCTCGACGGCGACACGGCGGCCACGCCGAGTGGGTTCTTCAGCCATTGGCGGAAGAAGGCCCAGCGGGCCAGGCGGTCGTCGACGGTCGAATCGCGCATGGATGGCCGGATCGGTAAGCGGGTGCGCCAGCATGCCACGGCGGGGCCTTCACTGGCGTTACGCCTCCCCTTGGCTGGGTCTCGCCCCCCAAGGGCCTTCCCGCTTCGTCCCGTGGTCGCGCTCAGTCGCGTGGCCGCCCGCGGTGCAACAGCCACGCCCGGTGGATGCGCGGGTTGCGCTCGAAATCCGGCCCGATGGTGTCCGGCGTGATCTCCTCGATCTCGGCGAACTTCGCGATCGTCTCGATGTCGGGCTTGAAACGGCGGAAGTTATTCGAGAACAGCAGCACGCCGCCCGGCGCCAAGCGGCGCATGGCCGCGCCCAGCAGGTCGACGTGGTGCTTCTGCACGTCGAAGTCGTCCTTGTCCTTGCTGTTCGAGAAGGTCGGCGGGTCGCAGAAGATCAGGTCGTACTCGCCCTTCTCGGCGCGCAGCCAGCTCATCACGTCGGCCTTGACGTAGCGGTGCTGCGGGCCGACCTGGCCATTGATGGCCATGTTGCGCGCGGCCCACTCGAGGTAGGTGGAGCTCAAATCGACCGACGTGGTGCTGGCTGCGCCGCCCACGGCGGCGTGCACGCTCGCGGCACCGGTGTAGCAGAACAGGTTGAGGAAGCGCGCGTCCTTCGACTCTTCGAAGATGCGCGTGCGCAGCGGGCGATGGTCGAGGAACAGGCCGGTGTCGAGGTAGTCGAACAGGTTCACCTCCAAGCGCACGGCGCCCTCGCGGACGATGAAGGCCTCATGCCGCTCGTCCATCCGCCCGTACTTGCTGCCGCCCTTGCCGCGGGCGCGGGTCTTGGTGGCGATGCGCTCCTTCGGAACGCCGAACACCTCACGCAGCGCGGCGAGAAGCTCGCCGAAGCGGCGGCGCGCGTCGTGCTCCGCCACGCTCGCCGGCGGCGCGTATTCCTGCACGTGCAGGAAGGTGCGCGCTTCGCCCTCATCCTCGTCCTCGGCGTAGACATCGACAGCCGCCGCGTACTCGGGCAGGTCGGCATCGTAGGCGCGGAAGCAGGTCACGCCCTCGCGCTCGCGCCAACGCGCCGAATGCTTCAGCGTCTTCTTCAGGCGGTTGGCGATCATCTGCGCGCCTTCGCTCAGCGCGCGCGCCTCGCCCTCCACGCGCGGCGGCGGCGGCGCGAAGGAGTCGCAGGCGAGCAGCGTGCATTCCAGCGCGCCGTTGCTGATCGCGTAGCGCTTGCGCGCACGCAGGCGCGTGGCATGGGCCAGCGCCTCGCTGCCGCAGAGGATCGCGCCCCGCCACTCGGGCACCGCCTGCTGCAGCGCGGTGCCGATGGCCGCATACAGGGCCTCGTCGGCGGCGAGGCGCTCGTCGTAAGGCGGGTTGCAGGCGACCACGCCAGGGCCCTCGCAAGGGCGCTGCAGATCGGCGATGTCGCCAGCGCGGAAATCGAGGGCATCGAACACGCCCGCCGCTTCGGCGTTGCGTCGCGCCTGCTGGACGATGCGCATGTCGAGGTCGACGCCGAAGAAGCGCGCCGGCAGGTCGGCGCGATGGTCACGCGCCTTGGCCTCCTCGACCAGCCGCTGCCACAGCGCATGGTCGAAGCCACGCCAACGGGTCGGCGGCTCCTCGCCGTGGCGCAACAGGCCGGGCGCGGTATCGGCAGCGATGAGCGCCCCCTCCACGAGCAGCGTGCCGCTGCCGCACATCGGGTCGAGCAGGGCCAGCGGCGTCCCGGCCGCGTCCGCAGCGGCAAGCGCTTCGCGCGTCCAGCCGGCGCGTGCGAGCACGGCGCAGGCGAGGTTCTCCTTCAGCGGCGCATCGCCCTGCCCTTGCCGCCAGCCGCGGCGGTGCAGCGGGCCGGCGAGGTCCACGGAGAGGATCGCCTTGCCTTTGCGCACCACGAGATCGAGGCGCAGATCGGGGTTGTCGACGTCCACCGACGGCCGCGTACCGGTGTCGAAGCGCAGCCGGTCGACGATCGCATCCTTCACCCGCTGCGCGGCATAGCGCGAGTGGTTGAAGCCGGGGCCGGACACCGTGGCGTGCACCGCCAGCGTGCCTTCCGCTTCGAGATGCTCGCGCCAGTCCAGCGCATGGACAGCGGCATAGAGATCATCTTCGCTGGCACAGTCGAACTCGAGCAGCGGCCACAGCGCGCGGCTGCCGAAGCGCGACCAGAGCGCGCAGCGCAACAGGCTCTCCGCCTCGCCTTCCACGTTCACGCCAGACTGCGCGGCGGTGGCCTTGTCGGCACCCAGCGCGAGGAGCTCGTCGGCAAGCAGGTATTCGAGGCCGCGGCCACAGGGCACGAAGTACTGCATCAGGCGTCCACCCGCTTCAGAAGGTCGGCGAAAGCGCTCGCGCTGTACTCGACGTGCGCGGCGAGGCGATGCGAATCATCCACCAGCCGGAGCTCGGCCTTGCGGGCGGCGCACCAGTCGATCACCGCGGCGGCCGGGATCAATTCGTCGTCCCAACCGTGCACCACCATCGTCGGAAGGGAGGCCGGCGCCTGCAGCGGGGTCGGCCACCAGCCCGGCATGGCGATCGGCGGCGCCATCAGGAACAGGCCCAACAGCGTCGGTCCGGTGGATGACGCGCCGTCGCCGCTGCCCGCGAAATGCCCCGCCACTTCGCCACTGATGAAGGCGCCCATGCTCGAACCGGCCAGCACCAGCGGCCCGATGTGGGCGCGAGCGAGCGCCTGCAGCCGCGCAACGCGCGCCGCGATGTCCTCGGGGCGACGGCCGGCATCGAGGTCGCGATAGTCCGGGCGTTCATGGGTCCAGCCGAGGTGTTCGGCGACCTGCGCCAAGGCCGAGACCTTGGTGGCCTCGGGGCCGCTTTCGAGGCCATGCGACAGGATGACGTGGCCTCGGGCCATGCGGGGTCCACTCGTGAAGCGCGGCGCCAGGGCGCCAAGGGTCGCGATGCTAGCATCCGGCCCATGGCCGACCCTGACTCCGCGCCCTACCAGCCGCTGCCCTACACCGAGCGCCTGCCGCGACGCGACCCCGCCCGCATCGACCTCGTGGTCATGCACTGCACCGAGACGCCCACGCTCGCCAGCGCGCGTGAATTCGGCGAGCGCGTGCTCTACCCCGATACTGGCACCGGCGCCTGCGGCCACTACTACATCGACCGCGACGGCACGCTGGTTTGCTACGTCGAACCCGAGCGCATCGCCAACCACGTGCGGGGATGGAACCCTCGCTCGATCGGCGTCGAGATCGTCAACACCGGCCGCTACCCGCACTGGTACGACAGCCGCCACCAGGCGCTGGACGAGCCCTACACCGAAGCCCAGATCGCCGCGCTTCTCGCGCTGCTGGCCGAGCTGCGCGAGCGCTTCCCGTCCCTCCGCTTCATCGCCGGCCACGAAGACCTCGACACCGCGCTGGTGGAAGCCAGCGACGACCCGACACTCACGGTGTGGCGCAAACGCGATCCCGGGCCGCTGTTTCCGTGGGCACAGGTGCTCGAGGCCTGTGGGCTGGAGCGCCTGAAGCCCTGAACAGGGCGAACGCTATACTTCGCGGCCGCGAGCCAACACCCCTGCCGCCATGACCCACCCCGTCGTCGCCGACCTCGTCCAGCTGCTTCAGCTGGAGCGCCTCGAGGACAACCTCTACCGCGGCCAGAGCCGCGACATCGGCACGAAATTCGTGTTCGGCGGGCAGGTGATGGGGCAGGCCCTGGCCGCCGCGCAGGCCACGGTAGACGCGGCCCGGCACGTGAACTCCCTGCACGCCTATTTCCTGCGTCCGGGCGACATCGAAGCGCCGATCGTCTATTCCGTCGACCGCACGCGCGACGGCCGCAGCTTCAGCACGCGACGGGTGACCGCCATCCAGCACGGCCAGCCGATCTGCGTGTTCGCCAGCTCGTTCCACATCGAGGAGCCGGGCGCCGAGCACCAGATCAACAAGCCCGAGGTCCCCGATCCGGAAGACCTCGAGCCCATGGTCATGCCCGCCCCCGAGCTGCTCGCCAAGCTCCCGCCGATGATGCAGCGCTGGCTGTCGCGGCAGGTGCCGTTCGAGGTGCGCCCCGTCTATCCGCGCGATGAACTGAAGCCGGCCAAGCGCCCGCCCTACCAGCAGGTCTGGTTCCGGCTGATCGACCGGGTGGACGACACGCCCCTGCTGCACCGCGCGCTGCTCGCCTACGCGTCGGATTTCCACCTGCTCGGCACCGCCACCCTGCCGCACGGCATCAGCTACTACGACCCGCGCGTGCAGATGGCATCGATCGACCACGCGATGTGGTTCCATCGCCCGTTCCGCGCCGACGACTGGCTGCTGTATGCGCTCGATAGCCCGACGGCCCAAGGCGCGCGCGGCCTCGGCCGCGGCAGCATCTATTCGCGCGACGGCCGCCTTGTGGCCAGTACCGCGCAGGAAGGCATGATCCGCATCGTCGAGGGCGAGGACTGATGCGCGAGGTTTACCGCTCGCTGCGCGTCGAACAGGTCGAAGGCGCGGCGACCCTGCTCAACGGGGCCGGCATCGAGACCAGCATCCAGAACGGCCGCTCCTACAAGGGCGGCCGGCGGCGGAATTTCAGCTTCCGCGAGACGCCGGATTCCGCGAAGGCCGCGGTGCTCTACGTCACCCACAACGGCGACCTGCCAGAAGCGCGCCGGCTGCTGCGCGAGGCCGGGCTGATGGACCCCGGCCAGCGCGAGAGCTATCTCCCGCAGGAGCTTCAGTTCCAGCAGCGCGAAGAAAAGAAAGGCCGCATCGATCCGCGACGCCTGCGCACGGTGCTGCTGATGATGATCGTGATCATCATCGCGCTGTTCACGTTCTTCGGGCCCTACCTCGCGCGCTGAGCGCGCGGGTCACATCGTCGCGGTCGGCTTGTCGGAATCGATGATGCCGGCGAGGTGGGTTTCGATCTTGCCCTTCACCATCTCGGCCTCGGGCGTTTCGGCGAACTGCACGCCGATCCCGGCAGCACGGCCGCCCTGCGCGCCCGTCGGGGTGATCCACACGACCTTGCCGGCCACCGGCAGGCGGTCCTTGTCGTCGAGCAGCGTCAGCAGCAGGAAGACCTCGTCGCCGATCTGGTAGCGCTTGGTCGTCGGCACGAACAGCCCGCCGCCTCGCAGGAAGGACATGTAGGACGTGTGCAACGAGCCCTTGTCCTTGATGGCGAGGGAAAGAATGCCCTGGCGGGCACCACCGGCTCCGATCATCGACGTGTCTCCGTTGTCGCCATCAGGCCGCGCCACTCGGCGAGCAGGCCCGCGAGGGCCAATTCATGCTTGAGCGGGGCGGACAGCTGCAGGCGCAGGCGATTCAGCTGGTCAAACCACGACGCCAGCTTGTCCACATCGGCGGGCGGGGTCAATCCGGCCACGGCGGGTGCCCCGGCGATCCCGCGCGCGAGCGCGACCGCCGCATCGGCCACGAAGCGCAGGCGCAGCGACGCGAGGGCGGGTTCGGACATCCACAGTTGCGCGATCCCCAGCGGCGAGGCGATCCCGCGGGCGACGCCCGCCCACTCCTTCAGCGTGGTGTCGCGCAAGGCGAGATGCCCGGCGCGCAGCCACGCATCGGCGAGGCCCGGATGGCCCTGCGCGGCGTCGAGCGCCTCGCTGGCGCGCGCCGCGGGATGGCCCTGGGTTTCCAGCCAGCACAGCGCGACCTCGCGCTCGGGGACCGAGAACTCGATGCGCTGGCAGCGGCTGCGGATGGTCGCGGGCAGGCGCTGCGGCGCGGCGCTCACGAGGAGCAGGAAGCGGTTGTCGGCGGGTTCCTCGAGCGTCTTCAGCAGCGCGTTGGCCGCGGAGTTGTTCAGGGCATCGGCAGGGTCGATCAGCACCAACTGCGCGCCGCCGCGCTGCGAGGTCATCTGCATCGAGCCGCTCAGGGCGCGCACCTGGTCGATCACCAACTCGGTGCGGAGCTTGCCGGTGTTCGCGTTCTCTTCGAACGTGATGATCCGGAAATCCGGATGCGTGCCCGCCTCGCGCAAAGTGCAACCGCGGCAGCGACCGCAGGGCGGCTCGTCTTTCGGCGCATCGCAGAGCAATCTCGCGGCAAGCGCGTCAGCCACGGCGCGCTTGCCGAGCTGCTCCGGGCCGCAGAGCAACTGCGCGTGGCCGAGCCGTCCGACGCGCCAGGCCGCCAGGGCGCTGTCGAGCCGCTGCTGTTGCCAAGGCGCGAGGCTCACGGCGCGTTCCAGCGATCGAGGAAGGCGTCCAACGCGGCACAGGCGTCCTGCACGACGGCCTCGACCGGCTGCGACGCATCGACCACGCCGATGCGCTGCGGCTGCGCCGCCGCGCGGGCACGGTAGGCACCGCGCACGCGCTCGAAGAACTCGTCCTTCTCGCGTTCGATGCGGTCCGCAGGGGCACCGCGCGATCGCGCACGCGCGAGACCGGCCTGCACATCGAGGTCGAGCAGCAGGGTGAAGTCGGGCATGCGACCGACGAAGGCCCGCTCAAGGTCGGCGATCAGGCCCATCGGCAGACCGCGGCCACCGCCCTGATAGGCGAAGCTGGCATCGGTGAAGCGATCGGCCAGCACCATGTCGCCGCGCGCGAGCGCCGGCTCCACCAGCGTCTCGACGAGCTGCGCGCGCGACGCGAACATCAGCAGCAGCTCCGTGTTCGGCACCAGCGGCTGCGCGGGATCGAGCAGCAGCGCACGGATGGCTTCGCCCGCCGGCGTGCCGCCGGGCTCGCGCGTGCCGACGACGGCATGGCCGCGCGCTTCGAGGCGCGCCCGCAAGGCGACGAGCACGGTGGTCTTGCCCGCGCCCTCGCCGCCTTCGAGGCTGATCAGGGCGCCGCGGCGCAGGGCATGCGGCGTCATCGTGTCCGTCATCTTCAGCGTCCGCCGAGCTGGTAACGCACGACGGCCCGCCGGTGCTCGGCATAAGTGCGCGAGAACTGGTGGCTGCCGTCGCCGCGGGCGACGAAGTACAGCGTCTCGCCATCGAGGGGCTGCGCGGCGGCCATCAGCGCCGCCCGGCCCGGCATGGCGATGGCGTGCGGCGGCAGGCCGAAGCGCGTGTAGGTGTTGAACGGCGTGTCGGTCTCGAGATCGCGGCGGCGCAGATTGCCGTCGAAGGCCGCCCCGAGGCCGTAGATCACGGTGGGGTCGGTCTGCAGTCGCATGCCGATGCGCAGCCGGCGCACGAACACGCCGGCGATCTCCGGGCGCTCGCTGGCTTTGCCGGTTTCCTTCTCGACGATCGAGGCCAAGGTCAGCAGCTGCTCGGGGGAGTCGAGCGGCAGGTCGGGCTGGCGGGCCGCCCAAGCGTCGGCCAAGGCCGCATCCATCGCATCCGCCGCCTGGTCGAGCAACGAGACCGTCGTCTCGCCGCGGGTGAACAGGTAGGTCTCGGGCAGGAAGCGCCCTTCGGCCGGCACGCCCTCGCGCCCCAGCGCCAGCATCAACTCGACGTCGTCGAGCGCCGAGAGGTCGTCCTCCAGCACGGCATCGCGGGCAAGCGCGGCGCGAAGGTCGCGCATCGACCAGCCCTCGACGATCGTGAAGCGATAGCGGATGACATCGCCACGCACGAGTTTCTCGATCAGCTGGCGCGGCGTCAGCGCCGGGTCGAGGGCGTATTCACCGACCTGGATGCGCGGCAGCGCCTGCATGCGGGTGGCGAGGACCTTCCATTCGAGGTCGTGGCCGGCCTCGACGCCGACAGCGCGCAGCTTGCCCAGCACCTGCACGAAGGAATCGCCGCGCGCGACGACCACCGTGGTGCCTCCCGGCGCCCCAGTTGGCGCGTCGGCGAAGGCCTCGAAGTGTCGCCACGCGAAGTAGCCGCCGACGGCCGCAACGAGGGCCAGCACGAGGCCGAGCTTGAACAGGAAGCGGAAGAGCTTGCGCAGCAGGGAACGCATCAGGACTCGCGGAAAGCGGGATGGGACGCCGCCAGCGCGGCGCGGGCCTCGGCGAAGCCCACCGGCCGCGGATCGAGCGCCCATGCGCCGCAGCGGCCGACCGGCAGGATACCCCGCACGGCATTGCTCAGCAGCAGCGCATCGACGCGCGGCAAGACGGCCATCAGCAAGGGCATCACGTGAAGCCCGCCCGGTGGCGACCAGGCGTCCAGCAGCACGCCGCGCGCCACGCCGGCCACGCCGGCGCGATCGACCGGCGGCGTGATCCAACGCCCGTCGAGGCGGGCGAACAGGTTGGCGCGCGTGCTGCAGGTGAGGAATCCGTCCGCGTCGGCCATCAGGCCGTCATCCAGTCCGCGCTCGGCGGCCTCGCCGGCCCCGAGGACCTGCTCGAGGCGATTGAGGTGCTTCATGCCCGCGAGCGCGGGCTGCACGCCGAGGCGCAGGGACAGCAGGTCCACCGCCAAAGGCTCGACCGATGCGGCGGGCCCTTCCGACGACGTGACGATCAGCGTCGGCTCGGCTCCCGTCGTCGGCGCGTAGCCCCGCCCGCCGCAGCCGCGGGTGAGGATCAGCTTGATGACGCCGTTGGGGGTGGCATCCAGCGCAGCGGACAAGGCGGCGTCCAGCGCCGCATCCGAAGGCATGGTGATCCCGAGCCGGCCCGCACCGGCCGTCAGGCGCGCACGATGCCGAGGCCACCATGGCAGGGTGCCGCGGTGCGCGCGCATCGTCTCGAACAGGCCGTCGCCGTAGGCGAGGCCGCGGTCGATGGCCTCAGCCCCCATCGCCCTGCCCCAGCGCGCGCAGCAGGCCGCGGGCCTTGGCACGGGTCTCCATCAGTTCCTTGTCCGCGCGTGAATCCACCACGATGCCCGCGCCGGCGCGGAAGGCCACGTCGCAACCGTCGGTCCACAGCGTGCGGATCAGGATGTTGAGATCCATGTCGCCGCTGGCGTCCAGGTAACCCATCGCGCCCGTGTAGGGCCCACGGCCTTCGCCTTCGAGCTCGGCGATGATCTGCATGCAGCGCACCTTCGGACAGCCGGTGATGGTGCCGCCGGGGAACACCGCCGCGATGGCCTGACCGGCGGTCACGCCCTCGCGCAGATCGCCGGACACATTGCTGACGATGTGGTGCACGTGCGCGTAGCTCTCGACGCTCATCAGTTCATCGACGCGCACCGAGCCCGGCACGCAGACGCGACCGAGGTCGTTGCGCTCGAGGTCGATCAGCATCACGTGCTCAGCACGCTCCTTCGGATGGCCAACCAGCTCGGCGATGCGCGCTGCGTCGTCGTCGCCCTCGAAACGCGGACGCGTGCCGGCGATCGGCCGCGTCTCGATGCGACGTCCGCGCACCGACACCAGCCGCTCCGGCGAGGAACTCGCGACGCTGCCGCCGGGCAGCGCGAACAGGCCCGCGAACGGCGCGGGGTTCGCCTGCCGCAGGGCCGCGTATAGCGCGACGGGATCGGGCGATGCCTCGAAACCGGCGCGCCAGCCGCGCGAAAGATTCACTTGGAACACATCGCCGGCGCGCAGGTACTCGTGCACGCGCGCCACGCCGCCGAGGAAGCGCTGGTCGGCGTCTTCGGCGAGCGTTCGTGGCTTCGGCAACGCGCTGGCCACCTGCAGCGCCCCCCCGGCCGGTCGCAATCCATCGACGACGTTCGCGATGCGCGCCAGCCACGCCTCATGCCCGGGCAGCGCCACGGCGAGGCAGCGCCCGCTCGCGCGATCGCGAAGCACCGCCGCCGGGCAGAACAGGGCTGCGGCCACGGGCAAGCCGCCGCGGAACGCTGGAAGTCGCAGGCTCGGCTCCACCTGCGCGGCGAGTTCGTAACCGAGGTACAGCGCCCAACCGCCGCGGAACGGCAGGTCCGCCACCCCGGCTTCGAACACGTCGCCGGCGCCCTCCCGGCAGGCGGAGATGCGCGCCAGGCGATCGCGCAGTTCCGATTGGGCGTGGTCGAGGACATCGAGGAAACGACCGGTGACGGCATGCCCGCTTTCGCGCCGCGTCACGCCATCGGCACCCAAGTAGAGCCCGCTCTCGCCACCGGCCAGCAGAAGGTCCCAGCGCGCCTTTCCGCCCTGCGCTGCCGATTCCAACAGCAGCGGAAACTCCGCCGGCGCGGCGCGCTTCAGCGCGAGCAGGTCGAGGCCCGCGGGCAATTCGCGGACCGTCGCGCTCATGGCGTCACAGGCGGCGGAACACCAGCGTGGCGTTGGTGCCGCCGAAGCCGAAGCCGTTCGACACGACAAGGTCGAGCTTGGCGTCGCGGGCGACCTTCGGCACGTAGTCGAGGTCGCAGCCCTCGCTGGGATTGTCGAGGTTGATCGTCGGCGGAACGACGCCATCGACCATGGCCATGATCGAGAAGATCGCCTCGACGCCGCCCGCGGCACCCAGCAGGTGCCCGGTCATCGACTTCGTCGAGCTGACCATCATCTTGTAGGCGTGGTCACCGAAGGCGCGCTTCATCGCCAGCGTCTCCGCGAGGTCGCCGAGCGGCGTCGAGGTGCCATGCGCGTTGAGGTACTGCACGTCGGTGGCATTGGCCTTGGCGTCCTTCAACGCGGCCGCCATGCAGCGCGCCGGGCCTTCGCCGCCCTCGCTGGGCGCGGTCATGTGGTAAGCGTCGGAGCTGGCGCCGAAGCCGACGAGCTCGCAGTAGATGCGCGCACCGCGGGCCTTGGCGTGCTCGTACTCTTCGAGAACGAGGATGCCGGCGCCGTCGCCGAGCACGAAGCCGTCGCGGTCCTTGTCCCAGGGGCGCGAGGCGCGGGTCGGATCATCGTTGCGGGTGGAGAGCGCGCGCATCGAGCAGAAGCCGCCGACCGAGGTCGGGGTGCAGCCGTGCTCGGCGCCACCGGCCACCATGACGTCGGCGTCGCCGTACTGGATCATGCGCATCGCCATGCCGACGCTGTGGTTCGCCGTGGCGCAGGCCGAGACGGCGGAGAAATTCGGTCCCTTCAGGCCCTTGATGAGCGAGAGCTGGCCGGGGAGCATGTTGATGATGGTGCTGGGCACGTAGAACGGCGAGACCTTGCGCGGGCCGCCGGTGTGCAGGTCGATGGCGGTTTCCTCGATGCCACGCACGCCGCCGATGCCCGAGCCGATCAGCGCGCCGATGCGCTCCGCATTCGCTTCGGTGATCGCCAGCCCGGAATCGTCCAGCGCCTGGAACGACGCGGCGAGGCCGTAGTGGATGAAGGTGTCCATCTTCTTCGCGTCCTTCGGCGGCACGATCGACTTGACGTCGAAGTCGCGCACCTCACCCGCGATCTGCGCGGTGTAGGCGGAAGGGTCGAAGTGGGTGATGCGCCCGATGCCGGAGCGGCCGTTGCGGATGTTGTCCCACGCGCTGGCGAGGGTGTTGCCCACGGGCGAGACGATGCCCATGCCGGTGACGACGACGCGACGCTGGCTCATTAGGAGCACTCCTTGGATCGGGTTCCGGCGGCGAGGGCCACCGATAACAAAACGCCGCGCCCCGTGAAGGACGCGGCGCCTGACGCAATCGGGCTTACGCCTTGACGTGCGCCTTGATGTAGTCGATGGCCTGCTGGACCGACGTGATCTTCTCGGCTTCCTCGTCCGGGATCTCGCACTCGAACTCTTCCTCGAGGGCCATCACCAGCTCGACGGTGTCCAGCGAGTCGGCGCCGAGGTCGTCGACGAAGGAGGCCGTGTTGGTCACGTCCTCTTCCTTCACGCCCAGCTGTTCGATGACGATCTTCTTGACGCGCTCTTCGATGGTGCTCATGGGTCTTGATCCCTCCCGGGTATGCCACGTTTCAGACGCTTGTTGTCGGGGCGGGGCCGTGCGCGTCTAAGCAGCGGGCCGCCGGATTCAGGCTTGCGGGCCGGATTCTATGCCATGTGCATGCCGCCGTTGACATGCAGGGTTTCGCCGGTGATGTAGGCAGCCGCCGGGCCGGCCAGGAAGGCCACGGCCTCGGCGATGTCGCGGGGGCTGCCGAGGCGGCCCAGCGCGATGTCGGCGAGCATCTTGGCCTTGGCCTCTTCCGGCAGGTCGCGGGTCATGTCGGTCTCGATGAAGCCCGGCGCCACGACGTTGACGGTGATGTTGCGCGACCCGATCTCGCGGGCCATCGACTTCGAGAAGCCGATGATGCCGGCCTTGGCGGCGGCGTAGTTCGCCTGGCCGGCATTGCCGGTGACGCCGATGACGGAAGCGATGTTGATGATGCGGCCCTTGCGCGCCTTCATCATGCCGCGCATGACCGCCTTGCTGGTGCGGAAGATCGAGCTGAGGTTGGTGTCGATGATGGCGTTCCAGTCCTCGTCCTTCATCCGCATCAGCAGGTTGTCGCGGGTGATGCCAGCATTGTTGACGAGGATGCCCACCGCGCCGAATTCCTTGGCGATCGCATCAATGAGCGCCTCGACGGCGGCGCCGTCGGTGACGTCGAGCGCGCGCCCATGGCCGCCCAGCGGCTTGAGACGTTCACCGATGGCCGCCGCACCGGACTCGGTAGTGGCCGTGCCGATGACGGTCGCGCCCTTCGAGGCGAGCAGGTCGGCGATCGCGGCACCGATGCCGCGGCTGGCACCGGTGACGAGGGCGATTTCACCGTTCAGTTCGTTGGACATGGCAATTCGGCGTAAGGATCAAGGGAAAGGGAACAACGCTGATGCGTGCGGCGCGGCTCAGGCCGCGGGGCCGCCCAGCGCAGCGTCGAAATCCGCGGGCGTCGAGGTCGACTTGCCGTCGATCGACTTGTCGATGCGCTTGGCGAGGCCGGTGAGCACCTTGCCGGGGCCACACTCGACGAGCGTCGTCGCGCCCATGCCGGCGAGCGCCTGCACGCAGCGCGTCCACTGCACCGGGAGGTAGAGCTGGCGCACGAGGGCCTCGGCGATGGCTTCGACGGATTCGTGCGCGGCGGCGTCGACGTTCTGCACGACCGGGATCGACGGGGCGCGCCAGTCGAGGCCGGCGACGACCTGGGCCAGCCGGTTGGCCGCTTCGCGCATCAGCGGCGTATGCGACGGCACCGAAACGGCGAGCTTCACCGCCTTGCGAACGCCGCGCTCGGCCAGCAGGGCGATGGCGCGATCGACGGCTGCAGCATGGCCACCAATGACGATCTGGCCGGGCGAGTTGTAATTGGCCGGCACGACCACTTCGGCATGCGCAGCGTCGGCGCAGGCGGCTTCGACCACCGCGTCCTCGGCGCCGAGCACGGCGGCCATCGCGCCGGTGCCGGCGGGCGCGGCGTCCTGCATCAGCTGGCCGCGCAGGCGCACGAGGTGGGCCGCGTCGCGCAGCGTCAGCGCGCCGGCAGCGACGAGGGCGCTGTACTCACCGAGGCTGTGGCCGGCCAGCGCGCGCGGCGTGGCGCCGCCGCGGGCCTGCCACAAGCGCCACACGGCGATGCTGGCGGCCAGCAGGGCCGGCTGGGTGTATTCAGTGCGGTTGAGCTGCTCTTCCGGGCCTCCCTGCGAGAGCGCCCAGAGGTCCACGCCCGCGCCGTCGCTGGCCTCGTCGAAGGTCGCGCGCACGCCGGGGTTCAGTTCGGAGAGTTCGGCGAGCATGCCGACGCTCTGCGAGCCCTGGCCGGGGAACACGAAGGCGAGCGGTGCAGTCATGCAGCGGGTCCGGAAAACGAGACGGGCGGCCATGATAGGGCCGCCCGCGCGAATCCGTCTGTACGAGGCGGTATGGCGCCGCCCCGCCGAGCCCGTGGGCTCAGTAGCGCATCAGCGCCGAGCCCCAGGTGAAGCCGCCGCCGAAGGCTTCCATCAGCACCAGCTGGCCGCGCTGCACCTTGCCCGAACGCACGGCTTCGTCCAGCGCCAGCGGCACCGACGCCGCCGAGGTGTTGCCGTGCTTGTGCACCGTGAGCACCACGCGGTCCATCGGCATGGCAAGGCGCTTGGCGGTCGCTTCGATGATTCGCAGGTTGGCCTGGTGCGGGATCAGCCAGTCGAGCTGGGCCTTGTCGATGCCGTTGGCCTCGAGGGCCTCGTCGACAACGCTGTCGAGGGCCTTCACCGCGTACTTGAAGACGTCGCTTCCGGCCATCAGTACGCGCACGCCGGCGTTCTTCTCGTCGAGCTTGAAGCCCGCGGAGACGCCCACCGGGTTGTACAGCAGCTCCTTCTTGCCGCCGTCGGAATGCAGGTGCGTGCTGAGGATGCCGGTCTCGGCATCGGCCTTCAGCACCACCGCGCCGGCGCCATCGCCGAACAGCACGCAGGTGTTGCGGTCCGACCAGTCGAGCATGCGCGTCAAGGTCTCGGAGCCGACGACCAGCACCGTCTTCGCCGCACCGCTGCGGATGAACTTGTCAGCGGTGGTGAGCGCGAAAATGAAGCCCGAACAGGCAGCGTTGACGTCGAAAGCCGGGCATCCATTCGCGCCGAGGCGCGCCTGCAGGAGGCAGGCCGAACTCGGGAAGATGATGTCGGGCGTGGTGGTGCCCATGACGATCAGGTCGAGCTCGGCGGCGCTGACGCCGGCCGCCTCCATGGCGCGCAGCGCGGCCTGCTCGGCGAGATCGACCGTGGTCTGTCCCTCGGCGGCGATGTGCCGCTGCTGGATGCCGGTGCGCTCGCGGATCCACTGGTCCGAGGTCTCGACGATCTTCTCGAGGTCGGCGTTGGTGAGGATCTTCTCCGGCAGGTAGCTACCGGTGCCGGCGATGCGCGAATAGACGGTCATTCTCGAAGGCTCCAGGGCACCCCGGCGCCCTTCGCGGGCGTACGGTGGCGCAGAAAAACGAAACGCGACGGGGCGAACCGTCGCGTCATCGCAGCGTCACCCGAAGGACCGCCGTTGGCAAGCCCTTCGAGGACGGTCTGAAGGCTGGCGCCGGGCGCCATGCCGGCCGATCACTCGGCGTCGGAAACCTTCGACTTGGTGTCGATCACCTTCTTGCCGCGGTAGAAACCGTCGGCGGTGACGTGGTGGCGCAGGTGCGTCTCACCGCTGGTCGGGTCGGTGGCGAGCTGCTTGGCGGAAAGCGCATCGTGCGAGCGGCGCTGGCCACGACGGGACGGGGTGACGCGGGATTTCTGGACGGCCATGGGTCAATCTCCGAGGGTCTTGCGGCCTTTCAGCGCGGCGAGCGCGGCGAAAGGGTTGATTCTGGGTTGTTCTTCTTCCACTTCGGCGGTGGCGTCGTTCCAGACCGCCTCCACTTCCGCACTGCCCGGCTTCACCGGGAAGGCCGGCACCGCGAGGATCAGTTCGTCCTCGACCAGCTCCAGCGGGTGCAACGTGCCATCCGGGCCCACCAGGGCGGGCTCGACCCCTTCCGGGAGCGCGGCCTCTTCCGATTCGTCGGCCAGCAGACCAAGCTGCTGCCGCGACGACACCGGGTACAGGAAGCGCTCGAGCGACCGCTGGCAAACCAGCGGCAACTCGGCCTCGGCGACGATGTCGATCGTCGCCAGACCGGAGAGATCACGCCCGAACTCGATCTCGTAGCGGCACTCGCCCTCGGTATCCGCCAGCAGGCCGGCGAGCCGGGTGAAGGAGGACAGCGGGACGCGGCCGGTGAAGATACGCGCGGCGGAAACCATCCGCCATGCGTCCACCACGGAAAGCGAGGTCGCGGACATAAGCGCGCAAGGGTAAGGAGGGCCGTCCCCTGTGTCAAATCAAGGGCCTGGGGCCGTTCAGACGCCGCCCCCTCCGCCACCCCGCGTTGCCCTGCGCGAAGCGCGGGGGGCACACTCGACCCCCACCCTCGAACCCGGTTCCGCATGGACTTCGGTTTTTCCACCCTCGCCCTCGTCGCCTTCGTGCTGCTCGCCGCCGGCGTGGGGATCTTCTATCGCGGGCGCCGGGTCCGCGAGCGGCGCCTGCGCGAACTGCTGGACCTCGCCGATGCGGTCCAGATCCTGCTCGCGCGCGCCAGCGAGCGCATGACGGCCTGGCGGAGCGTCGTCGGCCGTCTGGCGGGCGATCTGGGCTCGGGCGCACAACAGGCGCTGGACGGCGAGCCGCTGATCCGCGAGGCCAAGCGCGATCTCCTTCAGCACCGGCTGTGGATCCAGTCGAACGGCCTGCGCGCCACCCGCCTCGAACTCGACGACGCCCGCGCTGCCCTGCAGAGGGCGCACAACCGCCTCGCCGAGCAGCTGGCCGCACTGGAATCCGCAGGCGACGCCCTCACTCAGGCCACCGATGCGGCCCATGAAGCCGCGCTGCGCGAACCCGCGTCGTTGCGCCGTGCGACCGACGGGGACGCTCCCCAAGCCTGAGAAGCGGGCGGCCCTGCCCTAGCGGACCGGCGGCCGGGCGTCGCAGACGAGGCCGGCCTGCTCCACCGAGCCCGCGCGGCGTACGCCGTGGTAGAGCCAGAAGCGCTTGCCGCCGCCCGGGCCATCGATAGTGGCAACGTACTCGACCGATTCAAACCAGCGGCACGGACGTGCCACCCACCCGGCGTGGTCGCGCACCGGCGTCTCGGCGACCTCGAAGGCGATCCAGACCCGCGTGCCGGGGGCGAGCCGCGACAGCGCCGCTTCGTCGTAGCCCCAGAGGGCGATCTGCGGCGCCCGGCCGTGCTTGTGGTTGTTCCAGTGGTCGAGCACGTAAACCTCGGGGCGGCCACCGAGCGAGAAGCTGAGCTGGGCGGCAAGCATGAAGTGGTCGGCCACGACGACATCGCCATCGGCTAGCCGGGGCCGGAGCGCGCTGGCGATCTCCTCCCAGCCGACGAAGTTGTCCGGATAGAGCGCGGTCCCGGCGGCACGCGCCGCCAACTGCGGCGACGACGGCAGGACGAACGCCGCCAGCATCAGGGCCGTCGCACCCGCAGCCATGCCCGCACCCCAGGGCGCCAGGCGCCCGGCCCAACGATTCCTCGCGGCATCGAGGGCGATCGGTAGCAGGGCCGCGGCCAACAGGTAGGCGGGAACGGGCCAGTGCAAGGAGAATCGCGCCTTGTCGACGAAGGGTGCGAGCAACGCGTACAGCAGCCAGAGCCCGCCGCCGGCGAGCGCGACGAAACGCAGTACAGGCTGCGGCGCCCGGCGATTCGCCCACAGCGCCCAACCGAACAGCCCATAGAGCACCGGCGTGGTGATCACCGCCTGCAGCAGCGGCTGCAGCAGGCCTTTCGCGTTGAAGTGCCACGGGTGGCGCTCCACGAGCTGGAAATGCAGTCCCGCGCCCTGCATCTCGAGGTTGTACTGGATGATCGGCCACCAGGCCGCGGCACCAACGATGAGCGCCAACCAGAGGCCAAGGTCGCCACGCCGGCGCCACCCACCGGTAGCGAAGAATGCGGCGGCACCGACCAGCAGGATCGGGCCGAAGCGGTAGTGGGTGAACGCGCCGAGGGCGAGGGCGACGGCGAACTGTGCGTAGAGCCGGCCTCGCGGCGCCTCGTCATCGTGCAGCAGGCCGGCACAGGCATCGAGGGCCAGCAGGGCCGCCAACGTCATCAGGGCGTCGGGCAAGGCCATGACGCCCATCGGCATCAGCAGCGGAATCGGCAAGCTCCACAGTCCCGCACGCCATGCTTGCTCGCACGTGCCCAGACGGCGAGCGATGCGGACCACCAGCCAGGGGATCGCGGCACCAGCCAGCAGGAACACCAGCCGCACGCCGAACTCGCGGGGCAGTGGCAGCCCGTCGAGCAGCACCAAACCAAGGCCGACGGCCGCCGCCGTGCCGCCCGGCAGGTCGGAATAGGCCCATGCGGGGTGCAAGGCCTCCCACGCGTAGAACGCCTCGTCGCCGAACAGCGGCATGCTCGCGGCGAAGGCCAACTTCGCGACCAGCAGCAGCGCCCAGAGCGCGATGAACTTCACGCGGGCCGACGAATCGGCCATGCGAGACTCGAGGCCTTCCCCTGCTGCCGCACTGCCCATGCACGCTCCCCCGAAACCGGCCGCCATCCTACCTGTCGACGCCCGCGCCGCACTCGACGCGGCGATCGAGCAGGTGAACACCCTGGTGCTGGGCAAGCGGCACGAGGTGCGGCTGGCCTTCACCACACTGCTCGCCGGAGGGCATCTGCTGGTGGAAGACCTGCCCGGCCTCGGCAAGACCACGCTGGCGCGCGCGCTGGCGGCGACGCTGGGCCTCGAATTCCAGCGCATGCAGTTCACCGCCGACCTGCTGCCCTCCGACATCCTTGGCGTCTCGGTCTACGACCAGAACGATCGCGGCTTCCGCTTCCATCCCGGCCCGGTGTTCACCCAGCTGTTGCTGGCCGATGAGATCAACCGCGCGCCGCCGCGCACGCAAAGCGCCCTGCTCGAAGCCATGGCCGAACACCAGGTCAGCGTGGATGGCGTATCGCATCGGCTGCCGGCCCCATTCTTCGTGATCGCCACGCAGAACCCGGTCGATCTCTCCGGCACCTTCCCGTTGCCCGACTCGCAGATGGACCGCTTCCTGCTGCGCCTTTCGATGGGCTACCCGGACGCCGAAGCCGAGCGCGCCATGCTGGCCGGCCGCGACCGCCGCCTGATGATCAACGAGACGATGCCGCGCCTCGGCGCCGACGACGTGCTGGCGCTGCAGAAGGCCGTCGACGGCGTGCACGCCAGCGATGCGCTGCTCGACTACGTGCAGCGTCTGCTCGTCGAAAGCCGTCGGCATGCCGGCGTGCGCGTCGGCCTGTCTCCGCGCGCGGGCCTGGCCCTGCTGCGCGGCGCCCGCGCGCATGCGCTGCTGCTGGGCCGCGCACACGCGCTGCCCGACGACGTGCAGGCCCTCTTCGCCGCGGTGGCAGCCCACCGGCTGGTGGCCAACGCCGAGGGCGACCGACGCGACGCGCTCGCGGCCTCGATCCTGGGAGCGGTGGCGGTCGACTGACGATGCCGTCCCGGCCCGACGTGCTCGAGCGCATCGACGACGGCCTCGCGCGGCTGCCCTTCGTCCGGGGGCGGAAGCCGGAGCCGCTGCCGATCACCCTCGACCGCAAGCGCATCTACGTCCTGCCGACGCGGCAGGGCCTGCTTGTCGGCGTGCTGGTGCTGGGCATGCTGCTCGGCGCACTGAACTACAACAACAACCCCGGCCTGATGCTGGCTTTCCTGCTGGCGGCGATCGTCCATAACGGCGTGGTGCTCGCGCATCTTCGGCTTTCCGGCCTGCGCATCACCGCGCTGCATGCCGAGCCGGTGCATGCGGGTGAATCACTGGCGCTGAGGCTGCGCCTCGAATCCGGAAAGCGGTCGCGCGAAGGGGTGCAGCTTCGTGCCGCGGCCGGCGAGGCCGTGGACCTGCCCGCCAGCCTGCACGTCACCGGCGCGGACGCCGAGGTCGAACTGACGATCCCGACCGCGCGACGCGGCTTGATGGACCTCGGGCGACTGCGCCTGAGCACCACGCGCCCCCTTGGCCTCGCACGGGCGTGGAGCTGGTGGCGCCCGCAGCAACGCGTTCTTGTCTACCCGGCGCTGGAGCGCAGCGGCCCGCCGTTGCCGGGCGCGGCCAGCGACGGCGCGCGACAGCCTCGCGCCCAACGCAGCGGCGAGGACACCCACCACCTCCGCGACTACCGGAACGGCGACGCGCCGCGCCAGATCGCGTGGAAGGCGAGTGCCCGACTCGATCGCTTGATGGTCCGCGAGTACGAAGCCGGCGTTGCGCGCGACGTGATGCTCGATTGGCAGGCGCTGCGCCAGCTGCCGCATGAGCAGCGCATCGCCCGACTGGCGCGATGGGTGCTGGAGGCCGAACGCGAAGGCCGGCGCTATCGACTGCAGATCCCCGGCACCACGCTGGGGCCGGCACGCGGGCCGGAACATCGCCACGCCTGCCTGCGGGCGCTCGCACTGCTGCCGGAGGCCGGCGCATGAGTGCCGCCCCCGCAGCCGCGCTCGCCCCCGTGCTCACGCCATCGCTTCGACGCGCCGTGGTGGTCGCCGTGCTGGCCGCAGCCCTGCCCCTGCTGCTGCACTTGCCGGAAACCGTCGGCCTGGGCATCGGCGCGGTCGCTCTGGTCTCGGGCTGGAGTGCGCTTCGCAAGCCGCTGCCGCTTGCGCTCCGGCTGCTGCTGGTCGTGGTGATCACCGGCGCCGTGTTGGTGGGGTTCGGCTTCCGCGTCGGCCGCGACGCCGGCAGTGCGCTGATGCTCTCGATGCTGGTGCTGAAGCTGTCCGAGCTACGCGACTTCGACGACGCCAAGCGCGTGGTCGCCTACGCTCTGTTCGCGCCTTTCGCCGCCTTCCTGCAGGACCAGGGGCCGATCACCCTCGCCCTCGGCCTGTTCGCCGCGCTCGGCGTGCTTCTGGCGATGGGCCGGCTGGCCGAGGCTCCGGCCGCGCCCAAGCCGTTGCGCCGCGAAAGCGCGGATCTGTTGCGATCGCTGGCGTTGGCGCTGCCGCTGGCCCTCGTCGGCTTCTGGCTGTTCCCGCGACTGCCGACGCCGCTGTGGGGCCTGCCGGAAAACGCCGTCGCCCGCACCGGCCTCAGCGAATCGATGGCCCCGGGCGATTGGATCGACCTGATGGGGAGCGACAAGCCGGCGTTCCGGGTGCGCTTCGACGGCCCGACGCCGCCGAGCGACACGCTGTATTGGCGGGGGCCCGTGCTGACACGCTTCGACGGGCGCGCGTGGACGCGCAACGAATGGCTCGGCGGCTTCCCGGCGCCGCCACTGCCCAGCGCACCGTCGACGGGCGGTGTCGCCTATACGCTGACGCTCGAACCTACCGATCGCCGCTACGTCTTCGCGCTCGAATCCCCGGCAGGCTGGTCACCGGAGCTCGAGCTGGGCTTCGATGCCACGCTGCGCAGTCGCACGCCCCTGCGCGCACTCAGCCAGCACCGCCTGCGCGCGCTACCGCCGCAGCTTCACGAGACGATGCTGGATCCCCGCCTGCGGCAGAGCTTCCTGCACCTGCCCGACGGCTACAACCCGCGCACCCTGCAACGCGCCCGCGAATGGCGCGACGCCGCCGTGGACGACCGCGCCTAC
Source organism: Silanimonas sp. (assembly GCF_027531545.1). Taxonomy (GTDB): domain Bacteria; phylum Pseudomonadota; class Gammaproteobacteria; order Xanthomonadales; family Xanthomonadaceae; genus Silanimonas. The sequence continues at coordinate 309,765 of NZ_JAPZSC010000016.1, read as the reverse complement.
ATCCAACGCGTACTGGAATGGTTCAACGCGCAGCACGCCTACAGCATCTCGGCGCCGCCGCTGGGGCGCCACACGTCGGACGAATTCCTGTTCGACACGCGGGAAGGCTTCTGCGAGCACTTCAGCTCAGCCTTCGTCATCCTGATGAGGGGGGCCGGAATCCCGGCACGCGTCGTGACCGGCTACACGGGCGGCGTGCCCAACCGCGTCGGCGGCTACTGGGTGGTGCGTCAGATGGATGCCCATGCGTGGAGCGAGGTGTGGCTCGAAGGTGAAGGCTGGGTGCGCGTCGACCCGACCGCGGCCGTGGCACCGGAGCGCATCTACGACACGCTCGACGACATGCTGGGCACTGGCGGCTCGAGTGCAGGAGCCCTGCAGCCGGTGTTCGACATCGGTGACAGCCTGCGCGAGGCCTGGAACAACTTCGTGGTGCGCTACGACGCGCTGCGCCAAGCCGAACTGCTGCAGAACCTCGGCTGGCGCGGCGCCGGTGCGACCCAGGTGGGGCAGGCCTTCATCATCGCCGCCGGCATCGCCCTCGGCCTCACCCTGCTGGTGCTGATGTGGCCACCGAAGGGCGAACGTGACCCCCTACTGCGCGCCTGGCGCGGGTTCCTCAGGCGCTGGGCGAAACGCGGCATGGAAAAACGCCCGGACGAGACCGCCGAGGTCTTCCTCCAACGCTTGCGCTCACACGTGTCCACGCCGTCCGCGGCGGTCGACGCGGAAGCCCTCGTCCGACGGTTCATCGCCCAGCGCTATGCGCCGGCCAACGTCGATACCGACCAAGAGCGGGCGGCATTGATCGAGGCGCTCAAGCGCCATCGCCCGCGCTGAGGGCCTCAACCCGGTGGCCAGGCCATCGCGCGGCCGGCCAGCAGGTGCAGGTGGATGTGGAACACCGTCTGGCCGCCGTCGCCATTGCAGTTCATCACCACGCGATAGCCGTTCTCGGCGAAACCCTGCGCCTTCGCCCAGCCGGCCGCGGCGAGTATCAGCCGGCCAAGCAGCTCGGCCTGAGCCGGGTTCGCGTCGTTGAGCGTGGCGATCGGCGTCTTCGGGATGAACAACACGTGCACCGGCGCCTTCGGCGCGATGTCGCGGAAAGCGAGCACGTGCTCGTCCTCGAAGACAATGTCGGCGGGAATCTCGCGGCGGATGATCTTGTCGAAAATCGTCTCGGGCATGGTCGGCTCCAACGGTCCGCTGCGAGCATGCCAGCGCGGCGCGGCGGGGTGTAGCCCGATCAGCCCGCGGCTTCGCTGCGCTGTCCGAAGGCGTGCGCCAGCGTGCCGCGATCGACGTACTCGAGCTCGCCACCGAGGGGCAGGCCCTGCGCCAACCGGCTCGGCGTGACGCCCGCTGCACGCGCCATCTGGGCGAGGTAGTGCGCCGTCGCTTCGCCTTCGACGGTGGGATTGGTGGCGATGATCATCTCGCGCACCTCGCCGGCGGCGAGGCGCGTGCCGAGCAGGTCGAGGCCTAGCTGGCGCGGGCCGATCCCGTCCAAGGGCGAGAGCCGGCCCTGCAAGACGAAGTACAGGCCGCGATAGCCCGTGGCCTGCTCGATGGCCAGGCGGTCGGCCGGTGTCTCGACGATGCACAGAACGCTGCGGTCACGCGACGCGCTGGCGCAGATGGCGCAGACCTCGGTCTCGCTGAAATCGCGGCATTGCACGCAATGACGGATGCGCTCGACCGCGGCCTGCAGGCGCTCCGCGAGCCGCGAAGCGCCCTCGCGGTCGCGCTCCAGCAGGTGGTAGGCCATGCGCTGGGCGCTCTTCGCGCCCACGCCCGGCAGCACGCGCAGGCCCTCGATCAGCTGCTCGAGCAGGGAGCTACTCATGCGCCTGCCGCTCGCGTCCTCGCGCGCTTGGGGCTCACGCGCCGAACATGCCCTTCATGCCGGGCGGAATCGGCATGCCGGCCGTAGCCGCCGACATGCGCTTGCCGGATTCTTCATTGACCTTCGCCACCGCGTCGTTCAACGCGACCAGCAGCAGGTCCTCGAGCATTTCGGCGTCGCCGAGCGCCTGCGGGTCGACATGCACCTTGCGGGCGTCGAACTTGCCCGACAGCGTGACGCTGACCAGGCCGCCGCCGGCGCTGCCGGTGACTTCCAGCGCGGCGAGCTCGTCCTGCGCCTTCTTCATGTTGTCCTGCATGCGCTGCGCCATCTGCATGGCCTGCGCGATGTTGCCCTTGAACATGGCTTACTCCTCGATCGGTCGGATGGACCCGTCGACGAGCTTGGCGCCCTGCGCCATCAGCTGCTTCACGACGGGATCGGAAAGGAAACGCGCCTCGGCATCCTGCTGGCGCTCGGATTTCTGCCGCTGCTGGCGGTCGAACAGGGTCTCGGCCCCGGTGGCTTCGCCACGCGGCGCATCGACGAAACGCAACTGCGGCGCTCGCCCGAACAGCGGGGCGAGCCCTTCTGCGAGGCGGCGGACGCTGATATCGGACTTCATCGCCTCGCCCTCGGGGAGCAGGGCGAGCGTGAGGCTGTCGGCATCGCCACTGACGAAGCGCGCATGCGCGGCCAGCTGTCCCGCGGGGCCACTCAGCGCCTGGCGCTGCAGCGCCGCCAACCAATCCTCGTTCGAAGCGATCGGTGCCGCGGCGGGCATCGCTTCGACAGCGGGACGCTCGATCATCCGCGCCGCGCTGCCACCGGCCGATGCGGCCTCGACGAAAGGCGACGGCAGTGGTGCGCGGGGCGGCTCCACGGGACGCGGGGGCTCGACCGCGCGGGCGAACGGCGACGGCGGCGCCTTGCGAGGGGCCGGCGCATCGACGACCGGCACCGCGACGCTGCGCGAGGCCTCGGTGGCGGACGGCCGCGCCGGATCGGTCGCGCGCTCGCCGCCGCGCGGCCCCGGGCCCGGGGCATCGCCGGCGGGCATCGGCTTGAACGCCAGCATCCGCAGCAGCGCCATTTCGAAACCGACGCGCGGCGTCGGCGCCAGCGCGAGATCCCGCGAGCCGTTGATGGCCATCTGGTACCAGAGCTGCACCAGTTCGGCCGGCACCTGGGTGGCCAGCGCCTCCGTATCCACGCCATCGACGGCGCGCGCGGCCTCGGGGACGAGCTGCTTCACCTGCACGGCGTGCAGCGCCGCGGCGACGTCATCCAGCACCTGGGCGTAGTCAGGCGAGAAGGCCGACATGGCTTCGATCTGCGCCAACAGCGACGGGCCGTCGAAGGTGGCCAGCGCCGCCAGCAGCCCGCCGATGGCCTGGTGGTCGAGCGTGCCGAGCATCGCGTGCACGGCCTCGGCCGTCAGCTGCCCGCCCGAATACGCGATGGCCTGGTCGAGCAGCGAGAGGCCGTCGCGCAACGAACCGTCCGCGCCGCGAGCGAGCAGGGCCAGTGCCGGTTCGTCGGCGGGAATGCCCTCGGCATCGACGATGCGGCGCATCTGTCCGTGGATCTGCTCCTGCTCCAGCCGGCGCAGGTTGAACTGCAGGCAGCGGCTCAGCACCGTCACCGGCAGCTTCTGCGGATCGGTGGTGGCGAGCAGGAACTTCACGTGTTCCGGCGGCTCCTCCAGCGTCTTCAGCAGTGCGTTGAAGGCCGGCTTCGACAGCATGTGCACTTCGTCGATCAGGTACACCTTCACCCGGCCGCGCGAAGGCAGGTACTGGGCGTTCTCGATCAGATCGCGGACGTCGTCCACGCCGGTGTGGCTGGCGGCGTCGATCTCGATCAGGTCGACGAAGCGGCCGGCGTCGACGTCGACGCAGACGTTGCAGACGCCGCAGGGATCGGCACTCGTGCCCTGCTCGCAGTTCAGCGACTTGGCGAAGATGCGCGAGATCGTGGTCTTGCCGACACCGCGGGTGCCGGTGAACAGGAAGGCGTGGTGGACGCGACCGGATTCGAGCGCGTTCGACAGGGCACGCACGACGTGCTCCTGCCCGACGAGTTCGGCGAAGCGCTTCGGACGCCACTTTCGAGCAAGAACGAGATAGGCCATGCCGCACCCCGGAAACCGACGGGCATTGTGCCAACCGGGCCGCCCCGGCGCCACGCGAATCCCCGTTCATTTGTGCCCTCGCCGCCCGGCCGGTATGATCCGCGGCTCCCTGAGGCCGGCCGGAGGCCGCCCAAGGGATTGCAGCACGAGCGTGGACAGGTGTCCGAGCGGTTGAAGGAGCACGCCTGGAAAGTGTGTAAGCGGCTAAACCCCGCTTCGCGGGTTCGAATCCCGCCCTGTCCGCCACTTCGAAGCTGTTGAGCGGAACCCTCTATGGCGGCCCCGTTGGCGCCTCCGCGACGATAGGCTGAAAACCCCGCCAGGCCCGGAAGGGAGCAACGGTATCGGCTGATTCGGGTGCCGGAGTCACGCTGGCGGGGCCGTCACCCTTCCAGAGTGCCGCGACGTCGGCGTTTCGCCGCCAGCTGTCAGCGGCTCGATACGCTTTCCGCCGTCGGCGCCTGCAGCGCCAGCCGCTCCCCTGCCCTCGCCACCCGCTGGCCGCGCGCGCGCATGGCCTCGCCGTCGGCGTCGCTGGCGTAGTGGTACAGCACGCAGCGGGCCATCAGCTCACGCGGGTACTCCCGCTCAAGGTCGTCCAGACCCGAATGCGACGGATTGCCGTGCAGCCCGCAGTCGTGCGCGATCACCTCGCCATCGTCCGCCACCGCGGCCAGCACCTCGGGGATGGGCCGCGTGTCGCCGGTCCACACCACGCTGCCTCGCAGACGCAGGCCGAAGGCGGTGTCGGGGCGGTGATGGCGCACCGAGAAGACCTCGAACCGCCAACCGGCATGCCAGAACGACTCGCTCACCGGCACCAACTGGAACGCGTCCCAGAAGTTCGCGCCACCCTCGGCGAGCACGCCGGGATAGTCCGCGAGGCGCTTCTGCAGGTGCAGCACCACGGGCGCCGGCACGTACAGCCGCACCCGGCCGCGCAGGGCCGGATCGAAATACGCCGAATAGAACAGCCGCTCGAGGCCGGCGACGTGGTCCATGTGCACGTGGGTGATGAACATCGCCTCGGGCAAACGACCGTAGGCGGTCTGGAAGGCGCTCAGCGCCTCCTGCCCGCAATCGATCATCAGCAACGGCGCACCATCGCGCTCGATGACGGCGGAGGCTGCGCCGAGCACGGGGGCCGCGCCGGCATTGCCCACGCCCAGCAGGTGGAGCGCCCAGGTCATCGCGCCGCTCCGTCCGAAGCCATCGCCCCGCGCCACGACGCACGCAATCGCGCCATGCCATCACCGATCCGCGCAGGGGTCACGTGGCGGCGGTACTTCAACAGCGAGCGCTCCAGCCGGGCGATCTCGTCGTCGCACCAGCGCCCCGGCGCGTGGCCCGACGTGCCACGGTCCCAATCGATCAGGGTGATGCCGCCGTCGGACCGCTGAAGGACGTTGCGCGCATTGAGATCGGGATGGTGCGCACCGAACCGGTGGAACCGGGCCAAGGTGGCGCCCACGGCCTCCCACGGCGCACTCGCGACGTCCTCGTGCACCAGGCTCATCAGGTCGGCACGGACCGGCACGCGCGCCATCAACAGCGCCGCACGATAGAAGAAGCCCTCGCGCCACCACCCCCCCGCGATGGGCGCAGGCACGGGCAAGCCCGCGGCCACCAAAGCCTCGAGCAGCTCGACCTCCCGCACGCAGCGTGCGTGACGTGCGCCGAGCCACAGGTAATGCCGCGTGCTGAACCGCGCCATCAGACCGCCGCGGCGGTAATGGCGCAGCACGCCAGCGCCAAACGGCCCTTCCACGTACCACGCGTCGCCGCGGCCACCGACGCCGATCGGCAGCGCGTTCGCACCGTAACGCGAGACATCGAACCACTCGGGCCGCGCGCGATCGCGCCATGCCGTGGCGGCATGCAGCTGGAGCGCAGGGTGGCTGGCGGGCGCGGACGTTATCATCCGCGGCAGTCTAGCAAGGCCCTTCCCGTGCCCTCTCCGCCCGCTTCCGTCTGCATCCTGCGGCTCTCCGCGCTCGGCGATGCCACGCATGTCGTACCCGTGGTCCGCACGCTGCAACGCCATCGCCCCGACATCGCCATCACCTGGATCATCGGCAAGGCCGAAGCAGCGATGCTGAAGGGCCTCGAGGGCGTGGAGTTCGTGGTCTTCGACAAAAAGTCAGGCTGGCCGGGACTGAAGCAACTGCGTGCGACGCTCGCTGGACGCCGATTCGATGCCCTGCTGCAGATGCAGCTCGCCTTCCGCGCGAACGTGCTGTCGACGCTGGTGCGCGCGGACCGCCGCATCGGCTACGACACGTATCGCAGCAAGGAGGGCCACGGGCTCGTCATCAACGAGCGCATCGTTCCCGGCGGCCACCATGTGCTGGATGCCTTCGGGCAGTTCGCGGAAGTGCTCGGATGCCCGCAAGACCGCGTCGAATGGCGCCTTCCGGTGCCGGACGAGGCCCACGACTGGGCTTCGACGCAGCTTCCCGGCGAGACGCCCACCCTGCTGGTCTCGCCCTGCTCCAGCCATCGCCTGCGCAACTGGCGGCCGGAGCGCTACGCCGCTGTCGCTTCCCAGGCGCTGTCGCGCGGCTGGCGCGTGGCGCTGTGTGGCGGGCCAAGCGCGCTGGAGCGCGAGGTCGGCGATGCCATCCTCGCGGCCATGCCCGGACGCGAGCGCGCCCTCGACCTCATCGGCAAGGACACGTTCAAGCGCTTCCTCGCGCTCTGCGGGCGCGCCTCGATCCTGCTCGGCCCCGATTCCGGGCCGGTGCACATGGCGAACGCGATGGGCTGCCGGGTCATTGCCCTGCACGCCTGCACCGATGCCGAGCGCAGCGGCCCGTACTCCGACCGCCGCTGGTCGCCGAACCACTACGCCGAAGCCGCGGAGCGCTTCCTGCGCAAGCCCGCAGCGAGCCTGCCGTGGGGCAAGCGCGTCGAGTTCGAGGAGGTGATGGACCTCATCGGCGTGGACGAGGTCGTCGGGCGTTTCGAGGCCTGCGCCGCAGACCTCGGGGCCTGATCAGCGCGTCGCGCCGGGCACCTTGTAGTCCTCGTAGCTCTTCTCTTCGACATAGGTCGAGCCAAGCGCGAGGTTGATGTCCTTCTTCACCTTGGCGCGCTCGTCGTTCTCGAAGTAGACGGCACGGGCGAGGCGGATGAATTCCTGGTCGAAGGCCTGCGCCTTCTCCTTGATGCGGATGTCGTCCTCGATCACCCACAGGCGCTCGTTGACCGCCTTCAGGGCCACGAGGAGCGGGGCGATGTCGACCCGCGACGCCGGATGCGCCGCCCAAGTCGCGCGCAGCGCGTCGAGCTCGCGGCGGATGTTGACCAGCTTCGCCTCGTCGCGGATCCGCTCGGACTTGATCTCGAGGATGGCGATCTTGTCGAGCAGTTCGCCGAACGACACCGGCACGCTGATCTCGGACATCGGGAGTACTCCATTCACGGGGCGCGCAGTTTAACGCGCCGGCGCTCCCGCCAGCGCCGGGCGGCAGCGAGGACGGGGCGCTCGATGGCCCACCAGGAGAGTGCCGCGACCGCCAACGAGACGACCAAGCTCACGGCGATGTAGCCGGCGAGGCCCCAGGACGGCGGGACGTAGCCGCCAAGGGCCGTGCGCAGCGCCCACTGCACCGGGTAGTGCCAGAGATAGAGGCCGAAACTGACCGTGCCCAGCGCAACCAGAGGCGCGCTACCCAGCACGCGCGCGACCCGGCCCTCCGGGGCACGCACCAGCGCCATGAGCAGCACCGCGACCGGCACGGCGGTCAGCAAGGGCCAGAACCATGTCCAGACGCGCGCATCGATGATTCCAACGTATGCGCGATCGCCGCCGAGTTGCGGCAGCAGCACCAGCACGGCGAAGGTCAGGAGGGCCAAGGCATCGGCCCGAAGAGGCGCCCGACCGTCTCCGAGGGACTCCTGCGCCGTGCCGCCACGGCCTTCGCGCGCGCCACTCGACATCCAACGTGCCAGCGCCATGCCCGCGACGAACTGCACCAGTCGGCCCGGCAGGTGCTCCGACCAACCGATGCGCTGTTCGATGCCCACCACGTCATGCATCGCGAAGCGCCACGCCACCGCGAGGAGCGCCGTGGCCAGCAGCAGCCCGAGCATCCGCCGCGACGAGCCCCATGCCCACCAGAGCAACGGCAGGACCGCATAGAACCCCGCTTCGACCGGCAGGCTCCACCACGGCCCCAGATGCGCCGGCACCCAGGGCCAGGCGTTGAGCCACAGGAGCACATGGGCCAGCGCCTCGCCGTTCGACGCTGGCACCCACGCGATGGCGGGCGTCAGCACGACGGCCGCGGCCGGCAGGGCGAATACCGCCAATTGCGCGTAGTAGGCCGGAAGGATGCGCGCCACGCGCATCAGTGCGAAGGCCGTCCAGTCGGGGCGCCGTTCGCCATCCGCGAGTTCATCCCCGAGCCCACGGGCCAACAGGAACCCCGAGAGCACGAAGAACACGTCGACGCCGAGCCATCCCGCGCCCAGCAGTGCCGTCATCGGTGCGGGCAGCCCAGCCCCGGCGGCACCCGACAGTGCCCAGGCGTGGAAGACGAGGACCCAGAGCGCGGCGAGTCCGCGGAGTCCGGTCAGGGCGGGCAGGCGGCGGTCGTTCATGGCGCGGAAAAACGAAAGGCGCCCCGCAAAGGGCGCCTTTCTTGATCTGGCGGAGAGGGAGGGATTCGAACCCTCGGTACGCTATAAACGTACGCCTGATTTCGAGTCAGGTACAATCGACCACTCTGCCACCTCTCCGGTGGTCTCTCGGCCGCGGTGGTGCAGCGACTGATCGAGCCGCGCATCTTACAGCCTCCCCTCGCCTCGCGCCAGCCCTGTAGCCACGGGCCGCAATGCTCAGCGCCCACCCGCCGAAGCACCCGCGCCCTGCGCCTGCAGGACGAAGGTGCCGCTCTGGTGGCCGGCGAAGCGGATCGGGGCGAACTGGGGGTCTTGAACCACGCTGGAATCCAGCCTCGCCAGCGCGAGCGAGGCGGAGACGTCCTGGAACAGCCGCGTCGCCTCGAGCACGCCGCGATTGTCCTCGAGCACGTTGAGGAAGGCGCGGGCGAAGTAGCTGTGCCCGCTGGGGCCCGTGTCCGGCACCGGCTGGACGCCCCCCGAGGTCAGGGCGAGGCGGGAGCGCCCGGCCGTGGCCTCGCGCAGCCAACGGCCGAGACCGGCGGCATCGAGGCTGGCATCGGCGATCGGCACCGACGCGCGCGTCATCGTGCCGGAGTAGCAGGAATCGGCCACCACGAGCACACGTTTGGCGGGCAACGTGTCGAGCACCTCGCTCAGCGCACGGTTCGAGATCCACGACTCCGAACGGCCGGACAGGCCATCCACCGGCACCCAATGGCCCTCGCCAGAATCCGAAAGCTCGCCATGGCCGGCGTAGTAGATCAGCAGGTTGTCGTTCTCGCCGAGCGTCTTGCGCAGGGCATCGAGGGCGGTGAGCGTCTCGAGCCGCGAGGCGTTCAGCAGCAGCCGCGTCTCGAAGCCGTAGCGCTGCTCCAGCAACCGCGCCACCGCTGTCGCGTCCTTCGCCGCGCTGCGGAGGTCCGGGTAATCGGGATTGCCGTAGCGGTCGTTGCCGATGACCACCACGTAGTAGCGGCCCAACGCAGCGTTGGGCGATGTGGTCTCGGCCGCGGCGATGGCCGAGCCACCGCCGGCCGTCATCAGGGTGAACTCGAGCGTGGCAACGCCACCATCGGCCTTGGTCGCGCTGACCCGCACCGGCGTGCCCGCCTCCGCTGCCTGCAGCTTGGCCTGGAACATTCCGGCGCCGCTCAGGGGCACTTCGGTGCCGTTGACGGTGACGCTCTTGACCTCGCCCGCACCAGCAACGCGACCCGTGATCGTGCGTTCGCCGGGGCCGCCGCGAACCACCGCGGCGGGCCGGCCACGCATGGCGACCAGCGGCGGGTCGATCAGTTCGAGGCGCGCGGCCATGCCGCCGCCCGCGCCGACCTGGCGCTCCAGCCCGGCGATCAGGTTGCGCTGGCGGCCGATCTGCGATTCCTGCTCGGCCAGGGTGTTTTCCAACAGGCGTTGCAGGGCCGGGTCCTCAGCCTGCTTCGCCGCTTCGAGCTTCTGCCGTGTGTCCGCAAGCTCAGCGCGCGCGCTGGCGAGGGCGGCACGTCGCTCGGCCAACTGCGACCGTAGCCGCGACACTTCCGCGCGCAGGGCTTCGGCCGCGGCTTGCTCCCGCGCGACATCCTGCTCGAGGCCCTCGATGCGTTGGTCGCGCTGGTCGAGTTCGCCCTGCACCACCGACGCGTAGAGCAGTTCGTCCTCGATGCCGGCACCCTGGCGATAGAGGTTCACCGCCTTCGCCGCGTCGCGCTCGACGCCAAGTCCTTCCTCGTACAACCAGCCGAGGTTGATCATGGCGCGCTTGTCGCCCTGCTCAGCCGCCTTCTTGAACCACTGGAAGGCCATGCCGAAGTCGGGTTCGATGCCGAGGCCTTTCGCATAGATCTCGCCGACCGCGTTCTGCGCTTCGGCACTGCCGCCCATCGCCGCATCCAGCCACACCTTCAGCGCGGTCTGGTAGTTCGCGCGGTCGTAGGCCACGTACTCGCCGCCGCGGATCTCGCAATCCGCCTGCGTGGTGCGGATCGGCCGACGCGCGCTCATGAAGCTGGCCTGCCGGCCGAGCTGGCGGATCTGCCCCGGCAGCAGGCAATCGACGACCAGGAGATCCTCGGCGTTGCGGACGCTGGGGCCGTCCTGGGCCGCCACGGGCGCGGAGGCGCCGGCCGCCAGCGAGACGACGAACACCGCGAAAGCGGCTGCGAATCGGGACGAGGTCGGGACGCGGGAAACACGTACAGGACGACCGGCCATGGGGCCTCCGGGCAGTTGCCGGACGCGGCCGGCTTCGTGGCTATACTCGTGGCCACGTGTATACACACCCGCATGGGGAAATGCGACGCGTGGCCAGCCCCCGGGGAGTCTTCGATGACCAGTTCCGCGTTGCTCGGCCGCTGCGTGCGGCTGTTCGCCTTTGCCGCTCTGGCGCTGCTCGCCCAGCCGGCCCTCGCGACGATCAACTGCGAGATCACGCCAGACAGCGTGACCACGCTGATCGCGAACACCGGCGACAATCTCAGCGTCGGCTACACGGTCGGTGGCGGCGGCTGCGGCACCGCGATCACCACGACGACGTCGATCGTCACCGACACGACGGGAGGCAACGTCACTCCGCCGTCGGAGACGAACCTGCCCGGCTCGCGGAACTCGTTCATCAACGTCGGCCCTGCCGCCGGAACGATGGTAGTGCGTATCGAATGCACGGCCGGCTGTTTCGGGGCGCCGGCGAACTTGATCATCAACTACACCATCACCGCGACGGTGCCGGTGATCCGCAATCTCAGTCCGGTCGGGCCGACCAGCTTCAATGCGGAGGAAGGTTCGTCCACCACAGTGAGCGTGACGGCCGATGACAGCGGCACGCCAGCGAGCACGACGATCGTATGGTTCGCCAGCGGCCCGGTAACGCTGTCATCCACCTCGACGAACACGGATGCGGGCGGAAACGCCAGCGTGATCGCCACCTTCGGGCAGGGCACCGGTACGGCCACCATTTCGGCCAGCCGGATCGACAGGTCCGACTTTTTCGTCGACTACACCATCAACGTGCAGCCACCGACGGTGCGCACGATCGTCCCGGTGAACGGCAACAACCAGAGCGGCCCGACCCGCACGACGGCCTCCAACCCGCTCGTCGTCGAGGCCCGAGACAACGGCGTCGCCGCGGCGGGCGTGGGACTGAACTGGGCCGTCTTGTCCGGCGACGCCGCCATCACGACGGCGGACGCCGTGACCGGCACCGCCGGGCAAGGCCAGGCGACGGTGCGTTTCGGCGCCGCGCCTGGACCCATCGTGGTGCGGGTGAGCCGCACCGATGACCCCACGGCCAATGCCACGTTCTCGCTGACCTCGACGCTGACGCGGACGATGGTGTCGGTCTCCGGCAACAACCAGAACGCGCCGACGCGCACGTCCTTGCCCAACCCACTGGTCGTCGAAGCACGCGACAACGGCATCGCCGCTCCGGGCATAGGTATCACCTGGACCGTCGTGTCCGGTGACGGCACGCTGTCGTCCCCGACCGCGGCCACCGACGCCGCGGGCCGCGCGCAGACCGGCCTGCAGCTCGGCCCCACGCCTGGGGCGATCGTCGTCCGCGCCACGCGCACCGATGACCCCAGCGCCACGGTCGACTTCGCGGTGACCTCCACCTTCGTGCGCACCCTCGCCCTCGTGTCCGGCGGCGACCAGCAGGGCATTCCCGGCCTGCCGCTGCCGAACCCGATCGTCATCGAGGTGCGTGGCAACGGGCAGCCCGAGCAGGGCGCCGTCGTGGACATCCGGGTGGACGCCGATGCGACGGTCGCCGGCGACGGTGGCCCCACGGCGAAGATCACCAAGGTCACCGGGGCCGACGGCCGCGTCAGTGCCGTCGTCACCTTAGGCACGAACAGCAGCGACGTCGTCAGCATCCAAGCCAGCGTTCCCGCCACGCCGGGCCTGAGCACTACGGTGGCGGCCACCGCGAACAACCTCGAGAACCTGCCGGGCCTCACAGGCCCGGAACGCGAACTCGGCGGCGTGATCCAGGACGCCTGCGCGGCCATCGCGCGCATTCCCGTCGCGCAGCGCACCGCCGAGCAGAGCGACCTGCTCGCGCGCTGCCAGAGCTTCGCCGGTGCGAATCCCGGCCAGATCGCCGACGCCCTCGACCAGTTGCTGCCCGACACCACACTGGCGATGGTGAATGTCGCGCTGCAGGCCGGACAGGCGCAGCTCGACAACCTGAGGGCGCGCATCGCCGCCCTGCGATCGGGCACGCAGGGCAGCGCGTTCGGCGGTTTGGCACTGGCCTCGCCGGCGGGCGCGATCCCGATGACGAGCTTCGTCGGCAAGGCGCTGAATGCCGACGAGACCACCGAAGCCGGTGCCGGATTCGACCGCTGGGGCTACTTCGTCTCCGGCACGATCGGCCGCGGCGAGTCGGAAGCCGGTCGTCGCACGCCGGCCTACGATTTCGACATCAACGGCCTGACCGCCGGCGTCGATTACCGCTTCAACGACGGTTTCGTGGGCGGTGCGTCGCTCGGCTACACCAAGCAGGACACCGAGCTGGCCAACGGCGAAGGCAACGTCGATGCAGACGGATACAGCCTCTCGGCCTATGCCACGTTCTACCGTGACGAGAGCTGGTACACGGACGCTGTCCTGACCTGGGGCCGCAACGACTACGAGACCCTGCGCCGCATCCGCTACACGCTGACCGGCCCGGGCGGCACCAGCACGATCGACCAGACCGCCCGCGGACGCCTCGACGGCGACCTGCTCTCGGTCGCCAGCACGGTGGGTCGCGACTACCAGGCCGGCACCTGGAACATCGGGCCCTATGGCCGCCTGTTGTATTCGCGCATCGATTTCGACGCCGGCCGCGAGGTGATCGGCGGCGGCGCAGGCAGCGGCCTCGCGCTGGAGATCTTCCCCGGCACCCACACCTCGCTGGCGAGCGTCATCGGCACGAAGTTCAGCACGGCGCTGAGCCGCGACTGGGGCATCCTGATGCCGCACCTGCAGGTCGAATGGGAGCACGAGTACCGCGATGACCCCCAGCGCGTCGGTGCCCGCTTCCTCGCCGACCCGAGCGCCACGCGCTTCAGCATCGAAGGCGAGCCGATCGACAGCAGCTTCTTCCGCATCGGCGGCGGCCTGTCGGTGCTGTTCGCCGGTGGGCGCTCCGGGTTCGTCTACGTGGAACGGGTGATCGGCAAGTCCGGCTTCACCCAGACCAATCTCGCGCTGGGCATCCGTGGCGAGTTCTGAGTAGGATCTGGCGATGATCGAATTTGGCCACCTGAGCCACGTCGGCCTCCGCCGCGAACTCAACGAAGACACCTACTACGGCGACGCCGAGCTGGGCCTCTGGCTGGTGGCCGACGGCATGGGCGGTCACGACTCCGGCGAGGTGGCCAGCGCCCTCGCGCGCGACGCCATCGTCCGCGAAGTGCGCGCCGGCAAGTCGCTGGCCGAGGCCATCCTTCGCGCCAACGAGGACATCATCCGGCAGTCGAAGCGGCGCAACGAAAGCATGCCGATGGGCACCACCGTGGTGGCCGTGCGCGTGGCGCCGAACCACCGCTTCGAACTGGCTTGGGTGGGCGATTCCCGCGCCTACCTGTGGAACGGCAAGCTGCAGCAGGTGTCCTCCGACCACAGCTACGTGCAGGAGCTGATCGACCAGGGGCAGCTCACGCCGGAGCAGGCGCGCAGCCACCCCTACCGCAACGTCGTCACCAAGGCGCTCGGCGTGACCGAGCCGGACAAGCTCAACGTCGAGACGGTGGCCGGCGAGCTGCGCCCGGGCATGGCCATCCTGCTGTGCAGCGACGGCCTGACGGAGGAAGTCGACGACGGCATGATCGCCAAGGCGGTCGCGCAGAAGGACATCAGCGCGCAGGAATGCGTCGACCACCTGATCGCCGCCGCACTCGACGGCGGCGGCAGCGACAACGTCACCGCGGTGCTGCTGCGCCGCGCCTGAGGCTCAGAGGCCGCGCTGGGCGGCTGCGGCGGTTTCCTTCAGCTTGAGCAGCTCGGGGTCGTCGGGGAGGGCTTCGAGGCCAAAGCCGGCGATGGTGCCGCAGTTGATCCATTGCTCGCGGGCGCAGAGCTTCGCAGCGGAATCGCGGAAGTACGTGGCGATGGCACCAAGCCCAGCGAGGGCGCGCTGGTTGCTTGGGTCCGCCGCAAGCACGCGCTGCATCAAGCCTGACGCGTATTCCGGGTCGCCGCGAAGCCGCCGGCCCGCCATCGCATGGTTGGGATCAGTGCCTTCGAGGATGTACGCCTCCGCCTGCCGCAGCGTCAGATCGATCTCGTCCGCGCTCATCGTCGCGGTCGCCGCGCCTGTCTCGCCCGGCGTCTCGAAGGTCGCCACGCCCGGGCCCGCCACCGGCTGCTCCGTGACCAGCGTCGGTACCAGGGTGGGCTCGGCCGAGCGCCACGGCGCCCACAGCAGCACGCCCACCACGGCGGTGGCCGCGACGCCCAAGCCGATGCGCAGCGGCCAGGGGTTCGACGTGTCGTCGTCCCCCGCGCCCGCTCGCTTCGCCGCCTTGTCGCTGACCCGCGTGCGCTGCTGCGTGGCCGCCGGCGCCGAACGCGCCATACCCTCGCGCGCTTCGAACGCCTGCACGTCGACGGCACCGGGCGGAGCCGTCGGCAGCATGCGCTGCACCGCGGCAATCACCGCGGCGCCGGTGTTGTAGCGCTCGCCGGCCATCTTCGACATCAGCCCGTTGAGCAGCGGCTGCAACCACGCGTGCTGCGGTGGCAGGGTCGGGATCGGCTCGGTGATGTGCGAGAGCGCCACGGTGAAGGCGTCGGGCGCCTCGTAAGGCGGGCGGCCCGTCAGCATCTCGTAAAGCATCACACCGAGGCTGTAGAGGTCGGAGCGGCCGTCCACGGGCTCGCCGCGCGCCTGCTCGGGACTCATGTAGTCCGGCGTGCCGACCGACATGCCCGCCATCGTCGAGCTGGTGCCGCCATCCATCGCCTTGGCGATGCCGAAATCGGCCAGCACGGCGCGACCGTCCTTCCGGAACAGAACGTTGCCCGGCTTGACGTCGCGGTGCACCACGCCCTTCTCGTGCGCGTAGTCGAGGCCGTGCGCGATGTCCGAGAGCACGTTGAGCGCCTCGCCGACCGACAGTCCCGTCTCGGTGATCCGTTCCTTCAGCGTGCCGCGCGGGATGAACTCCGCCGACAGGTAGTAGATGCCGTTGTGCATGCCGATGTCGTGGATGGTCACGACGTTCGGGTGCTGCAGCTTGGCGGTGAGCTTGCCTTCCTTCAGGAAGCGCTCGGCGAATTCGGGGTTCGCGGCCAGTGCTGGCGACATCACTTTCAGTGCGACTTCGCGATCCAGCGACTCCTGCACGGCGAGGAACACCGAGGCCATGCCGCCCTGCCCCAGCGTGCGCAGGATGCGGTAGCCGGGAATAGCGATGTCCACCGCCTGCAGCAGCACCGTCGAATTCATGCCTCGCTCCCCCAGAGCACCGTGCCGCCGGCCTTCTTCGCGATACCCGCCATGCGGGCCGCATGCGCCACGGCTTCCTCGGGGAGGATGCCCCGGCGCACCACGGCCGCCAAGGGGCGAAGCGCGGTTTCCGCAGCGCGGGACGTCCCGTTTTCACCGGCTTCCGCACCGAGCGAGAACTCGCCCTGCCCGGAGGTCATCGTGAGGTACACATCGGCCAGCAGCTCGGCATCGAGCAGCGCGCCGTGGAGCGTGCGATGCCCGTTGTCGACGCCGAGGCGCTTGCACAGCGCATCGAGCGAATGGCGCTGGCCGGGGAAACGCTGCTTCGACAGCGCCAGCGTGTCGAGCACGCCGCTGACGTGGTCGTCGATGCGGCCGTACTCCGGGCCCAGCCGCGCCAGTTCGGCGTTCAGGAAGCCGACGTCGAAGGCCGCGTTGTGGATCACCAGTTCCGAACCGCGGATGAAGTCGAGGAACTCCTGCGCCACCTCGTGGAACAGCGGCTTGTCGCGCAGGAAATCCCAGGTGAGTCCGGTGACTTCCGCGGCCCCCGGCTCCATCTCGCGCTCGGGATTGAGGTAGCGCTGGAAATGGCGCCGCGTGGGGCGGCGTTCCAGCAGCTCGACGCAACCGATTTCGACGATGCGGTTGCCCTTTTCCCAGGAGAGGCCGGTCGTCTCGGTGTCGAGGATGACCTGCCTCACGCCGTGGCCCCGCTGCGATAGCGCTCGGCCTGCGTGCGAGCCAACACGTCCACGCGCTCGTTGTCGACGTGGCCGGCATGGCCCTTCACCCACGTCCAGGTCATGCGGTGCTGCGCCGCCGCGGCATCCAGGCGCTGCCAGAGGTCCTGGTTCTTCACCGCGCCGCCGCCGGCCGTCTTCCAGCCCTTGCGCTTCCAGCCCGGCATCCACTCGCTGATGCCCTGCAGCACGTATTTGGAATCGCTGTGCAGCACGACCGCGCAAGGCTCCTTCAGCGCCTCGAGCGCGGCGATCGCGCCCATCAGCTCCATCCGGTTGTTGGTGGTCTGCGCCTCGCCGCCGGCGAGCTCGCGCTCGGTGCCGTTGAAGCGCAACAGTGCGGCCCAACCGCCCGGCCCCGGGTTGCCGAGGCAGGCACCGTCAGTGTGGATTTCGATCGACTTCATGGCCCGATGATACGGGCCCGGCTCAGGCGGCCGGTACCCCGGGCGAGGCACGCCAGGCCGCGGCGGGGCGACGCAGCGGCGTCAGGCCGATATCGCGGCGCACCGCCAGCAGGGCCCAAGCCACTCGCCCCCACTCCGTTCGCGCCGTCCCGTGGCCCACGTCGACGGCCGCCGGCCGCCAGCGCGGACCGAGCGTGCGCCGGGCCACGACGTCCAGCCCCTCGCCGCGCAACAGGTCGACGACACGCGAGCACGGCAAGGCCCGCACGACATGCCGCGCCCAGCGCAGCCGGGCCACGCCCCACGGATTCAGACCGAACACCAACAGGCGCCCGTCCGGGCGCAGGACCCGAGCGCACTGCGAGACAAGGCGTTCGGGCGAGGGTACCGACTCGAGGACGAAGCGCAGATCGATCCGGCTCACGGCGGCGCTGGCCATCGGCAGCGTGTGCAGGTCCGAGCGCCAGGCGCCTTGCCAGCGGCCCGCGTCGGGGGCCAGCGTCCACGTCTCCGCGAAGCAAGCCGCGGGCTGCGGGACCGGCCAGTCCAGTTCAGGAAGCATCCGAAGCCACACCTGCCCACCGCCATCGGCGCCGTGCTCGGTCCAAGCCGATTGCGCGCCGAGCAGCAGGCCCCGGGCGGGGGGATCGGCCAGCCAGCGGTTCAGGGCTTCGGCTTGACGGGGGAGTTGGAGGGCCGGCATGGTCGCGATTGTGCGGCAAAGGGCCGCGTGCCCGATGTTGAGCCCGTGCCCCTGCCCTCCCGCCCTGCCCGCCTGATCCGTCACGCCTTGGCCGCCTTGGTCCTGTGCGGGCTCGCTGCCGGCTGTACGACACTGCCGGCCCCGGCGCCTCCCGGGCCGCCCGACCCCGTCGCCATCGAGGAGCCAAGCGAGCCGCTGCAGCTCGCTCCGACCCCGCCGCGCCGGGCCGCTGACCCGCAGCCCGAGGCCGAACCCACCCCGCCCGCCCGGATCGCCGATGGCCGCGTTCTGTTCGAGCGCTTGGCGGAGTCCTTCGCCCCGCCGGTCTGCGTCCGCGGCGACCACAACCGCCAGTGGCGCCGCCGCTACGCAGGGCATCCCGCCAGCTTCGAGCGCCAGTTGCGCGAAGCGCTGCCGCTGATGGCCTACGTCGTCGAAGCCGTCGAAGCCCGCAAGCTCCCCGGGGAGTTCGCGCTGATTCCGATCGTGGAGAGCGGCTATCGCCCGGAAGCCCGCGGCCCGGGGGGCCCGACCGGGCTGTGGCAGATGATCGGCAGCACGGCGCGGAACCACGGCGTGCAGGTAGGGCGCGGCTACGACGGCCGCCTTTCGCCGGTCGACGCTACCGACGCCGCGCTCGATTACCTCGCCGTCCTCCACACCGAGTTCGGCGATTGGCGAGCGACCGCCATGGCCTACAACGCTGGAGAGGGACGGCTCCGCCGCGCGTTCGCCCGCGACGGCGCATCGCGGATTTCGGGCGAGCGTCGTCTCCCCGCCGGCCTGTCGAGCGTCACCTATGCCTACGTGGCGAAGCTGCATGCCCTGGCGTGCCTCATCGCCGAACCCACACGCCACGGCCTGACCCTGCCCGTCGACGCCTTCACCCCGCTCGAAGTGCGCCGCGCACCGGACGGGGCAACCCGCCTGGATGCCGTGGCCCGCGCTTGGGGCACCGCGCCCGAAACGCTCGCCCGCTGGAATCCGGCCTACCGCTCGGGCATCGCCCGATCGGGCGCCCCGCGCCGCCTGCTCGTCCCGATGGGCTCCGCCGTCGCGATGGCACCGATCGCCGCGTCATCCGCGCCGGTGGCCGCGAACGCGGGAGCTCCGGCCGAGGCGCCGCGCGAGCACACCGTCCGTTCCGGTGAAACGCTGTGGCGCATCGCCCGCAGCTACGGCACCACGGTGCGCGCCCTCGCCGCATTCAACGGCATCGACGCGGCGCGCCCGCTGCGCATCGGGCGAACCCTGCGCATTCCAGACTGAGGCGTACAGTTGGCGCCGCCCGCGGGCGTCGTCACACTGTCGCGCTGCGGCGTCGTCGACGCCTGATCATCGGGAGGTTCCATGGGTTTCCTTGCGGGCAAGCGCGCCCTCATCACCGGCATCGCCAGCCAGCGATCGATCGCGAACGGCATCGCCGAGGCCATGCGTCGCGAAGGCGCCGAGCTGGCGTTCACCTACCAGAACGAGAAGCTGAAGTCGCGCGTCGAAGACGCCGCCGCCGAATACGGCTCGAACATCGTCATCCCACTCGACGTCGCCGACGACGCGCAGATCGCCGCCTGCATGGCCGAGCTCGGCAAGCACTGGGACGGCTTCGACATCCTCGTCCATTCGATCGGTTTCGCCCCGCGCGAAGCGCTGGACGGTGGCTACCTCGACCACCTCACGCGCGAGAACTTCCGCATCGCGCACGACATCTCGGCGTACTCGCTGTCGGCACTCGCGCAGGCCGCGCGCCCGATGATGAAGGGTCGGCAGTCGGCGATCCTGACGTTGAGCTACCTCGGCGCCGAACGCGCGCTGGCCAGCTACAACGTCATGGGCGTGGCGAAGGCAGCCCTCGAGGCGAGCGTGCGCTACCTCGCGCTCAACCTCGGCCCGGAAGGCATCCGCGTCAACTGCATCTCGGCTGGCCCGATCAAGACGCTGGCCGCGTCGGGCGTGGGCAACCTGCGCAAGATGCTCAAGCATGTCGAAGAGGTCGCGCCGATCCGTCGCAACGTCACCATCGAGGACGTCGGCAACGCCGCCGCCTTCCTGTGCTCCGACCTAGCGGCCGGCATCACCGGCGAAGTCACCTACGTGGACGGCGGCTACAGCACCCTCGGCATGGCCGGCCTGGACAGCGACAGCCACTGAGTCCCGTCGGCATGGCGGGCGCAGGCGGCACGCCTCCCCAGCGCAGCAACGAAAAAGCCCGGCTCTCGCCGGGCTTTTTCGTTTCCTGGCGGGAACGCCGGGAATCGCTTCGCGGGGGGCCGAGGCCGCCCCGGATCAGAGGCGCTCTTCGGCGACCGTGACCTCGAACTGGCCGCGCAAGGCCTTCACGAAGGCCTGGCGTTCCATGTCGCCGCGCATCTGCGCGAGCTGCGCGCGGATCTGCGAGCGCACATCCGGCGTCAGCGTGCTGGTGTCACCCGGCGTCACCTTCGTCGCCACGACGAGGGCGAAACGGCCGCCGCTGAGTTCAGCCAACCCGACATCCGCAGGCTTGCCCGCTTCGATCGGGAGCAGGCGGAACGCTTCGGTCGCGATCGCCGGGTCAGGGAAGCCGGCCTGGCGCGCAACACCATTGCTGTCCTGCGGCACGATGCCGAGTTCCGTAGCCAGCGCCTCAAGCGTCTCGCCCTTGCGCGCACGCTCCAGCAGGGCATCCGCGCGCTCGCGGGCCGCGGTGGCCAAGCGGTCGGCCTGCAGATCGGCCTGGACCTGGTCACGGACCTCAGCGAGCGGGCGCAGCGCCGACGGCGCATGCTCGGTCACCTGCAGGACCAGCACCTGGTTGGGGCCGATCTCGATCGGATCACTGACGAGGCGGTCGTCCTTCTGCGAGCGCGAGAACGCGGCCGCGCGCACCGCCTCGATCGCCGCGACGCCCTCCCCCGTCGCACGCGTGAATGCCGCGGTCGACTGGACGTCGATTTCCATCGCGCGCGCGACGGCCGGCAGCGAGTTCGGCTCGCGCAGGATCGCGTCGATCAGCGTGCCGCTCTTCTCGTTGAACAGGCGCTCGCGCTCCGATTCGCCGAACTCCGCGGCGAGCTGGTCGCGCACGGCCTCGAACGGCTGCTGCGAACCCGCCACCAGCTGCGTCAGCTTGATCACGTGCCAGCCCGCGTCGGTGCGAACCGGATCGCTCACGCCGCCCTCAGCCAAGGCATACACCGCATCCTCAAGGGGCTTCGGATAGAGGCCCGGCGCATCCTCGGTCGAACGGGCGATCGTGCCCAAATCGCCACCGAGGTCCTTCGAGCCGAGGTCCTCGCTGTTCGCCGCGGCCAGGGCCGCGAAATCGGCGCCATCCGCACGCGCCTGTTCAGCGATACCTGCGGCCTTCGCACGCGCGGCCTCGATGGCCGCGTCGTCCGCATCCGCCGGGAGGGCGACGAGGATGTGCGCAGCGACGCGCTCTTCCTCAGTGCCGAAACGGCCCTTCTCGCTCTCGTAGCGATCGCGGAGGTCCTGTTCCGTCGGTTCGGAAGCCACGGCGATGCTCGCGGCGTCCAGCTCGAGATAGGAGATCGTGACGGTCTCCTCGGTGCTGTAGCGCTCCGCATTGGCCGAATGCCATTCCGCGAGGGCGGCATCATTGGTGGCGTCCGCTGGCAGCGCCGGCGGCGGGATCTCGACGAAACGCAGATCGCGGGTTTCCTGCTGAAGCTTCAGCAGATTCTCCAGTTCGGCATCACCCACGAGGCCGCTTTCGGCGACGGCGCTCGGCAGGGTGGACGTCGTCAGCTGGCGGGCGATCAGCGTTTCGAAACCCGCCGCGGTCAGGCCGCGCGACTGCAGCCAGATCTT
Organism: Silanimonas sp.; assembly: GCF_027531545.1. GTDB lineage: Bacteria > Pseudomonadota > Gammaproteobacteria > Xanthomonadales > Xanthomonadaceae > Silanimonas. The sequence goes on along the minus strand of NZ_JAPZSC010000016.1, from coordinate 288,055 downwards.
GTAGGCGTCCTCGCCGATGAACTCGCCGTCCTGCGTGATGCCGTCGATCTCGAGGATGGCCTTGCGGATCTGCGAGGCATCCACCGCCACGCCGTCGCGCTGTGCCGCGATCTCGAGGATCTTCTCGTCGACGAGGCCGTCCAGAACGAGACGCTTGGTCTCGATGCTTTCCACCTGTTCGGCGTCATAGGCGTCGCCGGCACGCGCGCGCACTTGCTCGCGATAGCGATCGAAGCGTTCGCGGAATTCCGCCTGCGAGATCTCGACGCTGTCCCAGACGAAGGCACGGGCGAGACGGCCCGTCGCGCCATCCGAAGGGGCATCGCGCCACCAGGTCGGCGGCGATTCGATCTTCGCGGAATAGGTATCGATGCGGGTCTGGAAATACTGCTCGATGCCGAAGAACGCCATGGCGAAGATGATCAGGCCGATGACGACCCAAGCGAACCAACCCGACGTGTGTTCACGGATTCTTTCCAACATGGTGAGCGCAGGCTCCAACGCGAGATCTGGAAAAAACAAAGGCGCCTTGCGGCGCCTTTGAGTAGAAAGTGGCGGAGTGGACGGGACTCGAACCCGCGACCCCCGGCGTGACAGGCCGGTATTCTAACCGACTGAACTACCACTCCGCCGAAAACTTGGTGGGTGCTGAGGGTTTCGAACCCCCGACCCTCGCCTTGTAAGGGCGACGCTCTACCGCTGAGCTAAGCACCCTAGGCGAGCGAGAACGTTAGTTTACTGCATCCTTCAGCGCTTTGCCAGCCTTGAATGCAGGCGACTTCGAGGCCTTGATCTTGATGGTCGCGCCGGTCTGCGGATTGCGGCCCTGGCGGGCGGCGCGCTTGCGGACGGCGAAGGTGCCGAAGCCGACTAGCGTCACGGTGTCGCCCTTCTTCAGCGCCTTCTTGATGGTCTCGACCACGGCGTCGACGGCGCGACCGGCATCGGCCTTCGACAGCTCGGCGGCATCAGCGACAGCGTTGACAAAATCAGACTTGTTCATTCTTGACTCCCTGGGCGGGCTTCCCCGCGGATGTGTTCTGCCGGCGCACCGTCCTGCGGGCGCCAGCGGCATTCAGCCCGCCGGTGCGAGGACCGGGGCTGCGTGCCGTTATACCAGCGGCATTTCAGCGTCGCAACAAGCGAAACGCAGCAACGGCGCGGCTTGCAGCGGTTCCAGTCGCGCGCGTTTTCGCGGTCAGTGTGCCCGTCCCGCGTCGGCTCCGCCGTCATCGGCCTTGGCCTTTTCCTTGGCGGTCTCGGGAGTGGCAGGCGCCTCCTCCTTGGCCAGGGCGGCGACGGGAACCAGCGGACGCTCCAACACCACGTCGAGGACCTCGTCGATCCACTTGGCGGGGATGATCTCGAGACCCTGCAGTACCGACTTCGGCAGGTCGACGAGGTCCTTGCGGTTCTCATCCGGGATGACCACGGTGCGGATGCCTCCGCGCAGCGCCGCGAGCAGCTTCTCCTTCAGCCCACCGATCGGCAGCACGCGCCCACGCAGCGTGATTTCGCCGGTCATGGCCACGTCGGCGCGCACGGGCACCTTGGTCAGCGCCGAGACGAGCGCGGTGACCATGCCGATGCCGGCGCTCGGGCCGTCCTTCGGCGTCGCGCCTTCGGGCACGTGCACGTGGGTGTCGAACTTCTGGTGGAAGTCCGGGTCGATGCCGAATGCGGCGCTGCGCGAACGCACGACGGTGTACGCCGCCTTGGCCGATTCCTGCATCACGTCGCCGAGCTGCCCGGTGAGCAGCAGCGCGCCTTTGCCCGGCGAAAGACTGGCTTCGATCTGCAGCAGGTCGCCGCCGACTTCCGTCCACGCGAGTCCGGTGACCAGGCCGACCTCGTTCTGCGCTTCGGCACGACCGAAGTCGTACTTGCGCACGCCGAGGTACTTGTCGAGGTTCTTCGCATCGACCTTGATGGGCTTGCGCGCCGCGGGCTTACCGGTCTTCTTCGTAACGGGCATCGGTCCGGCGAGCGCGATCTCCTTCACCACCTTGCGGCAGATCTTGGCGATTTCCCGCTCGAGGCTGCGCACGCCGGACTCACGCGTGTAGTAGCGCACCACGTCCTGCAGCGCCGACTCCGCGACCACCAACTCGCCGTCCTTCAGGCCATTGGCCTTCAGCTGCTTCGGCAGCAGGTAGCGCGTCGCGATGTTGAGCTTCTCCTCCTCGGTGTAGCCGGGGATGCGGATGATCTCCATGCGGTCGAGCAGCGGGCCCGGGATGTTCAACGAGTTCGACGTGGCGACGAACATCACCTCGGAAAGGTCGAGATCGACCTCGAGGTAGTGGTCGTTGAAGCTGTGGTTCTGCTCGGGGTCGAGCACTTCCAGCAGCGCCGACGACGGGTCGCCGCGGAAGTCCATCGACATCTTGTCGATCTCGTCGAGCACGAACAGCGGGTTCTTCGAACCGACCTTGTTGAGGTTCTGCACGATGCGGCCCGGCATCGAGCCGATATAGGTGCGCCGGTGGCCGCGGATCTCGGCTTCATCGCGCACGCCGCCCAGCGACATGCGCACGAACTTGCGGTTCGTGGCCTTGGCGATGCTCTGGCCCAGCGAGGTCTTGCCCACGCCCGGCGGACCGACGAGGCAGAGGATCGGGCCCTTCATCTTCGACACGCGCGACTGCACGGCGAGGTACTCGAGGATGCGGTCCTTCACCTTCTCCAGGCCGAAGTGGTCGGCATCCAGCACCTGCTGCGCGGCCTTGAGGTCCTTGCGCACCTTGCTGCGCTTCTTCCACGGCACGCCCACCAGCCAGTCGATGTAGTTGCGCACGACGGTGGCTTCCGCCGACATCGGCGACATCTGCTTGAGCTTGTTCAGCTCGGCCTTGGCCTTGGCCTCGACCGGCTTGGGCATGCCGGCATTGGCGATCTTCTTCGCCAGCTCGTCCACCTCGTTCGTGCCTTCCTCGCCATCCCCCAGTTCCTTCTGGATGGCCTTCATCTGCTCGTTGAGGTAGTACTCGCGCTGGCTCTTCTCCATCTGCGACTTCACTCGGCCGCGGATGCGCTTCTCGATGTGCTGTACGTCGATCTCGCCTTCGACGAGGCCGATCAGCATCTCGATGCGCTCCATGACCTTCGCGGTCTCGAGCACCTTCTGCTTGTCGACCAGACGCGCGCTGACGTGCGCGGCCACCGTGTCGGCGAAACGCTCCGGATCGTCGATGCCCGACAGCGTCGTCATCAGCTCCGGCGGCAGCTTGCGGTTGGTCTTCAGGTACTGCTCGAACAGGGCGAGCAGCGAACGCCGGGCCACATCGGCCTCGCGCTCATCGTCGCCGGCGATCGATTCGGTCACGGCACCGCGGCCCATCAGCGCACCGTCGACATCGCGCACGTCGCTCACCTTGAAGCGCGACACGCCTTCGACGAGAACCTTGATGGTGCCGTCGGGCAGCTTCAGCAGCTGCAGCACGGTGGCGAGCGTGCCGATCCGGTACAGGTCGCTGCCGGCGGGGTCGTCGGTCTCGGGGCTGGTCTGCGCCAGCAGCAGGATCTGCTTGTCGGCGGCCATGGCCACGTCGAGCGCCTTGATCGACTTGTCGCGCCCGACGAACAGCGGGATGACCATGTGCGGATACACCACCACGTCGCGCAGCGGCAGGATCGGCAGGTCGTGGGTGGATTCGCGGCTCATGTCAGGCTCCTTGCGGCCGGTGTCGGCCGATGGACGCAGGATGGGGACGCCCTGCCCCGGAAACAACAAGCCCCGCCTCGGAAACCGGGCGGGGCTTGTTGGTATTCATGTTGGCGCCCGAACTCAGTCGCCGGAAGCGGCACGTTGCGGTGCCGGCGCCGGGGTGGTGTAGATCAGGTAGGGCTCGGTCTTGTGCTCGATCACCGACTCGTCGACCACCACCTTGCTGACGTTCTCCTTCGAGGGGAGCTCGTACATCGTGTCGAGGAGCACCGACTCGAGGATCGTCCGCAGGCCACGGGCACCGGTCTTGCGCTTCAGCGCCTTGCGGGCCACGGCAGCCAGGGCGTCCGGGCGGATCTCCAGCTCGACGCCTTCCATGTCGAACAGCTTCTTGAACTGCTTGGCGATGGCGTTCTTCGGCTCGGTGAGGATCTTCACCAGCGCGGCTTCGTCCAGTTCCTCGAGCGTCGCAACCACCGGCAGGCGACCGACGAACTCGGGGATCAGGCCGAACTTGATCAGGTCTTCCGGCTCGACGTCGGCCATCAGCTTGCCGGCATCGGCCTTGTTGCTCTGGCTCTTCACCTTGGCCGAGAAACCGATGCCGCCGGCCTCCGTGCTGCGCTGCTGGATCACCTTCTCGATGCCCGCGAAGGCGCCGCCGCAGATGAACAGGATGTTGCGCGTGTCGACCTGCAGGAACTCCTGCTGCGGGTGCTTGCGGCCGCCCTGCGGCGGGACGCTGGCGACCGTGCCTTCGATCAGCTTCAGCAGGGCCTGCTGCACGCCTTCGCCCGACACATCGCGGGTGATCGACGGGTTCTCGCTCTTGCGCGAGATCTTGTCGATCTCATCGATATAGACGATGCCCTGCTGCGCCTTCTCGACGTCGTAATCGCACTTCTGCAGCAGCTTCTGGATGATGTTCTCGACGTCCTCGCCGACGTAGCCGGCTTCGGTGAGCGTCGTGGCATCGGCCATCGTGAACGGCACGTTGAGCAGGCGCGCCAGCGTCTCGGCCAGCAGCGTCTTGCCCGAACCGGTCGGGCCGATCAGCAGGATGTTGGACTTCGCCAGCTCGACGTCGTCGCCCTTCTGGCGCGATTCGATGCGCTTGTAGTGGTTGTAGACCGCGACGGCGAGGGTCTTCTTCGCCCGGGGCTGGCCAACCACGTACTGGTCGAGCACCTCGAGGATCTCTTTGGGCTTGGGCAGGTGGCTGCGCGCCGCCTGCGACTTGTCCTCGAGCTCCTCGCGGATGATGTCGTTGCAGAGCTCGACGCATTCATCGCAGATGAACACGCTGGGGCCTGCGATCAGCTTCCGCACCTCATGCTGGCTCTTTCCGCAGAAGGAGCAGTAGAGGATCTTGGAACTGTCGGCGGGGCGGCTGGGTCGGTCGTCGGTCATTTCTTGGGAAACCCGGGGGCAGCGGTCTCGGCCCGAGAATAGCACCGGCACCCCGGAGCGGAAGCCCCGGGGTGCTGGCACGGCGTGAAGGGGAAAACGGCGGCGTTCAGCCGGCCTGCACCGTGTCGTCCGGACGGCGCTCGAGCACGGCATCGATGAGGCCGTAGGTCTTCGATTCTTCCGCGTTCATGAAGAGATCGCGCTCGAGGTCCTTCTCGATCTGTTCGACCGACTTGCCGGTGTTGGCGGCGTACTCGCGGGCCAGCTTCTCGCGGAGATACAGGATCTCCTTGGCCTGGATGGCGATATCGGTCGCCTGGCCCTGCGCACCGCCCGAGGGCTGGTGGATCATCACGCGGGAGTTCGGCAGGGCGTAGCGCTTGCCCTTGGCACCGGCGGCCAGCAGGAACGAGCCCATGGAGCAGGCCTGGCCGACGCAAATGGTGCTCACGTCCGGCTTGATGAAGCGCATCGTGTCGTAGATCGCCAGGCCGGCGGTGACGACGCCACCCGGCGAGTTGATGTACAGGCTGATGTCCTTCTCGGGGTTCTCCGCCTCGAGGAACAGCAGCTGGGCGACCACGACGTTCGCCATGTAGTCGTCGATGGGACCCACCAGGAAGATCACCCGCTCCTTCAGGAGGCGCGAGTAGATGTCGTACGCGCGCTCGCCGCGGGCGGTCTGTTCGACCACCATCGGGACGAGGTTGAGGCTCTTGGTCGGTTCCATGGGGCGCTCCGGTTCGGTTTAGGCGTTCGGGCGCAGCGCGTCGGTGAAGGACATCGCCACGTCGGTCGCCTGCGCACGCTCGGCGATCCAGTCGATCACCTGCTCTTCCATCACGCGCGCCTGCAGGCCCTGCATCAGATTGGGGTCGTTGCGGTAAAGATCAACCACCTGCTGCGGATCCTCGTAGGTCGAGGCGATCAGGTTGATGGCTTCGTTCACGCGCTTCGCGTCCAGGCGCAGGTTGTTGCGCTTGGCCACCTCGCCGACGATCAGGCCGGCCGAAACGCGGTTGCGCGCGGCCTCCATGAACGGGGCGTGGTCGACCTGGCCAACGTTCTGGCCCTGGCGACGGGCGTTCTCGGCGGCCTGGGCGGCCATCGAGCGGGCCTCGGCCTCGATCAGGCGGGGCGGCAGCTCGATGTGGGCGTAGGCGGCGACCAGCTTCTGGGCCACTTCCGAGCGCAGGCGAGCCGACAGCGCGCCCTTGAGTTCGCGCTGCAGGTTGCTGCGCACTTCATCGCGGAACTTGTCGAGCTTGCCGGACTTCACGCCGAAGCTCTTGATGAAGGCATCGTCGATCGCCGGGAGGTTCTGCTCGGAGACCTTGGCCGCCTTGACGTTGACCTGCGCGGTCTTGCCGGCGAGCTCGGCGACGCGCCAGTCGGCCGGGAACGTGACGTCGACGGTCTTCTCTTCGCCGGCCGACAGGCCCACGAGGGCCTGCTCGATCGCCGGGAACAGCATATTGCTGCCGACGACCGTCACGCCGCGCTCGACGCCTTCTTCAGGCAGGCGCTTGCCATCGACCATGGCGAAGTTCTCGACGTTGACGAGATCGCCGGCCTGCGCCGCGCGCTCGACGACGTTCCACGAACGGCGCTGCTGGCGCAGCGTCTCGATCATGTTGTCGATGTCGGTGTCTTCGACCGACGCGGCGGCGCGCTGGATCGCGAGCTTGGTGATGTCGATGTCGCCGAAGTCCGGCGCCACTTCGAAGGTGGCCGTGTAGCGGATTTCTTCCGCCACGCCGCCTTCGGCGTTGATCTCGGGCTGGCCCACCGGCTGCAGGTTCTGCTGGCGCAGCGCCTCGCCGAAGGTGTCGCGCACGACATCCGAATAAGCCTCGGAGCGCACCTGCGAGCCGAAGCGCTGCTCGATGACCTTCGCGGGGACCTTGCCCGGGCGGAAGCCGTTCATGCGCACCGTGCGCGACAGCTCGCGAAGGCGGTTGCCCACGGCGCTCTCGAGGCGCTCGGCCGGGACGCTGACCGAAAGCTTGCGCCCCAGGCTGCCGATGGATTCAACGGAAACGTGCATGGTGACTCCTGAAATGTCGCGTGTTGTGCCGCGCTCGTCGCGCGCGCTGGAAACGAAAAAACCCGCGGAGTCAGGCCTCAAATCCTCCGCACCGGATGCTGCTTGGTGCGAAAGGAGAGACTCGAACTCTCACGGGTTGCCCCACTGGAACCTAAATCCAGCGCGTCTACCAATTTCGCCACTCTCGCAGGCTTTGGAGCAGGCGAAGCGGCGTTCGAGGTTTGGTGGGCCGTCTAGGATTCGAACCTAGGACCTACGGATTAAGAGTCCGCTGCTCTACCAACTGAGCTAACGGCCCGGAAACCTCGTCGCCGACGCGACTGCGAAGGCGAATTATGCCCTACTGAAGGGCTGGGGTGGAAGACGGGATTTGAACCCGCGACCCCTGGAATCACAATCCAGTGCTCTAACCAACTGAGCTACATCCACCACATTGAAACTGGCGCGCCCGGCAGGAATCGAACCTGCAACCGCCGGCTTAGAAGGCCGGTGCTCTATCCGATTGAGCTACGGGCGCTCAGAAACGGATGGACCCACCGGACCCGACGCCGGGGCATCAGCTTATCGACACCACCAGACCACGCAACTGGTCGGGGCAGAGGGATTCGAACCCCCGACATCCAGCTCCCAAAGCTGGCGCTCTACCAGACTGAGCTATACCCCGGCTTTGAAGCGGTCGGGCGAAGAACGACTGCCACGCGAATTGTGTTGGACCACTGGATCGACGCGATGCCGCGTCTCTCCTCCGAACAAAAAAGGTGCCGAAGCACCTTGTTTGATCGATGGCGCGCCCGGAAGGATTCGAACCTCCGACCCCCAAGTTCGTAGCCTGGTGCTCTATCCAACTGAGCTACGGGCGCGTAGAAGTGAAATTATGCGGAGTGGATGTCAGGACGTCAAGCCCCGGAACCCACTTTTCTGAACCACCACCGCGACGCATGCGATTGATGCAAACGCGCTGGCGATCCATTCCCGCCAGACGAAGACGCCGCCCGAGGGCGGCATCGACGTGGCGGAGTGAGAGGGATTCGAACCCTCGATAGAGCTTTTGACCCTATACTCCCTTAGCAGGGGAGCCCCTTCGGCCTCTCGGGCATCACTCCGTCGACCCGCACCTCATCGGCGCGGGCACAAAGAGTAACGGCTCACGCCTCTCCGGGCAAATCTTCTTTGCCTCTGGCTGGCCCTTTGCCTGCTTCGTCGCGCTGGATGCGCTGGAAAATCTCTTCGCGATGCACCGCGACTTCCTTCGGGGCGGTGATGCCGATGCGCACCTGATTGCCCTTGACGCCGAGGACCGTCACGGTCACGGAATCGCCGATCATCAGGGTTTCACCGACCCGCCTGGTCAAAATCAACATACGCGTGTTCCTCGTCCGGGGTTCTTCCTACACCGGACCGCGGCGGCATCCGAGCCCACCGCAGCCTGATCGGCTCTGCACGACGCACCGCACAGACCGCCGATACTAGGCGCGCTGGACTTCACACGCAACGCGCCGGGGCTTTGGAAAAGGCAAGTTTCGTCAGCATCCGCCGCACGCTCAGGCACCGAGCTTGCCCGCCACCCACGCAGGAACCGCCGCCAACGCCGCGAACAGGGCGTCGCCGTCATTGCCGCCGCCCTGCGCCATGTCGGGACGCCCGCCGCCCTTTCCGCCCACCTGCTGCGCCACGTGCGAGAGCAGGTCGCCGGCCTTGACCTTGGCGAGCGCGGCACCGTGGCTGCCGGCAATCAGGCTGGCCTTGCCATCGTTGGCCGCGGCGAGGATGACGACGACGTCGCCGAGCTTCTGCTTGATGTTGTCGACGGCATCGCGCAGCCCCTTGGCATCGAAGCCTTCGAGGCGTGCAGCGACGACCTTGACGCCACCGACTTCGACGGCCTGCGACGCGAGATCCGCACTGGCGCCTGCCGCCGCCTTGGCCTTGAACGACTCGATCTCGCGCTCGAGTTTCTTCTGGCGATCAAGCAGGCCACGCAGCTTGTCGAGCAGATCGGACGCACGACCGCCGACGAGATCGGCAGCCTGCTCCAGCACAGCCTCCTGCGCCGCGATCTCGGCCAGCGCGCCGCGCCCGGTGACCGCCTCGATGCGGCGCACGCCGGCGGCGACACCGCCCTCCGAAACGATCTTGAAAAGACCGATATCGCCGGTGCGGTGCACGTGGGTGCCGCCGCAGAGCTCGGTCGAGAATTCACCCATGCGCAGCACGCGCACGCGCTCGCCGTACTTCTCGCCGAACAGCGCCATGGCGCCGAAGTCGAGCGCTTCCTGCATACCCATGTGGTGCACTTCCGCCTCGGCGTTTCGGCGGACTTCCGCGTTGACCATCGACTCGATGGTGGCGAGCTGCTCCGGCGTGATCGCGGAGAAGTGCGAAAAGTCGAAGCGCAGGCGATCGGGGGCGACGAGGGAGCCCTTCTGCGTGACGTGCTCGCCCAGCACCGTGCGCAGGGCGGCGTGCAGCAGGTGGGTGGCCGAGTGGTTCAGCACGACGTCCTGGCGGCGCTCGCCGTCCACGCGGGCCGACAAGCGATCGCCGAGCGCGAGGCCACCGGCACTGACACGGCCGAGGTGCGCATGGAACTGCCCGGCAAGCTTCAGCGTGTCCTGCACGTCGAAAGCGTCGCCGCGGGCATCGATGAGGCGGCCGGTGTCGCCGACCTGGCCGCCCGACTCGGCGTAGAAGCTGGTCTTGTCGAGCAGGACCACGCCCTCCTCGCCCGCGGCGAGTCGCTCCACCGGCTTGCCGTCACGCAGCAGCGCGACGATGCGGCAGTCCTCGGCCTCCATCGACTCGTAACCGAGGAACTGCGTGGGATTCAGCTTGGCGATGAGCTCGGCGGGCATGACGATGCCGCCGCCGAACTTGCCGGCGGCGCGGGCGCGCTCGCGCTGCTCGTTCATGCGCTGCTCGTAGACCGACAGCGCATCCACGGCGGGCGAGAGGCTGCGCTCGCGAAGGATGTCGAGGATCAGGTCGGGCGGGCAGCCGTAGGTGTCGTGCAGCTGGAACAGGGCCTCGCCATCCAACACGACGCCGGCCTTCGACAGGGTGGCATCGAGGCGCTGCATGCCGGCATCGAGCGTGGTCGCGAACGCGGCCTCCTCGGCCTTCAGCGCCGCTTCCACCGTGCCCTGCTGCGCCTTCAGCTCCGGATAGGCCCCGCCCATGGCCTCGACCAGCGGCTGGACCATGCGCCAGAACACGCCCTCGGGCTTCAGCGCGCCAAGCTTCCACACGTGGCGGGTGGCGCGACGGATGATGCGGCGGAGCACGTAGCCACGGCCCTCGTTCGACGGCAGCACGCCGTCGACGATCAGGAAGCTGGCGGCGCGGATGTGGTCGGCGATGACGCGGAGCGACTTGTGCTCGAGGTCCTTGGTGTCCGTCAGGGCCGCCGCGGCCTTGATCAGGTGCTGGAACAGGTCGATCTCGTAGTTGCTGTGCACGTGCTGCAGCACGGCCGCCAGGCGCTCGAGGCCCATGCCGGTGTCGACGCAGGGCGCCGGCAGCGGCAGCAGGCTGCCATCGGGCTGGCGGTCGAACTGCATGAAGACGTTGTTCCAGATCTCGATGAAGCGGTCGCCGTCTTCATCCGGCGAGCCCGGCGGGCCACCCGCGATGTGGGCGCCGTGGTCGTAGAAGATCTCGGTGCACGGGCCGCAGGGGCCGGTGTCGGCCATCTGCCAGAAGTTGTCCGAGGCGTACGGCGCGCCCTTGTTGTCGCCGATGCGGATGATCCGTTCGGCCGGGATGCCGACCGTCTGGTTCCAGATGGCGAAGGCCTCGTCGTCGGTGTGGTAGATCGTGACGAGCAGGCGTTCCCTCGGAAGCTTCCAGACTTCGGTCAGCAGCTCCCAAGCCCAGCAGATGGCGTCCTTCTTGAAGTAGTCGCCGAAGCTGAAGTTGCCCAGCATCTCGAAGAAGGTGTGGTGGCGCGCGGTGTAACCGACCTGGTCGAGATCGTTGTGCTTGCCGCCAGCACGCACGCAGCGCTGCGAGGAGACGGCGCGGGTGTAGCTGCGCTTCTCGGCGCCGAGGAACACGTCCTTGAACTGCACCATCCCGGCGTTGGTGAACAGCAGGGTGGCGTCGTTGCCCGGAACGAGCGGGCTGGACGAAACGATCGTGTGGCCCTTCGACTGGAAGAACTCAAGGAAGTCGCGGCGGATCTCGGCGCTGGTTTTCATGCGGAACCTGAAGGCGGGTCGGAAGGGCACGGCCGGGGCCGCGTCATGCCGACATGGGAGGCGGACACAGCCTTCAAGGTTAGCAGGGGGCGCGCGGGGAGTGGCTCAGACCTCGTCGTCGCCCTCGGAACGCAGGGCCAAGGCCTGCCGGGCCTGGTCCTGGGAAAACCCCCGCCGCAGCAGGAAGCCCACGGCCTTGTGCCGCAGCTTGATCGCCTCCGGCCCCCGCCCGGCAGCTCGAAGCGCGGGAAGGAAGCGAGCCGCGATGCGAGCCGCGGTGTCCGCCCAATCAAGGCCCTCGGCTTCCGCCGCCTCGAACGCCGCGTCGACATCGACCGCTGGCACGCCGTTCACGCGCAACTCGGCGCGGATGCGAATCGGGCCCTGCCCCGCCAGCGCACGGCTTCGAACCAGGGCCTCGGCGTAGCGGCGATCGTCCTGGAAGCCCTGCCGCTGCAGGGTCTCAACGGCGGCGTCGAGCTCGTCGACCTCGACGCCCTTCCCACGCAGCTTGCGCTTCAGCTCGGTGGCTGAGTGCTCGCGCCGGACCAGGAGCCCGAGGGCCCGCTGGTAGGCAGGAACCGCTGGGCGCTCGCGACGACCGCGCGGGGATGGCTCGCGGTCGTCGGCGCCCTCGCCACTCACGCGTCAGCCGGCTCTTCGGACTCTTCGCTGCGGCTCTCGGCCGGAACGTAGAGTTCCCGCAGCTTGGCCTCGAGCTCGGCGCACTGGCGCGGGTTGTCCTTGAGCCAGGCGCGGGCGTTTTCCTTGCCCTGACCGATGCGCTCGGTCCCGTAGCTGTACCAGGCGCCCGACTTCTCGACGAGCTTGGCATCCACGCCCATGTCGATCAGTTCGCCCTCGCGGCTGATGCCCTCGCCGTAGAGGATCTCGGTGACGATCTGCTTGAACGGGGGCGCCAGCTTGTTCTTGACCACCTTGATCTTGGTCTGGTTGCCGATGATGTCGTCGCCCTTCTTGACCGCGCCGATGCGGCGGATGTCGAGACGGATCGACGCGTAGAACTTCAGCGCGTTGCCGCCGGTGGTGGTCTCGGGGTTCTGGCCCGGCATCATCACGCCGATCTTCATACGCAGCTGGTTGATGAAGATCACCATCGTGTTGCTGCGCTTGATGTTGCCGGTGAGCTTGCGCAGGGCCTGGCTCATCAGGCGGGCCTGCAGGCCGACCTGCATCTCGCCCATTTCGCCCTCGATTTCCGCCTTCGGGGTCAGTGCAGCGACCGAGTCGACCACCACCACGTCGACGGCGTTCGAACGCACGAGCATGTCGGCGATTTCCAGCGCCTGCTCACCCGTGTCCGGCTGGCTGACCAGCAGGTCGTCGAGCTTGACGCCCAGCTTCTGCGCGTAGATCGGGTCGAGCGCGTGCTCGGCGTCGATGAAGGCCGCCGTACCGCCCGCCTTCTGGCACTCGGCGATGACCTGCAGGGTCAGCGTGGTCTTGCCCGAGGACTCCGGCCCGTAGATCTCGATGACGCGGCCCTTCGGCAGGCCGCCGATACCGAGCGCGATGTCGAGCATCAGGGAGCCGGTGCCGATGACTTCGGCGGCTTCCACGTTCTTGTCGCCCATGCGCATCACCGTGCCTTTGCCGAACTGGCGTTCGATCTGGGTCAGGGCGGCAGTGAGGGCGCGCTTCTTGTTTTCGTCAATCGCGGTCATGTCGGGTCTCGGGTCAGAGGGTGTGGAGAGGAGTCTGGGGGAGGCGTTTCGCACGGACTGAGACAGCGGCGTAACGCAGGGAAAGGATCGGGGCCGGGCACATCGCGGGGCAGCGGGAAACACCGCTCACCCCGGTGCGAAGGAATCGAACGCGCATGTCGGCGTTCACCGCGACGGCCTCAGCAGTCCGCAGAACAGGCCTTCGATGGCGAAATCCTGGTCTTCGGCGACGGCGATCGGCGCGTGCTCGGGATTGCGCGGCATCAGCCGCAGGCCGTCACCCCCGAAGTGCAGCACCTTCACGGTGATCTCGCCGTCCACCCGGGCGATGACGACCTGTCCGTGGCGGGCATCGGCGGTGCGACGCACGCCGATCAGGTCGCCATCGAGGATGGCCTCGTCGCGCATCGAGTCGCCCTGGACGCGCAGCAGGTAATCGGGCGTCGGGTGGAAGACGTGGCGATCCAGCACGACCGTGGCGTCGCTGCCGATATCGGCGCCGATCGGCTGGCCCGCGGCCACGCGGCCCAACACCGGGAGGCGCACTGCGTCGTCGTCGGTCGATGGCGCCAGAGGGAGGGCCGACTGCGCCTTGGCCGGGGCCTGCAGCACGCGCAAGCCGCGCGCCTTGCCCGGCAGGCGCTCGATGGCCCCGGCGGCCTCGAGGGCCTCGAGGTGGTACTGCGCGGCACGCACGCTCTTGAAGCCGAAGGCGCGGGCGATCTCGGTCTGCGAAGGCGGCATGCCCTCCGATTCGATGCGTTCGGCGATCAGTTCGAGGATGGCGGTCTGGACGTCGGTCAGCGGCATGTGGGTAGTAATACTACTAACCGACCAGCACCACAACCCCCAGGGCCCTGCGAGGGGTTCCCCCTCCCGTCAGCCGGCGGTCAAGCCCAGCAGTCCCCGCAGCGCCGCCGCGATGGTCTGCCGCCTCACCGCCTCGCGGTCGCCGGCGAAATGGAACACCTCGGCCTTCGGGTAGCCGCCGCGGCGCTTCCAGCCGATCCAGACGGTGCCGACCGGCTTGTCGACCGTCCCGCCCCCGGGGCCGGCGATGCCCGTCACCGCCACGGCGACCGACGCGGCCGAATGGACCAGCGCGCCCGAAACCATCTCGATCACGGTCTCGCGGCTGACGGCGCCCTCGCGCTCGAGCGTCTGCGGCCGCACGCCGAGCATGGCCTGCTTCGCCTCGTAGCTGTAGGCGACCATGCCGCAGTCGAACCACGCCGAACTGCCGGCGAGATCGGTGAGGGTCTTGGCGATCCAGCCACCGGTGCAGCTTTCGGCGGTGCTGACGAAGAGGCGCTGGGCGACCAAGGCATCGGCGAGCTGCCGCGCCAGCGCGGCCAACTCGGCATCGGTGGGGAGGTAGGGCGTGTCCATCCCGCTAGACTAGCCGGCCCTTGCCCGACCGGTCAGCCCGCGCGTTCCGAATGGCCAGCGACGCCCCGCAGCACACCCCGCTGATGAAGCAGTTCTTCGCCGCCAAGGCGGAGCACCCGGACCTGCTGCTGTTCTTCCGGATGGGCGACTTCTACGAGCTGTTCTACGACGACGCCCGCAAGGCGGCGCGCCTGCTCGACATCACGCTGACGCAGCGAGGCTCGTCGGGCGGTGCGCCGATCCCGATGGCCGGCGTGCCGGTGCACGCCTACGAGGGCTACCTCGCCCGCCTCGTCGCATTGGGCGAATCGGTGGCGGTGTGCGAACAGATCGGCGACCCGGCGCTGGCCAAGGGCCTCGTCGAGCGCAAGGTGGTCCGCATCGTCACCCCGGGCACGGTGACCGACGAGGCCCTGCTGCAGGAGCGCCGCGACACGCTGCTGATGGCGGTGGTGCGCGGCAAGGTCGGGTACGGCCTGGCCTGGGCTGACCTCGCCGGCGGCCGCTTCCTCGCCAACGAGGTCGCCGACGAGGACGCGCTCGCCGCGGAAATCGCGCGACTGGAACCCGCCGAAGTTCTGGTGCCGGACGAAGACGGCTGGCCGTCGGCGGTGACGCAGCGTCAGGGCGCCCGTCGCCGCGCGCCGTGGCTGTTCGACGCCGACAGCGCGCGCCGCGCCCTGCTGCGCTTTTTCAATCTGCACGACCTCTCGCCCTTCGGCCTCGAAGGCAAGCCGCTGGCCACGGCCGCTGCGGGCGCCCTGCTCGGCTACGTCGAGGAGACGCAGAAGCAGCAACTCCCGCACCTGACGGCCATCGCCATCGAGGCCGCGGACGAGGCCATCGCGCTGAACGCGGCCACCCGCCGCCACCTCGAAATCGACACCCGAGTCGACGGCAACACGGCGCACACCCTGCTAGGCGTGGTGGACAGCACGATCACGCCGATGGGCGGCCGCCTGCTGCGGCGCTGGCTGCACCGGCCGCTGCGCACCCAGACGGTCGTCGCCGAGCGCCACCACGCCGTGCGCAGCCTGCTCGACTCCCGCGCTTTCGACGGCCTGCGCGAGGCGCTGCGCCGCGTCGGCGACCTCGAACGCATCCTGTCGCGCGTGGCCCTGCGCTCGGCGCGACCGCGCGATTTGTCCACCCTGCGCGATGGCCTCGCGCTCTTCCCTGCCTTGCGTGAGGCATTGGCGCCGCTCGATTCGCCGCGCCTCGCCGCCCTGCTCGCACGGCTCGGCGAGCACGCCGACACCTCGGATTGGCTGCAGAAAGCCATCGCGCCGCAGCCGCCGCTGAAGCTGGTGGACGGCGGCGTCATCGCCGAGGGTTTCGACGCCGAGCTCGACGAATTGCGGGTGCTCTCGACCAATGCGGATCAATTCCTGCTGGATCTGGAGGCCCGCGAGCGCGCCGCCACCGGCATCGCGACGCTGAAGGTCGGCTACAACCGCGTCCACGGCTTCTACATCGAGATCAGCAAGGGCCAGGCCGACAAGGCCCCGCTGCACTACAGCCGCCGGCAGACGCTGACGGGCGCCGAGCGCTACATCACCGACGAGCTGAAGCAGTTCGAGGACAAAGTGCTCTCGGCGCGCGACCGTTCGCTGTCGCGCGAGAAGCAGCTCTGGGAAGACCTGCTCGACGGCCTCAACGCCGTGCTGAACCCGCTGAAGGCCGCCGCCGAAGCGGTGGCCGAGATCGACGTACTCGCCGCCTTCGCCGAGCGCGCGCTGGCGCTGGACTGGGTCGAACCGCAGCTCGTCTCGGAGCCCGGTATCCGCATCGAGCGCGGCCGCCACCCGGTGGTCGAGGCCGTGCGCGAGGCACCGTTCGAACCGAACGACCTCGTGCTTTCGCCCGAGCGGCGGATGCTGGTGATCACCGGCCCGAACATGGGCGGCAAGAGCACCTACATGCGGCAAGCGGCGCTGATCGCACTGCTGGCCTACGCGGGCAGCTTCGTGCCGGCCTCGCGCTGCGTGCTGGGGCCCGTCGACCGCATCCTGACGCGCATCGGCGCCGGCGACGACCTCGCCAAGGGCCAATCGACCTTCATGGTCGAGATGAGCGAGACGGCCTACATCCTCCACCACGCCACCGCGCACTCGCTCGTGCTGATGGACGAGATCGGCCGCGGCACCTCGACCTACGACGGCCTCGCGCTGGCGCAGGCCTGCGCGCTGCATCTTGCGAACGTGAATCGCGGCTTCGTGCTGTTCGCCACGCACTACTTCGAGCTGACAGCGCTGGCCGGCGACGGCAGCAACGGCATCGCCAACGTGCATCTCGACGCCGTCGAACACGGCGAGAAGCTGGTCTTCATGCACGCGGTGAAGGACGGCCCAGCGAACCGCAGTTTCGGCCTGCAGGTGGCGGCCCTCGCGGGCCTGCCGCGCGCGGTGCTGGGCGAGGCACGACGCACACTCGCGGAACTGGAGCAGCGCAGCCGTGACATGCCGGCGACCGCGACGTCGCCTGCTGCCATCGAGCAGCCGGCGCAGATGGCGCTGTTCCGCAGCCCGCCGCCGGCGCTCGATGCGCTGGCCGCCGTGGACCCGGACGAGCTCACGCCGAAGCAGGCGCTGGAAGCGCTCTATCGGATCAAGGCGATGCTGTAGCCGCTACAGCGCGTCGAGGTCGCCCAAGGCCTGGATCAGGCGGCGCTGGCGCTTGTTCGGCCGCGTCTCGGGGGCTTGGTAGCCCTGTGCTTCGAAACGCCGCTTCTCGCGCTCCGCAAGGCGGGCGGCGGTCGATGCTTCCGATTCAACGTACAGCTGCTGCGCCACGCTGGCCGAACCGCGCTGGTCAGCGACGCCGCGGACTTCGACTTCGTAACGCTCACCAGCCCGCTCGACGGCGATCACGATGCCGGGGCGTACCGTGCGACTCGGTTTCAGCGTCTGGCCGTCGATGCGCACCTGACCGAGTTCGATGGCCTTCTTCGCGAGCGCGCGGGTCTTGAAGAAGCGAGCCGCCCAGAGCCAGAGATCGAGACGCACGCACGCCGTGTCCTCGACAACGGGGCCCGCAGCCCCCGAAGGCGCGCCGGCGGGCGCTTCGAGTAAGCGGAGGCGTCGTCGCATCGTAAGGATCATGGAGGCGGAGGCCGGAAACACGAACGGCCGCGCGAGGCGGCCGTCCGGGATTGGCGCTTGCGCGGCCGGGATTACTGGGCCGACTTGCGAGCCGCCAGGTCTTCCTTGATGCGCGCCGCCTTGCCTTCGAGATCACGCAGGTAGTACAGCTTGCCGGCGCGAACCTTGCCGTAGCGCTTCACTTCGACCGAGTCGATGATCGGGCTGTGGGTCTGGAACACGCGCTCGACGCCGAAGCCGTGCGAGATCTTGCGGACGGTGAACGAGGAGTTCAGGCCGCCGTTCTTCTTGGCGATGACCACGCCTTCGAAGGCCTGCACGCGCTCGCGGTTGCCTTCCTTCACCTTGACGTTGACGATCACGGTGTCGCCCGGGCTGAACGCGGGAAGCTGACGCTGGATCTGCTCGGCCTCGAACTGGGCGACGATCGACTTGTTGAGCTGGCTCATGGCTTTAAACCTGTGTAGTTCTTCTAGATGCCGCGCCACGCAGGCACGTAGCCCGGGCGAGTCGGAAAGTATACCCCCGTCTTGACAGCCGGCGCTAGGGGCTGTCGGGGCTCGAAACTTGACGGGCGATGAATTCGGCGAGCAGGGCCCGGTCCTGGCGGCTCAGGTCCATCCGGGCCAGGAGGTCCGGGCGGCGGAGCCAGGTCCGGCCCAACGACTGCTGACGCCGCCACCGGGCGATCTTCGCGTGGTCGCCGGAAAGGAGCACCTCCGGCACCCCGTCGGTCCCCATCGACTCCGAACGGGTGTAGTGCGGGCAGTCGAGCAGGCCGTCCTCGAAACTGTCCTGCACCGCCGACGCCGCGTCGTTCAGTGCTCCGGCGAGCAGGCGGCCCACGGCATCGATGACCACCGCCGCGCCCAGTTCACCGCCGGACAACACGTAATCGCCGATCGACAGCTCTTCATCGACATGCGCGTCGAGGAAACGTTCGTCGACGCCCTCGTAGCGGCCGCAAAGCAGGAGGAATCCGGGCGTGGCCGAAAGTGCGCGGGCCTTGGCCTGCGTGAATCGCGGCCCTTGCGGCGAGAGGTAGATGACCGGTCCCGATGCACCGTCGGCACGTGCTGCGGCCAGACAGGTTTCGAGCGGCTCCGGCAGCATCAGCATGCCCGGGCCGCCGCCGAACGGACGCTCGTCGACGCGCCGGTAATTGCCGGTGGCGTAATCGCGCGGGTTCCAACCCTTCACCGCGATCAGCCCACGCTCGGCGGCGCGACCGACCACGCCGACACCAGCCGCTTGGGCGATGAAATCCGGAAACAGCGTGAGGACGTCGATGCGCATGGGCGCGCCGATCAGAACTCGGGATCCCAGTCGACGAGCATGCGGCCGCCGTCGAGGTCGACCTCGCGCACGACGTCCGGGGTGTAGGGCAGATAGCGCTCGCGCTCGCCCTTGATGGCGATCACGTCGTTGGCGCCGTTGTTGAACAGATGCGAGATCGTGCCGAGCTCGACGCCGTCGATGGTCGCGACCTTGAGGCCTTCGAGGTCAACCCAGTAGTACTCGCCGGGTTTCGAGGGCGGCAGCTGCGAGCGCAGCACCCAGATCTCGGCACCGACGATGGCCTCGGCGTCGTCGCGGGTTTCCACGTCGGGGAGGCGGGCGGTGATCGAACCGTTCGGGTTCAGCTTGCCCTTCGCCCCGGACACGAGGCTTTCCTCGCCACGATGGACGAGGATCCAGGGCTTGTAGCGGAACAGCGCGTCGCGGGGATTCGTCCAGGACTCGAGCTTCAGCTCACCCCGAACGCCGAACGCGCCGATCACCCTGCCCAACAGGATGCGGCGCTCGGTGCTCATTGCAGGTCTCGTGCGCCAGCGGGCGGGCCGTGGCGCAACGGGATCAGGCGGCCTTGGCCGCTTCCTTGACCAGCAGCGCGACCTTGTCGGTCATCTGCGCGCCGTGCGACACCCAATGCTTCACGCGATCGGAGTCGATCTCGACGCGCTTCTCGGCGCCACGGGCGACCGGGTTGTAGTAACCGACGCGCTCGATGTTGCGGCCATCGCGGGCGTTGCGGCCGTCCGTGACGACGACGTGGTAGAAGGGGGCCTTCTTGGCGCCACCGCGAGCCAGGCGGATCTTGACCATTGCTGTTTGCTCTGTAGTTCTTGGGGTCATACCTGCCCTTTCAGGGGCAGGGAATTGGAAAGTCTAGCGGGGCCAGCCTCAAAAGGCAAAGCCAAGGACCAGGAGGGGCCGCAACACCGGGACGCCGTTCAGGCTCGCCGGACCAGCCCTCAGCGCGGAAAGCCGCCGCCGGGGAAGCCCCGGCCGCCCATCATTCCCTGCATCCCGCGCAGCATGCCCTTCATGCCGCCGCGCGACAGCTTGGACATCATCTTTTCCATCTGCTGCCACTGCTTGTAGACCTGGTTCACCTGGGCGGGGCTGGTGCCGGAGCCCTTCGCGATGCGCGCCTTGCGGGAGCCATTCAGCAGGTCGGGATTGCGGCGTTCCTTCGGCGTCATCGAGTTGATGATCGCGATCATCCGCGGCACTTCCTTGCCGGTGACCTGCGCCTTCACGCTGTCGGGGATCTGGCTCATGCCGGGGAGCTTGTCCATCAGCCCGGTGAGCCCCCCCATGTTCTGCATCTGCAGCATCTGGTCGCGCAGGTCGTTCAGGTCGAAGCGCTTGCCCTTCGCGACCTTCTCGGCGAGCTTCGCGGCCTTGTCCTTGTCGACGCTGCGTTCGACCTCCTCCACCAGCGACAGCACGTCGCCCATGTCGAGGATGCGGCCCGCGGCGCGCTCGGGATGGAACACGTCGAGGCCGTCGGGCTTCTCGCCGACGCCAACGAACTTGATCGGCTTGCCGGTGATGTAGCGCACCGACAGGGCCGCACCGCCGCGGGCGTCGCCGTCGGTCTTGGTGAGCACCACGCCGGTGAGCGGCAGCGCCTCGGCGAAGGCCTTGGCGGTGTTGGCTGCGTCCTGGCCGGTCATGGCATCGACGACGAACAGAGTCTCGATCGGATCGACCGCGGCGTGCAGCGCCTTGATCTCCGCCATCATTTCCGCATCGATGGCCAAGCGACCCGCGGTGTCGACGATCAGGACATCGGCGACGTTGCGCTTCGCGGCATCGATGGCCGCGCGGGCGATGTCGACGGGCTTCTGGCCGGCCTCGGACGGATGGAACAGCGCGCCGACCTGGCCGGCGAGCGTTTCGAGCTGGGCGATGGCGGCCGGACGGTAGACGTCGCAGCTGACCACCATCACCTTCTTCTTGCGGCGCTCCTTCAGGTGCTTGGCGAGCTTGCCGACCGTGGTCGTCTTGCCAGCGCCCTGCAGGCCGGCCATCAGGATCACCGCCGGCGGCTGCTGGGCCAGCGAGAGCTCGGCGCCCTGCCCGCCCATCACCAGCGTCATCTCGTCGCGGACGACCTTGATCAGCGCCTGCCCCGGGGTGAGCGACTGCAGCACTTCCTGACCAACCGCGCGCACCTTGATGCGCTCGATCAGGGCCTGCACCACCGGCAGGGCGACATCGGCCTCGAGCAGGGCGATGCGGACTTCGCGCAGGCTCTCGCGGATGTTCTCCTCGCTCAGGCGGCCGCGGCCGCGGAGGCGCTGGAGGGTGCCGGAAAGGCGCTGGGTCAGGGACTCGAACATGGCGGAAAGCGCTGCAGGGACGCGGGAAAGCGGGGCGCGAAGTATAGCCCCGGGGCCGATGCGAGGCGTTCTCGATTCGAGCGACGCTGTGCGACACTTCCGGCATGCCCACCGACCTGATCCTCGCGGCCCTCGCCGCGCTCGCCTATGCGCTCGCCGCCCTCGGGCTGGTGCGTCGTCTGCAGGCCGGCGGATCGGCACACGGTGCACTCTGGCCCCTGCTGCTAGCCGGCAACGGCGTCCTTCTACAACTCGGCCTGCACGTTTGGGCCGGGCACCTGAGGGGAGCGCCGGACCTGCATTTCTTCGCGGCCCTCTCCCTCGTGAGCCTCGGCATGGCCGCCCTCACGGTCGCGGCCGCCCGCCTCGAACGGCTCGAAGCCCTCGGCGTCGTGGTATTCCCGGTGGCCGCCGCCTGCGTGCTGACCTATGCCCTCGGCGCACAACCGGGAAGCGGCAGCAACGACCTCCCCTGGCCGATCCTGATGCACGCCTGGCTGGCCCTGCTGGCCTACGCGGCGCTGGCGCTGGCGGCACTGTTCGCGGCCGGCCTGTGGCTGCAGGAACGCGCGCTGCGGCAGCGCCGCATCACCGGGGTGGTAAGGATTCTTCCACCGCTGACCCAATCGGAGAGCCTGCTGTTCCGCACGCTGGTCGCGGCCTTCGCCCTGCTGACGCTGGCCTTGGCGATGGGGTTGGTGTTCGTCGAGAACCTGTTCGCCCAGCACCTGGTGCACAAAACCGTGCTGTCGCTGCTCAGCTGGACCGTGCTGGCCACCCTGCTGTTCGGCCATTGGCGCTGGGGCTGGCGCGGCGCCAAGGCCGCGCGCTGGACGCTGGCCGCCATGCTGCTGCTCGGGCTGGCGTTCTTCGGCAGCCGCTTCGTCTACGAGTTCCTGCTGACGCGCTGAGGCCTGCGCGCGGCCTCAGCGGCAGGCCGCCGCGACATCGGCCAAACGCGCCTCATCCACCCAGCCGAAAACGAAATGGTCCTGCACCTCGCCACCGCGGATGGCGCGAGCTCGCAGGGTGCCTTCGCGGACAAAGCCGGTCTTCTCGAGCACGCGGATCGAGCCATGGTTGGCGGTCGCGGCATAAGCCGTCACCCGCGCCAGCCCCCAGCGCCGGATGGCCACGGGCAGCACGGCACGCACGACTCGCGTCATCACGCCACGGCCCC
Source organism: Silanimonas sp. (assembly GCF_027531545.1). Taxonomy (GTDB): domain Bacteria; phylum Pseudomonadota; class Gammaproteobacteria; order Xanthomonadales; family Xanthomonadaceae; genus Silanimonas. Next base: position 265,748 of record NZ_JAPZSC010000016.1, on the reverse strand, counting down.
AGTAGGCTTCGCCCAGCCAGTAGCCGAGTTCAGCACTGTGGGCGAACTCGCCTTCACCGCGACGGAAACCGACACCCCCCACCGTCGCGCCCTCGATCTCGATGGCCCAGCCCTCCGGATCGTCTTGCGACTGCAGGAAGGCGAACCAGCGTGCGGCATCCTCGCGGGTGTACGGGCTCGGAAAGCGCATCGAGAGGAATCGTGCGACTCGCGGGTTGTCGGCGTGCCGCACCATGGCCTCGGCATCATCCGATGCCCAAGGCCGGACGCAGCCGCCATCGAACGGCACGACGAACGGTTGGCGGATGCGGGCGTCCTCCACTCAGTCCACCGCCTGTTCCAGCGCTTCCGACAGCCGCTCGACACCGATCACTTCCATCTCGCCGACGCGGCCGGATTTCGGCGCGTTGGCCTTCGGCACCACGGCGCGCTTGAAGCCGTGCGTCGCGGCCTCTTTCAGCCGTTCCTCGCCGTTCGGTACCGGCCGCAACTCGCCGGATAGACCCACTTCGCCGAACGCGATCGTCTTCTCGGGCAGCGGGCGATCGCGCAACGAACTGAGCACCGCGAGCAGGACGGGAAAGTCCGCGGCGGTTTCCTGCACGCGGATGCCGCCGACGACGTTGACGAACACGTCCTGGTCGAACACGCCGACGCCACCGTGGCGATGCAACACAGCGAGAAGCATCGCGAGGCGGTTCTGTTCGAGGCCCAGCGCGACGCGGCGCGGATTGGCGAGCGGGGATTGATCGACGAGGGCCTGCACTTCGACCATCAGCGGCCGCGTGCCTTCGCGCGTCACCATCACCGCGCTGCCGGGCTGCGGCAAGCGCGCGCCGGAAAGGAAGATCGCCGACGGATTCGACACCTCGCGCAGACCCTTGTCGCCCATCGCGAAGACACCGAGTTCGTTGACGGCGCCGAAGCGGTTCTTGAAGGCGCGGAGCACGCGGAAGCGGCTGCCGGCCTCGCCTTCGAAATAGAGGACGGCGTCGACCATGTGCTCGAGCACGCGCGGGCCGGCGATACCGCCTTCCTTGGTGACGTGGCCGACGAGGAAAACCGCCGTGCCGGTTTCCTTGGCGAAGCGAACGAGCTTCGCGGCGCTCTCGCGCACCTGGCTCACCGAGCCGGGCGCCGCGGTAAGCAGTTCCGACCACAGCGTCTGGATGGAGTCGGCGATCATCAGCCGCGGCTTGGCCTGCGCCGCCTGCGAAAGGATGCGCTCGACGCAGGTTTCGGCGAGCGCCTGCACGCCGTCGATGCCGAGGCCCAGGCGCTGCGCGCGCCCGGCGACCTGGGAGAGGCTCTCCTCACCGGTGACATAAAGGCCCGGCACCCGCGCGGCCATGGCCGAAATGGCCTGCAGAAGCAGGGTCGATTTGCCGATGCCAGGATCACCGCCGACCAGCACCACCGAGCCTTCGACGAGGCCGCCGCCGAGTACGCGATCGAGCTCGCCGATGCCAGTGGACACGCGGGACTCGGCCTCGTGCTTCACCGATGCCAGCGGCGTGATGCGGGCCTGTTCCGGCGCGCCGGCCCAGTTCCCGTGGCGGGGATTCGCCTTGGCCGAGGCGGGCTCGAGGACGATCTCCGACAGCGTGTTCCACGCACCGCAGGCCTCGCACTGCCCCTGCCACTTCGAGTAACTCGCGCCGCAATCGGTGCAGACGTAGGCCGTCTTCGCCTTGGACTTGTTGCCGGTGACCGCCACGCCGATGCTCCTTCGATCCGGACGCCAGCTTGCCATGCGCGGATCGCAGGACACGAGACGCGACGGCAGTTGGCACGCAACAACCGTCGCCGGCCGGAGCACCGGCTGACGAACGCGAACGAGGGAGAAGGAACGCACCGCCACCGCAGCAAGCAGGTGACCGCTAGGGGTCTGCGGGAAGCCGAGGGGACTGATGGTGCCGGAGAAGGGACTCGAACCCCCGACCTACGCATTACGAATGCGCCGCTCTACCAACTGAGCTACACCGGCATCAGACGCGGGATTTTAGGGGGCCGTCGGCCCGCGGTCAATCGACCAGGCTGATGCGGAGTTCCTTGGGCAGGGCGAAGACGACGTCTTCGGGCTTGCCGGAAAGCTCCGTCGCCGCCCCGCCGCCCAGTTCGGCCAGTCGTGCGATCACGCCCTGGACCAGCAGTTCAGGCGCGGAAGCCCCAGCCGTGACGCCCACGCAGCGCTTGCCGTCGACCCAGCGCGGCTCGACATGCTCCGCCCCTTCGATGAGGTAGGCCTCGACGCCGTTCTTCTCGGCCAGTTCGCGCAGTCGATTGGAATTCGAACTGCTCGGGCTGCCGACCACGAGGATCAGGTCGCAGCGCGCGGCCAGGTCGCGCACGGCGTCCTGGCGATTCTGCGTGGCGTAGCAGATGTCGTCGTGGCGCGGCCCCTGCATCGCGGGGAAACGGCGCTGCAGCGTCGCGATGATGTCCTTGGTGTCGTCGACCGACAGCGTCGTCTGCGTGGTGAACGCCACGTTCCCGGGCTGGGCGATGGTGATCCGCTCGGCCTGCTCGACGTCCTCCACGAGGTAGATCGAGCCCGTGCCCGCCTCCTTGCGCCACTGCCCCATCGTGCCCTCGACCTCGACATGGCCGGCATGGCCGATCAGCACGACATCGCGGCCGGCCCGGCAGTGGCGCGTGACCTCGATGTGCACCTTGGTCACCAGCGGGCAGGTGGCGTCGAACACCTTGAAGCCACGCTCGGCCGCTTCGTTGCGCACGGCCTGCGACACGCCGTGGGCACTGAAAATCAGCGTCGCACCGGGTGGCACGTCGGCGAGATCCTCGATGAACACCGCGCCCTTGGCCCGCAGGTCCTCCACCACGAACCTGTTGTGGACGACTTCGTGGCGGACGTAGATCGGCGCACCGAGCTGCTGGAGCGCCCGGTCGACGATCTCGATCGCGCGGTCGACGCCGGCGCAGAAGCCCCGCGGGTTCGCGAGCAGGACATCGAAGCTCATTTCCGTTCCCCGCTGAAGAAACTGGCGATCACGAGCAACACCGCGCCGGCAACGATCGCCGAGTCGGCCACGTTGAACACCGGCCAGCTGAAATCGCGCCAGTACCAGTGCACGAAATCGACGACGTAGCCGAAGCGCACGCGATCGATGAGATTGCCCAGCGCCCCGCCGATGATGAGCGCGAAAGGCAAGGCCTCGATCCAGTGCCCGCGCGGCATGCGCCGCAGCCAGTACGCCAACAAGGCACTGATGCCGAGGGCGAGCGCGCTGAAGAACCACCGCTGCCAGCCCGAGGCACCCGCGAGGAAGCTGAAGGCGGCGCCGTGGTTCTTCGCGAGTTGCCATTCCCAGAAACCGTCGATGACGGGAATGGTCGGGCCGCCGTACTCGAGGATCGACAGGAAATGGAGCTTGCTGGCCTGGTCGAGGACGATGACGAGGGCGGACAGCCACAGCCACGCCAGCGCGTTCGGGGCGGCGACGTCGCGGGTCGGAGCGGTAGGGGTCGGATCGGTCACGGAAGCGGGATCACTCGGCGCGTGGGGCTTGGGCCGCCCGGGAGGCGGCCGGGGCTCAGAAGAAGCGGCGGTCTTCGCCCGGGCCGTCGACGTTGTCGACGCAGCGGCCGCAGAGCTCGGGATGGTCGGCGTGCGAGCCGACGTCGTGGCGGTGGTGCCAGCAGCGCACGCACTTTGCCGCCGAGCTTGGCACTGCCCGGATGAACGCCCCGGCGACGCCGTCGGCAGCCACCGCGTCGGCGGGCTTCGCGGACGCCGGATGCAGGCGAAGCTCGCTGGTGATGAACAGGAAGCGGAGTTCGTCGGCGACAGGTGCGAACGTGGCGAGCGTGGCATCGTCGAGGTACAGGTCGACCTCGGCTTCGAGCGAAGCGCCGATCGCACCACCGGCGCGCATCGGCTCCAGCACCTTGGCCACGGACTCGCGCAGGGCCAGCAATCGCGCAAAGGCCTCTCCCGACAGCGCGCCGCCCGCGGGCAGCGGATCGAGATCGGCGTTCCACGTGGCGAAAAGCACGTGCGCCTCGCGCGAACCCGGCAGGTGCTGCCAGAGCTCGTCGGCGGTAAAGCTCAGGATCGGCGCGATCCAGCGCGTGAGCGCATGGGCGATGCGGAACATCGCCGACTGCGCCGAACGGCGGCCGCGGCTGTCCACCGGCATGGTGTACAGGCGGTCCTTGGTGACGTCGAGGTAGAGCGCGCCAAGGTCGTTCGTGCAGTAGTTCTGCAGCGCGGCGACGACAGCAGCGAAGTCGTAGCGGGCATAGGCCGCGGTGATCTCGGCCTGCACCTCGCCGGCGCGGGCCACCGCCTGCGCGTCCAGCCACAGCAGTTCGCCGTTCGGCAACTGGTGCGTGGCCGGATCGAAGCCCGCGACGTTGCCGAGCAGGAAGCGCGCGGTGTTGCGGATGCGGCGGTAGGCGTCGGCGGTGCGCTTGAGGATGTCGTCGGAGACGGACATCTCGTTGCGGTAGTCGGTGCTGGCCACCCAGAGGCGGAGCACGTCGGCGCCCATCTGGTCGATGACCTTCTGCGGTTCGACCACGTTGCCGATCGACTTCGACATCTTCCGGCCCTGCGCATCGACGGTGAAGCCGTGCGTCAGAACCTGCCGGTAGGGCGCTGCCCCGTCGATCGCCACACCGGTGAGCAGCGAACTCTGGAACCAGCCGCGGTGCTGGTCCGAGCCTTCGAGGTAGAGATCGGCCGGCTTGCCCAGGCCCTCGTCGGCCCGCGCGGCGAGCACGGCCTCGTGGGTGACGCCGGAATCGAACCATACATCGAGGATGTCGGTGACCTTCTCGTAGTCGGCGGCCTCGGCACCAAGCAGTTCGGCGGCGTCGAGCGCGAACCACGCGTCCACCCCGCCCTGCTCGATCTTCGCGGCCACGGCGGCCATCAGCTCGGCCGTGCGCGGATGGATCTCGCCGGTGATGCGATGCGTGAACAGCGCGATCGGCACGCCCCAGGTGCGCTGGCGCGAGATGCACCAGTCCGGGCGGCCGTCGACCATGGCGCTGATGCGCGCTTCGCCCCAGTCCGGGAACCACTGCACGCCCTTGATCGCGGCCAGCGCGTCGGCGCGCAGATTCGCCTGCGTCATCGAGATGAACCACTGCGGCGTGGCGCGGAAGGCCACCGGCGTCTTGTGGCGCCAGCAGTGCGGGTAGCTGTGGTGCAGCTTGCCCGAGGACAGCAGCACGCCGCGGGCACCCAGCGCCGCGACGATGAGGTCGTTCGCCTTCCACAAATGCGCTCCGGCGATTGCGACCTCGCCGTCCGGCGTCGGGATCGGCGGCGTGCCCGGCAGGTACAGGCCCTTGCCGTCGACGGGATTGATCTGCGCGGCGGTGTAACGGTCGGTGAGCCCGTAGAGCTTGCCGACCGCGAAGTCTTCCTGGCCGTGGCCGGGCGCGGTGTGCACCGCACCGGTGCCGTCGTCGGCGGTGACGTGGTCGCCGAGGATCAGCGGAATCTCGCGCGCGTAGAACGGATGCGCGAGCACGAGGCCCTCGAGCGCGCGACCTTCAACGCGGCCCAACACCGTCACCTCGGCCACTCCGTAGCGCGCCAGCGCCTTCTCGACCAGCGCCTCGGCCAGCACCAGCAGAACGCGCTTCCCGTCGCGGGCCGGGCCCTCGACCAGCGCGTAGCCGAGCTCCGCGCCCAGCGTCACCGCCAGCGAGGCCGGCAGCGTCCAGGGCGTGGTGGTCCAGATCGGCACCGCGACGATGGCATCCCCGGCGTCGACGCCGAACCTGGCGGCCAGCGCCTTCGGATCTTTCGCGTCGTAGGCGACGTCGACCATCGGCGAGGTCTTGTCGGCGTACTCGATCTCGGCTTCAGCCAACGCCGAGCCGCAGTCGAAGCACCAGTGCACCGGCTTGGCGCCGCGCACGAGGTGGCCGCGGGCGACGATCTTCGCCAGCGCGCGGACCATGTCGGCCTCGAAGCGGAAATCCATCGTGCGATAGGGATGATCCCAATCGCCGAGGACACCGAGGCGCTGGAAATCGCGCGCCTGGCCGGCGATCTGCTCGGCGGCGTACTCGCGGCACTTCTGCCGGAAGGCGGCGGCGTCGAGCTTGTCGCCGACCTTGCCGAACTTCTTCTCGACGGCGAGTTCGATCGGCAGGCCGTGGCAGTCCCAGCCCGGAACGTAAGGCGCGTCGAAGCCTGCCAGCAGCTTCGACTTCACGACGAGATCCTTCAGGATCTTGTTGACCGCGTGGCCGATGTGGATGTTGCCGTTGGCGTAGGGCGGGCCGTCGTGCAACACGAAGCGTGGGCGGCCCGCGGCATTCGCTCGCACCTGGTCGTACAAGCGGCCGTCCTGCCAGCGCTGCAGCGTGGCGGGCTCGCGCTTCGGCAGGTCGCCGCGCATCGGGAACGCCGTATCCGGCAGCGAGATGGTGCTCTTGTAGTCGATGCTCACGGCGTCGTCAGGCTCAAGGAATGGGGATGGCCGGCCTTCGGGAGGCTGGCGAGGATCGCGCGCGCTTGCGCCGAATCGCGATCCATCTGTTCGATCAGGGCAGGCAACCCGTCGAACTTCAGCTCGTCGCGCAGCTTGGCGACGAACTCGACGCTCAGGCGCTTGCCGTAGAGATCGCCGTTGAAGTCGAACAGGTGGGCTTCGAGCAGGGGCTCCTTGCCGTTCACCGTGGGCCGCGTGCCGAGGCTGGAGACGCTGGCCATCGGCCGGTCGCCCACGCCATGCACCCAGGTGGCGAAGATGCCGTGCATCGGCGGGCGCTTGCCGCCGAAGCGCAGGTTCGCGGTCGGGTAGCCCAGCGTTCGGCCGAGCTGCTTGCCGCGCACGACGCGGCCGGGGATGGCGTAGGACCGGCCCAGCAGAACCGCGGCGCGGTCGAGTTCGGCATTCGCCAGCGCAGCGCGCACGGCGGTGCTCGACACACGCTCACCGGCATCCTCGACCAGTGGCAACGCGTGCGTGGCAAAGCCGAGCTCGGCGCCCATTCGCTGCAGTAGCGCGACATCGCCGCCGCGGCGGTGGCCGAAGCGGAAATCCGGGCCGACCCACACCTCGCGGGCCTGCAGCTTCGCCACCAGCACCGCGCGGACGAAATCCTCGGCGGCCATGGCGACCATCGCCGGGTTGAAGCGCAGCAGGCCGATCACATCGACCTCGAGCGATTGCAGGCCGGCGATCTTCGCGGCAGGCAGGATCAATCGTGCCGGCGGCTCGGGCGCCATGAAGAACTCGCGCGGCAGCGGCTCGAAGCTCAGCACCACAAGCGGCAGGCCGAGCTCGCGCGCACGGGCGCGGGCGCGGCCGATCAGCGCCTGATGACCCCGATGCAGGCCGTCGAACGCACCGATGCAGACCACGCTGCCGGCGGGGGTGGGCGACGCGCCCCCGATGTCACGGAACAGCAGGCTCATAAGCCGCCGAGTATAGCGGCCTCAGTGCGCCCAGACCTGCCGTGGACGGACGCCAAGCGCCAGCAGCGACAAGGCGTACACACCGGCGCCGGCGGCCACGCAGCCCAGCACGGCGGCGATCCGCGGCCACTCGGGCATCGCGGTGAAATCACCCAGCCAACGGCGCAGGGCGCCCAAGGCGAGGGCCATCAGCCCGGCGGCCAACAGGACCTGCAACAGATAGCGCCCCCAGCCCGGCTGGGTCCGATAGAGGCCATCGCGATGCAACCATGCCCAGAGCAGCGCCGCGTTGGCGATGCCGGCCAGCGACGTGGCCAGCGCGATGCCTGCGTGTGCCCCATGGACACCGTAGTGCCAGAGCGGCGTGGTGATCGCCGCGGTCAGCCCGATGTTGATGAACACCGTCGCGACGGCCGCGCGCATCGGCGTCTTCGTGTCCGAGCGCGAGTAGAAGGCCGGCAGCAGCACTTTCGTCAGCATGAAGGCGGGCACGGCGATCGCCGTCGCCGACAGCGCGAGGCCGGTCATCTTCGCGTCGTCGGCCGAAAACGCGCCGCGCTGGAACATCGCCGAGGCCAAGGGTTCGGCCAGCATCAGCAAGCCAACACCCGCCGGGATGCCGGCCAGCATCACCATGCGCAGGCCCCAATCGATCGCCTTGGCGTAGCCCTCGGCATCGCCGGCCGCGTGGCGCGAGCTGAGGTGCGGGAGGATCACCGTGCCGATCGCCACCCCGAACAGGCCAAGCGGGAACTCGCTGAGCCGATCGGCGTTGTAGAGCCAGGTCTGGCTGCCGGTGACAAGCAGCGAGGCGAAGATGGTGCCGACGATCAGGTTCAGCTGCGCGACGGAGGAGGAGAACAGCGTCGGCAGCATCAGGGCCCCGACCTTGCGCACCGCCGGATGGCGGAAATCAAGGCGGAAACGCGGCCTTGCCCCGATCCGACCCAAGGCCGGCCACAGCAGGGCGAACTGCAGCACGCCCGCCAGCAGCACGCCCCAGGCCAAGGCCATCGGCGGCACCTCGAGCAGAGGCGCCAGCGCCAGCATCGCCGCGATCATCGCGACGTTGTGCAGCACCGGGGTCACCGCCGCCAAACCGAACCGGCCATGGCTGTTCAGAACCGCGCCAGCCAGGGCCGTCAGCGAGATGAACACGAGGTACGGGAAGGTGATCCGCAGCATCGACGCGATGGCGTCGATCTGGCCCGGCTGGTCGAGCGCCCCGGGGGCGAAGACGGCGGCGATCCAGGGCGCGGCCAGCATGCCGAGCCCCGCCACGACGATCACGACGGCACACAGCGCGGCGGCCACGTGGTCGAGGAAGTCCCGGACGGCCTCGCGGTCGCCCTGCTCCTTCAGGGCCGAGTAGGCCGGCACGAAGGCCGACGAAAACGAACCCTCGGCGAAAATGCGCCGCAGGTAGTTCGGGATCCGGTAGGCGATGACGAAGGCGTCCATGGCCGCCGAGGCGCCGAACAGGCTGGCCTGCAACACGTCGCGCGCGAATCCGGCGAGGCGGGACAGCAGGGTCATCGCGCTGAAAACAGCCGTGGACCGCAGCAAGGCGGGCTTCTTCACGCCGATTTCCTGAACGCCGGGGCCGGAAAGCCGCTTACTTCTTGACGCACCAAGGTCTTTCCCCAATACTCCGCGGTCTTTCGTGCACCATCTTACCCAGTTTCACGCAGGAGCCGTCCGTGGCCAACATCAAGTCCGCCAAGAAGCGCGCCAAGCAGGCCGCTGTTCGCAATGCTCGCAACTCGGCCCAGCGCTCGATGCTGCGTACCGCCGTCAAGAAGGTCGTCAAGGCCATCGATGCCAAGGATGCCGCCGCCGCCGAGGCCGCGTTCGCCATCGCGCAGCCGATCCTCGACCGCTACGCCTCGCGTGGCTTGATCCACAAGAACAAGGCTGCCCGCCACAAGGCCCGCCTGAACGGCCACATCAAGGCCCTCAAGGCCGCCTGATTCCGGGCGCAGCCTTCCTTGGCCCGCAAGGGCCATGGAACACGAAAAAGCCGGCATTGCGCCGGCTTTTTTGTTGTCCTTCGCTGGCAGAAACGGGCGCCGTCAGGCGCCCTCGCCGGTCGGCGGCTTCGGCGCATTCCGCTCCACCCAAGCCGCGTCCTCGGCCGCTTCCGCCGCCTGGTGCTTCAGGTCGTCGAAGAACTGCTGGACCTTGAGCATGATCGGGCGCGTGCCTTCGCGACTGATGGCCGAAACGACGAAGTGCGGGCCCTTCCAGTCGAGTCGCTGGACGACGTCGGCGACGCGCTCCACGGTCTCTTCCTCGTCCAGCAGATCGGCCTTGTTGAGCACCAGCCAGCGCGGCTTCTCGAGCATCGCCGGGTCGTACTTGCGCAGTTCGTTCTCGATCGCCTGCACCTGCTCAACGGGGTCGACGCCCTCGTCCATCGGCGCCATGTCCACCAGGTGCAACAGCAGGCGGGTGCGCTGCACGTGGCGCAGGAACAGCGCGCCGAGGCCGGCGCCATCCGCCGCCCCTTCGATGAGGCCGGGGATGTCAGCGATCACGAAGCTCTTGAAGGCTTCGACGCTGACCACGCCAAGGTTCGGGTATAGCGTGGTGAACGGGTAGTCCGCCACCTTCGGCGTCGCCGCCGAGACGGCGCGGATGAAGGTGCTCTTGCCGGCGTTGGGGAAGCCGAGCAGGCCGACGTCGGCGAGCAGCTTCAGCTCGAGGCGCAGCTCGCGCTCCTCGCCCGGCCAACCCGGCGTCGCCTTGCGCGGCGCGCGGTTCACCGAAGTCTTGAAGTGGATGTTGCCCTTGCCGCCGTCGCCGCCCTTGGCGACCAGCAGGCGCTGGCCGTGCTCGGTGAGGTCGCCGATGATCTCGTCGGTGGCGACGTTGCAGACGGCCGTACCGACCGGCACGCGGATGATGACGTCCTCGCCGGCCTTGCCGTACATGTCGCGACCCATGCCGTTCTGCCCACGCTGCGCGCGGTAGACGCGCTGGTGGCGGAAGTCGATCAGGGTGTTGAGGTTCTCGTCGGCGACGAGCCAGACGCTGCCGCCATTGCCGCCGTCACCGCCGTCGGGGCCACCGAGCGGGATGAACTTCTCGCGGCGGAAACTGATGCAGCCATTGCCACCGTTACCGGCGTGGACGGCGATCTCGGCTTCGTCGACGAATTTCATGGGGAACTCCAAGTGGACGGCGGCCGGCCCCGGGGAGGCGGCGCCGCCAGAAACGACGACGCCCCGCCGTGGCGGAGCGTCGTGTATTGCCTTGCGTTGCGAGCGGCGACTCCGGCAGGCCGGGACCGCGTCGCGGGCCGATTACTCGGCGCCGACCACGCTCACGGTGCGGCGCTTGTTGGCGCCCTTCACCGCGAAATCGACCTTGCCGTCGACCAGCGCGTACAGCGTGTGGTCGCGACCGATGCCGACGCCGGCCCCCGGATGGAACTCGGTGCCGCGCTGGCGGACGATGATGTTGCCGGCTTCGACGGCCTGGCCACCGAAGATCTTCACACCGAGGTACTTCGGGTTGGAATCGCGGCCGTTACGGGTCGAGCCAACGCCCTTTTTACTTGCCATGACGTGTTCTCCTTAAGACGGACGGATCAGGCCGAAATGCCGGTGATCTCGAGTTCGGTGAAGTGCTGCCGGTGGCCCATCTGCTTGCGATGGTGCTTGCGGCGGCGGAACTTGACGATGCGGACCTTCTCCAGGCGGCCGTGACCCTTGACGGTCGCGGTGACCTTGGCGCCCGCGACCTTCGGGGCACCGACGGTGATCTTCTCACCATCGCCGACCAGGAGGACGTCGTTGATTTCGATGTTGGCGCCCGGCTCGGCGTCGATCAGCTCGACGCGGAGGGTTTCGCCCTTCATCACGCGGTACTGCTTACCGCCAGTGACGACGACTGCGTACATGTTGCGATTCCTATGTAGTTCTTCTTAGGGATTCGGCTGCCGGCAAGGCCGTCGGCCACCCCTGCGCTGCGCCGGTCGGGCCGGGCTGGACGCAGGGAGTTGGGAAGTATGGGGGAGCGCCCCCACCCGGCGCAAGCTGTGGATGGGGTTCGTTCAGCTGCCGCGGCGGCGCGGCGGACGGGCGCCGACGACCCCCACGGCATGGGTCCGGAGTGGGGTCACAGCCCGGCGACGCGGGAGGGCTAGACTAGCCGATTGCCCCTGCGCCCAGACCCTCTATGGACCAGATCCGCATCCGCGGCGCCCGCACCCACAACCTGAAGAACATCGATCTCGACCTGCCGCGAGACCAGCTCATCGTAATCACTGGTCTTTCGGGGTCTGGCAAAAGCTCGCTGGCCTTCGACACCATCTATGCCGAGGGGCAACGCCGCTATGTCGAGTCGCTGTCGGCCTATGCGCGGCAGTTCCTCTCGGTGATGGAGAAGCCGGACCTCGACCACATCGAGGGGCTTTCCCCGGCCATCTCGATCGAGCAGAAGTCGACCTCGCACAACCCGCGCTCCACGGTCGGCACGATCACCGAGATCCACGACTACCTGCGCCTCCTTTACGCCCGCGTGGGCACGCCGCGCTGCCCCGACCACGACGCACCGCTCGAGGCGCAGACCATCGGGCAGATGGTCGACACCGTGCTGGCCATGCCGGAGGACAAGCGGCTGATGCTGTTGGCCCCGGTGATCCGCGACCGCAAGGGCGAGCATGCGCAGGTCTTCGATGCGCTGCGCGCGCAGGGCTACGTGCGCGTACGCGTGGACGGCGTGGTGCACGAGATCGACGCCGTGCCGAAACTCGAGCTGCGCGTGAAGCACACGATCGAAGCCGTCGTCGACCGCTTCAAGCCGCGGCCCGACCTGAAGCAGCGCCTGGCCGAGAGCTTCGAAACGACGCTGAAGCTGGCCGATGGCGTCGCCCTCATCGCCGACATGGACGACGACAAGGCACCGGCGCAGATGTTCAGCAGCAAGTACGGCTGCCCGCACTGTGACTATTCGCTGCCGGAGCTCGAGCCGCGCCTGTTCTCTTTCAACTCGCCGATGGGCGCCTGCGCCACCTGCGACGGCCTTGGGATCACCCAGGTGTTCGACGCGTCGAAGGTCGTCGGCCACCCCGAGCTGAGCCTCGCCAACGGTGCGGTGCGCGGCTGGGACCGCCGCAACATCTACTACTTTCAGCTAGTGGCGGCGCTGGCCAAGCACTACGGCTTCAGCGTCGACACGCCGTGGCAGGACCTGCCCGCCAAGGCGCGCGACGCCGTTCTGAACGGTTCCGGCGGCGAAGCGATCGCGTTCACCTACATCACCGAGAACGGCGGCCGCAGCCAGCGCAAGCACCCGTTCGAAGGCATCCTGCCCAACCTGCAGCGCCGCTACCGCGAGACCGAATCGCAGACGGTGCGCGAAGAGCTGGCGAAGTACATCAGCGACCAGCCCTGCCCCGACTGCGGCGGCGCGCGCCTGAACCGGATGGCGCGGCATGTGTTCATCGATGGGCGGAACCTGCCCGCCGTGGCGCACCTGCCGGTCGACGCCTGCATGGCCTTCTTCAGCGACCTCACCCTGCCCGGCTGGCGCGGCGAGATCGCGGTCAAGATCGTCAAGGAGATCCGCGAGCGCCTGCGCTTCCTCGTGGATGTCGGCCTCGACTACCTCACGCTCGACCGCCAGGCCGATTCGCTCTCCGGCGGCGAAGCGCAGCGCATCCGACTCGCCTCGCAGATCGGCGCCGGCCTCGTCGGCGTGATGTACGTGCTCGACGAGCCCTCGATCGGCCTGCACCAGCGCGACAACGAGCGCCTGCTCGGCACGCTCACCCGCCTGCGCAACCTCGGCAATACCGTGATCGTGGTCGAACACGACGAGGACGCCATCCGCCTCGCCGACCACGTGGTCGATATCGGTCCGGGCGCCGGCGTGCACGGCGGCGAAGTCGTCGGCCAGGGCTCAGTGGCCGACATCATGGCGTCGCCGCGCTCGATCACCGGCCAGTACCTCAGTGGCGAGCGCCGGATCGACGTACCGACGAAGCGCCATGCGCCGCGGAAGAACGAGTGGTTGAAGCTGCTCGGCGCCACGGGCAACAACCTCAAGGACGTCGATCTGGAGATCCCGGCCGGCCTGTTCGTGGCGGTGACGGGCGTCTCTGGCTCGGGCAAATCGACGCTGATCAACGACACGCTGTTCGCCCTCGCTTCGCGCGAACTGAACGGCTCCGGCGCGACGGCGGCACCGCACCGCGAAGTCATCGGCATGGACCTGTTCGACAAGGTGGTCGACATCGACCAGACGCCGATCGGCCGGACGCCGCGCTCGAACCCGGCCACGTACACGGGCCTGTTCACGCCGCTGCGCGAGCTGTACGCACAGGTGCCGGAAGCCCGCGCCCGCGGCTATGCGCCGGGCCGCTTCAGCTTCAACGTGCGCGGCGGCCGCTGCGAGGCCTGCCAAGGGGACGGCCTGATCAAGGTGGAGATGCATTTCCTGCCCGACGTCTACGTGCCCTGCGACGTCTGCCACGGCAAGCGCTACAACCGCGAGACGCTGGAGATCCTCTACAAGGGCTACAGCATCCACGACGTGCTGGAGATGACGGTCGAGGACGCGCTCAAGCTGTTCGAACCGGTGCCGTCGATCGCGCGCAAGCTCGAGACACTGATGGACGTCGGCCTGAGCTACATCAAGCTCGGCCAGAGCGCGACGACACTCTCGGGCGGCGAGGCGCAGCGCGTGAAGCTGTCGAAGGAGCTCTCGCGCCGCGACACCGGCCGCACGCTCTACATCCTCGACGAGCCCACGACCGGCCTGCACTTCGCCGACATCGAGCACCTGCTGGCCGTGCTGCACAAGCTGCGCGACGACGGCAACACGGTGGTGGTGATCGAGCACAACCTCGACGTGGTGAAGACGGCCGACTGGGTGATCGACCTCGGACCCGAGGGTGGCCACCGCGGCGGCACGATCGTCGCGACCGGCACGCCGGAGCAGATCGCCGCGCATCCGGAATCGCACACCGGGCACTTCCTCGCCAAACTGCTGGAGGCCGCTCCGGCGACCGCACCGGTGGCGCCGGCACCCCGGCGCATGAAGGCCGCCCCTCCGCCGCCCGTTCGATTGACGGAGGAAGAGAAGGTTGCGGCCAAGAAAGCCGCCAAGAAGGCCGCGAAGGCCGCCACCAAGACGAAGGAAAACGCATGAAGACCGTGTTCGAAATCGCCATGGACGTGCGCTGGGGCGACATGGACGCCTTCAACCACGTGAACAACGCGAGCTACCTCCGCTTCATCGAGGAGGCGCGCGTGGCTTGGTTCAAGAGCCTCACCGCGGACTGGGCCGCCGTCGACTGCGCGCCGATTCTTGCCGCGGCGACGATGAACTACCGCCGCCCGATCGGCTGGCCGGAACGCCTGCGCGTGACGCTGCACGCCGACAAGCTGGGCACCAAGAGCCTCACGCTCGGCCACCGCATCGAGAGCGCCACGCAGGACGGCGTGCTCTACGCCGACGGCACCACGGTGATGGTCTGGGTCGACAACAGCGGCACGTCGATTCCACTCCCGGCGAGCATCCGCGCGGCCTGCGAGTAGGCGGGCGCCGGCCGGCGACAACCCGGGCTGAACACGAAGCCAAGTCCTGACCCCGGGGCTTGGCCTCATCCGTTGATGGGCTCACGATCCCACCACCCACGACGGAGTCCCCCATGCCCCTCCCGCGCGTCCACCCCACACCCGCCGCCCTCGCCGTCGCCCTTACGCTGGGAGTTGCCTCGATGACCGCCTCCGCCGCCGTTCCCCAGCGCCTTGCCATCTACAGCGGTGGCTTCGAATCCGTCAGCCAGACCCGCGGCGGCAACGCGCAGGCCGGCTATGCCCTCGTGCAGAGGCCCGTGCGCGTGACGCCGGGCGAATGGTCCATCGACGAACTGCCGCTCGCGCTCGACCCCTCCACCGTGCAGCTCGGCGGTGATGGCGTGGCGGTGCGCAGCCAGCGCTACGACTTCGCCACCGCCGACCACGCGCAATTGCTGCAGCGTGCCGTGGGCCGCACCATCACCGTCGAGCAGAACCTCGCCACCGGCGTGCGCGAATACACCGGCGTCCTCATCGCGGCAGGCAACGGCCTGACGCTGCGCGAGGCCAATGGCCAGCTGCGCGTGCTCTCGGGCTACAGCGGCTTCACGCTGGCCGAGCCGCCCAGCGGCCTGGTGGCGCGCCCGACCCTGCGTTTCCTGATCGACGCGCCGGCCGCGCGCGACGCCCGCCTCGACTACGCCACCTCGGGACTCGCCTGGCGCGCGGAGTACCGCGCCGTGCTGGCCGGCAGCGGCAGTGCCTGCCGGATGGCCCTCGAAGGGCACGCGATGGTGGCGAACCGCTCCGGTGTCGATTTCAACAACGTCGCGCTCGATCTGGTGGCTGGCGAACCGAACCGCCGCGTCGACGTGGTCCAGGTGAGCGGAACGATGCTGCGCGCCGCCGCTGCGCCGCCGGAGGCGAAGATGATGGCCGACGAGGGCGCGCCTTCGGTCTCGGCCTCGGGCGAGAACCACCGCTACACCCTGCCCGGCACCGGCGACCTGCCCGACGGCTCGCTGCAGCGCCTGCCGCTGCTCAAGGCCGCGGCCAACGTGCCCTGCGAGCGCCGCCTCGTGGCGGTGCGCAATGACGGCGACTGGATGCCGGACCGCCCGATGATCCATCGCGAACTCGGCGGTGACGGCGAGATCCCGGTGCGGTCGCGACTGGTGTTCAAGAACGATCGTGCGACCGGGCTCGGCGTGCCCCTGCCCGCGGGCCGCCTGCGCGCCTTCGACGGCACCGAACTGCTCGGCGAAGCGGACATCGGCCACACCGCGGCCGGCCGCGAGCTCGACCTCGACCTCGGCGGCGCCTTCGACGTGACGGCCCAACGCAAGACGGTCGATTTCCAGCTCGACCGCAGCGGCCGGACGATGACCGAGACCGTGGAGTGGACGCTGCGCAATGCCAAGGCCGCCGAAGCGACGGTGCGCCTGGGCGACCGCCTGCCGCGCTGGACGGAGTGGCAGTTGCTCGAAGGCGGCGAGCGCTTCCGCAAGACCGACGCGCAGCGCATCGAAGCCGACGTGCGCGTCCCGGCCGGCGGCGAGACGGTGCTGCGCTACACCGTGCGCTATCGTTGGGCCGCTGACATCACCCTCGACTGAGACTCCCCCCATGCTGGAACGCATCGCCCACGGCAACGTGCTCGAAATCCGCCTCGCGCGGCCGCCCGTCAACGCGCTGAACCCGGAACTGCTCGCGGCGCTCGCCACGGCCTTCGCACCCGCGCAGCTCCACGGCGTCGAAGGCGTCGTGCTCTCGGGTGGGCCGAAGGTGTTCTCCGGCGGGCTCGACGTGCCGCACCTGCTCGGCCTCGACCGTGCCGGCCTCACCGCCGCATGGTCGGGCTTCTTCGCCACCGCCCGCGCCATCGCCCACTGCCCGGTGCCCGTCGTCGCCGCCATCGGCGGCCACAGCCCGGCCGGCGGCTGCGTGCTGGCGCTGTGCTGCGACTACCGGGTGATGGCGCGCGGCGCCTATCGCATCGGCCTCAACGAAACGCAGGTCGGGCTGGTGGTGCCGGATGCGATCCAGGTACTGATGCGCCGCGTCGTCGGCACGCATCGCGCCGAGCGACTGATGGTGGCCGGCGCGATGATCGACTCGGAGCAGGCGCTGGCCATCGGTCTGGTCGACGAACTCACCGACGCCGACCACGTCGCCACGCGCGGCCTGCACTGGCTGGGCGAACTGGCCGCCCTGCCCCGCGAACCGATGCTGACCACGCGGAAGATCGCCCGCGCCGACCTGCATGCGGCCCTCGACGGCTTCAGCGACGACGAGCTGGACGGCTTCGTCGACCGCTGGTTCGCGAAGGCGACGCAGGACGCCCTGCACGCGCTGGTGGCGAAGCTCAAGAAGTAAGCGCCGCGCCCTCAGCGCTGCCCGCCGACCGCGTTGGCGGCGCCGACCGGGCGGATCCACACTTCCACGCGACGGTTGCGCAGGCGGCCTTGCAGCGTGTCGTTGCTGGCCACCGGCGCGATCTGCCCGAGGCCACGCTGGCGCGCCACGCGAAGCCCCTTCGTCCTCAGCTCGGCGGCCACGAGATCGACGCGGTCGTTGCTCAGCGAGAGCGCGAGGTAGGGCGTCGTTTCGGAACGATCGGCGAACCCGATCAGCAGCAGTTCGTGGCCGCCCTGACGCGGCGCGGCCATGAAGCGGGCCAGGCGCTCGATGTCTTCGACCGCCTTGTTGTCGAGCACGGCCGCGCCTTCGCCGAAGCGGAAATTCAGGCCCAAACGGCGCGCACCGGCGACGAGCGCGCGGTAGTCCTGATGCTCCGGCGCCCGCTGGTCGAGGGCGCGGATGTCCTGCGGCACGAAGCCGACATCGGCAACGACCTGCTGGCCCGAAGGGCCTAGCGCGAAATCAATCAGGGCCTGCACTTCGGCGCGCGGTCGCGCCGCGCTGTAAAGGAACAGGCGACGCGCCAGCACGTAGTCCTCGGTGGCCACGCTCAGCGCCGTCGGCGCCATCGGCACGGTGCCGCGCTCCGACAGGGCCAAGGGCTTCGCGCGCCCCACGCCGGCGAGGCCGACGAAGCCGATGGCCTGCGGGTCCGCCGCGACCGCCGCGGCGAGTTGCTCGGTCGATTCGTAGCGCGCAGCAGCCGCGCTGAGCGCCGCCTCGCCCATCACCAGCGACCTGAAGGTGTCGAACGTGCCGGAGCGGTCGTCGCGGGCATGCAGCACCACGGGACCAGGCGCACCGCCGACCTGCGACCAATCGCGCACCCGCCCGGAGAACAGCGCGCGCACCTGTTCGACTGTCAGGGTCGACACCCGGTTGCCCGGATGCACGATCACGGACAGGCCATCGAGGGCGATGACGTGTTCCAGTCCCTTTTCGTAAAGCGGCCCGATCAGCCGTGCGCCCTGCACCTCCTCCTCGCGCACCGCGCGGGACGCCATCCACAGATCGCAGTCGCCGTCGCGAAGCGCAGCGAAGCCGGTGCTGGTGCCATGCGCCAGCACGTCGACGACGAGCAGGCCCTTCGGCGTGGTGAAGCGCAGCCGCGACTCATCGAGGGCGGGGGTGTCCTGGCCGTCGAAGCGCCAGCCCTGCTGGGCCGCCCACGCCTTCGCCAGCTCCGGGGCCAGACGCTGGCCGACCGTGTTCGAACCGGAAAGACAGACCCGCTGCGTGCCCGCAGGCGCCTGCGCCTGCACGACCCACGCCATGGCGAGCACCAGGCCCACCGCCACACTGCGCCAAACTGCCAATCCGCGCATCGCTTGCCCCGCTGGCTGAAAGCCCGACAGGTTGGCGATCCGCGGTGACTCGTTCGTTGCGCGCGGATGACCGTTTCAGTCGCCGGTGGCGACGGGCCGCGAGGGATCGCTCACCCAGCCCGACCACGAGGGCGCGAACAGCGGTGGCATCGGCCAACCGGCGTGCACGAGCGCCAGCGCGTTGTGGCAAGCCGTCACGCCCGAGCCGCAGGACAACCATGTCGCGCTGTCCTCCGGCAGCAACGCTCGCCACTCGGCCTGCAACTGCGGCCGTGGCTTGAACCGGCCCGCGGCGAGGTTCTCGGCGAAGGGGCGGTTGAGCGCCCCCGGGATGTGCCCGGCTTTCGGATCGAGGGGTTCGACATCGCCGCGGAAACGTTCGCGCGCGCGGGCATCAACCAGCGCGATGGAGGCATCGCGCGACGCCAACGCGTCGGCGTCGACGGTCGGGGCGCTGCCGGGACGCCAGGCGTCGACCGGCGTGCCGTGGGCGATCCCGCGGTCGTCTCGGCACACCGCAGACTCGATGGGCGAGTCATCGACGGGGGCCTGCGCCGCCGTCCATGCGGCAAACCCGCCATCGAGCACTCGCACCTCGGCATGCCCCATCCAGCGCAGCAGCCACCACGCACGCGCCGCCGCCATGGCGCCGCTCCCACCGTCGTAGACGACCACCGGCGTCGCCGGCGTGATGCGCCAGCGGGCGAGCGTCGTGGCGAACTGGTGCGCCTCGGGCAGCGGATGGCGGCCTTCCGAAGCGGGCTTCGCGTGGTCGGAGAGATCGTCATCGAGATGCGCATACACCGCGCCAGGAATCCGCGATGCCGCGAACGCGCGGCGGCCGGCATCGGCATCGGCGAGATCGAAGCGCGCGTCGATGATGCGCAATGACGGGTCGCCAAGGTGCGCACGCAGGGCCTCGACCTCGACCAGCGGCGACGGTTCGTTCGATGCGGTCATCGCGGCGCTCCGTGTTCGGGAGCCCGAGTATTCAGGGCGGAGAAGCGGCCTGCAAACGCTCGCGCAAGTTCACCAGCATGGCCGCGGTGGCGCCCCAGATGCGGTGTTCGCGCCACTGGAACTCCACCAGCAGGCGCGTGCGGCCGCGCCACTCCATGGCCACGTCGCGGGCGCTGGCCGGGTCGAGCAGGAAATCGAGCGGCACTTCGAAGGCTTCGGCCACTTCGTCGGCGTTCGGATGCAAGGGATGCTCGTGGTCGATGCGCGCCACCAGCGGATAGACATGGAAGCCGGTGATCGTCGCGTATGGGTCGAGCCAACCGATCGGCTCGATGCTGCGCGCCGGCAAACCGACTTCCTCCTCGGTTTCGCGGATCGCTGCCGCCAGCGGACCCGCGTCGGCGAGGTCGACACGACCACCGGGGAAGCTGATCTGGCCGGCATGGTGCCGCAGCGCGTCCTGTCGACGCGTCAGCAGCACCGTGGTGCCGCTGCTGTGCTCGCGCAGCCCGACGAGCACCGCGGCCGGGCGCAAGGGTTCGGGGGGCAACAGATCCGCCAACTGTTCGAGGTTCCACGGCGACGCGATGGGCGCCGGGTGCAGCCCAAGCAGCGCGCGTTCGAACAGGTGGCGGGACAGCATCGAACGCTTCAGCCGGCGAGCCGCGACTCGCGCTCCGGCAGGACATCGTCCATCAGGCGCTGGCGCTCGGCATCGCCCATCAGCGACCAGCGCGCGATCTCGTCGCCGGTGCGGAAGCAGCCTTCGCAGAAGCCGGTGGCGTCGAGGCTGCAGATGCCGATGCAAGGGGTGAGGATTGGCGTGGACATTCAAGGTTCCGGAAACAAACAGGGCGCCGCCGGAGCGACGCCCTGTCGATGCCGCGAGCGTCGGGATTACTTGACGCTGACGAGCTTCAGGTCGAACACGAGGGCCTGGCCCGGACCGACCGGCGAACGCGGGTCGTTGCCGAAGGCCTTGTCGGCCGGCAGGTAGATCTCCCAACGCGAGCCGACCGGCATCAGCGGCAGCACTTCGCGGATGCCGACGAGCGGGAACTGTTCGATCTTGAAGGTGGCCGGCTGCGCGTTCGGCGACGCGTAGGTGTTGGCCAGCTCCTGGCCGGTGTGCAGCGAGTAGCGGAAGTGCATCTGCACTTCGCTCGTCGCGGTCGGGCGCGCACCGGTGCCGGCGTCGATGATGCGGTACTGGATGCCCGAGGGCAGCGTGGTGACGCCCTGCTTGGCGCGGTTGGCCGCCAGGAAGGCGTCCGACTTCGCCTTGTTCTCGCGAGCGGCGGTCTCGAACTGGGTGCGGGCTTCGGTCTGCAGCTTCTGCTGCAGCCAGCCCACGGCGCGACCCATCTGCTCTTCGGTGTAGGCCGCCTGGCGCTTGTTGTAGGCGTCCTGCAGGCCGCGGATGACCTGGTTCATGTCGACGTCCGCCTTGGCGTTGACAATCGACAGGCCGGCGTCATAGCCGAGCGCGTAGCTCAGGGTGTTCTTGTCGGGCTGGGGCAGCGGCGCCTGCTGGGCCGGAGCGCCCTGCGGACGGGCCTGCGGAGCGGGGGCCGGGGCCTGCGCGGTCGCGGCGGTGGCGACGGCGGCAGCAAGGGCAACAGCGAGGACGCGCACGATCATTCAAGTCTCCAGCGGAAAAAGAATCGAGGCCGTGGGGCGGCCTCGAGGGCGACGTAGAATAGCGGCCGGGGGCCTGAATCGCCACTGACATTCCGGGCCCGGAAGCACACTTATCCACAGCCCGCGCGGAGCGCGCATGACCTTTAACACCCTCCTAACCGAAGATCGGGGCGCGGTTCGCGTCATCACGGTCAACCGCCCCGACAAGCTCAACGCGCTGAACCACGCGACGCTGACCGATCTGCACGCGGCCTTCGCCGCCGCGGCGGCTGACGACGGCGTCCGCGCCATCGTGCTGACCGGCGCCGGCCCCAAGGCCTTCGTGGCGGGGGCGGACATCGCCGAAATGAACGGCCTGAGCCCGGTGCAATCGCGCGATTTCTCGCGCCACGGGCAGGCGCTGATGACCCGCATCGAACGCCTCGGCAAGCCGGTGGTCGGCATGCTCAACGGCTTCGCCCTGGGCGGCGGCCTCGAGCTGGCCATGGCCTGCCACCTGCGCATCGCTGCCGACACGGCCAAGATCGGCCAGCCCGAGATCAACCTCGGCCTGATCCCCGGCTTCGGCGGCACGCAGCGCCTGCTGCGCCTCGCCGGCCGCGCCGCGACGCTCGAGCTTTGCCTGCTCGGTGCACCGATCGGCACAGAGCGCGCGATGCAGCTCGGCATCGTCAATCGAGTCGTGCCCGCGGCGGAACTGGAAGCCACCACCTTCGCCGTGGCCGAACAGCTGGCGAACGCGGCCCCGCAGGCCCTGCGCGGCATCCTCGACGCCGTGCTGATCGGCGGCGAATCGCCGATCGACGTCGGCCTCGATTACGAGACGCAGGGCTTCGCGATCGCGTTCTCGACCGAGGACATGAAGGAAGGCACCGGCGCCTTCCTCGCCAAGCGCAAGCCCAGCTTCACCGGCCGCTGAGCACGCACGGGCCGGCACGCATGGGCGGGCATCGATGAGCCTGCATCGCTTTTTCGGCGGCCTGGCCCTCCCCGCGCTGAAACCGGCCCCGGCCGCCGTGAGGCGGCTGCCCGTGCCGGGCCAGCTGCGCGTGCCCCTGCTCCAACACGCCGGCGCGGAGGCCGAGGCCTGCGTGGTGGTCGGTGATCGCGTTCGCCGGTTCCAGCGGATCGGCCGCCGCACGGCGGACACGCTTGGCGCGGACGTGCACGCACCGGCGGCAGGCGTCGTGGTCGCCATCGAGCGCGGGCCGGTCGCGATGCCGGGCACGCCGGACGCGACGCATGTGGTGATCGCGGTCGATGCTGGCATCGCCGGGGCCGGACCTTCGGGCGACAGCGACTCGTCGGACGACGCCCGGATGCCGGCGCTGGATCCGCAGGCGACGCCGGTGGACGCGCTGCGCCAGCGGCTGGCTGATGCGGGCCTCGTCGGGCTCGGCGGGGCGGGATTCCCCACCGCCGACAAACTGGTCGGCAGCCATCGCCTGCTGATCCTCAACGGCGCCGAGTGCGAACCCGTGGTGGCCTGCGACGAAGCGCTGCTGCGCGAGCGCGCCGACGAGGTGGTGGCCGGCGGACGGCTGCTGGCGCGGCTCTGCGGCGCCACCCGCCTCGTGCTGGCGATGGAACAACGCATGGCCTCGGCCGTGCCGGCGGTGCAGGCCGCGATCGCCGCGAGCGCGGACGGTGACGCCGAGGGGCGGATGGTCGAACTGGCGCTGATGCCGGACCGCTACCCCGCCGGCGGTGAACGCCAGCTCATCCAGGCGATTACCGGCGAAGAAGTCCCCGACGGCGGCCTGCCACGCGACCTCGGTGTGCTCGTGCAGAACGTCGCTACCGCGGCGGCGGCTTGGCGGGCCGTCGTGCATGGCGAACCGCAGGTCTCGCGTCTGGTGACGGTGGGTGGCGATGGGGTTTCCCATGCCGCCACCTTCGACGTGTTGCTCGGCACCCCGGCGTCGCACGTGGCGGAAGCCGTGGGCGGCTGGCGCGACAAGGCAACGGTGCTGCGCGCCGGTGGCCCGATGATGGGCGTGGCGTTGCCGCATGACGACGTGGCGGTGATCAAGACCACCATCGCCCTCACCGCCTGGTGCGGGCCGGTGTCACCCGACGCGGGAGCGGGCTCATCCGCGCCAAGGTCGCCGCTGCCCTGCATCCGCTGCGGCGACTGCGCGAACGCCTGCCCCTCGCGGCTGCAACCGCAGCTGCTCCACGCCCGCCTGCGCGTGTCCGACGGCGGGGACTTGACCGGCGCCCTGGCGCTCGGCCTCGGCGCCTGCATCGAATGCGGGGCCTGCGACGCCGTCTGCCCGAGCGCGATCCCGCTCACCGCCGGTTTCGTCGCGGCCCGACAGTCGGCACGGCTCGGCCAGCACCAGCGCGTGCAAGCGGAGGCGGCGAAGGAGCGCTTCGAACGCCGCATTGAACGCCTGCAGCGCGAGGCCGAAGAGGCCGCCCAGCACCAGGCGCAGCGGGTGAAGCGGGTGTCGGGCGCCGCGGCGGCGGCCTTGGCGAAGGCCCGATCCAAACGCGCCGGGAGTGGTTCGGCCCCGAGCAAGGCGGACACGCCGCCCGAGGGTGATCGCCCATGAGCCCGCGTGCCTTCCGCGATCCCGGTACGCCGTCCCTGCACCTCGCCCGCAGCGTGTCGGCGACCATGGGCCTCGTGCTGCTGGCGCTGGTGCCCGGCATCGTGGCCATGACGCTGTTCTTCGGCCCCGGCGTGCTGGTGCAGATCGCGCTCGCCGTCGTCTTCGCGATGGTGCTCGAAGCCGCGATGCTGGCCCTCCGCGGCGCCACACTGCGGCCGGCCCTCACCGACCTCTCCGCCCCGCTGACGGCGGTGCTGTTCGCGCTGTGCCTGCCACCGACCGCGCCGTGGTGGATGAACCTCGTCGGCGTCTCCGCAGCGATCGTGGTGGCGAAGCACCTGTATGGCGGTCTCGGCCACAACCCGTTCAACCCGGCGATGGTCGGCGTGGCCGTGGTGGTGCTCGCCTTCCCGCTCGAGTACTCGCGCTGGATCGCGCCCGGGCAGTGGGACACGCTGGCGCAGGCCACGCCGCTCGACCTGCTGCGCCAGCAGGCCACGCAGGGCTACGCGCTGTCCGAGATCCAAGCGAACCCCGTGTTTGGCGCGCTCGGCGGCCGGGGCTGGGAATGGGTGGCGGGTTGTTGGACGTTGGGCGGGCTGCTCCTGCTGTGGAAGCGGGTGATCCCGTGGCAGACGCCCGTCGCGGTGCTCGGCACCACGGTACTGGTGACGCTGCCGTTCTGGCTGTGGGACGCCGACACGCACCCGAGCCCTCTGAGCCACGTCTTCTCGGGCGCGCTGGTGTTCGCCGCCTTCTTCATCGCCACCGACCCGGTATCGGGCTGCACGACGCCCCGCGGCCGCCTGGTCTTCGGCGCCGGCGTGGCGCTGCTGACGCTGGCGATCCGGCGTTGGGGCGGCTTCCCCGACGGCGTGGCCTTCGCCGTGCTGCTGATGAATGCCGCCGCGCCGCTGATCGATCGGCTCGCGAGGCCGCGCTGGCTCGGCGAACGGACGAAGGGCGCGCCATGAGCCTGCGCCTCGGCAACCTGGGACGCGGGGCCCTGACGCTGGCCGTCGTCGGAGCGTTGGGCCTCGGCGGCCTGCTCGCGATGCGTGCGCTCACCGCCGAGCGCATCGCCGAGCAGCAGCGCGCGTCGACCCTCCGTGCCTTGGCCGTGTTGTTGCCGAAGGAGTACGACAACGACCCGCAGACCGACCGCATCGAGGTGGTCGCTCCCGCGTGGCTCGGCAGCGAGGACGCGTTGACCGTGCGTCGCGCGCGGAACGACGGCCGCGTCGTGGCCCTGTTGCTCGAGGCCGTCGCGCCCGACGGCTACAACGGCGACATCCGACTGCTCGTCGGCGTGGATGCGCAGGGCCGGGTGATTGGCGTGCGCGTGGTCGAACACCGCGAGACGCCGGGCCTCGGCGACCCCATCGAGATCGCGCGCGGCCCGTGGATCACTGGCTTTGACGGCCGATCACTGCGCGACCCCGCGGCGGACGCGTGGCGCGTGCGGCGCGACGGCGGGGCCTTCGACCAGCTCGCCGGCGCGACGATCACGCCGCGCGCGGTGGTGGGCGCGGTTCGGCGCGCGCTTCAGTTCGTCGAATCCCACGGCGAAGCGCTGGCGATGGCCCCGGTTGGCGAAACACTCGCCTTCCGCGACCTGCCGCCACAGGAGGGCCCGACGCAGTGAGTGCAAGCCCGCGCACCATCCTCGAATACGGCCTGTCGAGCGGCAACGTCGCGCTCGTGCAGTTGCTCGGCCTGTGCCCGCTGCTGGCGGTCAGCAACTCGCTGGTGTCGGCGCTCGGCCTCGGCCTCGCGACCGTGCTTGCGCTGACGGCCACCAACGCCTGCATCGCGGCGCTGCGCCGCGTGACCGGCCGCGACGTGCGCATCCCGGTGTTCGTCACCGTCATCGCCTGCGTCGTCACCGCTATCGAACTGGCGATGCGCGCCTGGCTGCCGGCGCTGCACGGCGTGCTCGGCCTGTTCATCCCGCTGATCGTCACCAACTGCGCCCTGCTCGGCCGCGCCGAGGCCTTCGCGTCACGCCACGACCCGCTGCGCGCGGCGCTGGACGGCTTCGCGGTGGGCACCGGTTTCCTGCTGGTGCTGCTGGTGCTGGGCGGCCTGCGCGAGGCGCTCGGCCGCGGCACCGTGTTCGCCGGCGCCGGGGCCCTGCTCGGCCTGCCGCAGCTGGAGTGGACACTGCTGCCCGGCTACCGCGGCTTCCTGCTCGCCACCCTGCCGGTGGGCGCCTTCTTCCTGCTTGCCCTGCTGATCGCCGCGCGGCAGCGCTGGAGCGCCCGATGAAACCCGCCGACCGCATCGAGTTCTTCCGCCGCCTGCGCGAGCTCAACCCGCACCCGACGACGGAACTCGAATACACCTCGCCCTTCGAATTGTTGGCCGCCGTATTGCTCTCGGCGCAGGCCACCGACGTCGGCGTCAACAAGGCCACGCGCAAGCTGTTCCCGGTGGCGAACACGCCAGCGGGCATCCTCGCGCTCGGCGAGGCTGGCCTGAAGGGCTACATCAACACCATCGGCCTCTACAACGCGAAGGCCGCGAACCTGATCGCGACGTGCCGCATCCTCGTCGAACAGCACGACGGCGAGGTGCCGCGCGACCGAGAATCGCTCGAAGCCCTGCCAGGCGTCGGGCGCAAGACCGCGAATGTCGTGATGAACACGGCCTTCGGCGAGCCGACGATCGCCGTCGACACCCACATCTTCCGGGTCTCGAACCGCACCGGCCTCGCGCCCGGGAAAACGGTGGATGCCGTCGAACAGAAGCTGCTGAAGGTCGTGCCCGCGGAGTTCAAACAGGACGCCCACCACTGGCTGATCCTGCACGGCCGCTACGTGTGCAAGGCCCGCAAGCCGCTGTGCGGGGCCTGCCCGGTGCGCGACCTCTGCCGCTTCAAGGACAAGACCGACGCGACGCACTGAACCGCGAGGCGCTCAGGCGAAGCCGCGCTCCATCATCCAGCCGGCGACGGCATTGGCCGCCATCGGCGCGCCGTAGTGGTAGCCTTGGCAGATGTCGCAGTCGAGCTGCGCCAGCTTGATCACCTGCGACTGGGCCTCGACGCCCTCGGCCACCACCTTGAGGCCGAAGCCATGCGCCAGCGCGATCACGGCGCGCACGATCGCGGCGTCGCCGGCGTCGCGCACGATCTGTCGGACGAACATCTGGTCGATCTTCAAGACGTCGATCGGCAGGCGCTTGAGCTGCGACAGGTTGGAATAGCCGGTACCGAAATCGTCGAGCGCGAGGGCCACGCCGAGTTCGCTCAAGGTCGACATCAGCGCGATGGCGCGCTCCGGGTCGCGCAGTGCGGCGCTCTCGGTGATCTCGAGTTCCAGCGATCCGTGGGAAAGGCCGGACTCCTGAAGCACGGCACGCACCCCGTCGACCAGCCCCGGGTCCTCGAACTGCCGCGGCGAGAGGTTCACGGCCACGCGCTCGACCTCCAGCCCTTCCTCGCGCCAGCCCTTGAGTTGGCGCACCGCCTCGCGCAGCGCCCAGCTGCCGATGGGAAGGATCAGGCCGGACTCCTCGGCCAGGGGAATGAACTCGGAAGGCGCGACCTGGCCCAGCTCGGCGTGGTACCAGCGCAACAGGGCCTCGAAACCCACCAGCCGCTCGCCGGCCAGCGCGATCTGAGGCTGGAAGGCGAGGCTGAGTTCGCCGCGCTCCATGGCCAAGCGAAGGTCTTGCAGCAGGCGCACGCTGCGGCCGCGGGCGGCGCTGTTCTCGGCGGAGTAGAAGGCTACCGTGCCGCCGGGCGCGGTGGCGGGTTCGGCGGTCTCGGCGTTGTCGAGCAGGCGCTCGGGGGTGTCGCCGTCGCGCGGATACACCGCCACGCCCACCGAAGCATCGAAGAACAGCCGGCGGCCACCGATCTCCATCGGCTGCGCCAAGGGCGCCAGCACGTCGCGCAGCTGGGCTTCGATGCGGGTCTCGTCCTCCACGCCGGACAGGGCGATGGCGAACCGGTGCTCGCCGGCTCGTGCCAGCACGGCGTGGTTGCCCAGCCTGGCGCGGACGCTTTCGAGCAGCCGGTTGGCCCCCTCGCGCATCACCTCGTCCGCAGGCCCCTGCCCCAACGACTGCCGGAGCACCGGCAGTTGCCCCAGTGCGATGCTGGCGAGGATGGCGCTGGGCTGGCCGTCGCTCGTCCAGGCGAGGCGGCAGAGGAAGTGGCTCCGATTCGGCAGGCCGGTGACCGAATCGAACTCGCGGAGCTTTTGCGCCTCGGCCTCGAGTTGCCGGCGCGCCTCGGTGCGCTTGGCAGAACGCCGCAGCTGGGCCTGCACGAGCGACAGCAGTTCGGTCGGGCGGAAGGGTTTGGTGAGGTAGTCGTCGGCGCCGAGGTTCATGCCGGCACGGATCGATTCGCGCTCGTCGAGGCCGGTCAGGAACACGAAGAGCAGGTCGGCGGTGCGCGGGTCGGCGCGAAGGGCCGCCAACAGATCCTGCCCATTGCCGCCGGGCATCAGGACATCCGACAGGATCAGGTCCGGCAGGTGCTCATGGGCCAGGATGAAGGCATCAGGGCCATTGTCGGCCTCCAGCACCCGGTAGCCGGCCGAGCGCAGGGTGGCGTTCAGCACCGCCCGGATGCTGCCGTCGTCTTCGGCAACGAGGATCGTGGTCGTGCTTGCCTGCCCTGCCATCGGCGCCCTCCCCGGGGCGATCCGAACGCCCGCCGACCGAGTCTAGCCGGAGGCCCGGCGTCATGCGCCAGTGACGGCGGGATGTCGCTGGGATGACCCTCAAGTATCGATTTCGTGTCAACTGAAACATGGGTGTCACATCCCGTCCATAGGCTGCGCCCACCTTCCCAACGGTGCCCGCCGCCATGCGCTTCGCCCGCTCCCTGCTTGCCGCCTCCCTCGCCGCCGCCCTCGCCACCCCGGCCATGGCCGAGGTGCCGATCGACGTGATCGGCGGCACCGAGATCTACTTCGACGGCCTGATCCACTTCGACAGCTACCACTACGACCAGGACATCAGCCGCGCCGACGGCCTGGCCCTGACCGCCGCCCAGATCAATGCCAACACCCTGACCAACAACGGCCAGGTGCGCCGTGGCGAGATGATCTTCCGCGGCCGCATGGCCAACGGTGGCGAGTGGCAGATCGGCTACGACCTCGTCGGCGCGCGCGGCACCGGCCGCAATGGCCGCTGGCTGGACGTGAACTACCGCGGCCGCCTCAACGCCGACTGGACCTACCGCGTCGGCCAGTTCAAGCAGCCGAACTCGCTGGAAGAGCTGACCTCCACCCGCAACAACGAGTTCATCTCGAAGGCGATGATCACCAATGCCTTCGGCATCGCCCGCCGCGTCGGCGCCGAGATCCAGTACGCCACGCCGTCGATCACCGCCACCGGCACCTGGTTCACCCGCGAAATCAACGTCAACCAGCGCGTTGGCAACGGTTACGGCGCCCGCTTCACCTGGGCCCCGATCGTCGACATCGAAGCCGGCGAAGTGCTGCACTTCGGCGCCTCGCTCGTCGACCATGACACGGTGCAGGATCGCTACAGCCTCGGCATCCGCCCGCAGGCCGACATCGCGCTGAACAACAACGCGACGCTCGGCAACCTCAACACGATCTCGGTGTCGCTGGCCGACGCCGACCGCGTCCAGATCGCCGGCCTCGAGGGCATGTACTTCAACGGCCCGTTCAAGATCATGGGCGAGTACATGCGCCAGACCGTCAGCCGCACCAACGGTCGCCCGGACTACGAGAGCGATGGCTGGTACGTCTCCGGCCTCTACACCCTGAGCGAAGACAAGTTCGGCTACCGCGGCGGCATCTACACCACGGCCGTCCCGAACGACCCGGTGAAGGGCCTGTGGCAGCTCGCCGCCCGCTACGACAAGCTCGATGCCAACGACGGCGCCCTGCTCGGCGGCCAGCAGGAGTCGTGGACGGTCGGCGTGAACTGGTACATCCGCTCGAACTTCCGCCTCTCGATGAACTACGTGATGCTGGACAGCAGCCGCGTGCAGTCGGGCGTGCTGATCAACAACAACCCGAACATCGTCGAGCTGCGCGGCCAGATCGCCATCTGACGCCGCCCCAGCGGGCCGTCGGGGCCACCCCGGCGGCCTGTCATCGGACTGTCACAGAGCTGACACATACTGCCGACCGCCCCCGAGGCGCCGGCCTTTTGGAGATTCCCGTGAACCTCAAGACGTTTTCCCGGATCGCCGCCGCCGGCCTGATCGCCGCCTCGGCATTCGCCGCGCAGGCCCAGAACATCACCGGTGCCGGCGCCTCGTTCGTGTTCCCCGTCATGTCGAAGTGGTCGAGCGAGTACGCCGCCGCCGGCCAGGGCCGCGTCAACTACCAGTCGATCGGGTCGGGCGGCGGCATCGCCCAGGCCAAGGCCGGCACCGTCGATTTCGGCTCCACCGACGCCCCGTTGGCGCCGGCGGACCTCGCCCAGAACAAGCTGGCCCAGTTCCCGTCGGTCATCGGCGGCGTGGTGCCAGTGGTGAACCTGCGCGGTGTCGCCGCGGGCCAGCTGCGCCTCACCGGCCCGGTCATCGCCGAGATCTACCTCGGCAAGATCACCCAGTGGAACGACGCCAAGATCGCCGCCCTGAACCCGGGCGTGACCCTGCCCGACCAGACCATCCGCGTGGTCTACCGTTCGGACGGCTCGGGCACGACCTACAACTTCGTGCACTACCTGTCGCAGATCAGCCCCGAGTGGAAGCAGCGCGTCGGCTTCGGCACCGCGGTGCGCTGGCCGACCGGCTTCGGCGGCCGTGGCAACGAGGGCGTCTCGGCCTACGTGAAACAGCTGCAGGGCTCGATCGGCTACGTGGAGCTGAGCTACGCCACCACCAACAACCTCACCTATGCCGCCATGCAGAACGCCGCGGGCGCCTGGGTGCAGCCGAGCATCGCCAGCTTCCGCGCCGCCGCCGCCAGCGCCGACTGGGCCGCAGCCGAAGACTTCAACCTCGTCATCACCAATGCCCCGGGCGAGGCCAGCTGGCCGATCGCCGCGACGAACTTCATCCTCGTCCCGCTCACCCCGCGCGATCCGGCCAAGGCGGCTGCCACCCTGAAGTACTTCGAGTGGGCCTACGCCAACGGCGACGCTTCGGCGGAATCGCTCGGCTACGTGCCGCTGCCCGACCCGCTGGTCGAGCGCGTCAAGGCCTACTGGGCGGCCAAGCTGAAGCGCTGATCGCCCAGCAACCCGATCCACCCCCCAGGCGCCGGCGTCCCCGGCGCCTGCGGCATCATCAGCACCCTGAACTCGACCGACGGAGCTCCGCCATGACCTCGACCCTGCTGCGCACCACTCTCGCCCTCGGCGCCGCGAGCCTGCTCGCCGCCTGCGGCGGATCGTCCGACGCCCCCGCGGCGAACGGCGAGGCCGGGACGGCCCCGGCGCAGCCGGCGGCGATCGACGTCACCGGCGCGGGCGCCTCGTTCGTGTTTCCGCTGCTGTCGAAGTGGTCGAGCGAGTACGCCACCGGCACCGGCAACCGGGTGAACTACCAGTCGATCGGCTCGGGCGGCGGCATCGCCCAGGCCAAGGCCGGTACGGTCGACTTCGGTTCGACCGACGCCCCGCTGAAGCCGGAAGAACTCGCGGCGGCCAACCTCGGCCAGTTCCCCTCCGTGGTCGGCGGCGTGGTGCCGGTCGTCAATATCGAAGGCCTGCCGGCCAACCAGCTGCGCCTGACCGGCCCGCTGCTGGCCGACATCTACCTCGGCAAGATCGCCAAGTGGAACGACCCGGCGATCGTCGAGATCAACCCCGGCGTCACCCTGCCGGAAGCCGACATCAAGGTCGTCTACCGCTCGGACGGCTCGGGCACCACCTTCAACTTCGTCAACTACCTCGGCCAGGTCAGCCCGGCCTGGGCGGAGGGCGTGGGCCAGGCCGCGACGGCGGTGAAGTGGCCGACCGGCGTGGGTGGCAAGGGCAATGAGGGCGTGGCCGCTTACACCAAGCAGCTCAGCGGCGCGATCGGCTATGTCGAGCTCAGCTACGCGCTGCAGAACAACCTGACCACGGTCAGCCTGCAGAACGCCGCCGGCAACTGGGTCGCGCCGAGCATCGCCAGCTTCCAGGCCGCCGCCGCCAGCGCCGACTGGGCCAACGCGCAGGACTTCCATCTGGTCATCACCAACGCCCCGGGCGCCGAGGCGTGGCCGATCGCCGCGACCAACTTCATCCTGGTCAGCAAGTCCCCGTCGAACCCGGCCAAGGCCCGCGCCGCGCTCGAGTTCTTCAAGTGGGGCTACGCCAACGGCGATGCCCGCGCCGAAGAACTGGGCTACGTGCCGCTGCCCGACGCCCTGGTCACCCAGGTCGAGGGCTACTGGGCCCAGAACTTCACGTTCTGAAGGCCGGGTACAATCCCCGCTCCACCGTCCGCCCTGCCTCGGGCGTGATCCAACGCCCGCGTCGCATGACGCGGGCGTCCTGATCTGAACTCTCCGGTACGAACCCTGATGGCGTCCGCCACGTCCCAACTCGACCACCTGGCCCGCGGCGACGCGCGTGCCGACCGCCTGTTCCGATGGACCGTGGCGGCCGCCGGCTTCTTCGTGCTGATCAGCCTGATCGGCGCCGCCCTCACGATGGCCTGGGGCGGCCGCGAAGCCATCGGCACCTTCGGCTGGAGCTTCCTCACCTCCGACAACTGGGACCCGGGCAACCTGGTCTTCGGCGGCCTCGCCCCGATCGTCGGTACCGTCATCACGGCGGGCATCGCGCTGCTGATCGCCGTGCCGATCAGCTTCGGCATCGCCCTGTTCCTCACCGAGGTCGCCCCGCCGTGGCTGCGCGGCCCGGTGGCGACCGCCATCGAGCTGCTGGCCGGCATTCCGTCGATCATCTACGGCATGTGGGGCCTGTTCATCCTGGTGCCCTTCCTCGCCGAGTACGTGTATCCGAGCCTCAGTGAGTACGGCAGCCAGCTGCCGATCATCGGTGCGTGGTTCGATGGCCCGCCGATCGGCATCGGCATGCTCACCGCCGGCATCGTCCTGTCGATCATGATCATCCCGTTCATCGCCTCGGTGATGCGCGAGGTGTTCCTCACCGTCCCGACGCGCCTGAAGGAATCGGCCTACGCGCTGGGCTCGACGACCTTCGAAGTGGTGTGGGACATCGTGCTGCCCTACACCCGCTCGGCGGTGATCGGCGGCATCTTCCTCGGCCTCGGCCGCGCGCTGGGCGAGACGATGGCCGTCACCTTCGTGCTCGGCAACGCCAACCGCCTTGCCAACCTGCTCGAGCCCTCCAGCTCGATCGCCGCGACCATCGCCAACGAGTTCGGTGAAGCCTTCGCCGACCTGCACCGCAGCTCGCTGCTGGCCCTGGGCTTCGTGCTCTTCATCGTCACCTTCATCGTCCTCAGCATCGCCAAGCTGATGCTGATGAGCCTCAAGCGCCGGGAGGGCAAGTGATGGACGCCGCCGTCTCCGAGCGCCTGTTCCAGCGCCGCCGCCTCGTCAACGTGCTCGCCCTCGTGCTCTCGGGCACGGCAGCGATGGTCGGCCTGTTCTTCCTCGTCTGGATCCTCTTCACCACGCTCTCGAAGGGCATCGACGGCCTCAGCCTCGCGATGTTCACCGAGATGACCCCGCCCCCGGGCGCCGAGGTCGGCGTGGGCGGCCTGCTCAATGCCATCGTCGGCAGCATCGTCATGTGCACGCTCGCCGTGCTGATGGCCGCACCGGTCGGCATCGCGGCGGGCACCTACCTCGCGGAATACGCCAACTTCCGCAAGATCGGCAGCATCATCCGCTTCGTCAACGACATCCTGCTGTCGGCGCCGTCGATCGTGCTCGGCCTGTTCGTCTACATGGTGCTGATCGGTACGCCGCGCCAGGTGGCGACGGCCATCCAGTCCACCGAGGCCGGGCAGCAGGGCTGGCTGGCGGGCGTGGCCGACTGGCTGATCGGCATCTCGGGCTTCTCCGCCATCGCCGGCGCCGTCGCACTGGGCTTCATCGTGTTGCCCGTGGTCGTCCGCACCACCGACGAGATGCTGCGCCTGGTGCCCACGCAAATGCGCG
This sequence comes from Silanimonas sp., assembly GCF_027531545.1. Taxonomy (GTDB): domain Bacteria; phylum Pseudomonadota; class Gammaproteobacteria; order Xanthomonadales; family Xanthomonadaceae; genus Silanimonas. Next base: position 231,884 of record NZ_JAPZSC010000016.1, on the reverse strand, counting down.
AGGCTGCGCTCTCGCTCGGCATCCCGCAGTGGAAGGTCACCGTGCACGTGCTTTACCGCGCGGCGATGTCCGGCATCCTCACCGGCGTGATGCTCGGCCTCGCCCGCATCTCCGGCGAGACGGCGCCGCTGCTGTTCACGGCCTTCAACAACAGCTTCTGGAACCTCGACCTGGGCGAGCCGATGGCCAACCTGCCGGTCACGGTCTACCAGTTCGCGATGAGCCCGTTCGAGAACTGGCAGCTGCTGGCCTGGGCCGGCGCCTTCCTCATCACCTGCTTCGTCCTGCTGGTCAGCATCACCGCCCGCACCCTCCTGCTGCGCAAGAAGATCGCCAATGACTAACGCCCCGATCGCCCTGCAGACCGCCGTCGCCGGCGGCGAGCCCGCCACGGCTTCGCCGGCCAAGCTGGTCGCGAAGAACCTCAACTTCTTCTACGGCGACTACCGCGCGCTGAAGGACATCAACCTCACCGTCCCCGAGAAGCGCGTCACCGCGCTGATCGGCCCGTCGGGCTGCGGCAAGTCCACCCTGCTGCGCATCTACAACAAGATCTACTCGATCTACCCGGGCCAGCGCGCCGAGGGCGAGATCCTGCTCGACGGCCAGAACCTGCTGGACCCGAAGTACCCGATCAACCGCCTGCGCAGCAAGATCGGCATGGTGTTCCAGAAGCCGGTGCCGTTCCCGATGTCGATCTACGACAACGTGGCCTACGGCATCGGCCACTACGAGAAGCTCAACAAGTCCGACATGGACGACCGCGTCGAACAGGCCCTGCGCCAGGGCGCCCTGTGGGAGGAGGTGAAGGACAAGCTCAAGCAGAGCGCCCTCGGCCTCTCCGGCGGCCAGCAGCAGCGCCTGTGCATCGCCCGCGCCGTCGCGTTGAAGCCCGAGGTGATCCTGTTCGACGAGCCGACCTCGGCCCTCGACCCGATCGCGACCGGCAAGATCGAGCAGCTCATCGCCGAGCTCAAGCAGCAGTTCACGATCCTGATCGTCACCCACAACATGCAGCAGGCCGCCCGCTGCTCCGACTTCACCGCCTTCATGTACCTGGGCGAGCTGGTCGAGCACGGCGTCACGCAGCAGATCTTCACCAAGCCCTCGAAGCAGCAGACCGAGGACTACATCACCGGCCGGTTCGGCTGAGCCAGGAGCGAATCATGGGCACCGAACACATCGTCAAGAGCTTCGACGCCGAGCTCGAGCGCATCAACGGCGAGATCACCCGCATGGGCGAGATGGCCCTGGGCCAGATCGAAGCGGCCATCGACGTGCTGCAACGCCGCGACAGCAAGGCGGCCGAGCGCGTCACCATCAACGACGACGCCATCGACGAGCTGGAGCAGGTCATCTCCAACGACGTGCTGCGCGTGCTGGCCCTGCGCCAGCCGATGGCCCGCGACCTGCGCGAGGTCTATGCCGCGCTGCGCATCGCCGCCGACATCGAACGCATCGGCGACTACGCTTCCAACGTGGCGAAGCGCTCGATGGTGCTGAACCAGAGCGCCCCGGTGGCCCCGGCACGCGGCCTGCCCGCCCTTGCGACGCTGGCGTCGGAGCTTCTCGCGGAAGCTCTCGAGGCCTACCGCTTGCGCGACGCCGACCGTGCCGCTGCGATGCGCAACCGCGACGCCGAACTCGATGCGGCTTACACCAGCCTGTTCCGCGAGTTGCTGACCTACATGGCGGAGGATCCGAAGCAGATCACGCCGTGCACGCATCTGCTGTTCATGGCCAAGAACATCGAGCGCATCGGTGACCACGCCACCAACATCGCCGAGAACACCTGGTTCCTGGTGCACGGCGAGTCGATGGCGGGAAGCCGAGAAAAGGCCGACAAGACCAGCGAGTAAGCCGGTGGCTTCGCCTCGCCTCGACGGAGACCTTTTCCCCGCCCACGGGCGGGTAGAGGTGCATCCCCACGGCCGGGTGGTCTACTTCGAGGCCACCGGTCCGTTCAACGCTGAGGCAGTCGCGGTGATGCGCACGGCCTACACGCCGATCATGGCGTCGATGGCCGCGGACGGCCCGTTCGGGCACATCAGCACGTTCCACGAAAGCATGCTGGCAACGCCGGAGGCCTTCACCACGTTCGCCGCCCTGATCGCCGATTGGAAGGCGATGGGCATCCTGCCGACGGCCAGCGCCTACGTGGTCGGGCCCGATGTGGAGGGAAAGACGATCGTGGAAGCCCACTACCGGCGCGCCTGGGAAGGAGCGCTACTCGAGATCTTCGAGCAGCGGGACGAGGCGGAAGCCTGGATCGCCCGCGCACTGGCGGGCACGCCGTGAGCCGGGCGGCCCCGCCCGAGCGCTCCGCGGGGCCTTAGGCCGTGATCCCCCACGCGCCGCGCGGCCACATCACCGCCCACATCGCGGATCGGGTGCTGTTCTTCGAGTCGACGGGGCCCTTCGATGGCGAGATCGTGGAAGCGGTGATCCGCGCTTATCGACCGCTGCTCCAGCGCCTGGCCGATGGCGGGCCCTTCGCCCATGTCAGCACGTTCCACCGGAGCATGCTGGCCACGCCCGATGCTCTGGAAGCCTTCGACCAATTGCTCGGCGAGTGGCGGCGCTCCGGCCTCGCGCCGTTCGCGAACGCCTACGTCGCGGCAGCCGATATCGAAGGCCGCAGCTTGATGATGCCGATCTTCGCCAGCGTGTTCAGCGGATTCAGCCCGTTCCGCGAATTCGACCGGTTCGAGGAGGCCGAGGCCTGGGTTCGCCAGCAGCTGGCCACGGCCGACTGAGCTCGGCGGGCCGTCCGACAGCGCGGGGGATGCGGTAGCGGATTCGAACCGCGAAGCGTCGCTGGATGCACGACTCGCGATCACGCGCCCAGGCCATAGGTCACACCGACCTTGCCGCCTATGGGGCCGATCGTTAGCGTGGCTGGCCCCTCACTCCCCAATGCCCCCTTGACGCTCTACGCCCTCAAGCCCCGCTTCCAGGCCCTGCTTCGCCCGGGCGTTGCCGCCCTGGCTGGGGCCGGCATCACCGCCAACCAGGTCACCGTCGCCACCTGCGTCGTGTCCGTGGCGCTCGGCGCCACCTTGGCCTACGCCCCACGACCCGGGCTGTTCCTGCTGCTCCCCGCGTGGATGCTGCTGCGCATGGCCTTGAACGCCGTCGACGGCATGTTGGCCCGCGAGTTCGGCCAGCAGTCGCGACTCGGCGGCTACCTCAACGAACTCACCGACGTCATCGCCGACAGCGCGCTCTTCCTGCCCTTCGCGCTGGTCGCGCCCTTCGGTCCGGGCTGGGTGGTGGGCGTCGTGCTGCTGGCCATCCTCAGCGAATATGCGGGCGCGCTCGGCCCGATTATGGGTGGCGCGCGTCGCTACGACGGCCCGTTGGGCAAGAGCGACCGCGCCTTCGTGTTCGGCGCACTCGGCCTCTGGCTCGGCCTCGCCGGATCGCTGCCGGCGTGGATCGCGTGGCTGATGCCGGTGTTCTGCCTGCTGCTGGCGTGGACGATCGTGAATCGCGTGCGCGCGGGGCTGCGCTGATGCTCGCCCGCCTCGCCGCCGCCGCGATCACCACGGCCACGCGCCTGCTCACCGGCGCACGCACCATCTGGATGGCCCCGCCGCCCCCCGGCCTGCAGCGCGTCTACTTCGCCAACCACAGCAGCCACGGCGACTTCGTCCTGCTGTGGTCCTCGCTCGAAGCCCACGAACGCGTACGCACGCGTCCCGTCGCCGGCGCCGACTACTGGAACGGCGACCCGCTGCGGCGCTTCATCGGCCAACGCGTGTTCCGCGCCGTGCTCGTCGACCGCAACCCGGCCACCCGCACCGCCGATCCGGTCGAACAGATGCTCGAAGCCATCGACGCCGACGATTCGCTGATCCTCTTCCCGGAAGGCACGCGCAATCTCACCGAAGAGCGGTTGCTGCCCTTCAAAGCCGGCCTCTGGCACGTGGGCCGCCGCCGTCCGGCGCTGAACCTCGTGCCGGTGTGGATCGACAACCTCAATCGCGTGATGCCGAAGGGCGAACTGCTGCCGGTGCCGCTGCTGTGCACGGTGCGCTTAGGCGAGCCGCTGCACGTCGACGAAGGCGAACCCAAGTGCACCTTCCTGCAACGCGCCCGCGAGGCCCTGCTCGCCTTGGCCCCCGAACAGGACGACCGCTGATGCCCGACTTCACCAATCCGTTCGTCCTTCTGTTCACCGGCCTCGGCGGCACGCTGCTGCTCGCCAGCCTCGTCGGCCTCGGGCTGCGACACGCCGTGGCCAAGGGGCAGCCGAACGCCGTCATCGACAACCTCGTCGCCCGCGTCAACGCGTGGTGGTGGATGGTGGGCTTGCTCGGCCTGGTGTTCTGGATGGGGCGCAGTGCCGTCATCGGCTTCTTCGCGCTGCTGAGCTTCCTGGCGCTACGCGAGTTCCTCACCATCACCGACACGCGGCGCGGCGACCACCACGCCCTGCTGGCCAGCTTCTTCCTGTGCCTGCCGGTGCACTACGCGCTGATCTGGGTCGACTGGTACAGCCTGTGGTCGATCCTGGTGCCGGTGTACGGCTTCCTGTTGCTGCCCATCCTCGCCGCGCTGAGCGGCGACCCGAAGCGCTTCCTCACGCGCGCGGCGACGATCCAGTGGGGCGTGATGGTGGCGGTGTACAGCCTGTCGCACCTCCCCGCCCTGCTCGACCTGCGCATCCCCGGCCACGAAGGCGAGGGCATGCTGCTGATCGCCTTCCTGATCCTCGTCGTTCAAGGCAGCGACGTGCTGCAGTACATCTGGGGCAAGCTGCTCGGCCGCCACAAGCTCTCGCCCACGCTGTCGCCCTCGAAGACTTGGGAGGGGCTCATCGGCGGCATCCTCAGCGCGACGGCGCTGGGCGCGGCGATGGCCTGGATCACGCCGTTCACGCCGCTGCAGGCCGCGGGCCTGGCCTTCGCGAGCTGCGTGATGGGCTTCTTCGGCGGGCTGGTGCTGTCGGCGATCAAGCGCGACCGCGGCATCAAGGACTGGGGGCACCTGATCGAGGGCCACGGCGGCATGCTCGACCGCCTCGATTCGCTGTGCTTCTCGGCGCCGATCTTCTTCCACCTCGTGCGCTACTTCTGGACCTGAGGGGCCGGCGCGCGGCGGCTGGTATCCTGCGGGCATGAGCGATTTCGACGAACAGGGCCCGCAGGGCACGCCCGCCGCCACCGGCGCGCCGCCGATGGCCTCGCGCTTCCGCGGCTTCCTTCCGGTCGTCGTTGATGTCGAGACCGGCGGCTTCGAGTCCGCGCGGCATGCCCTGCTGGAAATCGCCGCGGTGCCGATCGAGATGGACGACGAGGGCTTCCTGTTTCCCGGCGAAACGGTGAGCGTGCATGTGGAGCCCGCGCCGGGCCTCGAGATCGACCCGAAGTCGCTGGAGATCACCGGCATCCAGCTCGACCACCCGTTCCGCGACGCGCAACCGGAGAAGCTCGCGCTCGACCGCATCTTCACCCCGGTGCGCGCGGCGGCGAAACGCAACGGCTGCCAGCGCGCCATCCTCGTCGGCCACAACGCGCACTTCGACCTCGGTTTCCTCAACGCGGCGATCGCACGTGTCGGACACAAGCGCAGCCCCTTCCATCCCTTCAGCACGATGGACACGGTGACGCTGGCCGGCATGGCCTACGGCCAGACGGTGCTCGCCAAGGCGGTCCAAGCCGCAGGGCTGCCCTGGGACGGCAACGAGGCGCATTCGGCCGTCTACGACACCGAGCGCACGGCGCAGCTGTTCTGCGCGGTGATGAACCGCTGGAAGCAGTTCAACGACCTCGACCTGCAGCGCGCCGCGCAGGACTGAGCCGCCATGGCCACCGACGCCGATTTCGCCGAGTACGTCCGCGAACAGGCCCGCGCCGCGGGCGAGGTCGCGCTGAAGAAGATGTTCGGCGAGTACGCCGTGTACGTGGACGGCCTCGTGGTGGCGCTGGCCTGCGACAACCAGCTGTTCCTCAAGCCCACGCCGGCCACGGCCGCTCGGCTGGCCACGGCGCCGATGGCCCCGCCCTACCCGGGCGCCAAGCCGCACGCCCTGATCGACGAATGGCTGGACGATCCGGAAGCGTTGGCCGCGCTGCTGCGCGACACCGCGAAAGCGCTGCCGCCGCCGAAACCGAAGGCCGCGAAGAAAGCCGCGGCCAAACCGGCCGCGCCGAAGAAACCAAAGCGCTGAGCGCTTACGCCGGGGATTTCGGCGCGCGGAACGCCGCCGCACGCGCTGCCAAGCCGCGCCACAGGCCGTAAAGGCTGATCGCGATCCAGGCGATCTGCATCAGGAAGGGCGTGAGCACCTCGGTGATCGGGGCCGGCGAACCGAAGATCGAGACAAGGATGAAGATCGATCCGAACAGGTTCGCGACCTGGTAGCCGATCGAGCTGCCCTGCAGCTTGCCCGCCTGCAGCAGCGCGTAGGCCAGCAGCACGAAGCCGATGCCGGCCATGCCGACGAAGTCGAACCACTGCAGGCTCACGCGGCGCCCCGCTGGCGGACCGCCTCGAACAGCGCGACGCCGGTCGCGACGGAGACATTGAGGCTCTCCATGTCGCCGGGCATCGGGATGCGGACGAGCTGGTCGCAGGTCTCGCCGGTGAGGCGGCGCAGGCCGTCGCCCTCGCCCCCGAGCACGAGACCCACATTGCCCTTGAGGTCGAGCGAGTAGATCGAAGCCTTCGCTTCACCGGCGAAGCCGTAGAGCCACACGCCGAGATCCTTCAGCTCGCGCAGCGCGCGGGCGAGGTTCGTCACCTGCACGAGCGCGATGCGGTCCGCGGCGCCGGCAGCGGTCTTGCGAACCGTCGCCGTGACGCCGACGGCCTTGTCCTTCGGGATGATCACGCAGGTCACGCCCGCCGCCGCGGCGCTGCGCAGGCAGGCGCCGAGGTTGTGCGGGTCCTGCACGCCGTCGAGCACGAGCACCAGGGCCTTGCCCTCCGCGCCTTCGACCAGCCCCTTCAGGTCCTTCTCGTCGAGCAGCTTGGCGGCTTCGTAGCGCGCGGCGACGCCCTGGTGGCGCGTGCCGCCGGCGATGCCTTCCAGCGCCTGCGTGTTCACCTTCCGCACTTGGATGCCGCAATCGACGGCTTCCTTCTCGATCTCGGAAAGGCGAGGGTTCTTGCCACTGTTCTCCATCAGCACTTCGCGCACATTGGCGACGTCGTGCTCGAGGGCGGAGGCGACGGCATTGATGCCGACAATCCAGCTGGTCTTGCTCATGAGGGGTTCCGTGTCGTGTTCGTCAGCGGCGGGACTTGCCGGCCTTCGATTTGGGCGCGCCGCCCTTGCCAGCAGGCTTGCCGGGGCCAGCCTTTGCCGCACCGCGCGGCGCCTTGGCGTCGGGGTGCGGGCGCGTGGTCGGCGTGCCGCCCTTGCGCGGCGTGTCGATCTCGTCCGGCAGCACCAGCTTGAAATCGATGCGGCGGTCCTCGACGGAAGCGCGCAGCACCTTCACCCGCACCGTATCGCCGAGCGACCACGCCAAACCCCGGCGCTCGCCCGCCAGCGTTTTCCGCGTGGCGTCGAAGTGGTAGTAGTCGTGCGGCAGCATGGTCACGTGCACGAGCCCGTTGACCTTCGACTCGATGAGCTCGACGAACAGGCCGAAGCTGGTGACGCCACTCACGACGCCGTCGAAATCGCTGCCGACGTGCTGCTCCATCCACGCGCTGCGGTAGCGCTCGTCGACCTCGCGCTCGGCCTCGTCGGCGCGGCGCTCCTTCTCCGAGCAGGCGAGGCACAGCGTGCCCATTTCCTTCTCGGTGTAGTTGAAGTCGCTGGCGCTGCCGCCATTGAGGATGTGCTTGATCGAACGGTGCAGCAGCAGGTCCGGGTAGCGGCGGATCGGCGAGGTGAAGTGGCCGTAGCTTTCCAGCGCGAGGCCGAAGTGGCCGATGTTCTCGATGGAGTACTGCGCGAGGCTCTGCGAGCGCAGCAGCACGGTCTCCAGCAGGGCGGCGTCCGGGCGCTTGCGCACCTTGCGCAGCAGGGTGGTGAAGTCCTTGGGCTCGACCTTCTGCCAAGGCGGCAGGCGCAGGCCGAACTCCATCAGGAATTCCAACAGCTCGGTGTACTTGCGCTCCGGCGGACGGTCGTGGATGCGGAACGGTGCCGGGATCTTCTTGCGGATGACGAAGCGCGCGGCCTCGACGTTCGCCGCGATCATGCATTCCTCGATCAGCTTGTGGGCGTCGTTGCGCTCCAGCATGCCGGCCTGGATCACCTCGCCCTTGGCGTCGAGCACGAAGCGCACTTCGCCCGATTCGAATTCGATCGCGCCGCGCTCGCCGCGCGCCTTCGACAGCACCCGGTAGAGCTGGTGCAGGGCCTCGATCTGCGGCCGCAGCGAACCGAGCTGGACGAGCGCTTCCTCGTCACCGTCGATGGCCTTGCCCACCGTCGTGTACGTCAGGCGGGCGTGCGAACGCATCACCGCCTCGTAGAACTTCGAGCGGCTGACGTTGCCGTCGAAATCGACACGCATGTCGCAGACGAAGCACAGGCGTTCGACCTTCGGGTTCAGCGAGCAAATGCCGTTGCTGAGCGTCTCCGGCAGCATCGGCACGACGAAGCCGGGGAAGTACACCGACGTACCGCGCTGCACGGCCTCGGCGTCGAGCGCCGTGCCCGGGCGCACGTAGGCCGAGACGTCGGCGATGGCGACGATCAGGCGGAAACCCTTGCCGTCCGCTTCGCACCACACGGCGTCGTCGAAGTCCTTCGCGTCCTCGCCGTCGATGGTGACCAGCGGCACGTTGCGCAGATCGACGCGCTTCGCGGCGACGTCGGCCGGCACCTCGAGCGGCACGGCTTCGGCCTCGTGCAGCGTTTCCTGCGGGAACTCGTGCGGCAGGTTGTGGGTGTGGATGGCGGCCTCGACCACGCGCGAGGCGGTGAGCCGGTCACCCAGCACGACCAGGATGCGGCCGAAGGGCGGGCGACCCGACTCCGGCGGCGCGGTGATCTCGGCGACCACGCGCTGGCCTTCCTTCGCGCCGTTGCGTGCGAGCGGCGGGATCAGGACCTCCGCGAGGATGCGACGGTCGTCCGGCACCACGTAGCCGATGCCCGCGCGTTCCTCGAAGCGGCCCATCACGCGGGTGAGCCGGCGTTCGAGCACTTCGACGATCGCGCCTTCGCGGCGTCCGCGACGGTCGACGCCGGTGACGCAGCCGAGCACGCGATCGCCATGCATCACCTTGCGCATCTCGTTCGGCGCCAGGAACAGGTCGTCGCTGCCGTCCTCGGGCTTCAGGAAGCCGAAGCCGTCCGGGTTGGCGATGACGCGGCCCGGGATGAGGTCGAGCCGTTCGGCCGGAGCGAAGCCGCCGCGGCGGTTCAGCAGCAATTGGCCGTCGCGCACCATCGCGGCGAGCCGCTTCGACAGCGCCTCGAAACGGTCGGGTGCCTCGAGGTCGAAGGCCTTGGCCAGTTCGTCGGCGGTCACCGGGCCGGGCGCGGCGACGAGGTGCGCGAGGATGGCCTCGCGGCTGGTGATCGGGTTGTCGTAGCGCTGCGCCTCGCGGCCCGCATGGGGGTCGCGGAACTCCGGTGGTCCGGCGCGACGCGGCGAGGACGTCTGGTGCGGCGCGGCAACGCGTGACGACCTTTTACCGGAGCCTCCCCCCGGCCGCGGTGCCTCGCTCGATCGGAAAACATCGGGCATCCATGGCGGAAGCTGCTTCCCGCCGGCCTTTCTCGGAGGTTTTTTCATTCCGGGATGGTACACCGCCACCCCGTGGCCTCCTCCGATCTGGTCAGGATTCCTCGTCTAAACTCATGCGGTCCATAAAGAGTGTCATCTATGCCCCCCACGTTCGACGACCGCGACCCCGCCGAGGCACCCCGCGCGGTCTTGGGCGTTCGTGGCCTCCCTGCGTTCGCAGGGGGCATGAACGCCGGCGGTATCTACGCCCTCACCACCGAGACCCCGCCGGCACGCATCCCCCTGCTTGCCGGAGCGCTCGGGTGGGCGACGGCTTCCGGGCAGCCCGGGACTCTGGTGGTGGCCGGCAAGCCGGAGCAGTTCCTCGGCCGCCTTGCATCGAATGGCTTGCCCGACGTCCAGCACAGCATCGAAACGGGAAAGCTCGGCGTCTTCGTCCAGCAGGGCGATTTCAGCAAGAAGATGTTCCGTTTCGGAGCCACCGCACTCGTCGCCGAATTCGAACGATTCGGCTTTCCGAAGAACGGGCTCTTGGTGTTCGACCAGGCTGACGAGCTCTTGGGCCTCAACGACCTCGGCTTGGCGCTCGAACAGATCGAAGCCCTTCATCGTTGGGCCGAGGAGTCCGGCAGCACCGTGCTCCTCAGCTTCGTCCACCTTTCGAACGCGCCGCAAGCGATGAACACGCTGATGGCGATGGCCGACCACCTCGCGGGAATCGCCCGGCTGAACGCCGGCGATGACGGTCTCGAGCTGACTTTCGATTACTGGCAGTCGCATCACGGCGCGATCGCCGCGCGCAGCTTCCCGGTCCAGCGGGCGCCACAGGGCTATGCCGTCCTGGAACATGGCGTCGTGTCGAACGTGGAAGTCGGTCAGCCCCTGGCCCCAGCGCAACCCGTTGGCGAGACGCGCTACTTCTACCTCGACCGGTCGCTCGCCCTCCTCGACTCGGCACTGCCCGGCCAATGGAGCCATCGCGAGTCGCTGATCGGTCTCCTGCAGGCCTGCCAGGGCAGCCGCACGCCCACGGTGCTGCTGACCTTCACGAGCGACACGTCGGTACGGGAATTGGCGCAGACGGTCCACACGCTTCGCATCTCCGTGGGACGGGGCGCGAAGATCCTGATCTTCGAGCAGGGCGCCTCCCTCCGGTACGCCAACGAGGCTCTGCTGCTCAATCTGGGCGCCAACCTCATCGTCCATCGCGGTACGCCGGAGAGCCGCTGGCCGCTGGCCGTGCAATCGATCGAAGGGCAAACCTTCGATCGCGAGATCAGCGTGGACTTCGACACCGCCCTGGCGAGCGTGTCGGTCACCCCGCTGCGCGGCTATCTGCTGCCTATGCCTTTCGCGCAGGAAGCCATGATGATCCTCGAGCGCGCCGCGGTCCTGAACGTGCCGGGAGCCTTGGTCGTGGCGCGCGCCGGGCGCGATCTGGTTCTCGAGGAGATCCTTGACGGCTGCCGCCTGTCCCGCGCCGGCGACCTGCTCACCTGCGACGGCGAGCAAGCGTACTTTTTCTTCGCCGGGTGCCCGGCCAGCAGCCTGAGGATGACCTTGGAGCGCGCGCTGGGCCAATCGGCGGACGCCTTGCTGTCCGAGACGCGGAGCCTGACATCGCGGGAAGACATCCAGCGCGAACTCGCCGCGCTCGGTGAACGTACCCGCTCCCAGCCAATGCCGGATCTGCGAGACCGCTTGGCGGGAGTCGCTTCCGCGCGCGGCCCGCAAGCCGAGGCCTCCGGCCCGCGAGCGCCGGTGCCGCTCTCCCGCGCCAGCCGGACCCGCGATGGGCGCGAGCTCCAAATCGCCCGGCAGGCACCGGTCGTCGAGGTCTCTGAGCCCATCGACCTGCGGCGCTTCCGATACGGTGGCCGCCTCGCCCGGGAAAGTGGGAAGGGACAGGCCTCGATGGCGCGTGCGCGCCGCCCGCTCGCAGGCCCCGACCAGGACGAGGGCGCTTGATGTCATCGCCAGCATGCCGGACGGCCTGGCTCGCCCTGCTGCTGTTTGGCGCATCGAGTGACCTGAAGGCCTCCGTCGATCTCGGGGAGATGGCGGCTTTGCGCGCTGCGGATCGTCATGCCGCTGCCGCCGATCTCGGCCTCAAGGGCGTACTGGAGCAACCTTGGGACCACAGCCTGCGCTACCTCGTCGCGGACAGCCTCGAGCGTGCGGGACGACTGGATGAGGCGGCCGCCCAGTTCTCCGCCTTGCAGGGCACTCCCCTGCAAGGCGCCGCGCAGGGACGACTGGCCGCGCTGGCCGGACGCGCGCCCAGCCGGCCTGCCGCGCCACCAGTCGACACGGCCCCCACCCGCGTGGCCATCGCCGCGCGCCCGGCACCGGCCATGCCGCAAACCGTCGCGCCGCCTCTCCGCACCACGCCGGCGGCGCCCGCGGCACGGGCGACCGCGCTTGCTTCGACGGCACGAGCGGCACCCGCAGTTCGTGAGCCCGCCGCAACGGCAGCGGCGCCCGCCAGCGCCCCGGTGAACCAGACCGCCCGCGTGGCCGCTCCGGCGACGACCGCGACCACGCCAGGCGCGCTGGCGGCACCCCGCCGGCTCGGCAGCCCGGCCACGGCGACTCCAGCGCAGCCGCGGACACTCGCCGCGCCGCCGCCCGCCGCCGCGACGGCCACCACAGCCAACACTCAACCCCGCCGGCTCGGCAGCCCGGCCACCGCCGCTCCGGCGCAGCCGCGGACACTCGCCGCGCCTCCGCCCGCGCCGAGGAACGCGAACACGGCCTCGACGCAGCCTCGCCGGCTCGGCAGCCCGGCAACGGCCACTGCCAGTACCGCCAACGCGCAACCCCGCCGGCTCGGCGCGCCTGCCTCGCTGGCCGCGCCCGCAGGGCGACCGGCCACACGACCGCAGGCCGCCGCACCCGCCACGCCAACGCAGCGCATCGATGCCCTGTACGCGAAGGGCGAGTACGCCGAAGCGGGCGCAGAGGGCCTTGCCCTGCTCGAGAAGGCGCCGATCGATGCCGAGCTCCACCTCAAGGTGGCCAACAGCCTCGCCTGGAGCGGGAAGCTCCAAGGGGGCCAAGCGCAGTACCGGGCGCTCTTCGATTCGAAGGTCGATCGCGACGCCCGACTCGGGCTGGCGAACACCCAGCGATGGAATGGGCGCTTTGATCTCGCGATGGCGGGCTACCAGGCCGTGCTCGATCGCCACCCGGACGACAGCGACGCTCTCGAGGGCATGAGGCAGTCACGCCTCGGCCTCGCGCCGCGGACGACGTTCGGCGTGGAATACACCACCGACATCAACCCGGTCGAGCGGCGCGGCGCCATGCTCGGGCACCGCTGGCACAACGCCTCGGGGGATACCCGCTACGAGGTGAAGCTCGCCCGTTACGACGACAGCATCGAGTGGGAGATCCCGCCGCTCAGCATCCGGGACCCGTTTCCGATCCCACGCCGGGCCGAAACCAGCCGACAGAGCCTCTCTGCCAGCATCGAAATGCTGGGGCATCCGCTGCAGCCGCAACTCACGCTTTCGCTGCAGCAACAAGCGGCACACCCGCCGCAGCCGCCGCTGCCACCCCGCCTCGCCGTGCTCGAGGCGGGTCTGCTGCAGGAGCGGGAAGACGACTCCATCTTCGGTTCCGCCCGCATCAAGCTCCACGAATGGCCGGTGTGGTTCCGGGTCGGCCGACTCGACTGGAGCCACGAAGCACTGGCGCCGCGCGCTGCCCTCCGCGGGCTGGTCGCGAGGCACAGCGGCCTCGAAACGATGGGTGAATTCGACTGGGGCCAGCTCTACGGGCAGGTCGACTACTACGGGATCACCGACGGCAACTCGATCAGTGCGGCGCAACTGCGCTGGACGCCGTCATGGCGCCCCTTGGGCACGCGTTGGCGTCCCCTGCTCGGCGTGGAGTTCCGCCAGGCCATGCGCCCGGCCGCCGAGTACTGGTCGCCCTCCCTCGGCCATGGCTCGGCCTACGCGGGCTTCAGCGGCGACTGGAGCCTGGGCCGCTGGAGCCTTTATGGCAGCGCCCAGTACGGCACGCCACTGCTTGAGGAGTCCGGAACGTCCTGGAGCCTGTCGCTCGGCGGACGCTACCAGTTCGCCGAAGACCTCGCGTTCTCGTTCGGGTTCTGGCGCATGTCGAGCTTCCGCGACAACGCGGCCTACGGCGCGCGGTCGGCGAACCTGCAGGTGGAGAAGGTGTGGCGCTAACACGCACCTGGCGGGTCTTGATCGCCGTCGGCGCGGTGCTCTTCCTCGTCGCGCTGCTCGCGGCGACGTACGGGAAGATCCTGCAGCTCGGGTCGGGCGCGCTGCGCGTGTTCCTGGAGAACTGGATCCTCGGAGCGGTCGGGCTGTACCTGATGGTCTTCCTGGCCATCCTGGTGCTGCGGTACGCCTTCCTGCTGCTCTACTCCTTCATGGAGCACATCGAGTACACGCTGTCCGACCGGACGGCGCCGCCGCCGACGGAGAAGCAAGACCGCCAGTTGCCGATGATCAGCCTCGTGGTGCCGGCCTACAACGAAGGGCTGGTCATCCAGCCGGCGATCCGCTCGCTCCTGCACCTCGATTACCCGAACTACGAGATCCTCGTCGTCAACGACGGGTCCACGGACGACACCTACGAGAAAGCCCTCGTGGTCGCCCGCGAATCCACGAACGTGCCGGTGCGCGTCATCAACAAGCGCAACGGCGGCAAGTCCGATGCGCTGAATACGGGGATGACGCAGGCGCGCGGCGAATTCATCCTCAACATGGACGGCGACACCAAGCTCTCGCCGAACTCCCTGCGGGCGTGCATCCGGCATTTCGACAACCCGCGGATCGGCGCGGTGGCCGGCAACGTCAAGGTGCTCAACCGGGAAAGCCTGTGGGCCAAGATCCAGGCGGTCGAGTACATCGAGGGCCTGGCCATGGCCCGAAAGGCGCAGAGTTACCTGCGCTCGGTGGTCATCATCCCGGGGCCGCTCGGGATGTTCCGCAAGACCGTCTTGCAGCAGGCCGGCGGCTACGACCACGACACGTTCGCGGAAGACGCCGACCTGACGCTGAAGCTGCTGATGCGCGGCTGGCAGATCGCCTATGAACCCGCCGCGGTGGCCTGGGTGGAAACGCCAAGCCGCCTGCTCGACCTGCTGAAGCAGCGCTACCGCTGGACGCGGGGCATCCTGCAGGCCATCCGCAAGCACGCTTCGGCGCTGTGGCGCCCGCGGAAAGGCGGCGTCAACTTCTTCATCCTTTGGTACATGCTCTTCGAGGGCATCCTGTGGCCCTTCTCGACCGTACTGGGCAGCCTGTTCTTCGCCTACGTCGGCCTGTATTACGGCGTCGCGACGTTCATCTTCTTCTGGTGGCTGCAGCTGACGCTGCTGGATGTGATCGCCGCCGCGTACTGCGTGATCGTCGAAGAGGAAGATCCGTCGCTGATCGGCTACTCCATCTATTTCCGCCTGTTCTACATCGTCATCGTCGACGTCGCCAAGGTCTTCGCCACCATCGAGGAATGGCGGGGGAAATCGATGACCTGGGGCAAACTGCAACGCGAAGGAAAACTCTGACGTGGACCTGATCTCCATCCTGGCCACCGTGATCCTGCTGACCACCATCGGCACCTTGGTGGTGGCGGTCGCGGCGTACGCGGCCTTCAAGATGCGCGAGAAGCGCAAGCCGAAACGCCATGATCCGACCGTCCCGCTGCACGGGACACGCGAACCCGTCTTCCTGACGCGATTCATCCCGGAAACCACGAAGCCCGAAAGTGCAGGCGCGGATGTGCCCGAGGGCAAGGGCGAGGCCGCGCCATGAGCATGGAAGATCCGACGGAATTCGAGACCCGGCCGGGTTACCGGCGCATGGGCATCTACCTCCCCGCGCTCGTCGTTGGCGGCTTGGCGATGCTCGCGCTGGTGTACCTGCTGGCCATGCGGACCTTGGGATGGCCGGTGCCGGACCGCCTCGACACCGCCCTGCCACCGCTCGTGCAAAGCGAAGGCAGCCGTGATGTGGTGCTGTTCGTTTCGCCCACGACGCAACGCTACTTCACCGGGGTCGGCGGCAACTACGAGGTGCTGCTCTCACCGTGGCGGAAACATCTCTCGGCACAGCGCTGGCGGGTCACCGAAGCCAGCACGCCGGAGGCGTTGTCCAAGGGCGAGGGGCGCATCCTCATCGTCCCTTCGGCCGTGGCATTGAGCCCGCAGGAGCGCAGCGCGATCGAGGCCTTCAAGGCCGACGGCGGCAACGTGCTGCTGACCTGGGCCAGCGGAACACGGGACGACGCGAACCAGTGGACGGGATGGGAATGGCTCGAGCGCATGGGCCAGGCGCGGGTCAATGGCGAAGTGGCGAAGGCCGAGGATGCCCCCGGCTTCCTCGTCCTCGACGGCGAATCGCCGATCAACCGCCAGCAGGCTGCCGGCCTGCGCATCTGGCTCGGCGCCAACCACGAGCCGCTCCTGCGCCTGATGCCGATCAACGATGCCCAGCTCGCGGGTCGGTTCATGGATTGGGCGCGCACACCGGCGCCTGCCGAGCTCGCCAACGGAGCCATCGTCTATGGGGAGGACGAGCGCGGCGGCCGCTCGGTGGTCCTCGGCTTCTCCGAAAGCACGTGGGAGTACCAGCCCCACCGCATTGCGCCGGTGATCGAGGATGCGCTGGCCTTCCTCGGCCGTCGCCCCGACGCGATGCTGGCGAACTGGCCTGCTGGGCATCGAGCCGCGCAGATCGTCGAGATGGATACGGAAGACCAATTCCGCAATGCCCTGCACCTGGCTTCGCTGATGGACAACATCGGCTACCGGGGCACGTTCTACGTGCTGACCTCAATGGGCATGGAATTCCCCGACGTGGTGAAGACTCTCGCGCGCTCGCACGAGGTGGCTTTCCATGGCGAGGTCCACACCTCGTTCAAGGACCTGCCGGAGGCGACGCAGCGCCAACGCCTCGAGACTATGCAGGCACAACTGGCGACGGCCCTTCCGAGCGACCAGACGACGATGGGCTTCCGTGCGCCGACCGAAGGCTACGACGCGACCACCGAGCGACTGCTGGCGGAGAAGGGCTTCACCCACCACCTCGCCGACCCGCATCGCAGCGATGCGAGGCTGCCGCTGTTCGCCGCCGAGGAGGGTGCGGCGCAGCAACTCGTCGTGCTGCCACGCACCCAGCGGGACGACATCAACCTGCTGTCGGAAGGCACCACCGATGCCGTCGTCCTCGCCCAGCGTCTGGGCGACGAGCTGGCCCTGGTGGAGTCACAGGGGGCCTTGGGCATTCTGTCCGTGCACACGCAGAATTTCGCCCCGGGCAGCCCCTTGGCATCGGCCGTTTCGATCTACCTGCACCAGCTGGCCTCGCGGCGTGAAACGGTCTGGCTGGCATCGGCCGGCGAGGTCGCCGAGTGGTGGCGGGATCGCGATCGCGTGCGCGTGGTTTCCCGCGATCTCGGCCTCCGCGCCGAGTTCGACCTGAGCGTCACGCCGGGCGAGCCGGTGGACGGCGTGTCCGTCGTCGTGATGCTGCCGCGGAAGAATGTCCTGCCGACGGTCCGAGGCGCCAAGACGGGCATGCCGCCGGTCGAGGTGGCGCCGATCGATCCCTACCGGGCCAGCGTGCGCTTCGGCGAACTTCCGGCCGGCAACTATCATTACCAAATCACGTTCTAGGGCTGGAGCCGCCCACGACCATGTTGAAGAAACCGCAGGCCCGATTGGGCCAGACCATCGCCGCCGCCCTCTTCGCCGCGGCCCTCATGCCCGCAGCCCATGCGGAAGAAACCGGCACGATCGTCGGCAAGGAAGACTGGCTGTACTTCCGTTGGGAGCGCTTCGACGCCTCCCTCATGCCCGAAGTGGACCGCTTCACCGACATGCTGGCGCGCGCCGGCCGTGTGATGGCGGCGAACGACGTGCATGTCGTGTTCACCGTCACCCCGCTGAAGCTGCAGATCTATCCGCAGTACCTGCCCGCCGATTTCGGTGCCGCGCCTGGCACGGAGAGTCGCAACCAGCGCATGGTGCAGGCACTGCGAGCTGCGGGCATGACGGTGGCCGACCAGCTGCCGGCCTTCCAGGCCGAGGCCGCCAAGGGCGGCGAACCGCTGTTCCTTCGCCTCGACTCGCATTGGACGCCCACCGGGGCGATGTTGGCCGGGCAGACCATCCGCAAAGCCATCGACGCCGATGCGAAGGCCAGCGGCGTGCTCGCCAGCATCCCCGAAGCGCAGTTCGCTGCATCCCCGAACGGCGAGCGCGAGCCCTCGCTGACGACCGATCTCCTGCCAACCCTGCCGGCGGGCGCCACGCCGCCACCGGCGGAAACCGTGCTCCGCTTCACCGTGCAGGCGCTCGACGCTGGCTCGGTGGACGCGCTGACGGGTGAATCCGGCGTGCCGCAGGTGACCGTGATCGGCAGCAGCTTCACGCACCCCGGCACGCAATACCCGGATGCGGTTCGCGTTGCCCTGCAGCGCCAGCTGCTCGACATCTCCATCCCCGGTCGCCAGGGCCCCTTCGTGGGCATGGAGAACTACACCCGCGACCCCGCCTTCCAGCTGCATCCGCCGAAGCTGCTGATCTGGGAAGTGCCCGAGCGCGACAGCGTGAATCCGCCCGACTCGCCCTGGCGCGATGCCGAGTACTTCCGCGACAGCAAGGAGTGGTTGCTGAACGTCGCCACGGCGGTTTCGCGCAACTGCGCGACCTCGCCCGTGGCGGTGCAGTTGTCCGAAGCCAATCTCCCCGACGCGCAGACGCGACTGGCCGACGGCGGCGTGGGCTACGGCCCCAGCAATGCCGACAGCTACGTCCAGCTCGATTTCGCCCAAGCCTTGGACACGACGGATTACCTCTGGGCGGATGTCGCCATCCAGGGGGGCGGCACGGTCCGCTTCGAAGCCACCGGTGCCGCGGGCAAGGCCGCCAGCTGGACGATGGGCCTCCCCGAGGACGGTACGCCGATGGCATTGAAGACGCGCCTGCCCGCCGACGCGAAGGGCGCCCGCAGCCTGCGCATCTTCCCGGGCGCCGGGGAGAATTTCGCCATCGCCCAGCCGGCCGTGTGCCGGCATGAGGCGTCCTTGATTGCCGGCCTTCCTGAAGGAGCCAAGCGATGATCGCCCGCCGCCGTTTTCTCACCCTCGCCGTCCTGCTGCTGTCCGGCATGGCGAACGCGCAACAGACGGGCCTGCTCTACGATCCCGAACCGCCGGCCAATTCCGCCTACGTGCGACTGCTGGTCGCCGCTGATGGCCCTGCCATGACGCTGACCGTCGATGGCAAGCCGCGCGGGGCCGCCCTCGCAGCCGGAGAGCCGGGCGAATACCTCGTGCTTTCCGCCGGCACGCACGTTCTGAAGCTGAGCGCGGGCGGCCAGGTGCTGGAGACGACGCTGGAGGCGCCGGCGGGCAAAGCCCTGACGCTCGCCTACACGAGCCGCGCGCCGGGCACCGAGCCCCTGCGCTTCGAGGACAAGGCCAATACCAACAAGCTCAAGGCGGTGCTGACGGCCTATCACCTCGCGCCGGGCACCGGCCCTCTTGATGTCACCGCTGGCGAGCGTGCACAGGTCGTTTTCCCAGCCGTCGCCGAAGGCGCCTCGGTGTCGCGCCCGGTCAACCCGCTGAACATCGGGTTCGGCCTTGCTCGCAGCGGCACCGCCGTCGCGGCACCCGGCGCCCCCCTGGCCATGGAATACGGCGGCACCTACAGCCTGTTCATCCTTCCCGGCAAGGACGGGCCGGTGCTGAAGGCCGTGCTCAACCGCGTCGAACGCTACACGGGGACGCCATGAGGATGAATCACAAGCGCTTGTGGGCGGCGCTTGCTGCCGGCCTCGCCGTGCAGTTCGCTGCCCCCGTGGCAGCGCAGCAGGACGCCGGGATCGTCGGCCAGAACGGCTGGCTGTATTACCGCTACGACTTCACTGACGCGAGCGAGCAGCCCTCGGTCACGAAATCCATTGACCTGTTCTCGGCGCTGTCGGAGCTGCTCGCGGCCAACGGCACGCGGATGATGCTCGCCGTGGTGCCTGCCAAGGTCCGGATTTACCCGGAGAATCTCCCGGCCGATCGGGCGCTGACACCCTTCCTCGTCGAGCACTACGGCAAGAGCCTGCAGGCGCTGCAGCAAGGCGGCGTCGATGTCGTCGACCTGCAGACGCCGTTCCTTGAGCAGGCACGCGCCGGAAACGGTGATCCCCTGTTCATGCGGCTGGACAGCCACTGGTCGCAAACAGGCTCCCTGCTGGCGGCCGAACGGATCGCGCAACACGCCAACGGCAAGGATGGGACGCAGGCCGCCCTCGACGCGCTTCCCTCCCGCGCCTACACGCTGGAATGGAATCCGACGCCGCAGACGCTGGCCTTGGGCGACCTGACGTCCATCCTTCCGGCGGGCACGCCCGCCTTCGAGCCCGAGCAGGTGCGCGTGTTCGGCGTGACCGCACCGGCGGGCGGCGACTTGCTCGCCGAGGATGCCACGCCGGGCATCGCGCTGATGGGCAGCAGCTTCAGCGGCACGTGGACAGGCTTCCCGGACGCCCTTCGCTTCGCCCTGCAGCGCGATGTCGCGGACCTGTCCGTCGCTGCGGATCGCGGGCATTGGGTGGGACTGGAACTCTATCTGCGCGACGACGGCTTCCAGACGCAGCCGCCGAAGCTCCTCGTCGTCGAGATCCCCGAGCGCGGCCTCGCGGCGCCGCCGAGCTATCCCTACCGCGAAGCGCGCTACATCGTCGACGAACGCACTTGGCTCCGGCGTGCCGCGGCATGGATCACGCGGGATTGCACTCCTGCCGGGACGGTGGGCACCGGCGAAACGGGCGGCTCGTGGTCGCTGGAACCTCAAGGCGATGCCTATCTGTCCGCCACGCTGGCCGTGACCGGACCGAATCAGATCTCCATCGCGTGGCGCGACACGGCAGGTGCCATTACCACGCAAACGCTCGAGGTCCGCGGAGACGGCACATGGCAGGCCTTCCGCATGCCGCTCCCCGAAGGCGCCAGCATCGAGGCCCTCACGGTGGGCAGCGAGGGGGCGGCCGCGCTGCAACTCGAGGACATCGCGCTCTGCCGGATGCCGACCCTCCCCGCGCTTTCTCCGTAACCGCCGCTTCCGGCCTCACGGGGCCGGAAGCAGCACCACGGGCTCGGACTTTCCATCGTCCATCGGCAGGGTCAGGAAGCGCTCCGGCACTTCCCAGACCACCAGGGTCGGCGGCGACTGGCTGAACGCGTCGTCGGCGAAGTACTCCTCGGCGGAACCGGCGATGCGCCCGCCGTCCTTCGACGCATTGAGCACCTCGCTCCCGAGGTGCAGGCGCAGGAAGTCGCCGAAAGCGGCACGCTGCGAGTAGGAGGTGCCCAGCAGCACCACGGGCACGCCAGCGTCACCGAACAGGTCGCCCAAGGCGTCGGCCGACGCCGAGGCCTGCGCCTCCACCACGACGGGTACTTCCCAGTCGCCACGCGGCCGCATCCACGCCGGCGCCTTGTCCAGCCCGATCAGTGCCAGCAGGTCGCCCACGCGCTCGGCCCCCTCGCCTTCGCGACGCAGCTCGAACGCCGTCTGGCCCGCGACGATGCCTTTCTCGCTGTTCCAGCGCGCGACGGCCTTGGCCGCCAACTCGGCACCGTTCTGGTTCCAGTGCGTGTCCGTGCGGTAGTAGAGCTCCTGCGTTGGGTCGTTCTGGAGCGCCGCCTGCATATCCGCATACAGGTCGATCACCGGCACGTGCGCGGCCTTCAGGCCCTCCAGACCCAGGGCATAGCGCCGCTCGACGAATTCGGGGCGGCTCGCCCCCAAGGCCTCCGAATGCACGCGCGTCTTGTCCGGCACCAGCAAGATGACAGAAGCGATACCGCGGGCCTCGAGTGCGCGATGCGTATCGGCCAGCAGGGCGACGCGCTGCTGCAGGCGCTGCCCCACGCCGGCGTCCACCTGCAGCTCCTCGGTGAGGAACAGCCAGTTGTCGTCACCCACTCGCACCTTCGGGCCTGCGCCGTGGGTGAGCCAGTAGCGCGCGGCGTTCGCCGCCATGATCAGCTCGGGCCGAGCCGGCACGGCCTGATCGAGGCGCTTTTCAAAAGCCTGCGTGGTGCTGCCCTCCCAGAAGTGGTCCCAACCCCAAGGCACGGCGCTGAGATCAAGGTTGCGACTGGCTCCCGCCATCTGCCAAAGGCCGAACACCATCACCGCCAGCAGCAATGCGGAAGCGAGGAAGTTCTGGATGCCGATCGGGCGGGGCGACGGATTCTGCGTCGTAGTTTCCATGGACATGGTCGGCCACTCAGAACTGGAAGTAGAGGAAGGGCGAAAAGGACTGCGCGGACAGCGTCGCCACGGCCCAGGCGAAGAGCGGCAGGATCACCCAACGCAGGTTGTCGCCATTGCGCTTGATCCAAGGCATCGCATAGACCAGCAGGAAAGCGAAGATGAGCACCGCCACGCGGTCCGTCGTCACCTCAGACATGAGGAAATCACTCATGCCGATGCCGTTGAATCCGAGCATGCCGGCATACATCTGAAGTGCGCCATCAACGGTGGTCGCACGGAACATTACCCAACCGATGATCACGAGCAGCATCGTGCGCGCCACCTGGATGGGTACCGGCAAGCGCGACGGGCCGAACTTCTCTTCCCAGTAGCGCTCGAAGGCAAGCACCGCGCCATGCCACATACCCCAGAGGACGAAGGTCCAGTTGGCACCGTGCCAGATGCCGCCAAGCAGCATGGTCAGGAACAGGTTGATGTAGGTGCGCAGGCGCCCTTTGCGATTGCCGCCGAGCGAGATGTACAGGTACTCCCGCAGCCAGCTTGAAAGCGAGATATGCCAACGCTTCCAGAACTCCGTGATCGAGCGCGACACGTAGGGATCGTTGAAGTTCTCCATGAAGACGAAGCCGATCATCAGCGCCATGCCGATCGCCATCGTGCTGTAACCCGCGAAGTCGAAGAACAGCTGGATCGTGTACGCCAGGGCGCCAATCCACGCATCGACGAGGGTCGGGGCCTGCAGCGCGAACACCGCGTCGACCAGCGGTGCAACGGTGTCGGCGACCAGCACCTTCATGCAGAAGCCGACCATGAAGATCATGGAGCCGCGGGAGAAACGTTCCCACGAGTAGGTGCGGACGTAGAACTGCTCGGCCAGGTCGTGATAGCGCAGCACCGGGCCGGCAACCAGCTGCGGGAACAGCGCGATGAAGGCCGCGAAATCCACGAGATTGCGCGCCGGGGGGGCCGTCTTCCGATAGATGTCGATGATGTAGCTGATGGCTTGGAAGATGTAGAAGGACAATCCGATCGGCAGGACGATCTTGGTCCAACCGATCGTGTCGAAACCCGCGGCCGTGAGCAGCGCATTGAGGCTGTCGATGCCGAAGTTCGCGTACTTGAAATAGCCGAGCGCGGCGAGATTGGCCGTGACACCGACCGCGAGCCAACGCTTGCGGTTCTGCACCGCCGCCGCTTCAAGCGCCGCCGCGACGTAGTAGCTCACGACCGTCACGCCGATGAGCAGGCCGAGGAAGTCCGGACGCCACCATCCATAGAAGACGTAGCTGAAGAGCAACATGTGGGCCGAGCGGAACCGCTGCGGACACAGGTAGTACGTCAGCAGGAACAGCGGCAGGAAGAGATAGAGGAAGAGCTGTGAGCTGAAGAGCAAGGCGAACTCCTGCCGGCTTGATGCATCGACCCTTCCGCCTAAGGCGCGGCTCGCGTTGGCGCGAGGCAGGCGGAGTCGTCGGGGAAGGAATGGGCGACGGTGGAAACGAGGGCGCCGGCGTCATAGCCGAGCGCGAAGAACGCCAGGCCATCGACACCCTCGCACTTCAGCCACTGGCGCTTGACTTGAAGGGACGTCCAGTCCTCGAACCACCCTTCCCAAGCGGTGCCGTCCTGTTCGAAGGCATAGCTTCCGGAGGCGCTCTCCGGGTGGAACACCGCGCCATGTCGCGCGACCCGCTCCACGACGCTCGAGGGAAAGCTCGCACGCATCGTTTCGGGCAATGGTGCGAGCGGCAGCGCGCGCCCCTTGCCCGTGGTCTTGCGCCGGATCCCTTCGCCCTGCACCGGCCATTCGTAACCGTAGAGCGGGAACGCGAGACGGAGGCGCGCATCGTCGACGCCCAAGGCCCGGGCCTGGGCGAGGGCTTTTTCCACCGTGACCGCCTCTGGACCGCGCAGCGGTGCCACGGGGCCCGCATTGGGGCCCTCCGGCCAATGCGCGTCGTAGCCCTGCACGACCACGCGGGACATCCCGGCGAGCGTGGCAGGCGTGTAGAGCTGCAACTCACCGCCGATCGGCAGGAAGACGCTCAGCTGCCAGCGTTTGGAGCGGCGTGCCCGTTGGGCGAGCTCCTCGACAAAGGCACGAAAGCCTGCAATGGCCTCCGGCGACGTGGACGCCTGGCGATAGACCTCGATGTCGATGTGCAGGCCCGCCACATCGGGCTGCCGCAGGAGGCGGGCCGTTTCGCGCAGCAAGCGTCGACGCGCCTCAGGCGAAGCGAACAGCGCGGCGAAATCGGATTCCTGCACGAGCCCGAGGGAAAGATCGATGCCGACGCCAGCCTCGCGCGAAGCGTCGCGGAGTTCCTGCCACTGTTCCGGCCAACCGTTGGCCTCGGCGATGCGCCCGGAGACATCGATCCGCTGCTCGATGAAGATGATCCGCTCGAAGCCCTCGAGCGGCGTCGTCTTCCAGGCATCACCCAGCCACCAAGCGACGTAGCCCGTCATCGGCGGGGGCGACGTGGCGGGCACAGACGAAGCCGCTGCCGGAAGCACCAGCATCAGGCAAACGGCCGCAACCCAATGGCGCAGGCGTTTCACGACTCGAGCGTGGCCAGCAGCCAATCGGCGAGATGCTGCAGGTCGAGGCAGGCCTCGGCCCCCGGCTCGTAGTCGAGCACGGTGCGCTCGAACGCCAGGGCCTCCGCCACCGCCGCATCGCGATGCACGGCGACCGGAACGACGCGGCCCGGGAAATGGGCATGGATTGCCGTGCGCACCTGGTGGCCGAGGCGGCTCTGGTGCGGCAACTGGTTGATCAGGATCTGGCTGCCCTGGAAGCCGTCACGCCCGGCGGTGAACTCGTCGATCAGCGGGAAGAACATCGGCAGCGTCGTTAGCGAGGCCGCGTCGGCCAGCACCACGACCAGCGCTCGATGCGCGGCCTGCAGCGCCTGCTGCAGGAACACCGTCGGCCCCGGGGGCGTATCGATCAGGACATAGTCGAAGCGTCCGCGCGCCGCCGCGTCAGCGAGTCGCTCCGCCAGCCAGTGCCGATCGTCCTGCAACACCGCCTCCAACTCCTCCAGTTCGGCCTCGAGCAAGGTGCCGAAGGGGAGGAAGGACACGCCGCCAGCGCTTTCGAAGATCGCCGTCGTTCCGAAGCCTTCGCGCGACCAGCCCGCCGGGTCCGCCGGGTCCATCCCGAGGTGCAGGCGCAGCGCGTTCTGCGGGTCCAGATCGATCGCGAGGACACGCCGGCCGCGCTGTGCGAGCGCGACGGCCGTCGCCGCCGTGAGCGACGTCTTGCCCACGCCTCCTTTTCCGGAAACGAATGCGATCACGGCCATGCGTCAGCCCCGTCCACCGGCGGCGGCGCGACGAGGCCACGGCGCCGGCGGCTCGGGCGGCACGACGCGCGCGCCGGGCTGCTGCAGGGCGGGATGGGCGCCCGGCGGTGCGATGCCGTCGCGCTGGCGGTCCATCCAGTCGGTCAGACGCGCCAGGTTCGCTGCGATGTCCTCGCGCCCGGGCGCGAGGCGCACCGCACGTTGCAGCAGTTCGCGCGCGGCCTGGTAGTCCCCGCGGGCCGCCTTGGCCACCGCCAGGTTGTTCAGATCGGCGGGGTCGAAGGGGTTGACCTCGAGGCGCGCTTCCCACGCTGCCGCAGCGGCATCGTGTTCCCCTTGGGCGAACTGCTCGCGCGCCAGCCCGGCGTCCTGCGCCACCGTCAACGAAGGCCCCGCCATCGCGGAAATCCCCAGCATCAGTGCGCCGAGGGCTCGAAGACTACGATGCATCAGGGCACCCCTTTCTCAATCGGCTGCAAGGGCCTGGGCGGCGCCGCCGGCAACGGCAAGCCCTGCAGGCCGTAACGCAAGTAAAGCAATCCGCCATATCGGCTGAAGTCGCGGCTGTCGTCCCAGAAGAAGCGCCCGCCCACGGAAAGATCGGACATCACGCGGTACTCGAAGGCGCCATGCATTCCGTAGCCGAAGCCGCGCTCGTTCGAGCCCGGATGCCGAGCGGAGAAAGCGCCCAAGCCGGGCGTCGACAAGCGTCGCTCCCACTCGAATTGCAGCGCGGGGTCGTTCGGGAAAAACGGCGCCGAATCCTGACGGATGTTGCGGACGCCGACCTCCGCTCCCCACTGGTAGCTCAGGTCGCCGCGCTGGCCGCTGGCGGTGAACGGGAAGCTGAGGCTGACGAAGCGCTGGGGGCTGAAGTAGCCGCCATGCCCGAAGGTGAATCGGGAGAGGTTCTTCTCATAAGCCTGCGTCTCGAAATGGACACCGAGCGTGGCGCTCGACGCGCCGTCATCCCAGAGCCGCATGTACGCGCCGACGCCCAACTCCGTCGCATTGTTGCGGGCGACCAGGCGACCCTCGAGCTGGTACATGCCCAGGGCGCCGTACACACCGGTTTGCTCGTTTCCCGAGGCTGCGGAGAATCGCGCGCCGTTGCGCGTCACCGCACCCCAGCGCCGCAGCGATTGTGGATCGCGAATACCCCCCCAGGACAGCAGGCTGTCGGTGACGGCGCGGCGTTCGACGGTGCCCTGCAGCCGCCAATCACCCGCGTCGCTGAAGAGGCTCAGGCCGCCCACCGCTCGCCCGAGCACAAAGCCGACCGGCGTGACACCGGCATCGAAGGCGAGCGTTTCGTCGCGATAGGCGAAGGCCGCGGCGAGGCCGCTGTCGGTTGTGAGGGGCGCCGGCGGCGGCGCGGCGAGGAAGGCCCCGAGGGCATTGGTGCCGAAACGCGGCGAGGCAAAGATGTCACGGGTGTCAAAAGGACCGGCATCGATATCGACGGCAGTCAGCGAGGCACTTAAGGTGCCGCCCCAGGTCGTCGGCCAATGGCCCTGCACCGTCAGCGCGGTGTGGTCGAGCTGGCCGAGGCCGGTTTCCCCGCTGCGACCACCGATGTCGATGCCCGCTTCCACTTTCGGGGAACGCTCGGCCTCAAGCTGGGCCAACTCGCGCTCGGCCTCGGTGGCGGGATCGGACGAGGCCGATGCCGTGGACCGCGGCAGGGAAGGCAACCGCGTCTCGCGGGAGGCCACGGCGGCGGCACGGCGCAAGGGCGACGCGGTGCGGCGCGTCGCGTCCGACGTCGCGCGCGGCAGCGACAGGCCGCGGCTCGACGGAGGCAGCGTGCCCACCGGAGCGGCCTGACCCGGCATCGGCAGAAGGCGGGGTCTCGCGGGGATCGATGGCGAGGGAGCGGCACGTCCACCACCGGGCCAGCCGACGCTGCCTTCCGATTCCACAAGGCGCAGCGACATCAAGCCACCGCCGGGCGTGATGCCGGCCCGCGTGCCCTCCGCGGCCAGCGCCTGCTCGAACAGCGCCGTCGCGCCGGCCCGATCGCCTCGCGCCTTGGCAAGCCGCCCCTGCATCGTCAACACGCGTGGATGGCCGGGTGAAATCTGGCTCGCCACCGCGAGGTGCCGCTCCGCCGCCGGCCAGTCCCTCGCACTGATGCTCATGCCCGCGACGAACAGGCGGTGCTCGAGCGAGCGGGGCTCGGCCTTCAAGACGGATTCCGCCAGCGCCTGCGCTTCCTCCCTGTCGCCGGCACTCAGATACAGCCGGGCCAAGGCCATGGTGAGCGCGGTGTCGGGCCCCTGCTGCATCAACGGGCGCAGGACGTCGAAGGCCTCCGCATAGCGGCCCTCCTCGCGAAGAATATCGGCCTGTCGCAGCGTGTAGGCGCGGATCAATGCGTTCAGATCGTTGATCTGGCCATCGCTGAGCGATTGCCCGGACAGGTGTTCGAGGATGAGGGCGGCCTCGTCCGTTTCACCGGCCCGAAGCAGCAGGCCGGCGTAGGTCGTCTGCAGTCCGATGTCAGGCGTTGGCGAGGCGGACACCAGGCGCCGCGCCATCGCGATGCCGCGCGCGGGCTGGCCCAGGTCGACCCATGCCGAGGCCACCGCGGCCATCGCGCCCGGGTTCCCTTCAGCCCGTCGCTCGGCTTCCATCAACAGCGTGAGCCCCTCACCGGCTTGACCATCCCCGGCGAGCGCCACGGCGCGCTCGGCCCGGGCGTTGACCCAGAAGCGGTTCTGCTCGGCGGCCATCGCATCATCGCGCTCGCCGAAGGGGATGTTCTCCATGGCGAACAGGGCTTCGAGCCAACGCTTCTGCGCGGCCAGCGCCTGCGCCTTGGCGAACCATCCGTCCTGCCACTGGGCATCGGCATCCAAAGCGGAGCCGAGCAGGCCGACAGCCGCCTGCGCGCGCCCCAGGCGCTGATACACCCGCGCCAATGCGACGCGGATGGGCTGGCTGCCCGGATCGCGCACCAGCGCATCCTCGAGCAGCGCGGCGGCGCCGGCGTCATCACCGGCAGCGGCCAGCACCTCGCTTTCGCGCAGCATGAGAACGGCGCGCGCTTGGCCACTCGCCCCATCGCCACCCGCCTTCCCCTGCATCTCCGCGACAAGCGTCTGCATCTCCGCGATGCGCCCCGTGTTCGCCAGAATGGCGAGCAGCCCACGGAACGCGCCCTCGTGCGTGGGGTGGCGCGCCAACACCGCGCGATACGCGCGCTCCGCCAACGCCGCCTGGCCGCGTTCAGCCTGGATATCCGCCAGCAGCACCGCGGCCTCGGGCTCCGAAGCATCGGCTCGCGCGGCCGCTTGGGCGAGTCGCGCCGCCTCGTCGCGCCGACCCGCGAGGCGCGCGGCCCTGGCCGCTTCGACGTCCCGCCAATACCGGGCGCTTCGCGCGGCGTCGCGCCATTGACCACCGCCGGCGGCGACGGCACGGTCCAGCAGGCGCGCGGCTTCGGGGAAGTCCTCGCGGCGAAGGAAGATCACCCCGAGCCCGCCCAGCGCTTCCGCATCATTGGGACGGGATTGCAAGGCCGCGCGGAACGCGGCTTCCGCCTTCTCGTGGTCACCGCGATCCAAGGCCGCGAATCCCGCCAAACGGGAGAGTGACGTCGCGCTGCCGCGCGCGCCCGTCGCAGGCGCACGCAGGCGTTCCCGCAGCGACTGGTCGCCCGGGTGCTTCGCGAGATAGGCCTCGATGAGTGCCCGGTCCGACGCGCGGTTGCCCAACCAGGTGAGCGCCTGCCGCCACGCATCGCGGATCGCGGCGTCATCCGGCTTCGCCTGCGCCAAGGCCTGGAGCATCCGCAGGCCTTCGGGCCGCGCGCCCTCGCGATAGGTCAGCACTTTCGCGAGTTCGAAGCGCACCGCGGCGTCGTCGGGATTCTGTCGCGCCAGGACCTCGAGGCTGGCACGCGCTGCGGCCCAACCCTCGGTGGAGCCGGTGAGACCGGCATAGGCCTGCGGGCGCGTGGCCGTGCCTTCCGGCGAGCGCGACGGGGGCGTTGCCGCGCGCGGCGCGGCAGACGCTGCGCGATCGCGCGCGCCTGGCACATCGTCAACGAGGGGCTGCAGCACGCCGCCGCGGCGGGCATTGAGGCGCGCCATCCCGGCTTGCGCCGTGGCGTTCAGCGGGTCGGCGCGCAGCAGTTTCTGCCAGGCCTGCGCGGCGCGCTCGTCGTCGCCCTTCTTCTCCCAATACTGGGCTTGATCGACCAGCTGACGCACGGCGACGTCGTCCGCGGCCATCACGGCCGATCCGAAGACCAAGGCGATCGCCAGCGAAAGGGCGTTCATCGTTCGCATTCCGAATCCTCAGCCAGCAGCAGACGGCCGTCAGCCGCGAACCGGAACCGCCCCGCCATCCAACCCGCTGCGAACTGTTCCAAAGACCGCGGATAGTAACGCTTGCCCACGGGCGAAATGGCCGCGGCGGCACGTGCCCGCTGGGCCTGCGCGAGGTCGTCCCGCGCCATCAGGAAGGGCAGCACGGCCCAGGAAAACCCGGCGTCGGCGGTGCCCGTGCAGGTGCCGCGGGTGGCATCGATGCGCTCGGCGACGCGCCCTGCGGCATCCACGCAGGCCGTCATGCCCGCGAGCGCCCGGAGCACGGCCTCCCGTGCCGGGTCATCGGAGTGCGTCATGCCCGCCCAAAGGTAGACACGGATGGCGTCGTAACTCCCGACCGGGAACTCCGCAGCCAACGAATAGCCGGAAGCGGGCGCCACATGGAGCCAGTCCGGCGCGACCTTCGCGGGCGAGGCCGCCAGCATCTCCGGCAGCCCTTCAGCCAAGGACCGCCACGGCCCCTGCGGCGCTTCGCGCGCCAACCCACGCAGGACGAACAGCGGCAGGTAGCTGGGGTTCACCCGCACACCGCCGCCCGGCAGGGCGAATCCTTCAGGACCCGGCAGCAAGGTCGTCCGGCCGCCCACGCGTGTCACGAGATCGCGGGCGACGTGGGCCTGCATCGCATCCGCCTTCAGACGCCATGCCGGCACCTGCCAGCGCCGCGCGGCTTCGTAAAGCGTGTAGGCCATCCAGAGGTCGGCGTCGCTGGCGGCATTCGCGTCGAGGACGCGCCACTGGCCCTGGTCATCGCGGCCCCACTTCCAGGCCATCGCCCGGTCCTCCAGCCGGCCCTGCGCGAGGTTGTCCTCGGCCCAGCGCAGCACCGTCTCGAAGCGGGCACGATCACCCGCCACGAGAGCGAAGAACAGCGCGTAAGCCTGTCCCTCCGAGGTGCTGATGGCCTCCGCCTCGTGGTCGATGACTCGGCCATCCGCCTGGATGAAGTCGCGGGCAAACGCCGGCCAGTCCCCTGCTGGCTCCGCCGCGCACAGCAGCGCGGGACCCGCCGTTGCCAGCAGGCCCAATGCCGCTTTCAGGAGCAGTCGCCGCACGTTACTTCTTCGTCGCCAGGCGGCGCGCCGCGAGACGACGCAGGCTGCGGTAGGCCAGGATGGCCGCCAGCAGCGCGAGCAGGATGGAGAGCACGCCCAACAGGATGGGGTTCTCGGTGAACCACCAGCGCAGCTTCAGCAGCCAGGGCAGCGAGCCGCTGTAGTAGGTCTCCGCCACCTGGTAGTGGCCGACGCGATCACCGCGCACGATCACCCAGTCGCCCTGGAACTTCGAGATGCGTGCCGGATCATTGAGCGCTTGGCTGATCGAACCGAGGTGTCGCGGTTGGTCCGCATAGAAGGCGATCGCACTGCGGCCCGATTTCAGCGGTGATTCGAAGGCGATCGCCGCCGCCAGCGCACCACCTCCGGTGAAGCTGACATCCCCAAGCGGGTCGGGGCGCTCCTGCACGTCCTTTTCCTCCCAGCGATAGGTGGAACGCAGGAACTTGTCAGGATCGCGCAGGCGCCGCACGCCCTGCTGCTCGACGAGCGCGAGGTGCTCGGCCCAACGGCCGAACAGCGGTTGGCTCGTGTGGCTGCCGATCAGGATGAAGTCCTTGTCGGCATGCTCCTCGACCGCGTCCGCGGTGGTCAGCGCGTGGCGGAAACCGGGATAGCCCGTGGCCTCACCCATGCGCCCCATGAGGTCGAGGTACATCTGCACTTCGGCGGCGGCCGGCGAGGACGGCATGACGATCGCGGTCTCGGAAAGATCCGCGAGGCGGGTGAAAGGGAAGCCGATGTTGGCGAAATAGGCGAGGTTCGGCAGCGCCACGTAATGCGGGAAGCTGCTGAAGTCGATGGTCGACTCCGGATCGACCATCGCGCGCATGTTGTCGGGGATGGAATCCCGGCATTCACCCTGCTTGTGGATGTCGAAGTAGAAGTGGAACTGCATCTGGTTCCGGCCGCCCACCTGGTAGGGCGGGACGAACAGGACGTCCTCGCGCAGCGCGAGGTTCTCGTCCAACACGGGCAACCGCAGCTTCTCCTGCTCCTCCTCGCGACGCTCGGGGTCGTTCAGGGCGAGGGCATGGATGAAATTGTTGTTGAGGCTGATGTTCAGGCTGGAATTCTTGTTGAACGGCAGCCGCGTGAAACGGTACTTCAAATCGATCGGCACGCCTTCGCTGCGCCAGGTGAACAGGTCGGGGGCGACGCGGAAGTTCATCCGGATGACGTCCGGGTAATAGCCCCTGACCTGCATGTCCTGGAGCGCCATCACCTCGCCGAACCGCACCGGCCGATCCACGGGCAGCCATGCCGGTGCGTCGTAGGGCTCGCGCGGCGCGGGGAGGTTCTCGCTGGTGATCACGACGCGAGGACCGCTGAAGGCGCCATTCGAGAAGACGAGGGCGCGGGCCGCGCGCTGCAAGGCTTCGTCATCGGCGCCCGAGAGGATCAGCAGCTTCGCCCCCGGCACCGAGGGGTGCGCCTGCACTTCGATGGCCGGCCCCGCCTCGCCCGCCGGCGACGGACGACGACGGAAGAGCACGGCGTGGCCGGCCGGCAAGCCCTCTAGGCGGACCGGGAAGCTCGCGCCGCGGTAGCTCGCCTGGCCGCCGAACCACGACGCGACGATGCCTGCCGCCTTCATCATGCCCGGCGACGGCGTCTCCTCGAACACGAAGGGCAGGCGCAAGGCGCCCTGGTCACGCGGGTCGAAGAAGGGGTTGGGCAGCAAGCGCAGGTCGTTGGCCAAGGCCAGGGGCGCCAGCGTGAGCTCGAGCGAACCGGACTGCGCGAGGCTAAGCCACAGCGACGAGTGCGTCGGGTCCTCGCAGCGGTAGGTGTAGTGGCCGATCAGGCGGAACGCGAGCTTGTTGTGGTCGATGAACAGGCGCGGATCGAGATCGATCTCGCGCCGATTGCCCATGCCCTGCCCCTTCGGGAGCGCGATGGTGGCGGCGACCTCGTCGTTGAGGGTGACGACGAGGTGGCTGAGCTCTTCCAGCAGGGACGGCGAATACTGGTAGTCCATGCGGAGCTTGGCCCCGACGACGACTTCGTCCGAACGGATGGAGAACGGTAGGCCGATCGAACCCTCCACGCCACGAAGCATGAGCGGCCCGCTAGCACCGAGCTCCTTGAAGCCGAGGCGAAGCACGCGGTTCGCCGGCGTCGCCGGAGCGGGCGCTTCGGCGGCGGGCGGGGCCGCGGCCGGCGCTTGGGCGGGAAGGTTGCTCGCGCAGAGGCACGCGAGCAGGAAGATCGCCGGGAATCGGATCACATGAGCTCCTTGAAGCGGGGGCGCGCCTGTCGCAGGCGCCAGGCCAGCAGTGCGCTTTCAGCGAAACGCCGCATGCCTTCGATGCTGAATTTGAAGATCTCCACCAAGCCTCGCAGCGGACGATCGGTTTCTTCCTGCGGCAGCCACTCCTGCCACGCGTCGCCGCGCGAGAAGGTCGCCGCCACGAGCGCGCGGTAGTCGTCCAGCGACAGCTCGTGGAACTGCAGCCGCAAGGCCTCCCCCTTGCTGTAGACCACCTTGACCGGGAACGGATAGGCACGGTCACCGCGGTAGAGGGTCAGCGTCACTTCGGTTCCCAGCGGCAAGGCCATCTCACGGCCCAGCGCGAGCGCCACGCCACCTTCCGAGTAATCCTCGGTCTCGCAGGCAATGGTGCGGCCGTTCGGAAGCTGCACCATCGCCGGCAGGCGGCTGCGCACACGCCACGACCGCCGGATCTGCCGCGTCTCGAAAGCGACGCCGAGGGTCGCGCCGAGCATCATCAGGTTGTAGAGCGTCCAGAGCAGGTTGAGGATCACCGTGCCCGCTTCATGCGTGTTCCAGATGAACAGGCGACCCAGGCCGACGATGAGCCCGATGAGGTTCAGCGCAAGGAGGGCCACGTAGGGCGTCGCGATCTTCCAGTCGAAGTAGTCGCGCTCGACCACGCCGCCTTTCGCGGTGACGTTGAAGGTGCCCAGCTTGGGGTTGATGACGGCCAGCGAGGTGGGCACGAAGATGTACCAGGCCAGCGCCGTTTCGTAGACCTCGGCCCAGAAGCTGTGACGGTGCTTGCCCTGCATCCGCGAGTTGGCGATGTTCGCGTGGATCAGGTGCGGCAGGGCATAGGCGGCGATGAGCACCGAGGGCGCGGCGATGATGTGCGCCTCGAGGAAGAAATAGGCCAGCGGCGAGGTGAGGAACACCAGTCGCGGCAGGCCGTAGAAGAAGTGCAGCATCGCGTTGATGTAGCAGAGCCGCTGGGCGAGGTTGAGGCCCCGCCCCAGCAGCGGATTGTCGATGCGGAAGATCTGCGCCATGCCGCGCGCCCAGCGGATGCGCTGCCCGACGTGGGCGGAGAGGCTCTCCGTGGCGAGGCCCGCAGCCTGCGTGATGCCGATGTAGGCGGTGTTGTAGCCGCGCCGATGCAGCTTCAGGGCGGTGTGCGCGTCTTCCGTCACGGTCTCGACGGCGATGCCCCCCACCTCCAGCAGCATGTCGCGCCGGAGGATCGCGCAGGAGCCGCAGAAGAAGGTCGCGTTCCAGAGGTCGTTGCCGTCCTGCACCAACCCGTAGAACAGGGCGCCCTCGTTGGGCATCGCACGGAAGACGCCGAGGTTGCGCTCGAACGGATCGGGCGAGAGGAAATGATGCGGTGTCTGCACCATCGCCAGCTTCGGATCGACCAGGAACTGCCCGACGGTCATCTGCAGGAAACTGCGATTGGGGATGTGGTCGCAGTCGAAGATGGCGACAAGCTCGCCTTCCGTCTTGGGGAGCGCCTGGTTGATGTTGCCGGCCTTCGCATGCCGGTTGTTGTCGCGCGTGATGTGGGTGACCCCCACCAGCTCGGCGAACTCCCGGAACTCCTCGCGGCGCCCGTCATCGAGGATGTAGACCTTGAGGCGGTCGCGCGGCCAGTCCTGTGCCAGCGCCGCCATCACCGTGGGGCGAACGACCGACAGCGGTTCGTTGTAGCTGGGGATGAGGATGGCCACCGAAGGCCAGGTGGACACATCGTCCGGCATCGGCACAGGCTTCCGGCGCAGCGGCCATATGGTCTGCACGAAACCGATCATCAGCACCAGCCACGCGTAGACCTCCGCGAGCAGGAGTCCCGTTCCGAGGAACAGGTCGAGGCTGGACTCCACCGCCAGGGTCTCGGTGAACCGCCAGTAGAGGTAGCGCGTCGATGCCAGCATCGACAGGCCGATCAACAGAAGCGTCACCAGCGTCCCGACGAAGCGTCGCAGGTAGAGCGACACGACGAGGAAGACCGCGGAGAACAGCAACTGCTCGGTGAGGTCGAAGGGAACGATGACGATCAGAACCGCAAGCACCACGCAGAGCGCACCGGCCACCTGGCGCAGCAGGCGCGACTCCCACACGCGCGCGTCGACGACGCGCCGCCCCCAGTCGTTGAGCCGACCGTAGACGTAGCGCGGATTCAGGCGGGAGCGCTCGCCCTCGGCAAGGTCGTGCACCAGCCCGCGCAGTCGGCCGCGCAGGTCGCTCATGGGCACTCGCGCGCCACGGCTGCGGCGAGCTGCCGGAAGTCCAGCGACGCCCGGCAGTGCGGGTCGTACTCGATCACCGATTGCTGGACGGCCAGCGCTTCGCCGATGGCTTCGTCACGGTGGATGCCCACCGGCAGCAGTCGATGGGCCAGCCGCTGCCTCAACACTTCGGCGATGTCGCGGGCCAACGGGGAGGATGCGTCGGTCTGGTTGAGCACGTACGCGGCGCGGAGGCCCGGCCGCTGCGACTGCCACTCGTCCACCCAGGCCTCCATGGCCGGGATGGTGGCGTACGAGCCGCCGTCGGCAAGCAACACGAGTAGGGCAAGGTCGGCGCACTCGAAAGCCGCCTTCAGATAGGGCGAGGGCCCAGGCGGCGTGTCGATGAGGACGATGGCCTCGGGCTCGGCGGCGCAGGCGGCGCGCAGGGCCTCGCCGAGCGCTCGCGGGTTCTCGTTCAAGGGCCGCTCGAAGCGGGCCACCTGTTCGCCGCGAAGGAGCCCGTAGGGCAGGCAGAGCACGCCAGAGTCCGACACCAGGGCCGGCGCATGCCATGGCCTGCCGTCCAGCGCGGCGACCGCCAGGCCATCGCGATTCGACCCGTCGAGGCCGAAGTGTAGGAAGAGCGAGTTCTGCGGATCAAGATCGACCACCATCACCGGGCGACCGAGGCGGGAGAGGGCGAAGGCGACGTTCGCCGTGGTCGTCGTCTTGCCGACGCCCCCCTTCATCGATGCGACAACGACCACGCTCATCGCTTGCGCAACCGCCCCGGCACGAGCGGCTTCGTGCCGCGTCCTTCGCCTTCGAGCCTCGAGAACAGCCCGGAAAGCGCGTTCCGCGGCGCTTCTTCGCCGGCCTTGTCGCCGCGATCGACGCCACCGAACAAGCCGGTTTTTCCCCGCAGGTCGAGCCGCTGCGACTCTCCTTTGCGGACCGAGCGCGACGCGCCAGCGGACGACCGCGGCTCTTCGACCGGGACGGGGGGCTGAGGCTGGGTCTGGGTCTGGGTCTGGGGCTTGGCCGCGCCCCAGGCCCTGGGGGCCGGAGCGTCCGCTGGATCGACCTGGGGAGCACTACCCCGCTGCAACAGGTGGTCGAGCCCGCCCATCAGGCGTCGGCCCTCCGCCGAAGCCTGCGGCGGAGACAGCGGCGACTCGGCGTCGCCTTCGCCGCGCTCGCGCCATTGGCGCTTGCTGGCGGCATCCAGCGCATCGGGGCGGACGCCGGCTTCAGGGGCGATTTCCCCGAGCATCGGCCAGCGCTGCTGCGCATCGCGGGCATCCGCTTCCCGGGCGAGTTCGCGATACGAGCCGCTGTCGCTGCCGAAGCTCCGGAACAACCCTTCGATGTCGCCGCCTGCTTTCTTCACCATGTCCTGATCCTCCGTCGATCAACGACCGAAACGGAAGCGCAGGACGAGCCCTTCCGCATCACTCGATTCGGCAACGACGGCGAGACCGTCGCCCGCACCCAAGGCATGCAGCACCGCTTCGTAGAAGCCCTCCAGCAGACCGCAGGTCCAGACCAGCGATGCCTCGCCGAAGGCGGCAGTCAGCGGTGCCGCGTAATGGACGATCTCCATGTGGCCTTTCCGCTCGTCGAGGGCCACGCGCCCCCACCGACGGACCTGCCAGAACGTGTTCAGGGACGCTTCGAGGTCGGAAATCGTGTCGACGTCCGGCATGGCGTCGACCGCCGCCTCGCCCATTGATTGGCCCGCCTGACGGAACAGGGCCTTGAGTTCGCGCTCGTTCGCGGAACCCGCCATGGCCTCGGCCAGCGCGGGCAAGGCGAAGGCCCACTGCGCGGAAAGCTGCTGCGCGCGAAAACAGTCCTCCAATGTGGCATCCATCGTCGCCCTGCCCCTTCAATGCCTGCCCGGTACGGGCGCTTCTCGAGACGCGATGACGATGTCGAACCGCGCGTTCCGTCACGATTCTATCAAGCCGGACTCACGCGGGCATGACGCACCCGAGTCAAAGCGCGTGTTTTGCCAGCCACGTGCAGCGCGCCGGACAAGTTGACAGGGCGAAGGCGGCCCTCTAAAGTTCCGGGCTCGGTCGTCCCAGTGGCGGTCGACGCCTGCCCAGGTGGCGGAATTGGTAGACGCACTAGTTTCAGGTACTAGCGGGTAAAACCGTGGAGGTTCGAGTCCTCTCCTGGGCACCAGATCGCAAAAGACCCGCCGGAAGGCGGGTTTTTTATTGCCTGCAGGTCAGCATGGATCGCGGCGCATGATTCCCGGATTACGACGACGCATCGGCCGCGCTCAGCGCGCCAGCAGGTCCTCGTGGAACGCGCCGATCGGCCGCTCCGGATGGCGGATCTGGATCTCGAGGATCCACAGCGCATCGCCCGGCTCGTGGCCGACCGCACCGAGGTCCGGCGCCTTGTGGATCGCGTGCGGGAAATCGCCAACGCGATGCCCTTTCACTTCGTGGTTGAACTCCCAGCCCATCGCCGTAGCCTCGCGCTTCGCGAAGGCGTAAAGCTCGCGCCCAGTCGGGCGCAACTCGCGCCATGCCGCGGCGACGCGATCCCAAAGTTCGCGGCAAGCCTCGGCGCAGGCGCGCATCGTTTCATCGTCGCCGACCACGAAGGTGGTGCCGGCATCGCCCTCATGGCCATCCCACACCGCGCCGAGGTCGACGAAGAAGAGGTCGTTCTCGCCGAGCACCGCATCGACCGGCGAGCGCTCCTTCCACATCAGCCGCGTGTTCGGGCCGATGCGGACGATGTCGGGGTGCCAGCGCCGCTGGTAGCCCAACGAAGCCAGCACCTCGCCAGCAAGGGCCTTGGCCTCGCTCTCGCGCATGCCGGGACGAACGCCGCGGCCGATGGCGTTGACGGCCTCCCAGGTCTTGGCCTGCGCGTGCAACAGGGCCTCGCGGCGATAACTGGCCCCGGTGCGCTCGTGGGCTTCGGCGCTCATCGCGCGCCTCCCGCGGCATGGCCCCAGAGCAGGCGGTTGAGCGGTGGCAGGTTGCCTGCCGCCAGCGCCCAGCCACGCAGGGCGACGGCCGGCAGGACCGCATTCGAGTAGACGTCGTGGATGGCTTCGAACGCCCGCGCCGACACGACGTTCTCGCTGTGGCGACGTCGCGCCCAGCGCGCCAGCATCGTTTCCGAAACCGGCGCACGGCGCCGCGAAAGCGACTCATCGACGCCCGCCAGCAACTCGCCGACGTCGCGCAACCCGAGGTTCACGCCCTGCCCGGCCAGCGGATGCACGGCGTGCGCGGCGTCACCGAGCAGGGCGATGCGCCCGTCACGCGGGCGGCTGGCGAGCTGGCGCTTCAGCGGGAAGGCGATGCGCGTCGAATCGAGCGCGAGATCACCCAGCACACGATCCGACGCGCGCGTGATCTCGGCATTGAACTGCGCCTCGGGCACGGCGGTGAGGCGATCGGCCTCGGCCTGCGGCAGCGACCAGACGATCGACACGCGGCCGTCCGCGCAGGGCAGCAGGGCCAGCGGCCCCGTCGGCAGGAAGCGCTGCCAGCACGTGGCCTCGTGCGGACGCTCGGTGCGCAGGTAGGCGACGAGCCCTTTCGCACCGTAGTCGCGGGCATCGACATCGATGCCGGCCAGCCCGCGCACCGCGGAGGCCGCGCCGTCCGCGCCGAACACCCACGAGGCGCGGATGCGGCGCGCGCCGGACAAGCGGAGGGTCACCTCGTCGTCGCCGGGCTCGAGGCTTTCGACGGCGGCATCGAGGATCGGCACGCCCGCGGCGGCCAGCGCCGCCTGCAGGCGATCGACCAGCAGCCCGTGCTCGACGATGTGGCCAAGGCGCGGCACGCCCAGCGCCGCCGCGTCGAAGCGCAAGGGCGCGCCACCGCCGGCATCCCAGACCTGCATCGCCGCGTAGGGCTGGGCGCGTGCAGCACGCACGGCCGGCCAGACCTCGAGCGCGGCAAGCAGAGCCTCGCTGTCGGGCGCGATGGCGTAGACGCGCAGGTCCGGCGCGACGGCGCGCCATGCGGCCGGTGGCGTCGACTCGACCACTGCGACATCGAGGCCGCGGCGCTTCAAACCCAGCGCCAACGCGCTGCCGACGATGCCCGCGCCGACCACGACGGCATCGAGGCGGCGACGTTCGATCGAGGCGCTCATGCGGCGTCCCTCGCCAGCGTCGGCACGCGGCCGCGGAAGCCCATGGCGCCGGCGACGAAGCCCGCACGCAGCCCGGCATCGAGGCTCATCGCGGCGAACCCGAGGCTGCGTCCGAGGCGATGCAGGGGCGAGTCACTCGCGGTGGCGCGCGCGAGACCGTCGCTGAAGGCCAGCGTCTCGGCGCGGTCGATACGGCGGTGATCCTCATAAGCCGACAGCACCGCCGCGGCACCGGCATCCGCGGTGCCGCACGCTCGCGCCTCGGCCAGCACGTCGACGAGGCTCAGCGCATCGCGCAAGCCGAGGTTGAAGCCCTGCGCGCCGATCGGATGGATGGTCTGCGCGGCATTGCCGACCAGCACCAAGCGCTCGGCCACCAACGCTTTCGCGACCAGCCGGCGCAGCGGCCAGGCGCTGCGCGAACCGACCTCGCGCACGGCGCCGGCACGCCAGCCGGCGCGGCGCTGGAACGCCTCGGCGAAGGCGCGATCATCGAGAGCCATCACGGCGTCCGCCTCGTCGGTGGCCACGCCCATCAAGGCGCCATGGCGCCCGCCGGCCATCGGCAGCAGGGCGCAGGGGCCGGTCGACGTCAGACGTTCGTAAGCCGTGCCCGGGGTCGCGGCCCCCATGCGCACCGAAGTGACGATCAGGGTCTGCCCGTAGTCGTGCGTGTCGACATCGATGCCCGCGGAAACGCGGAGCGGCGAGTGGCTGCCATCGGCCGCCACCACCAGCCGAGCCCGCCAGCGCTGCGCGGACGCCGCAGCGGTGGTTCCGGGGTCATCAATGCCCCCGCGGACGTCGAGCATGCGACGGCCATCGTCGGCCATCCCGGCCGCCGTGGCTGTGCCACGCACCGACACGAGGTCCGGCAGCGCGCCCACGGCCTGCAGCAGTGCCGACCCGAGATCGCCCGCCAAGACAACACCGCCGAAGGCAGCGCGGCCAACATCATGTGCAGCCACGTTCAGCACGCCGAAATCGCCCTCACGGCTGACCTGCAGGCGCTCGATGGGCGTCGGGGGCGTGGCAAGGCGAGCGAGCACGCCCAGCCGGCCCAGGGCGTTCAGGCTGGCGGCCGCCAAGGCCAGCTTGCGCGGGTCCGCCGCGAGCGGCGTCGGACCACTGCCGGCATCCACGAGGCCCACGGCCAGCCCGAGCGGCGCCAAGGCACACGCGAGGCTGCAACCGACGAGGCCACCGCCGACCACCACCACGTCGAAATCTCGGATCTCCATGGCGCGCAAGAATACGCGCCCCCCTCGATCAGTAGGTCGTCGGCCGGTCACGGCGGCCGAGGCATCGGCTAGACTCTCGGCCTTCGCTTCCGCTGCCGATCACCCTCCATGCGCCTTGCCGTCCGCCCCGCTCTCGCGGTGTTCGCTGCCCTCGCCCTGCTCATGGCCGCCACGCGCGCCCATCACTTCGGCGCCATCCCGGATGCCTCGTGGGCGGTGTTCTTCGCCTCCGGCGTCTACCTCACGGGCCACCAGCGCTGGGCCTTCCCGGCCCTGATGGCGCTGGCCGTGGTCGTTGACTACGTCGTCATCTCCGCGACCGGCGTGAATTTCTGGTCGCACTACTGCGTCTCCCCGGGCTACTGGTTCCTGCTGCCGGCGCACGCCGCGATGATGGCGGCCGGCCAGTGGGCCGCCTCGGCCGGCCTCGCGCCGCGCTGGGCGCTGCTCGGCCGCCTCGTGCTGGCGCTGGCCGTCGGCACCGCCGCCTGCCACCTGCTGGCGCAGGGCGGCTTCTACTGGTTCAGCAGCAGCGTGGCCGAGCCCACCCTCGCCGGCTGGGCCAAGAACTGGAGCGACTGGCTGCTCCCCTACGCACAGGTCGCGTTCGCGTGGGTTGCGGTCATCGGCGCCATGCACCTCGCCGTGCAGCCATTGCTCGCCCG
Organism: Silanimonas sp.; assembly: GCF_027531545.1. Lineage (GTDB taxonomy): Bacteria > Pseudomonadota > Gammaproteobacteria > Xanthomonadales > Xanthomonadaceae > Silanimonas. The sequence goes on along the minus strand of NZ_JAPZSC010000016.1, from coordinate 190,759 downwards.
CCTGCCGGGCGCGGCGGTGAAGGCCGACTGACGCCATCGCCACGCGCAGGGGTCGACACTGTCGGCCCCTCCGACGACAGGAACCCCGCGTGGGCAATCGCCTCTCCAAGATCTACACCCGCACCGGCGACGACGGCAGCACCGGCCTCGGTGACGGCGCCCGCGTGTCGAAGGATTCGGCCCGCGTCACCGCCTACGGCACCGTCGACGAAGCGAACAGCACGATCGGCATCGTGCTGGCCTGCGAGATCCCCGATTCGATCCGCAACGTGCTGGTCGCCGTGCAGCACCAGATGTTCGACCTCGGCGGCGAACTCTGCATTCCCGGCCACGCGGCCATTTTCGACGCCGACATCCAGGCGCTCGAGGACACGCTCGACCGTTTCAACGCCGATCTGCCGCCGTTGAAGGATTTCATCCTGCCCGGTGGCGGCATGGCGGCGGCGCAGGCGCACCTCGCCCGCACCATCTGCCGTCGCGCCGAGCGCGAGGTCGTGACGCTCTCGCACCACGATGCCGTGCGCCCGGAAGCGATCCGCTACCTCAACCGCCTCTCCGACCTGCTCTTCGTGCTGTGCCGCGTGCTGGCGCGCGAGAGTGGCCACGGCGAAGTGCTCTGGCGCCACGACCGCCGGCGCTGATGCGCGTTTACACGCACCCCTCCTGCCTCGCCCACCAGCCCGGTCCGGGGCATCCGGAGTGCCCGGCGCGCCTGCAGGCCGTGACGGAAGCCCTGCGCGCCGCCATCCAGCCGCTGGAGTGGATCGAGGCGCCACTGGCCAGCCGGGAAGCGGCCGAGCGCGTGCATACCAAGGCCCTGGTCGACGCGATCTTCGACGCCCGCTTCGACGGCGAGGCCCTCGTGCGCCTCGATGCCGACACCGCGATGTCGCCGGATTCGCCGGAAGCCGCGCGCCGCGCCGCCGGCGCGGTGGTGGCCGCGGTCGATGCGGTGATGGCTGGCGAAGTGACCCGTGCGTTCTGCGCCGTGCGCCCTCCGGGCCATCACGCCACGCGCGAGACGGCGATGGGCTTCTGCTTGCTCAATGGCATCGCCATCGGCGCCGCGCACGCGGTGCACGCGCACGGACTGACCCGGGTGGCGGTCGTGGATTTCGACGTGCACCACGGCAACGGCACCGAGGCCATCTTTGCCGCCGAGCCGCGCGTGCAGTACCTCAGCTCGCACCAGCATCCGCTGTATCCGGGCACCGGCATGGAAAGCGACACCGGCGCGGGCAACGTGGTCAACGCGCCGCTGCCGCTGCGCGCGGGCAGCGCGGTGTTCCGCGATGCGTGGCGCGCCAAGCTGCTGCCGGCGCTCGAGGCCTTCCGACCGCAGCTGCTGCTCGTTTCAGCCGGCTTCGACGGCCACCACCTCGACCCGCTCGCCGATCTCGAACTGACGGCCGAGGACTACCGCTGGCTCTCGGCGGAGCTGGCCGATCTGGCGGCCCGCCACTGCCGCGGGCGGCTCGTGTCCGTGCTGGAAGGCGGCTACAGCCTCACCGCGCTGCGCGAGTGCAGCGTGGCCCACCTCCGCGGCCTCACCGCGGCGTGAAGCGCAGCGCCGCCGAGTTGATGCAGTAGCGCAAGCCCGTGGGCTTCGGCCCATCCGGGAACACGTGCCCCAGATGCGAATCGCAAGCAGCGCAGCAGACCTCCGTGCGACGCATGCCGTGGGAGCCGTCCTCCCTCAGCGCCACCGCTTCGCGCGCCACCGGCTGCCAGTAACTCGGCCAGCCGCTGCCGGAGTCGTACTTCACCGTGGAATCGAACAGGGCCGCCCCGCAGGCGACACAGCCGTAGACGCCGTCGGCATGGTGGTCCCAGAACGCGCCGGTGAAGGGCGGCTCGGTCGCGGAGCAGCGGCAGATCGCGTATTGCTCGGGGCTCAGCTCGGCCTGCCATTCGGCCTCGGTTTTGCGGACGGGCGCGGTCATCGGGGGTCCTCCGGCATCGTCGGGGCCGCAGATCGCGGCGCGGGGCTCCCGGCTGGGAGCGGTTTTGAGTCAAGCTTACGGGTCACGAAGTGAGAGGCTTGTCCGTGTCGCGACCGAACCTGCACCCGCTGGCCCTCGCCCTGGGCCTCGCCCTGGCCCTGCCCGCACGCGCCGCCGAGCCGCTGGCCAGCCCGGACTGGGTGCTGTGCCGCGCCCCGATGACGCTGGAAGGCGCGCGCACCAGCGCCCCGACGGCCGGCGCGGCCGAACGCGGCACCAGCGCCACGCAGGTGCAGTCCGACGCGCTGGACGTCTCCGGCGAGAAGGTGACGACCTTCAGCGGCCGGGTCGAACTGATGCGCGCCGACCAGTGGGTGGGCACCGACGCGCTGGTCTACCGCCACGAGAATGAGACCTGGGAGAGCCCGGGCCCGCTGCGTTTCGAGGACGAGCGCCTGCGCGTCGCGGCGACATCGGCCGACGGCGACAACGCCGCCGAGCGCGTCCGCCTGCGCGACGTCCAGTTCCAGCTGCTCGACGGCACGATGGGCAACGGCACCGCCGCGAGCGTCGTGCGCGAGGGCGAACGCAGCACGCTGGCCGACGCCCTGTTCTCCACCTGCCCGCCCGGGCAGCGGCAATGGGCCTTCGAGGCCTCGACCATCGAGATCGATGACGCAGCCAAGCGCGGCGTCGCGCAGAGCGCGGTCCTGCGCCTTGGCGACGTACCGGTGCTGTGGCTGCCGTGGATCAGCTTCCCGACCACCAGCGAACGCCGCACCGGCCTGCTGGCCCCGAAGGTCGGCGTGCAGGACGAGAACGGCTTCGACTACGAGCAGCCGATCTACCTGAACCTCGCGCCGAACATGGATGCCACGCTGACGCCGCGTTGGATGTCGCGCCGCGGCCTGATGCTCGGCGGCGAGTTCCGCTATCTCGGCGCGGCCATCGCCGGCCGGGTCGAGGGCACCTACCTCGCCGACGACGACCGCACCGGCGACGATCGCGGTTTCTTCCGCTGGCAGCACTTCAGCGCGCTGTCGCCGAACTGGTACGCCACCGCGAACCTGCAGGACGTCAGCGACCGCGAGTACTTCCGCGACCTCGGCGACAACTTCGGCCAGAACACGCTCAGCCTGCTCGACAGCAGCCTCGCGCTGAACGGCCGCGGCCGCTACTGGTCCACCGGCGTGTCGTTCGAACGCTGGGAGGCCGCCAATCCGGCCGTGCTGCCCGGCAGCGAACCCTATGCGCGCCTGCCGCGAATTCGCGGCCAGTGGCTGCAGCCGGTGCTGCCGTGGATGGACCTCGGCGTGAGCGCCGAAGCCGTGCGCTTCCAGCACGACGAGCTGCCCGGCGGCCAGCGCATCGACGTGAAGCCTTCGGTGCGCTTCAACTTCGGTGGCGCGAGCTGGTTCGTGAACCCCGAATTCGCCGTCCGCCAGACCAGCTACACGCTCGAGCGCGACCCGCGGGTGCTGGCGCAGCGCACGGACCTCAGCCCGGACCGCAGCACCATGATCAGCAGCATCGACGCTGGCTTGCTGTTCGAGCGCGAGACCACGCTGTTCGGCGGGGACTACGTGCAGACGCTGGAGCCGCGCCTCTACTACCTGCGCGTGCCCTACCGGGTGCAGGACGACCTGCCGCTGTTCGATACCCAGCCGCTGTCCTTCAGCTGGCCCGGCCTGTTCCGCCAGAACCGCTACACCGGCGCCGATCGCCAGACCGACGCCAACCAGGCCACGCTGGCCGTCACCACCCGGCTGCTCGACGCCGACGACGGCCGCGAGCGCCTGTCCGCCAGCCTCGGCCGTGTCCACTACTTCGACCCGCCACGGGTGAGCATCCCCGGCGAGCGCTCGCCGGCCAGCGACGGCTCGGCCTACGTCGGCGAGCTCGACTGGCGCGTGAGCGACGCGTGGAGCGTGTCGCTCGCCCAGCAGTGGAACCCGGGTGAATTCGGCACCGACCTGTCGGCGGTGCGGACGCAGTGGCGCTTCTCGGAGCGCGGCGTGGTGAACGCCAGCTACCGCTACCGCAAGGACCTGATCGAGCAGACGGACGTGAGCTTCGCCGCGCCGATCAACGCGAACTGGCGGGCGGTCGCCCGCTGGGCCTGGTCCCTGCGCGATCGCCGCACGCAGGAAGCGCTGGGCGGCCTCGAATGGCAGAGCTGCTGCGTGGCGGTGCGCGTGCTGGCCCGCGACTACGTCCGCGACCTGAATGGCGACCGCAACCTCGGCGTCTACCTCGAAATCGAGCTGAACGGCATCGGCAGCTTCGGCCGCGATTCAGAGCGGTTGTTGTCCGATGCTATCCTCGGCTATTCGCCTTGACCCAGCGCTTTCCGCGCGCCAGAGCCCGTTCCAGCCCCATGTCGAAGACCTCGCTCCTCCAGCCCGCGTTCACCGGCCTTCTGGCCGCCGCCCTCGCGTTCGCCGCACCCGCCCGCGCCCAGCTGCTCGCCGGCCCGGGGGCCAGCAGTGGCAGCGTGGACAGCATCGTGGCCGTCGTCGACGAGGACGTGATCCTGAAGTCCGAGCTCGACCGCGCCGTCGCCAACGTGCGTAACCAGTACCAAGGCCGTGAAGCGCAACTCCCACCGGAGAATGTGCTGCAACGGCAGGTGCTGGACCGCCTGGTGCTCATGCGCCTGCAAGTCGCGCGCGCCGAGAGCACCGGCATCCGCATCGGCGATACCGAGCTCAACCAGACCCTGCAGAGCATCGCCGGCCAGTCGGGCGTCAGCATCGAGCAGATGCGTGCGCAGATCGAAGGCGGCGGACTCAGCTTCGACGACTACCGCCGCAGCGTCCGCGAGGAGCTGCAGATGCGCCGCCTGCAGCAGCGCGTGGTGCAGAGCCGCGTGGTGATCAGCGAATCGGAAATCGACCAATTCCTGGCACTGCGCAACGTCGACAGCACCGAATTCCAGCTCGCCAACCTGCTGGTCGCCCTGCCGGACGGCGCCACGCCGGAGCAGGTGGCCACAGCCGAGCAGAAGATCAACGGCATCAAGGCGCTGATGGACCGGGGCGAAATCGACTTCCGCGCCGCCGCCATCCGCTATTCCGACGACCGCAATGCCCTCGAGGGCGGCGACCTCGGCTGGCGCGAGGCGAACAGCATCCCGCCGCGCTTTGCCGAGCTGATCCAGGGCCTGCAGCCCGGCCAGTACACTGCGCCGATCCGCGGCCCGAGCGGCTTCCAGATGGTGCAACTGGTCGGCGTCCGCGAGTCGGGCCCGCAGACGGTCACCGAGTACCAGGCCGACCACCTGCTGGTGGCGGTGAACGACGTCGTCGGTGAAGAGGCCGCGCGCCGCAAGATCGACGAGCTGCGCACGCGCATCGAGTCCGGCGAGGATTTCGCCAAGATCGCCCGCGAGAACTCCGATGACACCTTCAGCCGCAATCGCGGCGGTCGTCTCGACTGGTTCAGCGGCGAGACCTTCGGCCCCGCCGTGACCCAGCAGGTGCAGTCGCTGCAGGACGGCCAGCTCTCGGCCGTGTTCCGCACCGAAGCCGGCTGGCACGTGGTCCGTCGCATCGCCGAGCGCCAGCAGGACGTCACCGACGAGAACCGCCGCCAGCGCGCCCGCCAGCAGATCGGCGAGCGCAAGGCGCAGGACGAGTTCGAGCGCTTCCTGCGCCAGCTCCGCGCCGACGCCTACGTCGAGTCGCGCCTCGGCGCCTGAGCCGATGCCCACCGCGCCCCGGCTCGCGCTGATCCCCGGCGAGCCGGCCGGCATCGGTCCGGAACTCTGCGTCCGGATCGCCCAAGCCTCACGTGACGCCCAGCTGGTCGCCTACGGCGACGGCGACACCCTGCTCGCCGCCGCGCATTCGCTCGGGTTGCCGCTCCGCCTGCGCGACGCTTCAGCGGACGCCGGACCGGGCGAGCTCGCGCTGGTCCAACATCGCAATGCCGCACCGGTGCGCTTCGGCCACGCCGACCCGGCCAACGCCTCGGCGGTCATCGGCGCACTGAAGGCCGCCGCTCGCGACGCGCTGGCCGGCACGGTCGATGGCCTCGTGACCGGCCCGGTGCACAAGGCCGCCATCAACCGCGGCGGCATCGCCTACACCGGCACGACGGAGCTGCTCGCCGAAGTGGCCGGGACCGACGTGGTGATGATGCTGGCCAACCCGCGCCTGCGCGTGGCGCTGGCCACCACCCACCTGCCGCTGCGCGCGGTGCCCGATGCCATCACCGCAGCCGGCCTCGAGCGCGTGCTGCGCATTACTGCCGCTGCACTTCGAGATTCGTTCGGCATCGCCAACCCGCGCCTGCGCGTGCTCGGCCTGAACCCGCATGCCGGCGAATCGGGCGAGATGGGGCGCGAGGAGATCGACGTGATCATCCCCGTGCTCGAACGGCTGCGCGCGGAAGGCCTCCAGTTGGAAGGCCCGCTGCCGGCCGACACAGCCTTCCTGCCACAGCATCTCGGCCACTTCGACGCCGTCGTCGCGATGTACCACGACCAGGGCCTGCCGGTGCTCAAGGCCAGCGGCTTCGAGGACGCGGTGAACATCACGCTGGGCCTGCCCTTCCCGCGCGTCGCCGTCGACCACGGCACCGCGCTCGACCTCGCCGGCCGCGGTATCGCCGACCCCTCCAGCCTGCAGCACGCCGCGGCGCTGTGCGCCGACCTCGCCCGCCATCGCGCCGCTGCGCGCCACACGCACTGAGCCGATACGCCCCATGAGCCTCGACGCCCACCGCCACAAGAAGCAGCTCGGCCAGCATTTCCTGTCGAGCCCCGGCATCGTCGAAAAGATCATCCGCGCGGTGGCCCCGAAACCGGGCGAATTCATCGTCGAGATCGGCCCCGGCGGCGGCGCCCTCACCTTCCCGCTGCTGCGCGCCCACGGCGAGCTCACCGTCATCGAATTCGACCGCGACCTGATCGTGCCCTTGGCGGAAGAAGGCGCGAAGCACGGCAAGCTCACCATCGTCCACCGCGACGTGCTGAAGGTGGACTTCGGCAAGCTCGGCCACGGCCACGACGTCGAGGGCCCGCTGCGCCTCGTGGGCAACCTGCCCTACAACATCTCCACGCCGATCCTCTTCCACGTGATGGAACACGCGGAGGCTGTGAAGGACATGCACTTCATGCTGCAAAAGGAGGTCGTCGACCGGATGGCCGCCGAGCCCGGCAGCAAGACCTACGGCCGCCTCTCGGTGATGCTGCAGGCGGTGTGCCGCGTGACGCCGCTGTTCGACGTGCCGCCGGGCGCCTTCACGCCGCCGCCGAAAGTCGATTCGGCCGTGGTGCGCCTCGTGCCGCGTCCACAGGGCGAGGCCGGCGTGAAGGACGCCGCGCATTTCGCGCGGACCGTCGCCGCGGCGTTCTCTCAGCGGCGCAAGACGCTGCGGAATTCACTCTCGACCGTCTGCGACGCCGACGCCATCCGCGCCGCCGGCATCGATCCGGGCGCGCGCGCCGAGGCGGTTGCGGTGGAGGCCTACGTCACGCTGTCGAACCAGCTGATCGACGCCGGCATCCAACCCCCGGAAGCCGACGCGCTTTAAGTAAAATCCCGGCATGCCCAACCCCCGTTATGCCATCGCGGTGGCCGTCGCCACCCGCTTCCTCGACGAACAGAGCGCGCCTGACGAAGGCCGCTACGTGTTCGCGTACACGATCCGCATCGCCAACACTGGCGACGTGCCGGCGCGCCTTCTGTCGCGCCGCTGGCTGATCACCGACGCGAACGGCAAGGTGCAGGAGGTGGCGGGCGAAGGCGTGGTGGGGCAGCAGCCCTGGCTCAAGCCCGGTGGCGAATTCGAGTACACCTCGGGCGCCGTGCTCGAGACCTTCTGCGGCCAGATGCGCGGCAGCTACCAGATGCTCGCCGACGACGGCACCGAGTTCGACGCCGAGATCGCGCCTTTCGCGCTCAGCATCCCGCGGACGCTTCACTGATGGCGACCTACGCCATCGGCGACCTCCAGGGCTGCCACGACATCCTGCTGCGCCTGCTCGAAGCGATCCGCTTCGACCCGGCGAAGGACCGCCTGTGGTTCTGCGGCGATCTCGTCAATCGTGGCGGGCAGTCGCTGGAAACGCTCAAGCTGCTGCATTCGATCCGCGAACACATCGTGGTGACTCTCGGCAACCACGACCTCTCGCTGCTGGCTATCGCCGGTCGCCGTCCGGACGAACAGCGCCGGGTGAACCCCGACCTGCAGCGCGTGCTGTTCGACGACGACGCGGCGACGCTGATCGAGTGGCTGCGCGCGCAGAAGCTGATGCACGTCGACCGCGAGCTGGGCTTCGCCATGGTCCACGCCGGCCTCGGCCCGAAGTGGACGGTCCGGATCGCTGAAGCACGGGCGCGCGAGGTCGAAGAGCGACTGCAGGGCGAAGGCGGCGCACGCCTGCTGAAGAACATGTACGGCGACAAGCCGAACTGGACGCCGAAGCTCGAAGGCGTCGACCGTTGGCGCGCGATCATCAACATCTTCACGCGCATGCGCTACTGCACCACCGCCGGCCGCATCGCCTTCGAGGAGAAGGGACGCCCCGGCACGCAGAAACCCGGCCTCTACCCGTGGTTCTCGGTGCCGGGCACCGTCGAGCGGGAGATGCCGGTGGTGTTCGGCCACTGGAGCACGCTCGGCCTGTTCCAGGGCCTCGGCGTGCACGGCCTCGACACCGGCGCCGTGTGGGGCGGCAAGCTCACCGCGCTCGAACTCGGGCCGGAACCGCGCGTGCACCAGGTGCCGGGGCGCGTTGTCGTCGGTGCGCCGAAGGCCGAGGACTGAGGCTTGGCGTCGCTGCTGCGCCGCCTGCGTGGATGGAGTCGAGCCGGCCGTCCGTGGGTCGCGGCGGTCGCGGGCACCGCGGGGCTGCTGCTGCTGTCGCAGCTGCGCGGCCAGAGCCTCGACGCGCAGCGCGGCGCCTACGTCGACTGCCAAGGCTGCTTCGTCGACATGGCGCTGCATACCGACCTCCCCCTTCTGGCCTTCGCCCTGGCGGTGTGCGCAGCCCTGCCCTGGATAGGGCGTGCGAGGATCGTCCGCATCGTCGCCTTCACGATCCTGGCCCTGCTGTCGGTGGCCATGGCGGTCGACGTCGGGACGATGGCGACGCTCGGCCATCGCTTGCTGCTCACCGACCTGCTGAACTACGGCGGCGAAGTCGGCGCCATCGCCGACATGGCGCTCCCCTATCTGCAGAACCGGGAGGGATTGCTCGCCGCAGGCGGGCTGGCGCTCGCGCTGGCGGGTTTCGGGTTCGCGCTGCTGCCGACGCCACCGGAGCGCGCTCGGTGGCCTGCCGGGGTCGCCGCGGCCGTCGCCGGGCTGGCCATGCTCGTCGGCTTTCGCACGCCGCCGCTCGACTACACGGATACCGCCTTCCTCGGCAACGTCGTTGCCATCCAAGGCATCGATTCCGGCCTGCGCCACCACTCGAGGGCCATCGCGCGGCGCATCCGCGCCCTGCCCGAACCCGCCCCCCGCTGCGAGGCACTGCCCGCCGGGGCCGCGCCGCAATCCATCATCGTCGTGGTGCTCGAATCGTGGTCGCTACACCACAGCGCGCTGTTCTCCGGCCTCGACGATGCGACGCCACGGCTTGATGCCTAGGCGCAACGCGGCCGATGGTTCCCGGACTTCGTCGCCAACAGCTATTCGACCGAGGCGGCCCTGATCGCCATTCTCAACGGTCGGGTTCCGATCCCCAGCCATCGCTCCTGGGGTGCGCTGGCCTTCAGTGACGTCGACGCCGACTTCCACCGCGGGCTTGCCATGCGTGGCTGGCAGACCCGATTCGCCACGACGGGGGCCTTGCACTTCGGCGAGCGGGCCGCCGTCATGACCCAGATCGGCATCGACGCCGTCGAGGGTAGCGAGCACCCAGCCTATGTCGACATGCCGCGCGGGCCCTTCGAGGCCGCCAGCGATCGCGCCCTCGTTGACCGCTTCCTGGCGTGGTTCGACCACGAGCGCCCGCCCGGCCCGTTCATGGCGACGCTGTTGACGGTCGGCACGCACCCACCGTTCGTCGACACCGACCACACCGATCCGGACGAGGCCGGCGAGGCGGCGGCGCTCCGCCGGATGGATCGCGAAGTGGATCGCCTGCTGGAAGCACTCGACGCCCGTGGCGTGCTGGAGACCGGCACCGTCGTGGTGTTGGGCGACCATCGCGCGATGACCCCCATCCGCGCGGACGAGGCGCGGCGGTTCGGCGAGTCCTCCGCATCACGGGTTCCCGCCTTCGTTCTGGGCGTCGGCGCCACGCCGGGCGGCGCGGCGCCAGGCCCCTACCAGCAGACCGACCTGCTGCCGTCGTTGCGCGCCCTGATCGAAAGCAGGGATTGCCGGACGTCTTGGCAGGGGCGGATGCTGGGACCCGTTCCGCGTCCTGCGGACGTGGTTGTGTACGCGCGTCCGCGACTCCGCAACGAACTGCGCGTGATGCAGAACGGCGGGACCTACCGCTTGCGACTGGATGGCGACGACACGGGCTGGGTCGGGGAGGCACCAACGGACGGCGATGCCATCCTCGACGAAGTCATGCGCCAACGCTTGTCGCGCGATCCACCGGAAGCCTGAGGTAATCCGCGAAACGGAACGCGAGGGTATGCCGCGCGTCGGCGGCGTGCGATTCGCTGTCGGTCATCGTCCAAGCGGCGGGATCGAAACGCGGAAACCAGGCATCGGCGCCCTCGACGCGCGTATCGACCCAGGTGAGGTGCAGGCGCGAGGCCAGCGGCAGCGCCTGTGCGTAGACCTCGCCGCCGCCGATGACCATCAGCACGCCCGAGTCCGCTCCCGCCGGCGTGGCGATGCGTGCCAAGGCCTCATCGATCGAATCCACGGCCTCCATGCCTTCGAAGGGCACGCGGCCGGAGCGTGTCATCACGAGGTTGCGGCGCCCCGGAAGCGCGCGCCCCAGCGACTCGGCGGTCTTCCGCCCCATCAGGATGGGGTGGCCCAGCGTCAAAGCCTTGAAGCGCTTCAGGTCGTCCGGCAGCGACCACGGCAGGGCATTGCCGCGGCCGATGGCGAAGTCGCGGTCCAGTGCCGCGACGAGCGCGATATCCACGCCGCTCACACCGCCACCGGCGCCTTGATGGCCGGATGCGGGTCGTAGCCGACGAGTTCGATGTCCTCGTAGCGGAAGGCCAGCACGTCGCGCACTTCGGGGTTGAGGCGCACGGTGGGCAGCGCGCGATGGTCGCGCGAGAGCTGCTCGTTCACCTGGTCGACGTGGTTCGAGTAGATGTGGCAATCGCCGCCGGTCCAGACGAAATCGCCGAGGCCGAGGTCGCAGGCATGCGCGATCATCTGCGTCAGCAACGCGTAGCTGGCGATGTTGAACGGCACGCCGAGGAAGAGGTCGGCCGAGCGCTGGTAGAGCTGGCAGCTCAACTTGCCGTCGGCCACGTAGAACTGGAACAGCGCGTGGCAAGGCATCAGGGCCATCTGCGGCAGGTCGGCCACGTTCCAGGCGCTGACGATCAGGCGGCGCGAGTCGGGGTTCTTGCGGATCTGCGCGATCACGTCGCTGATCTGGTCGATTACCGTGCCGTCGGGCGCGGCCCAGCTGCGCCACTGCTTGCCGTACACCGGCCCCAGTTCGCCGTCCGCATTGGCCCATTCGTCCCAGATGCCGACCTTGTGTTCCTTCAGGTAGGCGATGTTGGTTTCGCCCTTAAGGAACCACAACAGCTCGTGCACCACCGACTTCCAGTGCACCTTCTTCGTGGTGACCAGCGGAAAGCCGGCGGCGAGGTCGAAACGCATCTGCGCGCCGAACACGCTGCGCGTGCCGGTGCCGGTGCGGTCGGTCTTGGTGGCGCCGTTCGCCATCGCGTGGGTGAGAAGGTCATGGTAGGCCTGCATCACGCGCCCTCCTTCGCCAGCGTCGGCGCCGTGCGCGATCGCCACAGGAACACCAGTCCGATCGCCACCAGCGGCAGGCTCAGCACCATGCCCATCGTCAGCCAGCCGAAGGCCAGGTAGCCGTACTGAGCGTCGGGCTGGCGGAAGAACTCGGCGACGATGCGGAACACGCCGTACAGCAGGGCGAACATGCCGGACACCGCGAAGCGCGGCCGCGGCTTCGCGCTGAACCACCACAGCACCGCGAACATCACCAGCCCCTCGAGCAGCGCCTGCAGCAGCTGCGACGGATAGCGCGCAAACGGCTCGAGCACGCCCTGCGCATGCAGCACGCGCAGCTGCTCGACCGGCAGGTTGGCGTATTCCGCCGGGAGTGCGCGCGGGAAGACGACGCCGAGCGGCGAGTCGGTGACGCGCCCCCACAGCTCGCCGCCGATCCAGTTGCCGATGCGCCCGAACCCGAGGCCCAAGGGCACCAGCGGCGCGACGAAATCCATCACGTCGAACCAGTGCATCCGGTGCTTGCGGCACCACCACCATCCGGCGGCCATCACGCCGAGCAGCCCGCCATGGAAGCTCATGCCGCCACCGCGCACGTTGAACAACACCAACGGGTCGGCGAGGAAAGCCGGCAGGTCGTAGAACAGCACGTAGCCGATGCGCCCGCCCAGCAGCACGCCGAGCATCCCGTAGAACAACAGGTCGCCGTAGGCGTTCTCGTCGATGCCCGGCAAGCGCCCGGCGCGGAGGCGCCGTTGGCCCAGCCACCACGCGGCGGCGAAGGCCAGCACGTACATCAGGCCGTACCAGTGGATGCCGTGCGGCCAGAGCGGCAGGGAAACCGCGATGGGATCGATGTCGTGCAGGGTGCTCATTAACGCTCCATCAGTCGCACAGCCAGCGCTGCGCGAAGGGTTCCAGGTCGAGCGCGCGGTCGAAGAGGTAGCCCTGCGCCACGGTGGCGCCCAGCGAGACCAGCAAGGCGCGCTGCGCGTCGGTCTCCACGCCTTCGGCCACCACGTCGAGGCCGAGGTGCTTGGCCAAGCCGAGCAAGCCGGCGACCACGGCCCGCGCCTTCGCATCCTCGGCGCAGCGCAGGCAGAAGCTGCGGTCGATCTTCAGGCCATGCAGCGGCAGGTCGATCAGGTGGGTGAGCGAAGCGAAGCCGGTGCCGAAATCGTCGAGCGACACCGGGATGCCCATCTCGGCGAGGTAGCGCAAGGTCGACGCCGCATCTTCGCCGCTGGAGAACAGGGTGTTCTCGGTGATCTCGCAGACCAGCAAGCCCTCCACGCCGTAGGCCCTTGCGGTGTCGCGCAGTTCCTCGACGAAGCCCGGCGACTGCAGCTGCACCGGCGAGAAGTTCACGTGCAGCTGGAAGCCAGGGCGGCGTTCGAGCAGCGACGTCTCACGCGCCCAGGCGAAAAGGTCACGCAGCAGGCCCATGTGCACCTGCGCGATCAGGCCGCTGTCTTCCAGCAGGGGCACGAAGTCGGACGGCGGCACGTCGCGACCCTCGCGCGGCCAGCGCATCAGCGCCTCGGCACCGACGGCGCGTCCCGTCACGAGGTCGACGATCGGTTGCAGGCGGAACGTGAACTCGCGGGCGTCCGCGGCGCGCCGGACTTCCCGCTCGAGCTCGAGCGAACTCTGCAATTCGTTGCGCACGTCGGGCCACACCACCTCGACGCGCCCGCGGCCCTTGCGCGCCGCGCTGAACGCCGCGGTGAGCGCATCGCGCAGCAGGCGGTCGGCGTCGGGCTCGGCGCGAGCGCCGGGGACGATGCCCACCGCGGTGCTGAACTCCAGGCTGTCGCCGTCCGGTGCCGCCATCGGCAGCGCGAGCGCGCGCTGCAGGCGCCCCGCGAGGCGCGTGGCCAGGCCCTGCGCTCGATCCCCGGACACCCACAGCGCGAAGGTGTCATCGGCGATGCGGCCACAGCGGGCGGCCGGCACCACCTGGCCGATGCGCGCCGCGCCCTCGGCCATCACGCTGTCGGCGAAATTGCCGCCATAGCGGTGCGCGAGACTGCGCAGGCGCTCGAGGTCGAGGGCGAGCACAGCGAGGTCGTGGCCCGCGGGCAACTCGGCGACGGCATGCGCCAGACGGTCGATGAACAGGCTTCGCCCGGCCAGGCCGGTGGCGGCATCGAACAGCAGTTGCCGCTTGCGCTCGTCTTCGGTCGCGGCCATGCGCAAGCGGTCATGCCGCTGCGACAAGATGCCGGAGAGCGAGGTGACGAACAGGCGCTCGGCGCCGCTCCAACGCCGCGGCGGACCGAGGTGCTCCAGGCAGAGCACGCCGACGATCTCGCCGAATTCGCAGATCGGCACGTCGAGGATGGCCCCGATGCCGAGCGGCTTCAGGTAGCCCTCGGCGAGCTCGACGGTGCGCGGATCGCGCTGCGCGTCCTCGGCGGCCAGCACCAGCAGGCCTTCGATGGCTTGGAAGTAGGCCGGTGCCGCATCGCAGGCCAGCTCGATCTCGGGGGTAAGCATGCCCTGCCCTTGCTCGAACATCGCGCGGCAACGAATGGAGCGCCGCCCAGGCGTCAACGCCCACAGGCTGGCCCGCGCCACGCCGAGCGTTTCCGCCGTGATCTCCAGCAGCCGGCCCGGCACGTCCTCGTCGTCGCGCTGCGCAAGGCGATGCAGCACCTTCAGCGCGGCTTCGAAGGCCGGCGGCGGCTGGTCGAGGGTGAGCGTGTCGGGGGCGTTCATCAGGCCGGGAGGATGCGGAACAGCGCGCCTTTCAGGTACTCGGTTTCCGGGATGGCCGGATGCACGGGATGGTCCGGCCCCTGAGCGAGGAACTCCAGCAGCTGCGCCTGTCGGTCGAGGTGCCGCGCGCCAGCCTGCACCGCTTCGACGAGCGCGCCGCGCGGGAAATGGTGGCTGCAGGAGCAGGCCACCAGCAGGCCGTCCTTCGAGAGCACCTGCATGGCGGCTTCGAAGATGCGCCGGTAGGCCAGCGCCCCTTCCTTGAAGTCCTTCTTGCGCTTCACGAACGCGGGCGGATCGACGATCACCACGTCCCAGCGACGGCGCTCGGCGCGTGCGGCCTTCAGGAAATCGAACGCGTCCATGGCCTGCGCCGAAACGCGGTCGCCCAGGCCATTGCGCTCGGCATTCGCCTGGACGGCCTGCACCGCACGCCCCGACACATCGACGCAGTCGGCGCTGGCGGCACCGTCGGCGACCGCGCGCAGGCCCCAGCCGCCCGCGAAGCTGAAGAGGTCGAGCACGCTCGCCCCTTTCAGCCAGGGCGCGAGGCGGTCGCGGTTGCTGCGCTGGTCGTAGAACCAGCCGGTCTTCTGGCCTTCGATGACATCGGCGGCGAAACGCAGGGCGCCCTCGCGCACTTCCACCGGCCCCTCGACGGGCATCCCGACCACGCGCACCTCATTGCCAAGGCCCTCGATGGCGCGGGCACTGCTGTCGTTCTTCCAGACGATGCTGCGCGGCTTCAACACCTTGTCGAGCGCGTCGGTGATCTCGTCCTGCAGGCGGTCCATGCCGGCCGTGGTGGCCTGGGCCACCAGAACATCACCGAAGCGGTCGACGGTGAGGCCGGGCAGGCCGTCGCTTTCACCGAAGACCAGGCGATAGAACGGGTCGGCGTAGCGGCGCTCGCGCAGGGCCAGCGCCACGTTGAGCCGGTGCACGAACAGCGAGCGGTCGAGCGCGTGGCCGCCGCGGTCGACGAGCCGGGCGGCGATCAGCGTATTCGGATGGGCGTAGCCGCTGCCCAGCGTCTTGCCCGCGCCGTCGATCAGCATCACCGGCTGGCCAGGCTGCAGCGCCGTCAGCGGGGTGCGCGCGACATCCACTTCATTGCTGAAGACCCACAGGTGCCCGGCACGCAGGCGGCGCTCTTCGCCCTTCTTAAGCACCAGCGGTGCGACATCGCTCATCGACAACTCCTCAGCCGGCCAGGCGCTTGCGTTCGGCCTTCTTCGCCTGGCGGTGGCGGGAAACCATGTTCAGGGCTTCGACGAGGCCCGAGAAGGCCATGGCGAAGTAAAGGAAGCCACGCGGGATGTGGTAGCCGAAACCGTCCGCCACGAGGGCGGCACCCACGAGGATCAGGAAGGTCAGGGCCAGCATCTTCACCGTCGGATGCCGGTCGATGAAATCGCCGATCGGGTTCGAGGCGAGGATCATCACGGCGACGGCGATGATGATCGCGGCCACCATGATGCCGGTCTGCTCGGCCGGTACCATGCCCACCGCCGTGATGACGGAATCGAGCGAGAACACGATGTCGATCACCGCGATCTGGGCGATCACCCAGCCGAAGACCGCCGAGGGCTTGGTGTCGATCTGCTCGGCGTCGCTGTCGCCTTCGACGGAATCGTGGATCTCCATCGTGCCCTTGACCAGCAGGAACAGGCCGCCACCGATCAACACGAGATCGCGGATCGAGAAGGCGTGGCCGAACAGCGAGAACAGCGATTGCTTCATGCCGGCGATCCACGCCAGCGTCAGCAGCAGCAGGATGCGGGTGATGCAGGCCAGCGCCAGGCCGAACTTGCGCGCCTTGGGACGCTGGTGCGGCGGCAGCTTGCTGACCGCGATGGAGATGAAAACGAGGTTGTCGACACCCAGGACGATCTCGAGGGTCGCGAGCGTCAGCAGCGCGATCCACAGTTCGGGGCTGGTCAGGAATTCGATCATCGGTACCGGTTCAGGAGAAGGGGAAGCGACGCGGCATCACAGCCAGCGAGGCAGCAGGATCAAGCCCCAACACAGCAAGACGTTGAGGTCGCAGAGGAACACCGCGGCCGAGCCCATGTCCTTGGCGCGCTTGGCGAGCTCGTGCCACTCGCTGCCGAAGCGGTCGACCACCGCCTCCAGGGCCGAATTCAGCACTTCGACGATGAGCACCAGCATGAGGCAGCCGATCAGGATCGCGCGCTCCACCCCATCCGCACCCAGCCAGTAGCCCAGCGGGGCCAACACCACGAACAGGTAGACCTCGAGGCGGAACGAGCTCTCCAGCATCCACGCGGCACGGAGGCCCTGCAGCGACCACGTCATCGCCCGCCACACCTGGAAGGGGGTGCGCGGGGCGTGGCTGTCGATGCTGTCGGCCATGTCGCGCGCGGTCCGGATTCAAGGCGAAGTGAAGGCGCGGCAGTGTGCCACAGGCGGCCCCTCGAGGCCGGCGCCCGCGGGCAGGACCTACGGCACTGACAGGGGATTAACCCCGCTTTGGCATGATGCGGCGGCCTCCCGCATGTAGAAGGACGACCCATGTTCGACCCCGAACGCCTGCTCAAGCAGGTCATGAATGAAGCCCTCAGCGGCAGCCTCGGCGGCAAGCAGCGCCGCCACAAGTCGAGCTACGGCAGCAGCAGCCTCGGCGGGCTGGGTAGCCTGCTTGGCGGTTCGTCGGGCGGCTCGTCCAGCGGATCGGGCGGCCTCGGCAGCCTGCTGGGCGGCGTGCTGGGCAGCGGCAGCGGCCGTCGCAGCAGCGGCGGCCTGTCGACCGCCACGAAGGCCAAGATCGGCATGGGCGCGCTCGGCCTCGCGATTGCCGCTTACGAGCACTACAAGTCGAGCAACCGACCCGCCGGCACCGCCAGCGCACCGCCCCCGCAGCCGATGCATGGGGGCACACCGCCCCCCCCGCCGCCGGCAGCCCCTTCATCGCCGCCGCAGGCCCCTGGCACGGCCGCACCAACGGATGCCGAACGCGCCGTCGAAGCCATGCACCTGCTGCGCGCGATGATCTGCGCCGCCAACGCCGACGGCCTGATCGACGCCGACGAGCGCGAACGCATCCTCGGCAGCGCCCGCGATGCCGGACTCGACGCCGAAGACCTCGAGGCGCTGGAAGGCGAACTGGCGGCGCCGCTGACGGTGTCCCAGCTGGTCGCGCGCACGCGCCCGGCGCAGCGGGAGCAGGTGTACGTCGCTTCCGTCATCGCGATCGGCCGCGACACCGAGCTCGAAGTCCGCTACCTCGACGACCTCGCCCAGCGCCTCGGCCTCGACGCCGCCGTGCGCGAACAGCTCCACGCCGAACTCGGCCTCTGATCCCCCCGCAAGGAGACTCGCCATGCACCAGTGGTACCTCAGCTACAACGGCCAGCAGATGGGCCCGCTCGACACCGCCGCCGCCGTCGCGCAGGCCGCGAAGAACCCGAACGGCCACTGCTGGCGCAACGGCTTCGCCGAGTGGGTGCCGATCGCCGCCTGCGCCGAGTTGCGCAGTGAGTCGGTGGCCGGCAACGTCACCTCGCCGCCGCCTCCGGCCTTTTCCGGGGGCCAGCGCGCCGACGTCATCGACTACAAGATCTACGGCGAGGACATGCAGTTCGTCGAGATCGAGCTCGATCCGGGTGAATCGGCGGTCGCCGAGGCCGGGGCGATGATGTACAAGGACGCCGTCGTCAACATGGAAACCGTGTTCGGTGACGGCAAGGCCAGCAGCGGTGGCGGCTTCATGGACAAGCTGGTCGGCGCCGGCAAGCGCCTCGTCACCGGCGAGTCGCTGTTCACCACGGTGTTCTCGCACGCCGGCGGCAGCGGCAAGGCCAAGGTCGCCTTCGCGGCGCCCTACCCCGGCACCATCGTGCCGATGACGCTATCGAACTACGGCGGCCGCATCATCTGCCAGAAGGACAGCTTCCTCGCCGCGGCGCGAGGTGTCTCGATCGGCCTGCACTTCCAGCGCAAGGTGATGACGGCGCTGTTCGGCGGCGAAGGCTTCATCATGCAGAAGCTCGAAGGCGACGGCCTCGTCTTCGTGCACGCTGGCGGCACGATCATGGAGCGGCAGCTGGCCCCGGGCGAGCGCCTCGATGTCGATACCGGCTGCGTGGTGGCCTACACCGACGGCGTCAACTTCGACATCAAGTCGGTGGGTTCGGTGAAGTCGATGCTGTTCGGCGGCGAAGGCGTGTTCATGGCCACGCTCACCGGCCCGGGCAAAGTGTGGATCCAGTCGCTGCCGTTCTCGCGCCTGGCGGGCCGCATGATGCAGGCGGCGATGAAGCCGGGCCGCGATGAAGGCTCGGTGCTGGGCGGGCTCGGCCAAGTGCTCGGCGGCGACAACCGCTTCTGATCGCCCCGCTCGTCGCAACGAAAACGCCGGCCTCGCGCCGGCGTTTTCGTTTCGGGCTCAGCTCGCGATGTAGGCCTGAAGCTGGCCGATTTCCTGCTGCTGTTCGGCGATCACGGTCTTCAGCAGATCGCCGATGGAAATGACGCCCATCAGCGTGCCGTCCTCGACGACCGGCAGGTGGCGGAAGCGGTGGTCGCTCATCATCTGCATGCAATCGCGGGCCCGATGCTCCGGCGTCACCGTCTTCACCGGGCTCGTCATGATCGTGCGCACCGGCGTGGTCGCCGAAGCGCGCCCCTGCAGGACGATTTTCCGCGCGTAATCGCGCTCGGTCATGATGCCCACGAGGGCGCCGTGCTCCATCACCAGCACCGCGCCGACGCCGCTCTCCGCCATGCGCCGGAGCGCGTCGAGCACCGGATCGTCCGGCCCGACCGTCACCAGCGGGGTGTCCTTGCCGTCGAGGATCTGTCGAACGCTGCGCATCGTCCTGGCTCCCGTCGTGGATAGCCCGATCATACGCCCGCGAGGGGCGCGCTCAAGTCACGCCGGCGTGCGGCTCAGGCACCGGGGAGACGCGCCTCGTCGACGATGTAGAGCGGCCGCTGCTTGGCTTCGAGGTACAGCCGGCCGAGATACTCGCCGATGATGCCGAGCGCCATCAGTTGCAGGCCACCGAGCAGGGCGATGACCACCATCAGGCTCGGCCAACCGGCGACCGGGTCGCCCCAGAGCAGGGTCCGCACGACGATCCATACGCCGAAGGCGAAGGCGGCCAGAGAACTGGCCAGCCCGATATAGGTCGCGGCGCGCAGCGGCACCGTCGAGAAGCCGGTGATCCCCTCGAGCGCGAGGTTCCACAGCCGCCAGTAGTTGAACTTGCTGGCGCCGGCGACGCGCGGCGCACGTTCGTAGTCGAAGGGCTCGGCGCGGAAACCGACCCAGGCGAACAAGCCCTTCATGAAGCGCTGGCGTTCGCGCAGGCCACGCAGGGCCTCGACGGCGCGCGGGCCGATCAGGCGGAAGTCGCCGGTGTCGCGCGGGATCGGCGTGTCCGACAGCGCGTTGATCACGCGGTAGAACGCGGCGGCGGTGGCCCGCTTCAGCCATGGCTCGCCGTGGCGCTCGGAGCGCCGCCCAAACACCACCTCGGCACCGGCCCGCCAACGCGCGACCATGGCCGGCACGAGCTCCGGTGGGTCCTGGCCATCCGCATCCAGCACCACCACGGCCGCACCCGGCGGCACGTGGTCGAGGCCGGCGGTGAGGGCCAGCTCCTTGCCGAAATTGCGCGACAGCCGCAGGGCGCCAACGCGCTCGGGGCAAGCGGTGACGAAGTCCGACAGCAGGGCCCATGTCCCGTCACGGCTGCCATCATCGACGTACATCACGCGCACGCCCGGCCCCAGCGCTTCCGCCACCCCGAGCAGGCGCGGGTGCATGGCCGGCAGCGCCGCCTCTTCGTTGTGGGCGGCGACCAGCAGGACGAGATCGACGGTCGGCATCATCGCTCCAGCTTAGCGGGGTCGACGCCGGGCACGCCGCAGCAGGCCGCGAGGTAGTGCGGCCCGTCGAGGTTGCGCGCCTGCCGGCCGATCCACGCCGCACGGCGCTGCACGTAGGGGCCCGGCGCCCGCACGCTGTAGCGCTTCGGGCTGGGCAGCACGGCGGCGAGCCGAGCGCTCTCGGCGGCATTCAGGCGCTTCGCCGGCTTGCCGAAATAGGCCTGCGCGGCGGCTTCCGCGCCGTACACGCCATCGCCGAATTCGGCGATGTTCGCGTACACCTCGAGGATGCGCTGCTTCGGCCAGAACAGCTCGATGAGCACCGTGTACCAGGCCTCCAGCCCCTTGCGCAGCCAGCTTCGCCCGTCCCAGAGGAACAGGTTCTTCGCCACCTGCTGGCTGATGGTGCTGGCACCGCGCACCGGGCGCCCGCGTGCATTGTTTTCCAGCGCTTTGTCGATCGCCGCCAGGTCGAAGCCGGCATGCGACGGGAACTGCTGGTCCTCCGCCGCCACCAGGGCGATCGGTAGCTCGGGCGAGAGCGCGTCCCAGTCCACCCAGTCGTACTGCAAGGTGAAGCCGGCCTCGTCGTTCCCGAAGGCCTGCCACTGGCGGTCGAGCATGAAGGCGCTGGTCGGCGGGTCGATCACCCGCAAGGCGACCACTTGAAGCGCCGTTACCGCGACGAACAGCAGCGGCACGCCCCACGCGATCCGGAACAGCCAGACGCGCCACCCCGGACGTGCGCCGCGTCGCGCGTTCCGCCTCATCGCCGCCCCCGCGCTACCATTCGCATCCCCGAATCCGACCGAGCGCGAAGCGTGGCGTCCCGACGCCGCGCTGTCCATGCACCGATGGCGAATCCCGACACCCTCACCCGTTTCCTGATCGAAGACACCGGCGTCCGCGGCGTGCTGGTCAGCCTCGACGCCACCTGGCAGGAGATCCGCGCGCGCGCCGAGTACCCGGAGGCCGTCGCCCACCTGCTCGGCGAGGCCGCCGCCGCCGCCGCGCTGTTCTGCGGGCACGTCAAGGTCGATGGCCGTCTGAGCCTGCAGCTGCGCGGCACCGGCGCCCTGCGCACCCTGTTCGCGGAGTGCACTTCGCAGGGCACGCTGCGCGGCCTCGCCCGCCACGAGGGCGACCTGCCGGCCGTGCTCGGCCCGCGTGATTTCGGCGAGGGCTCGATGCTGGCCATCACCATCGAAACCCTGCCGCCCGGCCAGCGCGAGGTGCAGCGCTACCAGGGCCTCGTCGGGCTGCAGGAGGACACCCTGTCGGAAGCGCTGACCGCCTACTTCCGCCAATCCGAGCAGTTGCCCACGGCCCTGCTGCTGGCCGCCGACGGGTCGCGTGCGGCGGGCCTGCTGCTGCAGCTGCTCCCCGATGCCGATCGCGAGGGCGACGGCTGGGCCCGCGTCGAGGCGCTGTTCGGCACCCTCGGCACGGCCGAGTTGCTGGCCGGCCCCGACACCGACCTGCTCTGGCGCCTGTTCCACGAGGACGGCGTAAGGCTCCTGTCGGATCAGCCCCTGCGCTTCGCCTGCTCCTGCTCACAGGCCCGGGTGGAGGACATGCTGCGCGGCCTCGGGGAAACCGAGGCCCTGGCCGCCGCCGAGAGCGGTGAGGCGCAGATCCACTGCGAGTTCTGCGGCAGGGAGTACCGGCTGGCGAAGGACGCGATCAGCGCGCTGTTCACACCCCAGGCCCAGGCGAACGTCAGCGGCCCGAAGGGCCTGCAGTAGGCAGGGCCCGCGGGGCGTTCCGGCGCCCCGCACCCCGAACCATCGACGGCGGCACTGTTGTTAAAAGTGCGTAAAGTGATACCCTGCACGGCCGGGAACTCCTTGCCCGGTCGACAGTCCGATCCTCGCATGCGCACTGCTCTCGCCATCGCTCTTGCCGCCGCCCTTGCGCTCCCCAGCGCAGGCGCCGCGGCACAGGCGGTCGAAGCGGTGCCGACGCCGCCCGCCGCAACCTCGATGGACCCGTCGTCGATGCCAGTCCCGGTCTGGAACCGCGACAGTGGCGAACTGCAAGCCGTGCTCTGGATCGACACGTCGACCCTGCCGGGCCATGACAGCGCCGCAGCCTCGCTGGGCACGCGCTGGTCGCGACGCGAAGGCAGCCTGACGGCCGGCCTGTCGGCGAGCGCCGAGCCGCGTTATGGGCTGCTGTGCGGCGACGCCGGCGACCGTGGCGGCGACGCCGGCACCCTCGACGATCATTGCCTGGTCACCCAGTTGGCGCGCCCCGCGGCCCCGACCCAAGGGCTGATCACTGCCCAGCTCGGCACCCGTATCGGCCGCAGCGACTGGACGGGCTTCAGCTCGATCCGCCGCAGCAGCACGGACAGCCTGCTTCCGGGCACCTCGCTCTCCCTCGCTACGCCGGAACTCGCGCCGCTCGCCGGCCTGCCGAGCGTGGGCTTCGAACAGAACGACCTCGGCATCGTCGGTGATCTCAAGATCGGCGAGCAGGGCTGGATCCGCCTCGGCGGCAGCGTCGCCCGCGCGCGCCTGCTGCCGGCCAACAGCATGCTGCTCGGCGGCGTCGCGCCACGCTGGAACAGCCGCACGCTGAGCGTGGGCGGCGGCTACGGCGCGATCGGCGGCGAAGTGGTCGGCCGTGTCGTCCGCGTTCCAGGAGAAACCGAAAGCTACGGCACGCTCGGTCTCGGCCTGACCTGGCGCACGCCGTGGTCCGGCCGCCTGACCGTTGGCGCACAGAACCTGATGAGCACCGGGGAGAACCCGGTCGCGCCACGCGCCAAGGCCGACGAACGCCAAGAGGGCCGCGTGCCCTACGTCCGCTACCAGCAAGATCTCTGATCGCCCGCGCGGCCCGCGGGCCACGCGATGCGAACTACGGGGTCAGCAGTTCCCCACGCCGTTGACTTGGACGCAGGTCGGAGCCTGCAGGCGATCGACCGCCTCGCGCGCACGGCCGCGCCGAGCCTCGCGGTCCCTCACCCGCTCGCAAACCACTTGGGGGATGCGCGATCCGGTGGGCGCGTCGTCGCGGCAGATCAAGCCGTTCTCGCGCTGACGCTCGATGATCGCGGTGAACGTCGACTGGGCGTTGAAGAACTCGATGCGCTGCGGCGTGGAGAGGTCGGCGATGGATCGCTTGCCATCCAGCAGCCGACGCAAGGTCGACCACGAATCCTCGAGCTCGTTGCGCCGGGCGCGGGACAGGCGGCCGAGATCGCCCGCGTTCACCTGCAGCATGATCTCGCGACGCTGCGCGAGGTAATCCTCGACGTCGACGGCGTCGAGCGCGTCCTCACCGACATCGGGAGACCCGGACTCCCCAACGGGAGCGCCCGCGAGGAGAGGGCTGCACAGGAACGCCGCAAGTACGGCGAGAAGGAGGCGACGCATAGGAACTCCTAGGATCGAAGGCCGCGGGGGAGGTTGCCAGCACTTGGGGCCGGCGATCAGCCGCCAGCATTGTCGGCGGGCGCGGGCGACGCAAGTGCCTCCCACACCGACTCGACGAGGGCCGGATCCTGCGCCACGCGCTGTGCCGAAAACTGGACGTGGTGGGCGCGCCGCGTGAGCAGCTGCGGCATGAGCTCGAGCCGTGCGGACAGCGCTTGGTCGGCAGCGAGACGGAAAGCCGCGTCGCCGTAGCTCATCGCCGCAGCCTCGACGGGACTCCGCAGCACGCGGTCAAGCAAGCCCCGCGGGTTCCGCGTCCGGTCGTCGATCCGCAGGCCCAGCGAACGGAGTTCCCTCGCTGCCTCCGAACCGGGAACGGCCGCGATCGGGCTGCGCAGATTGCGGAGCACCTCAGCCACTGTTCCGCCCTGCACGACATCGCGCTCGCGGACCAAGGCCACGCCTTCGACGAACAGCGCACGGCGTCCGCTTTCGGACGCCTCCGGCGGAAACGCCCCGACCCAGGCGACGGTCTCGTCGAACGGCACGCCGAGCATGCCGTCATGCCGGCCGTTGGCGACGGCGAGTTGGCAGTCCGAGGCAGCCATCGCGACGAAATCGAAACGGACGTCCAAGGCCTCGGCGACCGAACGCATCCGGGCGATGGCCTCGCCCCGGCCGTCCGGCCCGAGCCAATGGGAGTCCCGCTTGGCCTCGTAGCAGAAGCTCAGCGCGGCGGGTGCGGGCACCGCGGCGGCCTCCGCCGCCGACACCGGCGCGCCCAACAGAAGGCCCGCCGACAGCAGACCCGCGAAGCACAGGTTACGCATTGTCACGACCTCCAAAAAAAAGTGCCCGCGAACGGGTCGCGGGCACGAATCCATCAGGTTGCGGGCCCGATGCCCCCCGACATGATGCCGGAGGGAGCGGGTGACCGATGTGCCCTAGGTCAGAACTTCACCGTCGCACCGAAGGTGTAGTAACGGCCGATGGTGTCGTAGTACTGCGGGAACGTGTTGCCGCTGTTCACACCGGTGTTGCCAATGGTGTTGCCCACGATCGGCGGCTGGCGGTCGGTCACATTGGCGATCGACAGGTTCAGACGGATCTGGTCGGTGGCCTGCCACGAAGCGCCGAGGTCGAGGTAGTTGAACGACCCGATGCTCGAGTAGGCCGGCAGGAAGGCCGTGCCACCCGGCTCCTCGGTGATGCTGCCGAGGTGGCGGATGTTGGCGCTGACCGAGAAGTCGCTGTAGACCCACGTGGTGCGGAAGTTCGCCTTGAAGTCATGCACGATGCCCGCCCCGTTGCTCGCCGCGTTGTTGCACGCGACGCTGTAGTAGCCCTTGCAGTCGCGGTTGACCGAGGTCGGGGTGGCCTGGAAGAACCAGTCGTTGACCTTGGTGGCGTTCAGACCGAAGTCCAAGCGGCCGAAGTCGCCGAGGTCCCACAGGTAGGTGACACCGAGGTCGATACCGTCGGTCTGGATGACGCCCAG
Organism: Silanimonas sp.; assembly: GCF_027531545.1. Taxonomy (GTDB): domain Bacteria; phylum Pseudomonadota; class Gammaproteobacteria; order Xanthomonadales; family Xanthomonadaceae; genus Silanimonas. Next base: position 165,494 of record NZ_JAPZSC010000016.1, on the reverse strand, counting down.
GTTCGACGAGACCAGCGCGATGCCACGCGCCTCCGTGCCGTTGAACGTGCCGTTCAGCGGGTTGCGGCCGATCAGGGCGCAGTCGGCGGCGTTACCGTTGGTGTAGCAGCCCGTGAGGATGTCGTTGACCGAGGGGCTGGAGACGGCGCCGGTCACTTCGATGTCGTAGTGGTCGAGCGTGATCGCCAGGTTCTCGACGAACGACGGGGTCCACACGATGCCGATGGTGCGGGTGTCGGCGATTTCCGGACCGAGGTTCGGGTTGCCGCCCGTCAGGACGTTGACCTGACCCGCCGACGGCTGCGGCAGCGAGCCGTACGCCGCGGCCGGAACGCCGGTCGCGAGGCAGCGTTCGCGCGAGGCGGTCGGGGTGGCGCCGCCGCAGGGGTCGACGGCCAGGTTGCTGAGGCCGGTGACCTGCGGGTTGAACAGCTCGCCCACGTTCGGGGCGCGGGTGGCGCGCTGCTGCAGGGCGCGGAAACGGATGCCCTCGACCGGGGTCCACTCGCCGCCGTACTTGTAGGTGTTGTACGAGGTGGAGTTGCCCGCGGTTTCGAAGGTGCTGCGGCGGAAGCCACCCTCGAACGACAGCGAGTAGGCCCAAGCCGCGTCGTTGACGATCGGGGCGATCAGCTCGAAGTAGCCTTCCGTCAGCTCGAAGCCGCCGCGGCGGTCCGGGGTCGGGGCGCCGGTGCCGAGCACTTCACCCTGGATCTGCGAGGCCTGGTCCGACTTCGTGCCGGCCGTCACCGAGCGGTGCTCGGCACCCACGGCGACATTGATCGGGAAGGTCGCCCACGGGCTCATGATGGCGTCACCAAGGTCGCCAACCAGCGAACCGGCGAGCACGTCCTGCGTGACCGTCTGCTGCAGCAGCGAGTCGAGGTTGATGAAGCGCAGCATCGCCGGCGTGATCGAGCCCTCGGGGCCGAACACGTTGAGCGGCACGCAGCCGTTGCGGGCGTCGGTGCAGGCCGTGGTGCTGAGCGCACGCAGCGCCTGCTGGACGCGCGAGTTGGAGCCCCAGTTCACGCGCGACTGCAGCTGGTCGGCTTCGCCGAACGAGTAGTACGCGTCGTAGCGCCAGGTGTCGAACACGTAACCCTTCACGCCGACGGTGCCCTGGAACAGCTTGTTCTCGAAGCTGTTGAGACGCGGGCCAAGCTCGGTGAAGCGGCGGCCGAGCGAGACCGTGGCTTCCGTGGGGTTGCCAACCACGCAATCGGCAGCGGCGACGCCCGCAATGGTGCAGAGCTGCTGGCGGGCGGCGGCAGGCAGGTAGGGGTTGCCGACCGGCACGCGGTAGTTGTTGAAGAACGTGCCCGAAGACGCCAGCTGGGTGAATACGTCGCTGCGGACGTACATGATCTCGGCGTAGGCTTCGTGATCGTCATTGATCAGGAAGCTGGCGAGACCCGTGGCCTGCAGGCGGTTCAGCGGGGTCTGGAAGAGGTTCGGCGGGTTGAAGTTGAAGGCGTTGTTGCAGGTGGCGCGGAAGGCGCCGTCCGGGCACAGGCCGCCGAGGGTCAGCTCGGTGACCGGCACGCCGGTGCCCGAACCCTGCGGGCTGCCCGTGACCGACGAGAGCGCACGCAGGCCGAACGGGCGGTTGCCCTGAAGCACTTCGTCGGTATCCGTGTGGCCGACGCTCAGTACCGCGTTGCCGCGGCCTTCGGCGAAGTTGCCGCCGACGGTGACGTCGATACGCTGGCGATCGCCGTCCTTATCGGCCGACTGGCCCCACTGGGCGGAGATCTCCGCACCTTCGTAGTCACGCTTCAGGATGAAGTTGACGACACCCGAAACGGCGTCGGCGCCATACACGGCCGAGGCGCCGCCCGAGATGATCTCGACGCGCTCGATCAGGGCGACCGGGATCGCGTTGGTGTCGACCACGCCAGCCAGGTCGAACGGGGTCAGGCGGCGGCCGTTGACCAGCACCAGGGTGCGGTTCGCGCCGAGGCCGCGCAGGTCGATGGTGGCACCACCGCCGCTGCCGTTGTTGGTGCCCGGGCCGATGGCGGGCACAAGGGCCGGCAGCTCGCGGAGGAAGTCCTCGATCGCGACGACCTGCTTGATCTCAAGCTCCTCGGCGGTCACTTCCGTGATCGGGCTGCTGGCGACGATGCCAGGCGAGGAAAGGCGGGTACCGGTGACCTGGACCACGTCGAGGCGCTGCGTTTCCTCGGAGGACGACTCCGCCGAGTCCGCGGTTTGCGAGAAGGCGGGCGCGACGGCCAGGGTGGCGCCAGCGAAGAGTGCAAAGCGAATTGCACGCGACAGCTGCTTGATGTCCGACATTGAGTTTGTCTCCAACGTTTGAGCGGATTCGGGAATCCAGTGATATGCCGACGGTACCGAGGGGGCGTTCCGCGACTTCCCGAGCATAACGCAATGTTTACGTTATGCAAATCCGCTGAGAGCGAGGGCGGGCGCCCAGATGAAGAGCGCCGTTTCGCGGCGATTGCTGCTGCATCGCATCAATTCCGGCCCGGCACCGGAGCCGGTTCACCGGCGGGCGGAGCGACGCCTTCCACCCGGGCATCGCCGGAGAAGCTTCGCAAGACGAGTCTACCCCCCTCGCCCACCGCGGCACCGGCAGCAACGCGCGGAGTCTCCACCACAGGCAGGCTCAGGTCACCGGTCGCCAACTGCGGGACGATGGCGCGAGGCCACGCTCCGACGAGATCGACGCGAAGATCGCCGGAGAGGCTCTCCAGAACGACGTCGGCGCCCGACGCCGACCCGAGACGGAGCGTGATCGGCCCGGACACCGAGGTCGCGCGGACACGGCGCGGGCTATCCAGCGCGAGTGTGGACGGCCCGCCCAGCGCGTCGACGGCGACCGAGCCGATGGCCCCCCGCGACACGACCTCGACCTCGCGGCCCTCCGCCCGGACATCGCCGGTGGGGCCCTCGAGCTGCAGGTCGAGCGCGCCGTCGACCCGGACGTCCGCAGCATCGAACGTACCGGCAATGCGGGCTCCCGACCCGCCGCGGACCACGAGGCGTGGCGCTTCCGCACCCTGGAGGTCAAGCGAGGCGGCACCAAGATGGATGACGAGGGGGGCACCAGCCGGGACGGCGACGCGGAGCTCGGACCGTCGCGGCGAGAGGCGCTCCGGGTCGTCGACGATGAGCACGCGGCGGTCCACCGACTCGCGCCAGACCACGCGCTGGCCCGGCGCCAGCGTGGCGTCCAGGCCCACCTTCCCGGCCTCCCCGGGGCGCACCTCGAGCGAGCCGGCCTCCACGCGCAGATGGAGCGCCTGGCCGACGGCCAAGGGCCGCTCCTCCGCGACGCGCACCACCGAGGCTTCGGCCGACAGGCCGAGGAGGGCGAGGCAGGCGCTTGTCAGGACGTGGCAGCGCATGCGGCTATCGCAGCACACGCGGCGCGCGCTGCCAAGCGCACGGTCTCGGCGTGGATGTCGACGATGTCGTCGACATCGGGGGCATAGCCGCCGGCCATCGCGACCGAAAGCGGCAGGCCGTGGCGACGGCAGGCCTCGAATACGGCACGGTCGCGCTGGGCGAGGCCGGCTTTGGTGAGCGCCAACTGGCCGAGCCGATCGCCGACAAAGGGGTCGGCACCGGCGAGGTAGATCACCGCCTCGGGGCGCGCCGCGTCGACAGCCCTCGGCAGGTGCGCAGCCAGCAGGTCGAGGTAGCGCGCGTCGTCGGTGCCCGGTGGCAGCGGCACGTCAAGGTCGGAGGCCGGCTTGATCGCCGGGTAGTTCTTCGCGTCATGCATCGAGAAGGCGAACAGCGTGTCGTCGCCAGCGACCAGCTCGGCCGTGCCGTTGCCGTGGTGCACATCGAGATCGACGATCAGCAGCCTCTGCGCGAGGCCCTCGGCCTGCACGTGCCGCGCGGCCACGACCGCATCGTTGAAGATGCAGTAGCCGCCGCCGCGGTCGAAGGCCGCATGGTGCGTACCGCCGGCGAGGTTCACGGCGACGCCGTCGCCGCGAAGCGCCGCGTCGAGCGCCGCGATCGTGCCGCCCACGGTGCGTCGCGCACGCTTCGCCATCGCGTCGGACCACGGGAAGCCGATGCGCCGCTGCTCCTGCGGGCTCAAGGTGCCGCCCCGCACGCGCTCGATGTAGTCGGGGCAGTGGACGCGGCGCAGCGCCTCGTCGCTGGCGGACACCGGCTCGTGCAAGGTCACGCCCCAGCGCTCGGCGTGCTCGCGCACGCGCTCGTAAAGGCGGCGGTACTTCGCCATCGGGAAGGCGTGGCCTTCCGGCAGCGGCAGCTCGAACGTCGGGCAGAAAAAGGCCTTCATCACTCCAGCTTAAGCCGAAGCGATGAAGGCCTTGAGCAGAACGGGCGGCGCTCGAAACACGCGCCGCCGATACCGCGACCTCAGGCCGCGGCCTTCTTGGCTTCAGCCTCGAGGGCGGCGGCCACGCGCTGACGCTCGGCTTCGAGGGCCGCAGGCAGGCGCGGACCGAATTCGGCGAGGTATTCGCCGATCGAGGCCATCTCGGCCTTCCAGCCGTCGCGGTCGTAGCCGAACAGCACGTCGCGCGCCTCGTCGCTGAGCTTCAGGCCATCGAGGTTCAGGTCCTCGCGCTTCGGGAACAGGCCCACCGGCGTCTCGACCGCCGACGCCTTGCCCTCGCAGCGCTTCAGCATCCACTCGAGCACACGCAGGTTGTCGCCGAAGCCCGGCCACAGGAACTTGCCGTCGCTGCCCTTGCGGAACCAGTTGACGTGGAAGACCTTCGGCAGCTTGTCGGCCTTCGCGCCGAAGCTGAGCCAGTGGCTGAAATAGTCGGCGAAGTTGTAGCCGCAGAAGGGCTTCATCGCCATCGAGTCGCGGCGCACGACGCCCACCGCGCCCGTGGCCGCCGCGGTCGTTTCCGAGGCCATGCCGGCGCCGACGAGCACGCCGTGCGTCCAGTCGCGGGCTTCGAACACCAGCGGCACCAGCGAGGCACGGCGACCACCGAAGACGATCGCCGAGATCGGCACGCCCTGCGGGTCTTCGGCCTTCGGCGAGTACGACGGGCACTGCTTGGCCGACACGGTGAAGCGCGCGTTCGCGTGCGCGGCGGGGCCCTTGGCGGCATCGAAGGGCTGACCCTTCCAATCCGTCACCGGCGTGCCGGTGTCGAGGCCTTCCCACCAAGGCTGGTTGTCGGCCGTCACGCCCACATTCGTGAAGATGGCATCGCGGTCCAGCATGGCCAGCGCGTTCGGATTGCTCTTCGCGCCGGTGCCCGGGGCGACGCCGAAATAGCCGGCTTCCGGGTTGATGGCGTAGAGGCGACCGTCGGCGCCGGGACGCATCCAGCAGATGTCGTCGCCGACCGTCCAGACCTTCCAACCCTTCTCGCGGTAGCCCTGCGGCGGGATCAGCATGGCGAGGTTGGTCTTGCCGCAGGCACTCGGGAAGGCCGCGGCGACGTAGTGCGTCTCGCCCTGCGGATTCTCGATGCCGACGATCAGCATGTGCTCGGCGAGCCAGCCCTCGGTGCGCGCCTGGTAGCTGGCGATGCGCAATGCGTGGCACTTCTTGCCGAGCAGGGCGTTGCCGCCGTAGCCCGAGCCGTAGCTCTTGATCGCCAGCTCTTCGGGGAAATGCATGATGAAGCGGCGATCCGGGTCGAGTTCGCCGGTGGAATGCAGGCCGCGCACGAACGAGCCTTCGCGCTCGATGCGCGCCAGGGCCGCCGAGCCCATGCGCGTCATGATCCGCATGTTGGCGACGACGTAGGGCGAGTCGGTGATCTCGACGCCGCAGCGCGACAGCGGCGAGTCGATCGGGCCCATGCAGTAGGGAATCACGTAAAGCGTGCGGCCCTTCATGCAGCCGGCGAACAGCGCGTCCATCTTCGCGTGGCCGTCGGCGGGCGACATCCAGTGGTTGTTCGGACCGGCGTCGTCCTTCTCGGAGGTGCAGACGAAGGTGAGGTGCTCGACGCGGGCCACGTCGCCGGGGTGCGAGCGGTGCAGCGTGCAGCCCGGATGCGTTTCCGCATTCAGCGCATGCAGGGTGCCGTCGGCAAGCATCGCGGCCTTGAGCGCGGCGTCCTCGGCCTCGGAGCCATCGCACCAGTGGATGCGGTCAGGCGTGGTGAGGGCGGCGACGGACGCGACCCAATCATTGAGGGCCGCGAAACGGCTCGGCGAGCTGCTGCTCATCGGGAGAACTCCGGAAGGGAAATCGTCGGAGGCCGGGACCACTCCCGTGACGCTCGCCACCGGCCAGCGACCGGGACCCGCCTCAATGCATACGTATTCTATAGCGTCGGGGCGGGGTCCGCCGAGGCTTTCCGCAGGGGGTCGAACAGGCCCAGGCTCCAGGGCCGCTGGGCCAGCACCAGGCTCACGCCCACCCGCTCCGCAGCGGGAAGGTGGGCGTCTTGCGCCAGCATGAGATCGAACTGGCCGGCGGCCTCCCGGAGCTTTTCGCGGATGGTCGCGGCCGAGCGCCGGGAGACCATGCCCGAGAGCAGCAGCAGGGTCTCCTCGCCACCGGCGAAGCGGCTCTTGAAGAACTCCGGCAGCAGGCGCTGCTGGAAGAAGCGCTGCATGGGGCCGTCGGTCCGCCAGCGGAAGTTCCGGGCGGTCAGTACCCGGGCCCGGTTGCCGGGCAGCAATTCGATGATGCCAAGGCGGTCCAGCTTCACCAGCCGCCCGATCCAGTCCGGGAGGCTGATCTGGTAGTTCGCCAGCACCTCGTCCTGTGTCCAGCGGTTCACGGCGAGGTACAGCGCCAGCATCAGCAGCGGGTCATCGACCAGGGCCTGCTCCTGCGCCTCGGACAACTCGGCCAAGGCCGGCCGGCGCTGCTCCGCTTCGGCGGCGAGTTCGGCGAGGCCCATGTCGAGCGCCTCGCAGATCTGCTCGAGGCGTTCGAGCCGGATCGACTGCTCGGAGAACATCCGCTTCACCGAGGCCTCGGACATGCCGATGCGCTCGGCGAGGTTCGCGTAGGTCAGCCCCTGCGCCTTCAGCACGCGCTTCAGGGCCTCGACGAGCTGGACGCGGAGGGTCACGGAATCAGCACGTCCATCACGTGGGTGACGTAGGCCTCGAACTCATCGTGGTTCAGGCGCGGCTGGCCGAGCTGCAGGGACAGCTGCAGGAAGCCGACGTAGGCGGCGTAGGTCAGGCGCGCACGGTTGATGGCCTCGAGCCGCGGCATTCCGGCCTGGCGGAAGCTGGCGGCGAGGTAGTCCATGCGCCGCTGCGACACGCGTGCCAGCACCGGCTGCACGACCGGATGGTCGAGCGCCTTCAGCAGCTCGCTGTAGATCTTGTGCGGCTTCAACTCGTGCGCGACGAGCTGGAACAGCGCCTTGAGGCGCTCGCGCGGCTCGGGGAAGGCCTCGAGCTTGCCGAAGACGGTCTCCTGCTCCATGGCCTCCCAGCGCTCGAGGGCGGCGGCGAGCAGCGCCTCGCGCGAGGGGAAATGCCAGTAGAAACTGCCCTTCGTCACGCCGAGGCGGCGCGCCAGGGGCTCCACGGCGACCGCGGCCACGCCGTCGTCCGCGATGACGTCAAGGGCGGCATTGGCCCAGTCTTCGGCGGAGAGACGCATCGGTCGTTCGGTCTTGGCGGCGGCGGGCATGGGCAGCGGGCGGGCGGCATTCACGGCAATGGAAGCGACACAATAATGTGTCGGGCGCGCTTTCACCATACGCATACGTATTGACAAGCGCGAAAAACGCCACCCATACTCGGCCGTATGGTTTCCGCCGCACCCCTGCCCGCTTCCCTAGCCTCGTTCGAATGGACGGGATCGGGCGGCGTGCCGCTGGCCGCCAGCGCCGCCGGTCCGCTGGGTGCGGACATCGGCGTGCTGTTCGCCCACGGCTTCGGCCAGACGCGCCAGGCGTGGACGCGCTCGATGCTCGCGCTGGGCCAGGCCGGCATCGCCAGTGCGGCCTACGACCTGCGCGGCCATGGCCAGTCCGGGCGCAATGCCGCGGACGAGCGTTACGACGTCGAGCAGTTCATCGATGACGCCCTCGCCGTGCGCTCAACGCTGGCGAAGCCGCCGGTGCTGGTCGGCGCCTCGATGGGCGGCCTCGTGGGCCTCGCCGCGCAGTCGCGGGGTGCCGGGTTCGCCGGCCTGGTTCTGGTCGACGTCACGCCGAAGTGGGAAATCGCCGGAATGCAGCGCATCCTCGCCTTCATGGGCGCGCATCCGGACGGCTTCGACGACCACGAGCACGCGGCGAGCGAGATCGCGGCGTACCTGCCGCATCGTCGCGAGCGCAAATCCTCCGCCGACCTCGCCCACCTGCTCGTGCGCGGCGACGACGGCCGCCTGCGCTGGCACTGGGACCCGCGCCTGCTTCACGACCTCGCCGATTCCGCCAAGCATCAGGACGAACTCGCCGATGCCGCGCGCGGCATCGACGTGCCCGTGCTGCTGGTGAGCGGCGGGCGCAGCGACCTCGTCTCGAAAGAGACGGTCGCGCATTTCCTCGATCTCGTGCCGCACGCCGAACACGTGCACCTGCCGGAGGCCACGCATATGGTGGCCGGCGACGACAACGACGCCTTCACCCGGGCCGTCATCGAATTCCTTTCGCCCGCCCCCACGCGGGATCCTTCCAGACCCTCCGCGGAGCCTGAGCCATGACCGCTGTGTTGCCCTTCCTCGTCCTTCTGCTGGTGGTCGCCATCGCGGCGTATCACCGCTGGTCGCTGGCGGTATTCACCGCCGTCGCCGGCGCCGGCCTCGTGCTGGTCGGCCTCACCGGCGTGGCGCCGATCGCGACCATCGTCGCCGGTTCGCTGCTGGCGGTCGTCGCGCTGCCGCTGCTGATCACGCCGATCCGCCAGAACCTGATCACCGCGCCGCTGCTGAAGTTCTACACCAAGATCCTGCCGCCCCTCTCGGAGACCGAGAAGACCGCGCTGGAAGCCGGCACCGTTGGCTTCGAGGGCGAGCTGTTCTCCGGCGCGCCGAAGTGGAACGAGCTGCTGTCGCAGCCGAAGCCCACGCTGACCGCCGAGGAGCAAGCCTTCCTCGACGGCCCGGTCGAGGAGGTCTGCAAGATGACGAACGACTGGGAAACCACGCACGTCCACGCGGACCTCGAGCCGCAGGTGTGGGAATACCTGAAGAAGAACAAGTTCTTCGGGATGATCATTCCGAAGGAGTACGGCGGCCTCGGCTTCTCCGCACTGGCCCACCACAAGGTGATCCAGAAGCTGGCCTCGATCTCGGCCACGCTGAGCTCGACCGTCGGCGTGCCAAACTCGCTCGGCCCGGCGGAATTGCTGCTGCACTACGGCACCGAAGACCAGAAGCGCCACTACCTGCCGCGCCTCGCGGATGGCCGCGAGATCCCCTGCTTCGCGCTGACCGGCCCGACGGCCGGCTCCGACGCCACCTCGCTGCCGGACTTCGGCATCGTCTGCGAAGGCGACTGGAACGGCGCCAAGGTGCTCGGCGTCAAGCTCACCTTCGACAAGCGCTACATCACGTTGGCCCCGGTGGCGACGGTGATCGGCCTGGCCTTCCGCCTGTACGACCCGAACAAGCTGCTCGGCGATGACGCCGACCGCGGCATCACGCTCGCGCTGATCCCGCGCGAGACGCCGGGCCTGAGCGTCGGCCGCCGCCACTTCCCGCTCAACTGCACCTTCATGAACGGCCCGCTGCACGGCAAGGAAATGTTCCTCCCGCTGTCGCAGCTGATCGGTGGCGAGGAGTACATCGGCCACGGCTGGCGCATGCTGGTCGAGTGCCTCTCGGTGGGCCGCGCCATCACCCTGCCCTCCACTTCGAGTGGCGCGGCCAAGCTCGCCGCCGCGGCGACCGGCGCCTACTCGCGCATCCGCAAGCAGTTCGGCCTGTCCATCGGCCGCTTCGAGGGCGTCGAGGAAGCGCTGGCCCGCATCGCCGGCAACACCTACGCCGCCGCCGCGCTGTCGCAGGCCACCGCCGCCGCCGTCGACCGCGGCGAAAAGCCGGCGGTGCCCTCGGCCATCGCCAAGTACCACGCCACCGAAATGGCCCGAGAAGTCGGCAAGGACGCGATGGACGTCCACGGCGGCAAGGGCGTCATCCTCGGCCCATCGAACTACCTCGGCCGCGGCTGGCAGGCCGCCCCGATCTCGATCACGGTGGAAGGCGCGAACATCATGACGCGCTCGCTGATGATCTTCGGCCAGGGCGCCATCCGCTGCCATCCGTGGGTGCTGAAGGAAATGCAGGCCGCCACGCATCCGGACCCGGTCGTGCGCCTGCGCGAGTTCGACACCAACCTGTTCGGCCACATCGGCTTCGCCATCAGCAATGCCGTCCGCAGCCTGTGGATGGGCATGACCTTCGCCGCCTTCGGCTCGGCGCCGGGCGACGACTACACCAAGCGCTTCTACCGCCGCCTCAACCGCTATTCCGCGAACCTCGCGCTGGTCGCCGACACGTCGATGCTGACGCTGGGCGGCAAGCTGAAGTTCAAGGAAAAGCTGTCGGGCCGCCTCGGCGACGTGCTCTCGCAGCTCTACATCGCCAGCGCGATGCTGAAGCGCTACGAGGACGAGGGCCGTCCGGCCTCCGAACAGCCGCTGCTGGCCTGGGCCTTCCACGACAGCGTGTTCAAGATCGAGAACGCGCTGTCCGGCGCGCTGCGCAACTACCCGATCCGTCCGGTCGGCTGGCTGCTGTGGCTGCTGGTGTTCCCGTTCGGCCGTCGTGCGCAGGCCCCGAGCGACCGCCTCGGCCGCCGTGCCGCGGCGCTGCTGATGTCGCCCTCCGACGCCCGCGACCGTCTGGTGAGCGGCGTGTTCCTGACGCCCTGCGAGAACAACCCGGCCGGCCGCGTCAACGCGGCGCTGGCCAAGGTGATCCTCGCCGAGCCGGTGGAGCGCAAGTTCATGAAGGCGGTGAAGGGCGGCGAGATCGCCGCGCTGGATTACGCCGCCCAGCTCGCCGAGGCCGTGCAGAAGGGCCTGATCACCGGCGAGGAGCGCGCCCAGCTCGAAGAGCTGCGCCGCCTCACCTGGGACGCGATCAGCGTGGACGATTTCGACCACGAGGACCTCGTCGCCGCGTCGCTGTACCGCGGCGCCAAGTCCGGCGACACCCGTCGCGCGGCCTGAGCGCCTCGCGTCGCGTCACCATGGAACGGCGGGCCTCGGCCCGCCGTTCTGCTATCCGACACCCTGCGCGCCACCGACCGTGAGCCACCGATGAGCACGACCACGCCCCTCCTCGCCCTGTACCGCCGCTTCGAGCGCCTGCCGCTGGGACGCTGGCTGTTCTCACGCGCAGTGTGCTTCAAGGCGCCGTACTTCGGCACGATCCATCCCACCTTCGTCGCGCTGGAGCCGGGCCGCTGCGAGGCGCGCATCCCGCACCGCCGCGGCATGCGGAACCACATCGGCAGCGTCCACGCGATCGCCCTGTGCAACCTCGCCGAGCTCTGCGCCGGCGTGATGACCGATGCCTCCATCCCCGCCGACATGCGCTGGATCCCGAAGGGCATGACGGTGCAGTACCTGAAGAAGGCGATGGGCCCGCAGACCGGCATCGCCCAGCCGCGCATTCCGATCGTGTCGGCCAGCGCGGGCTACGAGCTGCCCGTGCAAGTGGAGGTGCACGACGCCAGCGGCGACCCGACCTTCCGCGCCGAAGTCGTGATGTGGCTGTCGCCGAAGCCGGCGCGCAAGGGCTGAGCCCCGCGCGCGCCCGGCGCCTTCGGCATCAGCCCCTCGACAGCGCCTTCTGCGCGCGCACGACGCCCCAGGCCGACAGGAACAGCGCCATCGCCATGCCGGTGCCGAGCAGGAACACCACCGACGAGCCGAAGGACGCGATGGCCTTGTGCACCCAGACGAAGGTGAAGTCGCCGCCGCGGTAGATCGCCGTGTCGATGAAGGCCTTGGCCTTGTAGCGGGTCTCCGCGTCCACGCGCGTGTAGATGGTTTCGCGGGCCGGCTTGGCCAGCGCGAACTCGCCAGTGCGCGTGGCGATCTGCACCGCCATCAACAGCATCGGCAGCGGGTTACCCGCGAGCACGGCGAAGCCGAGGGTGATGGCCAGGCCGGGGATCAGCAGCAGGGGCGCCACGCCGAAGCGGGCGAGCAGGAACGGCGTGATGAACAGCTGGATGGCCAGCGTCAGGCCGTTGATCCAGAGGTCGATGGTCGCGAAGAAGGCCGTCCGGGCTTCGTCGTCGGCGATCTGGCGCGCCACGGCGGCCTGCTCGTTGTAGAGCAGCGTGCCCACCGCGACGCCGAAGAACATCACCAGCGCCATGCCGCGCATCAGGGGGTCGCGCGCGACGATGCGCAGGCCTTCGAGGAAGCGCCCGCCCATGGCCTCGTCGAAGCGCGGGCCGCCCCGCTCCACCTCGCGACGCCGGGCCCAGGGCGCCAGCGCGATGACGAAGGCGAGGCACAGGCCCATGAAGCCGGTGCTGATGAGCATGATCGTCTCGACGCCGACGTCCTTGACGATCAGCTTGGTCAGCGCCGGGCCGGCCAGGGCCCCGAGCGTGCCGCCCACGCCGATGAAGCCGTAGAACAGCCGCGACTGCGCCGAGCTGTAGATGTCGGACATGAAGCTCCAGAACACCGTGACGGCGAAGAGATTCACGACCGCGAGGAAGATGAAGAAGGCCGCGCCGCGGCCCGGCACGTCGTTGGCGAAGGCCAGGTAGAACACGCCGAGCGCGGTCACCAGCAGGCCATAGACGAAGGGCAGGAACACCCGCCGCGGGTAGCGGCTTACCAGCGCGCCGTAGAAGGGCTGCAGCACCAGCATCGACACGAAGGTGCCGGTGAACAGCACCTGCAGCGTCAACGTCCCGAGGGCGATGCCCCGCTCCGCGAAGAAGGCGATCATCGCCGGAGGGAACACGGCCGAGGCGTCGTCCGTCGCCCCGAAGGCGTCGCGGATCGAGCGCAGCATGAAGTAGCCGCACAGCAGGCAGAAGAAGTAGCCGAACGACAGCGCGAGGGCCGGCACGTCGGCCAGCGCCTGCTTCAGATCGGACCAGCGGAGTCGCTGGGGGCCTTGGGCCTGCATCGTCACTCCGTGGCAATGGATGCCCCGTACTTTAGCGGAGTCGCCGCCAGCCGCCGAGCTAGAGCATTCACTCTAGACGTGCGGACCAGCATCGCCCATCGCTTCAGCGGCAGTCGGTACGTGTTCGACTACATCATCGTGGGTGCCGGCTCCGCCGGCTGCGTCCTCGCCAACCGGCTCAGCGCCGATCCCAAGGTCAAGGTCCTGCTGCTGGAGGCCGGTCCGCGCGACTGGCATCCCTTCGTGCACATGCCCGCCGGCCTCGCGAAGCTGGTCGGCAAGAAAGGCGTGAACTGGGATTACAGCACCGCGCCCGAGCCGAACCTCGACGGCCGCATGCTGTGGTGGCCGCGCGGCAAGGTGCTCGGCGGCAGCAGCTCGATCAACGCGATGTGCTACATCCGAGGCGAGCGCCGCGATTACGACGAATGGGCCGAACTCGGTGCCACCGGATGGGATTGGAACAACGTTCTGCCCTACTTCCGCAAGTCGGAAGGCAACGAGCGCGGCACGGATGCGCTGCACGGCGGCGACGGCCCGCTCGGCGTCAGCGACCACCGCTACCGCAATCCCCTCTCGGCGGTGTTCGTCGATGCGGCGACGCAGGCGGGCTTCCCGGCGAATCCCGATTTCAACGGCGGCGTGCAGGAAGGCTTCGGCTTCTACCAGACCACCACGCGCGGCGGCTCGCGCTGCTCGTCGGCCACCGCCTACCTCGACCCGATCCGTGGCCAGCGCCCGAACCTCAAGGTCATCACCGGCGCGATGGCGCGCAAGGTGCTGTTCGAGGGTGGACGCGCCAGCGGCGTGCTTTACACCGTCGGTGGCGCGGCCTTCGCCGAGGGCGCGGCGCGCGAGGTGATCCTCTGTGGCGGCGCCATCAACAGCCCGCAGCTGCTGATGCTCTCCGGCATCGGCCCGGCGGCGCACCTTCGCCAGCAAGGCGTGGAGGTCCGCGTCGACCTGCCGGGCGTGGGCGGCAACCTGCAGGATCATTTGGATATCTGCACGCTGCAGCGCTCGACGCAGGCCGTCACCTACGACGACTCCGACACGCTGCTCAACGAAGCGAAGATCGCGTGGGACTACTACCTGCGCAAGCAGGGCCCGGGAACCAGCAACATCGCCGAGGCCGGCGGCTTCCTGCGTTCGCGCCTCGCCGAGGACGAACGCCCCGACCTTCAGTTCCACTTCGTGCCGGCCCAGCTCGACGACCACGGCCGCAACAAGCTGCCCGGCTACGGCTTCACCGTCCACGCCTGTTTCCTGCGGCCGAAGAGCCGCGGGCGCCTGTACCTCGCCGGCACCGACGCCGCCAGCAAGCCGCGTATCGAGGCGAATTATCTCGGCGACGCGGAAGGCTTCGACCTCAAGGTCATGCGCGAGTGCGTGCGGCTCTCGCGCGAGATCCTCGCCCAGCCGGCCTTCGCCCCGTATTGCGGCGACGAACTGCTGCCAGGCGCCAAGGCACAGGACGAGGCCGCCATCGACGCCTTCATCCGCCGCAAGGCGGAGTCGATCTACCACCCGATCGGCACCTGCGCGATCGGCCGCGACGGGGATCCGAACGCGGTGGTCGACCCGCAGCTGCGCGTGCGCGGCGTCGAGGGCCTGCGTGTAGTGGACGCCTCGGTGATGCCGAAGCTGATTGGCGGCAACACCAACGCACCGACCATCATGATCGCCGAGCGCGCCGCGGACCTGCTCCTCGCCTGAGCCCGCTCTCCAGGAGCGGGCCTTGCCGCCTCAGGCGGCCCGCACCGGCTCCAGCGCGGCCGGCAGGGGCGCGTGCAGGATGGCGCAGACGATGCGCAGCAGCTCGGCCTCGGGGATCGTCATGCGGCCGTCGTGCGCGGCCGTGGCGACCAATGCCTCCACCAGCATCAGCTTGGCCTTCGGCAGCAGCGCGTCGAGCCGCGGCCAGGCGTCGTCGAGCACCGCCACGCCATGCGCCGGCGGGGCGTATCGGGCGCTGGACTGCGGAAACACGTGAGGCAGGCCGGCCATGAAGGCGCGCTGCGCTTCCGCCGGCTGGGCATGGCCGGCATGGGCGAGCACGGCCAGCAGTTGCACCACGTCGGCCTCGACATCGGCCAGCTTGACCCGCGGCTGGCGCCACGCCGTCGCCGGATCGGCGGAGGCCTGCAGCTCGGCATGCAGCAGCTGCGCCAAGCCGTACTCGAGCAGGGTGATGCGGCCATCGGCATGCGAGAGCGCCGTGCACACATCCGCCACGGCGGCGACATCCGCCTTCGAGCGTCGCTTCAAGGTCGCCAGCGCCAGCATCGCCAGGGGCAGGCGCAGGGCCGCGTGCAGGCCATGGACGCGCTCGGCGTAGTCGGCCGACTGCCCGGTCATCCGTTCGCCCATCCGCGCCTTCAGTTCGAAGCGCTGCTTCTTCTGCACCGTGGGCTCGGCGGAGAACAGCAGGCCGAACAGCAGGGGCATCGCTTCCTCGCGATCACGCGCGGCGCGGTCGAGCACGCCGGGGATGGCGGCGATCACCGCCTGCGCGCGCTGCACATCGTCGGGACGCCAGCCCCCGAGCCCCTCGGCGACGGCGGCCGGGGAAACGCGGATGGCGGTGGCCTCCGGCGGCAGCGGCGGCGGCTCGGCCATCGCCTTGGCGTGGTCTTCGTCGAGACCCGAGGGCGGTGCCAACTGCTGCCGGGACAGCGCCTCGTTGAACTTCTCCGGCTTGAATCCCGGGCGGATCGCACGGATGCGATCCAACAGCGGCGGATGGGTGGCCATCCAGCCCGAGAAACCGAGGCCATCCTCGAACAGCATGTGGCTGATCTCTTCGGCCTCGGGCGCCAGCATGCGGCCCTGGCCGGGCACGCCGGCGATCTTCAGGAAGGCGCCCACGAGCCCCTCCGGATCCCGCGTGTACTGCAGGGCCGAGGCGTCGGCGAGGTACTCGCGCTGGCGGCTGATGCCGGCCTTGATCAAGCGGGCGAACCACAAGCCGATCGCACCGAGCGCCATCAGCGCGAGGCCAAGAGGGATCAACCCGCCCGCCTCGCGATCTCCGGACCGGTTGCGGGTGCTGACGAGGAAGCGCCCGACCACGCCGAGCATGGTGATGCCGAAAAGCAGCCCGACGAGGCGCAGGTTCAGGCGGATGTCGGCGTTGATGATGTGCCCGATCTCGTGGGCGACCACGCCCTGCAACTCCTGCCGGTTCAAGCGGTCGAGCGCACCGCGGGTGACCGCGATGGCGGCGTCCGGACCGCCGAAGCCGGCCGCGAACGCATTGATGCGGGGTTCGTCCTCCAGCACGAACACCTGCGGCAGTGCGCTGCCCGACGCGATCGCCATCTCCTCGACGACGTTGAGCAGGCGGCGCAGGCCGGGATCGTGCGTGTCCACGGGCACCGGCGTGCCGCCCAGCGCCATGGCCACCGCGCCGCCGCCCTTTCGCAGGGTCATCGTGCGGTAGAGGCTCGCACCGCCGATCAGCAGCAGCGTGCCGACGGTGGTCATCGCCATGACCTGGCCGATCGTCGCGAACGAGGCCGCGCCGACGTAGGCAAGGGACAGCCACACCACGAGGTTCACCGCCGCGACGATGCCCAGCACCGCGAGTGCGAACAGCAGGAACAGCCTGCGCGAACGGCGGCGCACCGCCTCCTGGCGCTCGAAGAGGTTCATCGCGGCGCTCAGAACTGGACGCGGGGCGCGTCGCGCTTGTGGCTCTCCGCTTCCGGGATCTCCAGCAGCGACGCAGGCTTGAAGTCGAAGCGGGTGGCCACCAGGCTGCCGGGGAACATCTCGCGCCGGTTGTTGTAGCCCATCACGGCGTCGTTGTAGGCCTGCCGCGCGAAGGCGATGCGGTTCTCCGTGGAGGTGAGCTCCTCGGTGAGCTGCTGCATGTTGGCGCTGGCCTTGAGCTCCGGATAGGCCTCGACGGTGACCAGAAGGCGCGAGAGCGCGCCGGAGAGCTGGCCTTCCGCGCCGCCGAGCTGGGCGATCGCCGCGGCATCGCCGGGCGCGGCCTTGGCGGCCCCGAGGCCGGACACCGCGGCGTTCCGGGCCTGGATCACGGCTTCGAGCGTGCCCTTCTCATGCGCCATGTAGGCCTTGGCGGTTTCGACCAGGTTCGGAATGAGGTCGTGGCGGCGGGTGAGCTGGACGTCGATCTGGGCGAAAGCGTTGCGGAAGGCGTTCCGCGCTCCGACGAGGCCGTTGTAGGCCCCCACCACCCAAACCACGAACGCGGCGACGGCGCCGATGACGATGAGCAGGAAAAGCAGCATCCGCGAACACTCCTTGAACGAGGGGGGCGCGTCGAAGCGCTAGAATCGACGCAGTTCCAGCATACGTCGCCCATGCGTCCCCGCAAGCTTCTCCTGTCGCTCCTGATCGCGACCGCCACCCTGCCCGCCCTCGCGACGCCGCCCGCTCCGCAGGCTGCGGCCAGCCTCTCGACGCCCGCACCCTCGACGATCCCCGTGGACGAGGCGACGGTCGCCAAGGCCACGGCCGACATCGATGCGCTGGCGCAGGCGATCATCGGCCGCGGTGTTCCCGGCGTGGCGGTGGCCGTGGTCCATGGCGATCACACCCGATTGGCGAAGGGCTACGGCCGCACCGGCGGCGCCAACGGCGAGCGCATCGACGACCGCACGGTCTTCCGCATCGCCTCGCTGTCCAAGGGCTTCGCCGGCACCCTGGCCGGGCTGCTCGTGGAGGACGGCGCCCTGCGCTGGGACATGCCGCTCGACCAGCAGTTGCCGACCTTCCAGCTCGCGGATGCCGCCGGTTCGACGCGCCTCACCGTGCGCGACGCGCTGGCCCATCGCATGGGCCTCAAGTACCACACGTACGATCGCGACCTCGAGGGCGACACGCCCTATCCGCTGCTGGCCGCACGACTCAACCAGGCGCCACTGCTGTGCGCGCCGGGCGAGTGCTTCGGCTACCAGAACGTCGCCTTCAGCCTGATCGGCGACGTGGTGTTCGCGGTGACGGGCGACTTCTACACCCGCCAGGTCGAGCTCCGGCTGTTCGCCCCGCTCGGCATGGAGGACACCACGTTCGGCCGCGACGGGCTCGAGGGCAGCGCTCGCTGGGCGCGCCCGCACGTGCGCGCGGGCCGTGGCTGGACGCCGGTGCGCCCGCGCGAGAACTACTACCGCGTGCCCCCAGCGGCGGGCATCAATGCCTCGATCCACGACATGGCCATCTGGGCAAAGGCGCAGCTCGGACACCATCCCGAGGTGCTCTCCACGGCGATGCTCGACGACCTGCACGCACCGCTGGTGCGGACGCCCGACCAGCTCTCGGGCTCGCCCTGGCGCCGCACACGCCTTCGCAACGCCCACTACGGCACTGGCTGGCGCGTGTTCGATTACGACGGTGAGCCGCTCGTCTACCACGCGGGCGCCGTGCAGGGGTATCGCGGGATGATCGGCCTGCTGCCGCGCCGCGACGTCGGCATCGTGGTGCTCTGGAACAGCGAATCTGCCCTGCCCTCGGGCCTCATGCCGACCTTCCTCGACACCGTGCTCGGCAAGCCCGACGGCAAGTGGGTCGACCTCGTCAACGGCCGCTGACGCGTCACAGCCCCGGAAAAAGCTAACGCCCCTCTCGGGGCGTTATGGCCTTTGCAAAGTCCCCCGGCCGCCTGGGCAACGGACCGGGGGTGATTACAGCAATCGGGTACGGCTTTGGCTTACATCGCCGCAACGGGCGCGGCCGGAGCCGGAGCGGCCTTCGGGGCCGACTTCTTCTTGGGAGCAGCCTTCTTCTTCGCAGCCTTCTTCGGGGCAGCCTTCTTGGCGGCCTTCTTCGGGGCAGCCTTCTTCTTCGCAGCCTTCTTGACGGCCTTCTTCGGGGCAGCCTTTTTCACGGCCTTCTTGGCGGCCTTCTTCGGGGCGGCCTTCTTGGCAGCCTTCTTGACGACCTTCTTGGCGGCCTTCTTGGCGACCTTCTTGGTGGCCTTCTTGGCGGCCTTCTTCACGGTCTTCTTGGCGGCGGCCTTCTTGGCAACCTTCTTCACCGCTTTCTTAGCGGCTTTCTTCGCAGCTTTCTTGACAGCCATGGTTCACTCCTCGTCAGTGGTTTGGCGTAGTGCCTTGTGTCACTTGCCCAGTAGCAAAGGCAGAGCCACGACGCTGGGCGTCGCGGCAAACCCGCGCCGACGGGATCGTCGGCGTGGATGCGGTTGGCCGCTGGATCGCGGCGCGCGGAAGCACCCCACCGGCGCGGACATCGCGGCCTTGCGGGACAGTTCCGGGAAAGGGGACCTCGGCATTGCGAGAGAGGGAGTCGGACCGCACGCCCCGGGCCGGAGCCGTTCGGGCGAGATCGTCGTGTTCGCAATGCGGATGGAGGTGCGTTCGGATCACTCGTCGTGATGTGACTTGCGTTGCGGCGGAAACTAGCCACGCATTTTTTTTGTGTCAACAACTTTGCGAATTTTTTTTCCGCCGCTCCGACGCCGAGCGCGCGCGATGAGCTCGCTTCGCTCCGCGCCAATGCCTCGCGACGCGGAGGCGCATTCGCGAAGAATGCACAAAACGCGGGAATAAACCGCGATATCGAAAACGCGCACTCGCCTCGGGAGCGTTCCGGACATCGGCGAAGCGCTTCGTTCCAGACGCAACCGCCATGCCGACGATGCGACGCCGAAAGTGCCCAAGTCGACGTTTGGTGCAGCGCACAAATCAAAACTGCGCGAACTTTTTTCCTCCGCGACGCGATTCCGGAGCGTCGATGCGCGCTTTCGGAGGCCTGGAACGACGAAGGCCGCACCCTTCGGCGCGGCCTTCGCGAGCGTCGCGAGGCGCCGACCGGCGCCGCCGCGATGGCGATTCCCTCAGTCTTCGAGCGTCGCGCCGTAGTCGGCGGCCGAGAGCAACGATCCGAGCTGCGAGGCATCGCTGGCCTCGACGACGAACATCCAACCGGCGCCGTAGGCGTCGCCGTTGATCGTCTCCGGGGCGTCGGCGAGCGCAGCGTTGACGGCGACGACCTTGCCGGAGAGCGGCGCGTAGACGTCGGAAGCGGCCTTGACCGACTCGACGACGGCGCAGCCGGCGCCCTGGGTGAGCTCGTCGCCTTCCGACGGCAGCTCGACGTAGACGAGGTCGCCCAGCGCAGCCTGCGCGTCGTCGCTGATGCCGACGGTGAAGCGGCCGTCGCCCTCGGCGCGGACCCACTCGTGGGACTTCATGAACTTCAGGTCGGCGGGAACGTTGCTCATCGGGATCTCCGGGTTCGGTGGAATGCGGGGCGGACGGGGCCGGGGTATTCGGTGTGGATCAGGCCAGCGCGCCGGGCTGCGGCTGGCCGTCGCGGACGAAAGGATATTTCACGACGCGCACCGGGATGCGCTTGCCGCGGATGTCGACCTCGACCGCACCGAGCTCGCCGCCCGGCACGCGGGCCAATGCGATCGAGCGGCCGAGGGTGGGCGAGAAGGTGCCGGAGAGGATTTCGCCGACGCCGCTGGCGGTGTGCACGGGCTGGCCGTGGCGCAGCACGCCCTTCTCGTCCATGACGAGGCCGATCGTCTGGCGCGGCACGCCGGCGGCCTTCTGCGCTTCAAGGACGGCGCGACCGGTGAAGTCGCGGCCCTCGTCGAAGGCCACCGTCCAGGCGAGGCCGGCTTCGAGCGGGCTGACGCCGTCGTCCATGTCCTGGCCGTACAGCGCCATGCCGGCCTCGAGGCGCAGCGTGTCGCGCGCGCCGAGGCCCGCAGGGCCAACGCCTGCGCCTTCGAGCGCTTCCCACAATGCGACCGCGTCGGCTTCCGGGACGATGACTTCGAAACCGTCTTCGCCGGTGTAGCCGGTGCGCGCGACGAAGAGCGGACCCTGCGGCCCCGGCACTTCCGCAGCGGCGAAGCGGCCAAGCGCCAGCACGCTGGCCGAGGCTTCGGCCGACAGCAGCGAGGCGAACTTGGCGCGGGCGTTCGGGCCCTGCACCGCGATCATGGAAAGCTCCGGACGCTCCTGCACGGCAACGCCGAAGGCCTTCGCCTGCGCTTCGATCCACGGCAGATCCTTGTCGCGGGTGGCGGCGTTGACCACGACGCGGAACCACGATTCGCCCATGAAGTAGACGATCAGGTCGTCGATGACGCCGCCCTGCGGATTCAGCATGCAGGCGTAGAGGGCCTTGCCAGGCACCTTGAGCTTGTCGACCGAATTGGCGACGAGCTGGCGAAGGAAGGGACGGACCTGGTCGCCGCGGAGGTCGACCACGGTCATGTGCGACACGTCGAACATGCCGGCATCGCGGCGGACGAGGTGGTGCTCCTCGATCTGCGAACCGTAGTTCAGCGGCATGTCCCAGCCGCCGAAATCGACCATGCGGGCGCCGCGGGCGCGATGGGTGGCATTGAGGACCGTGGACTTCGTCATCGCGCGCTCTGCGGTGGTTTCGGATGGAACCAAGTATCGCAGATGCGCCCGCCGCGGTGCCGCGGCGTCAGTGACGCTGGCGGAGCAGCGCAACCACCGGCACGAGGCCCACCACCACCAACAGCAGCGCGGGCAGCGCGGCCCGGTCCCACAGCCCTTCCGACGTCGCCGAGTACACCTCGACCGCCAGCGTGTCCCAGCCGAAGGGACGCAGCATCAGCGTGGCCGGCAGTTCCTTCATGGCCTCGACGAACACCAGCAACGCGGCGGCGAACAGGCCGGGGCGCAGCACCGGAAGGCCCACCTGCCACCAGCGGAGGAAACGCCCCTGGCCGAGCAGCGCGGCCGAATCCATCAGGTGCGGGCGCAGCAGCGCAAGCGCCGCCGAAGCACCGGACAGGCCGACGCGTTGGAAGCGCATCACCAACGCGAGGATGAGTGCAACCAGGCCGGTCGACCATCCGGACAGGCCAAGCGCGCGCTCGATCGCGAGCAGGCACCAGAACACCGCCACCGCCATCACCGCGCCCGGCACCGCGTAGCCGAGGCCGGCGAGGAAGGCACCGGCACCGAGCCAGCGATCCTCAGGGAAGCGCCGACGCGCCGCGGCGATCAGCACACCAAGCGCCACGGCGACGACCGCCGCAAGCGCAGCGATCATGACGGTGCCGCGCAAGGCCGCCCAGGGCATCGCAGCCCAGGGGGTCGGCGGCAGCCAAGCCAGCAATTGCGCCATCGGCCACACCACGCCAAGCGCCACCACGAGCAAGGCCGCGAGCGACACCGCGAAGCCGGCCCCACGCGGCAGGCGGGTTCGCTGGGGCGCGCGCAATTCCGGCCCCGGCGGTGGCAGGGCGCGGCGGCCGCGATGCGCCAGCAGCAGGACGAGAAGCACGCCGCCGAGCATCGCCAGCGCCAACTGCGCCGCAAGCGCCAGCGAGTTCAGGCCAGTCCAGCTCTGGATCACCAGCGTGGTGAGCGTGTCGCGGCCAAGCAGCTTGACCGCGCCGAAATCGGCCAGCGTTTCCAGCAGCACCAAGCCGAGCGCGCCGAGCCAAGCCACGCGCGTCGCCGGCAGAACAACGCGAACGAAAGCCTGACGCGGCGAAGCACCCAGCAATCGCGCCGCGTCGAACGCCGCGCTGCCGTGCCTCTGCAGGGTGGCGCGCATCATGAGGTACACATAAGGAAAGAGCGCGAGGCCGAGCACCACGCAGGCGCCCAGCAGACTGCGCACTTCGGGAAATGCATCGGCCGGCAAACCGAGGGCTCGCCACGCACGGGCCGGCGCCGCGTCGAAACTCAGGCCGGCGACATACACGTAGGCCAGCACATAGGCCGGAAACGCAAGCGGCAGGGCCAAGGCCCATTCCAGCCAGCGCCGTCCGGGAAACTCATGGCGCGTCACCGCCCACGCGAAGCCGATGCCGAGCACCAGCGCGACCGCGCCGACGCCAACGAGCAAGGCCAAGGTCTGACCCAGCGCGCGCGGCAGCATCACCGAGGCCACGTGCGGCCAGAGGCCGGGAGCGACCTCGCCCGGCGAGATCGCGAGGAAGGCCAGCGGCGCGCACAACAGCAGCGCGGCGCCGAGAACGGCGCCGCGCGTGGACCACAAGGACAGCGGGCTTGGCGTCAGCGCCATCCGGCCTCGTTCATCAGCATCACCGCTTCGGCCTGGCGACGGCCCGCGACGGCGATATCGACCGGATCGGCCTTGAACTCACCCCAGGCCGAAACGATCGGGTCGAGCGCCATGCCGGGCTTCACCGGGTACTCGAAGTTCAGGCCGGCGAACTTGGCCTGCACCGTATCGCTGGCCAGCCACTCGAGCAGCGCCTGCGCCTGCTCCGGACGATCGCTGGCGGCGACCACGCCCGCGCCGGAGATGTTGACGTGCACGCCGGCGTCGGCCTGGTTCGGCCAGAACGGCGCCACGGCGAACGCGGCGTCTTCCTTCACCAAACGACCAAGGTAGTACGTGTTGGTGATGCCGACCTCGCATTGCCCAGCAGCAATGGCCTGCAGCAGCAGCGTGTCGTCGGCGAACGGCGGCGCGGCGAGGTTCGCCACCCAGCCCTTCAGCACCTCGCGCGTGGCGTCGGCGCCGAGGCGCTCGATCATCGTGGCGACCAGCGACTGGTTGTAGACCTTGGCCGACGAGCGCAGGCAGAGCTTGCCCTTCCACTGCGGCTCGGCCAGCGCTTCATAGGTGCTGAGCGTGGCGGGATCGACGCGGTCCTTGGCATACATGATGGTGCGCGCGCGCTCGGACAGCCCGAACCAGCGGCCCTGCGCGTCGCGCAGATTGGCCGGCACGTTCGCCTCGAGCGCCGGCGACACCACCGGTGCGAGCAGGTTGCGCTCGGCGGCTTGCCAGAGATTGCCCGCATCGACCGTGATCAGCAGGTCGGCCGGCGTGCTCGCGCCTTCGGCGGCGAGTCGTTCGATCAGCGCGTCGGCGCCATCGATGCGGGTTTCGATCTGCACGCCGGTTTCGGCGGTGTAGGCGGCCAGCACCGGATCGAGCAGCGGCGGCTTGCGCTCGGAGTAGATGACCAGCGGGCCTTCCGGCGTGGCGGCGGTCGCGGAATCAGCCGCGTTGTCCGCGCTTGCTGCAGCGTCGGCAGCGGCCGATTCGGGCTCGGCCGGCGCCGAGCAGGCGGCGAGCGTCAGCGCGGCGAGGAGGCCCGCAGCGATCGGCAGGAGGCGAGGAACAGCGGAGAGGCGCATGGAAACTCCAGGGGCAGAGAAGACGGTCAAATGATAACCGTTCTCATCCCGAAAAAGACAAGGCCGCGTGATCGCGCTTCGGCCGCCGTCGATGCTCAGGCGCGCTCGACGCGCAGCTGCATCGACTCCGCGGCGACGATGCGCACGCGCTCGCCCTGCGGCAGATCCGGGCCGACGACCATCCAGAACGCATCGCCAATCTTGACCCGGCCGCGGCCGTTTTCGATGGCCGATTCCAGCGGATACACCTGCCCCACCAACTGCTCGCTGCGACGGTTGAGCAGCGGCTGCGTGCTGGCGATGCCGGTCTTGCGGATGCGCGTCCAGTAGAAGCCCACGATCGCGAACGACGAACCGACGAACAGCACCGCCTGCCAGAACATCGGCAGGTCGGGCACGAACACGACGAGCACCAGCATCGCGCCGGCGGCGAGGCCGAGCCAGATCAGGGCAGCGCCCGGCACCAGGGTTTCCAGCGCGATCAGGCCCAGCGCGAGGCAAGCCCAGAAGATGACGATGGGGCGGAAGTCGAGGTCCATGGGGTTCAGCGCGGGATGGCGGGCGGCGCGGTGCGGGCGGCGGCCTTGGCGGCCTGCGTGGCCTGCTGGTTGCCGAGCCCTTCCTTCGCCAGCTCGGCGATGCCGGCGATCGACGAAATGATGCCCGTGGTCTCCATCGGCATCATCACGAACTTGCTGTTCGGCGAATGCGCGAGCTCGCGGAAGGCTTCGACGTACTTCTGCGCCACGAAATAGTTGATCGCCTGCACGTCGCCCTTGGCAATGGCCTCGGAGACCATGCGGGTGGCATTGGCTTCGGCTTCGGCGAGACGCTCGCGGGCTTCGGCCTCGAGGAAGGCGGCCTCCTTCTTGCCTTGGGCCTCGAGCACGGCGCCCTGCTTCTCGCCCTCGGCGCGCAGGATCTCGGCGGCGCGCAGGCCCTCGGCTTCGAGGATGTTGGCGCGCTTCTCGCGCTCGGCCTTCATCTGGCGGGCCATCGAGTCGATCAGGTTCTGCGGCGGCTGGATGTCCTTCAGCTCGATGCGGTTGACCTTGATGCCCCAGGCATGGGTGGCGCTGTCGATGACGCCGAGCAGCTTGGCGTTGATCTCGTCGCGCTTGGAGAGCGATTCGTCGAGGTCCATCGAGCCGATCGCGGTACGGATGTTGGTCATCACCAGGGCGATGGTGGCGGACTCGAGGTCGGACACCTCGTAGGCGGCCTTGGCGGCGTCGAGCACCTGGAAGAACACCACGCCGTCCACCTTCACCACCGCGTTGTCCTTGGTGATGACGTCCTGGCTGGGGATGTCCAGCACCTGCTCCATCATGTTGATCTTGCGGCCCACGCCCTGCACCACCGGGAACAGGAAGTGCAGGCCGGGCTCCATCGTGTGCGTGTACTTGCCGAAGCGCTCCACCGTCCACTCGAAGCCCTGCGGCACGATGCGGACCATCTTGAAGAGGAAGAGGATGCCGGCGACGAGGATGACGCCAATCAGGATTTCCACGGAACGACTCCTTGGGTGGGGGGCGCGACCACGCAGCACCGGACGCGACGCGAGTATAGGCACGCCGCCCCGCGAGGACGCTGCGACGCTTTCCGGCCCTGGCGCATCCTAGGAACCATGACCCGCAGTTCCGCCTTCGCCATCGACGTGCCCGACGCCCTGCTCGACCGGGCGCGGAAGCGCGATGGCGTGGCCTGCGAGCAGTTGTACCGCTGGTTCGAGCGCCCCGTGTACGGCCTGGCCATGCGCATGCTCGGCTGCCCGGACGCGGCGATGGACGTGCTGCAGGACACCTTCCTGAAGGTGTTCGACAAGCTGCCCGGCTTCCGCGGCGAATCGCCGTTCTGGGGTTGGTTGCGGCAGGTGGCCGTGAACGAATGCCTGATGCGTCTGCGCAGCCGCGGCCGCGACGAACCGGCGGAGGCCGAGGCCTTCGAGCCCGACCTGCACCAGCACGAGGGCCTGCTGCCGCCGCAGGCGGCGGACGCCGCGGCGCTCACCGAGGCACTCGGCCGACTGCCGGAAAAAACCCGCAGCGTGCTGTGGCTTTACCACGCCGAGGGCTACACCCATGAGGAGATCGCGGCGCTGCTTGGGCAGAGTGTCTCGTTCTCAAAATCCCAACTGGCGCGCGGCACGCGAAAGCTGCGCACCCTGCTGCAACTGACGGAGGCCTCCCATGCCTGACGTGGGCCACACCCCGCCCCCGGAGCGCGCCCTGCCGATCGCCGAGGCCCTGCGCGCCCTGCCCCTCGAGGCGCCGCCGCGCAGCGCGTGGCCGGGCATCGCCGCGGCCGCCAAACTCGATCAGCCGCGCCGTCCGGTCGTGACCCGCTGGCCCTACGCGTTCGCCACCGCAGCGGCACTCGCGCTGGCCCTGATGCTGCCGGTGCCCGGCGACGTGCCGGGCGGGGAAACGGACGCCATCGCGACGGATGCCGCGGGCGACACCACCACCCCCGTCGACCTGCCCGCGCTGATGCAGGAATCCGCGCGCCTCGAACGGCTGATCGCGGCCGTCAACGACGACCCCCTGCAGCCGGCCGACGCGCTGGTGCTTGGGCTCGCCTTCGAGGATGAATTGGCCGGCATCGACGACGCCCTCGCCACCGCACCGCGCGGCTCGCGCGATGCCCAAGAACTCTGGCAACAGCGCATCGACACCCTGTCGCGCTATGCCGAACTGCAATCGTCGCGACGACTGCTGGCTTCCGCGGGCCAGCCCTTTGAAACCACCCTGGTCGCTTTGCACTGACCTCGAACGAACTCCCAGGAGCATCGAATGAACACCACGAAGCTGAAGCACGCCCTCGCGGCGGCCTTGGCGCTCGCGCTGGCCGGCGCCAGCGCCGCGCAATCCGGCGCCCCGCCCGCCCCGGCTGATCTCGCTGCGAAGCGTGCCGAGATGGCCCGCTTGCAGGACGAGATGTCGGAACTCGGCAAGCGCATGGCCGAACTCGCCCGCGACGTCGGCGGGCCCACACCTCGCATCGTCATGCACCGCGTGGGCCAGCCGCGCATCGGCCTCGGCGTGGTGCTGGGCGAAGCCGTCGACGGCGGCACGCGCATTGCCGCGGTGACGCCCGGTGGCCCGGCCGACAAGGCCGGACTGAAGGCCGGCGACGTCATCCGCAGCGCGCATGGCAAGACCGTCACCGGGCCGGACGACCTGCTGGCCGCCCTGCGCGGCATCCAGAAAGGCCAGGCGGTGAATGTCGGCTACCTGCGCGAAGGCCGTTCGGCCGCTGCAGCGGTCGTGGCGGATGAGCTGCCCGGCCGCGGCACGGTGCAGTGGAACGAGGCGCCGATGGAACGCCTCGTGGAGCTTCGCGGCCTCGGCGCCGGTCGCGGTGGCCAGGATCGCGAAGTGCACATCGTCCGCGAACGGATGGACGGCGACGGCGGGCGGCACGGTCGCCACGACGGCCCGGCCGGCATCCGCGTGCTCACCTGCGTCAACGGCGAAGGCGACTGCGATCGCGAGGCCATGTCGCGCGCCTTCCGATTCCGCGGCCTGAACCTGAGCAGCATCGATGCCGACCTCGGGCGCTACTTCGGCGCGGACAAGGGCGCGCTGCTGATCTCGGCCAGCGCCGCCCTGCCGGGGCTCAAATCCGGCGACGTCATCACCGCCGTCGAAGGCCGGGCGGTCGAGTCGCCGCGCGACGTGATGCGCGCCCTCGGCGCCAAGGAATCGGGCGAGAAACTGAAGCTGCGCATCCTGCGCAACCGCGCGGCGCAGGACGTCGAAATCACCGTGCCGGAAGGCCGTCCCATCGACTTCCTGCCGCCGCCACCGCCCGCCCCGCCGGCACCTCCTTCGCCTCCGGCACCGCCGAACGGTGCCCCCCCGCCGCCGCCGGCACCGCCGGCACCTCCCGCCGGTGCCGGCCTGACGATGGCCTGAGCCTCGCGATCAGCGCGCCGCCGTCGCTTCGTTGGTCGGCGGCAGCGGCTCGATGTGGCGCGCGAAGACGCGGTCGATGGCGGAGGCCTCGACCGCGTCGCCGTTTTCGGCCTTCGCGGCGAGGTTGAACAGGCCAACGATCACCGGCATGCCGTCGACCTGGGTGTCGATCACCAGGCCGCCCGTGTCCATCGCCGCCTGCCAGCGCGCGCGCACCGCGGCCCAGAACGGCGCCGTCGCCTGCCAGTAGCGGTAGGCCGGACCGAAGTCGGTTTCCGTCGTGCGGCGGTAGTCGTTGAAGCCGAACTCGCGCGTCAGCGTCCGCAAGGTGCGCTCGCCCTCGCGGACGGCCTTGGTGTTGTCCTGCTCATGCGTCCAGCCAAAGGGCGTGATCGTGTGGCGGTTCTCCACGTTCAGGGCGTTGTAGTCCTCGCGCGTCGTGTATTCGCGGCGCGGCAGCGGGCGCCACGAACGATCCGAGGTCCACGTGGCATTGCCGTACTTGTGGTTCCACGCGCCGGTTCCGCAGTAGCGCGGGGCGTCGGAGACTTCGAACACGCATTGCGTCCACTTGCCGGCCGTTTCCTCCGTCGACAGCGCCCGGACACGCCAGGTCTGGTCGGCGACGAACTCGAAGCGCGACGGCGCCTCGAACGTCCAGTCCTGTCGCCAGTGCTTGGTCACATGGCCGTTGGGCGCCACGAGCAGGTGCTGCAGCACGATCTTCGACGGCGAGTCCTCGACGAGGATCACCACTTCCCGGGCACCGCTGTCCTTCGACTCGCGCGCCTCGTAGCCGGCGGCGAGAGGCACGGTTTCCTCGAATTGGAAGGTGACGGCGTACTCGCCCTGCATGGCGAGGATGGCGGCGCGATCTTCCGCAGGCGGTGCGGCCACCGCGGTGGTGGCGAGGCCGAGGGTGGTGAGAAGCAAGGGGACGAGCGGGGACGACGGGATGCGCATGGCGATCTCCTGAGGATTGAAAAAGGCTTCGAAAGGAGCGTCAGAACGACGCGGTGACGGTGAGGCGCGCGTTGCGACCCGCGCGGGTGTAGCGATCGAGCAGCGCCGAGGTGGCCGGCACGCCGGCGGTGTCCGTGGCGTCCCAAACGCGACGGTCGGCGAGGTTGAAAACCGCCGCCTCGACACGCCAAGTGGACGAGAGATCCCAATCGGCGATCAGGTCGAGCACGGCATGGCCCGGCGCAATGAAGGCGCTTGCATCGCTGATGTCGCGCTGCCGGGCCGCGGCGCTGGCCACCAGTTCAAGGCCAGCGGCCTCGCCACGCCAGCCCACGCCGACCACTGCACGGAGCGGATCGATCGAGGCGAGCCACGCATCGGCGGTTCGGTCCACGCCCCGCGTCCGGCTCGCCGCAAAGCGCAGGAAACCGCCGCGCCAACCGAGATCGTCGAGGGCCAGGCGCGCGCTGGCCTCCGCACCCCAGGTGTCGACACGCGAGCGGTTCACCGACTGGAACAGCAGCAGGCCGGTCGTCGGGTCGATTCCGACATTGCGACGCGAATCGATGAAGTCGCGATAGCGCGTGGCGTGCGCGGTGACGGTCCATTGCCATGCGCCGTGATCGCCGCGGAAGCCGACGTCCACGCCGCGGCTGGTTTCGGGCTTCAGATCGGGGTTCGGCAGGGCCGCATAGCCCGACGCGACATTGGTGAACCCGAGGTTGGCGTCGTCGTAGGGCGGCGCGCGGAAGCCGGCCGCCGCATTCGCATAGAGCGAGAGCGCATCGGTGAACGACCACACCAGGCCGAGCTTCGGGCTCCAGCGCTGCGCATCGAGCCCGACCGGCACGAAACCGGGGTTGTCGCCGGCGAAGATGGCATCGATCAACGGATCAAGGCGGTAGTTGTCGTAGCGCAGGGCGGGGACCAGTCGCAGTGCACCGTCGAGCAGCGGAACGTCGGCCTGCGCGAACAGCGCCCACTCGCGCGTCCGGCTGACGGGGAAATCGCGGACCGGGAAGGCATCGGGGAAGATCGTGTTGCTCACCGCCCCAGTCGTCAGGTTGGTGCTGCGGCCATCGCGCTTCTGGCGGATGTCCGTCTCGGTGAGCTGGAGGCCGTAGAGAAGATCGAACCCACCAAGTGCCTTGTCGGCCACCAGTTCCAGACCGTCTTCCCGCTGGAAGAAGTCGAACAGGCGCTCGCGGCGCGTGGGGTTCACCGCCGCGTTCGCGATGATGGAGGCGCGTTGCTCGAACGTGGTCTGCTCCGTCGCGCTGTCCTGCCGATGCCACTGCCAGCGGAGGGTGTCCACCATCGCGCGGTCGATCGCATGCACGCCGTCCAGCGACACCCGGGCGCGGGTCTTGCGGTCGTCGGCATCCAACGACTGCACGCGCGTCCTATGGCCAAACACCACGGTGTCGGCACGGGCGGAAAGCACACTCGTGGTCGCCTCGGTCTCGCCGGCATCCAGCGTGAGCCGCAGCCGGTCGCCATCGCCGAGGTCGTAAAGCAGCTTGCCGAGCACCGCGCGCTGCTGCTGTTCGCTGGGGTTGGCCGCGGTGCGCGTGGCATCGGGTGCGCGGTTGGTGCCGGAATTCTCGGCCTCGTGGCCGTCGCGGGCCTGCGCGTGGAGCAGCCACGACCACGCGCCCTCGCGTGCGGCCATCGTCAGTCCGAGGCGCCTGCTGTCGTCGACGCTGGAAGTCCCCGCCCGCGCCCGGCCGGTGAACTCGTCGTCGCCATCGAGCAGGTCGATCGGGTCGAGGGTGACGAAGCGGACGGTGCCGCCGAGCGCATCGGAGCCGTACAGCGCGCTGGCGGGGCCGCGCAGCACTTCCGCCTGCTTGAGGATGGCGACATCGACCGCATCGCGGTCCGCATTGGCGAAGCTGCCGATGCTGAAGGCGTCGGCCACGTTCACCCCGTCGACCTGCAGCTGCACGCGGTTGCCGCCGAGGCCGCGGATGCGCACATCGCCCAATCCGAACCGGCCGTAGCCGCCGACGACCGACACCGAGGGCTCGTAGCGGAACAGTTCGCGCAGGTCCTGCGCCTGGGTGCGTTCGATGGCCGACCGCTCGACGACGTCGACCGTGGCCGGGGCATCGCCCATGGCGCCTTCATTGCGGGTGGCGACGACGATAACGGCGTCGAGCGTGGCCGGTTCGGGCGCGGGGGATGGCGACGGCGCGGCGAAAACCGTCGAAGGGAACAGCGGGGCGGACAGCGCGAAGCCGACCGCCACCGCGAGGCTGCGGGGACGCATGGACAACTCCAAGGGTTCGATGAGGAACCGGTGGAGCGGGCGTCCGGTGGAAACCGGGGCTGGCGACCGGGCCGCCGAGCGACGGCGGGGGGATTACCGAGAAACGATCACTTCACGAGGATCAGCTTGTCGTTCCGCGTGTGGCGAAGGCGGTACACCTTGTCGCCGTGGACGATCTCGATCTCGCGGGCGCCGTTGAGCAACAAGCGGCTGTCCACGGCCGGGGCGTGGACGGCGGAGGCGGGCCGGGCGGTGGACAACAGTCGCGCCGGGCTCGGGGGCAGCGGGGGAACGTCGACGGAAGGCATGGCGCACTCCAAGGCAGGGGGTGTTTCGATGCAAATGCTACTGATTCGCATTTGGATGTCAACACCTCATGGAGCGGGGAACCGCCA
Source organism: Silanimonas sp. (assembly GCF_027531545.1). Taxonomy (GTDB): domain Bacteria; phylum Pseudomonadota; class Gammaproteobacteria; order Xanthomonadales; family Xanthomonadaceae; genus Silanimonas. The sequence goes on along the minus strand of NZ_JAPZSC010000016.1, from coordinate 133,836 downwards.
CTGCCCTCCCGGGGTTCAGCCGACGGCGGCCTCGAGGCGCGCCTTCGTCGCGGCGTCGATCTTCGGCAGCACGTCGAGCGCGCGCAGGTTCTGCGTGAGCTGTTCGGGTTTCGTCGCGCCGAGGATCACGCTCGACACCTGCGGATTCGCCAAGCACCACGCGATGGCGAGCGGCGCCGGCTCGACGCCGAGCTCATTCGCAACCGCGATGAAGCGCTGAACCCGTGCCAGCGTCGCCGCGCCCTCCTCGCCCTGCACCTTCTTCTGCAGCCACTCGTAACCAGGCGTCGCAAGTCGCGAACCGGCCGGGATGCCGCCGGCGTACTTGCCGGTGAGCAAGCCCGAGGCCAGCGGCGACCATGTCGTCGTGCCGAGACCGATCGACGCGTAGAGCGGCGCGTATTCGCGTTCGACGCGATCACGGTGCAGCAGGCTGTATTGCGGCTGCTCCATGCTCGGGCCGACGAGGTGGTGGGCCTTGGCGATGCGGTCGGCTTCGGCGATGGCCTCGGCCGACCACTCCGACGTGCCCCAGTACAGCACCTTGCCGGCGCGCACGAGCTGGTCCATCGCCCACACCGTCTCGTCGATCGGCGTCTCCGCATCCGGGCGGTGGCAGAAGAAGAGATCAAGGTAGTCGACGTGCAAACGCTTGAGCGCGGCATCGCAGGCGTCGCGCACGTGCTTGCGCGACAGGCCCTTCTGCATCGGCGAGGGCTCGGCCGCCGCACCGAAGTACACCTTGCTCGACACCGCGAAGGCATCGCGCGGGAAGCGCATGTCGGCGAGCACGTCGCCCATGATCTTCTCGGCCTCGCCCTTGGCGTAGGTCTCGGCGTTGTCGAAGAAGTTGATGCCGGCGTCGAAGGCCTGCGTGATCAACCGGCGCGCTTCGCCGCGGCCCACCGAGGTGCCAAACGTCACCCAGGCGCCGAAGGACAGCGCGGAGACCTGCAGGCCGGTGCGGCCGAGACGGCGGTAGAGCATGGGCAACCTCGTTGAAGCAGTGCGGAGGCCGCGGAGTCTAGCGAAGCGGGCGTGAGTGCCTTAGCGTGGCGACTCCCCCGCCGCATGCCATCGAAGGATCGATGCCCCGCCCCCGCCAAATGCCCCTCCTGCTCGCCGCGCTCGGCCTGCTTCTGGCCGCTGGCGCATGGCATTGGGCGTCACGGCCCGCTGCTATTCGTGCTGCGCCGTCGCCCTCCGCGGTCGCTACGGCGCCGGATCAGCCAACACCCAAGGGCGTCGCCGACGTCCCAGAAGCCGCCCCGATCACGCTGCCGATCTACGTGCCCGACTCCCGCGGCCTGCCGCCAAGCAGCGCACCACTTCGCGAAAGCCACCAGGCTCTGACAGCGGCCGCCGCCGCCGGCAACGCGACCGCGGCGTGCCGGTTGGCGTTCGTTGCCATGGATTGCTGGACGGCGCTGGATCCATCGGCCGCCGCCGCCGCTGCGGCGCAAGCCGAAAACGACTATTCGCGTGACCAAACGATCACATCCCTGTCGGCACGGCGCATCGCGGAGGCCCCGCCAGCCTTGCGCAACTACGTCCGCGAACGCATCGAGGCGTTCGAGCTGGCGCGTGCGATGGAAGGCGAAACGCTCCGTGAGCGGGCGCGTCGCTGCGAGGGCGCGCCTTCCGTCGGGTCGAACGACGTGGCGGCCCTTCTGAGGCAGGCAGCGCTTGCGGGGCAGCCGGATGCCGTGGCGGCCTACGCCCGGGGCGACTGGCTCATGACGATCGTCGGGTGGAATGCGGCGCGCACACCCGATCGGCCTCCACCGCCGCTGGAGATCTTCCGGGATCCGACGTTCCGGGAGTGGCGCCGCGAGGCTGCGGCGATCGAGACCGCAGGGCTCGAGGCCGGACTGCTGACCGTGATCGAATCGGCGGCCATGCCCAACCGCGTGGGATGGCTCGATCAACTGGTTGCGCACGATCCCGTCCGACAGGCTGCGGCCCTGCGAACCCTCGCCGCGCGCGTGGGCAGCGGCGAGCCACCGAGTACCAGCACCCTCGGCTTGGACGTCGAGCAGGCCCGTGACGCCGACCAGCTGTCGGAGCGCTGGATTGCCGCTGCGGCGGAGCGCGACGCGGCGATCGATCCGCGACGCCTGCCGGCCAACGCCATGATGATGTTGGGCCGGCTGCCGACATGCGAATGAAGAAAAGAGAAGTACTCGCCAGCGGCGCACTGCTGCTCATGCTCGCCGCCGCTGCGTGGTGGCTGATCCGCATGAACGATGCTGTGCGCGACGTCGGCGCCTCCACCACCGCAACAGCGGCTCCGAAGCCGACATCGGCGCCGCCCCCACCCGAGACTGACGCCACGGCAGTGCCCAATGCCCCCGCCCTCGGAACGCCTCTGCCGTCGCTGTGGGAGGCCCTGGCCCCCGCCGCGCGCGCCGGTCACGCCCCGTCGGCCTGCCGTCTGGCGCTCACCACGCTCGCCTGTGCCTCGCAGGCGGACACACGTCGCTACGCGCGCCCGGTGCCGATCACCTCGGCCATGCCCGAACTCGAGGCACTACAGGCCTTCGTCGCTGATCCCGTGGGCCTTGCCGCCGAGATCAACCGCGCTACGTCACCGGAGTTGGAGCGGCGCAGTGAGCGCCTCAATGACGACATCGACCGCTTCTGTGGGCCGATCACCGCGGAACGGCGAAGCGAAGCACTAGCCCTGTTGCGGCAGACCGCGCTGGCCGGCGTGCCGGATGCGCAAACGGCCTACGTCGGCTGGGGCAGCTACGCCACCGCGGTGATGCAGGGGACGATGGCCGACCCGACCTTCGAGCGCTGGATGGAGGAAGCACCGATCGTGCTGACGCGGATGCTCGACGCAGGCCATCCCGAAGCACCGAGCCTTCTCGCCGAGGCCTACGGGCGCGACCAACTCCACGGCTGGCTGTACCCGTATGACCCGATGCGGGCCGTCGCCTACGGACAACTCGCCCTGCGCATCGGGCAAAGGCAGGGCTTGGCGGTCCACTTCGTCGAGATCCGCCGATCGGCACTGTCGGCGTCGCAGCGTGCCGAGGTGAATCGGTTGACCGAGCAACTGCATGCCGCGCACTACGCGGGCCGAGTCATTCCGCCGGTGCAGTACCGGAGGACCCTGCTCGGCACGCTCTACCTCGGTGTCGGTCCAATCCCTTCCGGCAAGGTCGATGAGTGCGCGGCCTCTGCAACGGGAGTGACGCCATGAAGGCCGGTCATCGCATCACACTCGCTGCCGTGCTGCTGGGCGCTGCCGCAGGCGGCGCGTGGTGGTGGATGGTTCGCTCGTCAACGCCGACCCACATCGAACAAGCCGACGGAAGTCTTCCGCCAGCGGCCGAAACGGTGGCGCCTGCCACGATGGTGGGCACGGCGGAATACCCCGTGCCGGCGCTCAGCATCGGCGAGTACCGCGCCGACACCAGCGGCCTGCCACCGATCGACGCGCCGCTCGCCGCGCAGATCCCGGCCCTCCGCGATGCGGCCGCCCGCGGCAATGCGACGGCGGCCTGCCGGCTGGCGGTGATTGGCTCGCAGTGCATCAGGGCGCGAGCGCTCAGCGTGAGCTTGACGCCCGAGCGCTCGGCAGCGATGGAGCGTCAAGCGGAGGACAACCTTCGAGAGCAGTACGCCCAACTCTCCCTGGAGGGCTTGCCCGAGCCCTATCGGGCCTACGCGCAACGGCGGCTCGACACCGAGGCCCTGCAGGAAATGGATCGATTCCAGAGCCTTAACGCTTGGGGCCGGCGTTGCGCCGACATACCACCCATATCCCACGACGAAATCCTCGCCTCGCTGCGCCAGGCGGCGCTCGCCGGCGAGCCGGAATCAATGGTGAGTTACGCCTCAGGCTTTTGGATGGGAGATTTCTCGATCTTCAATCTCGTGAGCGGCTTCGGCGGAAGCGGTCCGGGCGGGGGGTGGCTGCGCTCGCCGGGGTTCGACCAATGGCGTCGCGAAGCGGCCGCGGTGCGTCGCGCGGCGCTCGAGCGCGGCGATCCGGAAATGCTCTGGTTCGAGTTCGCATTTTCCGACCGTGCTGGCCTTCGACTGATCGAGCCTGCCGATCCGATCGATTCGGCCGCGGCATTGCGCGCCTATGCCGCGGTGATCGGCGGCCATGCGCCGGAGAGCACGGCGGCCCTCGGCCTGCCGCTCGAACAGGCTGCCGAGGCAGATCGTCGCTCCGACGCGTGGGCGGCACGGGCCCGCGAGCGCGGGCGGCGCGCGGAGGACGTCACCGATGGAATGCTGACGGGAAGAGAGTTGGCATGCGACTGATCCTTCGCGCCTCATTGCCAGCCGCTGCCGCGCTCGTTGCCGCCGCCCTGGCGTGGTGGTTGCTGCAACGCAGCCCCGCGCCGACAGCCTCATCGAGCGATGACAAGGCTTCGACGACTCAGGCCGATGCATCGGTATTGACCTCGACGTTCGATGAACCAGACCAAGCCGCCGATACGCCCGTGGCACTGCCGCCGCGGAACATGGCCTTGGATCGACTATGGCCCACCTTGCAAGGCGCGGCGCAGGCGGGTGACGCCGGCGCCGCGTGTCGTTTGGCCATCGAGACCGTTCGCTGTGTCGGTGCGATACGAATGACCACCGCGCTGAGCCACTCAGCCCAAGGGGAGCCCGGCGAACTGAACGCCCTGAGGAGTTTCGAATACTCCCCGTCATCCTTCGGGCGCGCTGCCGAACCTGAAGGCCCGCACACCCGAGCAGCGCTCGACGACGTGAACCGAAGGACGAATGCAGCCACCCGACACTGCGAGGGACTGTCACCAGAGCGCACGCATACAGCCCTCGCTCTGCTGCGCGCGGCCGCCCTCGCCGGCCAGCCCGACGCCCAAGCCGTGTATGCCGCTGGCGAGGGCTGGTTCCTGACGATCCCCGGTGGCATGGGCCGGCCGGAGTTCGAGCAGTGGCGTCGCGAGGCACCGATGGTGGTCGCCCGCATGCTCGACGAGGGCCATCCAGAAGCGCCCGGTCTGCTCGCCGGTGCCTACAGCGGCCAGACGTGGCTTGGCGGCCTGTACGACACCGACCTCGAACGGGCCACAGCCTACCTGCTCCTCAACGCCCGATTGATGGGAAAGCCGGAGTTCGCGGAGCAGCAGCTGGCCAAGGTCCCCGCCGACATCAAGGCTCGCGCCCGCCAGCAGGCGGAGGCGCTCTACGCCCGGCATTACGCGGGCCGCCCCATGGGCAAGCCGAGCTATTACCTCAGCGCTGGGATAAGGATCATGCAATCGAGCATCCACGACGGCGAAACCAAACCCGCGCCCTGCACGCCTCGGCCTGCCGCCCCACCCGCGGTCGACAGCCCGGTGCCCCAGCGGTAGCCTACGCATCCCTTCGGGGAGTAGCCCTGCCAATCCATCGGCACCGCGCGTCAACATGCTTGGCCTGCACCGGCCATGGCGCGCGACCTCCGCCACGGCCACACCGTGCGGCAGCGGGCAAGACCGGAGACCCCGCGGGCGCCTGTGACCGGGCCGCCTGCGCGGTCTTCGTTGTCTTCCGCCCTGTTGCCCGGTCGAATGGAGCCCCCGATGGACGCCCTCTTCGTTTCCACCGCCGCCGTCGCGATCGCTGAGATCGGCGACAAGACCATGCTGCTCGCGCTGATCCTCGCGGCGCGCTATCGCCAGCCTTGGGCCATCGTCGCCGGCATCGCCGTGGCCACGCTCGCCAACCACGCACTCGCCGGCTGGGCCGGGGCCTGGGTGGCCTCGATGGTCTCGCCCGAGGTGCTGAAGTGGGGCGTCGTCGCCTGCTTCGCTGCGGTCGCCGCATGGACGCTGATCCCCGACAAGATGGACGAGGACGAAGCCCCCAAGCCCTCGCGCTTCGGAGCCTTCCTCGCCACGACGGTCGCCTTCTTCATCGTCGAGATCGGCGACAAGACGCAGATCGCCACGGTCGTGCTGGCCGCCAAGTACCACCCGCTGTGGCAGGTCGTGGCCGGCACCAGCCTCGGCATGCTTCTGGCGAATGGGCCTGTCGTGCTGTTGGGCCACCGCTATTCGGACCGTCTGCCGCTGAAGGCGGCGCGCTACACCGCGGCGGCACTGTTCGCGGTCCTGGCCGTGTGGGTGGCGGTGAAGGGACTGGGCGGCTGAGCCCCGGGCAGCTGCAGCGCCCATTGCCCGCCCCGCCCCGACCCCCTACCCTGCCCCGGTTCCCAACCCGGTCATCCCGATGTCACAGATCCTCTTCGGCCTGTTCGGCCTCGCCGTGCTCATCGGCATCGCCTGGCTCTTCTCCAGCAACCGGCGTGCGGTGGACTGGCGGCTGGTCGGCACCGGCCTCGCGCTACAGATCGCGTTTGCGCTTTTCGTGCTGGTGACACCCTGGGGCGAGACGGTGTTCAGCTGGATCTCGGCGGGCTTCGTGGCCCTGCTGGGCTTCACCGGGGCCGGCGCTTCGCTCATCTTCGGCGACATGGGCACGCCGCAGAAGTTCGGCTTCATCTTCGCCTTCCAGGTGCTGCCCACCATCATCTTCTTCGCCGCCTTCATGAGCGTGCTCTACCACCTCGGGGTGATGCAGGCCGTGGTCAAGGGCATGGCGTGGGTCATCATGAAGGTAATGCGCGTGTCGGGCGCCGAGACCCTGTCCGTCTGCGCGAACGCCTTCATCGGCCAGACCGAAGCGCCGCTGGTGGTCAAGCCCTACGTCGCAGGCATGACGAAGTCCGAGCTGTTCTGCCTGATGGTGGGCGGCATGGCGACGATTGCCGGCGGCGTGATGGCGGCCTACGTGCAGATGCTGGGCGGTGCCGATCCCGAATCGCAGCGGCAGTTCGCCAAGCACCTGCTCACCGCCTCGATCATGGCGGCTCCCGCCGCGCTGCTCGTCGCGAAGGTGATGGCGCCGGAAACCGAAACGCCGCAGACGGCGGGCAGCGTCACCGTGCCGGTGGAAAAGACCGCAGCCAACGTCATCGATGCCGCCGCCGCAGGCGCCTCGGACGGCCTGATGCTGGCCCTGAACGTCGGCGCCATGCTGCTGGCCTTCACCGCGCTCATCGCCCTGCTCAATGGCGTGATCGGCGGCATCGCCGACGTTGCCGGCCTCACGGCATGGATGAACCCCGGTGCCGACCCGCGCTGCCTCGCCGATGGCGCCTTCGCCGCCGATGCCGCGAATGGTTGCGCCGTCCAGCGCCTGAGCCTCTCGATGATCCTTGGCTGGATCATGGCGCCACTCGCTTGGGTGATCGGCGTGCCCTGGAGCGAAGCCACCACGGTGGGCAGCCTCATCGGCAGCAAGATCGTGCTGAATGAGTTCATCGCCTACGGCCAGCTCTCCGACATCCTCGCCGGCAACGTCGCCGGCGTGACGCTTTCCGCCACTTCGGTGCTCATCGCGACCTACGCGCTGTGCGGCTTCGCCAACTTCAGCTCGATCGCCATCCAGCTGGGCGGCATCGGCAGCATCGCGCCGCAGCGTCGCGGCGACCTCGCCCGCTTCGGCCTCAAGGCCGTGCTGGGTGGTTCGCTGGCGACGATGATGACGGCGACCATTGCCGGCGTGATCAGCCAGCTCTAATCCGTCGATGGGCCGCGTCCTCGTCGTCGGCAGCTACAATCAGGACCTCGTCTGGGAGGTCGATGCGCTGCCGTCGCCGGGCGAGACCCGCGCCGGCCTCGCCTTCCGCTCGGGCCCGGGCGGCAAGGGCTTCAACCAGGCCGTGGCCGCGGCACGCGCTGGGGCCACCACCACCCTCATCGGCGCGCTCGGCGATGACACGCTGGCCGAAGGCGCACGCGCGCTGGCCCGGGCCGAAGGCATCGACGCGCGATTCGAGACCATCCCCGATGCCGCCACGGGCACCGCCGGCATCCTGGTGGATGCGCAGGGCCGCAACAGCATCGTCGTGGCGCTGGGCGCGAACGCGCGCCTGACCATCGCCCACGTCGAGGCGCAGGCGGAGTCGTTCCGCGGGGCGACCGTCGTCCTCGCGCCGCTGGAGTCTCCCCTTCACGCCGTGCGTGCGGCGATGCGGCTCGGCCGCGCCGCCGGCGCCCGCACCATCCTCAATCCGGCCCCCATGCATGCCGGGCTCGATGCGGCGACGCTGGCCGACATCGACCTGCTCACGCCCAACGAGACGGAAATGGCCGAGCTGCTCGCGCGCTTCGGCGCCGGGCACGTCGAGGCGAAGACCCTGCGCGACTTCGCCGATGCGGAGCTCGCAGCGCTCTGCGCCCGCCTGCCCGTGCGGGCCGTGCTGATCACGCTGGGCGACGCGGGCGCTTTCCTTGCCCCGGGCGGCCTTCGCGGCGATGGGCCGGCGACGGTCACCCGCGCGCCAGCGGCCCTCGTGCGGGCCATCGACACCACCGGGGCTGGCGACGCGTTCAACGGCGCGCTCGCCGCGGCCTGGGCCGAACGTGCCGAGGCCGATCCCGCCACCCTGCTCCCCTTCGCCATCCGATTCGCAGGCTTGTCCACCGAGCGTGCCGGAGCCGCGGCGGCCATGCCCAACCGCGACGAGGTCGTCGCCCGGTTTGGCCCTTGACACGCGCCGCAAGGCCCGGCGTGTGAAGTGGGCCCACGTTTCACCATGGTCGAAGCGACAGCGTCCTCGACCTTCGGCTAGCATGGCCGCTCGCTGACGCCAACGACCCTGGAGGGAGCCCGTGTTCGTACTGATCGGCTACGTCGTGATCCTGGCTTGCGTGTTCGGCGGCTTCATCTTCGCGGGTGGCAACATCATGGTCATCGTGAAGGCCGCCGCGGTCGAGACGCTCATTATCGGCGGCGGCGCACTCGGTGCCTTCATCGCCGGCAACACGATGAAGAACATCAAGGGCAGCATCAGCGGCGCGCTCGGCCTGCTGAAGGGCCCGAAGTTCGGCAAGGCCGACTACGTCGAGCTGCTCAAGCTGCTCTACGAGCTGCTCATGAAGATCCGCAAGGAAGGCCTGATGGCCGTCGAATCGCACGTGGAGAACCCCGAGGCGAGCGCGATCTTCCAGAAATACCCGAAGGTGCTGGCCGACCACCACCTGCTCGACTTCATCACCGACTGCCTGCGCCTGATGATCGGCGGAAACATGAATCCGCACGAGCTCGAAGCCGTGCTGGAGGCTGAGCTCGACACGCACCACAAGGAAGGCCACGCCCCCTCGCACTCGGTGCAAGTGGTGGCCGACGGCCTGCCGGCCTTCGGCATCGTGGCGGCCGTGCTCGGCATCGTGAAGGTGATGGAGTACGTCGGCAATGCGCCGCCGGAAGTCATCGGCCAGAAGGTCGCCGCGGCGCTGGTCGGCACCTTCCTCGGCATCCTGCTCGGCTACGGCTTCGTCGGCCCGGTGGCCTCGGCCATGGCGGTGCGCGCGGAAGAGGACAGCAAGCCCTTCGAGCTGGTGAAGATCGCCCTTCTCGCCTCGGTGCGCGGCTACCCGCCGCCGGTGGCGATCGAGTTCGCGCGCAAGCAGCTGTTCTCCGACATCCGCCCGAGCTTCGCGGACCTCGAAACCGAACTCAAAGGCGCGAAGTAAGCGCGCTCCGGCGGAGGCTCGACCATGGCCGGCAAAGAAGAACAGCCGATCATCATCGTCAAGAAGAAGATCAACGCGGGCGGCCACCATGGCGGCGCGTGGAAGGTGGCCTACGCCGACTTCGTCACCGCGATGATGGCCTTCTTCATGGTGATGTGGCTCTCGGCGACAATGCCGCAGGAGCAGCTCGGCGGCATGGCCGCGTACTTCAAGAACCCGTCGATCCTCGAAGGCATGTCGGTATCGACGGTGCCGGGATCGATGGGCCCCGGCGGCGCCGGCGATGCGCCGGTGCAGGTCTTCGACGCGGTGAAGCCGCCGGACGGCGATCCGGGCGACGGCGAGACGGAAGACCCCGCCGAAGGCGGCGCGGCCCCGATGACCGACGAGGAGATCGAAGCCGAAGCGCGCGAGATCGAGAAGGCGCGGCTGGAAGACCTCAAGGAACAGCTCGAGGAAGCCATCGAACAGAGCGCGTCGCTGGCGGCCTTCAAGGAGCAGCTGCTGCTCGACATCACGCCGGAAGGCCTGCGCATCCAGATCGTCGACCAGCAGAACCGGCCGATGTTCGATTCGGGCAGCTTCCGCCTGCAGAGCTACACCATCAACATCCTCAACGAGCTGGCGCCCTACCTGCAGGGCGTGCCGAACCGCCTGAGCATCACCGGCCACACCGACACCACGCCCTTCGGCGGCGGCGACAGCGGCTACACCAACTGGGAGCTCTCCGCCGACCGGGCCAACGCCGCGCGCCGCGCGCTCGTGAGCGGTGGCGTGTCGATGGAGAAAATGGCCCGCGTGGTCGGCGTCTCCGACTCAGTGCTGTTCGACAAAGAGAACCCCACCAACCCGATCAACCGCCGCATCAGCATCATCGTGATGAACAAGGCGACGGAAGATGCGGCGCTGGGCCGCAACGAGGATCCAGCGGATGCCGACGCCGAGGCTGGGGAAGCGCCAGCCGATGCCGCGGCGGAAGGTGCTACGGATGACGCAGGCGACGGCGCTGCGGTACCCGCCGAGGCGCCCGCCGATTCATCAGCGGAAGCACCGCCCGCGGGCTGAGCCCGTGAGGATCGCGGGCCGCCTCAGCCGAGCTCGCGCTCCGCGGCCGGCTCGCCGCGATCGATGGCCTGCAGGTTCATCACGGTGGTGGCGGCGATCTGCGTGAGCGCCTCGCGCGTCAGGAAGCCCTGGTGCGCGGTGACCAACACGTTCGGGAAGGTGAGCAGGCGCGCGAACACATCGTCGTCGATGCCGCGTTCCGAGAGGTCACGGTCGAACAGGCCGGCCTCCTCCTCGTAGACATCCAGCCCCACGGCGCCGAGATGGCGGCGCTTCAGCGTGGCGATCAGCGCCTTCGTATCGACGAGGCCACCGCGACTGGTGTTGATCAGCATGGCCCCGGGCTTCATGGCCGCGAGCCGGCGGGCATCGACCAGATGCTTCGTGGCGGCCGTCAGCGGGCAATGCAGGCTGACCACATCGGCCTGAGGCAGCGCCTCGTCGAGCGGCAGGAACACGCCGCCCAGGGCCTCGACGCGAGCCCGCAGGGCCGGCTCGGGCTGGGGGTCGACGGCCAATACCCGGCAGCCGAGCCCCGCGAGGATCCGCACGAGCGCCGTGCCGATGCGGCCCGCACCCACCACGGCGACGGTCTTGTGCTCGAGGTCGAAGCCCACCAGCCCGTCGAGGGACAGATTGCCTTCGCGCACCCGCTGGTAGGCCCGATGCGTCTTCCGGTTGAGGGTGAGCATCAGCGCGAGCGCGTGCTCGGCCACCGCGGCGGGCGAATAGGCGGGCACGCGCAGCACCCTCAGCCGCAACCGGCGCGCGGCGTCGAGGTCGACGTTGTTGAACCCGGCGCAGCGCAGGGCGATTCCGCGTACGCCGCTCGCGGCGAGGGCCTCGAGCACGGGCGCGGAAAGGTCGTCGTTCACGAAAGCGCAGACGGCCTCCGTCCCGGCCGCGAGCGCGGCGGTGCGCACGTCCAGCCGGGATTCGAGCGTCAGTGCGTCGATCCCGGCTTCGCGCAGGGCGCTGTCCAGGGTGTCGGCCTCGTAGGCACGGTGCGAATACACGGCGATGCGCATGGGTCGGTTCCCTTTCCGTCGATGCCCCATCCTGACGCGGGAACGCGCCCCGGCGTTTGACCACGGTCAGCCCGGGTTCCTGCGCCGGACGAGCCGGCCTGCGAGAATGCACCCATGCAGATCGGCCCCTACCGCATCGACGCGCCCGTGGTGCTGGCCCCCATGGCCGGCGTCACCGACAAGCCGTTCCGGATGCTGTGCAAGCGTCTGGGCGCGGGCCTGTGCGTCTCCGAAATGACCACCAGCGATCCGCGCTTCTGGAACACGCCGAAGTCGCTGCGGCGCATGGACCACGTGGGCGAACCGGAACCCGTCTCGGTGCAGATCGCCGGCACCGAGCCCAGCCAGCTTGCCGAGGCCGCGCGCTACAACGCGGCGCACGGCGCCGAGCTCATCGACATCAACATGGGCTGCCCGGCGAAGAAGGTCTGCAACGTCGCGGCGGGCTCGGCCCTGCTTCGCGACGAAGCCCTGGTGGCGCGCATCCTCGAGGCGGTGGTCGGCGCAGTGGACGTGCCGGTGACGCTGAAGATCCGCACCGGCTGGTGCCGCGAGACGCGCAACGCGCTCACGATCGCCCGCATCGCGGAACAGAGTGGCATCGCCGCGCTGACCATCCACGGCCGCACGCGCAACGATTTCTACGAGGGCGAGGCCGAATACGCCACCATCGCCGCGGTGAAGGCCGCCGTGCGCATCCCGGTGATCGCCAACGGCGACGTCAGCTCCCCACACAAGGCGAAAGCGGTGCTCGAGGCCACCGGCGCCGACGCGGTGATGGTGGGCCGCGCCGCGCAGGGCCGGCCGTGGATCTTCCGCGAGATCGCCCACTTCCTCGCCACCGGCACCGAGCTGCCGCCGGTCACGCTCGCCGAGGTGCGCGACGTGCTGATCGGCCACCTCGAGCACCTGCACGCGTTCTACGGCGCGCCGCAGGGTGTCCGCATCGCCCGCAAGCACCTCGGCTGGTACGCCAAGGACCACCCGGAGCAGGCCGCGTTCCGCACGGTCGTCAACGCCGCCGAGACCGGCGAGCGGCAGATCGCCCTGACGCGCGACTACTTCGACGCGTTGATCGCCGGCGTCGCGCCGGACTTCGCCTCCGCGGCCTGAGCACGCGCCGAGGCACGCTCGGCGAAGGGCGTGCCGGGAATCGGCTCGCCAAACCACACGCGGCGCCACAGCCCGGCCAATTGGCCCTCGCGCACGCGCGGCTGTTCGATCTGCCGGTTGTCGGCCGGCACCCAGGCCCCGCCCTCGCGACGCCCGACCACGTGGGTGAAGAAGAACGTGGGGTGCTGGCCCATGCGGAGGTCGGCGAGGCGAAGCTCGCCATCCACCACGTCCGCGCGCTGGAAGCCGTGGCTGAACCACAGCAGCCGCTGCACCGCCCACAGCCCGCCCGCCTCCTCCAGCAGACGGCGGTCGAAACGGTGCTCGACGAAGTCGATGGGCCCGCGGTCGGCCACCAGTGAGCGCTCGCCTTCGAGGTAGCCCTCCGGCGTCACCACCACCACCCGCCACGCGAGCGTGGTGAAGGGCATCGCCACGACGAATCGCGGCGCATCGGCATGCGGCGTCCCGCGCAGGCTTTCCTCGGCCATCGCATCGACGTGACGCTGTGCGACAAGGCTCCAGCCGGCGTAGCCGGTGCTCAACGCGAGGCCGACCACCACCGCGGCACCAGCGCGGCGCGCTTCACCGGCGAGGGCGGCGACAAGGACGGCCACCAGCAGCGGCAGGGTGTAGAGCGGGTCGATGATGAACAGGCTGCCGCCCATCACCGGCGGCGTCGTGAGCGGCCAGAACAGCTGCGTCCCGTAGACGGTGAGGGCATCGAGCAACGGGTGCGTGACCAGCGGCAACAGGATCGCCCAGCCCCAAGCCCGGGGGGCTTCGCGCACCGGCGCCCAGAACCGGCGCAACACGGCCCAAAGCAGCAGCGCAACGACCGGCAGCACGAACAGCGAGTGGCTGAAGCCGCGGTGGAAGGTCATGTTGCTGACCGCGTCGCCGTAGTCGATCAGCACGTCGAGGTCGGGCAGCGTTCCCAAGGCCGCACCGACGAGGAGCGCCTTGCGGCGGTGGCGGGCGGGTACGCAAGCCGCGGCGACGGCAGCCCCGAGGACGAGTTGGCTCAAGGAATCCATGCGCCAAGCGTAGGCACGATCCGTGGGCGCGGGGTGAGCGCCGCGCCGTTTGGTTCAGCCAGCAGCGTTCCTCGCCCGGTTCAGGCGGCCTCGTGCAGCGGCTCGGGCGCGGCCGCGCGGGCCGGAACCTCGCGGCGCTCGTCGATCCAGCAGACCTTGGGACCGAGACGCTTCAAGGTCTCGCCGCGATGGTCGAGCAGTCGCAGCGTGCCGTCGCGGTCTTCCACGAGGGCCGTGAGGCTCTCCACCCAGTCGCCGTCGTTGGCGTACACGAGGCCATCGCGCTCGAACAGCGCCGGACGATGGATGTGGCCACAGACGATGCCGTCGAGGCCGCGGCGACGCACGTCATCGAGCCCCGCCTCGATGAACCGCGCGATGTAGCGCTCGGCCGCGCCGCTCTGGCGCTTCAGGAAATCCGCCAGCGACCAGTAGCGCAAGCCGAAACGGCGACGCAGCGCGTTGGCGATGCGGTTGCCGGTGAGGATGCGCTCGTACAGCCAGTCGCCGAGCTCCTCCTGGAAGCCGCCGAACTGCGTGGCGCTGTCGTAGTCGTCCCCATGCACCACCAGCAGGCGACGGCCGTCGGCGGTGGTATGGATCACGCGCCGGCGCACGCTCATGCGCGGCAGCATCAAGCCGCAGAAGCGGCGGATGGGCCGGTCGTGGTTGCCGGGCACGTAGATCAGCTCGGTGCCGGCGGCGCGGAGGCGGTGCAGCGCTTCCACGACGTGGTTCTGCCCATGCCCCCAGGCCGCGCGCTTGGCCGACATCCACCACAGGTCGACGATGTCGCCGACGAGGTACAGGCGCTCGACGTCCAGCGTGCCCAGGAAGGCGGCCAGCTCTTCGGCGTGGCAATGCTTCGAGCCGAGGTGCACGTCGGAGACGAAGGCGGCGCGACGGCGCGTCATGCGGCGATCTCCCCGGCGATGTAGCGCTGGAACTTCTTCGGCTTGATGCGCTGCAGGTCGACCTCGATCAGCCCGTCCACGCAGTTGGCAAAATCCGGATCGACACCGAAGGCCAGGAAGCGTGCGCCGCCCGGCTCGCACAGCTCGGTGTACTGCTTGTAGAGCACCGGCACCTTGGCCCCGAGGGCGTCGAGATTGGCCCGCAGCACCCGGAAGCTCTGTTCGGCGTCCAGCCCGCGGTAGCAGGGGGCGTCGGCGAGGAACTGGAAGGGTCGCCGCGCGCGTGCCGGCGGCGCGGCCTCGACCGGGGCCAGCACGCCCGGCGCGCCGTAATGCTGGCCGTAGTAGGCCACCAATTGTTCGCGGGCCGCGATCGGCAGCTCGGCGCTGATCGACACCGGCCCGAACAGGTAGCGCACGTCCGGGTGCGCGCGCAGGTAGGCGCCGATGCCGATCCACAGGTCGTCGAGGCTGCGCGAGCCCCAGTAGGCCGGCGCCACGAAGCTGCGGCCGAGCTCCATGCCTTGGGCGACATGCGCCTGCGCCTCCGGTCCGAAGTCGAACAGGCTGGCGGTGTACAGGCCCTTCAGGCCGCGCGTGGCGAGCACGTCCGCACCGCGGCACACGCGGTAGGCGCCGGCGATCTGCAGCGCGTCGGCGTCCCACAGCACGATGTGCTCGTACCAGGTGTCGTAGGCATCGACATCGACGGCGCGGCCCGTGCCCTCGCCCACCGCACGGAAGCTTTGCTCGCGCAGGCGGCCCAGTTCGCGCAGCAGCAGGCTGTCGGCGCGCAGGCGGCCGACGCGGATCTGCTTGCCGTCCGGGGTACGGCCAAGCTCGCGCATGGCGAGGATCTCGGCCCGCAGCGCACCGCGATCCACCGCGTGCGCGAGCGGCATCGGGCCGGGCGGCGCCGTCTCCTTGCGGGTGCCGATGGCCTGGAGGGCTTGCCGCATCGACGCCAGCGCCTTGGCGGTGTCGAGGCCTCCACCTTCGATGGCTTCCGCATCGATCCGCCGCGGCAGGCCGATGCGCAGGTCGATGCGCAGGCCGCGCGCCTTGAAGATCTCGCGCGGCAGCAAGGCCGTGCCGACCGGCTTGTACAGGCTGGAGAGGCCGTAGAACAGCGCCGAGTTCTTCGCCTTGATGCGCACCGGCAGCACCGGCGCGCCGCTCTCGCGAGCGAACTTCACGAAGCCGGCGCGCCAGCGGCCATCCTGCACGCCGCGCCAACCGAAGCGCGCCACCTCGCCGGCCGGGAAGACGATGACCGCCTGCTCCGCCTCGAGCGCGGCCGTGACGGCCTTCAAGCTCTCCGCACTCGGCTTGCCCCCGAGGATGCGCAGCGGAAGCAACAGCTCGCGGAGGCCTTCGAACTCCATCAGGAAATCGTTGGCGAGGATGCGCACGTCGCGGCGGACGCCGCCCACGAGATGCAGCAGGGCCAGCGAGTCGAGCGCCCCAAGCGGGTGGTTGGCCACGATGATCAGGCGGCCCGTCTGCGGGATCCGGCCGCGCTCGACCTGGTCGACGGTGTAGCGGGTGCCGAAGTGGTCGAGGACGCCTTCGACGAAATCGAAGCCGGTGCGGTGGCCATTCGCCGCCAGCCAGGCGTTGATGTCGTCGAGCCTCCCGAACTTCGCGATCGAGCGTGCGAGGCCCTGCGCGAGGACCGCCTTCGGCCCTTCGAACCAGTGGGGGTAACGTTCAACGAGGCGCTGTTCGAGCTGGATCACCCTGGGGGCTCCGCGGTGGCTTGCCCAATGCTGGCGACCCTTCGCGACGCCCTCGTTTCCCTGCGGTTGCATCCGCGTGACTCGCCCCCGGCGAACCACGGCGCACCGGGGCCGACGCGTCGCACCCGCTTAACCATCGGCAACGCGTCCGGGACCAAGATGCACCCCGGGGCGCGGGGGTGTATCATCCGCCGCCCATCTTTCCATCCGAATCAAGGGATATAAGCGAGTGAGCAGCTACCTCTTTACGTCCGAGTCGGTGTCGGAAGGCCATCCGGACAAGATCGCCGACCAGATCTCCGATGCCGTGCTCGACGCGATCATCGCGCAGGATTCGCGCGCCCGCGTCGCCTGCGAAACGATGGTGAAGACCGGTGCGGCCATCGTCGCCGGCGAAGTCACCACCTCCGCGTGGGTCGACATCGAAGCGCTCGCGCGCAACGTCATCAACGGCATCGGCTACAACAATTCCGAAGTCGGCTTCGACGGCCACACCTGCGCGATCATCAACATGCTCGGCAAGCAGTCGCCGGACATCAACCAGGGCGTCGACCGCAAGAAGCCGGAAGAACAGGGCGCGGGCGACCAGGGCCTGATGTTCGGCTACGCCTGCGACGAAGCCCCGGAGTTCATGCCGGCGCCGATCTACTACTCGCACCGCCTGGTCGAGCAGCAGGCCAAGGTCCGCAAGAGCGGCAAGCTGAAGTGGCTGCGCCCGGACGCGAAGTCGCAGGTCACCCTGCGCTACGACGGCAACACCATCCTCGGCCTCGACGCCGTGGTGCTGTCGACGCAGCACGACGAGGGCGTGAAGCAGAAGGACATCATCGAAGGCGTCATCGAGCACATCTTCAAGCCGGTGCTGCCGAAGGAGTGGCTGGCGAAGCTGCCGAAGTCGAAGATGCACATCAACCCGACCGGCAAGTTCGTCATCGGCGGCCCGGTGGGCGACTGCGGCCTGACCGGCCGCAAGATCATCGTCGACTCCTACGGTGGCATGGCCCGCCACGGCGGCGGCGCCTTCTCGGGCAAGGACCCGTCGAAGGTCGACCGCTCGGCCGCTTACGCTGCCCGCTACGTCGCCAAGAACATCGTGGCCGCCGGCCTCGCCCGCAAGTGCGAAGTGCAGGTCTCGTACGCCATCGGCGTGGCCGAGCCGACCTCGATCTCGGTGACCACCTTCGGCACCGGCGTGGTCGATGACGCCGTCATCGAGAAGCTGATCCGCGCCAACTTCGACCTGCGCCCGTACGGCATCACCAAGATGCTGGACCTCGAGCACCCGATCTACCAGGCCACCGCCAGCTACGGCCACTTCGGCCGCAAGCCGAAGGAAGTGACCTACACGGGCGCCGACGGCAAGAAGAAGACCGCCACCGCCTTCTCGTGGGAAAAGACCGACCGCGCCGAGGCGCTGAAGGACGCGGCGGGCCTGAACAAGGCCGCCAAGGCGAAGTCGAAGAAGAAGTAAGTCTTCGGTGCATTGAAAGAACAAACGGCCCGCGCAAGCGGGCCGTTTGCTATTCGGCCGCCGCCCGCGCCAACCCCGACACCACGCCCAACGACGCTTCCCCCGCCACCTGCGGCACGCCGGCAAACACCTCGCTCGCCAACAGACGCAGCAAGGGCGAACGCGACATGCCGCCGGTCAGCACGATGGCATCGGGCACGCCGCGTTCGTCGCGAATCTGTTCCAACAGCGCGCGCATGCGGCGTAGCGGCGCTTCGGCAGCTTCGGCCAACTGCTCTCGAGTGGCCTCCACGCCCAAGCCCGCCTCGATCCAATCGAGAGCGAAGGCTGCGGCGCCTGCGTCACTCAAGCGCACCTTCAAGCCCTCGATGTCGCGATGCAGGCGCGTGGGCGCGCCCTCGGCCTGCAGGGCCATCAATCGCGAACGAAACGGCTCGGGCGCCTCGTCGTAATCGTGCTTGCGAAAACTGCGCTGGCGCGGCAGGTCCTGCACCATTGCCGCTTCGACGAAATGATGATTGGGCACGCGGCTCACGCCGCGGCCGAACAGCGGCATGGCGCGATCCAAGCTCAGTGCTAGGTCGAAATCGGTGCCGCCCAGGCCCACGCCCCAACTGCCCAGGATGCGGGGCGCTTCCGCGCCGCCCAACTCGCCCCAGGCAATGTCGGTGGTGCCGCCGCCGATATCGAACACCAAGGCCGCGTGTCGTTTCGTACTCGCTGCGTGGTGCTGGAGCGCCGCAGCCACGGGCTCTTCGAGGAACGCCACGGCCTCGAAACCGGCCACCGCCGCCGCCTCCCGCAGCAGGGCGAGGGCCTGCACTTCGCCGGCCTCGCCCATGGAACTGCGGAAATGCACCGGCCGGCCCAGCACCGCTTCGCGCACCTCGGTGCCGAACTGCGCGCTGGCCTGCTCGCGGATATGCCCGAGAATGCGCGCGCAAATCGCCGCGATGGTGTCCTTGGCGCGCGGGTGCAACTGGTAGCCGAGCATGGACTTCGGTGACTCCACCAGGTGGCCGTCGCCTTCCAGCAGGTAGGCCTCGATCGCCTCGTCGCCGAACAGCGCCTCGGCCACTTGGCTGGCCGTGGCCACCGAGCCATCGCGGTGTCGCCGCACACTGTCGCCATCGGGCATGTGCTCGGGGAAATACACCGCCGTGCGGAATTGATGCGCATCGCCGAAGCGCACGGGCTGAAGCCTGCCTTCAACGCATGCCGCCGCAGCGGAATAGCTGGTGCCGAAATCAATACCGATCCGCATGGGCGAAGTGTAGCGGGCCTCACAGGCCGGCAAGGCGGGTTTCATGCCACCGTCGCCCGAAGGCGCTAAAATCCACCCGCTCCCGCCGAGGGGCGCTGCATGCCGGGCACATCGCCGGCTCAGGCTCGGCGGACGTCCCACGGGACAGACACCCTCGAAACCGCGCCCGATTTGCCACCACCGCCCCGCGCACCGCGCGGACGCAAATCCCGGAGATCCAAAATGAATGCTGTCGTGAACCTCCCCGTCGACTACAAGGTCGCCGATATCTCGCTGGCCGATTGGGGCCGCAAGGAAATCGACATCGCCGAGCAGGAAATGCCCGGCCTGATGTCGATCCGCCACAAGTACGCCTCGGCCAAGCCGCTGAAGGGCGTTCGCGTCACCGGCTCGCTGCACATGACGATCCAGACCGCCGTGCTGATCGAGACGCTGAAGGACCTCGGCGCCGACGTGCGCTGGGCCTCGTGCAACATCTTCTCGACGCAGGACCACGCCGCCGCCGCCATCGCCAAGTCGGGCACGCCGGTCTTCGCGTGGAAGGGCGAGACGCTTGAGGAGTACTGGGACTGCACGCTCGACGCCATCACCTTCCCGGGCGGCAAGGGCCCGGAGCTGGTCGTCGATGACGGCGGCGACGTCACCCTGCTGATCCACAAGGGCTACGAGCTCGAGAAGGGCGACACCACGTGGGTCAATTCGCCCTCGGGCTCGCACGAGGAGCAGGTGATCAAGGACCTTCTGAAGCGAGTCGCCAAGGAGCGCCCGGGCTTCTGGACGAACGTGGTCAAAGACTGGAAGGGCGTCTCGGAAGAGACCACCACCGGCGTGCACCGCCTGTACCAGATGCTCGAGGCCGGCAAGCTGCTGGTCCCGGCCATCAACGTCAACGACTCGGTCACCAAGTCGAAGTTCGACAACCTCTACGGCTGCCGCGAGTCGCTGGCCGACGGCCTGAAGCGCGCGATGGACGTGATGCTGGCCGGCAAGGTCGCGGTCGTTTGCGGCTACGGCGACGTCGGCAAGGGCTCGGCCCACTCGCTGCGCGCCTACGGCTGCCGCGTGGTCGTCACCGAGATCGATCCGATCAACGCCCTGCAGGCCGCGATGGAAGGCTTCGAGGTCAACACCGTCGAGAACACCCTCGGCCGCGGCGACATCTACGTGACGACGACCGGCAACAAGGACGTCATCACGCTCGAGCACATGCAGCAGATGAAGGACCAGGCCATCGTCTGCAACATCGGCCACTTCGACAACGAGATCCAGATCGACCGCCTGAACAGCTCGGGCGCCGTCCGCCTGAACATCAAGCCGCAGGTCGACAAGTACACCTTTGCCAAGGGCAACGCGATCTTCATGCTGGCCGAAGGCCGCCTGGTGAACCTCGGCTGCGCCACCGGCCACCCGAGCTTCGTCATGTCGAACTCGTTCTCGAACCAGACCCTCGCTCAGATCGACCTGTGGGCCAACAAGGACACCTACGAGAAGAAGGTCTACATCCTGCCGAAGAAGCTGGACGAGGAAGTGGCGCGCCTGCACCTCGAAAAGATCGGCGTGAAGCTGACCACGCTGACGGCCGAGCAGGCCGCCTACCTCGGCGTCGACGTCGAAGGCCCGTACAAGCCCGAGCACTACCGCTACTGATCGCGCGCCCCGGTTCGCCGGGGCCTGCATTCGATGCACGCGACGGCGCCTTCGGGCGCCGTCGTCGTTTCCGGCCCCGGCTACTGGATCGCGACGACGCGGTTCCGGCCGCCCGCCTTGGCCTTGTAGAGCGCGGCATCGACCTCGCGGTACAGCGCGTCGCCGTCGCGATGCTTCTTCGGGTCGAGGGCGCCGATGCCGATGCTCGCGGTCACGTTGAAATCGCTGCCGTCGGGCAGCGAAAAGCGCAGGGCATTGATGCGGCGGCGAAGGTCTTCCGCCACGGCGAGCGCCTGCGCGGCGTCGATGTCACGCAGCACCGCGCCGAATTCCTCGCCGCCCAAGCGCGCCGGTATGCCGCGGACGGCTTCGACGGCGCCGCGCAGCGCCTCAGCGACGCCGATGATCACGCGGTCGCCGGCCACGTGGCCGAAACGGTCGTTCACCTGCTTGAAGCGGTCGACGTCGAGCACCAGCAGCACCACGCCGGCCTCGCGGCTGGCGGTGGCGGCATCGAACACGGTCTGGAAATGGCCGCGGTTGGCGAGGCCGCTGAGTGCATCGACGCGACTCAGCCGCACGTAGCGGTCGCGCTCGGTGCGCAACTCGATCTCGAGGTCGAGCTTGGCTTCGTATTCGCGGTTCGAACGGATGATCACGGCGACCAGGAACAGCAGGTTCACGGCCATCATCAGCAACAGGCCGTTGTTCCCCCCTTCGAGCGCGATCGCCGTCATCGTTGGCAGCATCATCAGCGCGACGCCAGTGAAGGCTTGGGCGCGACGCACCGCGTAAAGCTGCGAGTAGGCGGTCGCGAGCGACACGACGCCGAGCGCCGTGATCATCCGTGATGCCGCGAAGGCCGGATCGATCCACGCCCAGCAGCACAAAGCGCCCCAGAGGCCGGCCATGCCCAACAGCAGCGCCCAAAGCCGATGCTGCACGCGGTCGGCGGCCTCGGTATCAGAGAGCTCCGGACTGGGCAGGAAGCGCAACGCGCCCAGCAGGACGAGGCCAAACCCCGCCGCGAGCACCCAGGGCAGACGCAGCGTGAGCGCCTCGCTGTGAAGGACGATCAGCGTCCACGAGAACACATAAAACACGCCACCCAGCAGGGAGCGCTCGCGAAGGTCGGCCACGCGCTGCCGTGCCGAGGCCAGCGTCGCCGCCCGTCGGAGTGCGGTAATCGTGGTCATGCGGGGGGGATTCATCGGCGGATTATCCGGGCTTTGCGGCCGCCAGTCGCCGAGACGACGCCAGCAACCGCGGGCCGACACAGGAATTTCCAGACATCCTTTCATCGCGACAAAGCGATACACTTCGCTTCGACCCCGAACACCGCCCAGGACCGCCCGCCCGATGGCCGTTTCCTTCGAATTCTTCCCGCCCAAGACCGACGAACAGCGCCTGCAGCTCGACCGCACGGTCGAGAAGCTCAAGGCGTTCTCTCCGCGCTTCGTGTCCGTGACCTTCGGCGCGGGCGGCTCGACGCTGAGCTACACCCCCGAGACGATCCGCCACCTGCGCGAGCAGCACGGCCTCGACGCCGCCCCGCATCTGTCCTGCGTCGGTGGCACGCGCGCCGAGATCATCGAGCTGCTGCGGCGCTACCAGGCCATGGGCTGCACGCGTCTCGTCGCGCTGCGCGGCGACCTGCCCTCCGGCATGGGCTCGCTCGGCGAACTGCGCTACGCCGAGGACCTGGTGCGGCTGATCCGCGCCGAGTTCGGCGACGCCTTCCACATCGAAGTGGGCGCCTACCCGGAAGTGCACCCACAGGCGGACGACGCGCTCGCCGACCTCAAGCACTTCGCCAGCAAGATGGCCGCCGGCGCCGACAGCGCGATCACCCAGTACTTCTACAACGCCGACGCCTACTTCCGCTTCGTCGATGCGGCGCGCGCGGCCGGCGTCACCCAGCCGATCCTGCCCGGCATCATGCCGATCTCGAACTACACGCAGCTCAAGCGCTTCTCCGAAGGCTGCGGCGCCGAGATCCCGCGCTGGTTCGGCAAGCGCCTCGCCGCCTTCGGCGACGACGTCGAAGGCCTGCGCAGCTACGCCGCGGACGTGGTGGCCGAGCTCTGCCGTCGCCTGCTGGCCGGCGGCGCACCGGAGCTGCACTTCTACACGCTGAACCTCGCGAAGCCGACGCTGGCCGTGCTGGAGCGCCTGCGCTAGCGTTCACGGGCCATGCCCGCCGCGCGCGCCCCGCTCCTCGCCAGCCTCCTGCTGCTCGCCCTCGGGCCCGCTCCTACGCGGGCGCAGGCCGATCCGGGCGCGTTGAACCGCTGCGTCGACGCCGAGGGCAACGCCGTCTACACCGATCGCGCCTGCGAGGCGCTCGACGCCCGCCCGGCGCGCACCGCACCGCCCAACCCCGACACCCTGCCCGCCGATGCCCCGGTGGTTCGCGATTGCGCGCGGACGCCCGAAGCGCTCCTGGTCGCCGTCGAGGAGGCACTGGCCGCCGCCGATGGCAACCGGCTCGCCGCGCTCTACGACTGGCGAGGCCGGTCCGGGGCCGCGGCGGAGGTGGTGATGCCGCGCCTCGAAGCCATTGCCGCTTCGCGCTTCATCGAAGCCAGCACCGCCCACAGCGCCGAAGGCAGCGACGACGCCGAACTCGCGGCGGAGGCGGCGGAAGCGCCGCCCGACCGGCTGCGCATCGTGCATTCGCCCGACGGCCTTGGCACCGGCGAAACCACGGAATTCCGGCTGGTGCGCGCTGCCGGCTGCTGGTGGTTCGCCGACTGAGCCGAGCCTCGGAGCCACCCCCGCTACAATGCGGGTCAGATTCGCCCCGATGCGACTCGTTCACTCTCCACTTTCCCCGTTTCCCGAGGTCTCCGCGATGAGCCAGCAGTACCCGCCCTTCATCTGGCAGAACGGCGTGATCAAGCCCTGGGCCGAAGCCACCGTCCACGTGATGGCGCACGGCCTGCACTACGGCTCGTCGGTGTTCGAAGGCATCCGCAGCTACGCCACGCCGAATGGCCAGGCGATCTTCCGCCTCACCGAGCACCTGCAGCGCCTCTATGCCTCGGCGAAGATCTACGACATGCCGATGCCCTACGACGTGCCGACGCTGGCCCAGGCCTGCCGCGACGTCGTCAAGGCGAACGAACTGCAGAAGGCCTACCTGCGCCCGATCGCCTATCGCGGCCTCGGCGGTTTCGGGCTGTCGGCCGACACGCCCACCGACATGGCGATCGCCGCATGGCACATGGGCCCGTATCTCGGCGCCGACGTGCTCGAAGCGGGCATCGACGCCTGCGTGTCCTCGTGGCAGCGCTTCGCCCCGAACACCATCCCCGCGGGCGCCAAGGCTGGCGGCAACTACCTCTCGGGCCAGCTGATCGCCCGCGAAGCCCGCCGCCTCGGCTTCGGCGAAGGCATCGCCCTGGCCAGCACCGGCCTGCTCAGCGAAGGCGCCGGCGAGAACCTCTTCCTGGTGATGAACGGCGAGTTGCACACCACGCCGGTGTCGGCGGCGCTGCTCAACGGCATCACCCGCAACACCCTGATCACGCTGGCGCAGGACGCTGGCATGAAGGTGGTCGAACGCGACATCCCGCGCGAGTACCTGTACCTGTGCGACGAGCTCTTCATGTGCGGCACGGCCGCCGAAGTGACGCCGATCCGCAGCGTCGATGGCCGCCAGGTCGGCGCCGGCAAGCCCGGCCCGGTGACGCGCCGCATCCAGGACCTGTTCTTCGGCCTGTTCGACGGCCGCACGAAGGACACCCGCGGCTGGCTCGAGTACGTCTGATCCAGGACATCCGGCGCGCCCTCGCAGGGCGCGCCAGGCTCAGCCTTCGCTCTGGCCGTAAACGAGGGTCGCCACCGCACCGCCCTCGGGCCGCGGCGCGACGCCCACGTCCCAGCCGTACAGGTCGCACAGGCGGCTGACGATCGAAAGGCCGATGCCACCGCCGCTGGTGCCCCCTGCACTGCTGCCGCGGTAGCCGCGTTCGAACAGGCGCGCGGCATCTTCCGCCGACAGGCCCGGCCCGGTGTCGAACACCCGCACCTGCTCCGCCGACACCTCGATGCGCACTTCGCCCTGCTGGGTGTACTTGCAGGCGTTGCCGACGAGGTTGCCCAGCGCCACCGCCAGCACGGCTTCCGGCGCATCGACGTAAACGTCTTCCAAGCCTTCCACCCGGATCTCGACCGGCTTGCCGGTGAGCTGCGCCCGATTGGCCTCGGCGAGCTGGCCCGCCAGCTTGCGCATGTCGGTGTGGCCACGGCCGCGCTCGTTGCGCGACAGCATCAGCAGGGCGACCGTGAGGTCCGTGCACTGCTGCGCCGCGCGATCGATGCGCTGCAAGCGCGTGCGGGTCTTCTCGTCGAGTTCGGGCTTGGCGAGCAGCAGTTCCGCCGCGCCACGGATCACGGCGAGCGGCGTGCGCAGCTCGTGGCTGACGTCGGCGTTGAACTCGCGATCGCGGCGATTGGATTGGCTCAGGCGGTCGGCGTAGTCATCGAAGGCCGCGGCGAGCTGGCCCACTTCGTCATCGGCAAAGCGCTCGGCGAGACGCTTGCGATCGCGGCTGTCGCGCAGGTCGCCAATGCGTCGCGCCAGTTCCGAGACCGGCTTCATCACGCGGCGCGACGACCACAGGCCGAGCACCAGCGAGAGGAGGGAGAACACCAGCACCGCGCCCACCAGCGCATACGCCAGCTGGCGCTGGCTCAGCGCCTCCTGCTGGTAGCTGTAGCGCATGAAGGCGACGAACTCGCCGTCGCGCTGCACGGCCAGCTTGTAGTGGCGCGTGCCGCCGCGCGCGGTCGGCTCGACGAGGTCGTGCACGCCGTCCGGCAGGTTGCGCCAGGTGGGCGGCGTGTTCGGGCCATCGGGGCGGCGGTAGTAGATCTCGATCTTGTTGTCCGAGAGCTGGTACTGCGCGTCGGGCTGCGGGTAGTCGCGCTTGAACTGCACGAAGGCGGCGACTTCCTGCGTGAGGAAATCGCCGATCAGCTGGTTCTCGAGGCGCTCGCGCAGGTACAGCGTGGCGAGCGCGAAGGTGGCCGTCAGCGCGAAGCCAAGCAGGCCGAAAGAAACGATCAACCGGCTCCGCAGCCGGCGCCGGTAGCGCATCGCCAAGGGCTCAGCCCGCCGCCGCTTCCGGGTCGGCGATGCGGTAGCCGATGCCGTGGCGGGTCTGGATCAGCGGCTTGTCGAAGGGCTTGTCGATCGCCGCGCGCAGGCCGTGGATGTGCACGCGCAGCGAGTCGGAATCGGGCAGCTCCTCGCCCCAGACGCGGGTCTCGAGGTCCTGGCGCGGCACCACGGCCGGCGAGGCTTCCATCAGGCCCTGCAGAATCTTCAACGCAGTCGGATTGAGCTGCAGCAGCTTGCCCTGGCGGCGCACTTCGAGCGTGTCGAGGTTGAATTCGAGGTCGGCCACGTGCAGCACGCGGGGCTGCGCGGCCTTGCCGCGGCGCGCGAGCACCTGCAGGCGGGCTTCGACTTCCTGCAACGCGAAGGGCTTGACGAGGTAGTCGTCGGCGCCGGCGTCGAAACCAGTCAGCTTGTGGTCGAGCGAGTCGCGCGCGGTGAGCATCAGCACCGGCGTCTGCTTGCGCGCGTCCTGGCGGAGGCGGCGGCAGAGCTCGAGGCCATCCATGCCCGGCAGGTTCAGATCGAGCACGAGCGCGTCGAAGTCGTTGACCACCGCGAGATGCAGACCGGTGACGCCATCAGCGGCAAAGTCGACGGTGTGGCCGCGGTCCTCGAGGTAGTCGCCGAGGTTCGAGGCGATGTCGCGGTTGTCTTCGATGACGAGTACGCGCACGGGAATGTCCTACGACGGATGGCTACGGAGGAATATCAGCAGTTGACTGAAGAACGGCTGAGTTTGGCGACAGTAGGGACCAAGTTGCAGGCAAAAAGAAAGGCCCGGCCGACACAGGTCATGTGCCGGCACGGGCCAAACAAGCTACTGCCCCGATTACCGTAATCCGCCTCAAGCGCCTGGGCGCTGACGGGAGTGACGGTCGGCGATAAGCCTAGGCCCGGCAAGGTTAAGTGTCCGTTAATCCGCTGGCCACGAAGGGTTAAGTTTTTCGAACTGCTCGCCGCCGGTTCGTTCTCGTCGGCACCAGCGACAGCACGTGGTCGAGGATGGCACCCCCGATATCGACCCCGGAGGCCGCCTCGATCCCTTCCAGCCCCGGAGACGAGTTCACCTCCAATAGGAGCGGTCCGCGGCGTGATCGCAGCAGATCGACGCCAGCCACGCCCAGTCCAAGGTGCTGCGCGGCCTTCACGGCGACGGTTTCCTCCGCCTCGGCGAGGCGCACCAGGGCCGCCTTGCCGCCGCGGTGCAGGTTGGCCCGGAAGTCCCCCGGGGCGGCGTGGCGCTGCATGGCGGCCACCACCCGGTCGCCCACCACGAAGCAGCGCAGGTCGGCGCCTTTCGCCTCACCGATGAACTCCTGCACGAGGAAGCTCGCGTAGAGGCCGCGGAAGGCTTCGATGACGCTGCGCGACGCCGACTCGTTCTGCGCCAGCACCACGCCACTGCCCTGCGTGCCTTCATTGAGCTTCACCACGTGCGGCGCCGGGCCGACCATGTCGAGCAGCGCCGACG
This sequence comes from Silanimonas sp., assembly GCF_027531545.1. Lineage (GTDB taxonomy): Bacteria > Pseudomonadota > Gammaproteobacteria > Xanthomonadales > Xanthomonadaceae > Silanimonas. The sequence continues at coordinate 106,447 of NZ_JAPZSC010000016.1, read as the reverse complement.
TGTCGTCGGGGCTGTCGCCGAAGGCCGTCACCGGCAGGTCGATGCCCACGGCGGCGAGGGTCTGGTGGCAGCGGAGCTTGTCGCGCGCGCGGAGGATGGCGTCGGCGCTGCTCGGCGTGGCCACGCCCATCAGTTCGAACTGGCGCAGCACGGCCGTGCCATGGAACGTCACCGAGTGGCCGATGCGCGGGATGACCGCGTCGAACTTCGGCAGCACGGCGCCCTTGTAGCGCACCTCGAAGGCGCCGGGCGCCACGCGCAGCGCGCAGCGCAGGGGGTCGAGCACGCGCACCGTGCAGCCGCGCTCGCGGGCGGCTTCGACCAGCCGCTGCGTGGAGTACAGCGCGGGATTACGCGACAGTAGGGCGATCTTGGTCGGCATCGGGTTCACCCAGAACGAAGGAGCGCTGCGGATCGACGAGGAAGCGTCCCGCCATCGCGGTACGGCCGAGCAGCATCGGGAACAGCATGTTCCGCCGCTGCGACAGGTTGATTTCGATCGGCCACGCCTCGCCCGCGAGCTGCAGCGTGGTGTGGATGAAGATGCGTTCGGTGCGGTGGCCACCGGAGTCGGTGACCATCCGGCGGTCGAGCACCGGCGCTTCGGCCCATTCGCCGTCGAGGGCGGAGTCGAACACGCCATCGCTGCCGAGGTGGAAGCGCACCCATTCGACGCCGTCGCGGAATGCGGTCTCGAGGACATCGACATGCAGCGCCGAGCTGCGCGCGCCGGTGTCCACCTTCGCGCGGATCGCGCGGATGCCAAGGTCGGGAAGGGCGAGCCACTCGCGCCAGCCGAGCACCACGGAGGTCGCAGGATCGGGCATGGGCGGGTTCGGGGGCGAGGTGGAGCGGGTGATGGGAATCGAACCCACGTTCACAGCTTGGGAAGCTGTTGTCTTACCATTAGACGACACCCGCGACGGAGCCGATTATGGGCACTGGCGCGCTCGCACTGCAACGCAGGCCCATCGATGCAGATCCATCTCAACGGCGAATCCCGCACCGTCGAAGCGGCCCTCACGCTGGCCGCGCTGCTCGAGCAGGCTGGCCTGGCCGGCCGCCGCGTCGCGGTGGAGGTGAACAGCGCCATCGTCCCCCGCGGTCGCCACGCCGAACACCGGCTCAACGACGGCGACCGCATCGAGATCGTGCACGCGCTCGGCGGCGGTTGACGCGCCATAATGGCGCGATGACGACCCCCGCCCCGCACGCCGCCCGCCGCGACGACCCGTTGGTCATCGCCGGCACGACCTACCGCTCGCGCCTGCTCACCGGCACGGGCAAGTTCACCGACCTCGACGAGACCCGCCGCGCCACCGAGGCCGCCGGCGCCGAGATCGTCACCGTCGCGATCCGCCGCACGAACATCGGGCAGAACGCCAACGAGCCGAACCTGCTCGACGTGCTGCCGCCGGACCGCTACACGATCCTGCCGAACACCGCCGGCTGCTACAGCGCCGACGACGCGGTGCGCACCTGCCGCCTCGCGCGCGAACTGCTCGACGGCCACAAGCTGGTGAAGCTCGAGGTGCTGGGCGACCCGAAGACGCTCTACCCGCACATGCCGGAGACGCTGAAGGCCGCGGAGATCCTCGTCGCCGACGGCTTCGACGTGATGGTCTATTGCACCGACGATCCGATCCAGGCCAAGCGCCTCGAGGAGATCGGCTGCGTCGCGGTGATGCCGCTGGCCGCGCCGATCGGCTCGGGCCTCGGCATCCAAAACAAGTGGAGCCTGCTCGAGATCGTCGACAACGCGAAGGTGCCGATCCTCGTCGATGCCGGCGTGGGCACGGCTTCGGATGCCGCCGTGGCGATGGAGCTGGGTTGCGACGGCGTGCTGATGAACACCGCGATTGCCGGAGCGCGCGACCCGGTGCTGATGGCCTCGGCCATGCGCAAGGCGGTCGAAGCGGGCCGCGAGGCCTTCCTCGCCGGCCGCATCCCGCGCAAGCGCTACGCCTCGGCCTCCTCGCCCACCGACGGCCTGTTCTTCTGATCGCCGTGGAGCCGAAGACGCTCAAGAAGCCGTTCACCGAAGTGCCGGGCCAGCGCCAGGTGCGCAGCTTCGTGCTGCGCCAGGGCCGGCTCACGCAAGGGCAGGAGCGCGCGCTCGACGAGCAGTGGCCGCGCTTCGGCCTCGACTACGCCGGCGCAGTGCGCGATTTCGATGCGGCCTTCGGCCGCTCGGCACCGCTGGTGCTGGAGATCGGTTTCGGCAACGGCGAGCAGCTGCTGTTCGCCGCGCAGAACGAGCCGGAAAAGAACCTCGTCGGCCTCGAAGTGCACGCGCCAGGTGTCGGCCGACTGCTGCAGGGCGCAGCGGAGCTCGGCGTCACCAACCTCAAGGCCTACTGCCACGACGCCGTGGAAGTGCTGCACCACGAGGTCGCCGACGGCAGCCTCGACGAAGTGCGCATCTACTTCCCCGACCCCTGGCACAAGAAGCGCCACCACAAGCGCCGCCTCGTGCAGCCGGAGTTCGTCGCCCTGCTGGCGCGCAAGTTGAAGCCCGGCGGCCAGCTCCACCTCGCCACCGACTGGGAGGACTACGCCCAGCAGATGCTCGAGGTCTGCGGGGCGGAGCCGGCACTGCGCAACCGAGCGGGTGTCGGCGGCACGATCGAATGCCCGCCATGGCGGCGCCAGACGCACTTCGAGACGCGCGGCCTGAAGCTCGGGCACGGCGTCTGGGACCTGCTCTTCGAGCGCATCGGCTGAGGACGGCAACGCATGGAGAACTCCGCCCTCGCCCTGAGCACCGACATGGTCGTCGTGCTGGGCTTGGTCGGGTTCACCATGGCGATGTTCATGCTCGAGCGCATCCGCGCCGACGCGACAGCGCTCGTGGTGCTGGTGGCTCTCGGTCTCTTCGGCATCGTGCCGGCCAGCCGCCTGTTCGATGGGTTCTCGGGCAACGCAGTGATCAGCCTGATGGCCACGATGGTGCTCGGTGCCGGCCTCGACCGCACCGGCGTGCTGAATCGCGTGGCGGTCAACCTTCTGCGCTGGTCGAAAGGGATGGAATCCCGGCTGCTGCTGCTGGGCTCGGGCTTCGCCGCCTTGCTCTCTGCCTTCATGCAGAACCCCGCCGTGACCGCGCTGATGCTGCCGGTGGCCTCGCGGCTCGCCGGGCGCACCGGCATCGCCCTGTCGCGGATGCTGCTGCCCATCGCGGCGGCGGTGATCATGGGCGGCACGCTGACGATGGTCGGCAGCTCGCCGCTGATCCTGCTCAACGACCTGCTGGCTTCCGCCAACCGCAACCTGCCGCCGGGCGTCGCCGCACTCGACCCGCTGCCAATGTTCGCGCCCCTGCCGATCGGCCTGTTGCTGGTGGCGACGGCCCTCGCCTACTGGCACTTCGGCGCGAAACGCTGGCTGCCGGATGACGCACTGAAGGGCGTCGCGCCGGCACGCACCGACAGCTACTTCGCGCAGACCTACGGCATCGCCGGCGAGTTGTACGAGCTGACCCTCACCGCCGACAGCCCGCTGGTCGGCATGTCGGTGGGCGACGCCGAACAGCAGCGCGACGCGCCGCTCTTCCTCGCGCTGGTCACCGGCAACGAGACGCGCCTCGCCCCGCCCGCCGACGAACGCCTGTGGGTGGGCAGCGTCATCGGCGTGATGGGCGACAAGCAGGCCATCAATGACTACGCGCAGAAGAACCTGCTGCGCGTCTCCAACCGGCTCCGCCACTTCGCCGACCTGTTCAATCCGTCGCGCGCGGGCATCTCCGAGGCGGTGATCCCGCCGACCTCGACCTTCGTCGGCCGCCGCCCCGAGGAGCTCCGGCTGCGCAAGCGCGCCGGCATCAGCCTGTTGGCCATCAACCGCGAAAACCAGGTGTGGCGGGAGGACATCCGCCGCATCCCGCTGCGCGCCGGCGACCTGCTGGTGTTCCACAGCGTGTGGACCGACCTCGCCCAAGCCGCGGAGTCGCGGGATTTCATCGTCGTCACCGACTACCCCACGGCCGAGCAGCGGCCCCACAAGCTGTGGTGGGCGGTGGGCATCTTCATCACCACGATGCTCTTCGCCTTCAGCACCCTGGTGCCCGTGCCGCTCGCGCTGATGGCGGGCGCCGCCGCGCTGCTGGTGACCGGCGTGCTCGACATGGACGAGGCCTACCAGGCCATCAGCTGGAAGACCGTGTTCCTGATGGCCTGCCTGATCCCGCTGGGCTGGGCGATGGATTCGACCGGCGCGGCGAACTGGATCGCACAGCACACCTTGGCGCGCCTCGGCGACGGCACCCCGGTGTGGGCGTTGGAGCTCGCCCTGGGCCTGCTGACGGCGCTGTTCGGCCTGGTCGTGGGCAATGTCGGCGCGACCGTCATCATGGTGCCGATGGCCATCAACCTGGCCCTCGCAGCGAACGGCAACCCGGCCGCCTTCGCGCTCATCGCCGCCCTTTCCGCCTCGAACAACTTCCTTTCCGCGTCCAACCCGGTGCTGGCGATGGTGGCCGGCCCCGCCGGCTACACGGCCCGCGACTACCTGCGCACCGGCCTGCCCCTGATGCTGGCCTACCTGCTGATCACGGTCGGGGCCGTGAACCTGCTCATCCCCGTGCTCTCCTGAAGGTGACGAAGCGGGCCTTCGCCATGATAGGGTCGTGAAACTGACGTGAAGTCGTCTGGCCGGGGCGCCCGTGGTCCGCAAGCTCAGCGATCGATTGCGACGTGCCGAAGTGCTGCTTCTGGGCAGCGGTGCCGCCGCGGCCAGCGTGCTGCTTCTGGCGAACGCGGGCGACGACCTGCGCCACTTCATCGCCGCACCGACCTCGGGCACCCATGCCGCGATCTACGGGCTGAAGTTGATGCTGATGGAGGCCGCCCTGCTGGCGCCATTCATCGTCCTCGCCCTGCTCAGCCGTTCCCTGCTGCGGGAAACCACGCGCCATCGCTATCGGTGGGCCGGCATGGGGATCTCCTTGGCCGCCAGCGTCGGCGTCGTGGCCATGCTGGTGTCCGGGCTGATTCCGGTGGATCTGGAGGAAGCGATGGACACCCTGCTCGGCAACGTGGTGCCGGCTCTGGTGTTACTGAGTGTCTGTGCCCTGCTCTACGGCGGATTGATCTGGCTGGCCCAGCACAGCCGGCTGGAGGCCTTCATGACGCCGCCTGACGCACCGTCCAACCGTTCGCCGCAGGACTGACCTCGAGCGGGGCGAGTCGGCCGCCGCGTCCCGGGCCATCGACGCAAGCCCCGTCGTCCAGCGAGAACTGGGCCCCGTGGGCGGCACAGACCAGCCGTCCGCCGTGCATCAGGAACTTCCCGGGCGCGTAGTGGAGCCGCCGGCCGGCATGCGGGCAGACGTTGTGCCAGACCTGCAGGGCCTCGCCGCGACGCAGCGCCAGCGCGGACACCGGCTCCCCGCCGATCTCGAGCTCCAGGGACACCAGGACGCCTTCCGGTACCGTCGCCGGCTCGATTAACGCTTCGCTTACGCCCTGCCCCATCCCTGCCTCCATACTCGGCGCCCCGCCCAGTGTCGCATTTCGGACATGCCCGGAATTTTCGCTCGATTGCACCGCCTCCGTCCCACGCGTCCCCGCAACCCGCTGCTGCGCATCGGCTTCGCCCTGCTGGGCGTGGCCTTCCTGCTCGTCCTGCTGGTGGGCGGCGTCTTCGTCGGCCTCGGCATGCTGGCCTTCCGTGCCGCCCAGCGCCTGATGCGCGCCCGCAAGGCCAAGGCCCCGGGCGACGTGCTCGAGGCCGAGTACCGCGTGGTCGCCCCGCGCGCCGTGCCGCAGGCCCGATGAGGGCCGACCTGTTCCCGGCACCGCCGGTGCCACGCGTCCCCTTCGCCGGGCGAGACCAGGATTTCCCCGTCCACCGGATCTACTGCGTCGGTCGCAACTTCGCCGACCACGCCAAGGAAATGGGCGCCCCGGTAGAGCGCGGCACCCCGGTGATCTTCATGAAGCCGGCCGACGCGGTGCACCTGCACCCGCGCCTGCCCTTCCCGTCCGGCACCCGCGACCTGCACCACGAGGTCGAGATGGTGGTGGCGCTTGGGCGCGATGCCGACGGCCCGTTGGCCCCCGGCCAGGGCCTCGGTTTGGTCTGTGGCTACGGCATCGGCCTCGACCTGACGCGCCGCGACCTGCAGGCCATCGCCAAGGACAAGCGCCTGCCCTGGGATGTCTCGAAGGGCTTCGACGCCTCCGCGCCGGTCTCGGCGCTGCGCCACGTCGACGACATCGGCCATCCCGCGCCGGACACCGCCCTGTGGCTCGAGATCAACGGCGAGCGCCGCCAGGCCTCGACGCTGGGCGAGATGATCTTTGGCGTGGACGATGTGCTGGTGCACCTCTCAACGCTGTTCCGCCTGCGCGCGGGCGATCTCGTCTTCATGGGCACGCCGGCCGGCGTGGCCGCGCTGCAGCCCGGCGACCGCTACCGGGCGGTGCTCGAAGGCATCGCGGACCTGGGCGGCGAAGTCGTTTGACCCGCCGGCGCTCGACGTAGCATCCATCCGCTGCCCCGGCAGCATCCCCTCACTCCTGCGGAGCATTCGTCATGGGCATGGTGTCCGAGTTCAAGGAATTCGCGATGCGCGGCAACGTCGTCGACCTCGCGGTCGGCGTCGTGATCGGCGGCGCGTTCGGCAAGATCGTTTCCAGCCTCGTCAGCGACGTGATCATGCCGCCCATCGGCTGGCTGATCGGCGGCGTCGATTTCTCCGCGCTCAAGTGGGTGCTCGTGGAGCAGGTCGCCGCGACCACCACGGCGCCGGAAATCAAGGAAGTGGCCATCAACTACGGCCTGTTCATCAATTCGGTCGTGCAGTTCACTATCGTCGCCTTCGCGATCTTCATGGTGGTCAAGGCCATCAACCGCCTGCGCGCCCCGGCGCCGGCCCCGGAGCCCGCCGGCCCCAGCGACGAAGTGAAGCTGCTCACCGAAATCCGCGATGCGCTGAAGTCGCGTTGACGGCAGAATCGATTCGCCCGATCGACCCTCGACGCCGGCCCCGTGCCGGCGTCGCTTTTTCCGGAGTGCCCATGCGCCAGTCCCTGCTTGCCCGCCGCACGCTGTCCCCGTCGACCCCGCTGCGCGCCGCGCTGCTGCCCTTGGCCTTCGCGCTGTCGCTGGCGCTCTCCGGCACCGTCGCCGCGCAGCCGGTCGATGGCCCGACCGGCCTCGACACCGACGACCTGCGCACCGCTGAGACGCTGCGCGATGCGGCGCTGCGCGGCAGCCCGGCCTTCGACATCGTCGATGAGCTCACCACCACCATCGGCCCGCGCCTCGCCGGCACCGAGGCCGACCACCGCGGTGTCGCCTGGGCCGAAGCGAAGATGAAGGCGCTGGGCTTCGACACCGTGTGGTGCGAGCCGGTGAGCTTCCCCTACTGGCTGCGTGGGCACGAGTCCGGCGCCATCGTCGGCGCGCATGCGCAGCCGCTCGAAGTGACCACGCTCGGCGGCTCGGTGGGCACCAACGGCGCGCCGCTCGAAGCCGAGGTCGTGGCCTTCCCCGATCTCGCCGCACTGCAGGCCGTGCCGGACGGGAGCCTCGAGGGCAAGATCGCTTTCGTCGCCTACCGCATGGGCCGCGCGCGGGACGGCTCCGGCTACGGGCCGGCGGTGGGCGCACGCAGTGGTGGCGCCTCCATCGCTGCACGCAAGGGCGCATCGGCGCTGCTGATCCGCTCCATCGGCACCAGCTCGAAGCGCTTCGCCCACACCGGCCAGATGCGCTATGCCGAGGACGCGCCGAAGATCCCGGCCGCTGCGCTCTCCAGCCCGGACGCCGACCAGATCAGCCGCCTGATCGCGCGCGGCGAAACCGTGCGCGTGCGCCTCGACCTCGCCGCCGTCACGGCCGGCATCGGCCAGAGCTGGAACGTCATCGGTGACATCACCGGCCGCGAGACGCCCGAGGAGTTCGTCGTCATCGGCGGGCACCTCGATTCCTGGGACCAAGGCACCGGCGCGCTCGACGACGGCGCCGGCGTGGCGATCACGATGGCCGCGGGCGCCGCGATCGCCGCACTGCCGGAAGCGCCGCGTCGCAGCGTGCGCGTGATTGCGTGGGCTGCCGAAGAGAACGGTCTGCTCGGCGCGCGCGAGCACGCGAAGCAGGTCGGTGCCAACTGGCCCCGTTACCAGATCGCCGCGGAAAGCGACTTCGGCGCCGGGCGCATCTACGCGCTGCGTTCGAGCACCTCGCCGGAAGCGAAGCCGGTGATCGACGCGATCGGTCGCGTGCTCGCACCGCTCGGCATCGCCACCGAACACGGCATCGGCGGGCCGGGCCCCGACGTCGGGCCGCTGGTGATGCTCGGCGTGCCCTGGGCACAGCTGGCGCAAGACGGCACGGACTACTTCGACTACCACCACACGCCGGACGACACGCTCGACAAGATCGATCCGAAGGCGCTGGACCAGCAAGTGGCGGCCTACGCGGCCTTTGCCTACCTCGCGGCGGAAACCTCGGTGGATCTCGGCGAAGCGCAGAAGCCGGCGACGCCGCCGGCGGCGGACCCGCGACGGGAGGGCGCCGCGCGCTGAATGAAGCGCGCGGCCTCAGCGCCGCGCGCGGATCACCCAGAGGCCGAACAGGGCCTCACCCGGTGCGTCGACACGGCACAACTGCGCCTCGCGGAAGCCGGCCGCGCGCAGGCGAGCCAGCACCGCCCAGCCGAAGCGATGGAAGCACGGCACCCGCCCGCCTAGCGGGTCGGCGTGCCACTCCTCGGGGCCCCACCACTCGAGGACGTCGTCCTTGCCCAGCGTCGCGAGGCGGCGGTCCGCCTCGGCGTTCTCGTCGAAGGGCGCAGTCGCCACCAATACGCCACCGGGCCGCAACACGCGCGCGCATTCAGCGAATGCCGCGTCGACCTCGTGGATGTGCTCGAACACATCGAGGCATACCACGCCATCCCATGCCGCATCGGGAAACGACAGGGCACGAAGGTCCTCGTGCGCCGTCGCGCCATGGCGGATCCACTGGCGCAGGCGCCGCAACCGCGGACGGCGCTCGGGATGAAACTCACTGGTGGCCACGTGGCGGGCCCGCTGGCGCAAACGCGGAATCAGCGGTGTACCGTGCTCCGTCGCGTAGACGGCGGCCTCGGGCCCCAGTCCCTCGTGGTCGAGGACGGCCAGAGCGGCACGATTCCGTCCGGGCAGCCGGCAGCTCGGGCAAACGAGCTTCTCGCGATGGGTTTCGTCATCGACCTTCACCATCGGATCGATGCGGAACCGTCCGACACGACCGCAGGCGCTGCAGCGCGCCTCGAAGCCCCCTTCGCGCGCCTTCCTCACCGCGGCCAAGCGCGTCCGGTAGGCCTCGTTGAAGCGTTCGTCCTCAGCGGTCCGTGTCGCCTGCCACGCGCCCCAACCGTCCCAGGCCTCGAAGGCGACCGAGGGGACCATGCCCAGTGTCAGCGCAGCAGCGGCGTGTCGAGCACCCGCGACGGACGGCCCATCACGTCCTCGACCGCGGCCGCGAGGTCTTCGCGCGACACCTCGCGGACATCGACGAGCTGGTGCATGACATCGTCGAGTGATTTGTCGTCGTTGGTCGCACGGCGGATCTCACGGTCGAGCTCGCGGAACAGGCCGACGGCGCGCGCGGTCTGCGGCCCCCAGCTGCGCACGCCGGTGAGCGTGCGCACATTGCGGCCGTGGTTCTGCATCCACTCGAACGCGCGGTCGCGGCGCTGGTCGCTGAGCAGGCCCGCGCGGTTGAGCAGCGTGATCGAGTAGAACTCGGCGCTACCCTCGGCGATCCAGTCGTCGCCTTCGGCGCCGCGGATGCGGGTGACGAGGTGGACGAGTTCATGCACCAGCGTGGACGTGCCGTTCTCGCTGATCAACGGCCGGTCGGCGTGCAGGTAAAGCGAGCGCGGGCCGGAGAGACCGCCACGCCACATCGGATCGCCGGCGCTGACGATCAGGATCTTCGAGGGCAGGTCGCCGAAGGCAGCGCGCATTTCCGGCGCCACGAGGTTGAGGAAGGCCAGCGCGTCGTTGCGGCGCACGGGATCGCCCACCGGGCCGGCGATGCTCACTTCCATGCCGTCGATGAACTCGCGGCGCGTGCCGACGGAGCCGGCGATCATCCAGCCCACCGGACGGTCGAAGCGGCGCTCGGCATTCACCACCACGAAGCCCTTGCGGTCGCGCGTGTGCACGAAGGGCGTGTCCACGTTGGTCCAGCCCGGCGGCAGGTCGAAGAACAGCCGCGCGGACGAATCGGAGCCCGAAGTGGTGCGCACCGACATCGAGGGGACGAGGTCGTCGCCGCGGACGATGACCCAGTCGCGCGTGAGGCGGGCGTCGTAGCCGCCGCCGCGGCGCTGGTGGTCGACCTTGTAGCGCCAGCGCAGCGTCGAGGCACGGCGCGGATCGGGCACCCACGTCCAGCGGTCGCCGGTGTTCCTCAAGGTGCCGCCCTGGGCGCGCACCTGCGAGTAGCGCGACGGGTCGAAGCGCACTTCAAGGTGGGTCGCGCGGCCGCTACCGGGGGTGTGCGTCATCGCGACGTCGGCCACGCCCTGTGCCGGCACGAAGGCGACGCGGTAGTCGATGTCGTAACGCGTGCGCTCGGCGGCGTGCAGCGGCGAAGCAAGCAGCAGGCACAGCAGGACGAGGCGGATCAGGGCGGTCATGGGGGCGGGGCCAGAGCCGTGGACGGCGAACGGCCCGCAGTATGCCCAAGCCTCAACGCCGCTGGCGGCACCATTCGGCCAGCAGCACGGCCGTCGCGGAGGCGACGTTCAGGCTTTCCACGCGGCCGCTGCCGGGAATGCCCACCTTGCGTGAACAGGCGGCCGCCAAGGCGAGGTCGAGGCCTTCGCCTTCCGCACCCAGCACCCAAACGCAGCGGGGCGGCAGCGGCAAGGCGTAGAGGTCGTCGCCACCGCGCACCACGGTGGCCAGCAGCTGGAAGCCCAGGCCCTGCAACTGCTGCGTGGCGTTGTCGCTGCGGCCCAAGCGGACGATGGGCACCGCTTCCGCACCACCCTCGGCCACGCGCACCGCGGCGCCGGAAAGGGCCAGCGGCGAGTCCTTGGGAAGCAGCACCGCGGCGACGCCGAAATGCGCGGCCGAACGCAGGATCGCGCCGAAGTTGTGCGGATTGCCGACGCCGTCCAACCACAGCAGCTGGCAGGGGCCCGCCGGAAGGTCGCGCAGGAAGGTCGAGAGCCCGAGCTCGTCGGGACGGCGCATCGCCATCACCACGCCCTCGTGGTGCTGCGTGCCGGCGACCTTGGCCAGTTCGTCGGCGTCGACGACGGTGTAGCCGCGGCGGTTCGCCACGCACCACGCCATCACGTCGCGCAGTTCGCCCATCCGCTCCGCCAGCAGCCAGAGCTTGCGCAAGTCACCGGGACGCGCGGCGAACGCGGCCATCACGGCATTCAAGCCGAACAGTCGCACCTCGTCGTCGTTGCGCGGCGGACGCGGGCGCGCGGCGTCCTCCGGCCGATCAGCCCGCTCCGCCCGCTCGGGCGGCGAACGGCGACCGGGCCACGGCGCGCGCGGCGGACGGTTCACGCCTTGGCCTCGCCGTCGACGTCGACATGCAGGGTTTCGAGGCGGTCGAGTTCACGGCCACGGGCTTCCGGCGCCGTGGTGTAGGGCGCCACGCGCTGGTAGAGCGCCGGGATCACGTACAGCGTGAGGAAGGTCGACAGCGCGACGCCGAACACGATCACGATGCCGATGGCGTTGCGCGACGCGGAACCGGCGCCGCCGCCGAACATCAGCGGCAAGGCGCCGGCGACGGTCGCGATCGAGGTCATCAGGATCGGGCGAAGGCGGATCGACGATGCCTCGATCACGGCCTCGCGAACGTTGCGTCCCTCGTCGCGCAGCTGATTGGCGAACTCGACGATCAGGATGCCGTTCTTCGCCGCAAGACCGACCAGCATGATCAGACCGATCTGGCTGAACAGGTTGATGCTCGCCCCGGGGCCCCAGAGCCCGACCAAGGACAGCAGGTGCATGCTCCAGAGCCCGAACAACGCACCGAGCACCGCCAGCGGCACGGTGAGCATGATCACGAAGGGATGGGCGAAGCTCTCGAACTGCGCCGCGAGCACCAGATAGACGATCAGCAGGGCCATCGCGAAGGCGAACAGGATGGCCGCGCTGCTTTGCTGGGCCTCGCGGGCTTCACCCTTCCAGCCGAGCTGGGCGTTCGGTGGCAACACGCGGGCGGCGGCGTCCTCCACCCAGGTGGTCGCTTCGCCCAGCGTGTAGCCGGGGGCGAGCGAAGCGGAGATGGTGATGGCACGCAGGCGGTTGAAGCGGTTCAGGCTGCCCGGCTCGGCCAGTTCGCGGAAAGTCACCAGCGACGCCATCGGGATCAGTTGGCCAGCCGAGGACCGGACGTAGAGGCCATCGAGGTCCTGCGGCGTGGCGCGGTCGTCCGACTGCGCCTGCAGGATCACGTCGTATTCCTCGCCGCCATCGACATAGGTGCCGACGCGGCGCGAGCCCATCATCGTCTCCAACGTGCGGCCGACATCCTGCACCGAGACGCCGAGCGCGGCGGCGCGCTCGCGGTTGATGTCGATGCGCAGCTGCGGGCGCGTTTCCTTGTAGTCCGAGTCGGCGCCGAACATCTGCGGGTTCGACTCCATCTCCTTGAGCAGCGCGTCGCGCCATTGCGCCAGTTCGCCGTAGTCGGGGCCGCCGAGGACGACCTGGAACTGCTGGCCGCCGCGCGAACGCGTCAGGCCCGAACGGGCGATCGGCCGCGCGACGACGCCCGGCACCGCGGCCAACTGGCCCCGGAGGTCGTTGACCACGTCGTTGGTGGTCACGTCGCGTTCGTCCCAGAGCTTCATGAGGACGATCGCGTTGCCGGTGTGCATGTCCTGCTGGCCGCCGCCGAAGCCACCCGGCACGCGGGCGATGACGCGGTGGATCGCACCCTCTTCCTTGGCGTTGTCGAGCAGGATCGATTCGACCTGCTGCATCTGCTTCACCGTGTAGTCGAAGCCTGCACCCTCCGGGCCAGCCACCGAGACGAAGAAGGAACCGCGGTCCTCCGGCGGCGCCAGCTCACTCGGCACGATGCGGAACAGCAGCACGCTGAGCCCCATCGCCGCGACGACAATGGCCGCGAAGACGCCGGTGCGGCCGACATGGCGCTCCAGCGAACGCCGGTAGGCGGCCGTGACGCGGGACAGCACGCCATCGACCTTCGCCGCGAAGGTGCCGGACTCGGGGCGATGCGGCTCGAGCAGCAGCGAGCACATCATGGGCGTCAGGGTCAGGGCGACGAAGGCCGAAATCGCGATCGCACCGGCCAGCGCCACCGCCAGCTCGCGGAACAGTCGCCCGTTGTTGCCTTCGAGGAAAGCGACCGGAACGAACACCGCGATCAGCACGGCGGTCGTCGCGATCACCGCGAACGCCACCTGGCGCGTGCCACGGCGCGCGGCGACGAGGCGCGGTTCGCCAAGGTCCACGCGACGCTGGCAGTTCTCCAGCACCACGATGGCGTCGTCGACGACGAGTCCGATCGACAGCACGATCGCCAGCAGCGTAAGCAGGTTGATCGAGAAGCCGAAGGCCCACAGGGCGATGAAGGCCGCGGTCAGGCACACCGGCAGGGTCACGGCCGGGACGAGGGCCGCGCGCACGCTGCCGAGGAACAGCCAGATCACGATCAGCACCAGCACCAGGGCCTCGCCGAGCGTCTTCCACACCTGGAAGACCGACACCTCGATGAACTGCGTCGAGTCGAAGGCGACGCCCATCGAGATGTCGGGCGGCAGCGTCGCGTTGATCGCATCGAGCTCCGCGCGGACGGCGCGGGCCACGTCGATCGAGTTGGCGGTCGACGTCTTGATGATCTGGAAGCCGACCTGCGGTTCGCCGTTGCCGCGGAACCACGCCCGGCGTTCGGCGGCCTCGCGATCGACGCGCGCGACGTCGCCGAGGCGCACCGGCGTGCCGTCGCGGCCATTGGCGAGCACCAGGGCCGAGAAGTCCGCGGGGGTCTGGTAAGCGCGCGACATGCGCAGCACGAAGTCGCGGGTGGAGGATTCCAGCTGGCCGGCCGGCAGTTCGACGTTCTCCCTCCGCAGGGCACTCTCGACGTCGTTGACGGTCAAGCCGCGGGCCGCAAGGGCCGTGCGGTCCAGCCACACCCGCATCGCGTAGCGCTGGCCGCCGCCAAGGCGTGCACTGGCGACGCCGGAGATGCTGGAGAAGCGATCGAGCAGGTAGCGCTCGGCGTAGTCGGTCAAGCCGAGGATGTCGCGCTCGGCCGAAGCGACGTAGAGGAACATGATCGGCTCGGCGTCGGCCGAGACCTTGGCGACCTGCGGCGGATCGGCCTCTTCCGGCAGCCGGTCGATGACGCGGCTGACGGCGTCACGCACGTCGTTCGCGGCGGATTCGATGTCACGGCTCAGCGTGAACTCGAGACTGACGTCGGAGCGGCCGTTGCGCGAGGAGCTCTCGATCAGGTCGACGCCCTCGATGCCGGCGACGGCATCCTCGAGCACCTGCGTGATGCGGCTTTCGACCACCGCCGCGGACGCACCGGGGTAGTCGACCTGCACCGAGACGACCGGCGGATCGATGTCCGGCAACTCGCGGAGCGTCAGCTGGGAGAACGCGATCAGGCCGATCACGATCAGCAGCAGGCTCATCACCGTCGCCAGCACAGGGCGACGGATCGAAAGGTCGGAGAGCACCATGGTCGGTCTCCTCAGCCGCGCGCCGGAGGCGCGTCCGCGGCGGATTCGTCGGCCGGCGCGGCCTCGCGGATCTTCTGGCCCGGTCGCAGCTTCACGGTGCCATCCACCACCACGCGGTCGCCGGCGGCGAGGCCTTCCAGCACTTCGACGCGGCCAGCCTCGCGGGCGCCGAGCTTGACCGGCGCCATCTGCGCCACGCCCTCGGCATCGACGCGGTAGACGAAGCTCAGGGAGCCGTTCTGCTGCACCGAGATTTCCGGCACCACCAGCGCCTCGCGCTCGGCCTGCAGCACCGAGAGGGTGAGCAGCATGCCGGGCAGCAGCTTGCCTTCGGTGTTCTCGACGGCGGCCCGGACGGTGACGGAGCGCGTCGCGATATCGATGCGCGAATCGACGCTCAGGATCCGCCCGAAGAACACCTCGCCGCGCCAGGCATCACTGCGGGCCTCGACGACGAGGCCGTCCTTCAGCTTCGCGAGGTGCACTTCCGGCACCGAGAAATCGACCTGCATCGTGTCGATGGCATCCAGCGTGGTGATCGTCGTGCCCGGGCCGAGGAGTTGGCCGGTGCTGACTTCCCGCAGGCCGAGCACGCCGGCGAACGGCGCCACGATCGCGCGGTCGGAGACACGCGCCATTGCCTGCTGCACCTGGGCCTGGGCAGCGTCGCGCGCGGCGCGCTGGGCATCGAGCTGGCTGGTCGGGATGAGCTTCTGCTCGGCCAGCTGGCGCTGCCGGTCGAACTGGCGCTGCGCTTCCCGCGCGGCGGTGCGCGCCGCATCGAGGTCGGCGACGTCACCGCCCACGTCGAGGTCCACCAGCACCTGCCCGGCTTCGACGCGCTGCCCACTCTCGAAGCGCACGCGCTCGACGCGTTCGGACAGCTTCGAAGTGATGGCGATGGACTCGCTGGCGCGTGCCGTGCCGATCGCGTCGAGGCGGTCGGTCCAGGTGACCATCGCCGCGGGCTGCGTCGTCACCACGGCCGGTGGGCCGCCGGCGCCGCCCGGGCCGCCCGGGCCGCCCCCCGCATTGCCACCGCAAGCCACGAGACCGATGGCCGCGGCCAGCAGCAGTCCACTTCGCAGGTTCATGCACGTTCCTTCCATCGACGCCGGCCTGGACGGTCGGCGGTAGCCCGCTAGGATGCCGCAAGGGCCGTCAGCGTCGCATCGACAGCCGTAGCAAACTTGCAACGCTGCATTGCGCGAAGGCGCTGGACTCAGCGCTTTCCGCCCTCGGACGCGCCAGCATGATCGGTGGGAGCCACCCGGGGCAACCGGATCTCGAAGCGACTGCCCTCGCCGGGCCGCGATTGCGCGCTGAGTTCGCCGCCGAGCACGCGCGCGACGATCCGGTGGCAGATCGAGAGCCCCAGCCCCGACCCGCCGCGGCCGAGGCGGGTGGTGAAGAACGGATGGAAGATCTGCGCGAGCGTGCCCGGCGCCATGCCGATGCCGTCATCGGCCACCACGATGCGCACCGCGTCGCCGTCTTCGCTCGCCGAGACCTGCACGACGCCCTCCTCGCGACCTTCGAAGCCATGGACCAGCGCGTTCTGCACGAGGTTGGTGAGCACCTGTCCGAGCGGGCCCGGGAAACTGTCCATGCGGACCTCCCGGGGCACGTCGGCACGAAGCACCCAGGGCTGGGTCTTCAGGCCGGGGCGCAGGGTGGCGAGGATGTCCTCGACGAGTTCGCCCAGATCGAACTCGCGCCGCCGTTCGGACGCCCGGTCGACGGCCACCTGCTTGAAGCTCGCGACGAGCTCGGCGGCGCGCTCGATCGATGCCGTGCAGAGGCGGCTGGCTTCGACCGCATGGGCGAGCGATGCGGCGAACTCGCTGCGCGTGAGCTGGCCCGTCGCCATTCGCTGCTCGAGGGCCTCGAGGTCTGCGTGCACCGTGGTCGACGCCATCAGCGCGTTGCCGATCGGCGTGTTCAGTTCGTGCGAGACGCCCGCCACCATCGCGCCGAGCGAGGCCAGCGTGCCCGATTCCACCAGTTCGTCCTGCGCGCGGGTCAGGTTGCGCAGCGCGTCGTTGAGCTCGGCCGTGCGGGCCTGGACGTTGGCCTCGAGGCCGCGCGATAGGGCCAGCGTCTGCTCGTACTGGTCACGGTACGCGCGCGTGCTCCGGGCGCCGACGATCGCCCCCAGCACGACCGCGAAGATCGCGCTGATGGCGTGCGGGATGCGCGTGTCCATCGGCGGCGGCATGAAGCCCCGCCCCGAGAGTTCGAGCCAGAGCAGGCCGAGCACGGCAACCGTCGCCACGACGCCCACCGCCACCGCGTGCCGGGTGCCCAGCATGAAGCCGGCACCCATGGCGGCGACCGGCAGGAACAACAGGTTGCCGTCGAGCAGGCCGTAGCCGCGGTAGAGGCCCCAGATCGGGATCAGCGTGCCGCCCCAGATGAACACCCGCATCGCAGCGCCGATCGATCCGCGGTGCACGAGGGCCAGCACCACCACGCCCACCACGCCGCCCACGAGGGCCGGACTGAGCCTCAGGGCCCCCGTGGTCACATAGAACGACAGCGGACCGATCACGGCATTCAGCAGCAGCAGCGCGGCGATGGCCTGCATGCCGCGCGCCGTGCCGCGGGCCTGGAACAACCGCTCCCTCTGCTCGTCGGATGACGCCTTGCTGCTGTCCTGCATGTCCCGAATCCTGCGATCGGGCCGTCGGGGGGAGGCGGCCGTTGGAACCTCAACGGGAATCAGGATAGCCGAGCCCGCGCCCAGGGCATGCCGTGGCGCAGCAATGACAACGCCGGCCCGAGGGCCGGCGTTGCACAGGCGGGAAATCATGCCTTCCCGCCTCCAGCCCGCCGCAGCGCGGCGGGCGTTCGTACCCGTCAGCGAGCGCTGCTCGCTGAGCGACGGGTGCTTACCCTTCCCACTCGCCCAGCGCGGCCAGGCCGTTTTCCTTGGCGCGGGCGTAGACGACCTTCTGGGCTTCCGCGACGTTGCTCGACGGGTCCTTGCCCCAGATCTTCAGCGCAGCGGCCTGCATGGCGCGGCCGTAGCTGAAGCTGAGCGGCCAGGGGTTGCCCTCGAGCTGGTTCATCTCGTTGAGGTGGCGGGTGGCCTGCTCGTCGCTCTGGCCGCCCGAGAGGAACACGATGCCCGGGAGGGTCGCCGGCACGGTGGCCTTCAGGCAGTGGACGGTCTGCGCGGCCACTTCCTCGGCATCGGCCTGCTCTTCGCAAGCCTTGCCCGAGATGACCATGCTGGCCTTCAGGATCGTGCCTTCGAGCATCACGTTGTGCTCGTACAGCGCGGAGAACAGGCTGCGCAGCACGGCTTCGGTGACGTCGTAGCAGGTGTCGATGTCGTGGTCGCCGTCGATCAGCACTTCCGGCTCGACCATCGGCACGATGCCGGCTTCCTGGCACAGGGCCGCATAGCGGGCGAGCGCATGGGCGTTCGACTCGATGCAGGTGCCGGTCGGGATGTCCTCGCCGATCGAGATCACCGCGCGCCACTTGGCGAACTTCGCGCCGAGCTTGGCGTACTCCTGCAGGCGCTCGCGCAGGCCGTCGAGGCCTTCGGTCACCGTCTCGCCCGGGCAGCCGGCCAGCGGCTTGGCGCCGGTGTCGACCTTGATGCCGGGGAGGATGCCGGCGTCCATCATCACCTTGGCGAACGGCACGCCGTCCTTGGTGCTCTGGCGAAGGGTCTCGTCGAACAGGATGGCGCCCGAGATGTAGTCGGACAGGTTCGGCGTGGTGAGCAGCATCTCGCGGTAGGCGCGACGGTTCTCTTCCGTGTTGGCGATGCCGACCGAGTCGAATCGCTTGCCAATGGTGGCGGTGGATTCGTCGATGGCGATGATGCCCTTGCCGGGGGCGACCATGGCCTGGGCGATGTCAGCGAGTTCTTCGATGCTCATTAGCGGGGGCTCGGCGGGTGGGAAAGACTGGGAATTATAGCCGAGCGCCCCGAAGGGCCGTTCCAATCGATTTCAGCAAGCGCCCCGGAGAGGGCCGGCGCACGCCCCGCCGGCTGGCCGGCGGCTTGCGACGGCTCAGAGCTCGCCGAGCCCCTCGACATGCCCGCCGACGCCGATCTCGAGCAGGCGCAGGGTGTTGGTGGCGCCGCGGCGCTCCATCGAGTCGCCGTTGGTGACGATGATGCGGTCTCCGGCGTCGAGCAGGCCGAGGTCGTGCAGCTGCTTGGCCGCCGAGCGGGCCGCCACGCCCGGCGACAGGCCGCGGGTGTCGAAGTGGATCGGGAACACGTCGCGCATCAGCGACATCTTCCGGCGAGCCTCGTCGAAGCGGCTCAGCGCGAACACCGGTACCTGCGAGCGGAAGCGCGACAGGTGGCGGGCCGTGCCTCCGGACTCGGTGAGCGCGACGATGCCCTTCAGCTCGATGTGCTCGGTGAGGAACATCGTGGCCATGGCGATGGCTTCGTCGGCGCGCGTGAGGCCGCGGCGGGCGGCTTCGAAATCGGTGTCATGGCGGAACTGGCGCTCGGCGCCGAGACAGATGCTGGCCATGGCCTCGACCGATTTCACCGGATACAGGCCGCTGGCCGTCTCGGCCGACAGCATCACCGTGTCGGTGCCGTCGATGACGGAGTTCGCGACGTCGAGCACCTCGGCGCGGGTCGGGATCGGGTTGTCGACCATCGACTGCAGCATCTGCGTGGCGGTGATGACGATGCGGTTGCGCGCCACCGACTCGCGGATGATCTTCTTCTGCAGGCCGGGCAGCTCGGCGTAGCCGATCTCCACGCCGAGGTCGCCGCGCGCGACCATGATCACTTCCGCGGCTTCGACGATCTCGACGAGGTTCTCGATGGCTTCCGCGCGTTCGATCTTGGCGACGATCTGCGCATCGGAACCGGCGGCACGCGCCAACTCGCGGGCCAGCTCGATGTCGGCCGCCGAGCGGCAGAAGGAGACGGCGATGAAATCGACGCCGAGCTTCGCGGCGGTGGCGATGTGGCCGCGGTCCTCGTCGGTGAGCGCGCCGAGGCTGAGGCCGCCGCCGAGGCGGTTCAGGCCCTTGCGGTTCGACAGCGCGCCATCGGTCATCACCTCGGTGTGGACGACGTCGCCGGCCACCTTCTCGACCCGCAGGCTGATGAGGCCGTCGTCGAGCAGCAGGGTGTCGCCCGGCCCGACGTCGCGCGGCAGGCCGAGGTAGCTGCAGCCCACCTGCGTGGCGTCACCCGGAGGGGCATCGTCGCGACACACGAGGGCGAAGGCCTGACCGGCCTTGAGCAGCACCTTCCCTTCGGCGAACTTCTCGATGCGGATCTTCGGACCCGGCAGGTCAGCCAGCACGCCGATCTCGCGGCCCGTCCGCGAAGCCACGGCGCGCACCGCGGCGATGCGCTGCGCGTGGTCGCTGGCGGTGCCATGCGAGAAGTTCAAGCGAACGGCGTTCAAGCCAGCGGCCAGCAGCGCGTCGATGACGCCCGGCGCATCGGTGGCCGGACCCAAGGTGGCAAGGATTTTGGTGCGGCGCAGCGGCTGGCTCATGGTCACGCGGCATGGAAGGGAGTGCCGTCTAACCTATCAGCATTCCCGGACGCCCAATCATGCTTACGTTTGCATTCCCCCCGGCGCGACGCCGACGACGCCTCGCCTTGGCCGGCGCGCTGTTCCTCGCCTTCGATGCGCTCCTGATGGGCGTGGCCATCGCCTGGATCACCCGTGGCGAACAAATCGGCCTCGCCGTGGCGCTCGCCGGTGCGGGCGCCGGTGTGTCCTGCCTGCTGGCCTGGGTGCTGTCGCGACCGCCGCTGGCTACGCTCATCGACGGCACGTTGCGGGTCGAGGCTGCGCACAGGGCGTTCGTTCTGGACCGCGACGCGCTGCGCGCAGCACGGATCGTCGAACTCGACCTCGCCGCCCTGCCCCGCGAGGCCCTGCCCAAACCGCTGCAGGGCACGTCGCGCTGGTCCACCGGCGATGCGATGGGCTGGCAGTCCGACGGCAACGGCAAGCCGGTGTTCTGCGCCGTTACCCGCCTTGGGCCCGCGCTGCGGATCGATGCCGGCGAGGCCGGGGTCCTGCTGTGGACACCAGAGGATCCCGTGGCCCTGGCGCGAATGCTGCGCGACGCGACGCGCATCTAGATTCCCGGGCGACATCGGAATGATCAATCGCCTTGCGACAGACGAAGCCGCTTGGCTTGGACGTCAGGGCTAGCAGCCTCTCGCCACACCCCGCCGCGAACTCGCAGCGCACGCGCCAAGGCCGGCGCGCGCGGCGAATAAGGAGCCCCGGCGCGGTGTCCAGGCGCCCGCCGCGAAGCGGTCGCGCAGGATGCGCGATCCTGCCGAGCGACAGGGATGTCGCCTTCGGCCGGACAGCCGGGATCTAACCCCGTTCCGGTGACGGGGCGGGCCAGCCGCGCGCGCCGGCCTTGGCGCGTTGAGTCCGCCTAGAGTTCGTGGTCAGCCGCCCCGCGCTTCCAGCGCAGCCACGGCCGGCAGGGTCTTGCCTTCGAGGAACTCGAGGAAGGCGCCACCGCCGGTCGAGATGTAGCTCACCTCCGCCTCGACGCCGTACTTGTCTATGGCGGCCAGCGTGTCGCCGCCGCCGGCGATGGAGAAGGCCTTCGAGGCGGCGATGGCGCGGGCCAGCGCCTCGGTGCCCTTGCCGAAGGCGTCGAACTCGAACACGCCCACCGGGCCGTTCCACACCACGGTGCCGGCCTTGGCGATCAGCTCGGCGTACCGGGCCGCGGTCTTCGGGCCGATGTCGAGGATCATGTCGCCGTCCTCCACCGCATCCACCGCGCGCACCGTGGCCGGGGCATCGGCGGCGAAGGCCGGAGCCACGACGACGTCGTCAGGCAGCGGAATGGAGGCGCCACGGGCGCGGGCCTTCTCGACGATGGCGCGGGCGGTGTCGAGCAGGTCCATCTCGACCAGCGACTTGCCGACCTTGTGGCCCGCCGCGGCGATGAAGGTGTTGGCGATGCCGCCGCCAACGATCAGCTGGTCCACCTTGTCGACGAGGCTGCCGAGCAGCTCGAGCTTGGTGCTGACCTTGGAGCCGGCCACGATCGCCAGCAGCGGGCGCGCCGGATGCGCGAGGGCCTTGGCCAGCGCGTCGAGCTCGGCCATCAGCAGCGGGCCGCCAGCGGCGACCTTGGCCGCGCGGATCACGCCGTGGGTCGAGGCCTGGGCGCGGTGCGCGGTGCCGAAGGCGTCCATGACGAAGACATCGCAGAGCGCGGCGTACTTGGCCGACAGCGCCGCATCGTCCTTGCCCTCGCCGACGTTCATCCGGCAATTCTCGAGCAGCACCACCTCGCCGGGCTGCACGGCCACGCCGTCCACCCAGTCGCGCACCAGCGGCACCGGGCGGCCGAGGTGGGCCGACAGGCGCTCGGCCACGGGCGCCAGCGAATCCTCGGCGGTCCACTGGCCTTCCTTCGGGCGGCCAAGGTGCGAGGTCACCATCACCGCGGCGCCCTTCTCGAGGGCGAGGCGGATCGTCGGCAGCGAGGCCGTGATGCGCTGCTCGGAGGTCACCTTGCCGTCGTCGATCGGCACGTTAAGGTCCTGGCGGATCAGGACGCGCTTGCCGGCAAGGTCGAGGTCGGTCATGCGGAGGATGGCCATGGGGGCTCCGGGGCGATGGGAAAGACGCGCATTGTCGCATCGTCGGCGGCGCGGCTAGCATGGCCGCATGGACGGAAAAGCCCTGCGCGCTGCGACCCTCGACGACGCCCTCGCGGCCCTGCGCCGCGGCGAGCCCATCGGCCTCCCCACCGAGACGGTGTACGGCCTTGCCGCCGACGCCCACGACCCGGCGGCCATCCGACGCATCTACGAACTGAAGGGCCGGCCCTCGGACCACCCGCTGATCGTCCACGTGGCCGACGCCGTCACGGCCTCGCGCTGGGCCGGCGACTGGCCAGACGCCGCCGAAGCGCTGGCCGAAGCCTTCTGGCCGGGCCCGCTCACCCTGATCCTGCCGCGCGCGGCGAACGTGCCCGACGAAGTCACCGGCGGTCAGGACACCGTGGGCCTGCGCGTGCCCGCGCACCCGGTGGCCCAGGCCCTGCTGCGTGCCTTCGAGGGCGGCGTGGCTGCGCCTTCCGCCAACCGCTTTGGTCGCCTCTCACCGACCACTGCGGCGCACGTGCGCGAGGAGTTTGGCGACGCCGTGCCGATCGTGCTGGACGGCGGCGAATGCGAGATCGGGCTGGAAAGCACGATCGTCGATCTGTCGACCGAGACGCCGCGCATCCTGCGCCCCGGCAAGATCAGTCGCCCCGAGATCGAAGCCGTGATCGGCCCTGTCGCCGAGGGCAAGGACGGCGACAGCCCCCGCGCCTCCGGCACGCTGGCCTCGCACTACGCGCCGCGCGCCAGCGTCGAGGTTCTCGCGCGCGCACCGCTCGTCGCGCGCTTCCACGAACTCGCCAAGCGCGGGCAGAAGGTCGCTGCCCTGCTGCGTGGCCAGCCCTTCAAGGACATCGACGGCGAAGTGCTGCCCAGCGACCTCGCCGGCTACGGCCACGCGCTCTACGCTGCGCTGCGCCGGCTCGATGCGCGCGGCTTCGACGTGCTGCTGGCCGAGCTGCCGCCGCACACCGCGGCCTGGGCGGCGGTGAACGACCGGCTGAAGCGCGCCGCCGCGCCGCGCGACGCCGATGGCACCTGATCGCCCGCGCGTCCTGATCCTGGGTGGCGGCTTCGGCGGCCTCGCGGCCGCCAAGGCCCTGAAGCGCGCCCCGGTCGACGTCACCCTCGTCGACCGAACCAACCACCACCTCTTCCAGCCCCTGCTCTACCAGGTCGCCACGGCGGGTCTCGCCGCACCGTCGATCGCGGCGCCGATCCGCCACATCCTGCGCGGCCAGCGCAACGTCACGGTGCTGATGGGCGACGTGGTCGACATCGACCTTGCACAACGCGTGGTGAGGCTCGGCGACGGCGGCATGCTCGGCTACGACCAGCTGGTCGTCGCCACCGGCGCCACGCATTCCTACTTCGGCCGCGACGACTGGGCCACGCATGCGCCAGGCCTGAAGACCCTGGCCGACGCGCAGGGCATCCGCGCGCGCCTGCTCGAGGCCTTCGAGCAGGCGGAGCGCAGCACCGACGCCGCCGAGCGCCGCGCCCTGCTGCGCTTCGTCGTGATCGGAGGCGGCCCGACCGGCGTCGAGATGGCCGGAACGCTGGCCGAGATCGCGCGCCACACGCTGCCGGGCGAGTTCCGCGGCATCGACCCGGCGAGCGCCGAGATCCTGCTGCTGGAGGGCGGCCCACGGGTGCTCGCCGCCTACCCGGAGGCCCTGTCCGAAAGCGCGAGGCGCCAGTTGGGAAGCCTCGGCGTACGCGTGCGATTGGGGGCCAAGGTCGTCGGCATCGATGCCGAGGGCGTCGACGTCGAGCGCGAGGGCGCACGCGAGCGACTGCCGACGCGGAACGTCGTCTGGGGCGCGGGCGTGAAGGCCTCGCCCCTCGGTGCGCTGCTGGCGAAGGCGGCCGGCATCGACCCCGACCGCGCGGGCCGCGTGCCGGTGCAGGCCGATCTGTCGCTACCCGCGTATCCCGAGGTGCAGGTCATCGGCGACCTCGCCGCGCTGAGCATCGATGGCCAGCCGGTGCCCGGCATCGCGCCGGCCGCGAAACAGATGGGCCAGCACGCGGCGCGGAACATCCTTGCCCATCTCCGCGGCATGGCGACGACACCGTTCCGCTACCGCGACTACGGCTCGATGGCCACCATCGGCCGGCATCGCGCCATCGGCGTCATCGGCGGAATGCGCTTCAGCGGCCTGCCCGCGTGGTGGCTGTGGCTGTTCGCGCACATCGTGTTCCTGATCGGCTACCGCAACCGGCTCGTCGTGCTGATGGACTGGGCCTCGCAGTACTGGACCATGCAGCGGCATGCGCGGGTGTTCTCGCCGCGCGACGACGCGCCCTGACGCCGCTCAGCCATCCACCAGCCGAACCTCGGCCGTGGCCAGGCGCTTGAGCGCGGATCGCCGCTGGCGGTGCTCCCAGGTG
Organism: Silanimonas sp.; assembly: GCF_027531545.1. Classification (GTDB taxonomy): domain Bacteria; phylum Pseudomonadota; class Gammaproteobacteria; order Xanthomonadales; family Xanthomonadaceae; genus Silanimonas. The sequence continues at coordinate 81,764 of NZ_JAPZSC010000016.1, read as the reverse complement.
TCGAAGAGGACCCACTCGACCGGCCGCCAAAGCGCCACCCAACCGAGGATCAGCAGCCCCTCGCGCAGCACCTCGGCGATGCCGCCGCCTTCGGCGAACAGGCCCCGCAGGCCGAGCGCAGCGAGCAGCACGACGACGCCCAGCAGCATCGCGAAGCGGTGCATGCGCGCGCGTGCGGCGCGCCGCTTGTCGGCGCGCGCCCACAGCCATTCGAAGTGGGCGTGCACCGCCCCGGCCACTTCGGCTTCGCGCGCCACCAGGGCCGGGGGCACGCAGACACGGAGCCGCAAGGGCTCGTCGCCCGGCGCGTCCTCCGCGCACTCCAGCAGGTAGGCCTCGGCGGCGCGATCGAGCGCCTTGTCGCGGAACGGCGCCGGGTCGAGCAGGTCGTAGAGCTGCTCCAAGCGTTCGAGGCGGATCTCGATGTCGGCCATGCGTCGATGCTGGAACGTCGCCGCCGAAAAGGGAAGCGGCCGGCATGGACGCCCCAAAGGAAAAGGCCGGCTTTCGCCGGCCCTTCGCATTCCACCGCGATGAGGCGGCTTACTTCGCCGCCATCAGCGCCAGCGTGGTGTCCAGCATGCGGTTGCTGAAGCCCCACTCGTTGTCGTACCAGCTGAGCACCTTCACCAGCGTGCCGCCCATGACGCGGGTCTGCGTGCTGTCGTAGATCGAGCTGCGCGGGTCGTGGTTGAAGTCGACCGACACCAGCGGCTTCGTGTTGATGCCGAGGATGCCCTTCAGCGCGCCGTTCGAGGCCTCGAGCACGGCGGCGTCGATCTCTTCCTTCGTCGTGGCGCGGGCGGCGACGAAGGACAGGTCGACCACCGAGACGTTGATCGTCGGCACGCGCATGGCGAAGCCGTCAAGCTTGCCGTTGAGCTCCGGCAGCACCAGGCCGACCGCGGCGGCGGCGCCGGTCTTGGTCGGGATCTGGCTCATCGTGGCCGAGCGGGCGCGGCGCAGGTCGGAGTGATAGACGTCCGTCAGCACCTGGTCGTTGGTGTAGGCGTGGATGGTGGTCATCAGGCCGTGGACGATGCCCACCTTCTCGTGCAGCACCTTGGCGAGCGGCGCGAGGCAGTTGGTGGTGCAGCTGGCGTTGGAGATGACGGTGTCCGAGCTCTTGAGCACGCCGTGGTTCACGCCGTAGACGACGGTGGCGTCGACATCGGCCGCACCCGGGGCCGAGATCACGACCTTCTTGGCGCCACCAGCAAGGTGCGCACCGGCCTTGGCCTTCGAGGTGAAGATGCCGGTGCACTCGAGCACCACATCGACGCCGTTCGCGCCCCACGGCAGCTTGGCCGGGTCGCGCTCGGCGAACACCTTGATGCGGTCGCCGTTGATGACGAGGTCGCCGCCGTCCACCGACACGGTGCCCGGGAACTTGCCGTGGGCCGTGTCGTACTGGGTCAGGTGGGCATTGGTCTCGGCGTCGCCGAGGTCGTTGATCGCGACGATCTGGATCTCGCCGTTCCGCTGCGACTCGTACAGCGCGCGGAGGACGTTGCGACCGATGCGGCCGTAACCGTTGATGCCGACCTTGATGGCCATGGAGCGCTCCTGTGGGCGTTGAGGGGGGAAGCGCGCTAGTTTACCCGCCCTTACCGCGGCCCGCCCCACCCTACCGTCCCCATGCCCGCCCCTGCACGCCCATTCGTCCGCCGATCCCCCGCCCTGCTGGCGGCAGGCCTGGTCCTGCTGTCGCTGCTGCCCCACACGGCGGTGGCCTGGGGCTTCGACGGGCACCGCGTCGTCGGGATGCTCGCCGAATCGGAACTCAGCCCGCCCGCACGGGCCGAAGTAGAGCGCCTGCTCGCCGGGGAGCCGGAGCCGACCCTCGCTGGGGTGTCCACCTGGGCCGACACACTGCGCGACGACCCGGCGTGGCGCCATACCGGCCGCTGGCACTGGGTGAACCTTCCGCGCACCGACCCCTGCACCTACGACGCCGCGCGCGACTGCCCCGGCGGCGACTGCGTGGTCGGCGCCATTGCCGCCCAGCGCGCGATCCTCGCCGACCGCTCCCGCAGCGACGCGGAGCGCCGCGACGCGCTGAAGTTCCTCGTGCATTTCGTCGGCGACGTGCACCAGCCCTTCCACGCCGGGTTCGGATTCGACCGTGGCGGCAACCAGACGCAGCTGCGCTTCGACCGCCAAGGCTGGAACCTGCACAGCCTCTGGGACAGCGCGATGGTGAAGCACGCGGGCCTCGAGCCCGAGGCCTACGCGCGGCAGCTGCGCGGCGGCCCCGCGCTGCCCGCCGACACGACGTCGGCGCTGGTGCGGCCCGAGGAACGCTGGGCGCTGGAAAGCTGCCAGGCCATCCACGACCACGCGCTCTATCCGGAGCGGCGGACGGTGGGCCGCGGCTACCTCGACCAGCATCGGCCGCTGGCCGAAACGCGCATGCGCCAAGCCGCCGAACGCCTCGCCACACTGCTGGAAACCACGCTCGTCGCGCCGATTGACATGGATCAAACGCGCCGTTGATCGACATCAACGGGGCCTCGAGGCACTCGTCGCAGGATGGCCGGGACCGCACAACGGCCTTGTCCACAGGAGTCCTGAGATGAACCGCTTCCGCCTTGCCCCGATTGCCGCCCTCGCCGCCGCCCTTGCCCTCGCCGCGGGCTCCGCCCACGCCTCGGACGACTGGTTCCTGCGTGCCGGCGCCACCAACGTGAACCCGACCTCGGGCAACGGCACGCTTGCCGGCACGCTCGCGCTCGACATCGACAGCGAGACGACGCTGGGCTTCACGATCGGCCGCTACCTCACCGACAACGTCGCCGTCGAAGTGCTCGCCGCCGCGCCCTTCAGCCACACCGCGACGCTCAACGGCGCCCGCTCGGTCGACTTCAAGCACCTGCCGCCGACCGTGAGCCTGCAGTACTACTTCGGTGGCCGCGACGCCGCGGTGCGCCCGTTCGTTGGCGCGGGCGTGAACTACACGCTGGTGTTCGATGAACAGGAGCGCGGCCCGGTCGCCGGTACGCGCGTCGACCTCGACAACAGCTGGGGCCTCGCCGCCCAGGCCGGCCTGCTGTGGAACTTCAGCGACAACTGGCACGCCACCGCCGACGTGCGCTGGATCGACATCGATGCCGACGCACGCCTCAACGGCGCCAGCATCGGCACGGCGAACGTCGATCCGCTCGTCGTCAGCCTGATGCTCGGCACCACGTTCTGATCGACGGCTCGCGGCACGCCGGCACGGGATACGCTGTGTCCTTCCCGGGACGACGCCACCGCGAGCCATGAGCGACCCCTTGTTGCACCGGGCCTCCCGCGTCTCTCCCGCGGGAGCGCCCACCCCTGATGCGGCGCTCGATGGCGCCATCGAGCGCATGCTCACGCACGCCGGCCACCGCCTGGTGGTCGGCGCGCCCCTCGGACTCGGCAAGCCGCACCGCGTGCTCAACGCGCTGTGTTCGCGCATCGCCACCGACGCCAGCCGGCATCTCACGATCCTCAGCGCCCTATCGCTGTCGCGGCCGAGGGCGAGGTCCGGGCTGGAACGCCGCTTCCTTGACCCCTTCGTCGACCGCCATTTCGGCGCGGATTTCGAGGACCCGGCGTGGTTCCTCGCGCAGCAGCGCGACGCCCTGCCGCCCAATATCGAGGTGCAGGAGTTCTACCTGCCCTCCGGCGCCCTGCTCGGCTCGCGGCAAGCGCAGCAGCACTACGCCAGCCTCAACTACACGCACGCGGCGCGCGGCATCGCCGCGCGTGGCTGCAACATCATCGTGCAGGCCGTGGCGCGCGGCCCGGATGGCCGGCTCTCGCTGTCCTGCAATCCCGACCTCACCTTCGACCTGATCGACGCGCTGGCGGCGCGCGACTTGCCGCGCCCGCTGATGGTGGCCGAGGTGCATCCGGACCTGCCCTACATCGAACGCGGCGCCTCGGTCGATGCCGGCTTCTTCGACATCGTCCTCGAACCCGCCCCGCTGCCGCCGCTCTTCGCCGTGCCACGCCAGCCGGTGTCGCTCGCGGAGTTCGCCATCGGGCTTTACGCCAGCACGCTGGTGAAAGACAGCGGCACGCTGCAGATCGGCATCGGCGCGCTGTCGGATGCCCTCACCCACGCCCTCGTGCTGCGGCAGACGCGCAACGCCGACTACCGGCGGATCGTCGACGCGCTGTGGCCTGAGGCCGCGACCTCGCGTCTGGTAGGCGAGAACGGCGGGCTCGCCTCCTTCGAGCGCGGCCTGTTCGGCTGCAGCGAAATGGTGATGGACGGTTTCCGCGTGCTGGCCGAGGCCGGCGTGCTGAAACGCGCCGTCGTTCCGGATGCCGCGGCGCAGGGTCGACTCGATGCCGGCACCGCGACGCCCGCCGACCTCGCGCTGCGCGAGGCGCAGGGCGAAACACTGCACGGCGGCTTCTTCCTCGGCAGCCGCGAGCTCTACCGCTGGCTGCAGCGCATCGGCAGCGCCGACAGCCCCTTCCGGCTGCGCATGACGCGCATCAGCGAGATCAACCAGCTCGGCACCGACGACGCGCCGCTGCGCACCGTCCAACGCCGGCATGCGCGCTTCATCAACACGACGATGATGCAGACGGTGCTGGGCGCCGCCGTGTCGGATGGCCTCGCCGACGGCCGCGTGGTCTCCGGCGTGGGCGGGCAATACAACTTCGTGGCGATGGGCCATGCGCTGCCGGACGCGCGCTCGGTCCTGCTGTTCCGCGCCGTGCGCGAGAGCGGCGCCGATGTCTCCAGTTCGCTGCTCTGGCACTACGGGCACACCACGATCCCGCGCCACCTGCGCGACATCGCGATCAGCGAGTACGGCATCGCCGACCTGCGCGACCAAGGCGATGCCGATTGCATCCGCGCGATGCTCGCCATCGGCGATGGGCGCTTCATGCCGGCGCTCGCAGCGAAGGCCGTCGCCGCCGGCAAGCTCGACCGCGCGGATCCGACCACATGGGCACGCAACACCCCCGAGGCAATCGAAGCCACGCTGGCGCCCTTCCGTCGCGAAGGCCTGCTGCCCGAGTACCCGATCGGCAGCGACTTCACCACGGTAGAACAGGACCTCGTGCGGGCGCTCGGCCGGCTGAAGCGCGACACCGCCACGCGCAGCGGCAAGGCGCGGGCGCTGTGGGGCGCACTTTGGCTTGACGAATCGACCGCCGACGCCCGCGAAGACGCGGCCATCGCCCGCATGGACTACGACGGCCGCGAAGCCTGGCGCGAGGCGCTGGAGCGGAAACTGCTGCGCGCCGCCCTGAGGGCGACGCGCCCGAGCTGATCAGCGCAGGGCTTTCGCCGCCGCGACGACGTGCTCGACGGTGAAGCCGAAATACTTCATCAGCACGTCGCCCGGTGCGGACTCGCCAAAGCGGTCGATGCCGATCACGGCACCGTCGAGGCCGGCGATCGCGCGCCAGTGCTCGGTGCTGCCGGCTTCCACCACCACGCGCTTGCGACACCACGCCGGCAGCACGCCCTCCCGGTACTCCAGCGGCTGGCGCTTGAAGGCCTCGAAGCAGGGCATCGAGACCACGCGGGCAGCAATGCCCTCCTCGGCCAGTTTCACCGCGGCGAGGCGGGCTAGCTCCAGCTCCGAACCGGTGCCGACCAGGATCACGTCGAACTTCGCCGACGCCGGATCGCTGAGCACGTAGCCGCCGCGCGCGATGTCGGCCACCTGCTCGGCCGTGCGCTGCTGGTGGGCGAGGTTCTGGCGCGAGAACACGAGGCTCGAGGGGCCGTCGACGCGCTGCAGCGCGCAGGCCCACGACATCGCCGACTCCACCGCATCACCGGGGCGCCAGACATCATGGTTCGGGATCAGGCGCAGCGAGGCGAGGTGCTCGATGGGCTGGTGCGTCGGGCCGTCCTCGCCGAGGCCGATCGAGTCGTGCGTGTAGACGTGGATCGAACGCACCGGCAACAGGGCGCTCATGCGCACGGCGTTGCGCGCGTAGTCCGAAAACACGAGGAAGGTCGCGTCGAACGGGATGAAACCGCCATGCAGCGCGAGGCCCGAGCCGATCGCCGTCATGCCGAATTCGCGCACGCCGTAGTGCACGTAGCGGGCGTCGGCGTCCGTGGTGGTGACGGCCTTCTGGCCCTTCCACGTCGTGAGGTTCGAATGCGCGAGGTCGGCCGAGCCACCCACCAGCTCCGGCAGGCGCGGGGCGAAGACCTCGATGGCCATCTGCGAGGCCTTGCGCGAGGCCACGACCGGGCCTTCGGCCTGCAGCTTGGCGATGTAGTCCTTGGCGGCCTGCGCGAAATCCGCCGGCAGCTCGCCGGCCATGCGGCGCTCGAACTCGGCGGCGAGTTCCGGGTGCGCGGCCTTGTAGGCAGCGAAGCGGGCGTTCCACGCCGCTTCGGCCTTGGCGCCGCGCTCGCGCGCGTCCCACGCGCCGCGGATCTCGGCGGGGATCTCGAACGACGCATGCGGCCACTTCAGGGCCTCGCGGGTCAGGGCGACCTCGTCCTTGCCCAGCGGCGCGCCGTGGCTGCTTTCCTTGCCCTGCTTGTTCGGCGAGCCGAAGCCGATGTGCGTGCGGCAGCAGATCAGCGTCGGGCGCTGCGTCTCGGCCTTGGCCGTCGCGATGGCCTGCTGGATTTCTTCGGGATCATGGCCGTCGACGTTCTTGATCACCTGCCAGCCGTAGGCCTCGAAGCGCTTGGCGGTGTCGTCGGTGAACCAGCCCTGCACCTCGCCGTCGATGGAGATGCCGTTGTCGTCCCAGAAGGCGATCAGCTTGCCGAGGCCCCAGGTGCCGGCCAGCGAGCAGACTTCGTGCGAGATGCCTTCCATCAGGCAGCCGTCGCCGAGGAAGCACCAGGTGAAGTGGTCGACGACGGCGTGGCCATCGCGGTTGAAGCGCTGCGCCAGCAGGCGCTCGGCCAGCGCCATGCCCACGGCGTTGGCGATGCCCTGCCCCAGCGGGCCGGTGGTGGTCTCGATACCCGGGGTGATGTGCCGCTCGGGATGGCCGGCGGTCTTCGAATGCAGCTGGCGGAAGCGCTTCAGTTCATCGAGCGGCAGGTCGTAGCCGGCGAGGTGCAGCAGAGCGTAGTGCAGCATCGAGCCGTGGCCATTCGACAGCACGAAGCGGTCGCGGTCCGGCCACTTCGGATTCGCCGGGTTGTGCGTGTGGTGGTCGTTCCACAGCACCTCGGCGATGTCGGCCATGCCCATGGGCATGCCGGGGTGGCCCGACTTGGCGGCCTCGACCGCGTCGATGGCAAGGAAACGGACGGCGTTCGCGAGGTCGCGGCGGGCGGGACGGGTCATCGGCAGGCCTGGGCAGGAGGCGGAAAGGGAGGCCGACGACCCCGAAGCACGAGGCGCGGCCCCCCATTGTCCCATCGCCGGGGCGCCGACGTCGCCCTTGAAGGCTCAGATCGAGGCTGGTACCGCCCTCAGGCGGGCTGCGGGGCGGTGTCCGGTGCGTCGGCCGGTTCGCCGCGCGACACCACGACGGTCCCGACCAGATCGCCGGTGACGTTGACGGCCGTGCGGCACATGTCGATGAAGCGGTCGACACCGAGGATCAGCGCGATGCCCTCTGGCGGGATGCCGAACATCACGAGGATCGATGCGATCACCGGAAGCGACCCGCCCGGCACCCCGGCCGCACCAATGCCGCCGAGGATGCACATCAGCAGCACCAGCACCTGCTGGCCGAAGCCCAGCTCGATGCCGAAGAACTGCGCGAGGAACAGCACCACCACGCCCTCGAACAAGGCCGTGCCGTTCATGTTGGCCGTCGCACCCAGCGTGCAGACGAAGCGGCCAATGCGCTTCGGCGTGCCCAGCACCTCCTCGGCCACGCGCAACGTGCTCGGCAAGGTGGCCGAACTTGAGGAGGTCGAGAAGGCCGTCAGGATCACCGGCTCGGCCTTCTTGAAGAACTCGATCGGGTTCATCCGGCCGATGAACCACAGCAGCAGCGGGAACACCACGAACATGTGCACGGCGAGAGCGCCAACCGCAACGGCGACGAATTTCGCCAAGGGCAGCAAGGCCGCAAAGCCCTTCACCGCGATCAGGTTGAACAGCAGCGCGGCGACGGCATACGGCGCCAGCTGGATCACCTTGTTGATCAGCAGCAGGGTGATGTCGTAAACGCCCTGCAGCGTGCCAACGAAGGTGCGGACGCCGTCGGTCTGCAGCGTTGCCGCGGCGATGCCGAACAGCAGGGCGAAGAACATCACGCCGATCAGGTTGCCCTCGACGCCGGCTTGCAGCGGGTTGCGCGGCACGATCGACAGCAGCACCTGCATCGCCGAGGCCGCCTCGCCGCGTTCGACGATGCCGGCGGCCTGCGTCGACGATTCGGCGATCAGCTTCTGGCCGACCGCTGGATCGATGCCCACGCCCGGCTGGAACACGTTCACCGCGACGAGACCGATCGTCACGGCGATGCCGGTGACGACGAGGATGAAGGCCAGCGTCTTCAGGCCGATGCGCCCCAGCGCCTTCGGGTCGCCGATTTCGACGACGCCCAGCACCAGCGCCGAGAACACCAGCGGCAGCACCAGCATGAACAGCAGGTTGAGGAAGATCGACCCGATCGGCTGAGTGACCCACTTCAGCGTCGCGGCCAGCCACGGCAAGGTTTGCTGCACGCCCTCCGCATCGACCGCCTGCCCGAACGAAAACGCCAGCCCACCCGCGACGGCGCCGACGGCGAAGCCGATCAGCATCTTTGTGTGCAGGGCCATGCCGCCCGCTGCGCTCCCGTTGCCGACACCCATCGAGGCGGCCTCAGCCCGACGTCGGGCGGATCTCGCCCGACTTCAGCTTCGCGAAGTAGCCATCCACTTCCTCGCGCACCACCGGCAGCAGCAGGTAGACGCCGATCAGGTTCGGAATGGCCATCAGGAAGATCAGGCCGTCCGAGAGGTTGATCAGCTGGGCCAGATCCATCGTGCAGGCGACGACCGCCGCGGCGAGATACAGCAGGATGTAGGTGTTCGTCACCCAACGACGCTCGCCAGTGAGGTAGGTCGCCGCCTTGGCGCCGTAGTAGGCCCAGGTCAGCATCGTCGAGAACGCGAACAGGAACACCGCCACGGTCAGCACGTAAGGGAACCAGTCGAACACCGTCGCGAACGCGGTCGAGGTGATCGCCACACCTTCCATGCCCTCGATCTTCCACGCACCGGTGACGACGACCATCAAGGCCGTCGCCGTGCAGACGATCACCGTGTCGATGAAGGGCTCCCACAAGGCCACGAGACCTTCGGTGGCCGGGTGCTTGGTCTTCACCGCCGAGTGCGCGATCGGCGCCGAACCGAGCCCGGCTTCATTCGAGAAGGCCGCGCGCTGGAAACCCGCGAGCAGCGCACCAATCACGCCACCGGCCGCCGCCTCGCCACTGAAGGCGGAGGAAACGATCAGCCCGATCGCACCCGGCAGCGCGTCGATATGGACGACGAGGACAGCGCCGCAGCCGACGAGGTACACGAGGATCATGGCGGGGATCAGCTTCTCGGTGACCCGGCCGATGCGGGTGATGCCGCCCAGCACGACGAGGCCCGCGAGCGTGGCGATGCCGATGCCGAACAGCCAACCCATGCCCTCAAGCGGGCCATCCACGCCCCCGGTGACCTTGTGGAACTGCGCGAAGGCCTGGTTGGCCTGGAACATCGATCCGGCACCGATGCCGCCGAGCATCGCGCAGACCGCGAACAACGCGGCCAGCGCCTTGCCGAAGCCCCCCAGCGAGCGGTAGCGCTCGGCGATGCCCCGCGACAGGTAGTACATCGGACCGCCGGAGACGGTGCCGTCCGGGTTCTGCTGGCGGTACTTCACCCCCAGCGTGCACTCGGCGAACTTGGTGCTCATGCCGAGCAGGCCGGCCACGATCATCCAGAAGGCGGCACCCGGGCCGCCGATGGTGATTGCCAATGCCACACCGGCGATGTTGCCCAAGCCGACCGTGCCCGAGACGGCCGACGTCAGCGCCTGGAAGTGCGAGACCTCGCCGGGGCTTCCGGGCTCCGAGTAGTGGCCCCGCATCAGGCGGAAACCCTGCATGAAGCCGCGGAAGTTGATGAAGCGGAAGTACAGCGTGCACACCACGCCGCCCAGCAGCAGCCAGGCGACGATCAGCGGGATGGCCGTCTCACCCGTACCGCAGGCCCCGCTCATCGAGAAGGAGAGACCGTCGCCGACGCAGGCCCGCGAGAAGATCGCGCCACCGACCGCGTTCGCGATCGGCTCCACCGCGCGGTTGATCGTTTCGTCGAGGCCGGCGGCGGCGATCCCGCCCAGCGCCGCCGCATCCGGCCCCACCACCGGCCCGAAGGCCGCGTCCATCGTCGTCATTCCGTCCTCGGTCCGCTTCCAACACGAAACGCCGAGGCTAACAGCCGGCTATGTGAACAAATCCTCAGCACGTGTGAGTAATTCGTCACGGGTCTGCGGCTTGCCCACCAGCCAACCCTGCGCGTAATCGCATCCGAGGCGCTTGAGCACGGCCAGTTCGGCCTCGCTTTCGATGCCTTCGACCACGATGGAGGCATCGAGCGATTTCGCCATCGCCACGATGGTCTCGACGATCGCCATCGAGCGCGTGTCGTCCAGCATGTTGCGGACGAAGCCCTGGTCGATCTTGATGGTGTCGAAAGGCAGCAGGTGCATCTGCGTGAGGTGCGAATACCCCGTGCCGAAGTCATCGAGCGCCACCTTCACGCCATGGCCATGGCAGAGCGCGATGAACCCCTGCATCAGCACCGGGTCCATCGCCTGGCTCTCGGTGATCTCGATCTTGATGCTGCCCCGCGGCAACCCGGCCGCATCCACCCGCGCGATGACGCGCTCCAACAAGCCCGGCTCGCGCAGCTGGCGCGCGCTGACGTTCACGGCGACGAACAGCGGGCGACCGGCCGCATCGATGAAATCCCGGGCGGCCGCGCAGGCGATGTCGAACACGTACTCGCCCACCGGTACGATCAACGAGGTCTCCTCGGCGAGCGCGACGAACTCGGCCGGGGAGATCGGGCCGCGCTCCGGGTGCGTCCAACGTACCAGGGCCTCGAAACCGGCGATCCGTCCCGACGCGACCTCCAGCAGCGGCTGGTAGCGGACATCGAGGCCACCCACCTCAAGGGCGGCACGAAGTTGGGACTCCAGCCGCATCTTGCCGACGCCCACCGCCTCGTCCGACTGCTCGACCGACGCCGCACGGGACGTGCCGCCCTGCAGGGCGGCCAAGGCACCGCGGTAACGTTGCAGGGTGCCCTGCAACAGCGCGCGGATCACCGGGTCGGCGGCTTGGATGCGTTCGGCGATCCGGGTCCGGTCCAAGGCGATAAGCCGGCAGGTCGAGAGGGCAACAGCCGTCGCCGTGCGCGGCGCGGCATCGATGATCGCCATTTCCCCGATGATCGCCCCCGGCCCCAGCAAGGCCAGCACCACCTGCCGGCCGCGCTGCGTCGCTCGGATCTCCACCTGGCCCTCGTCGAGGATGAAGGCCGTGGTGGGCGGATCCCCCTCGCGGAAGAGCACCTCCCCAGGCTGCAGTCGGATTTCCGCGCTCATCGCTTGCCTCCGTCATCGCTTGGCGCCACGACGGCACCCTACAACGAAAAACGGGGCCGAAGCCCCGTTTTCCCTTCCCGCCCGGCGAGGAGCGGCTGGCCCGGTCGATCAGCGGCTTGCGCCGGCGACCTGCAGGATGCGCGGGGTGACGAAGATCAGCAGTTCCGCCTTCTCGCTCTCTCGCGACTTGTTGCGGAAGAGGTTGCCCAAGCCCGGGATGTCGCCGAGGAAGGGCACCTTCGACAGGTCCTCGCGCTTCTCGAACTCGTAGATGCCACCCACCACGACCGTCTGGCCGTTGTTGATGAGCACCGCGGTCGTCACCTCACGCTTGGTGATCTGCGGGACGCTGCCGCCACCCGGCACGCCGATGAAGCCGGCGACTTCGTCCTTCTTGACGCCCAGCGCCAGGAACACGCGATTGTCCTGGGTGATGGTCGGCGTGACCTTCAGCTCCAGCAGCGCTTCCTTGAACTGCACGGTCGCGGTCTGAGCGCCGGCGGTCCCGGAGATGGTCACGTAGCCGATCTCGTCGCCCTGTTTGATGATCGCCTCGCGCTGGTTGGCGGTGATGACGCGCGGGTTGGCGACCACCTCGCCACGGCCTTCCTCCTGTAGTGCCTGCAGCTCGATGTCGAGGTCGAGCTCGTTGCCGAGGATGGTGAAGGCCAGCGCCGACGCCGTATTGTTGGCGAAACGCGTGCTGAGGATGTTGGTAAAGGTCGGAAGTGGCGTGTTCGGCAACGTGGGACGCGTCGCCGTCTCGCCGTTCGCGATCGCCTGATTGTAGAGATCCAGTTCGAACTGGTAGCGCGCCAAGGCTGCATTGGCATTCGCCACGCCGTTCAGGTAGTTGCGGTTGCTCTCCGTGCTGCCCGACACCACGACGTCGCTTTCCTGGCCGCTGAGGCCGAAGCGCGCGCCGACTTCGCGGGCGAAGCTCTCCTGAGCGATGACGATGCGGGCTTCGATGAGCACCTGGTCGACGGGGCGGTCCAACACCGCAACCAGAGACTTGATCGCTTCGACTTTCCTCGCGGTATCGGCGATCAACAGAGTATTGGAACGGGTATCGAAGCTGACGCTACCCCGACCCGACAGGAATCCGCTCTCTTCACTACCACCGGCGGAACCGCCCCCGCCACCCGACTTGCTCCCGTCCGTCAAGAGTGTCGCGATTTCCTCGGCGTTGGCGTAATTGATCGCGATGATCTCGTTGACGAGTTCCGACTTGCCTTCGAGGTCGATCCGAGCCTGCTCGCGCGCCTTCTCGAACGCGGCGATCTCGGCCTGCGGCGCCACCCACACGACGTTGCCGTCGCGGCGCTTGTCCAGCGACTTGGCGCGCAGCACCACATCGAGGGCTTGGTCCCACGGTACGTTGATCAGGCGGAGCGTCAGGTTGCCCTGGACAGTATCGGCGGCAACGATGTTGAGTCCCGATTCTTCGGCGACCAGCTGCAGGATGGTGCGCACCGGCACGTCCTGGAAGTTGAAGGTCACCGGCTTGCCGGCGTAGCGCTGCGGCTGGGCAGTGGCACCGACCTGGCCCACGGCCGCAGTGGCCGAGCCCTTCGGGGTCACTTCCAGCACGTACTCGTTCCCAGTCTGATAGGCGCTGGTCTCGTACAGGCCTTCCGTCGTAATGGCGAGTTGGGTGCCACCGTCCTTCGACGTCGGGTCGAGGCGCGTGACCGGCGTCGCGAAGTCGGTGACATCGAGGCGTCGGGCCTGGTCGACCGGCAACTGGGCATTCTCGACGTCCACATAGAGGCGGTCGCCATCACGGCGCAGGCTGGCCTGCGCGCCTTCCTGGTTGAAGCGCAGGATGACCCGGCCCGAGCCGTCCTCGCCGCGGCGGAAATCCACCGCGGAGACGCGGATACCGGAATCGAGTCGCTTGGCCGGGTTAGGCGACGCCGCGACGGCCGTGGCCGACGAGGCCGCGGCACCCGGTTCGAGGGACAGGACCAACAGGTTGCCGTTGCTGCGAGTCGTGTAACCCGCGTTGCGGAACAGGTCGACGACGGCGCGCGTGCGGCCACCGGCTTCGACGACCGAGACCGCCGAAGCGGCACCAGACCCGACGGCTAGACGACGCGCGTCGAAGCCGTTGTCCGTCTCCGGGAAGTCGATGGCGATGCGTGGCGGCACGTCCGTGGTGAACGCGTTCACTGCGCCGACCGGCTGCTCGAATTCGAAGGTGATGTCCACCTTGCCGCCGCTGCCGGCCGCGTAGCGGACATCCTTCAAGGTGTTGGCCGCGAGGGCCGGGAACGCCGCCGTCCAAAGCAGGCAGGCGGCCAGAGCGGCACGGGCCGCGATTTTCTTCGTGCTCATCTGTGCGCCTTCAGTCGTCGAGGTAGTCATGCGCGTCCCCATCACTTGTCATCCAAGGCCAGACTGGCCTGTCGTTCGAGCCATCCACCGGCACCGTCGGACACCAGCTCGACGATCTCGATGCGCTCGGGGGCAACCGAGGCCACGCGGCCATCGCTCTGCCCCAGGTAGTTGTTCACCCGCACGCGGTACGTGACCTTGTCGGGCGCGAGGACCAGCGCGATCGTGTCCGCACCGGTGCCGATCGTGCCGACCATCTGCAGCGCGTCGAGCGGGAAGGCCTCCAGGGCCTCCTTGCGACGGTTCGGATCCGGCCGCGGGCCAGCGGCATCCCGATTGCCGACCGGCGCGGAAAACGGATCACGAAGCGTGTCGGCGGTGTACTCCACCGGCGGGAACGTGCGCAGCGGCGGCAGCGGATCGAGCGGCGGCGCCGGGCGGGCCTTCACTTCCGCCACCCAGGCCTCGAGATCGGCCGTGCTGCGGCCGCAACCCGTCGCGGCCAAGGCCACGACGACGAGAACACCGACCTTCAGAATGCGCGCGTTCATGGCGCACCTCCGGCGGCGGCGGCGACAGGAGTCGCTGCACCTCCTTGGGCGGGATTCGCCTGGCCCTTCGCCTGCTCCGCGAGTTCGTTCTCATCGAGGTAGCGGTAGGTCTTGATCGTGCCCTTGAGGCCGAGCGTGCCCGGCGGAAGTGCAGGAGCGCCGGCGGCGGACTCCTTCGGCGCGAGGGAGATGTCGTGGAAGGTCATGATCACCACGCGGGGAAGCGATGCGACACCGCTCACGAACCGGCCGAACTGGTGGTAGGTGCCATTCATCTCGAGCGTGATGGGCTGCTCGGCATAGAAGTCCTTCAAGACCTCGGCGCCGGGCTGGAACAGCTCGTTGTTGATGCCGGTGGCGCGCGCCGTCTGCGAGATATCGACGATGAGGTCGGGCATCTCCGTCTTCGACGGCAACTGGCGCAGCATCTGCTTGAGCATCTGCTCCATCTGCTCCAGCTGCGCCTTGAGGGGCTCGAGATTGGCCGCTTTCGCCGCCTCTTTCTCGTAATCCCCGCGCAGCGTGATCTCTTCGGCCTCGAGGCCTTCCAACGCGGTCTGCTTGTCGCGGATCACCAGGTACCAGCCGAGGAACGCGACGAGCAGCGCGGCAAGGACGCCGGCACCGATCTTGGCTTCCTGCGGCCAACCCGCCGTGTTGTTGAAATCGAGGTTGTTGATGTCGCTGAGTTTGAACTTGCTCTTGGCCATGATCGGATCCTCAGGAGGCCTGGGCCGCGGCCGCGGGCACGTTGCTGGGGACGGCCGAGGGCGCGTTGGACGGCACGACGCCATCCGGCGTGGCGCCCTCTTCCGCTTCCGCCTCTTCGCTCGTCGAGCGGAGGGTCACGGTCATCTCGAAACCGAAGGGCAGCGAGCGATCCGCAGGCGAAGCTGGCGCCGCCTGCGTGGCATCGCCGGCCTTGATGATGCTCAGCCGGGGGTTGTTGATCAGACCGCTGGCCTCGAGGTTGCGCATGTAGGCACTGACCCGCGACTCGGACTGCGAACGGCCGGCCAGCGTCAGCTCCTGTCCCACCTGCTTGATGGTGACCAGACGCACGCCGTCGGGGATGGTGCGCACCAGCTCTTCGAAGAGCCGGACGTTCTGCGAGCGATCGGCCTGCAATTCCTCGATGACGTCCTTGCGCTGCAGCAGGCTGGCCCTGCGGGCCTCGACGGTCTTGATTTCCTCGTTCTGCGCCACGGCTTCGGCGATGCGCTGCTTGAGGAGGTCGTTGCGCGCCGTCTGCCCTGCGATCTGCCCGTCGTAGTACGAGGACCCGGCGAACACCAGCGCGACGCCGGCGATCAGCGCACCGCCGAGCATCGTCGCGAAGTCCTTCTGGCGCTGCTTGCGGCGCTCGGCGCGCCACGGCAAAAGATTGATGCGTGCCATCAGTCGAAGCTCCTCAGGGCCAGGCCGCAGGCGATCATCAATGAGGGCGCGTCCTGCTGCAGCGCGTGCGCCTGCACGCGCGGGCCGAGGCCCATGTTGGCCAGCGGATTGGCGATGACCGTCGGGATGCCGAGGTGCTCCTCCACCATGCGGTCGACGCCGGCGATCGAGGCGCAGCCACCGGCCAGCACGACCTGGTCGACGCGGTTGAACTCCGAGCCGGCATAGAAGAACTGCAGCAGGCGGCTGACCTGCTGGACCATCGCTTCCTTGAACGGCTCGAGCACTTCCGGCTCGTAGCTCTCCGGGAGGCCGCCCTGGCGCTTGGCGGCGCCGGCTTCCTCGTAGCTCATGCCGTAGCGGCGCATGATCTCGTCGGTGAGCTGCTTGCCGCCGAAGACCTGCTCGCGGGCGTAGATGCTGCGGCCGTTGCGGATCACGTTCAGCGTGGTCATCGTCGACCCGATGTCGACGAGGGCGACGATCGCGTCCTTGCCGACGCCGAGCTGGTCGGCGACGAGCTTGAAGGCGTTTTCGAGGGCGAAGACCTCGACGTCGACGACTTTCGCCGTCAATCCGCCGAGCTCCAGGGCCTGCTGGCGCAGCTCGACGTTCTCGGTGCGCGACGCGGCGAGGATGACGTGCACGTTCTCCGGGCTGGACGGCACCGGGCCCAGGACTTCGAAATCAAGGCTGACTTCGTCGATCGGGAAGGGGATGTAGTTGGCGGCCTCGAGCTGCACCTGGTCTTCCATCGCATCGTCGTCGAGGTCCGCCGACATGCTGATCACCTTGGTGATCACCGCGGCGCCCGACACGGCAACGGACGCGTGCTTGACCTTGCTGCCCGAACGGTTGAGCGCGCGCTTGATCGCCTCACCCACCGCCTCGACTTCGACGATGTTCTTTTCGACCACGGCATTGGGCGGCAGGGCCTCCACGCCGTAGTGGTCGACCCGGTAACGGTTGCCAACCTGGCTGAGCTGGAGCAGCTTCACCGCCGTCGAACTGATGTCGATCCCGACCAGCGGAACCCTGGATGGACTGAACAAACCCATCGGTTTCTCCCCTTCCCACGGGCGCTTACGTGAGATTAATGCGCCGGAACATTAAAAACAGAAAACTGTGTCAACCGCAACGCCTCCTTAACGGCCCACCCTGCCCGAAGCCGGCCGGACCCTGCCCCGGCGCGGTCCCGCCCCCCCGGTATACTCCGCCCTCCCCGCCTTGAGACACCCCCTGATGCGCCCTTGGTTGCGCTGGTTGCGACGCCTCCTGCTGGCCGGTCTGGCCTTCGGCCTGCTGGGCCTCCTCGCCGTCGGCGCGGTCATCTGGACCGCCTGGCCCCAACTGCCGGACGTGCGCGAACTGCGCCAGATCGAGCTGCAACTGCCGCTGTCGATCCATTCCGCCGATGGGAAGCTGATCGCGCTGTACGGTGAGACGCGACGCTACCCGGCCCCGATCGACACCATCCCGGAGCGGGTCAAGCAGGCCTTCCTCGCCGCCGAGGACGCCCGCTTCTATGAGCACCAAGGCCTTGATTTCAATGGTATTTTCCGCGCTGTCTGGCTGATCCTGTCGACCGACCGGACGCGCGTGCCCGGGGGCAGCACCATCACCCAGCAGGTGGCGCGCGACTTCTACCTGAGCAACGAATACAGCTACGTCCGCAAGTTCCGGGAGATGCTGCTGGCCATCAAGATGGAGCAGGAGCTGACCAAGGACGAGATCCTCGAGCTCTACCTGAACAAGATCTTCTTCGGAAACCGCGCCTACGGCGTGGCCGCCGCGGCCGAGTACTACTACGGCAAGTCGCTGGACGAACTGAGCATCGCCGAGGCCGCCACGCTCGCCGGCATTCCGAAGTTCCCGTCCAGCGCCAACCCGATCAGCAACCCGGCCCGTGCGATGGAGCGCCGGAACTACTACGTGCTGCCGCGGATGCTCGAGCTGGGGATCATCGACCGGGCCGAGTACGAGGCCGCGCTGGCGGAGCCCAACAACGCCAAGCCGCATGAGCCGCCGGTGGAGGTCGACGCGCCCTACGTGGCCGAGATGGTCCGGCAGGCCATGGAAGAGCGCTTCGGCGCCGACGCCCTGACCGGCGGCTACAAGGTGGTGACCACGCTGAAGTCGGCCGACCAGAACGCCGCGGTCGCCTCGGTGCGCAACGGCCTGATCGAGTACGACCAGCGACACGGCTGGCGGGGTGCCGAAGGGCGCATCGAGGACTTCGCCATTCTCGACGCCGCGGGCCTGCGCGGCGCCTTGGCCCGCTTCCCGACGATCCCCGACCTGCAGCGCGCGGTGGTGCAGGAAGTGGACGCAGCCCGCGCGGTGCTGCGCACCGCCGATGAGGCCGCGCTGGACCTCCCCGCCGCTGGGCTGCGCTGGACCGGCCGCACGCCGGCCCAGGTGCTGAAGCCCGGCGACGTCGTGCGCTTCCGCCTCGACAAGGACGGCCAGCCGCAGCTCGTGCAGTTGCCGCAAGCGCAGGCGGCTCTGGTGTCGCTGGAAGCCGAGACCGGCGCGCTGCGCGCCCTGGTGGGCGGCTTCAGCTTCTCGCAGAACAAGTTCAATCGCGCCACGCAGGCCCAGCGCCAGCCGGGCTCGAGCTTCAAGCCCTTCGTGTACTCGGCGGCCTTCGAGCGCGGCTACACGCCGGCGACGATCGTGATGGACGCGCCCGTGGTGTTCCGCGACCGCGCGGGCAACGTCTGGCGCCCGCAGAACGACAAGGAAGACTTCGCAGGCCCGATGCGTCTGCGCGAAGCCATGGTGCAATCGCGCAACCTCGTGTCGGTGCGCCTGCTCGACGCCATCGGCGTGCAGTTCGCCCAGCGCTACATCACCCAGTTCGGCTTCGCGCCGGAAAGCCTGCCGCCCAACCTGTCGATGTCGCTCGGCACCTCGTCGCTGACGGTGATGTCGGTGGCGCGCGGCTACGCGACCTTCGGCAATGGGGGCTACCGCATCGACCCCTGGTTCATCGCCCGCGTCGAGGACCGCAACGGCGTGGTCGTGATGGAACACCATCCGGCCCGCGCCTGCCCGACCTGCGCCGGACCCACGGGCGGCACCGCGGCGCAGCCCGCCGTGGTCGATGGCTTCAACTTCGGCGCGGTGGCCCCGGCGGCCGCGCCGGCGACGGTGGCCACGGACGCCACGGCCGCGACCGCCGACGCTGACGCCCGCCACGACGTGCCCGGCCCGCCGGAGCAGGCCACGGCCGCGCGGGCCATCGACCCGCGCACGGCCTTCCTGGTGCGTTCGCTGCTGCTCGACGTGGTGAACCGCGGTACCGGCACCGCGGCGAAGGTGCTGGGCCGCGCCGACATCGGCGGCAAGACCGGCTCCACCAACGACCACCGCGACGCCTGGTTCTCCGGCCTCGGTGGCGACCTGGCGACGACCGTGTGGGTGGGCAAGGACGATTTCACCCCGCTGGGCCGCGGCGAGTACGGCGGCCGCGCGGCGCTGCCGATCTGGATCGGCTACATGGGCGCCGCGCTCACGGATGTCCCCGTGGCCAACCCGGCACCGCCGGCGGGCCTGCTGACGGTGACGATCAACCCGGCGACCGGCGGCCTGCTGCCGGATGGCACGCCCGGCGGGCGCACCGACTACGTCAAGACCGAAGACTACGACCGGATGATGGCGAGTGGCTTCGGCGTCGAAACCGGCGAGGTGCAGGAAGAAGCCTTCGACGTGTTCTGAGCAAGGCGCGCCGAAGGCTGGAACGACGAAGCCCCGCGATCGCGGGGCTTGGTCGTTTCCGCCGGGGCGCGGCGCGGGGCCGCGCGACGGGATTCAGCGCTTGTCGAAGGCGACGTAGTCGCGCGGCGTGGCGCCGGTGTAGATCTGGCGCGGACGACCGATCTTCGCTTCCGGATCGACCTGCTGCTCCAACCAGTGGCTCACCCAGCCCGAGGTGCGAGCCAAGGCGAACATCACCGTGAACATCTCGGTCGGGATGCCCAAGGCCTTGTAGATCAGGCCGGAGTAGAAGTCGACGTTCGGGTAGAGCTTGCGCTGCACGAAGTACTCGTCCTTCAGTGCGGCCTCCTCGAGGCGCATCGCGACCTCGAGCATCGGGTCGTCGACACCGAGCTCGGCGAGCACCTTGTGGCACATCTCGCGGATGATCGTGGCGCGCGGGTCGAAGTTCTTGTAAACGCGGTGGCCGAAGCCCATCAGGCGGAAGCCCGAGTTCTTGTCCTTCGCCTTCTCGACGGCCTTGGCGACGTCTTCCGGACGGCCGATCTCCTCGAGCATCTTGAGGACCGCTTCGTTCGCACCACCGTGCGCCGGCCCCCAGAGGGCGGCGATGCCAGCGGCGACGCAGGCATAGGGGTTGGCACCCGTCGAACCGACCAGACGGACGGTCGAGGTCGAGGCGTTCTGCTCGTGGTCGGCGTGCAGGATGAACAGCAGGTCGAGCGCCTTCGCGGCCACCGGCTTGAGCTGCAGCGGCTCGCTCGGCACCTCGAACATCATGTGCAGGAAGCGCGTCGTGTACTCGAGGTTGTTGCGCGGGTAGCGGATCGGCCAGCCGATCGACTGGCGGTAGCAGGCGGCGGCGATCGTCGGGACCTTGGCGATCAGGCGCACGGCGGCGAGGCGGCGCTGCTCCGGGTCTTCGAGGTCGAGGGTGTCGTGGTAGAAGGCCGAGAGCGAACCGACCATGGCGCAGAGCATAGCCATCGGATGCGCGTCGTGGCGGAAGCCTCCGAGGAAGGTCTTCAGCGCCTCGTGCATCATCGTGTGGTGCGTGACTTCGTGCTCGAAGCCATCGAACTGCTGGCGGGTCGGCAGGTTGCCGTGCATCAGCAGGTAGGCGACTTCGAGGAAGCTCGAATGCTTGGCGAGCTGCTCGATCGGGTAGCCGCGGTAGAGCAGCACGCCCTCGTCGCCGTCGATGTAGGTCACCGAGCTGCGGCAGCTGGCCGTGGCCATGAAGCCGGGGTCGTAAGTGAAGTGGCCGGTGTCCTTGGCCAGCTTGCCGATGTCGACGCAGGGGGCGCCGAGGCTGCCGCGGTGCACCGGCAGGGACACGGTCTTGTCGCCGGCGGTCAGGGTCACGCTGGTGGGTTCGGTCACGTTCGCACTCCTTGGGGCGGGGCGCGGGCCGGACGGCGGCGCGCCGCATGAAAACGGGTTGGACGCGGCGCGTCCCGGTCTTCACAAGTATCGCATAGGGCCCGGAGACGGTGTGCGGGGCACGCGAAGGCCTTCGACCAAAGTCGTAGCCCGGAAACGACGAAGGCCGGCAGAGCCGGCCTTCGGGGTGACGCGACCGCGCGCAGGGCGCGGACGGCGGCTTACTTGCCGTAGCGCTTGCGGAAGCGGTCGACGCGGCCGGCGGTATCGAGGATCTGCTTGCTCTTGCCCGTGTAGAACGGGTGCGAAGCCGAGGAGATTTCGATCTTGATCAGCGGGTAGGTCTCGCCGTCTTCCCACTTGATCGTCTCCTTGGAGGCGAGCGTGGAGCGGGTGAGGAACGAGAAGCTGGAGGTCACGTCCTGGAACACGACCGGCTGGTAGTTCGGGTGAATGCCATCTTTCATAGCGGGTCCCAGAAGCGTCGAAACGAGGAAAGAGGGGGAGTGTAGCGGCGTCGGGCGGGCCGGGGCAAGTCTCAGGGTGCGACTCGTTCAGGCGGACGGCTCAGGCCAGGGCGAGGCGGAGCCAATGCCGGAACCGCTCGGGCCGCAAGCCGGCGAGGATTCGCGCCTTGGCCGGACGCCCGGAGCGGTCCGCCCAGTCGACGATGGTCGCGCCGCGCGCCAGTCGCCCGCCGGTTTCGACCTCGAGGGCGTGACGGTGCCAGCCGGTCGCGGCCTCGGGTTCGAGGGCGGCGGCCATGGCCAGCCCGTCGGCCGAATGCCAGTGCGTGCCGCGCCGCCCTTCCGACCATTCCCGCGTGCGCTGGGAGATGGCCTTGTAGAAAGCGGCCTTCGGCGCCGGGGCGTCGAGCCACTGTTCGACCTCGACATGCGGAAGGCCATGGCGAAGCACAGCTTCCCAATCGACCAGATCAAAGGCCGGGAAGGCCTCGAAGACGACGTGCGCCGCCTCCGGGTCGAAGGCGATGTTGAACTCGGCGATCACCGAGGTGTTGCCCTGCCCCGTCACGGCGCCGCCCATCACGACGAGACGGCCGATGCGCGAAGGCAGGGTCGGATCGAGGCGCAGGGCCAGCGCGAGGTTCGTCAGCGGCCCGAGGCAGACGAGCAGCAAGCCGGGGTGCGAATGGCTGAAGCGGATCATCGCCAGCGCGGCGTGCTCGGCTTCGGCCACGCGCGTCGGCGCGAGGTAAGCGGTGTCGCCGAAGCCGTCGCGCCCGTGCACGTAAGCGGCATCTTCGGCGGGGAACACCAGCGGCACGGCGCAGCCCGGATGCACCGGGACATCGACGCCGGCGACTTCGCAGAGCTTGAGTGCATTGCGAACGGTGTGTTCGAGGCCCACGTTGCCGGCGGTGATCGTCAAGCCGAGCACCTCGTGGTCGGGGCTGGCGAACGCCATCAACAGCGCCCAGGCATCGTCCACGCCGGGGTCGGTGTCGATCAGCAGCGGAATGCGGTCGGTGGCGGACATTGGGAAGGCGCTCGAGGCGGCGGTCAACGGGCCGGCAGTGTGCCGCGGCCGGCGGCAAGGCACATCAGGCCGAGGCGTAGCGCGCGGCGCTGCCGACCCAGCGCGCGATGACCGCTTCGGCGATATCCGGCGATTCGGCCAGCAGCGCATCGGCGAGCGCGGCCACCTGCGGCAGCAGGGGCGCGTCACGGGCGAGATCGGCAATGCGGAACGCGGCCAGGCCGGTCTGGCGGGTGCCGAGCAACTCGCCCGGCCCGCGCAGTTCGAGGTCCTTCTCGGCGATGACGAACCCGTCGTTGCTCCTGCGCATCACGTCGAGGCGCTCGCGGGCGATCACGCCCAGCGGCGACTGGTAAAGCAGCACGCAGCTCGACGCAGCACTGCCCCGCCCCACCCGGCCGCGCAGCTGGTGCAGCTGGGCGAGGCCGAGGCGCTCGGCGTTCTCGATCACCATCAGGCTGGCGTTGGGCACGTCGACGCCGACCTCGATCACGGTGGTGGCGACAAGCAACTGCAGCTCACCGGCCTTGAAGCGACGCATCGTGTCCTGCTTCTCGACGGGCTTCATGCGCCCGTGGAGAAGGGCCACGCGCAGCTCCGGAAGCGCCTCGGAGAGCTGCTCGAAGGTGGTCTGCGCGGCCTGCGCCTCGATCTCCTCGCTGTCCTCGATCAGCGGGCAGACCCAGTAGGCCTGCCGCCCGTCGGCGCAGGCTTTGCGCACGCGCTCCACCAGCTCGGGGCGCCGCTCGGCCGCAACGGCCACCGTGGTGACCGGCGTGCGACCCGGAGGCAGCTCGTCGATGACCGAAAGATCGAGGTCGGCGTAGGCGGTCATCGCCAGCGTGCGCGGGATCGGCGTGGCCGTCATCACCAGCTGGTGCGGCACGCGCTCGCCCTCGAGGCCCTTGTCGCGCAGGGCGAGGCGCTGGTGCACGCCAAAACGGTGCTGCTCGTCGACGATCACGAGGCCGAGCTTCGCGAAGGCGACGCCGCCCTGCATCAATGCGTGCGTGCCCACCACGACCTGGGCCGTGCCATCCGCGATCGCGGCCAGCGCCTCCCGGCGCGCCTTGCCGGTGACCTTGCCGGCCAGCCAGCTGACGCGCACGCCGTGCGGCTCGAGCCAGCGCTGGAAGTTCTGCAGATGCTGCTCCGCCAGCAACTCGGTCGGCGCCATCAGCGCCACCTGCCGGCCCGCCGCGACGGCCTGCATGGCGGCCAGCGCGGCCACGACGGTCTTGCCGCTGCCGACATCGCCCTGCACCAGGCGCAGCATGGGCGCGCCCTCGGCGAGATCGCGCTCGACCTCGGACAGCACGCGCTGCTGCGCGCCCGTCAGCGCGAACGGCAGCGTGGCGCGAAGGGCATCGACCGGAGCGCGTGCCGCGGGCAGCGGAAACGCCCCATGCTCGCGAAGCGCGATGCGTTGGCGCCGCAGGCTGAGCCCATGCGCGAGCAGTTCTTCGAAAGCGAGCCGCTGCTGCGCCGGGTGCGTGCCCGACATCAATGCGCCGACATCCGCATCGACCGGCGGCCGATGCACGGTGAGCAGCGCTTCGCGAAGGCCAGGCAGGGCGAGCCCGGCCCAGGCCGCCACCGGCACCAGTTCCAGCGCCGCCGCATCGGGCAGCTGGTCGAGCGCCAGCCGCACCAGCTTCGCCATCGAGCCCGGGCCGAGGCCTTCGACCAGCGGATAGACCGGGTCGAGGCGATCGCTCAAGGCGGCGCCTTCGTCGTCGCCGAGCACGCGATAGCTGGGGTGGATGATTTCCCAGCCGTTCTGGCCGGGCCGCACTTCGCCGAACACGCGCACGCGGCGCCCGGGCTGGAAGGCCTGCACCTGCTGGCTGCGGAAGTGGAAGAAGCGCAGGCCCAGCAGCGAGCCCTCGTCGTCGCCAAGCGTCACCTTCAGCATGGGCCGCCCGCGGAACAGGCGTTCGACATGGCGAACGCGGCCTTCCGCCTGCAGCGCGGGGCCCGGGCGCAGATCGCGGAGCGGCGTCAGCCGCGTGCGGTCCTCGTAGCGCAGCGGCAGCAGGAACCAGAGGTCCTGCAGCGTCTGGATGCCGCGCTCGGCCAGCTTTGCGGCCACCGCCGGGCCGACGCCGGGCAGCCGCGTCACCGGCGCGTCGCCTCCTGCCAGCGCGGGCGCCGGCGCGGCCGTGCGCGGCATCGGTCAGTCGAGGATCAGGATGCCGTCGACTTCGACTTCCGCACCCTTCGGCAGGCCGGCGACCTGGATGGTCGAGCGCGCCGGATACGGGGCCTGGAAGTACTCGGCCATCACCGCGTTGACGGTGGCGAAGTGCGAGAGGTCGGTGAGATAGATGCCGATGCGGACCAGCTTGTCGAGGTCGCCGCCCGCGGCCTGGCAGACGGCGCGCAGGTTGTCGAACACACGGCGCGTCTGCACGGCGATGTCGCCGCCGACCAGATCCATCGTCTTCGGATCGAGCGGAATCTGGCCCGACAGGTACACCGTATTGCCGGCGCGCACGGCCTGCGAATACGGGCCGATGGCGGCGGGGGCGTTCGGGCTGGTGATCGGCGTGAGGGACATGGCGGGCCTCGTCGAAGGAGGCCCGTAGCTTACAGCCGGCGCACCACGTGCACGACCTGCAGGCGGCGCACGCGCCGCATCACTTCGGCGAGGTGGTCGACATCGCGCACCTCGATGCCGAATTCCATGATCGACAGGTTGACGTCGCGCTCGCGGTACTCGACCGAATCGATGTTCGAGTCGCTTTCGGCGATCGCCGCGGCGACCTGCGCCAGCGCGCCGGGGCGGTTGTCCACCTCGACCCGTACGGCGACGAGGAAATCACCCTTGACGTCGCGGTCCCAGTCCATGACGAGGCAGCGCTCGGGCGTGCGCGCGAAGGCCTCGACGTTCGGACAGTCACGACGATGAACAACAATCCCCTTGCCGGCCGAGAGGTAGCCCATGATCGGATCGCCGGGGAGCGGATGACAGCAGGTGGCGAAAGTCAGCACGCCGCGTTCGCTGCCGTTGATCAGCAGGCGTTCCGGACTGGCCGGTGCCGATGCGCCCGCCTTCGCGGCCACCAGCGACTGCGCCACCTGCGCGGGCATGCGGTTGCCGAGGGCGATGTCGGCCAGCAAGGCCTCGAGGCGCGGGTAGCGGTGCTCCGCCAGGTACTTCTCGATGCGCTTGCCCGACACCCGTTCGAGCGAGCTCTCGAGGCCCTCCAGCGCGCGGTCGAGCATGCGGTGGCCGAGGCTCACGGCGTCCTCGTGCTGCAGCTTCTTGAGGTTCGAGCGGATTGCGGTGCGCGCCTTCGACGTGACGACGAACTCCAGCCACTGCGGCCGCGGCGCTGCCGACGGTGCGGTGACGATCTCGACGTTCTGGCCGCTCTGCAGGCGCGTGTGCAGCGGCACCATCTTCTTGTCGACGCGCGCGGTCACCGCCCGGTCACCGATGCTCGTGTGCACCGCATAGGCGAAATCCAGCGCCGTGGCGTTGCGCGGCAGGGCGAGGATGTCGCCCTTCGGCGTGAACAGGTACACCTCGGCCGGGAACAGGTCGACCTTGACGTTCTCGACGAACTCCAGCGACGACGACGTCACCGACTGCTCGCTCGTCATCAGGCCGCGGATCCAATCCTGCGCCCGCGCCTGCGCGCTGCTGGCGCCGGTGGCCTGCGTGTTCGCCTTGTAGGCCCAGTGCGCGGCGATGCCGCGCTCGGCGATCATGTCCATCTCCTCGGTACGGATCTGGACCTCGATCGGCGAGCCGTGCGTGCTGAAGAGCACGGTGTGCAGGCTCTGGTAACCGTTGGCCTTGGGGATGGCAATGAAATCGCGGAAGCGCGCCTCCAGCGGCTTGTACAGCGCATGCACCGCGCCAAGCGCGTGGTAGCACTGCATCACCCGCTGCACGACGACGCGGAAGCCGAAGACATCCAGCACCTGCTCGAGCGTCTTGTGCTCGCTGCGCATCTTCGAATAGATGCTCCACGGCGACTTCACGCGGCCGACGATGCGGAACGGCAGGCCCTCCAGCGAGAGCCGCTGCGCGATCTTCGCTTCGATCGTGGTCATCGCTTCGCGACGCATCACCGGCTGGCTGGCGAGACGCCGCGCGATCACCGCGTAGCGGCGCGGGTGCAGGGCCTTGAAGCCGAGGTCCTGCAGCTCGGCCTTGAACTTGTTCATGCCGAGGCGCTGCGCGATCGGCGCGTAGATCTCGAGGGTCTCGCGGGCGATGCGGCGGCGCGACTCGTCGGCCATCGAATCGAGTGTCCGCATGTTGTGCAGGCGATCGGACAGCTTGATGAGGATGACGCGGAGGTCCGTCGCCATCGCCAGCATCATCTTGCGGAAGCTCTCGGCGGCCGCTTCCTGCCGGCTGGCGAAGCGGATCTTGTCGAGCTTCGTCACCGCGTCGACGAGGGCCGCGACCGGCTCGCCGAAGGCCTGCACGATCTCGGTGCGCGGCAACGGCGTGTCTTCGAGCGTGTCGTGGAGGATGGCGGCGCAGAGCGTCTCCCAGTCGACGCGCAGCTCGGCGAGGATGCCGGCGACGGCCACGGGATGGGTGATGTAGGCCTCGCCGCTCTTGCGCACCTGGCCATCGTGGGCGTGGGCCCCCATGACATAGGCGGCGCGGACGCGGGCGATCTGCTCGGGCGGGAGGTAGTCGGCCAGTTTCGCGGCCAGCGCGTCGACCTGCTCCGGACAGGGGTCCGGCGCGGTCGGGGCAGCTTGTGCGGGCGCAGCGCTGGCACTCATGCCCTGAATGTAAGGGCCGGCCCCGGGGGCGGCAACACCGCGGAAACGACGAGGCCCGCCGGAGCGGGCCTCGGTTCACGCGGCGGGAGGCCGCGCGATGGTCGGGATGACGACGTGGATCAGTCGTCGCCGCCCTTCATGTCGTCGTCGACCACCTCGGCGGCGGCCCACTCCAGGGCTTCGCGCTCGCGGCGCTCGCGCTCGGCCTTCTCGACCTGCTCGATCAGCGCTTCGTCGATCTGGCGGGCGGCGATCTCGCGCAGGGCCAGCACGGTCGGCTTGTCTTCGTGCTCGCTGTTGTCGAGGGTCGGCTCAGCGCCCTTGGCCAGCTGGCGGGCGCGCTTCGAGGCCAGAACGACCAGCTCGAAGCGGTTGTTCACGACGTCCAGGCAATCTTCAACGGTGATGCGGGCCATGCGGTACTCCGGCGCGGCGGGCCGACGGGCCTGCCTTCAAAGACCGGGCAGGATAGCGGCCGAGCCGCCGTCGGGCAAGGAAAACCCCCGCCCGGGCCTGAACGAGCCAACCGACCCACCAGCAAAATCAGGCACTTGCGGGGATTCAGGGCTCGTAACCGGCCATCAGCCCGGCGAACAGGCCGGCGTGACGACGCGCCTGGGCTTCGCGGCGCAGGCGGTGGGCGATGAAGATCGAACGCAGCTCGTTGGCCGCCGTGTCGAAGTGCTCGTTGACGATCCAGTAGTCGAACTCGGCCGCATGGGACATCTCTTCCTGCGCCGCGGCGAGACGCTGGGCGATCACGGCCTCGCTGTCCTGCCCGCGGTTGCGCATGCGGGTCTCGAGCGTGTCGGTGGAGGGCGGGAGGATGAAGACGCTCACCGCGTCCGGGATCTTCTGCCGCACCTGCCGGGCGCCCTGCCAGTCGATCTCGAGCAGCACGTCCTTGCCCGTGGCCAGCTGCGGCTCCACCGACTGCCGCGCCGTGCCCTTGTAGTCGCCGTGCACCAGCGCGTACTCGAAGAAGTCGCCGGCGGCGATCATCCGCTCGAACTCGGCCTTGTCCACGAAGTGGTAGTGGTGGGCATGGCGTTCACCCGGGCGGGGCGCGCGCGAGGTGTAGCTGATCGACAGGGCGATGCCGGGTTCGCGGGCGAGGACGGCGTTGACCATGCTCGACTTGCCGGCGCCCGAGGGCGCGGCGACGACGAACAGGGTGCCGCGTTCGACGGGGGCGTGGGGATGGCTCATGCGGGGCGGGCCTCCGGCCTCACTCGATGTTCTGCACTTGTTCGCGGATCTGCTCGATCAGCACCTTCAGTTCGACCGAGGCCTGGGTCAAGCGGGCGTCGACGGCCTTGGAGCCCAGCGTGTTCGCCTCGCGGTTGAACTCCTGCAGCAGGAAATCGAGGCGGCGGCCGACGGCCTCGCCGCGCTTCATCGCGTGGCGGGCCTCGACCACGTGGGTAGCGAGGCGGTCGAGTTCCTCGTCGACGTCGGCGCGCTGCAGCAGCAGCACCAGTTCCTGCTCGAGCCGGGCCGGGTCGACTTCCACCTTCAGCTCGCCGAAGCGGGTCTCGATGCGCTGGCGGATCGCGCTGCGCAGCTCCGGCAGCACGCCGCGCACCGTGGCGATGATCGCTTCGATGGCCTTCAGGCGCTCCTCGATGAGGCCGGCCAGCGCCTTGCCCTCGCGTTCGCGATGGGCGAGGAAATCGGCCAGCAGCGCGTCGGCCAGCGCCGCCGCTTCCGCGCGCAGGGCGTCCATGTCGGTGCCGGCGTCGGCCAGCACGCCCGGAAAGGCCAGCAGGTCGGTGAAGCTGGTTTCCAAGGTGCTGAACCGGGCAGCGAAGGTCGCGTGCAGCTCGGTGAGCTGCTGCAGCCGCGCCTCGTTCACGCTCAGCGGGCGCAGGGCGTCGCCACTGCTGCGCAGGCGCAGGCCGAGGTCGAGCTTGCCGCGCGAGATCTTCGCGGCGACCTTCTCACGCAGCATCGGCTCCAGCGTGCGCAACTCGTCGGGCAGGCGCAGCGACAGTTCGAGGTAGCGGTGGTTGACGGCGCGGAGCTCGGCGGCCAGCGTGCCGCCGGCGGTGGCGCGTTCGACCGCGGCGAAGGCGGTCATGCTGCGGATCATGCGGGTGGCTCGCGCGGCGGGCGGCAGGGAGGCGGATGGTAAACTCCGCGCCCTTTCGCCACCACCGGCCCGCTCCATGACCGTCATCGCCCGCCCCAGTGGCCGCCAACCCGACCAGATGCGCGAAGTACGCATCGAACGCCGCTACACCAAGCATGCAGAGGGCTCGGTGCTGGTGAGCTTCGGCGACACCAAAGTGTTGTGCACGGCCAGCGTCGAGGAGCGCGTGCCGGGCTTCCTGCGCGGCAAGGGCGAAGGCTGGGTGACGGCCGAGTACGGGATGCTTCCGCGCTCCACGAACTCCCGCATGGGCCGCGAGGCCGCCCAAGGCAAGCAGGGCGGCCGGACGCTGGAGATCCAGCGCCTGATCGGCCGAAGCCTGCGCGCCTGCGTGGATCGCAATGCGCTGGGCGAGCGCACCATCACGCTCGACTGCGACGTGCTGCAGGCCGATGGCGGCACGCGCACCGCGGCGATCACCGGCGCCTACGTGGCCCTGGTGGACGCGGTCTCGACGCTGAAGACCTCGCGCAACCCGATCTTCGGCGCCGTGGCCGCCGTGTCGGTGGGCATCTACCGCGGCGTGCCGGTGCTCGACCTCGACTACGCCGAGGACAGCGACTGCGACACCGACATGAACGTGGTGATGAACGACGGCGGCGGCTTCATCGAAGTGCAGGGCACGGCCGAGGGCCATGCGTTCCGGCGCAGCGAGATGGACGCGATGCTGGCGCTGGCCGAGAAGGGCATCGCCGAGCTGGTGGCCGCGCAGCGCGCGGCGCTGGCGGGCTGACGACGCACGGATGAACCGCCACCTCGCCCTCTTCGCGCTGGTCGTCGACGATTACGACACCGCCATCCGCCATTACGTCGACGACCTCGGCTTTACGCTGGTCTGCGACGAGGACCGCGGCAACGGCAAGCGCTGGGTGGAGGTGACGCCCTCGCCGGCTTCGCAGTGCCGCGTGCTGCTGGCGAAGGCCGCGACCGAGGCGCAAAAGTCCCGCATCGGCGACCAGACGGGCGGCCGCGTGGGCTTTTTCCTGCACACCGACGACTTCGACCGCGACCACGCCGCGATGAGCGCGCGCGGCGTGCGTTTCGCCGAAACGCCGCGCGACGAGCCCTACGGCAAGGTGGTGGTCTTCATCGATCGCTACGGCAATCGCTGGGACCTGATCCAGCCGGCCGCCCTCGGGGGGCACGCATGAAGGTCGTCCTCGCCAGTGGGAACAAAGGCAAGCTCGCCGAACTCGGCGAGTTGCTTTCGCAGTCCGGGCTCGAGCTGGTGCCGCAGGGCGCGCTCGGCATCGCCGATCCGGTCGAGGACGGCCACACCTTCGTCGAGAACGCGCTGATCAAGGCGCGCAACGCGGCGCGGATCTCCGGGCTGCCGGCGCTGGCCGACGACTCCGGCCTGATCGTCGATGCACTCGGCGGCGCGCCGGGCCTCATCAGCGCGCACTACGCTGGCGTGCACGGCGACGCGGCGGGCAACATCGCCAAGCTGCTCGGCGAACTGCAGGGCGTTCCGACGGAACGCCGCACGGCGCGCTTCTATTGCTGCCTCGTGCTGCTGCGCCATGCCGAGGACCCACAGCCGCTCATCGCCGAGGGCGAGTGGCCGGGGATCATCCTCGACGCGCCGCGCGGTGACGGCGGCTTTGGCTACGACCCGGTGTTCTTCGATCCGGCCACCGGACTGGGTGCGGCTGAAATGCCCGCGAGCCAGAAGAACCCGATCAGCCATCGCGGTCGTGCACTGGCCGTGCTGAAGTCGCGATTGGCCGAGTGGATCGCGCGCGGCGCGGCGGCGGGCTGAGGCATGAACCCCCAGGGCACGCCCCAAGCGCACGGCGAACACTGTTCCCCCGACTGCGCGCACGACGCCGCACCGGCCCTCGTGCCGGGGCCGCTCGCGCTCTACATCCACATCCCGTGGTGCGTGCGGAAGTGCCCGTACTGCGACTTCAACTCGCACCAGCGGCCGCAGGAACTGCCGGTCGCCGAGTACGTCGCCGCCCTCGTGCGCGACCTCGAGTTCGACCTGCCGAATGTCTGGGGCCGCACGGTGCACAGCGTGTTCTTCGGCGGTGGCACGCCCAGCCTGTTCCCGGCCTCGGCCATCAACGACATCCTCGCCGCGTGCAGCGCGCGATTGCGGTTTGCGCCCGGCGCCGAGGTGACGCTGGAGTGCAACCCCGGCACCGCCGAGTTCGACCGCTTCGAGGGCTACCGCGCCGCCGGCGTGAACCGCCTGAGCTTCGGCGTGCAGAGCTTCGACGACGGCTGCTTGAAGGCGCTCGGCCGCATCCACGACAGCGGGGAAGCGGAGCGCGCGGTGAAGCTGGCGCAGGACGCCGGCCTCGACAACCTCAACATCGACCTGATGTACGCGCTGCCGGGCCAGACCATGGCGATGGCGCTGCAGGACGTCGAACGCGCGATCGCCTTGCAGCCGGCGCACCTCTCGCATTACCACCTGACGATGGAACCCAACACCGTCTTCGCCGCGCGCCCGCCCGAGGGCCTGCCGGATGAAGACGACGCGTGGGCGATGCAGGAGGCCTGCCAGCAGCGGATCGCGGAAGCCGGATTCGGCCACTACGAAATCTCGGCCTACGCGAAGCCCGGCCGGCAGAGCCGCCACAACCTCAACTACTGGACCTATGCCGACTACCTCGGCATCGGTGCCGGCGCGCACGGCAAGATCAGCTTCGGCCACGACGGCCGCATCCTGCGGCGCTGGAAGAAGAAGAACCCGCGCGAGTACCTCGCCGCCCTTGCTCTTGGATCGCCGGAAGGCGCGCACATCGGCGGCGACGAGGACGTGCTGATGCCGGCGCGCCCCTTCGACTACATGCTCAACCGGCTGCGCCTGCATGCCCCGTTCGCGCTCACCGAGTTCGAGCAGGCCACGGGGCTGTCGCGCAGCGCGATCGCCACCGAGATCGCCACCGCCGAAGCGCGTGGTTGGCTCGAAGGCAACGGCGAGGTCTATGCGCTCACCGCGCAGGGCCGCAACTTCAACAACGACCTCGTCAGCCTGTTCCTGAAGGACTGAGCGCGCGCCCCTTCAGGTTCAGAAACGCACCGGCGTGGCGTAGGGCACCGGCATGCGCAGGGCGTCCTCGCGGTCGATACCACTGATGAGGTGGTGCAGCGCACGGATCACGCCGGCATGGGTGAACCACAGCATCGGCTCACGGTGTTCCGCGAGCGCCGCGGCCACGCGCGCTTCCAGATCGAGGTAACGCTCACCGTGCGGCATGCGATAGCCCGCGGGATCGGCCGCCCAAGCGTCCAGCGCGCCGCGGTCGATGGCGTGCCAGGGCTGGGCTTCCCACTGGCCGAAATGCAGCTCGGCGAGGCGCTCGTCGAAGCGGATCCCACGCACGTCCGTCCGCGCCTTCGCCGTCGGCCAAGGCGTGGGCGGCACGCCGCGCGAGGGTTGGACCTCGATGCGGAAGGCGCGCGCGGTGGCTTCGGCGAGCTGTCGGGCCCGCGAGAGCGGGCTGCTGGCGATGGGCCAGTCCGGCAAGGCGAGGCGCAGGCGTCGCGCCGCGTCGCTGACGTCGCGCGCATGCACGGGCAGGTCGCTGCGTCCATAGCAGACGCCCTGCCCGCCCTGCACGGGCGTGTGGCGGATGGCGACCAGCGGCGGAACTCGGCGGATCGACACGGACTCAGGCCCCGCCGGGCAGCAATCGCAGGGCCGCGACGGCCGCCAGCAGGAAGGCCGCCTCGCCGAGCTGCTCGGCACAGCCCAGGGTGTCGCCGGTGAAGCCGCCCAAGCGGCGTCGGTACCAGCGGGCGCACCACTCATGCACTAGTGCGACCGCCGCCGTGCCCGCCGCCCACAGCGGCCAAGCGTCCGGCGCCAGGCCGGTGGCGACGCCCAACGGCAGCGCCGACAGCAGCAGCGCCACGAGCAGGCTCGCGGGCCCCAGGGCCACCGCCAGCGGCTTGCTCTTGCCGTCTTCGTCGCGCACGTAGTCGAGGCGGGCCATCAGGGCCGTCGCGCCGCCGCGCGCCACAGCGTGGGCGGCGACCAACGCCGGTATCGCGAGCGCCAACGGCAGGGCCGCGAGCGCCCCCCAACGCAAGCCGGTCACCAGCAGCAGGGCCAACGCGCCGTAACTGCCGAGGCGCGAGTCCTTCATGATAACCAGCGCCTTGGCGCGGTCGACGTGGCCACCCAGCGCATCGAAGGTGTCCGCGAGGCCGTCCTCATGGAAGGCGCCGGTGACGACCGCCCCAGCGGCCAGCGCCAGACCAGCGGCGATCGGCATGGGGAAGACCTGGGCCGCGAGCCACAGCACCGCGGCGCTGAGGCCACCCACCAGCAGCCCCACGGCGGGAAACCACTTCGCCGCGTCGTTCAGCCATTCCGCGCGGAAGCCCTCGAACTGCGGCGTCGGTAGGCGGGTGAAGAACTGCACCGCCAGCCAGAAGCCCCGCCACTCGCGGCGGATCGGACCGATCGAGGCAGGTGCGTCGGCGGCGATGCTCACGCGCGATCCGACACGCCAGCGCTGTCGAAGGTGGCCATCTCGGCCAGCAGGGCGCAGGCCGCGCGCAGCAGCGGCAGGGCCAGCACCGCACCGCTGCCCTCGCCCAGCCGCAGGCCGAGCGACAGCAAGGGTTCGGCCTCGATTCGGGCCAGCCAGCGCGCATGCGGGGCCTCGGCCGAGACGTGGGCGAACACGAGGAACGGCTTCAGCGCCGCATCCATCGCCAGCGCCACTGCCGCTGCCGCGGTAGCGATGAAGCCATCGACGACCACGAGCGCACGCACCGAGGCCGCGCCCAGCATGGCGCCGGCCATCATCGCGATCTCGAAGCCGCCGACGGCCGCCAGGGCGCGCAGCGCTGCCTCCGGCGATACAGCGCCGAAGGATTCCGGCGGCCGGCCCTCGAGGCTGTTCACCGCCAGGGCCTTCCGAACCACCGCGGCCTTGCGCGCCAGACCGGCCTCGTCGACGCCCGTACCGCGGCCGACGCACTCGGCCGCATCGAGACCCGTCAGCGCCGCCATCAGTGCCGCCGAGCTCGTGGTGTTGCCGATGCCCATCTCGCCCACCACCAGCACGGACTGCGCGGCAAGCTCGCGACCCATCGCCACGCCGGCCGACAGCGCGGCCACGGCTTGCGCCCCGCTCATCGCCGGGCCCTGCGCGAAATTCGCGGTGCCGTCGGCGATGCGGCGCGCCAGCAGCATCGGGTGCGCGCCCAGCGGCGCAGCCACACCGGCATCGACCACCGCCAACCGTGCCTCGAACTGCCGCGCCAGCACGCTGATGGCGGCACCGCCGGCGAGGAAGTTGGCGACCATCTGCGCGGTGACCGCCTGCGGGTAAGGCGACACGCCCTCGGCAACGACCCCATGGTCGCCAGCGAACACGCGCACTTCCGCATGGGCCACTCGCGGGTCGGGCCGGTCCTGCACCAGCGCGAATTGGAGGGCCAGCGCTTCGAGCCGACCCAGCGATCCCGGTGGCTTGGTCTTGCTGTCGAGGGCATGGCGCACGCGGCGCGCGAGTTCGCCGTCGGGTTCGAGCCGCGGCAGCACAGGCGGCTGGAACGACGCATCCGTCGTCGGGCGGGCATCGGCGGGCATCGGAAGCTTCACGGAACGCAGGGCGGGCCGCGCAGTATGGTCGGCGCTGGAGGTTTTTCCCATGCTGCGTTCCCGCACCATCGACTGCCCCTACTGCGGCGAACCGATCGAGGTCGAGATCGAATCGGCCGACGACGCGCAGCGCTACATCGAGGATTGCCAGGTGTGCTGCCGGCCGATCGAATTCGAGCTGCGTCCCGGCGCCCGCGGCGGACGGCTGAGGGTGTTCCGCGATGACGAGTGAGCCGGGGCCTTCACGTATCCGCTACACTCCGCCCCGCTGAAGGTGTTCGGGAAGCCGGTGTAAGTCCGGCACTGCCCCCGCAACGGTAATCCGCTGCCAACCTGCCAGATCGCCACTGGGGCCCGCCCTGGGAAGGCGGCAGGTCGCGATGCGTCCCGCATCGCAAGCGGAAAGTCCGGAGACCGGCCTTCAGACCGTCGATGCGCCAGATCCCGGGCGCGTGGGCGGTCATGGCGCGCTGCGGTGGGCGGCGAGGCGTGGATGCGGCCCCGCACCGTCGCGGCCGTTCGACGTCCTTGCGTTCCCGCTCGCGCCGCCCGCGGGTGTGCGCTGCAAAACCAAGGATGTCCATGAACCGTTCTCCCCTCGCCGCCGGCCTCGCGCTGGCGCTCGCCGCTCCTCTTGCCCTGTCCGCACCGGCCTCGCGGCCCGAACCGAAGGGCGCTGCCGAAACGCTCGACGCCGTTGTGGTCACCGCCACGCGCTCGCCGACGCCGATCGCGCGCGGCCTCGCCTCCACCACCGTGCTGGACCGCGCTGCCATCGAGCAGTCGCAGGCTCCTGACCTCATCGACCTGCTCGCCCGCCAAGCCGGCATCGACGTGTCGCGCACCGGCGGTCCGGGATCGCTCTCCACCCTGTTCCTGCGCGGCGGCAATTCCAACCACACGCTGGTGCTGATCGACGGCGTGCGCGTGAACTCGGTGCAGCAGGGCCAGTACGACTTCGCCAGCCTGCCGCTCGACCGCATCGAGCGCATCGAGATCGTACGCGGCCCGCGCGCGGCGCTGTGGGGTTCCGACGCCATCGGCGGCGTCATCCAGATCTTCACCCGCGATCCCGGCCAGCGCGGCGCACAGCTCCGCGCCGGCCGCTTTGAACGCCGGGAAGCCGCGGCGCAGTGGGGGGTGTCCGGCGAACGCGGCAGCCTCGGCATCGGCGGCGGCGTGCAGGACACCGAGGGTTACAACGTCAGCACGCCGCGCAGCTTCGGCTTCGACCCGGACCGCGACGGCTTCCGCAACCGGCACCTGAGCCTCGGCGGCCGCACCACGCTCGGCACGCAGGCCCTCGGGGTGAACCTGCTGTCGACCGTGGCCGACGTCGAGTTCGATCGCGGCGTCACCGAATCGCACTCGGTGAGCGGCGGCGCGACGCTGGGCGGCCCCTTGGCCGCGCGCTGGTCGCACAGCCTCGCGCTGGGCGAGGCCCGCGAAGAACTGAAGACGCTGTCCAGCTTCGGCAGCCGCTTCGAAAGCCGCCGCCGCT
The DNA here is from genome assembly GCF_027531545.1 of Silanimonas sp. GTDB lineage: Bacteria > Pseudomonadota > Gammaproteobacteria > Xanthomonadales > Xanthomonadaceae > Silanimonas. Next base: position 45,367 of record NZ_JAPZSC010000016.1, on the reverse strand, counting down.
CGGCGGACTGGCTGCATGACCTGTCCTTGGCCGAGGGCCAGGCCCTGCTGTTCGGTGTCAATCGCGTGGCCGAAGACGCCGTTTCGCGCAATGCGTCGAACGCGGTGGTCTACGACCGCAGCCGAAGCAACACGGGCGTGTTCACCGCCTGGCGCGGCACGATCGGCGCGCAGCAATGGGACCTCGCCGCGCGTCGCGACGACAGCAGCCAGTTCGGCCAGGCGACCACCGCGCAGGCGGCTTGGGGCTTGGCCTTCGGCGACGGCTGGCGCCTGCGGGCGAGCTGGGGCCAGGGCTTCCGGGCGCCGAACACCAACGAGTTGTACTCGCCGGGCTTCGGCGGCTTCTTCGCCGGCAATCCGAACCTCGACCCGGAGCGCTCGCGCAGCGCCGAGCTCGGGCTCGGCTGGCAGGGCGCGGACGGCGGCCTCGAGCTTTCCGCCTACCGCAGCCGGGTGACCGACCTGATCGCTTTCGCCGGCCCCACCTTCGGCGCGACCAACATCAACCAGGCACGACTGGATGGCGTGGAGCTGGACGGCCGCTGGACGCTGGGCCGCCTCGGCATCCGCGGCAACGTCGGCTGGCAGCGCGCCGAGAACTCCGTCACGGGTGCGCCGCTGTTGCGCCGTGCACCCCGCAAGGCCGCACTCAGCCTCGACCTTCCTGCGAACGACTGGCTGCGCTTCGGATTGGACGCCACCGCGGCATCGCGACGGCAGGACTTCGACGGCCCGCTTGGAGGCTACACGCGCTTCGACCTGAGGGCCGAGGCCGACCTCGGGCCGGACTGGGCGTTGCGCGCGCGGCTCGAGAACCTGCTTGACCGTCGCTACACCCTGGCCAGCGGCTTCGCCCCCCCGGAGCGCAGCCTGCTCGTCGAGCTGGCCTGGCGCCCCGGTCGCTGAACCCCGTTCGCGACCTTCACCTCGCCGTCCCACGGGGGGCGGCGAGGCTTCGGCCTGCCTGCTATATTCAGTTTCATTGACTATTCGCAATGGGACTTGCGCATGCCCGGCCCAGCGGCCTCCAGCTCGAATTCCCCTGCCAGCCTTTCCAAAAGCAGCTTGCCCCGCAAGGTGAGGGAGATCCTGCAGGGGTTCTACGAACTGGCGGCCGATGCGTTCGAGCGTGAGCTCACCGGGGCGCTGAACGAGTTCGAGCAGCAGGCGTTCAACAACGCCGAGCAAGCCCGCAGCAACAACATCCAGGTGCGCTGGCTGGAAACCCTGCGCACGGTCCGACGCACCCGCCCGGATCTGGTGCCCCGCTTCTTGCAGGGCGTCGAAGCGCAATTGGCGGCCATCCGCGAACCGAGCGCTACCGAGGCCGAGCGCGCCACGCAGCGCAACATGGCCGAGCTGTCGCTGATCGAAGCCTCGGAGATGGACGAATCGACGACGCTGGCCGAGATCGGCAGCCGCATCGAGATGCGCCACAGCCTGCCGATCTACCTGCTCGGCCAGCGCTTCGGCGTTCTTGCCGGCAAGCCGGCCTTCGACGCGGAAGCCCTGCCGGTCGGGCCGCAGACGCTGTGCAAGATCCTGCGCGTCGCCGCGGCCAACCTCGAGATCTCCTCCGAGCACCGGGTGCTGCTGTACCGCTTGTTCGAGCGCCAGATGCTCGCCGAGTACGGCCGACTGCTCGAAGCGCTGAACAACCACCTGATCAAACACGGCGTGCTGCCGGGGCTGCAGTACATGCCGTTCCGCAGCCCGGCGGCGCCGCAGGCCCGCGCTGCGGCGAGGCCCGCGGACGCAAAGCCGAGCGAAGGCGACGCTGCGCCCAAACCGGTCGAAGCGCCGGACGCGCGCACCACCGCACAGACCCCGGCCTATGGCCGCAGCACTGGCCAGATGCCCGCCTACGGCCGTACGACAGGCCAGCAACCGGCCATGGCGCGTGAGGGCGGCGAAGCCGAAGCGCCGCTGCCTTGGCTCCTGCCGGGCGAGGCCGCGGCCTGGGCACCCGCCGCGCCCTCGGCGTCCCCGGTGCAGCTGCCCGAGTTCGACCAGATCCGCGACCTGCTGACCTCGCGGCGCTCGATGCTCTCGAAGCTCTCGGGTGGCGGCGCGCAGGCGGCACCGAGCGGCCCGGTGCACCAACCCGCGCCGCAGGAAGTGCAGCACGCTCTCAGCCTGCTGCAACCGAGCACCGCGACCTCGGTGAACATGGGCGGCCGCATCGTGCCGCGCACCGTCGCCCACCTGAAGCAGGACCTGCTCGCCCAGCTGCGCCGCAGCGCGCCGGCCGGTGAATCGCCGGTACTGCCGGACGAGGACAACGACACCTTCGACCTCGTCGGCATGCTGTTCGACGAGCTGGTCAAGGACGTCCGCCCGAGCAGCCAGGCGTCGACCCTGCTCACCAAGCTGCAGGTGCCGCTGCTGCGCGTGGCGCTCTCCGACAAGCGCTTCTTCAACGACAGCCACCACCCGGCGCGGCAGATGCTCAACGCCGTGGCTGAAACCGGCGCCTACTGGCTCGGCGACGACGACGCTGACGGCGCGCTGGTCGGCAAGATGCAGGGCCTGGTCGACCGCACCTTGCGCGACTTCGACGGCGACATGTCGCTGTTCGAGTCGCTGCTGAAGGACCTGAGCTCGCACCTGCAGACGATCGCGCGCAAGGCCGAAGTGGCCGAGCGCCGCCACGTCGAAGCCGCACGCGGCAAGGAGCGCCTCGCGCAGGCCCGCGACCGCGCCGCCGACGCGGTCAAGGAAATCACCGAGGGCAGCGAGCTGCCGGTCTTCACGCGCACGCTGTTGAACCAGGCGTGGACCGACGTGATGGCCCTGACGTCCCTCCGCCACGGCGAAGACTCGCCGGCGTGGACGCAGCACCTCGAAACGGCGAAGAAGCTCGTCAATCTGGCGAAGCCCGGCGCCGCCGCCGCGGAAGCCGAGGCCCCTGCACTCCAGAAGGAAGTCGCCGAATCGCTGCGCCAGGTCGGTTACCACGAGGCGGAATCCGACGCGATCGCCAAGCGTCTGATCGCGCCGGCCACCGAGGCCGCCGTCGACGACGCCGCCAGCCGCACCGAGCTGCTGATGCGGATGAAGTCGGCGAACCGCCTCGGCACCACCGAGAAGCCGGCGAAGCCGAAGCCCGAACAGCTCACGCCCGAGGTGCTGGCCCGCGTCGCGCAGATCAAGACGCTGGCCTTCGGCACCTGGTTCGAATTCGTCACCAACGCGCAGGGCGACCGCGTGCGCCGCCGCCTCTCGTGGTATTCGCCCGTGAGCGGCACGGCGATGTTCGTGAACCACCGCGGCCAGAAGATCGGTGATCAGAGCATCGAACACCTCGCCATCCAGATGGCGAACGGCCAGGCGAGGCTGGTGGAGGAAGAGGCGAAAGTGAGCCTGCTGGATCGCGCCTGGGGCGCGGTGATGAAGACGCTGTCCGGCTTCGGTGGCAGTCGGCTGAAGGAGGCCGTGGCATGACGAACGGCCCGCACAGCGAGTACCGCCGCGCCAAGCGCCGCCGCGCCACGCACGACATCGCCGTGATCGACAACATGACCGAGCAGGTCGTCGGCAAGATCGGCAACCTCTCGGAATCCGGCGTGCTGCTGATCCTCGGCGCCCCGCCCTGCGCGGACGCGCTGTACCAGCTGCGCTTCGACCTGCCGGTCGCCGGCGGGCGCCCGCTGGAGGTCGAAGTGGGCGCCCACGAGCTCTGGCAGGACGACGCCGCCGTACCGGGCCAGGTGTGGGCCGGCTTCCGCTTCATCGACGTCGCCGCGAACTCGCTGGAGCACATCCGGCAGTGGGTCGACCAGCCCGGCAGCGACTACGTCTGAACCGTGCCGCGCTGTTCGGCGCGGCCCTGATCGGCCTCGTCGCCTGCACGCCCGCTGCGCCTTCGCGCGATGCGTGGCCGGTGTTCGGCAGCACGGCGGAACTGCAGCTCCCGGCGAGGACCGACGAAGGCCGTCGCATCGAAGCCCTGCGCGCGCTCGGCACGCACTGGCAGCAGCGCGAGCGCGACTGGCACGCTTGGGAACCCTCCGCCCTCACGGCCTTCAACGACGCGCTCGCTGCGCGGGGCGAAGCCGCGGCCCCGCCGGCATTGCAGGGCCTGATCGCGCGCAGCCGTCCGCTCGTGCGACGCAGCGCCCATGCCTTCGATCCGGGCGTCGGGCGGCTCGTCGCGGCCTGGGGCTTCCACACCAGCACCTACCCGATCCGCACGCCGTCGCCGGATGACGCCGTGCTGGCGGCGTGGGCCGCGCGCCCCGATTCCCTCGACGACCTGCACTGCGACGCCCAGTGGCGTTGCACGAGCACCGCGCCGGCGTTGCGCTTGGACTTCAACGCGATGGCCGAAGGCTTGGCGCTGGAGGAAGGTGCGGCCGCGCTGCGTTCGATCGGCGTCGAACACGCGCTGATGAACCTCGGCGGCGACGTACTGGCTCTCGGCGACAACCACGGCGCGTCGTGGCGCGTCGGCCTCGACGACGGCGAGGGCGGCGCGCTCGGCGGCGTGGCCTTGCACGATGGCGAGGCCTTCATGAGTTCGGGCCGCTACGCGAAGTATCGGGAATCGCCGGACGGCGAACGCTGGCCGCATCTGCTCGACACGCGCACGGGCCGGCCCGCCGTCGGCGCCCGCCTGAGCGCCGTGCTGCATCCCGACCCGGTGCTCGCCGACGCCGCGGCCACCGCCCTGATGGTGGCCGGGGCCGACGGCTTCGAACGCACGGTGCGTGGGCTCGGCCTCGGCTGCGCCCTGCTCGTCGACGCCGACGGGCGCGCGTGGATCACCGCCGGCATGGCCCGTCGATTCGAATGGCAGCGCAACATGCCGGAGGCCGGCCGCATCGACCTCGGCGAGGCCTGCGACGCCCGCTGACGGACGCGCCGGGCTCACTGCGGCACAATCGGGGCTTCCACGCCGCCCTCGATGACCGCCATGTCCAGCCTCTACGCCGAGCACCTCGCCACCCAGAAGCAGCGCAGCGACGCCGCGCTGGCCAAGGCCGGCTTCGACCATCTCGTCATCGCGTCGGGCGTGGAGAAGTACCAGTTCCTCGACGACCGGCCCTACCCGTTCAAGCCCAACCCGCACTTCAAGCACTGGGTGCCGCTGCAGCAACATCCGCACAGCTGGATCGCCTACACGCCGGGCTCGAAGCCGGTGCTCGCCTACTACCAGCCCGACGATTACTGGCACGTGCCGCCGTCGCCGCCTGAAGGCTTCTGGGTGGAGCATTTCGACATCCGCATCCTCCGCGAGCCGCACGAGGCCGCCGCGCACTTGCCGCGCGGCCGCGCGGCCATCGTCGGCGAGGCCGATGCCGCGCTTGAGGGCGTGGTGCCCAACAACCCGAAGGTGCTGCTCGACGAGTTGCACTACCAGCGCGGTTACAAGACGGCCTACGAGCTCGACCGCATGCGCCGCGCCCAGCGCCGCGCGGTGAAGGGCCATCGCGCCGCCGAGAACGCCTTCCGCGCCGGCGCGTCGGAGCTGGAAATCCACCGCGCCTACCTCGAGGCCACCGGCCATGGCGACCTCGACCTGCCGTACACCAACATCATCGGCCTCAACGCCCACGCCGCGGTGCTGCACTACCAGTACCAGTCGCCGGAGCGCCCGGCGAAGCCGCTGAGTTTCCTCATCGATGCGGGCGCGGAGGTCGATGGCTACGCCTCCGACATCACCCGCACCTACGCCGCGCACGAGGGCGAATTCGCCGACCTCGTCGCCGCCGTCGACGACGAGCAGCAGGTGCTGTGCGGGATGGTGCGCAATGGCGCCGACTACCGCGACCTGCACCTTGAATGCCACCTGCGCCTCGGCAGCGTGCTGCGCAACGCCGGCATCGTCGACATGGACCCCGGCGCGATGGTGAGCGAGGGCGTCACCAGCGTGTTCTTCCCGCACGGCCTCGGCCACCCGATCGGCCTGCAGGTGCACGACGTCGCCGGCCGCCACGACGCCAACGGCAACGAGATCCCGCGCCCCACCGGCCACCCCTACCTGCGCACCACGCGGGTGCTCGGCCCCGGCATGGTCGTCACCATCGAGCCGGGCCTGTACTTCATCCCGACGCTGCTGGCGAGGCTGAAGGCCGGCCCGCACGCCAAGGCCGTGGACTGGGACCAGGTCGACGCGCTGACGCCCTACGGCGGCGTGCGCATCGAGGACGAAGTCGTATGCACCGAGGGCGCACCGGAGAACATCACGCGGGATGCGTTCGCGGAGGGCTGAGCGCCCTACAGCGCGGCCAGCACCCTCGCGACGAGGCCTTCGACATCGGCTGCGTCGGTGATGACATGCACCTCCGGGTGCTCCGGCGCCTCGTAGTCGCCACCGACGCCGATGGCGTGGCTCAGGCCACCCGCCTTCGCCTTGGCGTACAGCCCCTTCGGGTCGCGCGCTGCGCATGTCTCGGGTGAGGCGTCGACGAAGACCTCGATGAACTCGCCGGGCGCGAAGCGCGCGCGCACGGCGTCCCGATCGGCGCGGAAGGGCGAGATGGCGCTGACGATGACCACGAGGCCGGCGTCGACCATCAGCTTCGCCACTTCGCCGAGGCGTCGCACGTGCTCGCGGCGATCCTCGGGCGCGAAGCCGAGGTCTTTCGAGAGACCACCGCGGACGTTGTCGCCGTCCAGCAGCATGGTGTGGCGGCCCTCGGCGTGCAGGCGGCGTTCCAGTGCATCGGCGAGCGTGCTCTTGCCGGCGCCCGAGAGCCCGGTGAGCCAAACGCAGCGGGCCTGCTGCTGCTTAGCCTTCGCGCGCTCGGCCGGGCCGACGCTGAAAGCCTGCGCGTAGGCGCGCTCGCTGCCGCGCGCGATGGGCTCGATGACGAGGCCGGCGCCCGCCGTGGCATTGGTCGCGCGGTCAACGAGGATGAAGCGGCCCAGCGCGTCGCCGTCGGCGAACGGCGCAAGCGGCAGCGGCTGGTCGAGGCTCAGTTCGACGCGACCGATGCTGTTCAAGGCCAGCGCGTCCACACCGTGCGCGCCGCCGCTGTGGATGTCGCGCAGGTGCTCGATGGCGGCCACGGTGGCCACGGCCTGCTTCGGGCCCACGCGCAGCGCATAGCGCTGGCCGGGCCGCAGCGGCGCGGCGTCGAGCCACACGAGGTCGGCGCGCAGGCGATCGACCGCGGACGGCGCGTGGTCGAGGCCGACGATCACGTCGCCGCGCGAGACATCGACCTCCTCGTGGAACACCAGGGTCACCGGCTGTCCGGCCTCCGCTTCGACGAGTTCGCGGCCCGGGCCGATGACGCGGGCGACGGTGGCGCGGGTTCCGGCCGGCAGTACCTGCACCGCATCGCCCACGCGCACGCGGCCGCGCACCGGCGTGCCGACGAAGCCGCGGAAATCCTGGTGCGGGCGGTTCACCCACTGCACCGGCAGCACGAAGCCGCCCTCGCTCGACGGGCTGCGCGCGGGCAAGGCCTCCAGCGCGGGCAGCAGGGGCGCGCCTTGGAACCAGGGCGTGCGGGCCGAACGCACCAGCACGTTGTCGCCGTGCAGGGCCGAGAGCGGGATGGCCTGGACCTCGGCAAGACCGAGCTCCGACGCCAGCGCGCGGTAGTCGGCCACGATGGTCTTGAAGCGCGCCTCGTCCCAGTCGACCAGGTCCATCTTGTTCACCGCCAGCACCACGCGGGTGATCCCGAGCAGTCGGACGATGCGCGAATGACGACGCGTCTGCGCCAGAACGCCCTTGCGCGCGTCGACCAGCACGACGGCGGCGTCGGCGGTGGACGCGCCGGTGGCCATGTTCCGCGTGTACTGCTCGTGGCCGGGGCAATCGGCCACCACGAAACGGCGTCGCGGGCTGGAGAAGTAGCGGTAGGCGACGTCGATGGTGATGCCCTGCTCGCGCTCCGCCTCGAGGCCGTCGACTAGCAGGGCGAAATCGAGGGCACCGCCCTGGGTGCCAACGCGCGCGCTGTCCTTGGCGAGCGTGGCGAGCTGGTCCTCGGCAAGGCTGCCGCTGTCGTGCAACAGGCGGCCGATCAGCGTGCTCTTGCCGTCGTCGACGCTGCCGCAGGTGATGAAGCGCAGCTGCGGCAGGGCCTCGTGGTCGGCCAGCGCGCGGCGCGCGTCCGGGCGGCGCCCGGGCAGGCCGTCGTCGTCGGGCAATCGGTAGGCGGGCGTGCCGTCCATCAGAAGTAGCCCTCCAGCTTCTTCAGCTCCATCGAGCTGTTCGGGTCGTGGTCGATCACGCGGCCCTGGCGCTCGGAGGTCGTCGCCACGAGCAATTCCTCGACGATGGCTTCGACGGAATCCGCCTCGGATTCGATGCCACCCGTGAGCGGGTAGCAGCCGAGCGTGCGGAAACGCACCTTCTTTTCCGCCGGGCGCTCGCCGGGCTGCAGCGGCAGGCGCTCGTCGTCGACCATGATCAGGGTGCCGTCGCGCTCGACCACCGGGCGCGTCTCGGCGAAGTACAGCGGCGGCAACTCGATGCCCTCGCGCAGGATGTAGAGCCACACATCCAGCTCGGTCCAGTTCGAGATCGGGAAGGCGCGAACGCTCTCGCCCTTGTGGATGCGGCCGTTGTACAGGTCCCAGAACTCCGGGCGCTGCGCCTTCGGATCCCAGCGCTGGTGCGTATCGCGGAAGCTGAAGACGCGCTCCTTAGCGCGCGATTTCTCCTCGTCTCGGCGCGCGCCACCGATCGCGCAGTCGTAGCCGCCACGGGCCAGCGCCTGGCGCAGGCCCTGCGTGCGCATCACGTCGGTGTGCACGGCCGCGCCGTGGATGAAGGGGTTGATGCCGGCCTTCAGCCCGTCCTCGTTGATGTGCACGCGCAGCTCGACGTCGAGGCGGTCGGGCACCTGGTCGCGAAACTCGTAGGTCTGGCGGAACTCGAAGGTGCTGTCGATGTGCAGCAGCGGGATCGGCGGCCGCGCGGGGTAGAAGGCCTTCTTCAACAGGTGCAGGAGCACCGTGCTGTCCTTGCCGATGGAGTACAGCAGCACCGGGTTGCGGAACTGCGCCGCCACCTCGCGGAGGATATGAAGGCTCTCCGCTTCGAGGCGGTCGAGGTGGGACAGGGCCATGTCGGCAGGGCGAGGCAGGAGGGGACGGGGCCCCGAGGCCTCGGAGTATCGAAACCCGCCGCCGAAGGCGGGAAATGCCCCGCCGGCATGACGTGATGCCCGGCCGCCGCTCAGCCCGGGCGGCGGAAGGCCCGCGCCGCGAGCAGGGCCAGCGCCCCGGCCACCACGCCCCAGAACGCCGACCCGATGCCCCCGAGGGTGACCCCGCTCAAGGTGACGAGGAAGGTGATCAGCGCCGCTTCGCGGCGCGACTCGTCGTGCAGCGCGGCCGCCAGCGACCCGCCGATGGTCCCCAGCAGGGCGAGGCCGGCGATCGCCGCGACGAAGGCCTTCGGGAAGGCCAACAGCAACCCGGCCACCGCGCCGCCGAACAGGCCGATCACGACGTAGATCGCACCGCAGGCCATCGCCGCGACGTAGCGTCGGTCGGGGTCCTCGTGGGCCTCGCGGCCCATGGCGATGGCCGCGGTGATAGCCGAGAGGTTCAGGGCGAAGGCGCCGAACGGGGCCAGCAGCAGCGTGGCTGCGCCCGTCATCGTGATCAGCCGGGAGATCGGCAGCGTGTAGCCCGCCGCGCGGATGGCCGCCACGCCGGGAAGGTTCTGCGAGGCCATGGTGACGAGGAACAGGGGAATCCCGAGGCTGACGAGGGCCGCCCAGCGCCATTCGGGCGCGACGAACTCGGGCACGACGAAGGCCGCGTCCACGCGTTCGAGGTGCAGGCGGCCCTGCGCGACGCAGAGCGCGAGCCCGACGCCGAGCACGAGGATCACGGCGTAGCGCGGCGCCCAGCGCCGGCCCAGCAGGTAGGCGACGAGCATGGCGATCACCAGCACCGGCTCCGCCGAGGCGGCATCGAAGGCCTGCAGGCCGAATCGCGCCAACACGCCCGCCAGCAGGGCCGCCGCGAGGGCCATCGGAATTCGGTCCATCAAGCGTTCGAAGGCGCCCGTGGCCCCGGCCAGCAGCATCAGCGCGCCGGCGAACAGGAATGCCCCGGTGGCCTCGGCCAAAGTGAAGCCACCGGCGGCCGCCCCGGCGGCGAGCACCGCGGCGCCCGGTGTCGACCAGGCCACCATCACCGGTTTGCGCAGCCACCACGAGGGCACGAGGCTGCACAGGCCCATGCCGAGCCCCAGCGCCCACATCCATGAGGCGAGCTGGGCCGGTGTCGCCCCGAGGGCCGCCGCGGCCTGGAAGACGATGGCCACCGAACTGGTGAAGCCCACCAGCACGGCGACGAAGCCCGCGGCCAGCGCGGAGGGCGAGGCGTCCGACCAGAGCCGGCGCGGGACGGAGGACGAGGTCATGCCCCCAGCATAGCCGCGCGGCGACATGCGTCCCGGTTATCACCGTATGCCGCGTTTCGCTTTCCGGCGTCGCCGACCCGCCGCCGAGACTGCGGGTTCGCCCTGGCCCACTGGCGCGCCCATGTCGCTTCCGTTGTCCCCTTCTGCCCCTGCGTCCCCGTTGCCGCTCGATGCCGACCGCCGCGCCCTGCTGCAGCGCCTGACCGACGGCGCGGACGCGCCCACGCTCTGGTGGCTGTCGGGCTATCTCGCCGGCCTCGCCGGACCGCTGGCTCGCGGCGCGGACGTCGCGCTGGCCGGCGACACCGCCCTGCCCGGCCTTCCTGCAGCGCTGGTCCCCGCGGTGGCCGAGGTCGACACGCTGACCATCGTCTACGGCAGCCAGACCGGCAATGCGAAGCGTGCGGCCGAAGCCCTGCTCGCCGAGGCCGGCACGCGCGGCCTGAAGGCGCGACTGCTGCGCGCCGACGCCTACCCGCTGGCCGAGCTCAAGCGCGAAACGCAGCTGGTCGTCGTGATCAGCACGCAGGGGGACGGCGATCCGCCGGACGACGCCCGCGGCTTCGTCGACCACCTCGTGGGCCGCCGCGCGCCGAAGCTCGACGGCCTCAGTTTCGCCGTGCTGGGGCTGGGCGATTCGAGCTACGCCAAGTTCTGCGAAATCGGCCGCGTCATCGATGCGCGCCTGGCGGCGCTCGGTGGCACCCGCGCGGCGGCCTTCGGCGAGGCCGATGTCGATGTCGACACCGTCGCCGTGCCGTGGCGCGCCGACGTGCTGCGGGCGTTGGAAGCGCTGCGACCGGCGTCGAAGTCCGAGGCGCCCGTCGCACTAGGGCTGCGCGCCGCGCTGGTCGAAAACGGCCCATCGGCCACGCCGTCGAGCGCCGCCGCGACCCGCGACGCTCCGGTGGCCGCCGAGCTGCTGGCCAACACCCGCCTCACCGGCCGCGGCAGCGACCGCGACACGCGCCACCTCGAGTTCGCCATCGACCCGACGACGCTCGACTACACACCGGGCGAGGCCGCGGGCGTGTGGCCGCTGCAGGCGCCCGCGCTGGTCGAGGCGATCCTCGACGCCGCCGGCCTCGATGGCGACACCGCGGTGACGCAAGGCGCCGACACCCTGCCGCTGCGCCGCTGGCTGGGCGAGCGCCGCGAACTCACCCGCCTGCACCGCCCGCTGCTGAAGGCGCACGCGGAGCGCAGCGACAGCGCGAAGCTCGCCGCCGCGCTGGCCGACGCGAGCGCCGCCACCGCCCTGCTGCAAACCACGCCGCTGCTCGACCTGCTGGCGGAGCACCCAGCCGCGTGGTCGGCCACCGATCTGGTCGCCGCGCTGCGCCCGCTGGCCCCGCGGCTCTACTCGATCGCCTCCAGCCGCGAGGCCGTCCGCGACGAACTCCACCTCACCGTCGGCCACGAAGTTTTCGAAGGCCGCGACGGCCTGCGCTACGGCGCGGCCTCGCACTACCTCGCCACGCTGAAAGAAGGCGACACGGCACGGCTCTTCATCGAACGCAACGAGCGCTTCCGCCTGCCGTCCGATGCCTCACGCGACGTCATCATGATCGGCCCTGGCACCGGCGTGGCGCCCTTCCGCGGCTTCGTGCAGCAGCGTGCAGCGACGGGCGCGAGCGGCCGGAATTGGCTGGTCTTCGGCAACCCTCACTTCCGCAGCGATTTCCTCTATCAGGTGGAATGGCAGAAGGCGCTGAAGGCCGGGCAACTGCATCGCCTCGACCTCGCCTTCTCGCGCGACGGCGCCAGCAAGACGTACGTCCAGAACCGCCTCGCCGAACGCGGTTCCGAGCTGTGGGCATGGCTGCAGGAGGGCGCGCATCTGTACGTCTGCGGCGACGCCACGCGGATGGCCAAGGACGTGCACGCCACCCTTATGTCGATCGCGCAGCAACACGGCGGCCTCGATCGTGATGCCGCCGCCGACTACTTCACCGGGCTGGAACGCACCGCCCGCTACGCCCGGGACGTCTACTGATGGCCACGCATTCCGTCGAAGACATCAAGCGCCAGAGCGCCGGCCTGCGCGGCACGCTCGAGGCCAGCCTCGCCGATCCGATCACCGGCGCGCTGCGCGACGACGACCAGATCCTCCTCAAGTACCACGGCAGCTACCAGCAGGACGACCGCGACCTCCGCGAGGAGCGCCGCGTCGCCAAGCTCGAACCCGCCTACAGCTTCATGATCCGCACCCGCACACCCGGCGGCGTGCTGACGCCCACGCAGTGGCTGAAGCTGGACGGCGTGGCGAGCGATTTCGCCGAGCGCGGCCTGCGCATCACCACGCGCCAGGCCGTGCAGTTCCACGGTGTCATCAAGCGCGAACTGAAGGCCACGATGAAGGCCATCAACGCCGCGCTGATCGACACCCTCGCCGCCTGCGGCGACGTGAACCGCAACGTCGCGGTCGCCGCAAACCCGCAGGTGTCGGCCGCGCACGCCACGGTGTATGCGCAGGCCGCGGCACTTTCGGAACACCTGCTGCCGAACACCCGCGCCTACTACGAGATCTGGCTGGACGAGGAGCGCGTCGCCGGCGGCGACCCGGCGGCCGAGCCGATCTATGGCAGCACCTACCTGCCGCGCAAGTTCAAGATCGGCTTCGCCATCCCGCCGACCAACGATGTCGACGTGTTCGCGCAGGACCTCGGCTTCGTCGCCCATCTCGACGGTGATGTGCTCACCGGCTACACCGTGCTGGTGGGCGGCGGCATGGGGAGCACGCACGGCGATGCCGAGACCTACCCGCGCCTCGCAGACCCGCTGGGCTTCATCACGCCGGATCAGCTGATCCCGGTCGCCACCGCCGTGGTCACCGCGCAGCGCGACCTTGGCAACCGCACCGTGCGCAAGCACGCGCGGCTCAAGTACACCATCGACCGCGTCGGCCTCGACGTTTTCCGATCCGAAGTGGAAGAACGCAGCGGCATCACCCTCGCGCCGCCGAAGCCCCTGGCCTTCACCCACAACGGCGACCGCTTCGGCTGGGTCGAGGGCGAGGACGGCCTCGCGCACCTGACGCTGCGCATAACCGCCGGCCGCGTGCAGGACGGCGATGCCGGGCTGTGGCAGACCGGCCTGCGTGCGGTCGCGCAGGCCCTGCTCGAGGCCGGGGAAGGCGAGTTCCGCCTGACGCCGAACCAGAACCTCGTCATCGCCGGGCTCTCGCCGGCGGGGCGCGCGAGCGTCGACGCGCTGGTGACGACCTATGGGCTCGACCAGTTCCGCCGCGCCAAGCCGCTCGCATTGAACGCACTGGCCTGCGTGGCGCTGCCCACCTGCGCGCTGGCGATGGCCGAAGCCGAACGCTACCTGCCCGCCTTCGTCGAGCGCGTGCAGGCGCTGCTTGATCGCCACGGAGTGAACGAGGCCGACATCCACCTGCGCATCAGCGGCTGCCCCAACGGCTGCTCGCGGCCCTTCCTCGGCGAAATCGCGCTGGTGGGCAAGGCACCCGGCCGCTACAACCTGATGCTCGGCGCCGATCATCGCGGCGCGCGACTGAACGCGCTGTACCGCGAGAACGTCGACGAGGCGCAGATCCTCGCGGCCCTCGAACCGCTCATCGCGTCCTATGCCGCGGAACGCCGCGCCGAGGAGCGCTTCGGCGATTTCCTCGTGCGCAGCGGTGTCGTCGCGCCGAAGCCCGGCCCGATCCCCTTGGTGCTGGAATGAGCGCGGACGGCACGCTGGCCGAGGCTTGGGCCGATGACGCCACGCTCGATGCGCTGAACGACTGGCTCGAATCCCTCGACGCCGAGGCCCGACTCGCGTGGGCGCTGGCGAACGCCTCGGGCCGCGCCGTGCTCTCGACCAGCTTCGGCGCGCAGTCCGCCGCCGTGCTGCATCTCGTCACGCAACAGGCCCCGGAGCTTCCGGTCGTGCTCGTCGACACCGGCTACCTGTTTCCCGAAACCTACCGCTTCGCCGATGAGCTCACGCACCGCCTCGCGCTGAACCTGCACGTTGCTCGCGCGGATGACTCGCCGGGCTGGTTCGAAGCCCGCCACGGCAAGCTCTGGGAGCAGGGCCTCGACGGCATCGAGCGCTACAACCGGCTGCGCAAGGTCGCACCCATGCAGCGCGCGCTCGACGGCCTCGGCGCGACTCTGTGGATCGCCGGGTTGCGCCGCGCGCAGTCAGGTACGCGCGAGCATCGCCGCGTGCTCGAGCGCGCGGGCAACCGTTGGAAGCTGCACCCCGTCATCGACTGGAGTGATCGCGACGTGGGCGCCTACCTGAACATCCACGCCCTGCCTTACCACCCGCTCTGGGAGCAGGGCTACGTCTCGATCGGCGACGTCCACACTACGCGCCCGCTGTCGGCGGACGTCGATGCCTCGGCCACGCGCTTCTTCGGACTCAAGCGCGAGTGCGGGCTGCACGAACTCAGCGCGGGTTGACCCAACGAAACGTCAGGTTGATCCGCTCTCCTGCGACGCCCGCCATCTTCGGCAACGCGTGCTGCGCGACACGCTGGCAATCACCGTGCATTACGAGCAGGTCGCCGTGACGCAATCGGAATTCGGCCTTGGTAGCGTGGTCGTTCTTCATCCGGAGCAGGAAACGACGCTCCACGCCAAGGCTCAGTGACGCGATCACCGGCGCCGGCCCAAGCTCCGGCTCGTCGTCGCTGTGCCAGCCCATCGAATCGCGGCCGTCGCGGTAACGATTCAACAGCACGCTGTTGAAGCGCACCCCGCAGTCTGACTCAAGGCGCGGCAGCAGGCGGGCGATCGCCGGATGCCAGGGTTCGGGCTCGAACAGCGCGCCGGAATAGCGGTAGGCGGCCTCCGGATCCCCCATCCAACAGCTCAGGCGCGGCGAGTCCACCCAGCGCCCGAACATCCGGATGCGATGGACCGTCCAGGGCACCTCGTCCGCCAGCCGGCCCGCCAAGGCCGCGGCCTCGTCCGGCCGCAACCACCCTGGCCGAACATCGACCCTGCCCTCCCAAGGGCCTTCCGAGGGGCGGGGATCGTCGGAAAACAGGTCGGGGCCGGCGCGCATCGCCGGATTGTGGGGGCCGGCATCGCCGCGCGCGCGTGACGGCCGGCCTTCGCGCCGCCGCCATGACAGCCCCCCCCTCCCCCGGCGACAATGCCGGGCTTGGCGGCCCACCCGCCCCCGCTTCCCGGAGTCAGGATCCATGTCCGAACGCGATGTGATGGAGTACGACGTCGTCGTCGTCGGTGCCGGCCCCGCCGGCCTGTCGTTTGCCATCCGCCTGAAGCAGAAGTCGCCGGAAACGACGGTCTGCGTGATCGAGAAGGCCTCGACCATCGGCGCGCAGGTGCTGTCCGGTGCGGTGATCGAACCCGGCCCGCTGGACGAGCTGCTGCCCGGCTGGCGCGAGAACCCGCCGCCGATCTGCGTGCCGGCGACCGACGACGAGTTCTGGTTCCTCACCAAGACGGGCGGTTTCAAATTCCCGGTGGTGCCGCCGCAGATGGCGAACCACGGCAACTTCATCGTCTCGCTGGGCGCCACCTGCGCGTGGCTGGCGCCGCAGGCCGAAGCGTTGGGCGTCGAGATCTACCCCGGCTTCGCCGCGTCGGAAGCGCTGGTCGAAGACGGGCGCGTGGTCGGCGTTCGGATCGGCGACATGGGCGTGGCGAAGGACGGTTCGCAGAAGCCGACGTACACGCAAGGCATCGATATCCGCGCCAAGCTGACCGTGCTCGCCGAGGGCGCGCGCGGCCATCTCGCCAAGCGCCTGATCAAGCAGTACGCGCTGGACAAGGACTGCGACCCGCAGAGCTACTCGATCGGCATCAAGGAGCTGTGGCAGGTGCCGGAAGGCCGCGTCACGCCCGGCAAGATCGTGCACAGCCTCGGCTGGCCGGCGGATTCGCGCACCTACGGCGGCAGCTTCCTGTACCACCTGACGGAGAACCGCATCGCACTCGGCTACGTCTCGGGCCTCGACTACCGCGACCCGAACTACCAGCCGCACGAAGCCTTCCAGCAGTGGAAGCACCACCCGTCGGTCAAGCCACTGCTCGAAGGCGGCACGATTCTTTCGGCCGGCGCGCGCGCCATCGTCACCGGCGGCTACCAGAGCCTGCCGAAGACCGAGATGCCGGGCGCGATCCTGATCGGCTGCGATGCGGGCCTCGTCAACGTGCCGAAGATCAAGGGCGTCCACCAGGCGATCCGCAGCGGCATGCTCGCGGCCGACCACGTGGCCGCGAAGGGCCCGGTGGCGGACGGCTTCGACGCCGCGCTGCGTGCCTCGCCCGCCTATGCCGAGCTCAGGAAGGTCCGGAACTTCAAGCCGGGCTTCAAGAAGGGCCTTCTGTTCGGCCTCGTGAACTCGGGTTGGGAAACGGTCACCGGCGGCGCCTCGCCGTGGACGCTGAAGGTCTCGCCGGACTGGAGCTCGCTGACGAAGCTCTCGCAGCAGGAATCACCGAAGCGCGACTACGTCGAGCGCAGCCTCGCGCCGCGCGACCGTCTCGCCGGCGTCTACTTCGCCGCCACCGAGCATGACGAAGACCAGCCGGTGCACCTGCGCGTGGCCGATACCAATGTCTGCATCACGAAATGCGCGGAGGAGTACGGCAACCCCTGCACGCGCTTCTGCCCAGCCGGCGTCTACGAGATCGTCAAGGACGAGGCCGTTTCGCGACTGCAGATCAACGCGGCCAACTGCGTGCACTGCAAGACCTGCGACATCAAGGACCCCTACCAGATCATCGACTGGGTGACGCCGGAAGGCGCCGCGGGCCCGAACTACCAGAATCTCTAAGGAGCGACACCATGCCCACGTGGTTGGTCACCGGCGGCGCCGGCTTCATCGGCGGCAACTTCGTGCTCGAGGCGCGCCAGCGCGGCCTCGCGCGGATCATCAACCTCGATGTGCTGACCTACGCGGGCAACCGCGACACGCTGGCCGCGCTCGACGGCGATGCCGACCACGTGTTCGTGCACGGCGACATCGGTGACCGCGCGTTGGTTTCGCGCCTGCTCGCCGAACACGGCGTCGATGCGGTCATCAACTTCGCCGCCGAGAGCCATGTCGACCGCTCGATCGACGGCCCGGCCGCCTTCATCCAGACCAATGTCGTCGGCACGCTGGCCCTGCTGGAGGCCACGCGCGACTACTGGAAGGCGCTGCCGGCCGAGCGCGCCGCGGCGTTCCGTTTCCTGCATGTCTCGACCGACGAGGTGTACGGTTCGCTCGGCGACACGGGCTACTTCACCGAAGACACCCCGTTCGCGCCGAACTCGCCCTACTCGGCCTCGAAGGCCTCCTCCGACCATCTGGTCCGCGCCTTCCACCACACCTACGGGTTGCCGGTGCTGACGACGAACTGCTCGAACAACTACGGGCCGTTCCAGTTCCCCGAGAAGCTGATCCCGCTGATGATCCAGAAGCTGGTCAAGGGCGAACCGCTGCCGGTCTACGGCGACGGCAGCAACATCCGCGACTGGCTGTTCGTGGGCGACCACTGCGCCGCGATCCGCGACGTGCTCGCGGGCGGCCGTGTTGGCGAGACGTACAACGTCGGCGGTGATGCCGAACGCCGCAACATCGATGTGGTGCACGCCCTTTGCGATGCCCTCGATGCGCGCCGTCCGCGCGCCGACGGCCAGTCGCGCCGCGTGCAGATCACCTTCGTGAAGGACCGCCCGGGCCACGACAAGCGCTACGCCATCGACGCCTCGAAGCTGAAGCGCGAGCTGGGCTGGGCGCCGACCGTGAACTTCGAGCAGGGCCTCGCTCTCACCATCGACTGGTATCTCGCCAACGAAGCCTGGGTCGGCAAGATCCTCGACGGCAGCTACCGCCTCGAACGCATCGGCACGCAGGCCTGAGGAGGGCGCCATGACGCAACGCAAGGGCATCATCCTCGCCGGCGGCTCCGGCACGCGGCTGTATCCGATCACCAAGGGCGTCAGCAAGCAGCTGCTGCCGGTGTACGACAAGCCGATGATCTACTACCCGCTGAGCGTGCTGATGCTCGCTGGCATCCGCGAAGTGCTGATCATCAACACGCCGCACGAGCAGGCCATGTTCAAGGCCCTGCTGGGGGACGGGTCGCAGTGGGGCATGCGCTTCGAGTACGTCGCGCAGCCGAGCCCGGATGGCTTGGCGCAGGCGTTTATCCTCGGCCGCGAGTTCCTCGACGGCGCGCCGTCCTGCCTCGTGCTCGGCGACAACATCTTCCACGGCAGCGGTTTCACCGAGCTGCTGAAGCGCGCCGACGCGCGCGGCTCCGGCGCGACCGTGTTCGGCTACTGGGTGAAGGACGCCAAGGCCTACGGCGTGGCCGAGTTCGACACGCAAGGCCGCGTGGTCGGCCTCGAGGAGAAGCCCGCGCAGCCGAAGTCGAACTACGCCGTCACCGGCCTGTACTTCTACGACGGTCGCGCGCCGGAATTCGCCGCCGCCCTGAAGCCCTCGCCGCGCGGCGAGCTGGAGATCACCGACCTCAACCGCCGCTACCTCGAGGACGGCTCGCTGCATCTCGAGAAGATGGGGCGTGGCTACGCGTGGCTCGACACCGGCACGCACGAGTCGCTGCTGCAGGCCGGCAACTTCATCGAGACGATCGAGCAGCGCCAGGGCTTGCGCGTGGCTTGCCCGGAAGAGATCGCCTACACCAACGGCTGGATCAACGCGGCGGAGCTCGAAGCCCTCGCCGCGCCGCTGGCCAAGAACGGCTACGGCCAGTACCTGCTCTCGCTGCTGACGCACGGCCCGGTGGCCTGAGGACCCGCGCATGAAGTTCATCGACACCGCCCTGCCCGGCTGCACCATCATCGAGCCCGCCGTGTTCGGCGACGCCCGCGGCGCCTTCTTCGAGAACTGGAACGCCGCGAAGTTCGCCGCGGCCGGCATCCATGCCAACTTCGTGCAGGCCAACGTCTCCACCTCGACGCGCGGCGTACTGCGCGGCCTGCATTACCAGTGGCCGAATCCGCAGGGCAAGCTGGTTCAGGTGCTCGACGGCGAAGTCTGGGATGTCGCCGTCGACATCCGCCGCGGCTCGCCCACCTTCGGCCGCAGCGCCGCCGTGGTGCTCAGCGCAGAGAACCGCAAGCAGTTCTGGATCCCCGAAGGCTTCGCCCACGGCTTCGTGGTCTTGAGCGAGCGCGCCACCTTCTCCTACCTGTGCACGGCGCTCTACGACCGCGAGGCCGATGCCGGCGTGCGTTGGAACGACGGCCAGCTCGCCATCGATTGGCCGGTGGCGGAGCCTTCCCTGTCGGACAAGGACGCCAAGGCGCCGTTTCTCGCGGACATTTCCACTGATCGCCTGCCGGTGTTCGGCGCATGAGCGCGCACGCGTCGAATCCACTGACGCGCGGACCGGTCCTGTTGATCGGCGCCGACGGCCAGCTGGGCACCGAACTGCGAAAGGCCCTGGCCACGCGCGGCATCGCGCCGGTGATGAGTTCGCTGCACGGCACCCTGCCCGACGGCGGCACGGCCCGCGCCTGCAACCTGTCGGCACCGGGCGCGCTCGCCGCGCTGGTGCGCGACGTCGCGCCGGCCGTGGTCCTCAACGCCGCCGCCTACACCGCGGTCGACCGCGCGGAATCCGACGTCGAACTCGCCCGCCGCGTCAACGCGGAGGCCGTGGGCGAACTCGGCGAGGCCGCGAAGGCCCTCGGCGCCACCGTCGTTCACTACTCGACCGACTACGTCTTCGCTGGCGACGGCACGCGGCCCTATCGCGAAGACGACGCGCCGGGCCCGGTGTCGGTCTATGGGCGCACCAAGCTCGAGGGCGAGCAGGCCCTGGCCGCGAGCGGCGCCGACGCCGTGACCTTCCGCCTCGCCTGGGTGTACGCCGCGCACAGCGCGAACTTCCTCCGCACGATGCTGCGCGTGGGCGCGGAGCGTGATCACTTGCGCGTGGTGGCGGACCAGATCGGCGCGCCGACGCCGGCGCACTGGATCGCGGAAGCCTCCTTGAAGGCCCTCGAAGCCGGCGCGCGCGGGCTCTACCACCTCGCACCGCAGGGCCAGACCAGCTGGCACACCTACGCCGAAGCGATCTTCGCCGGCGCCGTCTCGCGCGGCCTGTTGGCGAAGGCCCCCTCGGTCGAAGCCATCGCCTCCAGTGCCTACCCGACGCCCGCCGCACGTCCCGCGTGGTCGGTGCTCGACAGCGGCAAGCTGCAGCGCGATGCCGGGGTGCAACTGCCGGACTGGCGAGAGGGCCTCGACGAGGTGCTCGACCAGCTGACGGCACTGCCTCGCTGATCGGCCGCCCGGGACCCACTTCGCCATGCGCATCGCCCTCGCCACCGCCATCGCCGCCTTCGCGCTCGACGACGACCTGCCGCCGCTGCTCGACGCGCTTCGCGAGCGCGGCCACTTGGCCGAAGCCGTGGCCTGGGACGACCCGACCGTGTCGTGGTCGCGCTTCGACCTCGTGCTGCTGCGCTCGACGTGGAACTACACCGAGTGCCCGGTCGAATTCCTCGCCTGGTGCGAGCGCGTCGCGGCGGGCACGCGGCTGCTGAATCCGCCGGGCCTCGTGCGCTGGAACACCGACAAGCGCTACCTGGCGGACCTCGCCTCGAAAGGCGTGCCGGTGATCCCCGCGCACTTCCTTGCCCCCGGCGACGATCCCGCCTCGTTCCCGACGCATGCGGAGTTCGTGGTGAAGCCCTGCATCGGCGCAGGTTCGCGCGACACCCAGCGCTACACCGCACCCAACCGCGCCGCCGCGGTCGCGCACGCGAAGCGATTGCTCGACGCCGGCCGCCACGTGCTGGTGCAGCCCTACATCGATGCCGTGGATACCGCTGGCGAGACCGCGCTGCTGTTCTTCGCGGGGCGCTTCTCGCACGCCATCCGCAAGGGGCCGCTGCTGCAACGCGACGGCGCGGCCACCGCGGCCCTTTTCGCTCCCGAAGCCATCACGCCGCGCGAGCCTTCATCGGCGGAAATCGACGTGGCGCATCGTGCGCTGGCGGCGATTCCCGGTGGCGCTCCGCTGTATGCGCGCGTCGACCTGCTGCCCTCGGCCGACGGACCGCAGCTGCTGGAACTCGAGCTCACCGAGCCCTCGCTGTTCTTCGACCATGCGCCCGGCTCGGCCGAGCGCTTCGTCGCGGCGATCGAATCGACCCTCGCCGGCTGAGCCGGCGCGCCCTCAGCCGCCGATCACGTCGATCACCCGCTGCGCCAGCACCTCGGGCGTAGCCGCCGTCGTGTCGAGCCGCAGGTCCGGCGCCTCGGGGCGCTCATAAGGCGCATTGATGCCGGTGAAGTTCGGGATCTTCCCCGCACGGGCCTTGGCGTAGAGCCCCTTCACGTCGCGCGACTCGCAGACGTCGAGCGGGGTGTCGACGAAGACCTCGACGAACTCGCCCGGCGCGAACAGGCTGCGCGCCGTCTCGCGCTCGCGCGCGTAGGGCGCGATGAAGCTGACCAGCACGACGAGGCCGGCGTCGACCATCAGCTTGGCCACCTCCGCGACGCGCCGCAGGTTCTCGACGCGGTCGGCCTCGGTGAAGCCGAGGTCGCGATTGAGTCCATGGCGCACGTTGTCGCCGTCGAGCACGTAGGTGTGGTGCCCCTGGGCGACGAGGCCACGCTCGACGAGGTTGGCGATCGTCGACTTGCCCGAGCCCGAAAGGCCGGTGAACCACACGCAGCGCGGCGTCTGGCTCTTCTGCGCGGCACGAACGGCCTTGTCGACGCTGAAGGCCTGCCAATGGACGTTCTCACCCCGGCGCAGGCCGTGACGCACCACGCCGGCGCCGGCCGTGGCGTTCGTCAGGCGATCGACGAGGATGAAGCCGCCCAGTGCGCGAGACTCCTCGTACGTCGCCAATGGGATGGGTGCGGCAAGGCTCAGCTTCACCAGGCCGACATCGTTCATCGCGAGCTGTTTCGCGGCCTCGTGCGCCTGCGTGTTGACGTCGATGCGGTGGCTGATTTCCGTGACCGTGGCGGCCACCTCGCGCGTACCGATGCGCAGCCAGTAACCGCGACCCGGAACGAGCGGCGCCTCGTCCATCCACACCACGTGCGCCACGAACTGGTCGCTCACCGGCAAGGGCGCAGACAGCGCGCTGATGACGTCGCCACGGGAGACGTCGCGCTCACGGTCGAGCGTCACCACGACGGCCTGTCCCGCCTCGGCGGAATCGACCTCGCGGCCACCAATCGCCACCGAGGCGACGACCGCCTCGTGCCCGGAAGGTTGCACGAGGATCGCGTCGCCCTTCGACAGACAGCCTTGGGCCAGCGTGCCGGCGTAGCCGCGGAAGTCCTGATGTGGGCGCAGCACCAGCTGCACCGGCAAGCGTGCGGCGCCCTGTGTATCGAGCACAGGCACCGGCGCCGCCGCGAGGTGTTCGAGCAGGGTCGGGCCGGCGTACCAGGCCGCGTCGCCGCGGCGGGTCAGGTTGTCGCCAGTCAGCGCGGATACCGGAACCGCATGCACGCGTTCGATGCCCACGGCCTCGGCCAGCGCGGCGTACTCGCGGACGATGCCATCGAACACCCCCTCGTCCCAGCCGACGAGGTCCATCTTGTTCACGGCGAGGAGGACCTGCTTCACGCCCAGCAGCGCGCAGATCCAGCTGTGGCGGCGCGTCTGCGGCAGCACGCCCTTGCGGGCGTCGACGAGCACGATGGCCAAGTCCGCCGTCGAAGCGCCCGTCGCCATGTTGCGCGTGTACTGCTCGTGGCCCGGACAGTCGGCGACGATGAAGTGCCGCTTCGCCGAACTGAAGTAGCGGTAGGCGACGTCGATAGTGATGCCCTGCTCGCGCTCGGCGGCGAGCCCATCGACCAGCAGCGCGAAATCGAGCGCTTCGCCCTGCGTCCCGTGCTTCGCCGAGTCGCGCGCCAGTGCGGCCATCTGGTCGTCGCTGGCCTGGCGGGTGTCGTGCAGCAGGCGCCCGATCAGCGTGCTCTTGCCGTCGTCGACGCTGCCGCAAGTGATGAAGCGAAGGCGGTCCATCAGAAGTAGCCCTCCTGCTTCTTCTTCTCCATCGAATCGCCCGGTGCATGGTCGATCACCCGCCCCTGCCGTTCCGAGGTCGTCACGCTTTCCAGTTCAGCAATGATCTTCCCCACCGTGTCGGCCTCGGATTCGACACCGCCAGTGAACGGCCAGCAGCCGAGGGTGCGGAAACGCACCTTGCGCAGCACCTCGCGCTCGCCCTCGCGCAGCGGCATGCGTTCGTCGTCGCGCATCAGCAGCGCGCCGTCGCGCTCCACGACCGCGCGCTCTTTCGCGAAGTACAGCGGCGGCAGCGCGATGCCCTCGCGCTCGATGTAGCGCCAGACGTCCATCTCGGTCCAGTTCGAGAGCGGGAAGGCGCGGACGCTCTCGCCGGGATGGACGCGGCCGTTGTACTGGTTCCACAACTCCGGCCGCTGCGCCTTGGGCTCCCAGCGCAGGGCGGCGTTGCGGAAGCTGAAGATGCGTTCCTTGGCCCGCGATTTCTCCTCGTCACGCCTGGCGCCACCAATCGCGCAGTCGTAGCCGCCCAGAGCGAGGGCCTGCTTGAGCCCCTGCGTGCGCATCACGTCGGTGTGCACCGAGACGCCGTGCACGAAGGGGTCGATGCCGGCCTTCACGCCCTCGGCGTTCACGTGCACGCGCAGTTCGACGCCGTAGCGCGCCGGCACGGCATCGCGGAAGCGGTAGGTCTCGGCGAACTCGAAGGTGCTGTCGATGTGCAGCAGCGGGATCGGAGGCGGTGCGGGCGCGAACGCCTTCACCAGCAGGTGCAGCAGGGTCGTGCTGTCCTTGCCGATCGAGTACAGCAGCACCGGATTGCGGAACTGCGCCGCGACCTCGCGCAGCACGTGGATGGCCTCGGCCTCCAGCCGGTCGAGGTGGCTCAGCGCCATGCGCGGACGTCAGGCATGCCGGCCGTAGACGTCGTCGAGGCGCACGATGTCGTCCTCGCCGAGGTAGTCGCCGCTCTGCACCTCGATCAGCGCCAGCGGCTCGGTGCCGGGGTTGCGCAAGCGATGCACGCTACCTTTCGGAATGTACGTGCTCTGGTTGCGCTCAAGGCGGAACACGCGCTCGTCGCAGGTCACCTCGGCCACGCCGTCGACCACGATCCAATGCTCGGCGCGATGGGCGTGCTTCTGCAGGCTCAGCGAGGCCCCCGGCTTGACCACGATCCGCTTGACCTGGAAATGCTCGCCCTTGTCGACGCTATCGTAGTGCCCCCAAGGGCGATACACCTGCCGGTGGTTGACGTGCTCGCCGCGGCCGGCGGTCTTGAGCGAATCGACGATCGCCTTGACGTCCTGAACGCGGTCGCGATGCGCGACCAAGGTGGCGTCCGGCGTATCGACGATGACGAGATCGCGCACGCCGACGGTGGCGATCAGGTGGTCGCCCACGGCGTGCAGCAGGCAATCGCGGGTGTCGCGGGCCACGACGTCGCCGGTGACGACGTTGCCCTGCGCGTCCTGCGGGCCGATGGCCCACAGCGCGCTCCACGAGCCGATGTCGTTCCAGTCGCAGTCCACCGGCACCACGGCGGCACGGCGGGTCTTCTCCATCACCGCGTAGTCGATCGAATCCGACGGCGAGGCGGCGAAGGCATCGCGGTCGATGCGGATGAAGTCGAGGTCGGCCTTGGCGTTCGCCAGGGCATCGCGGGCCGCCGCCAGCATGGCCGGCGCGTGCTCGGCGAGCTCCTCGAGGTAGCGGTCGGCGCGGAACAGGAAGATGCCGGCGTTCCACACGTAGCGCCCATCGGCGAGGTAGGCGTGCGCGGTGGCGGCGTCCGGCTTCTCGACGAAGCGCTCCACGGCGAACACGCCTTCATCGAGCGGCCCGCCGCAGCGGATGTAGCCGTAGCCGGTGTGGGCTTCGGTCGGCGCGATGCCGAAGGTGACGAGCGCGCCAGCCGCGGCCTGCGCCCGCGCCTTCTGCACGGCAGCCACCCAGCGCTCCGGTGAGCCGATGCGGTGGTCGGCCGGCAGCACCAGCAGCAGCGCGGCCGGGTCGCGCTCGGCCACCTGCAGCGCGGCCAAGGCGATGGCCGGCGCGGTGTTGCGGGCCAAGGGTTCGAGAACGATGGCCCGCGGCGTGACGCCGATGGCCTGCAGCTGCTCGCCGGCGAGGAAGCGGTGGTCGTCGCTGGCCACCACCAGCGGGGCGGTGGCGCCGGGCACGCCGGCGGCCCGCTTCACCGTCTGCTGGAACAGCGTGTCCGGGCCCGCGAGGGCGAGGAACTGCTTGGGCAGGTTCTGCCGCGACAGCGGCCACAGGCGGGTGCCGCTGCCGCCGCTGAGGATGACCGGGACGATCATGCGCGCATCACGTGATTCGAAGGCGGAAAGAATACCGCGCCGGGGGGTGTTCCCGGCCGTTGAGGTCCTGAACACGGGGGTTTCCGGCTAAAATCGGGAGGCTTCCTTCCCACCGGCCGGCGCCCTGCCCCGGCCCGACATGAGTACTCCCATGAAGATCCTCGTCGCCTACAAGCGGGTGGTGGACTACAACGTCCGCATCCAGGTCAAGCCGGACGGCTCCGGCGTCGTCACCGAGGGCGTCAAGCTCTCGCCGAATCCCTTTGACGACATCGCGCTCGAAGAAGCCCTGCGCCTGCGCGAGAAGGGCATCGCCACGGAAGTGATCGTCGCGACGATCGCGCCGGCCGACGCCCAAGCCCACCTGCGCAATGGCCTCGCCATGGGCGCCAACCGCGCCATCCACATCGTCACCGATTCGGCCGTGCAGCCGCTGACGGCCGCCCGCGCCCTGCTCAAGCTGGTCGAGAAGGAGCAGCCGGGCCTGGTGATCCTCGGCAAGCAGGCCATCGACGACGACAGCAGCCAGACCGGCCAGATGCTGGCCACGCTGTGGGGCCGCCCGCAGGCCACCTTCGCCTCGAAGGTCGAGGTCGCCGGCGACGTCGCCACCGTGACCCGTGAAGTGGACGCCGGCCTCGAGACCCTCGAAGTCGACCTTCCGGCCGTCATCACCACCGACCTGCGCTTGAACGAGCCGCGCTTCATCAAGCTGCCGGACATCATGAAGGCCAAGAGCAAGCCGCTCGAAACCCTGCAACTCGCCGACCTCGGCGTCGAAGCCGCGGATTTCCTGCAGACCACCCACTTCGCCCCGCCGCCGAAGCGCACGAAGGGCGTGATGGTGAAGGACGTCGCCGAACTGGTGGCGCTGCTGAAGCAGAAGGGCCTGGCGTAAGGAGCCGATGACCATGAGCAAGATCCTGATCGTCGCCGAGCACCTCGACGGCAAGTTGAACCCCGCCACCGCGCGCTGCGTCACCGCCGCCGCGAAGATCGGCGGCGACATCCACGTGGCCGTGCTGGCCGCCGAGCCGGCCGGCATCGCCGCCGAGGCCGCGCAGATCGCCGGCGTGGCGAAAGTGATCACCGTCGCCCGCGCGGAAAACACGCATGCCCTGGCCGCCGTGCTGGCCCCGCAGATCGCGGCGCTGGCCGCCGGCTACTCGCACGTGCTGCTGCCGTCCACCACCTTCGGCAAGGACGTCGCGCCCTGCGTCGCCGCCCTGCTCGGCGTGGCCCAGGTTTCCGACCTGATGGCCGTCGATGGCCCGCACGCCTTCAAGCGCCCAATCTACGCCGGCAACGCCATCATCTCGGTCACCGCCCCGAGCGACCGCACCGTCGTCGCCACCGTGCGTCCGGCCTCGTGGCCAGCGACCGGTAATGGCGGCAGCGCCACCATCGAAGCCGCGACGGTCGATGTCGCCCTGCCGACGCACACGCGCTTCAAGGGTCTCGCGGCCGGCAAGAGCGACCGCCCGGATCTGCAGAGCGCTTCCAAGGTCGTCTCCGGTGGCCGCGCCCTGGGCTCGGCGGAAGCCTTCTCGATCATCTACTCGCTCGCCGACAAGATGGGCGCCGGCGTCGGCGCCTCGCGCGCTGCGGTCGATGCTGGCTACGTGCCGAACGACATGCAGGTCGGCCAGACCGGCAAGATCATCGCGCCGGAGCTGTACGTCGCTATCGGCATCTCGGGCGCCATCCAGCACCTGACGGGCATCAAGGACGCGGGCACGATCGTCGCGATCAACAAGGACGGCGACGCGCCGATCTTCGAAATCGCCGACATCGGCCTCGTGGGCGACCTGTTCACCCTCGTGCCGGAGCTCGAGAAGGCGCTGGGCTGATGGGCGAAGGCATGAAGGTGTTGGTGACGGGTGGCGCGGGCTATATCGGCTCGCACACCGTCGTCGAACTGGCTGCGGCCGGCTTCGACGTGCACGTCGTCGACAACTTCTGCAATAGCGAGCGCTGGATCCTCCAGCGCCTCGCCACGTTGTGCGGGCGGGAGATCACATACACCGAGCTCGATCTGCTCGATGAACCCGCCCTGCAGGCCTGCTTCGCCGCGGTGAAGCCCGACGCGGTGATCCACTTCGCCGCGCTGAAGTCCGTGGGCGAGAGCGTGCAGCAGCCGCTGCGCTACCACCGCAACAACGTCGGCGGCACCTTGGCCCTGCTGCAGGCCATGCAGGACCACGGCTGCCACCATCTCGTGTTCAGCAGCTCGGCCACGGTGTACGGCAACCCGGAGCGCTGCCCGATCCGCGAGGACGCGCCACTCGGCGCCACGAACCCCTACGGCCAGACCAAGCTGGTCATGGAGCACGTGATCCGCGACCTGCTGGCCGCGCCCGGCAGCCTCTTGCGTGCGGCGATCCTGCGCTACTTCAATCCGGCCGGCGCCCATGAAAGCGGGCTGATCGGCGAACTGCCACGCGGCGTGCCGAACAACCTCGTGCCCTTCGTCGCCCAGACGGCCGCTGGCCTTCGCGCCGAGATCAGTGTCTTCGGCGACGACTACCCCACCCGCGACGGCACCGGTGTGCGCGACTACATCCACGTGGTCGATCTGGCGCAGGCGCACGTCGCCGCGCTGCGCGCGCTGCGCGATGGCGAGGCCCGCGAGATCACGGTCAACCTCGGCACCGGCAACGGCTTCTCCGTGCTGGAGGTGATCGAGGCGTTCGGCCGCACGGTCGGTCGGCCCATTCCGCACAAGCGCGTGGCGCGCCGACCGGGCGATTCGGCGGAGTGCTGGGCGGATCCGTCGCTCGCGTTGCAGCGCCTCGGCTGGCAAGCCACTCGAGGAATCGACGCGATGTGCGCGGATGCATGGCGCTGGCAGCGGGGTCTCAGCGATACACCCATAGCCGCGAGGCGATGAAGGCCAAACCCGCGAGGCCGAGGTCGACCACCGGCTTCAGCACCCAGGCCCACCGTAGGCCACCGGCCAGGTCGATCACCGCCAGCGCGGCCGTGCTCGCCGCGGTGAGCACCAGCCATAGCAGGACGAAGCGCGCCAAGCTGCCGCGCCCGAGCCGATGCGACCCCTCCGCTTGGCGGAAGGTGTACGCGCCGTTGCCGACGTAGCCGAACATCGCGCCGATCGCGCGTGCGCCGGGGTTCGCGACCAACGTCGGCACGCCGAGCGCGGTTAGCCCGACGTAGGTGCCCCAATCGATCAGCAACTGCAGCGCGCCGACCAGGGCATACCCCGAGAGCTGACGCCCGCCTTCGCCCGACTGGAGCCAGCGCGCGCAGCGCTCGATCGTGCCCTTCATCGCCGTGCTTCGAGACGTCGGCGCGAGGCGGACAGCAGTGGATGCAGCGCCCGCCGCGGCATGGTCCCGATGTCGTAGGCGAGGAAGGCGAGAAGGAACTGCAGGCCGCTCACCATCGCCAGAGCAGGCAGCATCACCGTGCCGACCGTGGCCGGCGTCCCGGACTGGATCGACAACAGCCAGTGGTAACCGCCGAAGGCGAGCGCGAAGGCGATCAGCAGGACCGCCGCCACCAGCTCCAGCGAGGCGATGGACAGGTCACGGAGGAAATAGTTGTAGGACACCCGCTTGCCGAAGTTGCGCAGGTGCTTCGCAGCGAACTCGAACACCGCCCGGCGCACATCGAGGTGGCTGGTCTCGTCGCCGTAGAAGGCATCCATCGGCACGTCCACCACGGCCGCGCGCAGGGTGCCGAGTCGGAACAGCAGGTCGGTCTCGAAGAAATAGCGCCGGCTCAGGCTCTCCAGGGGCAACAACGCCGCGACTGGGACGCTTAGTGCCGTGTAGCCGTTCGTCGGGTCGAAGATGTCCCAGTAGCCGGTGCTGGCCTTCGCCATGAAGCTCAAGCCGAGGTTGCCCCAGCGCCGCACTCCGGGCATGCGCCGGATGTGCCGCAGATCCCAGAAGCGGTTGCCCTTCGCATAGTCGGCTTCGCCGCGCAGGATCGGGTCGATGAAGGATGGCAGCAGCGCGGGATCCATCTGGCCGTCGCCGTCGATCTTCACGACGATGTCCATGCCTTCCTCGATGGCCGCCCGGTAGCCGCTGACGACCGCGGCGCCGACGCCACCGTTCTCCGTATGGCGGATCACCCGCACGCGCGGGTCGGTGCCGTGCTTCGCGACGTGTTCGCCACTGCCGTCGGGGCAGGCATCGTCGACCACGTAGATCCGCTCGACTTCGGGGCCGATGCGCTCGATCACGCCGAGGACATGGCGGGTGACCCGGTAGCTCGGGATGACAACGGCGACGCGCGGCGATGCGGAAACGACCATCGGACTGATTCAACCGTAGTAGCGGGCGACGAGCACGGGCAGCGTCACGAGGAGGGTGTAAAGCGCCGTGGCGAAGGAGAAGAGCAGGACGACTACCGAATCGATCGATCGCGCAGGATCGTCGCGGCCGGTCGGGATCGCCATCGCGAGCACGAGCGCGGGCAGGAGGAAGTAGCGCCCCTGGATGCCGTCGATGACGGGTGCATCGATCGGCGTCCACATCAGCAGCAGCATCAGTGGCACCATCAGGGCCGAGGCCGCGGCCATCACGAGCGCGACCGCAGGCGCAATGAGGCCGCGGCGCCAGTCGGCGACGGCCACGGACCAAGCGAAGGCGGACCCCAGCAGCATGCCCCAGGCCGCATAGGTCGCCGCGGGCAGCGCCGTGTCGAGCCATCCCAACACGCCGACGAAGGACCGGCCGTAGAACGCGGTCAGGTTGGGGGTGGTGACGGTCGCCCACAGCCGCTCGAGCATGCTCGCAGGATCGCGCGCATAGATCAGCAGCTTGTCCACGGTCGACAGCTCCGCCAGATGCGGGTGCTGGGTCGAAGCCAAGGCGATCATTACCCAGACGCCGACCACCAAGGCAGGCAGCAGGCCGAGGGCGATGCGGTGGGGCCGGAAGGGGCGCAGCATCAGCACCGGCAGCAGGAGCAGCGGGGCGAGGTGGATCCGGCATCCCACCACGGCAACCACCAGCAGGGCGACCCCGGCGATACGGCGCGCACTCGGCGCCGTGCCCGAACGCTCGCTCTCAAGCCAAAGCGACATGGCGAGGCAAGACGCGCCGATCGACAGGGCGTCGATGCCCGCGCCCGCCCACTGGAACACGGTCATCGGCATCAGCAGCAAGGCCATGGCGAAGGCGGAAGGCCGCCATCGCCGGAAAGCCGCGAACAAGAGGAGCGCAGCGACGACGCCGGAGGCAAGCCGGGCAAACCGGTAGCTGGCATCCACGCTTGCACCGGCCCGCTCCCCGAGCGCGAGGGCCACCGCCTGCGGCAGGTACACCAGCGGCAGGTAATAGCCGGTGCCCGGCGCCTCGGCGAACCGATGCGTGCCCTGCCACGCGACCTCCTGGGAGGCCAGCAGCCGTTCGCGGTCGATCCGCTGCTCGGCCTTGAATGGCAGCGATTCGAAATGGCCCATGTAGTCGACGAGGCCGTCGTCGACCCATCCGCCGGACACCTGACGCGACGAGGTCGTCAGCAGCCACTGCCCCTTGGACAGGAAATAGGCGCGCTCGACATGGTCGAACTCGTCCGGAGACTGGAAGGGCGGCGCGATCGCGCCCACCACCACCGCGCAGGCGAGGACGATCGCCGCCGGGATCAGGGCGGTAGAAAGTCCGCCTTCGCCATCCAAGCGGCCCGTTGCGAGCGCGGCAGGACGGCGCAGTCGCACATACCGAAGCACGAGGCCTGCGGCCAACAAGACCAGCATCGCCCATGCGACGATCCAATGGCGCTGCGCGCCGTGCTGGATGGCCACCCGGGCTACGGCAACCGAGGCGACTTCGGCCAGCACAGCGCCGTCGGCATCGAGGAAACGCAGGCTCAGCGGGCCCGGGGTCCCCGGCACTTCGAGGGCTATGCGGAATCGCCAGCCCGCCTCGAGCGCATCGGCACGACCGATGGCCTGTGCGACATCGGGGCGACGCACGGGATCGAGCTCGACGAGTGCCGAAACACCGGCGCCATCCACCTGGACGCGCGCGGCCTGACGAGCGGGATTTGCCGGAACCAACCAGCCCTCGCCTCGGAGCTCCCCGCGATCGGGATCGTGGACGAGGGTGTCGACCGCGAGCGGCGGATTGCTGGGGCTCGTCCTGGCCGCGCCAGGTGCCGACATCGCAGCGGCGAGCACCCAAAGCGCAAGCGCGATCCAGCGGACCGCAAGGGCAGAAATCCGTTCCATCCGCGGATTCTACCCGCTCACCGCGACGGGTCGCCCGGGCCCGGTGCGCCGCTAGGCCAGCAGGGGTACGCCGGTTTTTACCCGCACCTCGTCGTGCCCAACGCCCGGCGCCAGCTCGACGACGCGGCAGCCGCTCGGGCCGACATCGAACACGCCAAGCTCGGTGATGACGCGATTGACCACGCCGACGCCGGTCAGCGGCAGCGTGCAAGCGGGCACGATCTTGTGCTCGCCGCCCTTGGCTGTGTGCTCCATCAGCACGACCACACGCTTGACGCCAGCGACAAGGTCCATCGCACCGCCCATGCCCTTCACCATCTTGCCGGGCACCATCCAGTTGGCGAGATCGCCTTTGTCGGTGACCTGCATGGCGCCGAGGATGGCGAGGTCGATGTGGCCGCCGCGGATCATCGCGAAGCTGTCGTGGCTGCCGAAGAAGCTGGCGCCGGCGCGCGCCGTTACCGTCTGCTTGCCGGCGTTGATCAGGTCGGCGTCGACTTCGCTTTCCGTCGGAAACGGGCCGATGCCGAGCAGGCCATTCTCGCTCTGCAGCCACACGTCCATGCCCTCGGGAATGTGGTTGGCCACCAGCGTCGGCAGGCCGATGCCGAGGTTCACGTAGGCGCCGTCGGTGAGTTCCCGGGCGGCGCGCTGCGCCATCTCGTCGCGGGTCCAGGGCATGTCACTTCACTCCTTCGCGGGTCGTGCGCTGCTCGATGCGCTTCTCGGGCGTGGCGTTGACCACGATGCGGTCGACGTAGATGCCCGGCAGGTGCACGTGGTCCGGGTCGATCGCGCCGACCTCGACGAACTCTTCCACTTCCACCACGCAGACCTTGCCGGCCATCGCGCAGGCCGGGTTGAAGTTGCGCGAGGTCTTGCGGAACACGAGGTTGCCCGCCGTATCGGCCTTCCACGCCTTCACCAGCGAGACATCGGCGTGCAGCGCCGTCTCCATCACGTACCAGTGCTCGCCGAACTGCCGCGTCTCCTTGCCCTCGGCGACGATCGTGCCGTAGCCGGTGCGCACGTAGAACGCGGGGATGCCGGCGCCGCCGGCGCGCAAGCGCTCGGCCAGCGTGCCCTGCGGGTTGAACTCGAGTTCGAGTTCGCCGGCGAGGAACTGGCGTTCGAATTCCTTGTTCTCGCCCACGTAGCTGGAAATCATCTTGCGGATCTGCCGCGTGGCGAGCAGCTGGCCGAGGCCGAAGCCGTCGACGCCGGCGTTGTTCGAGATCGCGGTGAGGTTCTTCGCGCCCGAGTCGCGCAGCGCGGCGATCAGGGCTTCGGGGATGCCGCAAAGGCCAAAGCCGCCGACCGCGAGGGTCTGGCCGTCGGCGACGAGGCCTTGCAAGGCCTCGGCAGCGGAACTGTAGAGCTTGCTTCGGCGCGGGGTCTGCGCCGGATTCGGGGGCGTCATGGCATCAGCCTGTGGAACCAGAGACGCCAATGATACCGGCGCGCCACGGTGGCTTGGGCGCCCGCGGACTGGACGTTCGGGCTAGCGCCCGACCCACCGCCCACTCAGGGCGCCGTGCGTGGGGGCGACGCGAGCGCGAAGGGCGTCGAGGTGAGGCATAGGTTGACGTTGTAAGCGCGGTCGTCCGCGAGGCGCGCGCCCCAGCGCTGCAGCATGAAGTCGACCTCGGCCTTGAAGCGCGCCTGTTTCTCCGGGGTGTCCTCCTTGCCACGAGACGCCGACTCGTGGTGGTAGAGCTCCGCATGCGGTGTCCATAGGTTTGCGTGCCCCGACACATCGAGTCGTGGGCAGAAATCGATGTCGTTGAACGCGACAGCGAGCTGCTCGTCGAGCCCGCCCACCTCGTCCCACAGCACGCGGCGCACGACCAGGCAGGCAGCGGTAACGGCGCTCAGGCGCTGCACGAGGCGAGCGCGCCCCATATGGCCGCCGGTGCCGCGCGGCCAGCCGGCATAAAGGTGGCCGGCCACGCCGGAGAACCCCAGCAGCACCCCCGCGTGCTGGATGCTGTCGTCGGGGTAGTAGAGCATCGCGCCCACCGCACCGATGCCGGGCCGCAGCGCCTGCGCCACCATCTCCTCGAGCCAGCCGGGCGTGATCACTTCGATGTCGTTGTTCAACAGGCACAGGACCTCGCCCGTCGCGTGGCGCACGGCGAAGTTGTTGATCGCCGAGTAGTTGAACGGGTGCGGGTAGCGCAGCACCTTCACGCGGGGCTCTGAAGCCAGCGACTCGAAGTACGCCAGCGTCTCAGGCTCGACGCTGAGGTTGTCGACGACGAGGATCTCGAAGTCCGGATAGGTCGAACGCCGCAGCACGCTGTCCACGCACTGGCGCAGCAGGTCGACACGGTCGCGGGTCGGAATGACAAGGCTCACCCGCGGCGCCGGCGACGGCAGGGGTCGGCGCACCGCCAGGTGGCCGCCGGCGAGCACCTGCACCTCGGCCGAGATGCCCGTGCGCGCGAGGTGGTCGGCGACCGCGCGGCGGCCGGCGTCGACCACGTACGACTTCTCCGAGACGGCCAGCGCCGTCGAGCCTTCGATCGAACGCCAGTGGTAGAGCACGTGGGGCAGGTGAACGACGTTCGCCGCGCCACAGCGCTCGATGCAGCGCAAAGCGAGGTCCCAATCCTGCGAGCCCTCGTAGCCCTTGCGGAAACCACCGACCGCGCGCATCAGCTCGGTGCGGTAGACGCCGAGGTGGGACACGCAGTTCTGCCCAAGCAGAAGGTCGGGATCGAAGCGCGGCTTGAAGTAGGGCTCGTAGCGGCGGCCCTGCTCGTCGATCTTGTCTTCGTCGGAATACAGCACGCCCGCCGACGGATGGCGGGCGATCGCCTCGGCGACGTGCAGAAGGGCATCCGGGTGGAGCTCGTCGTCGTGATCCAGCAGGGCCACGAACTCGCCATCGACGAGGGCGAGCGCACTGTTCGAGGCCTCGGAGATGTGGCCGTTCTCCGCACGGCGGACCACGCGGATGCGCGGGTCCGATGCGGCGACTTCGGCAAGCACCCGGGCCACGTGTGGCGCCGGCGACGCGTCGTCGGCGATGCACAACTGCCAGTGCGGGTAGGACTGCGTGCGCACGCTCTCGATCGCCCGACGCAACCAGCACTCCGGCGGGTTGTAAACCGGCATCAGCACCGCGATCACCGGCCTCGCCGAAAGGCGCGCGCAGCGCTGCGCAGCCTCGCTCTTGCTCAACGGTGGAGCGAAGCGCCCGCACCAGGCCGTGTAGTCGTCCCGCCCGTCCACCTGCAGCGCCGAGTAACCTCGCAACAAGCGCTCGCCAGCGGCGCCCACCCTGCCCCTTGCCAAGTCGCGCACGGTCGCCATGGCGAGTCGGACTGCCATCCGGCGACCGCCGCGGGGCGAGCGAGCGATGTCGCGCAGCATGCCGACCATAGCCGCGGGGCGATGGCGACGGCGCAGGCTGAAGCCCGTGGCCACGAAGTGCGCCTCGACCGCGGTCGGGTCGAGCCGCAGCGCGCGGACCGCGTACTTGAAGCGCACCAGCACGTCGATCCAGCCGTCGGCATCCGGCGATCCCAGCGGGATGCGCTCCAGTTCGGTCATTCCGCCGCCGTAGTCGGGATAAAGGCAGGGCGCCAGAATGGCGCCCTCGCGCGCGACGAGGCGCAGCCGAAGCCGGTACCAGCCGCCGGTACAGGCGAAGGCGTGGCCGTTCCGAACAACGAGGAACTGCGGGTCGGCGCCTTCGGACGCCCACAGACCGTCATGCCCCTCCACTGCCTTCAAATGGGCCAGCGGCTGCAGCATCGGCATCACGGCGTGCCCTCGGGCGTCTCCACCTCGCCGCGCCAGCGCCGCCACCAGTACCGGAACGTCCGGCGCCGCGTCCAACCGAGGATTTCCGCGGACTGTTGCGCAAGGCGATCCAGAGCGTCCAGGACGACGGCCCTCTCTGCTTGCGCCGCCTGAGCATCAGCAGCGCGCCGCTCGGCAAGGTCCTCACTGAGCGCGCCGACCGCCCCGACGAGCACCTCGACACGCGCCTCGAGCTCGCGAAGGCGAGTCGCACCAGTGGCTTCCTGTTCGACCAAGGACCAGAGCAACTCGGGCAGTCCGCGGCCATGCAGGTCAAATCGGACGGACACGCTGGTTCCAGCCGGCGCCGTCGACCCGAGCCCGATCTCGATCCACGGGTCATCGTCGATGGCGACAAGCAGGAGTCCGCCAGCGGTCGGGCGCACGACGCCGTTGCAGGCGATGACGGCCGCCGGCAGGTCCGGCACGGGGACGCCGGCAACGACAAGCGCGGTGATCTCGAACACGCCCGCGCGGTCGTCCGGGTCGAGGCGCAGGCGATCCACGCTAATCCCGGGGCCGCCGGCCGTTGCGACAAAGCCGCCGTCGGCCTGCGCACGGGCGGCGCACGAACGGTCCTCGGAATGCGCCGCATCAAGGGCACGCCAATAGACGCGCGGATTCGGCGCCCGTGACGGCGCCTTGCCCCAGGCGTCGGCCAAGGCCAGTCCATTGCGGACTTCGCGGAGCAGGCGCAACGCGTCCTCGCGCTCGCGGCCCTCGCGCGCCCGGGCATCGAGCAGCGCGGCGCGCGCGCTCTCCGCATCCTCGAGCCAGCGAACCCGGAAGGCGTCGAATGCCGCTGCGATCACCGCGCCGTCGCCCGCCGTGCCCAAGCAGCCTTTGGCGAACGCGTAAACGCGCTCGGCGAAGCCCTCACCCTCCCCGCCTTCGGCACGCTGTCGGCGAAGCCGGGCCTCGACACCGGTGCCGCGCGCGAGATCCGGGCGCAGCACGTCGCCGAGCCCCAGCACGCCAAGCGCCGTGTCCAGCGTGGCGTCCGGCGCCTGCACCAGGTCCTCGAAATCGATGAAGACGCGGGGCGCCCCGCGGGTGGCGAGCTCAGCTTCCAACAGATGTTCAAGCCAAAGCCGGCCTGCGCGGTAGGCCGACATGCCGTCGCGGGCCTGCAGGGACGCCGCGACCTCGCGTGGATCACGCAGCACGATCAGGTAGGCGGGACGCAGGCCGGCCTCGGCCATGGCCTGCGACCATTCCGGCACCAGGCGGCAGGCGCGCGGGTCCTTGACGACGGCTGGGGTCGAACGCCCGCGCAGCGCGCAGAACACCTCGACCATCGCCGCCTGCGCTTCTGGAGCCACGATCGGGCGCGACAGCGGGCCGGGCTCGTCCCAGGCGGAGCCGACGGAGGCCAACAGGGCGTCGCTCGCCGCAACCAGGCGCGCGTCCTCGAAGTAGCCATTCGCGTTGTCCGAGGTCGAGGGCAAGAGGGCGTTGCCGGCGTTCGCGCCGCGCGCGACAAGGCCCCCTGCCACCGCCGATGTGCCACTGCGATGCATGCCAAGGACCACGAGGGCCGTGGGACGTTCCGTCGTATTCATGGTGCAGCTCCGATGGCGTACTCGCAGGCAGGCTCGAGCGCGAGGTCGAAGAAGCCAGAGCGCCGCGTGGGCGATCCGGCAGCTTCGATCCGGAACGCCAGCGCATCGACGATGCGATGGAGGTAGGTTTCGCCCTCGCCATCCAGCCACCCCACGCAGCCGGCATTGAGGAAGTAAGTGCCGGGCAGCAGCGAGGCACGGAACGGAAAGGCCACGTCGACGACGCTGCCTGCAGGCACGGCATCGACGCCTTCGCCGTGGGGGTGGGAATCGACACCGCAGAGTTCGACGCCGCTGGTGGACTTGATCAGCATGCCGAAATGCACAAAGCGCGCGGCCTGGTCGAAATGGACGCGGAAACGATAGCGGTAGCACTCGCCCGGGGCGAGCACGTTCACCGGCCGGCCTTCGGCATCGACCAGTTCGGGGGATTCGATGCGGGCGCCGCGCGATTCGTAATGCACGGTGCTTTCCGGCACGAGCCCAGGATCGAAGCGCGCGCTCTTTGCCGGGGCGGCAACGCCGCTGCCCGGCGCCGTCTCCCATTGGCCGGCGCGCAGCTCCGCCAGCAGCGCGGCGCGGCGCTCCGGGGCGCCGTACAGCACCTTCTGATACGCGGCGACGACGGCCTTGGGCGCGCCGATGGCGAGGACCTCGCCGGCATCGAGCAGTACGGCCCGATCGCAGAGCTGCACCACCGCCGCGGTGGCATGCGAGACGAACAGGATCGCGGCACCGCGCGCCTTCAACTGCTCAATGCGGGCGAAGCACTTGCGCTGGAACGCCTCGTCGCCGACGGCCAGCGCTTCGTCCACCACCAGCAGGTCGGGTTCCACCGCAACGGCCACCGCGAACGCGAGCCGAACGAACATGCCGCTGGAATAGGTGCGCACCGGCTCGTCGAGGTAGTCGCCGATGTCGGCGAAATCGACGATGGCCTGGAAATGCCGCTCGGTCTCGGCGCGGCTGAGGCCAAGCATCGAGGCGTTGAGGTAGACGTTCTCGCGCCCGCTGAACTCCGGATTGAAGCCCGCCCCGAGCTCGAGCAGGGCGGCGACGCGGCCCCGCACCTCGACGCTCCCCTCGGTGGGTTCCAGCGTGCCGCAGACCATCTGCAGGAGGGTGGACTTGCCCGAGCCGTTGCGCCCGAGCAGGCCAACGGTCTCGCCGGGCCGCACCTCGAGTTCGACGCCACGCAGGGCCCAATGCGCCTGCGAACGGCGCGGGCCGCCCAGCAACGCGAGGAGGCGCCGCGAGGGACTGGCGAAGCGCTCATAGCGCTTGCCCAGCCCGCGGACGCGGACCACCGGTTCAGAGGACATCGGCGAACCCCCGGCGCAAGCGCAGGAACAGCCCGGCACCAGCGATCGCCACGACAAGGCCGACGGCGCCCTGCACCGCCAACGCCGTCCAGTCAGGCATCGTGCCGGCGAGAGCCACGGCGCGTGCGGCATCAACGACCGGTGTCAGCGGATTGCCCTCGAACACGAAGCGCCAGGCCTCGGGCACGGCGTCGGGCGGGACGATCACCGAGGAGAGGAACATCGTCGCGGTGACCAGCGGCGGCACCACGTACTGCACGTCACGTACGTAGACACTCAACGACGCCAGCGCCCAGACGAGGCCGAGGCACAGCAGCACCATGGGCAGCAGCACGACGGGCAGCAGCAGCAGGGTGGGCGGCGGTGTGCGCCCCACGAGCAGCAGCATGCCGGCCAACACCAGCGCGTTGGCGAGGAAATGGAACACCGCCGAGGCCAGCACCGGCCAGGCCAGCAGCTCGACCGGGAAAACCACCTTCTTGACGTAACTGGCGTTCGCGGTGATGAGCGTGCAGGCCTTGCCGAGGCACTCGGCGAGCACGCCATGCACCATCAGTCCGACGAACAGGATGATGGCGAAGCCCGCCGTGCCTTCGGCGCCGGGCCAGCGCGAGCCCAGGACTTCGCCGAACGCCAGCGTCAGCACCCCCAGCATCAGGAAAGGCTGGAGCAGCGCCCACAGCACGCCGAACGAGGCCCCGCGATAGCGCCCCACGATCTCGCGCTTGCTGAGCTCCCACGCCAGGGAGCGCTCCCGCGCCCCGAGGGGCAACAGCGAGGCCGCGGCCCTGCTCACCCGAGCGCCCGCTCCAGCTCGGCCCGCAGGTCCGCGAGATCTTCCACGCCGACCGACAGCCGCACCAGGTTGTCGGTCACGCCCAGCGCCGCGCGGCGCTCGGCCGGCACGCTCGCGTGGGTCATCACCGCCGGATGGTTGGCGAGGCTCTCGACGCCGCCAAGGCTCTCGGCGCAGGCGAACAGCTCGGTGCGCTCCATGAAGCGTTTGGCGGCTTCGAAGCCACCCTTCAGCCACACGCTGACCATGCCGCCCGGACCCTTCATCTGGCGCTGGGCCAGCGCGTACTGCGGGTGCGCCTTCAGGCCCGGGTAGGCCACGCGCTCCACGGCCGGGTGGTGCTCGAGGAACTCCGCGATGGCCTGCGCGTTCTCGCAGTGCGCCTTCATGCGCAGGTGCAGGGTCTTGAGGCCGCGGAGTGCCAGGAAGCTGTCGAACGGACCCTGCACGGCGCCGACGGCGTTCTGAAGGAAGGTCATCTGTTCGGCGAGGTCGGTGCGCTCGCCGACGATGGCGAGGCCGCCGACGATGTCGCTGTGGCCGTTGATGTACTTCGTGGCCGAGTGCATGACGATGTCGGCGCCGAGCTCGATCGGGCGCTGCAGCGCCGGCGAACAGAAGGTGTTGTCCACGACGACGATCAGGCCGCGCTTCTTCGCGCGCTCGGCCACCGCGGCGATGTCGACCAGCTTCAGCGTCGGGTTGGTCGGCGTCTCGATCCAGACCATCCGCGTGTTCGGGCGGATCGCCGCCTCGAAAGCGTCGAGATCCGACAGGTCGACCCACGAGAAATCGAGGCCGGCGCTGCGCCGGCGCACGCGCTCGAACAGGCGGTAGGTGCCGCCATAGACGTCGTCCATCGCCACCACGTGGCTGCCGGAATCGAGCAACTCGAGGATGGTCGAGGTGGCCGCGAGGCCCGACGCGAAGGCGTAGCCGTTCTTGCCGCCTTCCAGAGCCGCGACGCAGCGCTCGTAGGCGAAGCGCGTCGGGTTGTGGCTGCGCGAGTACTCGTAGCCCTGGTGCACGCCGGGGCTTTCCTGCACGTAGGTCGAGGTGGCGTAGATCGGCACCATCACCGCGCCCGTGCTCGGGTCGGGGCTCTGGCCGGCGTGGATGGCTTTCGTGCCGAAGCCGTAATTCATGTCACTCATGGCAGTCCTCGCGTGGGGCGCGCGTCGCGCGGCCTCACTGCACCTTGCGGCGCAGGTAGTTCAGGAAATCGATGCGGGTGATCAGGCCGAGGAACTTCGGCCCGTCCATCACGATGGCGACGTGCCCGCGTTCGAACACGCCCATCAGGCTGTTGATCGGCGAGCGCATGTCGACGAGTTCCAACTTGGTGACCATCGCGGTGGACACCGGGTCGCGGAAGCGCGCCTCGTCGGCATGCACGTGCATCAGCACGTCGCTCTCGTCGAGGATGCCGACGATCCGCTCGTTCTCGATCACCGGCAGCTGCGAAACGTCGTACAGCTTCATGCGCTGGTAGGCGACGGTGAGCAGGTCGTTCGGGCTGACCACGATGGTGTCGCGCGCCGCATAGGGGCGCAGGATCAGGTCGCGCAGGTCGCCGTGCTGAGGGCGGTCGAGGAAGCCCTGGTCAAGCATCCAGTAGTCGTTGTACATCTTCGACAGGTACTTGTTGCCCGTGTCGCAGACGAACACGACCACCTTCTTCGGCGTGGTCTGCTCGCGGCAGTAGCGCAGCGCCGCGGCCAGCAGCGTGCCCGACGACGACCCGCCCAGCACGCCCTCCTTCGCCAGCAGCTCGCGGCCGGCGAGCATGCTGTCCTTGTCGGAGACGGCGTAGGCCTTCTTGACGCGGGTGAAGTCGGAGATGTCCGGCAGGAAATCCTCGCCGATGCCTTCCACCAGCCAGCTGCCCGACTTGGTGTCGAGGATGCCCTCGTTGATGTACTTGGTGAGGATCGAGCCCACCGGATCGGCCAGCACCAGCTCGACGTGCGGCGCGGTCTTCGCGAAGTAGCGCGAGAGGCCGGTCATGGTGCCGGAGCTGCCGCAGCCGAAGACAATGGCGTCCATCCCGCCGGCATCCTGCATCTGTTCCCAGATCTCGGGGCCGGTCACCGTCTCGTGCGTGAGCGGGTTGTCCGGGTTGCCGAACTGGTTGATGAAGTACGCGCCCGGCGTGTCGGCGGCGATCTTCGCGGCGAGGTCCTGATAGTAATCAGGGTGGCCCTTGGCCACGTCGGAGCGCGTCAGGATCACCTCCGCGCCCATGGCCTTGAGGTTGAAGATCTTCTCGCGGCTCATCTTGTCGGGCACCACCAGCACAAGGCGGTAGCCCTTCTGCTGCGCGGCGAGCGCCAGACCGATGCCGGTGTTGCCGGCCGTGCCTTCGACGAGGGTGGCGCCGGGCTTGATCTTTCCGGCTTTCTCGGCAGCCTCGATCATCGTCACGCCGATGCGGTCCTTGACCGAGCCGCCGGGGTTCATGCACTCGAGCTTCAGGTAGAGCTCGCAGAGGCCGGTGTCGAGCTTCTGCGCCTTGACGATGGGCG
Source organism: Silanimonas sp. (assembly GCF_027531545.1). Classification (GTDB taxonomy): domain Bacteria; phylum Pseudomonadota; class Gammaproteobacteria; order Xanthomonadales; family Xanthomonadaceae; genus Silanimonas. The sequence continues at coordinate 3,526 of NZ_JAPZSC010000016.1, read as the reverse complement.
TCTTGCCGACGAGTTCGAGGACGCTCTGGTGGACGGGCATGGCAAGGCGCGGTCGAAAGGGTGGCGGATTGTAACAGTCGGCCTAGGCGCCCTTGCCGGCGACCTCGGGCGCGGCTGGCCGTTGCCGAGGCCAGCGCACACGCTGCAAGGGGCGCTCCACGAGCCGCCAGGAGGCCCACGAAACCAGTACCGTCAGCACGGCGAACACCGCCAACGCCGGCGCGCCCGCCAGCCCCATCGGGCCCGTGACGGCCGCCAGCACCGGCATGTGCCAGAGGTAGGCACTGAAGCTCACCCAGCCCAGCCAGCGCAACGGCCGCCATTCGAACGGCCTCCGCAGCCGCGCCGGCCCATGAACGACGGCCAGCAGCAGGGCCGACCACGCGACGGCGAAAAAGGCGAACCAGCGATGATTGAGATCGGCCTGGAACGCACCCCCGCTGATCACGGCCGCCACGGCCGGCACCGTGGCCACGAAGGCCAGTAGGGCCAGAAGGCCGAGCCACCCAAAGGCCCTCTTGGCCCGCGGCGTCGACGTCGCCTGACGCACCGAGAACAGGGCGGCCAGCCCTCCGGCGAAGAACAGCACTAGGTAGGGGCCGAGCCGCACATCGTTCACGAGTGACGCTGCCGGGGGCCAGAGGATCATCGCCGCCACGCCGGCCGACGTCGCCAGTGCCGAAGCGAGAAGCAGGCCACCGGCCCGCTGGGCTGCGGCCAAAGCCCATGCGACCAGAGGCAAGCAGAGGTAGTAGTGGAACTCCACCGGGATGCTCCACAACACGCTGGTGCCTTCCTGCAACGTGAGGTGGCGCAGCAGCGCGACGGCATCCATCGGGTACGGCCACCAAGGCACCACTGCCGTGGCGCTGATCACCGCGCTGGCCAGCAGCACCACGAGGTAGAGCGGCCAGATCCTCAACACCCGACGCAAGGCGTAATCCGCCCAACTCGCGCCCCGCCGCCAGTTCGCCGCAGGCCACTGCAGCAGCAGTCGCGTCAGCAAAAAGGCACTCAGCACGAAGAAGAGGTAAACGCCGCTCTTGCCGATGCCGGAGAGGCTGAGGCCGGGCAGGACCGGCAGGCCGGCGTTGGCTAGGTGGGACAACAGCACGATGCCCACGGCCAGGCCGCGCAGGCCATCGAGGGCGGGCAGGGGTTCGCCTCGGTTCGAATCGGTCATCACGCGCGCAATGGTGGCCTTCAGCCGGCCCCGCATTGGACACTATGGGCTTCGAAAACGCACGGACGTCCCCGATGGAACGAACCACCCGCCCCCTGCCCTCCAGACTCGCACAGGCCCTCGACGCGCTTCGCCGCGGCGACGTGGCCACCGTGGAGTCTTTGTGCCGCCAGGTGCTCGCCGACACCCCAGGGGAATTCCGCGCAGCCAGCATGCTCGGCGCCATCCTCACCGACACCGGTCGGGCCGACCAAGCGCTGCCCTTCCTTGAGCAGGCCGCCCAGCACGAGTTGCTGGCGCGCTACAACCTCGGCATCGCCTACTACGCGGTCGGGCGACTCGAGGATGCAGTCGCTTGTTTCGAAGCCGCCTTGCGCGCGAACCCCGACTGGGTTGATGCCCGGAACAATCTGGGCACAACCCTGCTCGACCTCGGCTTCGCCCCGCCCGCGGTCGACGTGCTGCGCGAGTGCCTTCAGCGCCCCGGTCTCACTCCCGAGATCTTCAGCAATCTGCTGATGGCCATGCAGTACCTGCCCGAGGTGACGCGCGACGAGCTGGCCACCCTGCACCGGCGATATGGCGAGGCGCTCGCCGCTGCGCATCCGCCCATGGCGCCTGCGCCGGGCCGCGAGGCTGGCCCCCTACGCGTGGGCCTCGTCTCCGGCGACCTGCGCCATCATCCGGTGGGATTGCTGCTGGAAGGCCTTTTGCCGGCCCTCCGCGCCCGCGGATGGTGGCTCTCTGCCTACAGCAGCCGACCGGGTCTGCCGGGCGACCCCGTCCCGGGGCGCCTTCAGGCTCAGGTGGACCAGTGGGTGGACATCAGCGGGATCGATGACACCACCGCCGCCCGACGGGTGCGCGAGGACTGCATCGATGTGCTGATCGACCTCTCCGGCCACACCGGCCATCAGCGCCTCGGCTTGTTCGCGCGCAAGCCGGCACCGACGCAACTGAGCTGGCTTGGCTACGGCGACAGCACAGGCCTCGCCACCATCGACGCAGTGGTCAGCGACGCTGTTTCGACGCCGCCCGGTGTCGAAGTCGAATACGTGGAATCGCTGCTGCGCCTGCCCTTTCCGCGACTGCCCTTCACCGCGCCGACCGACGCGCCCGCAGTGTCCGACCTGCCTTACGCGAGCGATGCGCCTTTCACCTTCGGCTGCTTCAACACCATCGCCAAGCTCAACCCGCGCGTCATCGCCACCTGGGCGCGCATCCTCCGCACCGCACCGGAGAGCCGCCTGCTGATGAAGGGCCGCCAGTTCGACCACGCAGCGCCGCGCGAGGCGATTATCGCGGCCTTCACCCAACAGGGTATTGCTGCCGAACGCCTGATGCTGGAGGGCTACACGCGCCGCGCCGACTACTACGCGGCCTTCCACCGCGTCGACGTCGCCCTTGACCCCTTCCCCTTCAACGGCGGCATGTCCACGCTCGACGCCCTTTGGATGGGCGTGCCCGTGCTGAGCCTCGCCGGCGAGGGCACGTGGGCGAGGCAGGGCGCAATGATCCTCGGCGCCCTGGGCCTCGACGACTGGCTGGCCCCCGACCTCGAGGCCTACGTGGCCAAGGCCGTGGATGCCACGAGTTCGACGGCCGAGCTGCGCAAGCTGCGCCGCAGCCTCCGCAAGCGCCTTAGTGACGCGGCGTTCGCCAAACCCGAAACTTTCGCTGGAGCGTTCTGCACGGCGGTCGAAACCTTTCACCGGCGCCTTGCCGAAAACGAGATCCGAAGGGCCTGACGATCCGGCAGCCATCACCGCGATTCGACCGCGAACCTCGGGCCGAGATCATCGTGCTGCTTTGGAATGTGGCCTTGGCCTTGGCCTTGGAGTGAAGCATCACAGACTTGGCGCAAGTTGAGGGCCCGGCGCTTTCGGATGGCGCTCTAGGGGATCATCGGCAGGAGCGGATGCCATGTCGGAGGCTAGCCCAGCGAGCACTGCTGAGCGGGGAGCTGCTCCGTTGATTCGCTCAATTCAGGTGATTTGGCTACGCTTTAAGCTCAGCCTTCCGCCTACGCCTATCGCATGTCAGAGCGCCGCATCCTGTACGTTGCAGAGCCCTTCGTTTTTCCTTCAGGCGGCATCTCGGTCATTTACCAGCATGCGGCAACGCTTGCCAAGAATGGATTTCGGGCATCGGTCGCCTTGACCACTCGACCAGAGCGTGACTTCTACGGAATCGACGTCCCAATTGTCAACGCCGATCGAAATCTGACCCACTTTGCGTGGTTGTCGCCGATTGAAAACTGACCCACCTCGGGACTTCAGTTGGCTCCCCGTGCCTTGATGGCCCCAGCTCGCCGCTTGTCCTTCAACCGATAGCTCTCCCCCG
>NZ_JAPZSC010000023.1 GCF_027531545.1 Silanimonas sp. | reverse complement strand
ACACCCTTCGGGCAGTCGAAACCGCCAATCTACCTGCGTCGAGCGCGGCGCGAATCCCTACCTGCCCGGTGGCCGGCTCGGGCACGCGATGGACTAGTCAGCGCCAACCGTGTCAATTTGCTGGAAAGATACGATTACCCCGACGTCGGCGTGGCGATGGGAACGGGCACCTACGTCGCCATGAACAGCTCGCAGGTGACGCTGGTCAAGGGAGATCTGCGCGGCATCGCGCAAGCCCGCACCATCTTGTACGAGAAGGCGGCGAACATGAAGCAGATCTTGGCTCGCCTTGGGCCTTGGTCTACAACGCTCTGGGCATCCGCTGGCCGCAGGTGAGCGGTCCCAGTTCTCGGGCTGGCTGCTGTCTCCGATGATCGCGGCGTCGGCGATGAGCCTGAGTTCGGTGTCCGTGAGCGGTAACGCGCTGCGGCTTCGGGGGGCGGGGATCCCTTGGCTGGCGCCTCTCGGTGTACTCTGCACTTGCGACCGCACTTGAGATCGGCGCTGCCAGGGGATATGTCTCACTCGGGGTTTGCTCTTGGACCTTGACATACATGTGTGCAAATACACTCTCCTTCCCGCCCATCGGCACAACCAGCGATGAGCGGTCACGAGCGACTTTTCGGGGCCCAAGCGGGCCCCGTTTTTTTGGCGCACGCCTTTGGCTTGATGGTGCACCTATGATTTCGGCATGCCAACGAAGCCAACCAGCAAGAGGGCTCGCCCAAAGCCGGCCAGCGCGCCCGCACCCGCAGTGCAGGTCGAGCCCGCAGCGCAGGTGCTGCGCCGGTTTCGATCGGTCTTCAACGCCGTCAAGACCCACTTCCAGCAGGTCGAGAAGAAGGCCGGCGTCGGTGGCGCGCAACTCTGGGCCTTGAGTGTGATCCATGCGCAGCCCGACATCGGGGTGGGCGGGCTTGCCCGCGCCATGGACGTCCACCAGACCACGGCCAGCAACCTGGTCAAAGCCATGCTCACCGCTGAACTGGTGGTTGCGAGCCGGGACGACGCCGACCGCCGCGCCACGCGGCTGCGCGTGACGCCTCGCGGGGCTCGGGTGCTGAAGAAGGCGCCTGGCCCTTTCTCGGGCGTCCTGCCAGAGGCGCTGGCCGCGCTTGACGACGAGACCCTCGCGCGTCTCGACAACGATCTGGGCAAGCTGCTGGCCCTGCTGCAGACCGACGAACGCGCAGCCGGCATCCCGTTGGCGCAGATGTAGCTCGTCCTGGGTCGGCCTTCGGGCGGCGTCAGTCTGCGGAGAAACGTGGACCCGACGGGATGCAATTGTGCAAATACAATTGCGGTTGCCATGAACCGTCGGCGCGCCCTGCTGGTCAGCATTGCCCTCCTTGCCCTCGCCGACTTGGTCGGGGTGTCGGTACTGCGCGAAGCCTGGAATGCTCGCCACGAGAGGGTTGCATCTGCGGACCGTCAGACGGTGCGGATTCAACCCGTCAACGTCTCCTTCGCATCGGAGTCTCTCGTCGCGCACAGGAAAGCGACGGGCAGTTCGCAGCCCACCGGCTGGGCCCACTGACATACAACGAGAAACCCACCAAGATGCCGGCTCCCATCGATGACGCCGCAGCGCAGCCCAACTGGCCGAAGGGAGTCCTGCGCGTGGCGCGAGCGTGGTTGCGTGGCGGCTGGCAGGCCGCGCACGACATCGACCCCGAGTTCTGGCGCAACCTGCAACGCGAGTTGCTCGCCGGTCGGCAGTGGCTCGACCGGTCCATCGTTCTGACTTACGCGGCCGCGACAGGCGCGATCGTGGTTGCTTTCACGCTGTTGGCCGAGGCGGCGATCCATGGCTTCCGGCAGGTGGAAGGTTGGGGCGATCACGGCCGCTACTTCACCCTGCTCTGGACGCCGGCGCTCACGGTAGCCCTGCTGTGGTGGACGCGCCGCTATGTGCCGGGGGCCGGTGGCTCGGGGATTCCGCAAGTGGTGCTTTCGCTAGAAAAGGACCTGCCGCCGTCACAGAGCGCCTGGCTGGTCTCGATGCGCGTGTCGCTCCACAAGATCGGATTGGTGTCGGGCGGCTTGCTGGCGGGCCTCTCGATCGGGCGCGAGGGCCCCACGGTCCAGGTCGGCGCCGGCGTCATGGTCAGCGCTCGACGCTGGCTGTCGCCGCAGTCGGGCATCGATGCACACGACCTGATGGTGGCTGGCGCTGCGGCGGGCATTGCCGCAGCGTTCAACACGCCGCTGGGCGGCATCGTCTTCGCGCTGGAGCAGTTGACTCGGCGACGCCATATCTCGCACAGCTCACTGGTGATCGCCGCCATCGTCTTGTCCGGGCTGGTCGCGGTCGCCGTGTTCGGCAACGAGACCTACTTCGGCCGTCTGCGCGTGCAGGCCATGTCCTGGTCGTTGCTGCTGCCAGGCCTGCTGGTGGCCCTGGTGGCCGGCCTGAGCGGTGGGTTGTTTGCAAGACTGATCGTGGTTTCGATAAGAGGCCTGCCCGACCGCTTCAGTCGCTGGCGCAGCGCCCATCCTCTGCGCTTTGCCGCCGGGTGTGGCCTCGCCGTCGCCGTGATTGGGCTGGCCACCCAGGGCGCTACCGCCGGAGCGGGCTACGTCACGACCCGCGCCCTCCTGGAGGGCCAGGGCGATCTGCCCGGCGTCTACACGCTGCTGAAGTTCTGCGCCACCTGGATCTCGGCCTGGTCGGGCGTGCCCGCGGGGGTCTTCGCGCCGTCCCTGGTCATCGGTGCCGGCATCGGCCACGACGTGGCTCTCTTCATGGGCATGGACAAGGAAGCCGCCATCCCGCTGATCGCGATGGGCATGGCGGGCTTTCTGGCGGCCACGACAGGCGGGCCGATCACGGCTTTCATCATCGTGATGGAGATGGTCTCGGGCCAGGCCATGGTGCTGAGTTTGATGGCCTGCGCACTGCTGTCCAGTGGTGTCGCGCGCCTTGTCACGCGGCCGATGTACCAGGAATTGGCGGCGATGCTGCCTCTGCCGCCACACACCGAGCCACGCCAGGAGAAGCGATGAACACTGCCCTTCGGAAGCTGCTGTCCTGGCTGCGATCGACGTGGTGGCGAGCGCGCGCGTCCGAGCGCGCCGACACGGTCATCGTGCCGCCGGCTCCGCCGCCAGTCATCGCCCTGCCTTCGCCGCTGCTGGCCTGCGCGACGGTGGTGATCCCGGCCCTGAACGAAGCTGCGCGCGTCGCCGATGTAGTGCGCCATGCGCTGGCCGACCCGGCCACGGCCGAAGTGATCGTCATCGACGACAGTTCCATCGACGACACCGCCCGCCTGGCCCGGCAGGCGGGTGCCGAAGTGATCACCAGCACGATGCTGGGCAAGGGTGCGTCAATGCGCGACGGCGTAGGCGTCGCCCGGTGCGACCTGATCGTCTACCTGGACGGCGACCTCGCTGGCCTGCGCCCCAACATCGTGACCGACCTGTGCCGCCCCTTGGTGCGCGGCGAGGCCGATTTCGTCAAGGCCCGCTTCGGCCGTGTGGGAGGACGGGTGACCGAGCTGACGGCCAAGCCCATGCTGAAGGTGTTCTTCCCCGAGATCGCCCACTTCGCACAGCCCTTGGGGGGCCTGATTGCAGTACGCGCCTCGTTGCTCAAGGCTTTGAGTTTCGAGAATGGCTACGGCGTCGACATCGGCCTGCTCATCGACGCCCACCGCACCGGCGCGCGCTTGGCCGAGGTCGACATCGGCTCGTTGGAAAACGACAGCCAGCCGCTGCTCGACCTCACCGCCATGGCCAACGAAGTCTCTCGCGTCATCTACACCCGGGCGCGAGCAGCCGGCCGCCTGCATATGGAGCAGATCGTGGCGATGTACGAGACCCAGCGCCAGGCGACGGCAACGCTTGATTACATCCTCAGCCGGCGTCGCGGCCGCACACGGGTGATCCTGCTCGACATGGACGGCACGATCACGCCCGAGCGCTATGTGGTCGAGCTGGCCCGGGCCACGGGCCACGAGGCCGCGCTGGCCAAACTGCTAGACCGCGATGACGATGCTGCCACGCGGAGCGAGCGCATCGCCGCTCTCTTCAAGTTCGTACACCAGCAGCAGTTCGAGCGTGTCGCGCATGCCCTGCCTGTCCGACCCGGCGTCATCGCCTGTGTCAACCGCTTGAGGCGGTCCGGCTTCATGGTGGGCCTGGTCAGCGACAGCTACTTCGTGGCTGCGGAGATCCTGCGACGCCGCATCTTCGCCGACTTCGCGCTGGCCCACACGATGCAGTTCGATGCCGAGGTCTGCTCCGGGGTGCTGCGTCTCAATCCGGCCTTTCTGGCACGCGATGGCGATTCCGGCCCGCCCATCTGCAAGAGCCACGTCATCCGGCGCCTGCGCGAAGATCTTACTGAGCCGCAGGTGGTCGAGTGCTGGGCGGTAGGCGACAACGTCAACGATCTGGGCATGCTGCGGGCAGCCGACCGTGCCTTTGTGATCGACCCGAAATCGCCGCTGCTGACGCAGGTGCCAGGGGTGACCACCGTGGCCAGCTTCGATGAACTGTGCTCCCTTGTGCCCGAATCGACCGCCGCCGCCTGAATGACAGCGCTCGACGGGTGGGTGATCGGGCTCTATCTGGCGGGGACGCTGGGCCTGTCGGCGTGGCTGGCGCGGCGCCAGGAAACTGCGGCCGATTACTACGTGGGCGGACGCACTTTGCCGTGGTGGGCGCTGGCCATCTCGATCCTGGCTACGCAGTCCTCAGCCAACTCGTTCATCGGCATCCCGGCCTATGTCGCGCTCGTCCCGGGCGGCGGGCTCACCTGGCTGCAGTACGAACTGATGCTGCCGCTGGCGATGATCTTCGTCATGCTGGTGCTGGTGCCCGTGTTGCGCGGCCTGGGCGTCATCAGCGTCTACGAGTACCTCGAACGCCGCTTCGATAGGCGCACGCGCTGGGTGTTGAGCGTCGTCTTCCTGCTTTCGCGCGGGCTGGCCACGGGCGTGGCGTTGTATGCCGCAGCCTTGCTGGTGCAGGTCTGCACGGGCCTGCCGCTGGCCTGGTCCATCGTGCTGACGGGCGGCATCACGGTGATCTACGACACGCTGGGCGGCATGCGGGCCGTGGTGTGGACCGACGTGATCCAGATGATCATCCTGGTGGGTGGCGTAGCGCTTTGCGCGGCCATCGCGTGGGACCTGGCCGGTGGCGGTGCAGCCATCATCGACTTGCAGGATCCTGCGCGCCACGCCGCCATCGAATGGGCGCATGGCATCGGGGACGGCGCCCGCGCGCCGCTGTGGGGCTTTGTCGCCGGCGGGCTGGTGCTGTACATCAACTATTACGGGGTCGACCAGAGCCAGGCGCAGCGTACGCTGTCTGCCACCGGCATCCCCGGCGCGCAGCGCGCGCTGATATTCAACGGCATCGCCCGATTCCCGCTCACGTTGGCCTACGCCGGGCTGGGCTTGGCCATTGGCGCCGTGGCTATGAAGGAGCCGGCGCTGCGAGAAGCGATTCCGCCGGGCCGGCCCGATCTGCTGGTGCCGCGTTTCATCGAGATGTACGTCCCCAGCGGGGCGCGCGGCCTGCTGGTGGCAGCCATCCTGGCCGCGGCCATGTCCAGCCTGGATTCGGCGCTCAACAGCCTGTCGGCGGCCACGCTGCGCGACTTCGTCGAGCCCCATCTGGGCCCGGTGCGCACCTTGCGAGCGGGCCGGCTCGTCACGCTGGCCTGGGGCGTGGCCATCATCATCTTCGCCGGTCTGGCCAGCAATCTGTCGACCAGCGTGGTGGAGAGCATCAACCGCGTCGGCGCGCTGTTCTATGGCCCGCTGCTGGCCGCCTTCGTTTGCGGCATCCTCGATCGCCGCGCGCGCGGACCGGCGGTGCTGGCCGGAGTGGCTGCCGGTCTCGCGCTCAATCTGTGGCTGGCGTATGCGATGGGTGCCCAACTCTTCTGGATGTGGTGGAACGTGACGGGGCTGGTGGTGGCGGCCGGGGTGACACTGCTGGGCAGCCGCATGATGGCGCCGCCCGCCCCCGAACAGTTGGTGGGCACGACCATCGACGCGACAGCCTTGCGGCGGGCGTTCCGCAGTCAAAGAGGAGGCGTCGCCCTGCTCCTGGCCTGGGCCGTGCTGTGCTCGGCCGTCGCTTTCTGGCTCGGCGTTCGCTGAGGCAAGGGGTTCTCATGTCGCTCCGGCAGTTCATGTCCTTGCGCCCGCTGACCCGGGCGCTGACCGCCGTCAAGAACGGCGTGGTGCACGGCTGGACCGAGAGCGCCCGCGCGCTGGGTCTGCAGGAGGATCTGTACGCCAACCCACAGCACCGCCCGCTTGAACGACCGGTGACCGTGCTGATCATCGGAGCCGGGCACCGCGGCACCGTGTACGCCAACTTCGCTGCGCGTCATCCCGCCGAAATGCGTGTTGTCGCTGTCGCCGATCCGAATGCGCACCGGCGTCAGCGGTTCGCCCGCCTGCACCAGATCGCTTCGGAAAACTGCTTCGATGGATGGGAGTCCGCCCTCGAGCACGAACGGCTGGCCGATGCCGTCATCATCGCCACGCCAGACACGCTGCGCAGCGGCCCCTGCCTGCGTGCGCTGGACCTGGGCTACGACGCGCTGCTGGAAAGGCCCGTCGCCCCGACCGAGGAGGAGTGCCGCGCCATTCTTGCCAAGGCCCAGGCCACGGGGCGCATCGTGGGCGTGTGCCATGTGCTGCGCTACACGCCTTACTTCCGCGAGCTCAAGGCCATCCTGGACCAGGGCTTGATCGGCGAGGTCATCAGCGTGCAGCACCTGGAGCCGATCGAGCACGTCCACATGAGCCACTCCTACGTGCGCGGCCACTGGCGCAATAGCGCGACGACCACGCCCATCATTTTGGCCAAGTCCTGCCACGACACCGACATCATTCGCTGGTTGGTCGGCGCGCAGGCCGATAACGTGCACTGCTTCGGCAACCTGAAGTGGTTCACCAACGCCAATGCGCCAACCGGCAGCACCGAGCGCTGCACCGACGGCTGTTCGGTCGAGCACGACTGCCCGTACTCGGCGCTGCAGATCTACCTGCGCGACCGAAAGCGTCTGTACGTCTTCGACCTGCCGGAAGACAGCGCACAGTGGGATGCGGTGATCCTGCAGGCGCTGAAGACGACCGACTACGGCCGCTGCGTCTACCGCATGGACAACGACCAGCCCGACCACCTGACCGTCAACATCCTGTTTCGCAACGGCGTGACGGCGGCGTTTTCGATGGAGGCCTTCGTCTCCTACGAGGGCCGGCGCACGCGCGTCATGGGCTCGCTTGGCGACGTGACGGGCGACATGGAGAGCTTCACCGTCACGAGTTTCAAGACGGGCAAGCGCACAGTCTGGTCGATGAAGAGTGACGCCCACGGTGGCGGCGACCACCCGATGGTGCGCGACTGGGTGCAGGCCGTCGGCCAGCAACGACCGGAGCTGCTCAGTTCGTCGATCGAAGTCTCCATAGAGAGCCACCTGATGGCCTTTGCGGCCGAGCGCAGTCGTCTGCAGCGCACCATAGAGGAGGTGCAACTGTGATCGGCGCCGCGAAGGTGTGCCCGGCCTATGCGGGTAACAGATTGAGCGTCGCTGCGGGGTCAGGCCCGACCACTCTTGTGCGGTCAAGCGCGAGCCCGAGGTAGCTGGACGCAGCTGCCAACAGCCGCCTGGGTTGGACTGCAGGAAAGCCGCCGCTCGTGAGTGTCCGGAAGTGGCCGACTGCTGGCGGCTATGAGCGTCCGCTTCCCGGACTCAAAGCCCGAAGACGCGAGGCTGAGCCGTCCGGCAGCTTGCGGGAAGCTCAAAGGACAGCTGAGGTTCGATAGCCTCAGCGGTACATTGGCTGTGCCGAT
>NZ_JAPZSC010000006.1 GCF_027531545.1 Silanimonas sp. | reverse complement strand
CGGTCCCGGCCTGATTCCTTCGCCCGGTACAGGGCCTTGTCCGCACGATCGAGCAGGCTGGCGAAGTCGGCGTCCTGGCGGTCGAGCGCGGCCACGCCGAGGCTGATGGTGACGCGCAGCCCGGGCACGAGGTCGTCGAGGTCGAGGGCCGCGACGCCGCCACGGATCCGTTCGGCCACCTGCACCGCCGCCTCCAGCGAGGTCCCCGGGAGCAGGCCGGCGAACTCCTCGCCGCCGATGCGGCCGATCAGGTCGTGCTGCCGAAGCGTGCGTTGGCATTCCTGCGCGATGCGGGCCAGCACCGCGTCGCCGGTCGCGTGCCCGTACGCGTCGTTGACCGCCTTGAAGTGGTCGATGTCGAGAGCCAGCAACGTGAGGGCTTTCATCCGCCTCCGCGAATCGAGGAACGCCTGCTGCCCCTTGTGCAGCAGCGCCCGGCGATTGGGCACGCCCGTGAGCGCATCGGTCTCGGAGAGGGCCTTCAGGTTGCGCGCCCGCCACAGTTGGCGCATGGTGATCCCGAACAAGAGCAGGACCAGAGCCCCACCGAGGGCGATGGCGACGTTTTGCCACTGCCGCAAGCGGTCGAGCGACTCGATCTCCTGCTGACGCAGTCGTTCCTTCGCACGGAGATCGGCGTTCTCGAAATCGCGTCGTCGCACTTCGAAGCGTTCCCGGAGGAACTCGGTGCGTTGCTCCGCGCGCGTGGCATTCTCGCGCTTGAAGATCTCGAGGTACTCGCGGAGGTCGCTCAGCGCATCGTCCGGACGACCCAGGCTCTCCAGCACCGCCGCACGCGGTTGCAGCGCCATGGCGAGGTAGCGTTCGTTGCCTTCGGACCGCCACGTCGTGATCGCCGAATCCAGCATCGCCAAGGCCTCTCGCCGGCGCCCCAGTGCGGCAAGTGCCTGGCCGCGAACCAGCGCCATCATGGCGCTCTCTCCGGAGATGCCCGCTTCAGCGAAATCCGCTTCGACCCGCTCCAGCGTCCTCAGCGCAGCGCCCGGGCGCTTGTCGACGGCATCCACGCCGGCGCGACCCAGTCGCGCATACGCGCAGTCAATCGGACTGTTGTTGACGGTGCAGAGCTCGATGGCGGCGTCGAAGGATCGTCGGGCGTTCGCGTAGCGTTTCGTGTCCTCGTACAGGTAGCCCAGCTGCAGCAGCGCAGAGACGCGATGGACCCATTCCCGTTGGATCACGGGGTTCTGGAGGGACTGAGTGAGCAATTGTTCCGCGAGTTCCAGATCGCCCATCCGCCGGTATGCGATCCCTACGAACTGCATGTTCAGGGCGAGCATCAACGGGTCGCCGTGCTTCTGCAGGGCGTCGTTGGCTTCAAGCGCATCCAGAAGTGCTTTCGCGTACTGGCCGTCCAGCGAGTGCGCGCCGCTGCGCTCGATGAGCATCTGGATGAGCAGCGTCGGATGGTTGGTGCGTCGAGCCGAGTCCACCGCCGCATCGAACCCCGCGATGACCGGCTCCAGCGGACCCGATTCGGGCAGGTGGATGGCGCGGCAAGCGTGCGCGAGCGACAGTGCGATGGCGTCGCCGTTGGGTCCCGATTCGACGGCGATGAGCCGATCGGCACGCGCCAGACCCTCTTTGGCCGTGCCGTCGATGGCATGGCATGCAAGCGCTTCCAGCCGCCGCCGCCGAACGACGTCTCCACCCGGCAGCAAGGGTTCGAGCGCGGCCCTGAGGGGTGCTTCGTCGTTCCGGGTCGGTGTCAGGCCTTCCAGCAAGAGGCGGTCGAAGGCTTCGTCGAAGGCGGTCGGCGAGGGTTGTGCCTCCGCTGCCCCGGCAGCGGCCGAACCGGCAGGCGGGAAGGCGGCGGCGATCAGTACCAGCGCCGCGACGACTGCGCCGGATCCGTAGCGTTTCGACGCCGTTTTTTCCACTACCCCTCCACTGAATCTTGATCGAGCGTCGAAGAGTTGCGCCCGGGATTGCCTCAGGCCGCTTCAGCCTCGGCAATGCGCGGCCCATGCAGGAGCGCCTGACGCACCGAATCCACGATCAGGTCGACCTCGGCACTGCTCACCGCAAAGACCGGTGTGAAGCGCAGAGAGTTGACGCCGCCGTGGATCACGTTTACGCCCTTCTCGCGGATGAACTCTTCCGTGCTGCCGGTGCCGTAGCACTTGAAGGCCGTCGAGATCTCGCAGGAGAAAAGCAGACCCGTACCTTGCACCTTGGTGATATAGCCGTGCGCCAGTTCGGCCTTTAGGGCTTCGAGCTTGGTCAGGAACTCCGAGCCACGTGCGGTGATGTTGGCGCGCAAGGCTGGCGTGAGCTGGCCCAAGGTGGCGGCGGCCACATCCATGGCGCGCGGGTTGGCCGTCATGGTGTTGCCGTAGGTGCCGCGGCGATAGAGACCAGCGGCGCGCTCGGAGACGGCGAGGATTGACATCGGGAACTGCGCGGCGTTGAGCGCCTTCGAATAGGTTTCCATGTCGGGGGCCTCGAGGCCTTCGAAGCCCGGGTAGTCGACGATCGACAGCACGCCGTGGGCGCGCAGGCCGGCTTGGATGCTGTCGACCAGCAGCAGGGTGCCGTGTTCCTTTGTGAGGCGGCGGGCCTCGGCGTAGAACGCCGGGGGCAGCGCGCGGCCCGGGTCGCCTTCGCCCATCACCGGCTCGATGAACATGGCTTCGAAGTACCAGCCATTGGCTTCCGCATCGGCGAAGGCCTGGCGCAGGGCGTCGATCGAGTAGGGCTCGATGGTGATCAGCTGGTCGGCGTGGTGCTTGTGGCTGGCGAGGTGCAGCGCGTAATTCTTGCGGCTCGAATCCGAGTACAGCGCTGGCAGTTCGGTGCGGCCGTGGAAGGCGCCCTTCACCGCGAGGCGCTTCACGCGCTTGCCAGCGTGGCGGCCGCCCGCATCGGTGTGGATCTTCGTATTGACGTCAGCAATCCGGCCGGCGAGCGACACCGACTCCGAACCCGAGTTCAGCGCGAGGAACTTGGTGTACGGGCAGCCGCCGCGGGTGTGCCCGATCTCGGCGCGCAGGGCTCGGTCGAGGCGCAGGTGCGAAAGCGACGGCGTCATGATGTTCGCCATCACCTGCGGCTTGGCCATCGCCGAGAGCACAGCGAAAGGCGTGTGGCCGAAGCCGAGCATGCCGTAGCCGCCGCAGTCGTAGACCACGGCACCCTTCAGCGTGACCACCCACGGGCCGCGCGCCGCGATGGCGATGTACGGGTTCACCGCGTCATCCGGGTAGAAGTTCAGGAAGCCGGCCTGCGCGATGCCCATCTGCTCGGCTTCGTCGAGGTCCAGCAGCTCGGGGAACTCGGCCTTGATGGCCTCGAAGGCTTCGAGCGCCGCGTCGATCGCGGCGCCGAGCTGCGGGTGCGTGGCGCCGAAGCGCTCGATCACGTCGTCGGCAAGGCCGGTGGTGCGGACGTGGCCGGCGTGGGCGCGAAGCGGATGAAGGCGGGCGGCGAGGCTCATGGAAACTCCGGTCGGTGAAAAGAAAACAGCGCCGCGGCGGCGCGAGGCGCTGTTTTTCCCTTTGGGAACAACAACTTGGGCCCGATCCTAGCACCGGGCCCGGATGCCCGTAACCCCCGGTGTTTCAAACGCCTGTCACAGGCCCTGCCGCAGCGGTGGCATCGGTCGCGACCTCCTCGTCGGGCACGAACGTCAGCACGTTGCCGTTGATGCAGTAGCGCTTGCCGGTCGGCGGCGGACCGTCCTCGAACACGTGGCCCAGGTGGATGCCCGAGCTGGCGCTGCGAACCTCGGTACGCACCCCGTAGAGGCTGAGGTCGCCGTGGTAGGTCACCGCGCCGGGCAGCGGTTGGAAGAAGCTCGGCCATCCCGTACCGCTCTCGAACTTGGTGTCGGTGCGGAACAGGGGGGCGCCGGTGATCGGGTCGACGAAGGTGCCGGGGCGCTTTTCGTCGAGGTGCGAACCGGTGAAGGGGCGTTCGGTCCCGTTCTCGAAGGCGATGTCGCGCTGTTCCTCGGTCAGCAGGCGGAAGCCGAGCCATTGCCAGAAGCGCGCCTTGTCGCCGTTGTAGCCGGTGTAGCGCGAGACCTCCTTGCCGTTCTCGAAGAGGACGATGGTGGGCGTGGCGAACAGGGGCTTTTCCAGCGTCCAGCCCTCGGGTTCTCGGGCGTCGAGGGTGTGCGCGATCGGCACCGACGACTGCCAGCCATCGCTCACTTCGGCGCGGAATTTGGCGCAGAAGGCGCAGTCGGTGGCTTCGAACACGACCAGCTGGCGCGTGGCGTCGAGATTGGCGCCGTCGAGGCGGGTGGGGCGCGCCGCCATCGCGTCGGACGGGGCGCTCGCCGCAGCGTTCGCGACCGTCGTGTCGCTCGCCGCTGGCAGCGCGACGCCAAGATCGGCCAGCGCTTCGGCCGGGAACTTCACCCCGGTGCCGCCGAGCCCGCAATACCCGTCCGGATTCTTCACCAGGTAGTCCTGGTGGTAGTCCTCCGCGGCGATGTAGCGCGTGAGCGGCTGGATCTCGGTGGTGATCGCGCCATAGCCCCCGGCCGCCAGCGCGGTCTGGAACGCCGTCTTCGTGGCCTGCGCGATGCGCAGCTGCGCGTCGCCGTGCGTGTAGATCGCGCTGCGGTAGTTGCTGCCGATGTCGTTGCCCTGGCGGTCGCCTTGCGTGGGGTCGTGGTTTTCCCAGAAGCCGGCCAGCACGGCGGCAAGCGTGGTGGCGCGCGTATCGAAGACGACCTTCACCACTTCGGCGTGGTTGCGCGCATCGGACAGGCCGAGCTTGCGGGCGCGCTCGGTGTTCAGCACGTCGCTATAGGTGCCCGGGACTTCGCCGTTCGCGTAGCCGCTCTCGACGTTGATGACTCCGGGGAGGGCGGCCATTCGGCGTTCCGCGCCCCAGAAACAGCCCATGCCCAGCACAACGGCGTCGAGATGCTCGCGGGGGACGTCCGGCTTCGGCGCCACCGCGCTGGCGAGCGCAGGAGTGACCGGGGCCTGGCCGCAGGCGGCGAGTGCGCCGGCGAGCAGGGTGGCGAGGGCGAGGCGGCTGGTGGATGCGGTGTTCATGGTGATCCGGAGCGAGAGGGGCCGAACGTGGATTCGAAACGCAGGGCACCTGCGTTACAGCCCGCGGGATGACAGATGTCAGGGCATTCAGCTGACGCCCGCGACTGCGCGCGCAGCGTGAACGCGGCGACCCTATCGTCACGGAGGACCCCATGAACGCCACCCCATCGCACATCGTCGCGCGCCTCGAAGGCGTCACCCACCGCTACGGGGCGCTCACCGCCCTGGACGGCCTCGACCTCGACATCCACGCGGGTGAAGTGCTCGCGCTGCTGGGCGCGAACGGCGCCGGCAAGACCACCGCGCTCGGCCTGCTCACCGGCCTGCTGCGGCCGCAGGCGGGTCGCGTCGAACTGTGTGGAGGCGACCCCCGATCGGCCGCGTCCCGACGCGGGCTGGGCGTGATGCTTCAAGAAGCCCGCTTGCCGGAAACCCTGCGCGTGGGCGAACTGGTGCGGCAGTTCAGTGCGGCCTACCCGGATCCCCGAGCCGAAGCGGAAACGCTCGCGCTGGCCGGCCTCGAAGGACTGGAGGGGCGGCCTTACGGCGCCCTCTCCGGCGGCCAGCAGCGGCGCGTGCAGTTCGCGCTGGCGATCTGCGGTCGGCCGCGCATCGTGCTGGTCGATGAACCGACCACCGGCCTCGACGTGGAGGCGCGGCGCGCCTTCTGGGCCGTGCTGCGCGGGTTGCGTCTGGAGGGGGCGGCGCTGGTGCTGACCACCCACTATCTGGAAGAGGCCGACGCGCTGGCGGACCGCGTGGTCGTGATGCGGGCTGGTCGCGCGGTCGCCGAAGGCACGCCCATGCAGCTGAAAGCACGCAGCGGCGGCACGCGGGTGCGCTGCCGCAGCGCGCTCGGGCTCGACGAAGTGCGGACGCTGCCCGGCGTGCGCGAGGCGCATCGGGAAGGCGATCGACTCGTCCTCCGCTGCGGCGACGCCGATGCGGTGATCCGCGAGCTGCTGCGGCGCGATCCCGCGCTGTCCGAGCTGCAGGTGGTTCCCGCCAGCCTCGAGGACAGCCTCCTTGAGCTCGCCCAAGACGAACCTCGGGGCGCGATGCCCCATCGGAGTGCCGCATGACCTCGCAAGCCACCTCCCTGCTCCGGTTGCAGGCCATCGAGACCGGCCATTCGCTGCTGCAGGTCTGGCGCTTGCCGGCCTTCAGCGTCCCCACGCTGCTGTTCCCGCTGATGTTCTACGCGCTGTTCGGCCTGCTGCTGCCGTCGAAGACCGGCAATGCCGCGCCCGCGCACTACCTGCTCGCCACCTACGGTGCCTTCGCTGTGATCGGGCCGGCACTGTTCGGGTTTGGCGTCGGCTTGGCCCTCGACGAGGAGATGGGCTGGCTGCGGTTGAAGCGAGTCTCCCCGATGCCGATGGCCGTGCACTTCATCGCCCGGGTGCTCACCAGCATGGTGTTCGCCCTCGCCGTGGTGCTGGCGCTGAGCGCGCTGGCGGCGCTCGCCGGTGGCGTGAGGCTGGAAGCGGGGCGATGGCTGCTGCTGTGGGCCACGCTGACCTTGGGCGCGCTGCCGTTCTGCGCCATGGGCCTGCTGATCGGTTCGCTGGTGCCGGCTCGCGGCGCCGTCGCGGTGGTGAACCTCGTCTACCTGCCGATGTCGGTGCTGTCCGGCCTGTGGTTCCCCATCACGATGTTCCCTGAGGTGATGCAGCGGTTCGCACCGGTGCTGCCGGCGTTCCATCTCGGCGACCTCGCCCTCACCATCGTCGGTTTGCGCCAAGCGAACGTGCCGCTGGCCCTCGCCGTGCTGGTCGGTTCGGGCGTGCTCTTCCTCGTGCTCGCGCTGGCCGTGCAGCGTCGGCGCGCCCGCTAGACTGGCCGCCATGCGCACCTCATCGCCCGAAGCCACCGCTCGCGACCCCAACGCCGCCGCGCCGACGGCCACGCTCCGCGCCGCCATGGCGGCGGAGCCCGGCGATGCGTCGCAGCGCGCGTGGCGGCGCCTCAACCTCGTCTACCTGATCTTCGTTTTCCTGCCCCTCGTCTGGGTGGGCGAGGAACTGCCGCTCGCCGTCGGCCTCACCTTCGCGGCGCTGGCGGTGTTCCTGCCGATCTACTGGAAGAGTTTCCTCTTCGAGGGCCGCATGGGGCTGCTCGCGGCGCTGGCCATGGCGGCCACGGGTTTCGCGCTCACGCCATGGAACTCCGGGGGCAACACGCTGCTCGTCTACGCCTTCGCCTCGCTGGGCTTTTCGCAGCGCTGGCGCATCGCGGCTGGGGTGGCCGTCGCGCTGCTGGCGGCCTACGCCGGCTGGCTATGGGTGCTGTCGATGCCGATGCCCTTCATCGTCGCGCCCGGATTGATCGGCGGCGCCGTGCTGGCCGGCGCCATCCTCGGCAAGCGCGAGATGCAGCGCAACGAGCGCCTGCGGTTGACGCAGGCCGAGGTCGACCGCCTTGCCCGCGTCGCCGAGCGCGAACGCATCGCCCGCGACCTCCACGATCTGCTCGGCCATACGCTGAGCGTCATCGCGTTGAAGAGCGAACTGGCGCGCAAGTTGGCCGAGCGCGACGGTTCCGCCGCCGCGACGCACATCGGCGAAGTCGAGCAGGTGGCCCGCGACGCACTGAAGCAGGTGCGCGAGGCCGTGACCGGCATGCGCTCGGCGGAAATCGCGAACGAACTGGTCAACGCGCGACTGGCCGCGGTGGGCGCGGGCCTCGGTTTCGACGCCCAGGTCGACCCGCTGCCACCCCTCGACGCCGCGCAGGAGAACGCGCTGGCGATGGGGCTTCGCGAGGCGATCACCAACGTCCTGCGCCATGCACGCGCGGGCCAGGTGCAGGTGCGCCTCTTGCGGCAGGGGCGGGCGGTGCAGCTCGACGTCCAGGATGACGGCGCCGGGATCGTGGGGACGCCGGGGAACGGCCTCGCCGGCATGCGCGAGCGCGTCGAGGCCCTGGGCGGGCAGCTCACGCTCGACAGCGCCGCGGGCGCCGGCACCCGGCTCCGCCTGCTGCTGCCGCTGGACGGAGCCGACGCGCGCCGCTAGCGTCGCGGGATGATCCGCATCGTCCTTGCCGAAGACCAGGCCCTGCTGCGCGGCGCCCTGGCCGGCCTGCTCGCCCTCGAATCCGATATCGACATCGTCGCCGAAGCCGGCGACGGTGACAGCGCTTGGAAGGCCGTGCAGCAGCACCAGCCCGACCTGCTGCTCACCGACATCGAGATGCCCGGCCTGACCGGCCTCGACCTCGCCGCCAAGGTGCAGGAAGCGAAGCTCGCCACCCGCGTCGTCATCGTCACCACCTTCGCCCGCGGCGGCTACCTGCGTCGCGCGCTTGATGCCGGCGTGCGCGGCTACCTGCTGAAGGATGCGCCGGTCGAGAAGCTGGCTCAGGCCCTGCGCGACGTGCATCGCGGCGGCCGCGCCATCGCCCCCGAACTCGCCGTCGACGCTTGGCGAGAAGAAGCTGATCCCCTCACCGACCGCGAACGCGCCGTCCTGCGCCTCGCGGGCGAGGGGCTGAGTTCGCAGGACATCGCGGAGCAGCTGCATCTGTCGAATGGCACGGTGCGCAACTACCTGAGCGAGGCGATCGGGAAGCTCGGTGCCGCGAACCGCGTCGAAGCGCATCGCCTCGCGCGGCAGAAAGGCTGGCTCTAGCGCCGACGGCTCGCCGCGCGCCCTGGCTCAGCGCGGAAACACCACCACGTGGGCGAGGTCGGGGCGCACGCGCACGCGCTCGCCGACGGTGAAGCGGCGATGGCTGGGCGCCAGTGCGCTGAGCTCGGTGCCGTCGTCGAGGCGGAGGCGATGCAGCGAATCCGCACCGTGGAAGGTGATGTCGACGACGACGGCGGGCGTCTCGCCTTCGCCGACGAGGACATCGTCCGGGCGCAGCAGCAGCAGGCCCTCGCGGCCGGCTTCCACGGGCCCCGCGTCCTCGGCGCGCGGCACGGCCAGCGGGCCGAACGGGGAATCCACGCGGTCGGCATCGAGCCAGCGCACCGGCAACAGCCGGCCGTCGCCGACGAAGCGCGCCACCTCGGCACTGGCCGGACGGTGGTAGAGCTCGTAGCCCGGCGACCATTGCGCCAGCCGGCCTTCGAGCATCACGCCCACGGTGTCGGCGAAGGCGAAGGCTTCGTCCTGGTCATGCGTGACGAGCAGGGCCGCGGTGCCTTCGGATTTCAGCAGTGCCCGGAGTTCATCGCGCAGCTTCGGCCGCAGGTCGGCATCGAGGCTGGAGAGCGGCTCGTCGAGCAGCAGCAGATCCGGCTTCGGCGCCAGCGAGCGGGCCAATGCCACGCGCTGCTGTTGCCCGCCGGAGAGTTCATGGGGACGACGCGCGCCGAGGCCATCGAGGCCGGTGCGCGCCAGCAGGTCGGCCACGCGGGCGTCCCGCTCGGCCTTGGGCCAGGCCGAGAGGCCGAAGCCGACGTTGCCCGCCACGTCGAGGTGGGGGAACAGCGCGAGGTCCTGGAATACGAAGCCCACGCCGCGCTTCTCCGGCTTGAGGCCCGAGGCGTCGGCGCCGCGCAGGCGCACCATGCCGGCCTCCGGTGCATGCAGGCCGGCGATCACGCGCAGCAGGGTGGTCTTGCCGGTGCCCGAGGGCCCGAGGAGCGCGGCGATGCCGCCGCGCGCCAGGTCGAACGACACGCCCCCGAAAACGCGCCGGCCGCCGTGGGCGGCGGCCAGCGATTCGATCGAGAGCAGCGCCTCCGCCATCAGCGCATCTGGCTGGCGACGAAGTCCCAGTTGACGAGGTTCCAGAAGGCCTCGACGTACTTTGCGCGGGCGTTGCGGTAGTCGACGTAGTAGGCGTGTTCCCACACGTCGCAGGTCAGCAGCGCGGTGTCATTGCCCGTCAGCGGGGTGGCCGCGTTCGAGGTCGAGACCAGGGCCAGCGTGCCGTCCGGACGCTGCACCAGCCAGGCCCAGCCCGAGCCAAAGGTGGTCAGGGCGGTCTGCGTGAACTGCTCCTTGAAGGCCGCGAACGAACCGAAGGCTGCGTTGATCGCCTCGGCCAGCTTGCCCTTGGGCTCGCCGCCGCCGGCCGGCTTCAGGCAGTTCCAGTAGAAGGTGTGGTTCCACACCTGCGCGGCGTTGTTGAACATGCCGCCCTGCGACTTGCGGATGATGGACTCGAGGTCGAGGGCTTCGAACTCCGTGCCCGCGATCTGCTTGTTGAGGTTGTCCACGTAGGTCTGGTGGTGCTTGCCGTAGTGGAAGTCGATCGTCTCGGCCGAGATGTGCGGGGCGAGGGCGTCGCGGGCGTAGGGCAGGGCGGGCAGGGTGATGGCCATGGGGCTCTCCGTGGGGATGGCGAACGGGCAACGCGACGGTAGGACCGCCGCAAGGGCTAGAATTGTAGCCCTGCGGCACCGTCCCACGGTGCCAGCGTCGTGAAACCAGCGAGGAATCCCATGGCGGCGATGGAGCGGATCAAGGCCCAGCTCGAGGCCCATCCGATCGTGCTCTTCATGAAGGGCACGCCCGAGGTGCCGATGTGCGGCTATTCGAAGCGCGCCGTCGATGCGTTGCGCGCGGCGGGCGCCACGCGCCTGCACACCGTCAACGTCATGGCCGATCCCGAGATCCGGGCCAACCTGCCGCGCTATGCCGACTGGCCGACCTTCCCGCAGCTGTTCGTTCAGGGCGAGCTGATCGGTGGCGCCGACATCGTGGCCGAGCTGGCCGAAGCCGGCGAGCTGGCACGCATCGTCGCCGAGGCCGAAGCCGCATGAGCGAGTTCGTCGCCTTTCCGACCGCGGCTCCGCGCCCCCTGAAGGAGCGCGTCGTCCTCGTCACCGGGGCCCACGGCGGCCTCGGCGCGGAGGCCGCAAAGGCCTGTGCACAGGCCGGCGCGACGGTGGTGCTGCTGGGCCGCAAGGTGCCGAAGCTCGGCCGGGTGTACGACGCGATCAAGGCGATCGGCCCCGAGCCCGCGCTGTATCCGATGGACCTCGCCGGCGCCGACCCGGCCGATTTCGAGACCCTCGCCGACACCGTCGCCCGGGAACTCGGGCGGCTCGATGGCGTTCTCCACTGCGCCGCTGATTTCGCCGGCCTTACGCCGCTGGAAAACACGCCGCCGGAGCAGTTCGCCCGCCAGGTGCAGGTCAACCTCAACGCCCGATGGTTCCTCACCCAGGCCTGCCTGCCGCTGTTGCGGAAGTCCCCCGATGCCGCCGTGGTCTTCGCGCTCGACGAACCGGCCCGCGTGCTGCGTCCTTATTGGGGCGCTTACGGCCTCACCCAGCTGGCGGGGGAGGGCCTCGTTCGGATGCTCCACGCTGAGACCGACACCACCAACGTCCGCGTCAGTGGCCTGCGCCCCGGCCCGATGAAGACGCCGCTGCGCAGCCGCGCCTTCGTCGATGAGGCCATGCTCCGTGTCCCCGGGCCCGAGGCCTACGCCGAGGCCTGCGTGATGCTGCTTTCCGCGGAGGGCGCCGCGCATCGCGGCAGCGTCCACGTGCCCACCGCCGCCGAGTCGGCCACCGCCTGAGACCGCCATGCAGGATTCCAGCCTCCTCGCCGCCGCCATCCTGCTGTTCCTGATCCTCGACCCGCTGGGCAACGTCCCGGTCTTCCTGAGCCTGCTGAAGCCGGTGCCCGAGCACCGCCGGCGCCGGGTCCTCGCCCGGGAGCTGGTGATCGCGCTCTGCGTGCTGTTCCTGTTCCTGTTCTGCGGCCGGTACATCCTCGAGTTCATCAGCCTCCGCCAGGAATCGGTGAGCATCGCCGGCGGCATCATCCTGTTCCTGATCGGCCTGAAGATGATCTTCCCGGCCCCGGAGGGCATCTTCGGCGACACCCCGGAAGGCGAGCCCTTCATCGTCCCCATGGCCGTGCCGCTGGTGGCTGGTCCTTCGGGCATGGCGGCCGTCATGCTGATGGGCTCCAAGGAGCCCGACCGCCTGCTCGACTGGAGCCTGGCCCTGCTGATCGCCTGGGCGGCCACCGCGGCCATCCTGTTCTCCGCCACCAAGTTGTACCGCCTGCTGGGCCCCCGCGCCCTGACGGCCCTCGAGCGACTGATGGGCATGGTGCTGGTGGCCATTTCCGTTCAGATGACCCTCGACGGGATCGCCGCCTATCTGGGCCGAGGGTGAGTCTCGGTGTGACATGAGATCACTGTCATCTTCATGTCATCTGGCCTGCCTACGCTGTTAAACTGTCGTTAGGCTGTCATCGCCCATTCGAAGCCCGTCAGCAGCCGACGGCGGCCACAGCGAAGTCCTTCGCCGCCTCGCGGCGGAACTCGTCATCCGGGGCGGCACGTGCCGCCATCGTCTGTCTCCGCAGTAAAAACCAAAAGCAGGTCCACACATGAACTATCGCAGCAAGGTGCGCTACTCGAAGCTCGCGCTCGGCCTGGCCATCGCCCTCGCCTCGGCGCCGGCGCTCGCCCAGCAGACGTCGGCCAATGTCGGCGGACGCATCTCCACCGCCGAGCAGGCTGTCGTCGCCGGCGCACAGGTGACGATCACCCATGTGCCGTCGGGCACGGTCGCGCAGGCCGTCACGGACGCCAATGGGCGCTACGGCGCTCGCGGTCTTCGTGTCGGCGGTCCGTACACGATCACCGTCACCAAGGACGGCAAGACCGAGACGATCGAGAACGTCTTCCTGACGCTCGCCCAGACCACGCAGGTCGACGCGACGATCGGCACCGCTGCTGCCACCCTCGACACCGTTGAAGTGACCGCCGACGCGGTTGGCGGCCCGGCTTCGCCGTTCAGCGCCAACGCCATGGGCGCCGGAACGACCATCGTCCGCGAGCAGGTCGAAGCCCTTCCGACGATCCGCCGCAGCATCGAGGACTTCGTGCGCCTCGATTCGCGCATCGTCCAGGTCGACGAGGACCGCGGCGGCATCGCGGCCGCCGGCCAGAACAACCGCTACAACAACATCCGCATCGACGGCGTCCCGACGAACGACAATTTCGGCCTGAACGACAGCGGCCTGCCCTCGCTGAACCAGCCGATCTCGATCGACTGGATCGAGGAGTTCAACGTCGGCATCTCCGACTACGACGCTACCCAGACCGACTTCGTCGGCGCGAACATCAACGCGGTCTCGAAGTCGGGCGGCAACGAGTTCGCCGGTCGCGTGTACTACGTGTTCCGCAACGACGACATGATCGGTGACGAGGTGAACGGCGTCGAAGTCCGCAAGCCGCTGACCGATGAGTCCACCATGGGCGCCTACTTCGGTGGCCCGCTGATCAAGGATCGCCTGTTCTTCTTCGCGGGTTACGAGAAGTTCGAGCGCGAGATCGCCGGTGTCGACAACGGCATCGCCGGCTCTGGTGCGCTGAACCAGTTCCGCATCACCCAGGCCGAGATCGATCGCCTCCGGGCGGCGTCTACCCGCTATGGCGCTGCTGACGTCGGCTCGTTCGATCCGGTGACCTCGTTCACCAACGAAGACGAGAAGTGGTTCGCCAAGCTCGACTTCAACATCAGCGACAGCCAGCGCGCCACGCTCCGCTACAACAAGACCACGGGCTCCGACCTGCAGGCCATCCCGGGCGCCACGCAGATCCGCGCGAGCTCGAACCACTGGGCCAATGACATCACGTTCGAAAGCTGGGCGGCCCTGCTGTACAGCGACTGGACCGACGTGTTCTCGACGGAAGCCAACATCTCGTACTCCTCGTACGATTCGCTGCCGACCGCCTTCTCGAATTTCCAGCTGGCCACGGTCAATTTCGCGACCGGCTCGCCGACGGGCGGCTTCGCTAGCGTGAACATCGGCAAGGAGTTCTCGCGCCAGGCCAACCAGCTCAACACGGACACGCTGACCGGTTTCTTCGCCGGCAACCTGTACCTTGGCGACCATGAAGTGAAGTTCGGTGCCGACTACGAGCGCGTCGACGTCTTCAACTTGTTCCTGCAGGCTGCGACGGGTGCCTACACCTTCGACAGCCTGGCGGACTACGAGGCCGGCAATTGGTCGCGCTACCAGTACCAGCGCGCCTCCTCGGGCAACCTCAACGATGTCGCTGCGAGCTTCGACGTCGGTTCCGTTGGCCTCTTCGTGCAGGACACGTGGTCGATCAACTACAACCTGACGCTGATGTTCGGCCTGCGCGCTGACCAGTCGCTGGTCGGCGGCAACATCCCGGCCAACGCCCGCTTCACCAGTGATTTCGGCATCGACAACCGTACGACGCCGGACGGCGAGTGGCTGGTTCAGCCGCGCTTCGGCTTCAACTACACCTTCGATGGCGACCTGCAGTCCCAGCTGCGCGGCGGCGTCGGCCTGTTCCGCGGCTCGGCCCCGGGCGTGTGGCTGTCGAACAGCTTCTCGAACCCGGGCGTCGTGGCGCAGTCCTTCGATATCCGCACGACGTCCACGTCCCGTATCCCCGGTGTCTCGCTGAACCCGTCGGCTCCGTTCGTGCCGGCCAACGCCGCCCCCGGCCAGCTGGTCAATGCGGTGTCGAACGACTTCACCCAGCCGTCCGTTTATCGCGCCAACCTCGCCTTCGAGCAGGAACTCCCGTTCCTGGGCCTCATCGCGGGCGTCGAGTACCTGTACACGACGGTCAACGACGCGGTGCATTTCATCAACGTCGGCCTCGGTACCCCGACCGGCACGCTGCCGGATGGCCGCCAGAGTTTCTGGGCGTCCAACGCGCAGGCCGCGTTCGCTGCCAACAACGGTTCGCCGACCGGCACCAACCGCATTCGCGCAAACTGCGTCCTGGTGAACCCGGCTCTGGCCTTCAACGCGTCTTCGAACCCTTGCGCCTACACCAATGCCATTGTCCTGACGAACACCGACCAGGGTCGCTCGGACAACCTCACGTTGTCGCTCGAGAAGCCCTGGGCCGACAACTGGTACGCCAAGCTCGCCTACACCCTCGGCCGCTCGGATGAGGTCAGCCCGGGTACCAGCTCGGTCGCGCTGTCGAACTGGACGAATCGCATCGTCGTCAATCCGAACGAAGACGTCCTGCGCACCTCGAACTACCAGATCAGCGATCGCCTGACGGCTTCCTTCTCGTACCGTTTCGAGTTCTTCGGTGAGTCCGCGCCGACGACGATCACGGGCTTCTACGAAGGCCGCTACGGCCGTCCGTACAGCTTCGTGTATTCGAACGACGCCAATGGCGACGGCCAGGCCGGCAATGACGTGTTCTTCGTCCCGGCGATGGGGCAGGTGGGCTTCACGACCGGCTCGTCGGCGGCCGACCAGCAGGCGTTCTGGAACTTCATCCAGAACACCTCGGGCCTCGGCGGCCGTTCGAACGAGTTCTCGGAGATCAACGGCCAGAAGAGCCCGTGGCGCAACCAGATCGACCTGCGCATTTCGCAGCAGCTGCCGCTGGGCTTCGGCAAGACGAAGGCACAGCTGTTCCTCGACATCGAGAACTTCGGCAACCTGCTCAACAAGGAATGGGGCGGCGTGCAGGAAGCCGGCTTCCCCTACTCGGTCAACGTGGCGCGCTTCCAGGGCGTCAACGCTGCCAACCAGTACGTTCTCGACGTTTCGAACTACGTGAACGAGACGACGGGTGCGGTCAGCGGCCTGCCGGTCCTGCCGTTCCGCAACTTCGAGTCGCGTTGGGCCGCCCAAGTGGGCGTGCGCATCGACTTCTAAGTCGAGCCGCAGTGGATGGACGCAAACGGCCGGGGAAACCCGGCCGTTTGCTTTGGTGCCGCCATCGTTGTCGAAGCCCGAGCGCCGAAGGGCTCCGGGCAGGTAACTCAGGCGAAATCGGCGTCGAGCACGATGCGGTAGCGCGTTTTCCCGCTGTGCAGGCGTTCGAAGGCGTCATTGATCTTCGACATCGGGAAGCGCTCCACCTGCGGCGCGATCTCGTGGCGGGCGCAGAACTCGAGCATCTGCGAGGTCGTGGCGGGACTCCCCAGCGGCGATCCGCTCACCGACTTCTGGCCGCCGATCAGGGCGAAGGCCGGCACCGGCACCGGTTCGAGCACCGCGCCGACGAAGTGCAGGCGGCCGTTCGGGGCGAGCGCGCCGAGATACGCGCCCCAGGGCAGGGTGACGTTGGCGGTGACGAGGATGAAGTCGAACTTGCCGGCTTCCTTCGCGAGCGCTTTGGCATCGGTGCTGACCACCGCGCGATGGGCGCCGAGGCGGATGGCTTCCTCGTGCTTCGATTCGCTGGAGGTGAAGGCCGTGACCTCGCAGCCCCAGGCGTTGAGGAATTGCAGGGCGAGGTGGCCGAGGCCGCCGATGCCGACCACGCCGACGCGATCCGTCGGCTTGATGCCGAAGTGCGCGATCGGGCCGAACACGGTGATGCCGCCGCAGAGCAGGGGGCCGGCGCTGGCGGCGTCGACGCCTTCAGGGATCGGCGTGGCCCAGACCCAGTGCGCGCGCACGCGCTCACCGAAGCCGCCGTAACCGGAGACGATCAGGCCGCTCGATTTCCCGCAGACGTTGTGCTGGCCGGACAGGCACTGTTCGCAGGCCATGCAGCTGCTCTGGTACCAGCCGATGCCCACGCGATCGCCGACCTTGACGCGCTTGGCTTCGGGCCCGACCGCGACGACGCGGCCGATGGCTTCGTGGCCCGGCACCAGCGGGTAGCGCGCGTTACCCCAGTCGTTGTTGACCATGCTGAGGTCGGAGTGGCACAGGCCGCAGTGCTCGACCTGCACCTCGACGAACTCGGGATGGAGCGGGCCGGCGTCGTACTCGAAGGCCTGCAGGGCGCCTTTGGAGGCGGTGGCGGCGTAGGCGCGGATGGGCATGGGGGCTCCTGGGCAGGTTGGGGGTGGCGGGCCGAGTCTGCGTTGCCGTCCCAACGTCATACAATCACGCCCCCGCGCCGCGAGGCGCCCGCTGGAGGGCCGGCCTGTCAAGCCGATCCGATGAAGAAGTCCGATTTCCATTACGACCTGCCGCCGGAACTGATCGCGCAGGCCCCGCTGGCCGAGCGTTCGGCCTCCCGCCTGCTGCACGTGCCCGCGTCGCCGGCCGCACTGGCCGACCTCCACGTGCGCGACCTGCCGTCGCTGCTGCAGCCCGGCGACCTGATGGTCTTCAACGACACGCGCGTCATCCCGGCTCGCCTTTACGGGCAGAAGGCGACCGGTGGGCGTGTCGAGATCCTGCTGGAACGCGTGACCGGTGCGCATGAGGTGCGGGCGCAGGTCGGAGCGAGCAAGTCGCCGAAGCCCGACAGCACGATCACGCTCGACGACGGCACCGTGGTGACGGTGCTCGGCCGCGACGGCGAGTTCTACCGACTTCGTTTCGAGACCACCGAACCGCTGGAGAAGGTGCTGCTGCGCGCCGGCCGCATGCCGCTGCCGCCCTACATCCAGCGCGAGGCGGACATCAGCGACGACGAGCGCTACCAGACGGTGTTCTCGAAGCATGTCGGTGCGGTGGCCGCGCCGACCGCCGGCCTGCACTTCGACGACGCGCTGCTGGCGGCGCTGCAGGCCAAGGGCGTCGCTTTCGGACACATCACCTTGCACGTGGGCGCCGGTACGTTCCAGCCGATGCGCGCCGAGCACGTGAAGGACCACGTGATGCACCGCGAGTGGCTGAATGTCGGCGCCGAGCTGTGCCAGCAGATCCGGCAGACCAAGGCCCGCGGTGGCCGCGTGATCGCCGTGGGCACCACGGTGATCCGCGCGCTGGAGACGGCATTCCGCGACGGTGAGGTGCTGCCCTTCGCCGGCGACACGCAGATCTTCATCACGCCGGGCCATCGCATCCGTTCGGCGGACGCGCTGTTCACCAACTTCCACCTGCCGGAATCGACGCTGATGATGCTGGTGAGCGCCTTCGCCGGCTTCGACCGGATCATGGCGGCCTACCGCCACGCGGTGCAGCAGCGCTACCGTTTCTTCAGCTACGGCGATGCGATGTTGCTGTGGCCTTCGGCGGAGGAGGGTGCATGAGCCGCATGACGTTCCAGAAGCTGGGCTCCGACGGCACGGCACGCCGCGGCCGCATCACCTTCCCGCGCGGGACGATCGAGACGCCGGCCTTCATGCCGGTGGGCACCTACGGCACGGTGAAGGCCATGCGCCCGGCCGAGGTCGAGGCGCTGGGGGCGGAGATCATCCTCGGTAACACCTTCCACCTCTACCTGCGGCCCGGCCTCGAGGTGATGGAGGCCCACGGCGGCCTGCACGGCTTCACCAAGTGGCAGAAGCCGATCCTCACCGACTCCGGTGGCTTCCAAGTCTTCTCGCTGGCGCACAAGCGCAAGATCACCGAGGCCGGCGTGACATTCGCCTCGCCCGTGGATGGTCGCAAGGTCTTCCTCGGCCCCGAGGAGTCGATGCAGATCCAGCGCGTGCTGGGCTCGGACATCGTGATGATCTTCGACGAGTGCACGCCGTACCCGGCCACCGAGAAGGTCGCGCGCGCCTCGATGGAACTCAGCCTGCGCTGGGCCGAGCGTTCAAGGAAGGCCCACGAAGGCAACGACGCCGCGCTGTTCGGCATCGTGCAGGGTGGGGTGTATCCGGAGCTGCGCACGCGCTCGGCGGAAGGGCTCAAGGCCATCGGCTTCGACGGCTACGCCGTGGGTGGTCTGGCCGTGGGCGAGCCCGCGGCCGAGCGCGAGCACACGCTGGAGGCCATCTGCCCGCAGTTGCCCGAGGACAAGCCGCGCTATTTGATGGGCGTGGGCAAGCCGGAGGACATCGTCGAGGCGGTGGCCCGCGGCATCGACATGTTCGACTGCGTGATGCCCACCCGGAACGCCCGCAACGGCCACTACTTCACCGACTTCGGCCAGGTGCGCATCCGCAACCAGAAGTACGAACACGACCTGCGGCCGATCGAGCCCGGCTGCGACTGCGCCACCTGCGTGGGCGGCTTCACCCGCAGCTACCTGCGGCACCTCGACAAGTGCAACGAGATCCTTGGCTCGATGCTCGCCACCACCCACAACCTGCGCTACTACGTGCGGCTGATGGAGCGGATCCGGGCGGCCATCGAGCAGGGGCGCTTCGCCGAATTCCGTGAAGGCTTCTACCGCGCCCGGGAGGCCGGTGAGCCGGCCTGAACGCCCGCCGTGGCATACTCCGCGGCTGTTTGGCCTTCAGGAATCCCAACACCATGTCCCTGCTCGACCTGCTGATCCCCGCCGCCCACGCCCAGGCCGCCGCCGGTGTCCCCGCCCAGCCGAGCCCGTGGCCCAGCGTCATCATGCTCGGCGCGGTGTTCGTGCTGATGTATTTCATGATGATCCGCCCGCAGATGAAGCGGCAGAAGGAACACCGCCAGATGGTCGAGAAGCTGGCGAAGGGCGACGAGGTCGTGACCAGCGGCGGCATCGCCGGCCGCATCGACGAGGTGGGTGAGAGCTTCATCACCGTCGAGATCGCCGAAGGCACCAAGGTGAAGCTGCAGAAGGGCGCCATCAACGCCGTCCTGCCCAAGGGCACCTTGAAGTCCCTCTGATCGCCCCCATCACGCCGGCTTCATGCCGGCTTTTTGGTCGGCGCCCCGCCGGCCTGAAGTGACGCCATGCTCGAATACGCCCGCTGGAAATACGTCGTCGCCCTGATCGTGCTGCTCGCCAGCGCGCTCTACGCACTCCCCAACCTCTATCCGCAGGACGCGGCGGTGCAGATCACCGCGAACCGCGGCTTCGCCGTCGACGACGCGCTCGACGCCCGCGTGGAGGCCCTGCTGAAGGAGGCCGGAGTCGCGACGAAGTCGGTGCAGAAGGAAGGCGACAGCCTGCTCGTTCGCCTCGATGCCGCCGACCAGCTCCGTGCGGCCGAGCTGCTGCGCCCCGCGCTGGAGCAGGGCTACACCGTGGCGCAGAACCTCGTGTCGACCGTGCCCGGTTGGCTGGACGCCTTCGGCGCCAGCCCGATGCGCCTCGGCCTCGACCTGCAGGGCGGCGTGCACTTCCTGCTCCAGGTCGACCAGAAGGCCGCCCTCGAGAAGCGCGAAAACAGCTACGCCGAACAGATCCGCGTGGTGCTGCGCGAGCAGAAGATCCCGTCGCAGGAAGTGACGGTCCGTCCGAACGACATCATCGTGCGCCTGTCCCGCGCCGAGGACCTGTCGAAGGCGCTCAGCGTCGTCGCCGTGGACGCCCCCGAACTGCAGCTGCAGCCGCTCCGTGGCAGCGCCGGCCCGGGCTTCACCGCCAGCATCGCGCCTGCCGCGCTGCAGGCCCTGCTTACCGAGACCATCAACCAGAACGTCTCGATCCTGCGCAACCGCATCAACGCGCTGGGCGTGGCCGAGCCGATCGTCACCCGCCAGGGTGATTCGCGCATCGTCGTGCAGCTCCCGGGCGTGCAGGACACGGCCCTGGCCAAGCGCGTGATCGGTGCGACCGCGACGCTGGAGTACCGCGCCGCCCTGTTGACGGCCACCGACGCGATCGAAGCCGAGCGCAGCGGCCGCGTGCCGCCGGAAGGCCGCATCTACTACATGCGCGAGCGCAATCCGGACGGCAGCCGCATCCCGGTGGTGCTGGCCAAGCGCGTGATCGCCGCCGGCGACCAGCTCGTGGCCGCCACCTCGATCACCGACCCGGAGACGGGCACCCCGGGCGTGTCGGTCACGCTGAACGCCTCGGCCGGCCAGCGCATGTTCGATTTCACCTCGCAGAACGTCGGTAAGCCGATGGCGGTGGTGTACATCGAGCGCGTGCCGGAAGTGCGCATCGTCGACGGCAAGGAAGTGCGCGGCACCAAGGTGACGGAAGAGGTCATCAGCCTCGCCTCGATCCGCGGCGTGTTCAGCCGCAACTTCCAGACCACCGGCCTCGAGAGCCCGCAGGAAGCGCAGCAGCTTGCCCTGCTGCTCCGTTCGGGTGCGCTGGCCGCGCCGATGGAGTTCGCCGAGGAGCGCATCATCGGCCCGTCGCTCGGCGCCGAGAACATCGCCCGTGGCCTCGAGTCGATCGCCGCTTCGTTCGTGCTGGTGCTGGTGTTCTTCGTCATCTACTACCGGATGTTCGGCGTCATCACCAACATCGCCCTGCTGCTCAACCTGCTGATGCTGGTGGCGGTGATGTCGATCATCGGCGCCACGCTCTCGCTGCCCGGCCTCGCCGGCATCGCGCTCACCGTCGGCCTCTCGGTCGACGCCAACGTGCTGATCAACGAACGCATCCGCGAGGAACTGCGCGCCGGAAACACGCCGCTGAACGCCATCGCCACCGGCTACGAGAAGGCCTCGGGCACCATCGCCGACGCCAACGTCACCGCGCTGCTCGCGGGCATCGCGCTGTTCGTTTTCGGCACCGGCCCGGTGAAGGGCTTCGCCCTCTCGCTGATCATCGGCATCCTGACCTCGATGTACACCGCGGTGTCGGTGTCGCGCGGCGTCGCCACCCTCATCTACGGCCGCCGCCGCAAGCTGGCCGGCCTGGCGATCTGACCGGAGTTTCCCCGTGTTCCGACTCATCCCGTTCGATACGAACTACGACATCCTGCGCTGGCGCCTGCCGTCGCTGGCCATCGCCCTCGCGCTGATGGTCGCGGCCCTGGTGCTGATCCCGATGAAGGGCTTCAACTTCGCGCTCGACTTCACCGGCGGCACCGTCGCCGAACTGAAGTTCGAGAAGGAGCCTGACCTGGAGCTCGTCCGCGCTGCTCTTGAAGGCGCCGGCTACAGCAACCCGGTGGTGCAGACCTTCGGTGCGGCCAACGACATCGTCGTGCGCCTGCAGCCGCGCGACGCCGAGGCGGGCGAAGCGGCGCTCCAGGAAAGCGCGGCGGCGACCGGCGGCGCGATCGCCGACCTGCTCGGCGAGCCCGGCAACAGCGTGACGGTCGTGCGCTCGGATTTCGTCGGCCCGCAGGTGGGCAAGGAGCTGGCCGAGAACGGCGTCCTGGCGATGTTCTTCGTGATCGTCGGCTTCCTCCTCTACATCACCTTCCGCTTCGAGTGGAAGTTCGCCGTGGCGGCCATCATCACGACCCTGCACGACGTGGTGCTGGTGGTGGGCTGGTTCGCGCTGACGCAGCACGAGTTCGACCTGATCGTGCTGGCCGGCGTGCTGTCGGTGATGGGTTACTCGATCAACGACACCATCGTGGTGTTCGACCGCGTGCGCGAGAACTTCCGCGGCCTGCACCATGTGAGCGCCAACGAGGTGCTCAACCGCTCGATCAACCAGACCCTTTCGCGCACGATCATCACCTCGGTCGTGGCCTTCCTCACCGTGCTGGCGCTCTACCTGTACGGCGGCGCGAGCCTCGAGGGCATGGCCGAAGCGCAGATGCTCGGCATCATCATCGGCACGCTGTCCTCGATCTTCGTGGCCTGCCCGCTGCTGATCTGGCTGAACGTCACCAAGCAGGACCTGCTGCCGAAGGCGAAGGACGACAGCGAGCTCGATCGCCGTCCCTGATCGGTTGCATGGTTTCGCATTCGAAGGCCGCGGAGTGATCCGCGGCCTTCGTCGTTCCGGGTACAGTGACGCCCTCGGCGCGGAGGGGCGAGGATGGCGGAACGCTCGGCGTGGACAGGTGGTTCGGAGCGATGGGGCGTGGCGCGGCGCTTGCCCGCGTGGCGGCGTGCGCTCCGTGGCCTGGTCCTCGCGTTCGGCCTCATCGGCGCGATGCCCTCGGCCTCGGCGCCCGTGGCCCCGGCGATGCCGCTGATGTTCGAGCGCGTCGGCGACGTCGAGCAGGTGCCGGAAGGGGTCGTGACCGGCCTCGCGCAGGGCGGTGAGGGCCTGCTGTGGATCGCCACCACGGGTGGCCTCGTGCGCTACGACGGCTACCGCTTCCGCCTCTACCAGACGCAACCTGACGACCCTGCCAGCCTTCCCGGCAACGTGGTGCGCGTGGTGCATCGCGCCCGCGATGGGCGCATCTGGGTGGGCACCGAATCCGAGGGCGTGGCGCGCTACGACCCCGTGACCGATCGCTTCGAGCGCTTCGGCGAGGCGGAGGGGGTTCGACTGCTGCCCATCCGTGCGTTGGCCGACGATGCCGAAGGGGGGCTGTGGATCGGTTCGACGGGCGGCGGTCTGACCCGGCTCGATCCAAGCAGGCGCCGCTCCGACGTCTGGCGCCACGACCCGGCATCGCCGACCTCCTTGCCCGATGACCGCATCTCGGCGATGCATGTCGATCGCGACGGCCATCTGTGGGTGGGGACCTGGCGGGGCCTCGTGCGACGCCGGGCGGGGACGGAAGTCTTCGAACGGGTGCTTTCCGACGAGGGCGATCCACTGGGCTTCGCCAATGCGCGCATCCGCGCCATCGCCCAGGTCGCGTCCGGCGACCTCTGGGTAGGGGCGCAGCAGGGCCAGGTCGCGGTGCTGCCCTACGCGGTGGCCACCGCTGCCGGCGTGCCGTCCCCTGGGGCGGTGCGGCGCTGGTTGGGCACCGGCATCAGCACGGTGGCCGAGCCGCTGCCGGGCGAGGTGTGGGTGGGTCACCCCGGCGGCATCGATGTGCATGCGGCCGAGGACGCGCGCCTGCTGCGGCCTATCCGCGCCGTGCCGGGCCAGGCCCTCGGGCTGGATCCGGCCGAGGTGCGCGCGCTGCTGGTCGACGACTCCGGCCTGCTCTGGGTGGGCAGCTTCGGTGGTGGCGTGCAGCGCACCGATCCGCGGCCACGAGGGCTGCTGAGCCGGCGCTACCAGCCCGGCGTCGATCCGGCGATGGCCCAGTTCAACGTGCTGACCATGGGCGAGGACGGCGAGGGCGGTCTGTGGCTGGGTCTGGCCGGTGTGGGCGTGGCGCGCATGGGCCCCGATCTCGCCTTGCGCGAGCTCCTGCGGCCTGGCGGCTCCGAGGCTGTTGCCTTCCAGGGCGACCAACCGTCAGGCGTGGCGGCCGGGGTGGATGGCAGCCTGTGGGTCGGGACCGAACGCGGGCTCTTCCTGCGTCGCAGCGGCCGGGCGGAATTCCAGCGCGTGGCGGGCCCCGAGTTCCTCGAGGGTTCCGCGGTGCGTCGCTTGTGGCCGGCGGCCGACGGCGGCCTTTGGGTGGGCACCGCCGATGGCCTGTTCGCCGTCGATTCCGAGGGCGGCACGCCGCAACGCATCGATGCCCCCGACGGTCGTCGCGTCGAAGGCAGCGTCGAGGCACTGGCCTTCGATGCCGGCGGGGCGTGGGTTGGCGGCAGTTCCGGCCTGTTCTGGCTGGATACGGTGCAGCGGACGCTGCGCCGCGTCGAGACGCGCCTGGACGGCGAGGTGCACGCCTTCGACGTCAATGGCGTGCTCGTCGATCGGCAGGGCCGGCTCTGGGTGGATGCCGACGGACTGCACCGCGCCATCGGCCGGGCGGACGCCGCGGTCGATTTCGAGATCATCAGCGCCCGCCACGGCGAGGGTGGCGTGAGCTTCGGCGCCAACCTGTTCGACGACGCGGACGGCCGGATCTGGAGCCAGCGCGCCCTCTACGATCCGGCCACCGACCGGTTCCGCCACCTGCTGCCGATCGATGGCGCACAGGTGGGGACGGGGTGGTTCCGCTCCTACGCCCGCTTCGGCGACGGCCGCCTGGCGTACGGAGGCCGTGAGGGCGTGCTGGTGGTGACGCCGGAGGCCTTCGTGCCCTGGTCCTTCGCGCCACCGGTGGTGGTGACGGATGTCTACGTGGATGGCCGGCGACAACCGGTCGGTCCGATGGCCCGCGAATTCCTCGTTCCGGCCGGCGGGCGCGGATTCACCATCGAGTTCGCCTCGCTGGACTACAGCGCCGCCACGCGAAACCTGCATCGCTATCGCCTGGAAGGCGTGGACCGGGAGTGGGTGGAGGCGAGCCACGAGAGCCGCGTGGCCGCATACGGCAACCTCTGGCCGGGCCGCTACCAGTTCTATGTTCAGGGCGGCAACCGCAGCGGCGAGTGGAGCGAGGCACGGGAAGCGTTGACGGTCATCGTCGAGCCGCGCTGGTGGCAAACGCCGGCATTCGTGCTGCTCGCCTTCGCCCTCGCGGCCCTCGCCACGACCCTGCTGGTGCGCTGGCGCACGCGGGTCCTCGAGCGGGCGCGGATGACGCTCGAACGCGAAGTGGAACGGCGCACGGCGGAACTCCGCGTGCTTTCCGAAGCACTGCGCGTGCGGACCCGCGAGTTCGAGGAGGCCAGCCTCACCGACCCGCTCACGGGCTTGCGCAACCGCCGCTTCATGTCGCTGCAGATGGCCTCGGAGATGGCGCTCTGGGTCCGGCGCAAGGCGCACCCGCCCGCTGCCGAAGCGGCGAACGACATGGTGGTGTTCCTGATCGACGTCGACCACTTCAAGGAGGTCAACGACCGCCACGGTCACGCGGCCGGCGACGAACTGTTGCGGCAGTTCGCGGAGCGCCTGCGCGCCGTGTTCCGGGCGAGCGACCACCTGGTGCGTTGGGGCGGCGAGGAGTTCCTCGTGGTCGCCCGCGACACGCAGCGCGAACGCGCGGCCGAGTTGGCGGAGCGGGTCCGTGATGCCATCGCCGGGGAGCCCTTCATCCACAACGGCACGCCACTGCCGCTCACGGCGAGCATCGGCTGGGCGCCGCTGCCGTGGGATGCGGCCTCGCCGCAGGCGCTGGGCTGGGAGGCCGTGGTGGCCTTGGCCGACCTCGCGCTCTACACGGTGAAGCAGGGCGGGCGGAACGGCTGGCTGGGCCTGATGCCGAACGTCGCCCTACCGCCGGACGCCGACCTCGCGTGGTTGATGAAGC
The DNA here is from genome assembly GCF_027531545.1 of Silanimonas sp. GTDB lineage: Bacteria > Pseudomonadota > Gammaproteobacteria > Xanthomonadales > Xanthomonadaceae > Silanimonas. The sequence continues at coordinate 590,513 of NZ_JAPZSC010000006.1, read as the reverse complement.
GCATGCCGAGGATGATCACCTCCGGCGAGCTCCGCCTGGCGAGCAACCTCAACACCGACCGCCTGGCGCACCTGATCGCTTCGAAGGCGCGCTGAGGCGGACCGCTCAGGCCGCGGCGTCGGGGTTCAGCGGCGGCGGAGCGAAGCTGGCGAGCCAGCCGGATTCCTGCACCGCCTTCTGCACGGCGTCGACGACCTTCATCGGGCCGGCGATGCACTGGCCCTCGAACAGGATCTTCTCGTTGCGGCCCTTGAAGTCGCAGGCGCGGCCACCGGCCTCGCGCACCAGCAGGATGCCGGCCGCAATGTCCCAGGCTTTCACGCCGGCTTCGAAATAGCCGTCGGAGCGACCCGCCGCGACCCACGCCAGGTCGAGCGCCGCGGAACCGGTGCGGCGCACGTCCTCGGCGTCCTTCAGGAGCATCTCGATGCACTTGAGCTGCGGGCCGATGCGCTTGCGCTCGCGCGGCGGGAAGCCGCTGATCAGCACGGCACCACCGATTTCGCGCTGCGTGTTGATGCGGATGCGGCGGTCGTTGAGCACCGCACCGGCGCCGCGCGAGGCGCAGAACAGCTCGTTGCGGATCGGGTCGTAGATCACCGCGTCGGTCGGTTCGCCGTTGTCCACGAGGGCGATCGACACGCAGAAGTGCGGGATGCCGCGCAGATAGTTCGAGGTGCCGTCGAGCGGATCGACGATGAAGGTGTAGCGGCCCTTGCCGGTCTGGCCGGTTTCCTCGCCGAGGATGGCGTAGTCGGGGTAGGCGCGCTTCAGCTCGCGTATGATTTCGCGTTCGGCGAGGCCGTCCACTTCGCTGGCGTAATCCTGGCGGGCCTTCTCGACGACGTTGAGACTCTCGAGGCGCGACATGTTGCGCAGCAGGACGTTACCCGCGGCACGCGCGGCCTTGACCATGACATTGACGACAGGGTTCTGCATGCGCTGCCCGCCTCTTTCCGCTGGATTGTGTGAAGAACGATGGACCGGTCGTTGCCGGGCCGGCGCGGAGTTTAACCGATTCCCCGGAGGCAACCTTGCGCGCGCTTGAACGGGTCCGCATGGTGCTGGTGGGCACCCAGCACCCGCGCAACATCGGTTCCTCGGCCCGCGCGCTGAAGACCATGGGGTTCGGCGCCATGCACCTCGTGGCCCCGGAAAGATTCCCGCATCCCGAGGCCTCGGCGCTGGCCGCCGGCGCGGACGACTTGCTCGACGGAGCCCGGATCACCGGCAGCCTGGCCGAGGCCGTGGCCGGCTGCACGCTGGTGCTGGGCAGCACCGCGACGCAGCGCGCCGTGCCGATGCCCGAGCTCACGCCGCGGGAAGCGGCCGCTCGACTGCTGGAGGCCTCCCGTCACGGTGATGTGGCCCTCGTGTTCGGCCCGGAACGCACCGGCCTCGAGAACGCCGAGCTGCAGCTCTGCCATGCCTCCGTGTGCATTCCCACCGATCCAGACTTCAGCTCGCTCAACTTGTCGCAGGCCGTGCAGGTGCTGGCCTACGAGCTACGCCTTGCGGCCATGGCCGAAGCCGGCGTGGAGGCAGCGCGCGATCCGCTTGACGAGCGCCCGCCGGCCACGCACGAGGAGATGGAGCGCTTCTTCGCGCACCTCGACGAGGCCCTCCACGACATCGACTTCCACAAGGGGCGGAGCGGCGTGACGGTGATGCGCCGGCTGCGCCGCCTCTTCCTGCGCGCCGCGCCGGACGAGCGCGAAGTGCGCGTGCTGCACGGCATTCTTGCGGATGCACAGCGCATGGCCCGATTGGCCGGTGCCAGGAAGTCACAATAAACGTCAATCCGTGTCAGACTCGGCGGGTTACACGGTGTCAAGGCTGAGGATGGACGGGCGTAAACGGTTTCGTGCAGTGGCTGCGATGGTGTTGATGGCTTTGGCGCCCCTCGCCGCGGCCGATCCCGGCGTCCTCGTTCTCGGACGCATCAGCGACGATCCCCAGCGTCACTACGACCAGTTGAAGCCGCTGCTCGACTACGTCGTGCCGCGCATGGCCGACGTGGGCATCCGCGAAGGCCGCATCCTGATGGCGCGCGATACGTCGCGGATGACGAGCTACCTGCGCCACGGGCGCGTCGACTGGGTGACCGAGACCGCGGCCACCGGCCTCACCCTGATCAACCGTGCCAGTGCCCCGGTGCTGCTGCTGACCGAACGCAACGGCGTGAGCCATTACCGCTCGGTGATCTTCGTCCGCAACGATTCGCCCATCCGGACGATCAGCGACCTGCGCGGCCATCGCCTGGCCTTGCAGAACCCGGGGTCGACCAGTGCTTACCTGCTGCCGGCGATCACCCTGCTCGATGCCGGGGTGCCGATGGAGATCCTGCCGTCGCCGACCGATCGTCCGCGCAGCGGCGGCGTGGGCTACGTCTTCGGCAACACCGAAGCCAACATCGCCACCTGGGTGATGAAGGGCGTCGTCGATGCGGGCGCCTTCAGCGACGTTGATTTCGCGGAGCTGAAGCATCGCGATCCGCGCGCGGCCTCGCTGCGCATCGTGGGCCGCAGCATGAGCGCACCGAGGGCCATGGAGATCGTGCGCGCCGACCTCGATCCGCGCGTGCGTGACCGCCTGCGCGCCGTCCTTTTGCAGGCTTCGGTCGATCCAGAGGCCGCGCCCGCGCTGCGGCGCTTCTTCGGCACCACCCGTTTCGTCGAACTGACGCCCGAGAATGCCGCGGCGCTGGACGTGCTGTCCGAAGCCGCCCGCCGCACCCGGGAGGCCATCGAGTGACGTTCCGCTGGACCTTGCGCGCCCAGATGCTTGGCTGGGTGATGCTGTGCGTGGGCACGATGGCCCTGATCTTCGCTGGCCTGATCTGGCGCGAGCAGCGCAGCTTCGTGGCGATGCGGGAGGGCGGCGACGCCCTCGTCCTCGACGTGGTGCGCGATGGCCTGCAGCAGCGCGGTTCCGCGCTGGCCAACCAGCTCGCCAACGCGGTGGCCAACCCGCTGTACTTCCTCGATCTCGAGCGGATCGGTGAGTACGCACGCAACACCAACCAGCAGGCCGACGTCGAGTACGTGCTGGTCGCCGACGCGCAAGGCCGGATCGTGCATGACGGCAGCCGCGACATCGCGCGCTTCGGCGAGTCGCTGCCCGAACTCGAGGCCGTCGGGGGCGCGCCCGCGGAGGCCCTGCGCGGCGGCATCGAGGCCCACTGGGCCGATGGCCTGCTGCACCTGAGTGCGCCGGTGCGCCTCGGTGAGCAGCAGGTGGGCTGGGTTCGACTTGGGCTCTCGATGGACGAGGGCGCTCGCGCCGCCCAGGTCTGGAGCCGGACCGTGGAAACCCGGTTGGCGGAAACGCGTGCCGCCCACGTGCGCTGGCTGCTCGGCGGCCTGGCCCTGATCGCTGGCTTCGGCCTGATCGGGGTGTATTCGCTGCGCCGGAACGTGCTGAAGCCGATCCGCGCATTGGCCGAAGCGGCCCTCGCCGTCGAAGGGGGGCGCTACGCCGAGGCGCGGAACCTCGCGGCCCGCGACGACGAGATCGGCGACCTGACCAAGGTCTTCTCGCGCATGGCGGATTCGGTTGCGCGCCACGAGCGCGACATCCGCCGCATCGCCTACACCGACCCGCTCACCGGCCTGGGCAACCGGCTGGCCTTGAGCGAATCGCTGGAATCGCGGCTGCTGACGCTGCAGGCCAGCAGCGGCGAGCTGGCGCTGATGTTCATCGACCTCGACGACATCAAGCGCGTGAACGACACCCTCGGCCACCATGTCGGCGACGAGCTGCTGGTCGACGTCGCTGCGCGCATCCGCAGCGCCTGCGCCGAGGAAGGCATCGACGGCGCGGAACTCGCGCGCTTCGGCGGCGACGAGTTCGTGGTGCTGTTCCCCGAAGCGGACGTCCGGCAGCGAGCTGAATCGCTCGCGGCGCGCATCCTCGCGGCGATCAGCGCGCCGCTCACCGTGCAGGATCGCGACCTCGTCGTCTCCGGCTCGATCGGCATCACGGTGTTCCCCGACGATGCCGCCTCGGCGGCGCAGATGGTGAAGAACGCCGACATGGCCATGTACCAGGCCAAGGCGGCGGGCAAGGGTTGCTTCCGCTTCTACTCGCTCGCGCTCGACGAGGAAGTGGAACGGCGCGTGCGCCTGGAGCACGACCTGCGCGGCGCCTGGGAGCGCGGCGAGATGAGCCTGGCGTTCCAGCCGATCTTCGACCTCACGGACGGGCGCGCGGTCGGCGCCGAGGCCTTGCTGCGCTGGACGCATCCAGAGCTCGGCTTGGTGCCGCCTTCGATCTTCATCGGCATCGCCGAGGACAGCGGGCAGGTGGAAGTGATCGGCCATCGCGTGCTGGAGGAGGCGATGCGCGCGGCCGTGCGTTGGCCGGTGCCGAACGGCACGCGCGCGCCCTTCGTCGCGATCAACGTTTCGCCCCGCCAGCTTTCGCTCGGCAACCTGCCTGAATCCGTGGAAGGTGCGCTGCAGCGCACCGGCCTCGATCCGAATCGCCTGCACCTCGAGCTGACCGAAACCGCCATCCTGCGCGACGAGGCCCAAGCCACCGCGGCGTTCACCCGCCTGCGCGCGCTCGGCGTCGGCGTCTGGCTCGACGACTTCGGCACCGGCTTCTCCGGGCTCTCGCACCTCCGTCGCGTGCCCGTCGACGGAGTGAAGATCGACCGAAGCTTCATCACCGACCTGCTTCGCGACCCGAACGACCTGGCCCTCACCACCGGCGTGATCGCGATGGCGCATTCCCTCGGCGTGACCGTCGTCGCCGAGGGCATCGAGAACGAGGGGCAGCACGATCTGCTGCGTGAGCGTGGTTGCCCGCTGGGGCAGGGCTTCTACCTCGGGCGTCCACTGCCCGCCGAGGACGTGGGCCGGCTGTTCGGCTGAGCGCGGTGGCCGACGTGCCGCCGAGTGGTGCTTCCGCTCAGAACCAGCCGGCGACACGCTCACCGAAGGTGAGCAGCAGCTTGGCGACGTCGTCGACGAACAGCGCGACCACCAGCACCTCAGCCACGCCCAGCGCCCAAGCCAGCGCCATCGTCCGGCCATCGCGTTCGATCAGCGCGACCGCGAACACCAGCAGCACGAGGCCGAACGGGTAGTTGGTGAGCGGGATGGGCAGGGCCAGCAGCCCGCCGAGAACCACCAGCAGCAGCCCACTGATGGCCTTCGCGGCCGGGTGGTCGATCATCGCCGGCCAACGCGGACGGCTCACGCGTTCCAGCCAGGCCAAGGGGCGCGCCAGTCGCGCACGGAACCGGTCCAGCGAGGCCGTGGACACCGGCCGCCGTTGGAGCCAGCGCGGCAGCCACGGGTGCTCGGCCTGGGCCAGAAGTTGCAGCCCGGCCAGCGAGACGAGCGGGCCGCTGATGGCGCCGGCACCGGCGGGCAGTGGGAGGAAGGCGGGCAGGATGGCCAGCAGCAGGAACAGCCCGAAGGCACGTTCGCTGAAGGCGTCGAGCAGATCGGCGAGGGGCAGGGTGCCGGGATGGTCGCGCGCGATGCGCTCGAACAGCCGCTGCGTGGTCAGCCCGTCATCCATGGGCCGCGATCAGGCCTCGGCGCTTTCGTCGCGTTCGAGGCGCTCCACCAGCAGCTTGTCGATGCGGGCACCGTCGCGGTCGATGACTTCGATGCGCCAGCCTTCCCAGGTGAAATGCTCGCCAGCGTCGGGGATGCGGCCGAATTGCGCCATCACCATGCCGGCGATGGTGTGGAAATCGTGGTCTTCCTCGCCGGGGAGTGCGCTGACGCGCAACAGCTCGCGCGTCTCGTCGCTGGGCAGGCGCCCGTCCACCAGCCAGCTGCCGTCGTCGCGCTGCACGAGCATGGGCTCGTCGTCGCTGGCCTCGTGCGGGGCTTGGCCGCGGCCCATCACGGCACCGAGGAGATCGCTGGCGGTGACGGCGCCGATCACTTCGCCGTATTCGTCGACGACGAGGGCCATCGTCTGCTGCTCTTCGCGGAAGATTTCCAGCAGGCGCATCGACTGCGTCGATTCCGAGACGAACAGCGCGGGCTTGAGCGTGGAAAAGAGATCGACGCTGCCGCCTTGGCCAAGCCGCCCGGTGAGGCTTTTCACTTCGAGGATGCCCAGCACCTCGGCATCGTTGCCGCGATAGACCGGATAGCGCGAATACGGCGTCTCGCGCATGGTGGCGAGGTTGTCCTCGAGCGGCAGCTTGGCGTCGAGCCAGGTGATGCGCGTGCGCGGCGTCATCAGGCTGGCCGCGCTGCGGTCGCCGAGGCGAAGCACGCGGTTGACCATCGCCTGCTCGTCGGCATCGATGATGCCCTGCTCGTGGCCTTCGGCGACCAGCAGCCGGATCTCTTCCTCGGTGACGCGATCGCCGTCGCTGCGATCGGCGCGCAGCAGCTTCAGCAGCAGCTTCGTCGACGTCGCCAGGATGAAGACGAACGGCTTCGCGATCATGGCCATCACGCCCATCGGCAGGGCGACGAGGGCGGCGATGCGTTCGGGGTACAGGGTGGCGATGCGCTTCGGCACGAGTTCGCCGAAGACCACCGAGCCGTAGAGGATCATCGAGAAGCTGATGGCGTAGGCGATCCACTCCGCCCACTTCGGGTCGAGGCCGGTGTCGAGCAGCGGCGGGCGCAGGTGCACCGCGAAGGTTTCGGCACCGAAGTAGCCGAGCAACAGGCTGAGCAGGGTGATCCACACCTGGACCGACGACAGGAAGCCCTCCGGGTGTTCCGCCAGCTCCAGCGCCTTGCGCGCGCCGCGGCTTTCCTTCGCCAGCTGCTTGAGCCGCCCCTTGCGCGAGGTCATCACGGCCATTTCGGACATCGCGAAGAAGCCGTTCGCGAGGGTCAGGACGATGATCAGCAGGAACTGGATCACGGGCGCGCCTTCGAGGTCAGCGCCAGGAATCGTCGCAAGTCAGGGTCGTCGGGCATGGTGGGGCGGGAGAAGGGCGGGCGGGGAGTCTAGCAACGGGGCTGGCGCCGGGCGTTACAGCAGGTCGCCGCCGGCCGAGAGCAGGCGCTCCATGCGATCGCCCTGGCCGCCGATTTCGAGGACGAGGCGGTCCAGTTCGGCGCCGTCGAGGCCGGCGTACGGGCGGTTCTCGCAGAGCTGCAGGTAGGGCACGCCGTCGAGCTCGCCGATGGCCAGCCAGCCCACGCGCGAGTGCCAGTTGTAGGCCAGCATGCGGCGCGCGTCGATGCCGGTGATCGGCGCGATGATGGTGCTGGCGCGCAGCAGCCGGCGGCCGTCGTCGTCCTCGAGTTCGGCCAGGAACACGCTCTGGTGCCGCTTGCCGGCGTCCAGCGAGAGTTCGACGCAGAGCACGTACGCGTCGTTGGTGGTGATGCGGAAGTGCGACTGCACGTGGCCGCGGATCTGTTCGAAGTTCTGCATGGCGGGTTCCTTGGGTGCGGGTATCGTACCGCCATGACCATGACGACGAACGCGAAGGCCATCCTCGCGGTGGTCCGCCGCATCCCGGCGGGCGAGGTGCGCGGTTACGGCGAGGTGGCGAGGGAGGCCGGTTTCCCGCGCGGTGCGCGGCTGGTGGCGCGGGTGCTCAGCGAGAACGCCGACCCGGCGCTGCCCTGGCACCGGGTGCTGCGCTCGGATGGGCGCATCGCGATGCCGGCCGACAGCCCCGGCTTCGCCGAACAGTCGGCGCGGCTGCGCGCGGAAGGGGTGGTCGTGGAGAACGGGCGCGTACGACAAGTGCGCCGCACGTCGGCCGAAACGCTCGATGCCCTGCTTTGGGCGCCGCCGGCCGCGACGCGGAAGAAACGCTGACGCCGCTATGATCCGGACTACGTAACCAACGCCCCGAGGGCCCCGTGCCGCGCCTGCCTCCCGTCACGCTGTACCTGTTGTGGATCCTGACCGGCACGTTCGCCCTGCAATGGTTGGTGGGCGAGCCGATGGTGCGGTGGTTCGCCCTGTGGCCGGTCGGCAGCGAAGGCTTCGGCGGTGGCGGTTTCCTGCCTTGGCAGCTGGTCACCTATGCGGCCCTGCATGGGGACTTCATCCACCTCTTCTTCAACGCCTTCATGGTGTGGATGCTGGGCGCGATGCTGGAGTCGCAGTGGGGCACGCGCCGTTACATCCAGTTCGTTCTGGCCTGCGTCCTGACCGCGGGCGCAGTGCACCTGCTGTTCGGACTCGCTGGTGTGTTTCCGCCCGGCCCGGCACTGGGCATCTCGGGCCTCGCCTACGGCCTGCTGCTGGCCTATGGCCTGATGTACCCCAACCAGCAGCTGATGCTGCTGATCCCGCCGGTGCCGATCAAGGCGAAGTACCTGGTGATGATCCTCGCCGGGCTCGCGCTATTCATGGGCCTGACCTCGCCGGGCGGCGTCGCGCACTTCGCCCACCTCGGCGGCATGCTCGGCGCCTGGCTGGTGATGCGCTATTGGCGCGGCGATCCGCCCTTCGGCAAGCGCCGTCCCACATTGCGCTCGGTGCGCTGAGGCACTAGCGCCGCAGCAGCAGGAAATCCGGGCTGGTGATCAGGCGCACCGAGTCGAGGCGCGGGCGCGCGCCGGGCAGGGCGGCCAGCACGGCCTCGCGCTCGTCGCGCAGGCCCTGCACGTCGGCCTCGCTGACTGCCGGGTTCACGCGGGCCAGCGATTCGAGGCGGGCGAGTTCGCCGCCCAAGCGCGTCTCGGCGAGTTCGGCCGCTTCGGCGATCACCGTCGCGGCATCGCGGCGGGCGCTGGTTTCGCAGGCGCCGAGCATTGGCGGCACGAGGCTGTTCATCACCTTGCGCATCGGCGAGAGGTCGAACTGGCGGTCGGCGGCCTTCGCCACCGAGTCGGCATCGGCCGTGAAATCGTCGCGGCGCTGCAGGCGAGTGTCGACGATGGCGCGCAGCGGCGTGGGCGGCAGGAAGCGCGCGATGTTGAGCTTGGCGTCGGTGATGCACTCGAGCACGTAGATCGCTTCCAGCAGCGCGGTGCGCGGCGGCAGCGTTTCGTCGATCAGCAGGCAGGCGTTGCCGAGCTCGGAACTGAGCATCAGGTCCTGCGCGCCGAGGATCAACGGGTGGTCGGCGCGGAGGTAGAGCAGGTCGTCGCGCGACAGCGCCAGGCGACGATCGCAGGTGGCCTCGCGGGCGCCGCCCTTCAGCGCGTCGAAGCCGTCGACGGTGAGGTATTCCGGATCGAGCAGGAAGCGGCCTTCACCCAGTGGCTCGTTCTCGACGCCGAAGGCTTCCAGCAGCTCGAGCATGGCCTCCTGGGAAACGAGGTCGGCGTCGTCCTCGGCGAGGGCGGCGCGCAGTTCATCGGCCTCCGCACGCTGGCTGGCGCGTTCGAGAAGGCGGTCGCGGCCGCGGGCGATCTGTTCCGCGAGCTCGGCATGCGCGCCGCGGGTGTCGGCAATGAGCTGCTCGAGCGCGGGCTCGCGGCCGATGGGATCGGCCTCGGCCAGTGCAACGAGTTCATCGACGCTGCGACGCAGCAGCTCGCGGCCGTCCGGCACCACGCCGCGGAAGGCGTCGAGGCCTTCGTGGTACCAGCGCAGCAGCACCTCTTGCGCGCTGCCGGTGACCGCGGCGGCGTGGATGTGCACGTCGCCGGGCTGGCCGATGCGGTCGAGGCGGCCGATGCGCTGCTCGAGCATGTCGGGGTGCAGCGGCAGGTCCCAGAGCACCAGATGCTGGGCGAACTGGAAGTTGCGGCCTTCGGCGCCGACTTCCGAGGCGATCAGCACGCGCGCGCCCTCCGGATCGGCGAAGAACGCGGCATTGCGGTCGCGCTGCAGCAGGTTCATGTCTTCGTGGAAGCGCGCGACCGGCTGGCCCCAGCGCAGTCGCAGCGCCTCCTCGATGGCCTGCACCTTGGCACGCGATCGGCACAGCACCAGTGCCTTTTCGCCGCCGAGCGCGTTCAACGTCTCCAGCAGCCAGTCGAGGCGCGGTTCCTTGGCGTAGTCGTGCACCGGCTCTTCGTCGAGATCGCCGACTTCGAAGGCGAACTCGGCGCGCAGGCGGCCGAGGAGCTCGGAATCGTCGGTGGCGGGCAACAGATCGACGTGGGCGATGCGTTTCGGGAAGCCGCCGACGGCGGCGCGGCGGTTGCGCACCATCACGCGGCCGGTGCCGTGGCGGTCGACCAGCGCGTCGATCAGCACTTCGCGCGCGGCGAGGTCGCCGGTTTCGATGGCGGCCAGCGTGGCGTCCAGCCATTCACGGTCGTTGGCGAACAGGTCGTTCAAGGCCTCGCCATCGGCGCGGGTGACGTCGCCGGCCTCGATGCGTTCGGCCAGCTGCGACAGCGCGACGAAGCGGTCGGATTCGGCGAGGAAGCTCTTGAGGTCGGTGTAGCGCGCCGGATCGAGCAGGCGCAGGCGCGCGAAGTGCCCGCCGCGGCCGAGCTGCTCGGGCGTGGCGGTGAGCAGCAGCAGACCGGGCACGCGCTTGGCGAGCGCGGCCACCAGCGTGTAGCCGGGGCTCTCGAACTCCGGCGTCCAGATGAGGTGGTGCGCCTCGTCGACGAGCAGCAGGTCCCAGCCGGCCTGCACCAGCTGCTTCATGCGCTTGTCGTGCTCGGTGAGCCAATCCACCGAGGCGAGCACGAACTGCTCGTCCTCGAAGGGGTTGCTCGACGGCTCGTTCATCTCGAGCGCCTCGCAGCGCTCCTCGTCGTAGATGGCGAAGGGCAGGTTGAAGCGCCGCAGCAGTTCGACGAACCACTGGTTGACGAGGCTTTCCGGCGTGAGCACCAGCACGCGCTTCGCGCGGCCGCTGGCGATCTGCTGCGCGGCGATGGCGCAGGCCTCGATGGTCTTGCCCAGGCCGACTTCATCGGCCAGCAGCAGGCGCGGCGTGCGGCGCGCGGCGGCAGTCTCGACCACGCGCAGCTGGTGCGGGATGAGGTCGATGCGGGCGCCCAGCACGCCCCAGCCGGGGTGCCGGCGGGCGCGGGCGCGGAGGTCGAGCGTGCGGACGCGGCGCTCGAACTGGTCGTTGCGGTCGATGCGGCCGCTGATCAGGCGCTGGTCGGCCTTCGACACCGGCTGCTCGGCATCGAGCGCGCCTTCCATGAATTCATCGTTGCCGGCGCGGTACCAGACGAGGCCGGCGCGCTCCTCGACCGCCTCGATGGCGATCTCCTTGCCGTCCATGCGCACGCGATCGCCGGCGCGGAACACGGCGCGGACGAGCGGGGCGGCTTCGAGCGAGTACTGGCGCACGGTGCCGGAGGCGGTGAAGACGAGTTGCACGCTGCGGCCCGCAATGCGGAGCACGGTGCCGAGGCCGAGCTCCGGCTCGGCGGACGAAAACCAGCGTTGACCGGGAACCAGAGCCATCAGCGCCACACCGCGATCGGGTCGGCGGCGCGCATCACGGCGCCCACGCGGCAGCCGTAGGTCTCGCCGAAGGCGGGCAGCTGCGAGAGCGGGCCATTCACGCGGAAGGCGGCCGGCGCGTACGGCGAACCCTGCACCTCGGCGCGCAGCGCCTCGGTGGTCTGGGTCTTCGCCCACAGGTTCGCCCAAGCGGTGAAGAAGGCCTTCTTCGTGTTGGCATCCGCCTGCGGCTGCGCCTTCGTGAAAGCGGCCCAGGCGAATTCGAGGCCGGCGAGGTCGGCCCGGTTCATCGGCAAGGTGCGGGCGCCGTCGACGCGCAGGCCCGGTGCGGCCTGGAACCCGTTGTAGAGCGGACCGAGCGCGGCACCGCGGTTGCCGGGCGTCAGGCGCTTGGCCAGCTCATGGCCGATCAGGGCGCCCAGGGCGCCGTAGTCGGCGGCGTCCGCCGTGGTGCCGGCTTCCCCGAGCAGGGGCGGCGCAAGGGCGGCGGCCGTGATCGCCAGCGTGTCGGTCCCGGTGAGCCATTGCACGGCGGGAACGCGGGCCGGCAGCGGATCGATGGCCAAGGGACGGTCGGCGAGGATTCGGCCCTCCACCCAGCGGCCATAGCGCAGCAGGTTGCCGAGGTGGTCGTCGGCGCGGAACTCGAGGCCAATCGCATCGAAGGTGGTTGTCCCGTTGCCCGCGATGTCGAAGCGCATGGCCTGCAGGCGCTGCGCGTCTTCGGTGGCTCCGGCCTTGCCTGCCATCTCGACGGCGGCGGCGCGCACGCCTTCGGCCAGTGCCAAGGCGCGCTGGCGGCGGGCTTCCGGCGCATGGCGGGCGTTGAAGGCGGCGTCGTTCAGGCCGCCGAGCGTGCGGCGCAGCAGCGTGTCCATGTGCTCCGCGCGCGACGGTACCGCGGGCAGGCCACGCAGGATCTGGGCGAAGAACCCGCCATGGGCGCTGCGGAAGCTGCTGCCGAGTTCCGGCGCGAAGCGGTTGAGCACGCGGAAGCGCAGGTACCACTGCAGGCGCTTGGTATCGCGCTCCGTGCTGGCGACCTGGCCGAGCGTGGCGAAGTAGGCCGGGCTGACGACCACGAGGTCTTCGCTGCGCGCGCCGAGCTGCTTCAACAGGTCGGCGAAGCCGAGGGCGATGAAGCGGCGGTCCTGCGCACGCAGGTTGTCGCTGCTGCGCGCCTCGGGACCTTCGCCGACCAGCGCCTGGGCGAGCTGGGTTTCGATCTGCAGCACGGCCTCCGAGGCCGGGCTGATTTCGGCGTCGGGCAGGCCGCTGGCGCGCAGCACCGACTCGACATACGTGCGGTACTTGCCGAGCAGCGTCCGCACTTCGGCGTCATTCGTCGTGTAGAAGGCCGGGTCGATCAAGCCCAAGGCGGCCGGGACGGCGGCCAGCGGGCGGCGGCCGCCGTCGGTGGCTTCAAGGCGGACGAATTCGGCCATCGGCGCCACGCCGAGGGCGTGGTACGCGGCACCGACCTTGGCGAGGTCGCGGGGACGACGCAGCTGCGCGAGCGGGGCCAGAAGGGTTTGCACGGCGGCAGCGCTCTGGCGGTCGAGACCGGCCTCGTCGGTGCCCGCGGCCCAGAAGGCCCCCAGCGTCTTTTCCTGGTCGTTCTGCGGGCTGGTGGCCGCGGCGGCCAGCAGGGCGGCCTGCTTCTGCGCGGCGCTGGCGCCGAGTTCGGCCAGGCGGCTGCGCTCCGGTTGGGCGGCCGAGGCCGGGTTCGCCAGCCGCCACGCATGATTGGCGTGGCCGTTGAAGTCCGCGCAGGCCAGCGGCGCAGCGGGCGTCCGGGCGCCCCGGTTCTGTGCCGCGGCGGGGGAAAGGGCGAGGACAGCCACCGCGAGGGCGGCGGTCAGGGCGAGCGTGCGCATGGGCGAGCCGGATTCCGTGGGGGCGCAAGTTTACGCCGGTCGAAAGGAGTCTCGGCTCTTCACGCCGCAAGGATCGGGGATGTCTAGAATTTCAGAAATTCCTGAAACTACGTGAACGCCATGCTCAGTCCGCTGGTCCAGCGCTTCGTCCTCCACTTCGGCGAGATGGGCAGCCGCTGGGGCATCAACCGCACGGTCGGGCAGATCTACGCCCTGCTGTTCGTGAGCCCGAGGCCGCTCAACGCCGACGAGATCGCGGAAGGGCTGGCGTTCTCCCGTTCGAACGTCAGCATGGGCCTGAAGGAGCTTCAGAGCTGGCGCCTGGTGAAGCTGCAGCACCTGCCCGGCGACCGCCGCGAGTACTTCTCCGCCCCCGAAGACGTCTGGGCCATCTTCCAGACCCTCGCTGAGGAACGCCGCAAGCGCGAGGTCGACCCGACCCTGTCGATGCTGCGCGACGCACTGCTCGAGGCTCCCAACGACCCCACGGAGCAGCACGCCCAGCAGCGCATGCGCGAGATGCACGACCTGATCGAACTCACCACGGGCTGGTTCGAGGAGGTGCGCGCGATGGACCAGGAGCGCCTCGTCGAGCTGATGAAGCTCGGCAAGAAGGTGGGGAAGCTGCTGGATGCCCGTGACCGCTTCATCGGAGGCAAGAGCCATGCTTGATGCACTCGACCCGCTGCTGCTGGCCCGCATCCAGTTCGCGGCCAATATCAGCTTCCACATCCTGTTCCCGACCATCACCATCGCGCTGGGCTGGGTGTTGCTGTTCTTCAAGTGGCGCTTCGGCAAGACCGGCGACGCCAAGTGGATGGACGCCTATGGCTTCTGGGTGAAGGTGTTCGCGTTGAGCTTTGCGCTCGGCGTGGTGAGCGGCATCACCATGAGCTTCCAGTTCGGCACCAACTGGCCGGGCTTCATGGAGCGTGTCGGGAACATCGCTGGTCCTCTGCTCGCGTACGAAGTGCTGACGGCCTTCTTCCTCGAGGCCACCTTCCTCGGGATCATGCTGTTCGGCTTCAAGCGCGTGGGCAACCGCATCCACACGCTGGCCACCTTCCTCGTCGCCTTCGGCACGACGATGTCGGCCTTCTGGATCCTCGTACTGAACTCGTGGATGCACACGCCGGCCGGCTTCGAGCTGCGCGACGGCGTGGCCCATGCGACGGACTGGATGGCGATCGTCTTCAACCCGTCGATGCCGTGGCGCTTCAGCCACATGCTGGTGGCCTCGTTCCTGACCGTCGCTTTCCTGCTGGCGGGCCTTTCCGCCTATCGCTGGCTGCGCGGCGACCGCGCCCCGGCGGTGCTGGCGGCGATGCGCACCGGCGTGTTCATGGGCGCGCTGCTGATCCCGGTGCAGATCGTGCTCGGCGACTTCCACGGATTGAACACGCTGAAGTACCAGCCGCAGAAGATCGCCGCCATCGAGGCGATCTGGGAGACCGAGCGCGGCGTGCCCCTGGTGCTGTTCGGTTTCCCCGATGAAGAGGCGCGAACGACGCACATGGCGGTGGAAGTGCCGAAGCTCGCCTCGGTCATCCTCACCCACGACCCGGACGGTGAACTGAAGGGGCTCAACGAGTTCGAAGGCAAGCACCCGCCGGTGGCGCCGGTGTTCTGGGCGTTCCGCATCATGGTGGGCATCGGCATGGCGATGCTGGCCGTTGGCTTCTGGGGCGCGTGGGTGCTGAAGCGCAAGCAGCAGCCGACGCCGTGGCTTTCGCGCGTGCTGGTGCTGATGACGTTCTCCGGCTGGGGCGCGGTGATCGCCGGCTGGTACACGACGGAGATCGGCCGCCAGCCTTGGCTGGTGCAGGGCGTACTGACCACCGCCGACGCCGCGAGCGCCGTCCCGGCACCGATGATCGGCCTCACCTTGGTGGGCTACCTCGTCATGTACACCGTGCTGCTCGCCGCCTACATCAGCGTGGTGTTCTACATGGCGCGGAAGGCCGGAACGCGCGCGGAAACGCCGCAGGCCGAAGGGCCAGGCCTTGTGCCGTTCGCCGACGCCTCCCAGGGCCTGACGGCGAAGGAGGCTTGAGATGGGCACGATGACGTCGACGATGGCCTTGGTGACGACGGTGCCCGATCTGTCCACGCCGGCCGGCTGGTTGCCCGTGGCCTTCACCATCGTGATGGGCCTCGCGATGCTGGCCTACGTGGTGCTCGACGGCTACGACCTCGGCGTGGGCGTGCTGATGCGCCGCGCCAGTGACGAGGACAAGGACCGCATGGTCGCGTCGATCGGTCCGTTCTGGGATGCGAACGAGACCTGGCTGGTGCTCGGCGTGGGCATCCTGCTGGTGGCCTTCCCGATGGCGCATGGCGTGATCCTGCAGGCCTTGTACCTGCCGGTGGCGCTGATGCTGTTGGGCCTCACGCTGCGCGGCGTGGCCTTCGATTTCCGGGTGAAGGCCAAGGCCCAGCACAAGGCGGCATGGAACCGCGCCTTCTACGCCGGCTCGGTGATCGCGACGCTGGCGCAGGGCTTCATGCTCGGCCAGCTGGTGATGGGCTTCGAGGGCGGGTGGGGCGCGTTCGCCTTTGGCGTGCTGATCGGTGTCTGCCTCGTCGCCGGCTACGCGCTCCTCGGCGCCGGTTGGTTGATCATCAAGACCGAGGGCGCGCTGCAGCAGCAGGCGGTGCGCTGGGCGCGCGGCAGCCTGTGGCTCACGGCCTTGGGCATCGCCGCGGTTTCGCTGGCGACGCCGATGCTTTCCGAGCGGATCTTCGACAAGTGGTTCGCGCTGCCGTGGATCGTGCTGCTGATGCCGGTGCCGGTGGCCACGGCGGTGCTGTTTTTCGTCGTCGATCGCAGCCTGCGGCGGCTGCCGACGCGCCTCGCGGAAGGCAACGAGTACGGCGTCTGGGTGCCGTTCGGCGGCGCCATCGGCATCTTCATGTTGGCCTTCTACGGCCTCGCCTACAGTCTCTTCCCGTACCTGGTGGTGGACCGACTGACGATCTGGCAGGCGGCGGCCGCACCGGAGTCGCTGATGATCATCTTCATCGGTGCCTGCGTGGTGCTGCCGGTGATCATCGGCTACACGGTGTTCGCCTACCGCGTGTTTGGTGGCAAGGCGCAATCGCTGGACTACACATGACCGGAGCGATGCGGCAGGCTGCCGCTCGTCCACCCTTCCTTCCCAAGACAAGCTCTCACGCCATGCGCCCGACGTCCGCCGCTCTCGCCACCGTCCTCGCCCTCGTTCTCGCCGGCTGCCAGGCCGAAGCGCCCACCGCCGATGCACCTGCCGCGGCGCAGGCTCCCGAAGCGTCCCCGGCGCCGGAAGCCGCTGCTTCGGCCGTGGCGGAGCCCGCCGCCTCGGCCCATGTCGGCCTGATGGCGCATGAGCCGTGGTCGCGGCCCCTCGCGCCCGGCGCCACGGTGGCCGCCGGCTACATGCACCTGATGAACCACACCACGCAGCCGGAGACCCTCATCGGCGCAAGGGCGGAGGGCGTGGGCCGCATCGAACTGCACGACATGGCCGAGGTGGACGGTGTGATGCAGATGCGCCCGATCGAGGGCGGCGTGCCGCTGGTGGTGGACGGCATGGCGGCCTTCCAGCCCGGCGGCAAGCACCTGATGTTCATCGACGTCACCCGCACCTGGAACGAGGGCGACGTGGTCCCGGTGACGCTGGTGTTCGAGAGCGGTACCGAGGCGGTGATCGATGTGGTCGTGACGGCGTCGAAGGGCGAGTCCTCGGACGACGAGCACGCCCACCACTGAGTCCGAGGCGCAACGCGCTCGCGGTTCACGGGAATTCACGGCCGCTGACGGCGGCTGACGCCCGCCGGAAGGCCCGCGCAGGGATACTCGAACGGCTTTGTTCCCATCGCCGCTCCCTTTGCTCCGACCTCCACGCCCATGCCCGACCTTGCAGACGCTGCGCTGCCTCGCGCTGGGCGCTACGTGGGTGTGCTTTGGGCTCGCGCTGGCGGGGCCGGCCGCCGCAATTGCCTCCGAGCCGTCTGCGGAGGCCTGGCAGACGCTCAACGAAGCCCGGTTCGAGGCCGTGCAACCGCCCGGGGCGCCGCTCGAGGGCCCGGTTCGCGGCATCGCCGAGGATGCCGACGGCCTGATCTGGGCGGTGTCCGGTGCGACGTTGTGGCGTTGGGACGGCTACCGGGCGGTGCGGGCACGGCTGCGTGCCGAGACGGCGGGCGGCGTCGAGGAATCCCCGGTCATGCAGACGGTTCGGGCAGACGCCGAAGGCGAGCTCTGGGCCGGCACCGCGCGCGGGGTCTACCGCATCGACCGTCGATGGCCGTCCCGTCCGGCCCTCGAACCCGTGCCGATCGCGGGCGAGCGTCCGTCGGTGCTCTTCATCGATTTCCCGAAGGCCGATGACGACGCGACGAGCGCCTACTTCGGCACTGTGGGGGCCTTGCTGGCCCTGCAACGCGGCGGTGGCGTCCAGTCGACGCCCATCCCCGACGCGGGCCCTAACCGCTTGCACGCCTTGCGCGTGGACGCGGCCGGTCGGGTCTGGGCGGGCACGACCTTCGGCCTGTTCCGCTGGTCGATGGACGCCTCCGGCTCGCCGTGGGTGGCGCAGGCACTACCGGTGCCCGAAGCGCGGATCGCCGCGCTCGAGGCCGATTCCGACGGGCGGCTCTGGATCGGCACGGCGCACGACGGGTTGCACTCCTTGGAACCGGACGGCTCGGTCCGGGCCTGGGTCTGGCCCGAAGGGCTTGAGACCTCGCCACGCATTTTCGCTCTCGCCGTGGTGCGTCCCGGCGAGTTGTGGGTCGGCACCTTCGGCCAAGGCGTGTGGTCGCTCGACACCGCGAACGGGGGATGGACGCGGCTGCAGCACGATCGGTCACGCCGAGGCAGCCTCGACGACGACAACGTCTGGACGCTGTTCGCCGATTCGCGGGGCCTGGGCTGGGTGGGCACCGCCACTGGCCTGCAATGGAGCAACCCCGGCCAACGCCAGTTCCTGAACCTGCCGCTGGCGCCGGAGACGGAGGCCCCGGAATCGCGGATGCGTGCGCATGGCCTGGCTCCGGCGGGCCATGGCGTGTGGCTGGGCACGAACGCGGGCCGTCTGCGGCACGTGGGCGTCGCGCCGCCTCGCGCCACCGAAGCTTCCCTGACGGCGCTTTGGAGCCGCGGGGAGGCCGCCGCCGGGGCCATGGAACTGGTCGCGCCGATGGGCGAAGGGCGCTGGGTGCTGGGCAGTGACGGGCGCACCGTGCTGGCGGAGCCCGGGCGCGACCGCGTGCGCCCCTTGCAGCCCGAGGCCCGCGGGGGCGCCGCGTACACCAGTGCCGTCGCTGCCTGGGATGGGGCCTGGTGGCTGGCCGGACCGGACGGACTCTGGCGGGTGCCGCTCGCGAATGACGGCGAACCCCGGCTCGACGAGGCGCGCAATCTGCTGGCCGATGCCGTGGGTGAGCGGCGCGTCTCCAGTCTGTTGGCCACGCCCGGCACCCTCTGGCTCGGCACGTGGAGCGGGCTCGCCCGCCTCGATCTCGGCGCCGACGCCGTGCGCGCTGTGCCGGTGGCCGACCTCGACGGGCAATTCCTCACCACGATGCTGGCCGATGCGCGGGGCAGGCTCTGGGTCGGCACCTCGGCGGGCGGCGTGTTCCATGCGCCGATGGCCGAGGTGGGCACGGCCCAAGCGTGGGAGCGGATCGACGAAGCGAGCGGCCTGCCGGGCAACAGCGTGGGCGTGCTGCTCGAAGATTTCGGCGGTCGGGTCTGGGCGAGCACTTCGCGAGGCTTGGCGCGCATCGATCCGGCCACCGGGAGCGTGCGCGCCTTCCGTCCCGACCAGGGCGCGGCGGCCGCGCCTTACGTCCGCCGCTCGGGCACCGTCCTGCCCGGTGGCGAACTCGTCTTCGGTGGCACCGAGGCCCTCACCGTCGTCCTGCCCCAGGCGGGTGCGGACCCCAGCCCCCGCGCCTTGCCCGCCCTCGTGCTGACCGACATCGCCGCCAGCGAAGACGAGCCGTCGCCGTTGTTCGACCCGGCGACGCTGGACTCGCGCGCCCGCCTGCGACTTCCGCCGGGCGTGTCGCGCATCGCGCTGGAGTTCGCGGCGCCCGTCTACGTGGGCGCCGACGGCCTTCGCTACCGCTACCGCCTCCAGGGCTGGGACGAGCGCTGGTCGGAGGTGGATGCCGGGCACCGCGTGGCGGCGTTCACCCGCATCGCGCCCGGCCGCTACCGTTTCGACGTCGAAGTCGCCGAACCTGCCGGCCCTTGGCAGGACCGCGGGCTGTCGATCGACGTCGACGTGATCCCGGCCTGGCACCAGCATCGGGCATTCCACGTCGCGCTCGTCCTGGCTTTCCTGACGATCGTCGCTGGCGCGGTGCAATGGCGGGCTCGCCTTCATCGTGAACGCGCCCGCGAGCTGGAACGCATGGTCGAAGCGCGCACCGCGGACCTGGCCGCCGCGAATGCCGAGCTCGAGCAGGCCCATCGCGCGGTGGAAGAGGCCAGCCTCACGGATCCACTGACCGGCCTGCACAACCGCCGCTTCCTCTGGCGCCACATCGATGCCGACGTCGCCCTCGCGCTGCGCAGCCGCTACGGCGGCGACGAGAGCGGGCGCGAGCCCAGCGATTTGCTGTTCTTCCTCGTCGATATCGATCATTTCAAGCGCATCAACGACCAGCACGGCCATGCCGTGGGTGACCTCGTTCTGGTCGAGATGGGACGCCGCCTGCGCAGAGTGTTCCGCGAGTCGGACCACGTCGTGCGCTGGGGGGGCGAGGAGTTCCTTGGTGTCGCGCGTGGTGCGCAGCGCGAGGACGGGCCGCGCGTGGCCGAACGCATCCGCGCGGCGGTGGCCGAAACCCCGTTCGCGTTGCCCGGCGGCGGGCAGCTCACGGTGCGGTGCTCCGTGGGCTTCGCGGCGCTGCCGTTGGTGGCCGCCGACCGCCACGCGTTCGGTTGGGAGGACACGGTCGCCATCGCCGACGAAGCGCTCTACGAAGCCAAGGCCGCCGGGCGCGACGCCTGGGCCGGTTTCGAGGAGTCCGGCGGATCGGTCGATGCGCGCGATCTGGCCGCCCTTCGGCTGCGCAGCATCCGCGCCACCGCGGTGAACGGCCTGGAGCTGCGGCGCTCGCCGCGCTGAGCCCGGCGGAGCCCGGACGAAAAAACGGCCCGGAGAAAGCCGGGCCGTTGGAGTCCGCCGGCACGAGGAGGGCCGGCGGAAATCGGAACTGCGATTACCAGATGGCGATGCGCTGCGGCTCCGGACGCACCATCGGGTCGCCGTCCTTGCAACCGAACGCCGCCGCGAAGGCCGGCATGTTGCTCGGGGCGCCGTTGGCGCGGAAGCGGGCCGGGGCGTGCGCGTCGGTGACGAGTCGGACGTTGAGTTCCTTGTCGGTGTAGTTGCGACGCCACACGGTGGCCCAGTTGCCGAAGAAGCGCTGGTCCTGCGTGAGGCCGTCGACCATCGGGTCGGCGTAGCCCTGGCCCTGCGCGGCGATCATGGCCGCATGCGCCACCGTCAGGCCGCCGAGGTCGGCGATGTTCTCGCCCAGCGTCAGGTTGCCATTGACGTTCTTGCCGGCCAGGGCCTCGTAGGCGTCGAACTGCTCGACGAGCATCGTGGTCTTGCCCTTGAAGCCTTCGGCGTCGGCCGGCTGCCACCAGTTGGCGAAGCTGCCCTTGGCGTCGAAGCGCGAACCCTGGTCGTCGTAGCCGTGGATCATCTCGTGGCCGATCACCGCGCCGATGCCGCCGTAGTTCAGCGCGGGGTCGGCCTTCGGATCGAAGAACGGCGGCTGCAGGATCGCCGCCGGGAACACGATCTCGTTCATCAGCGGGTTGTAGTAGGCGTTCACCGTCTGCGGCGTCATGCCCCACTCGCCGCGGTCCTTCGGCTGGCCGATCTTCGACATCGCATCGGCATGGTTGAACTTCGTCGCGGCGATGATGTTGCCGACGTAGCTGTCACGCGACGTCGCGAGGCCCGCCCAATCGCGCCATTCGTCCGGGTAGCCGATCTTCGGCGTGAAGCTGGCCCACTTCTCGAGCGCCTTGGCCTTGGTCTCCGGCGTCATCCACTCGAGCGTCTCGATGCGCGCCTTCAGCGCGGCCGAGAGGTTGCCGACCAGCGTCTCCATCTGCGCCTTGCTCTCGGCCGGGAAGGCGACGTCGACGTACAGCTCGCCCAGCGCCTCGCCGACCGTGCCGTTGACGGTGTCGAGCACGCGCTTCCAGCGCTCCTTCTGTTCCTGCTGGCCACGCAGCGTCTTGCCGTAGAACGCGAAGTTCTGGTCGGCGAAGGCCTTGGGCAGGAAGGGCGCGAGGCCGTCCAGCGTGTGGAAGCGGAAGTAGGCCTTCCAGTCTTCCATCGGCACTGAGGCGAACATGCCGTCGAGCGTCTTGAAGAAATCGGGATTCGACAGCGAGAACTGCGCAGGGCGGGCCACGCCATTGGCGTCGAACCACGCGCCCCAGTCGAAAGCCGGCGTGATGGCGTTGGCCGCGTCGATGCTCACCGGGTTGTAGTACTTCGAGACGTCGCGCGAGAGCTCCTCGCTCGAGTACGTCACCTTGGCCAGCGCGGTCTCGATGGCCAGCACCTGCGCGGCCTGCGCGGCGGCGGTGGCCTCGTCGGCGCCCGCGAGCTTCAGCATCGCGGCGATGTGCGCCTGGTAGGCCTCGCGCTCGGCCTTGTGCGCGTCGCCTTCGTAATAGCTCTTGTCCGGCAGGCCGAGGCCGCCCGGCACGGCATAGCCGATGACCTTCGAGCTGTCCTGGAAGTCGGATTCGCCGCCGAACCCGACGAGGTTCATGCGGCCCTGGCTGGCGGCATTGCGCAGGTAGGCGGGCAGGTCCGTCGGCGCGGCCAGCGCGTCGATCTCGGCCAGTAGCGGCTGGACGGGCGTGAGGCCCGCGGCCTCGATCGCCGCTTCGTCCATGCCGGTGGCGTACAGGTCGCCGATCAGCTTGTGCGTGCCGGTGGCGGCGGTCATCGCGGCCGCGGCTTCGACGATCTGCTTCTGCGTGTACAGCGAGCGCTCGGCGAGCATCTCGAAGCTGCCCCAGGTGGTGCGATCGCCCGGCACCGGGTTGGCGGCCAGCCAGCGGCCGTTGACGTGCGCGTTGAGGTCGGCGCACGCCGGGGTGGCCGGATCCAGATCGGTCTGCGCGAACGAGGCCATCGGCGGCAGCAGGCTGGCGTCGATGCTCAGGCTGGGCGCGGCGGGTTCGACCGCGGCGGTGGCCGGCGGGGCCTCGGGGGCCTTCGAACAGGCGGCGAGGAGGATCGTGCCGAGGGCGAGCGCCAGGGGCTTCAGGGCGGGCGTTTTCATGGGTGACGGCTCAGGAGCGGGCTCGGGGCCCGGAAGGCCGCCATGCTGCGCCGCCGGGTCCGGAGGCACGTGTGCCGATCGTCATGACGCGCCCTTCACGTCCATGACAGGGTGCGCCGGCTGCCATCCTCCTGTAACGCGAGCGCCACAGACTCCCGCGGATTCCCGCACCCGGACGTCCCGTGATGAAGCGCTCCACCGCCCTTGCCCTGTCCTCGATGGCCCTCGCCATCAAGCTCGCCCTCGTGCCCGTGCACGCCCAGTCGCCGGCCACCGGCGCGGTCGTCCAGACGCAGCCGCGGGGTGCGGCGCAGGTGTGGGTCTACGCCTACCGGGCCGGCCAGCCGGCTTCGGGCGTGGAGGCCAAGCTTGGTGCCCGCGTGCTGGGCGTGACCTCGGCGCAGGGCGTGGTGGGCGGTGCTGTGACCACTGGCCCGCAGACGCTGATGGTCCGTGACGGCCAGCGCGAGGTCGCGATCGACCTCGATCTCGCGGCCGGCGAGCAGGTCCAGATCGCCCTGCAATTCGTGCCGGGCCGCGCTCCGACCTACACCTTGAAGAGCTCGGTGAAGGGCACGACGACGGTCGATCTGGCGGCCCGTGAGGCCGCGGCTGCGGCCGCCGCGCAGGCCGCCCCGGCCACCGCCGGTGCCGATGCCGCTGCTTCGGACGATGCCGCCGGTGCCGCGCCGGGCGGCACCGCCACGCTGGACGCGATCAACGTCGCCGGCGAAGCCGTGCGCGTCGACGACCAGGCCGCCTATGTGGATCTCGAGCGCATGTCGGTGTCGGTCGACGACACCCTGTCGATCGAACAGATCACCCGCGCCGGCGACAGCGATGCCGCCGTCGCCCTGCGTCGCGTCACCGGCCTCACCCTGGTCAACAGCCGCTTCATCTACGTGCGCGGCCTCGGCGAGCGCTACTCCTCGGTGCTGTTGAACGGCGCGTCGATCCCGTCGCCGGACCCGACCCGTCGCGTCATCCCGCTCGACCTGTTCCCGACCGACGTGCTCGAGGGCGTGGTCGTCCAGAAGACCTACACGGCGGACATGCCCGGCGAGTTCGGCGGCGGCACGATCCAGCTCCGCACCAAGGCGATCCCGCTACAGCCCTTCTTCCGCGCCTCGGTGACGGTGGGTGGCGAGCAGGGCACGACCTTCAGCGACGGCCTGCGCTACGAGGGCGGCAACAACGACTGGACCGGCCGCGACCGCAGCGAGCGTAATCCCGATCCGACCCTGGATGCCGTGCGCAATGCTCGTGGCTTCTTCGCCGGCCAGAGCTTCGGCAATCCGAACGGCTTCACGCCGGCCCAGATCGAGGCCGTCGGCGAACGCCTGGCCGGCAACAGCAGCTACGACCCCTACGTGGCCGACATCGGTCCCGACCTCGGTGCTTCGATCGCCGGTGGCCAGCGCTTCGAACTTGCCGACGACGTGCGCTTCGGCATGCTCGGTTCGGTGCGCTATTCGCAGCAGTGGGACACGCAGGAGGAGACGCGCCGCTACCTGCAGGCCAGCAACGCCGGCCTCGTCATCCGCGACGAAACGCAGCTGATGGGCACCACGCGTGAAGTCGACCTGTCGGCGTTCAGCGTGCTCGGCCTCGAGCTCGGCAGCGACCACCGCTTCACGCTGACCTCGATGCTCCTGCGCCAGACCGAGGACGAGGCCCGCGAGGAGACCGGCACCATCGACGCCCAGCAGCTGCAGCGCTATCGCCTCGAGTGGGTCGAGAACTCGCTGCTCAGCCACCAGCTCGCCGGCCAGCACCGCATCCCGTTCTTCGCCGAGATGGCCGACTTCGACTGGCAGTACACCGATGCCGCCGCCCGTCGCTATGCGCCGAACACCCGCCAGTTCCGCTTCAATGTCGACGACAGCGGCCGCCGCACGCTGTCGCAGTTCGGCGAGAGCAATGAACAGACCTGGGCCAACCTCGACGACGACTCGCGTTCGCTCGACCTCGGCTTCAAGGCGCCGTTCGCCTTCAACGAAGGGGCCACCTACGGCACCGTCGACCTCAATGCCGGCCGCACCCTGCGCGACCGCGACAGCTACATCCGCCGCTACGGGTTCGGGTTCCGCTTCAATGACGCCAACCTCGTCAACCAAGTGATCGGGCTGCCGGGTCTCGGCCAGATGCTGGTGCCGCAGTACATCGGCCCCAACGGCTTCGTGCTGCAGGAAGTGACCGCCGCCACCGACAATTACGTGGCCGAGCAGCGCATCGACTACGTCGGCCTCGGCGTCGACGTCAGCTTCAATGACCGCTTCCGCATCAATGCCGGCGCCCGTTACGAGACCAACGAGCAGTCGGTGAGCACCTTCTCGGTGCTGCAGGCCAACCAGCGCATCGACAGCCGCCTCGACGAGAGCGACGTGCTGCCGAGCTTCGGCGCGACCTGGATGATCGACGACGCCCAGCAGCTGCGCTTCGGCTGGAGCCGCACGCTCTCGCGCCCGGATTTCCGCGAGCTGTCGCCGGCGCCGTTCCTCGACCCGATCCTCGACATCCTGACCTTCGGCAACCCGGACCTCGAGACGGCGAAGATCACCAACATCGACCTGCGCTGGGAGTACTACTTCTCGGCCGACGAGTCGCTGTCGGTGGCGCTGTTCCGCAAGGAATTCGACAAGCCGATCGAGAAGCTGCTGCTGCCGGCCACCGGCTCGCTGCTGCAGACGCTGGCCAACGCCGAGTCGGCCACCAACCAGGGCATCGAGATCGACTACTTCCAGCGCATGGGCTGGGCCGATGGCTGGTTCGGCGACGTCGACATGGCCAACTGGTTCATCGCTGCGAACTATTCGTGGATCGACTCCGAGATCGTGCTCGACCGGACGCGCGCGGGCGTCAGCACCAACCTGAACCGTCCATTGGAAGGACAGTCGCCCTACGTCGCCAACCTGCAGCTGGGCTACAGCAGCCCGGAGGGGACGCACGAGACGGCGCTCTCGTTCAACATGGCCGGCGAGCGCATCGTGCAGGTCGGCATCGACACCCAGCCGGACGTCTACGAGCAGCCGGCCGGCCAGCTCGACTTCAATTGGAAGTGGCAGTTCGCCCGCGACTGGTCGAGCCGCGTGCGCCTGCGCAACCTGCTGGACCCGTCGGTCGAGTTCCAGCAGGGCAACATCAACATCCGCGAGTTCAAGCGTGGCCGCGAGATCGCGATCACGCTCGAGTGGTCGCCGAAGAAAGACTGATCAGAAGCCGACGACGAGGTTCGTGGTGAACAGGGTGTCGGTCTTCTCGATGCCCACCGGGACCTCGGTGGTGTGGCGCACCTGGTAGCCCGCCTTCAGGGCGAAGCGCTCGCTCATCTGCACGGCGACCCCGAGGTCGTTCTGCACGAAGGTCGAGCCGCCGCCCGATTCGGCGAGGAGCAGGTTGGTGAGCGCGGTGTTCGCGGTGAGCTGGTGCTTGAAGTCCAGCGAGCCGCGGACGATCGCGTTGGTCTCGGCATCGAACGAGGTGAGCACCGGCGGCGTCCCGACCAGCGCGTCAATCGGCTGGAAGCGGCGTGCACCCGGGCCGATTTCAGCGAGCAGCGAGGTGGCTTCGCGGTCGATGAAGCGGTAGCCGATACCGAGCGACGCGATGCTCTGGTACTCGTACGAGGCGAAGTCGTCGTTCTCGTGGCGCAGCGTGCCGAACAGGTAGGCGCGCGGGGTGAAGTCGTAGCCGAGCTTCAGGCCGGCCTCGTAGCGGTTGGCCGAGAGCTGGTCGTCGGATTCGGCGCGCAGCGCGGCGGCGTTGATGCCGTAGAACCAGCGGTCCTCCTCGCGAAGGAAGGCGAACTTGCCGTTGATCGTTTCGCTGTCGGCGTTGCCGCTGGCGATGGCGAGGCCGAATTCGGCCGTTCCCGACCAGCTGCGCGTGTCCTCGGCGTGGGCGGCGAAGGGGAGGGCGGCAAGCAGGGCGAGGGTGAGTGACAGGCGCATCGGGGGTCTCCGTGTGAAGGCCGGCGCAGGCTAGGGGCGTTGCGCCGAATCGCGGATGAACCCGCGCCGGCCGGCTGAAACCGTATGCAGGCCCGGCGCATCGGTCCCGGGGTTCACAGCCGGCCTTCCGGCAGGTAGTCTGCACGGGCTGCTCAGGACTCCCATGCGTATGACGCCCCGTCTCCTGACCGTGCAACCGATGCTTTACTGGTCCTTGCACCGTCGCCCTGCCACCGCTGTGTTGAGCCTCATGCGCCGTCGCGGTGGCGCGTTTTCCGTGGGTTTCCGTCGATCCCTCCCCGTTCTGGCCGCCTTGGCCGGTTCGCCTGTTCCCGACGTTTCCCTTCACCCACGGAGTGCTCCATGCGCGTTCTTGCTTGCGACGGTATCCACGAAGACGGCCTGACCCTGTTCCGCGACGCCGGCTGGTCGGTCAAGACCGTCGACGCCATCAAAGACCCCGGCACGCTGTCGCGCGCCCTGGCTGACGTCGACGTGCTGATCGTCCGCTCGGCCACCAAGGTGCCGGCCGAGGCCCTCGTCCACGCCACGCACCTGCGCGTGATCGGTCGCGCCGGCGCCGGCGTCGACACCATCGATGTTGAGGCCGCCACCGACCGCGGCGTCGCGGTGATGAACGCGCCCGACGGCAACACCCTGGCCGCCGCCGAGCAGGCGCTGGCCCTGCTGTTCTCGCTGGCCCGCCACGTGCCCGCCGCCGATGCCGGCATGAAGGCCGGCCAGTGGCCGAAGAGCGGCCTCACCGGTTTCGAGCTCGAGGGCAAGCGCCTCGGCGTGATCGGCCTCGGCCGCATCGGCGGCACGGTGGCCCGCAAGGCGCGTGGCATCGGCATGGAAGTGGCTGCGTTCGACCCCTTCCTGCCGCCCAACGCGGCCGCCAAGAGTGCGGTGCCGCTGATGGACCTCGACGCCCTGCTGGCTTGGGCCGACGTCATCACCCTGCACATCCCGCGCACCAAGGAAACCACCAACATCCTCAGCGCCGAGAAGCTGGCGAAGATGAAGAAGGGCGCCTACGTGATCAACGCCGCGCGCGGCGGCCTGATCGACGAGGACGCGCTGCTGAAGCTGGTCAACGAGGGCCACCTCGCCGGCGCCGGCCTCGACACCTTCGCCACCGAGCCGCTGCCGGAGGACTCGCCGCTGCGCGCCTGCAAGAAGATGGTGCTCGCGCCGCATCTCGGCGCCAGCACCTCGGAAGCGCAGCAGGGCGTCAGCACCATCCTCGCCCGCCAGATCATCGACTTCATCAACACCGGCGCGGTCGCGGGCTGCGTCAACCTGCCGCCGCTCACGGCCGAAGCCGCCCGCGAGATCGGGCCGTGGATGCCGCTGATGACGGCGCTGGGCAAGCTCGCCGTGCGCCTGGTGCCGGCGCCGACGCGCCTCGACATCACCTACGCCGGCCGCACCGACAAGCTCGATGCCAAGCCGCTGACGCGCCTGCTCACTGCGGCGGTGCTGGGCACGGCCTCGGGCCGCGTCACGCCGGTGAACGCGCTGGCCGAAGCCGCGGCGCGCGGCCTCACGGTGGCCGAGACCGTGGGCGGCGACGGCGACGGGTTCGACCGCCTGCTGCGCGTGCGCATCACCGGCGTCACCGACGACGGCCAGGAGCGCACGCGTGAGATCGAGGCCACGCTGCACCGCGGCCCGCGCGTGGTGCGCTTCGACGGCGTCGAGATCGAGTTCGATCCGCTCTGCCCGGTGCTGCTGATGCGCAACGAGGACCGCCCCGGCATGATCGGCACCGTTGGCAGCCAGCTCGGTGCGTCGGGCATCAACATCGTGAACTTCGCGCTCGGCGCGGCCGGCGACGGCCAGGCCCGCGCGGCGATCACGCTGGACCGTCCAATGGACGACGCCCACCTCGCCACCCTGCGCGCCATCCCCGGCGTGCTCTCGCTGCAGCAGGTCTGAGCCATGCGCGTCCTGCTTGCACGTCACGGGGAAACCCCGTGGAACGCCGAAGGCCGCTACCAGGGCCAGATCGACATCCCGCTCTCCCCGGTGGGGGAGCGGCAGGCGGCTCTTCTGTCGGAGC
Source organism: Silanimonas sp. (assembly GCF_027531545.1). Classification (GTDB taxonomy): domain Bacteria; phylum Pseudomonadota; class Gammaproteobacteria; order Xanthomonadales; family Xanthomonadaceae; genus Silanimonas. Next base: position 562,023 of record NZ_JAPZSC010000006.1, on the reverse strand, counting down.
GCTTGGCCGATGTCCGCATCACTCGCGCGGTGGCCTCGCCGCTGTCGCGGGCGCGGCGCACGGCGGAAGTCGCGCTGGGTGAGGCGCGCGCCGCGATGCTGGGCCTCGATGCCGAGCTGATGGAAATCGCCCACGGCACCTGGGAAGGCAAGCTCGCCAGCGAGATCCGCGCCGAGGACGGCGAGCGGCTCGCCGCGTGGCGCGAGGCGCCGGAGACGGTGCTGATGCCCGGCCCCGGTGGTGAATCGCTGCCGGTGGTGCTGGAGAGGGCGTGGCGTGGCTTCGCCCGCGCCTGCGAGGGGCTTGGCGACGACGACACCCTGCTGCTGGTCGCGCACGATGCGGTGAACCGCGTGCTGCTGTGCCGCCTGCTGGGCATCCCGCTGTCGAAGGTCTGGGGCTTCCGGCAAGCGCCGACCACGCTGAACCTGCTCGAAGGCCCCAGCGTCGAGCGGCTGGAGGTGGTGCGGCTCAACGATTGCGCCCACCACACCGCGCTGTTCGGCGAGGCGGTGCATCGGGCGTTGTAGTTCAACCCAACCCCGCCTCCACGACCGGCACTGCCCAGCGCGGCACCCGGTCGAGCGCATCGGGCGGCGGCCAGCGCAGCCGCCCGGCCTCGATGACGGCCACGAGGCGGGGCGCGCGCAGCGGCTCGCCTTCGGGCACCGCGGTCGAGTTGTCGAAGACTTGGATGCCGGCCGCGTGCGGCACGAGCCGCACGAGGTTGGCCATCGAGCCGAGCCAGCGCTCGCGGATCTTCGCGGCGGGGATGTCGTGGCCACCGTGTCGCACGCGCAGCGCCACGCGTTCGAGGTGGCGCGCCACGCTGTCGAGGCCGACGTACCAGACCAGCACGTCGTGCGTGCGCGCGGCCTCGACCAGCGTCGCGGTGACGGAGCGCCCGCCCAGCGTGGTCTCGAAGGCGAAAGAGCGGTCGGCGGCGATCGCGGCCTTGAGGCGGCGCTGGCCTTCGGCCCAAGCCTCGGCATCGGCGACCTCGCGCGGCCGGCCGGTGGCCTGCAGCGCGCGCGACCAGTCGTCCGGGTTGAACCAGGCCATGCCGGCCTCGCGCAGCACGGCGCCACCGAGCGAACTCTTGCCCCCGCCATTGACGCCGGCGAGGACGTAGATCACCGGCCTCGGGTTCAGAACGCGTTCCCGGCGCGCGGCGGGGTGTCGATGCGGCCCTCGCGGGCGAAGGCGCCGCGCAGGCGGTCGCCGGCTTCGGGCGTGCCCAGCGCGGCCAAGCGCTCGTCGAAGCGGCGGGTCAGGCCGTCGAGCAGGGCCTGGTCGGCGGCCTCGGCGCGGGCGACGAGGGCCTCGTAGGCGGCGGGGTCGAGCAGCACGGCCTCCACGCGGTCGTGCGTGGTCAGGGCGAGCACGCCCTTGGCGCGCAGCCGGTCCTTCGCGGTGGCCCAGTCGCGGCGCACCGTGGTGGCAGGCAGGGGTTCGAGGGCGTAGGACGCGGCGTGGTCGCGGACCTGGGGCTTCATGGCGGGCACCTCACGCGGCAAGGCATGCCGCAGGGCCAATCTGCGCCTATCGTGCAATTTGTGCAAGAGGTGAAGAACGCGCCATTCACTCGAGAGCACTCGCCGGCGCTTGCCAGACGTGGTGCGCCGGTCAACCACCGAACGGATGATGCGTTGTGTGAGGAAGTCTTCTCTCTCTGGATGCCCATGCGCTTTCTCGACTCCTCCCGGCCGCGGCGGCCGCAGCCCACGCTCGTCGCGAGCGTCGTCCTTGCCCTGTTCCTCGCCCTGCTCGCGATACCCGGCAGCGGGCTTCGGGCGCAGAACCCCTACCCGGCAGGGCTGAGCGACCAGGCGATCACGGTCAACGGCGTGGTGCGCCAGTTCCGGGTGCATGTGCCTGCCGGCCTCACCGCGCCGCGGGCCGTGGTCTTCGTGTTGCACGGCGGCGGCGGTGAGGGCTTGGATGTCGCGCTGACCGGCAACCACCCCCTGTCGGTGTTCCGCACCGTGGCGGACCGCGAGGGCTTCGTCGTCGTCTACCCCGGCGGGCTTCCGGCGGCCGACGCCACCGGGAAGGTGGGCTGGGTCGATTGCCGGGCCGACAACGACGTGGCCAGCAACGCCGATGACGTCGGCTTCCTCAACGCCCTCGTGCAGCGCATCGGCACCGAGTACGGCCTCGACCGCCGCCGGTTGTTCATGACGGGCGGGTCGAACGGCGCGCAGATGACGCATGCCTTCGCGTTCCACCACGCCGACCGCGTTGGCGCCGTCGCCACGGGATCGGGCAGCCTGCCGCTCACGCCCAAGCCCGGCGCCTGCACCAGCGGCCCGAGCCGGGCATTGCCGATCCTGATCCTGCATGGCGATGCCGACCTGCAGATGCCATGGAACGGCGGCTGTGTCGCCAACCTGGGAGGCAACTGCAACCGCGGCCGCGTCATCTCGGCCGAAGCGACGCGCGACCGTTGGCTGCAGATCAATGGCCTGCAGGGCGTGGTGCCGACGCAGGCCACGGTCGAGATCGATGGCAACGACGGCGGCCCCGCGCAGCGCTTTGACTACGCCGGTGCCACGCCCTTGCAGTGGTGGCGCCTCAACGGTGCCGGCCACACCACCCCCAGCCGCACCGTGCTGGTGGCGCCGAACCCGGCGACGGGCATCCAGAGCCGCGATATCGAGTTCGCCGAGGTGGTCTGGGCTTTCTTCGCCAACCAGTTGCCGATCAACCTGACGGTGCCGGCGCAGCGCGGCTTCGTCGACGTAACGCTGTCAGGCCTTCGCGCCTTGCCCGGCGTGCAGTTCGCGGCATCGTCACTGTCGGCGCCGGTGGTGGGTGATCTCTCTTTGGGTGTGGATGCGGTGCCGCAGACGCCGTGGGACAACGGGCGCGTGGGCACGGCGCACGTGGCCGGCACGCTGGCCGGTCGTTCGGGCTCGGCGCTGGCATGGCAGGTGTTCGCCGAGGCCTCGGGTCTGGGTGGGGATGTCGACCTGTACCTTGGCGAAGACCTCAACGGCGATGGTCAGCCGTCGGAGAACGAACTGCGCTGCACTTCGGCGATGAGCGCGTCGGGCGAGCGCTGCGAGCTGCTGATCACCGTTCCTGCCGGTGGCACGGGCCGGTACTGGGCGATGCTGCACAACCGCGGGGCCTCGGCGCAGACGGGTCGTTTGTTCCGTTACGAGGTTCCTTTGCTGCCGAGCGACAGCAGCCTGGTCACCACGGCGCCGGGGATTCTTCCAGCCGGCGCGGCCTTCCCCCTGCGGGTGCAGTGGGACGACCCGACGCTGCTCAACGGCGAATCCCGCGTGGGCTACGTGCAGATGCAGCTGTCGGGCGCCACGCAGGCGGTGTTCCCGGTGAAGCTCACGCGCAATGCGAACGACAGCAGTGCGCTGGCTCTGGTCAGTGGCGAGGACCGCACGCTCCGTCTGGCGGGAAACGGCAGCCATGAGCAGTCGTTCATCGACGTTCCGGCGGGGGCGACGCAACTGGCGGTGACGACCGCGAGCGCATCGAACGTGGACGTGTACCTGGCCCGCGTGCCGGCGCCGGTGGCGGGAAGTGCGGTGCCGGGCGTGGCCTTGGCACCGCCGCGGAACCAGGCGCAGGCGAGCGGGACCACGCCGGGCGGTAACGAGAGCGTGACGGTGGCGAATCCGGCGGCCGGCCGCTGGTACGTGACGCCGGTGAACCTGACGGCGTCGTCGGCGACGGTGGTGATGCGGGCGACGGTGACTGGCACGGCCCCGGTGGTTCGGCCGGGCGGCTACTACAACACCGGCCGGTCCGGGCACGGGCTGTTCCTTTACCCGGCGGGGGGCGAGTGGGCGGGCCTGTGGTACACCTACCTGCAAGACAGCACGCCGACGTGGTACTACCTGCAGGGTCCGGCGCCGGGTGGCAACGGGATCTGGCGGGGTGGGATCTACCGTGGCACCTGGGTGGGTGGCAGCCGCTTCCTGACGGAGGTGGGCGAGGCGACAGCCACGCCGACGGGTGCGGATGCCTTCACCTTCAGCTACACGCTGGACGGGCAAATGGGCAGCGAGGCGTTCAGTGCGTTTGGTCGGGGCTGCCCGAGCATCGCCGGTGCGCCGGCGGACATCAGCCAGCATTACTTCGACCCGGCGCGGAGCGGGACGGGGTACAGCGCGCAGGTGCTGACGAGCCCGGGCCCGTACGAGTTCTATGCGACGTTCGTGTACGACGCGAGGGGTGTGGCGCGGTTCCTGGTGGCGGAAGACGGCCCGAGCACGGCGGGCACGGCGAGTCTGGGGCTGGACCAGCTGACGGGCTTCTGCCCGACCTGCGAGCGGACGGGTTCACCGACGCGGACGCGGGTGGGCAGCTTGCAGCGGACGATCGGCGGTGGCCGTCTGACGGGCATCACGGTGAGTGCGGCGTTCGCGAACGGCGTGCCGGGTACGTGGAATGCCACCGACACGCTGAGCATGCTGGACAGCCAGCAGCGCACGCAGGGCTGCCAGCCCTGACGGCCGCTTGGGGCCGCGCTCGCGCTCGCGCCGGAAGATCCGCTTGGTATCGACCTCGCCCCGGGGGGGGCGGCACGTGCTTGACCGCCCCCTGGCCGACGGCTTCACCATGCAGGCGGTTTGAACGTCCTCCGCGCCATGAGCCCGTCATGAATCCCGTCCTTCGCATCGGCGTCCTGGGCGCTGCACGCATCGCCGCCTCGTTCTGCCAAGGTGTGGCGCCATCGACCGCGTTGCACGTCACCGCGGTGGCCAGCCGCAGCGCCGAACGCGCCGCGGCCTTCGCGCAGGCGAATGGCGTGCCGCGTGTCCGGCCCGATTACGACGCGTTGTTGGGCGATGCCGAGATCGATGCCGTCTACATCGCCCTGAGCAACGACCAGCACGTGCCTTGGGCCCTGCGCGCGCTGGCCGCGGGCAAGCACGTGCTGTGCGAAAAGCCCATGGCGCTCAGCGTGGATGACGTGGATCGCTTGCGGGCGGCTGCCGATGCGGCAGGCCGCGTGGTGATGGAGGCATTTCCTTACCGGTTCCAGCCACAGACCCTTGACCTGCTGACGCGCGTGCGCGGCGGCCAGATCGGGCGCTTGCGGCAGCTCTCGGGGATGTTCGGCTTCACGCTGCGGCGCGACGCCGACATTCGACTGGACCCGGCGCTTGGCGGTGGATCCTTGTGGGATGTAGGCGTCTACCCGCTGAGCCTGATACGGGCTCTAGCCGGTGGTCTTCCTGCCACCGTACAGGCCAGCGCCGCGTGGGGGGGCACGGGGGTCGATCGTGCTTTGGCCGCAGTGCTGGTCTGGGACGACGGCCTGATGGCCACGTTGCAGTGCTGGTTCGATGCGGTGCCGCACCGGCACCTGCGCATCGTCGGCACTGAGAGCACGCTGGCCAGTGGGTTTTTCAACCACGTCGGGCCCGGCCAGGATTGGGTCGAGGTGGCCGAGGGCTACGACAGCCGGCGTGAGCCGGTGCCCCAAGGCAACGGGTTTCTTCTGGAGGCCGAGGCCTTCGCGGCCTTGGCGCGCGGTGAGGAGCCAAGGCCGCACTGGCCTACCTGGGCCGAAACCCGCGACACCACGCGCCTGGCGCAGGCCCTGTTGCGCAGCGCGACCGAAGGGCGGCCCATCGCGCCTTGAATTCGTGGGCTTGCGGCCGCAGCCGATCAAGGCACCGGCTTGCCGCGCGCGGCCTGCCAAACGGCGTACCACGCGTCCGCCGGCAGCGGCCGTTCGACCGCGCCCACGGCGTCGGCGAGTCGTTCGGCTCGCGTCGTGCCGAGCACGACGCGGGTGGCGGGAAGGCTGGCCACCCAGCGCAACAGCAGGCTGGCGCGGTCGAGCCCGAAGTCGCCGGCGATCGCGTCCAGCGCTCGGCCGCGATCGTTGTCGGCCAGCAGGGCGCCGCCGCCGAGGGGCGACCAGGCCTGAACCTCGGCACCGGTGGCGCGGCTGGCGGCGTGGGTGCCGTCGTCGAGCGCCTGCGACGCGGCGGGGCTGAGTTCGATCTGGTGGCTGGACGGCGCGAGCTTCCCGGTGAACAGCGGCAGCGCAGCCGCGGGAAAGTTCGAGACCCCGAAGTCGCGCACGGTGTCGCGTTCGCGGTGCACCGCGAGCCAGCCGGCGACGGCATCGACGTCCAGGCCGGGGTCGAAGCGATGCAGCATCAGGGTGTCGACCCGCCCCACGCCGAGGTCGCGGAGGCTCGCAGCGAGTGCGGCTTCCAGATGCGCGGGCGAGAGGTCGTAGTGCTGCACGCGCCGGCCGTTGCCGGGGCTATCGGGCATCACGATGCCGACCTTCGCCAGCAGATGCAGGCGGGCGCGCAGCGACGGGTCGTGGCGCAGCGCGGCGCCGACCAGCGCGTTCGTCGTGTGGCCACCGTAGATGTCGGCGAGGTCGAGCGTGTCGATGCCGAGGTCGAGGGCGGCGGCCAGCAGGCGCGCCACCTCGGCAGGTGCGAGGCGTGCGCCCCAGTCGCCGAAGCGCATCGAGCCGAGGATCAGGGGCGGAGCGGTCGAAGCCATGCGGTTCCGGCGAACAGGGGAGGGCAGCGGCGATAATGGACGCCCGCTCCGCTCCCGTGAACCCATGCCGCTTCCGCTTTCCGACTGGCTTCTCCGCATCCAGCAGCAGCACCCGCAGGCCATCGCCATGGGCCTCGAACGGGTGCGCGCTGTGGCCGGGGCCATGCGCCTTGCGCCGAAGCCCGCACCGGTCGTGGTCACCGTCGGCGGCACCAATGGCAAGGGCAGCACGGTGGCCTTCCTCGAAGCCATCGCCCGTGCGGCCGGCCTGCGCGTCGGCACCTACACCTCGCCGCACCTTTGGCGCTTCAACGAACGGATCCGCATCGATGGCGTCGACGCGGCCGACGACGCGATCGTCGGGGCCTTCGAGCGTATCGACGCCGCCCGCGGCGACACGCCGATCACCTACTTCGAGTACGCCACGCTGGCTGCCTTCGACCTCTTCGAGCGCGCCGGGCTCGACCTTGCGATTCTCGAAGTGGGACTGGGCGGCCGCCTCGACGCGACGAACCTCGTCGACGCCGACGTGGCGGTGATCACCACCGTCGACCTCGACCACATGGACTACCTCGGCCCCGACCGCGAGAGCATCGGTGCGGAAAAGGCCGGCATCCTGCGCGCCGGTAAGATCGCCGTGTTCGGCGAGAAGGACCCGCCCAGCAGCGTGCTGCGCCGTGCCTACGCGCTGGGCACCATCGCCATCCGCGGCCACAGCGACTACCTCGTCGACCGCTTCGACGACCATTGGGTGTGGCGCGAGCCGGGCTTCCAGCTCGACCTGCCGTACCCGGCGCTGGCGGCGCCCGTGCAGGTCGACAACGCCGCCGCTGCGGTCGCCGCCCTGCGCGCGTCGCCGCTGGCGATACCCGACGAGGCCTTCGCCCATGGCGTGGCGGAGGCGCGTGTGCGGGGTCGCCTGCAAGTGATCGGCGAATCGCCCGAGGTCGTCGCGGACGTCGCCCACAACCCGCAGGGTGCGCGCCAGCTCGCCGCGTGGCTGGCGGCGAACCCGAAGCCGACGATGGCGGTGTTCTCGGCGCTCGGCGACAAGGACATCGAAGGCGTCGTGGCCGCACTGCTGCCGCACATCGCCGCCTGGCACCTTGGCCCGATCACCGACGCCGGCTCGCGGGGCCTGCCGGTCGCGGCGCTCGAAGCTCGTGTCCGTGCGGGCGGAGCGACGACGGTCCACACCCACGGGGCCCTCGATCACGCACTCTCGGCGGCGCGCGACGCGGCAGGTGAGGGCGGGCGGGTCCTCGTCTTCGGCAGTTTCCACACCGTGGCCGCGCTGGCGGGCGCCCTTGCCTGAACCCCGGCCCGCGGTCTAGCTGGGGCGGCAGCGGGGTGACCGCCTATAATTCCGTGTCCCCTCCGTTCGGAACCTCGATGGACGTCAAGGTCAAGCAGCGCCTCATCGGTGCGCTGGTGCTCGGTGCACTGGCGGTGATCTTCATCCCGATGATCGTCATCGGCCCCGAGTCGAAAGGCGCCGCCGATGCGGCCGAAGTGCCGATCACCGTGCCGGACGCGCCGGACGGCGAATTCGTCACCCGCGAAATCCCGCTGGGCCCACCGGTCGCGGCGCCGACCCCGGTGGCCGAAGGCGTGACGGCCGCCGATCCGGCCGACCCGAACGCGCTCGCCACCGTCGATGCGACGGCCAACGTCGCGCCTCGTGTCGATGCCCTCGACGCCGCCACCGCGGTGCCGGTCGACGCCACTACCGCGGTGCCGGTCGACGCCGCCACTGGCTTGCCGACGCCGGCCCCGGCCCCGACGGTCGCAACGCCTGCTGCGGCACCCGTCGCACCGGCGCCGCCCGCCCCGGTCGCCCCGGTCGCCCCGGTCGCCCCGCCCCCTGCGCCCGTGGCGCCGGCCGCCGTGGCCGCGGGCGACTACAGCGTCACGGCCGGCACCTTCGGCAACCGCGCCAATGCGGATGCGCTGGTCGCCCGGCTGAAGTCTTCCAGCCTGCCGGCTTACACCGAAGCCACGCAGGTCAACGGCCAGTCCGCGACCCGCGTGAAGGTGGGCCCGTTCGCCAACCGCGCCGCTGCCGAAGCTGCCCGCGTGCGCACGGCCGCTATTTCCGGTTCCGCTGCCGTCGCCACCGGCGACGCCGCGCCAGCGCCGGCACCGCAGGCAGCTGCCACCGCGCCGCGTCCCGCCGCGGAGGCCCCGCGCGCCACCGTGAGTGCCAGCGGCTTCGCCGTGCAGCTGGGCGCTTTCGCCAGCCAGGGCGATGCGCAGGCGCTCGTGGCCCGCGCCCGTGCGGCCGGATTCGCCGCGTTCGAACAGCGCGTGCCCACCGCCAACGGCGCCCTCTGGCGCGTGCGCCTCGGGCCCGCGGCCGACCGTGCCGAAGCGGAACGCATCAAGTCGGACGCCGCCGGCAAGCTCGGCGTGTCCGGGATCGTCGTTCCGCACCCGTGACCGGCCTCGACACCGCCATCCTCGTCGTCATCGGGCTCTCGGCAGTTCTCGGCGCGATCCGGGGCATGTTGACCGAAGTGCTGTCGCTGCTGGTCTGGGTGGCGGCGCTCTGGCTCACCGTCGCTTTCGGCGATGTCGCCGCGGCTGAATTCACCGGTATCGAAACCCCGTTGCTGCGCGCCCTGGCGGGATACGGCGCGACCTTCGCCCTCGTCGTGGTGGTCGGGAACATCGCCGTGTGGCTGTTGCGCACCCTGCTGCATGGGGCCGGGCTCTCCGGCACCGACCGGATGCTGGGCTTCGCCTTCGGCGCGGCGCGCGGCTACGCCATCGTGCTCGCCGTGGTGCTGCTGGTGTCGTTCACCCCGTGGTCGCGGGCCACGCTCTGGCGCGAGTCCGCGCTGATGCCGGTGTTCACCGTGCCCGCCGGCTGGATCGTCGCGCAGTTGCCCGACGGTTCCGAACTCGTGGCCTTTGCCGCCCCGGCCCTGAATGCGCTGCCGTCGATGGCCAGCGACGGCCATGCCGCCATGTCGGACGCTGCCGACGCGTCGGGCGGCGCTTCCGCCAGCGCGTTGCCGCCGATCGCCGGTCTCGACATCGCCCACGCCGCGCAGTGGCTCGGCGTGATGCCGCAGGAAGGCAATCCCATGCTTCGCCAGTGGGCCTCGCAGGCTGGGTTGGCCGCCCCGGCTGCGACCGACCCCGCGCGCGTGGGCGCTTCGGCGCTCGATGCGCCATCGGGCGACCCCGCCAACACCCAGCATCCGAACCCGGAGTCCAACTGAATGTGCGGAATCATCGGCATCGTCGGCCGTAGCGACGTCGCGGCGCGTTTGTACGACGGCCTGACCGTGCTCCAGCACCGTGGCCAGGACGCCGCCGGCATCGCGACCGTCGACGGTTCGCGTTTCCGCCTGCACAAGGGCACGGGCCTCGTCAGCGATGTGTTCGCGAACGACGGCGTGCGCGAGCTCACCGGGCGCATGGGCATTGGCCATTGCCGTTACCCGACCGCCGGCTCGGCCGGCTCCGACGAGGCGCAGCCGTTCTACACCGGCGCGCCTTGGGGCATCGCGCTGGCCCACAACGGCAACCTCATCAACACCGAGGCCCTGCGCCGCGAGGTGTTCGAGCAGGACCGCCGCCACGTCAACACCGAGTCCGATTCCGAAGTGCTGATGCACGTGCTGGCCCACGAGCTGGCCGAGCGCGGCGCCCTGACGCCGGCTTCGGCGCTCGCGGCCGTTGGGGCCGTGCACCGTCGCTGCAAGGGCGGCTACGCCATCGTCTCGCTGGTGCTGGGCCTTGGCCTCGTCGCCTTCCGCGATCCGAACGGCATCCGCCCGCTGGTGCTCGGCAAGCGCGAGACGCCTGAAGGCGACGAGTACGCCGTTGCCTCCGAGTCGGTCGCGCTCGACCTGCTGGGCTTCAAGCTGGTGCGCGACGTGAAGCCGGGCGAGGCGATCGTGGTCACCGCCGACGGCCAGCTGCACGCCGAGGTCGTCGCCGAACCGGGCCGCTTCGCGCCCTGCATCTTCGAGTTCGTCTACTTCGCGCGGCCGGACTCGATGATCGACAACGTCTCGGTGCACAAGGCGCGCATGCGCATGGGCCAGAAGCTCGGCGAGAAGATCCTGCGCCTGCGCCCGGACCACGACATCGACACCGTCATCCCGATCCCCGATTCCTCGCGCGACGCCGCGCTGGAAATCGCCAACGTCATCGGCGTGAAGTACCGCGAGGGCTTCGTCAAGAACCGCTACGTCGGCCGCACCTTCATCATGCCGGGGCAGGAGCTGCGCACGAAGTCGGTGCGCCGCAAGTTGAACCCGATCCCGCTGGAGTTCCGCAACCGCGTGGTGCTGCTCGTCGACGACTCCATCGTGCGCGGCACCACCAGCCAGCAGATCGTGCAGATGGCGCGCGAGGCCGGGGCCAAGAAGGTCTACCTTGCCTCCGCCGCGCCGCCGGTGCGGCACCCGAACATCTACGGCATCGACATGCCGGCCGCCGAGGAGCTGGTGGCCCATGGCCGCACCGAGGAAGAGATCCAGCGCCACCTCGGCAGCGATTGGCTGATCTACCAGGACCTGCCGGACCTCGAGACGGCCGTCTCCGGCCCGAAGAACCGCATCGCCAGCTTCGACACCTCCTGCTTCTCCGGTGATTACGTCACCGGCGTGGCCGAGGGCTACTTCGACGCGCTGAAGGGTGAGCGCAGCGACGCGGCCAAGGCCGCGCGTGGCTGATCGCGTCGGCGGAGCAGGGATGTGACGCCGGTGCTCGATGCCATGCCGACCGCTTCGGCGTCCGGCCTCTATGCCGCGGCGGCCGCCTGCCTCGCCACCGCCGACCCGCAGGCCAAGTGCGCCAAGACCCGCGCCTACGCGGCGGCCTTCTTCGCCGGCGCGTTGCCGCCCGAAGCCGATGCGCCACCGCCGGAACCGATCCGTTTCCCCGGTCGTCCCGAGCGGCCGCGGCTGGTGCATCCGAAGCACCTGCCGAAGCGCGGGCTCGGCAGCATCGCCGGCCGTGCCGCGTTCCTGCACGCCATCGCGCACATCGAGCTCAACGCCGTCGACCTCGCGTGGGATTCGGTCTACCGGTTCCGGGATTTCCCGGCCGACGTGGCTGCGGAATTCGCCGCCGATTTCGTCCGCACCGCCGACGACGAGGCGCGGCATTTCCAGTTGCTGGCCGCGCGACTCGCCGAACTCAGCCACGCCTACGGTGATTTCGATGCGCACAACGGTCTGTGGGAAATGGCCGAGAAGACCGCCGACAGCGCCCTCGCGCGTATGGCCCTGGTACCGCGCGTGCTGGAGGCGCGCGGCCTGGATGTCACGCCGGGGCTGATCGAGCGCCTGCGCGATGTCGGCGATGCCGAGAGCATCGCCGTGCTGGAGGTGATCCTGCGCGAGGAGGTGGCCCACGTGGCGGCGGGCTCGCGCTGGTTCCGTTGGCTGTGCGAACGCGACGGCCTGAAGCCGTGGCCGACGTTCGCAGGGTTCGTGCGCGCGCATGCCAGCCGCGCGGTGCAGGGCCCCTTCAACTGGGAGGCGCGCCGACGCGCGGGTTTCGACGACGAGGAAATCGCGGCGATCGAACGCGGTGAACTGGCGCCGGGTTGAAGGCCTTGAGGGCGCGACGCCAAACACCCACGTGTGGCGGTCGTCGCCGTCGAACTCGCAGCAATCACAACAAGGTTCAGGAACGCACACAGGAATAGTCAAATCCGGCGCGAGGACGATGGGCGCCGGCGTGCACGCGCGCTAGCCTGCGATCACCCCCCTGCCAGAGCGAGCGTTCCGATGCGCTTCGATGCCGCCGACCTTTTCGCCGCCACGACTCAATCCTCGGGGGGCGGCGATGCCGACACCCTTCGTCGACTCAACGACACGCTGTTCGATGCCGCCGCGGACCGCCTGCGCGGCCTGCCGCCCGAGCGTTTCGAATCCCTGGAGGAACTGCGCGCCACCGCGCAGGCCATCGCCGATGAAGCTCAGGCGCATGGGCTGAAGGGCATCGACCACCTGCTCGGCAACGCCGATCTTTCGGCGTTCCACGCGGTACAGGGCGCGCTCGACGATCCATCCGCGCTGCGCGCCTATGTTGGCCGCGCGCAGTTCCTCGCCCATGCGGCGCGCGCCCGCAGCCTCGATGCCGTGGGCGGCCGCCGTCGCTGACGATTTCGGCGGAAATCGGCCCGACGGTTCGCGCTGTGGCATAAGCACATGCCCCGCCGGCGTTTCCGCGGGTGGAGCGGCGTGGATTGCAATGTCGGGCATGCATGTCCGGACCTTCACCCGATTCCTTCCGTTGGTGGCTCTCGTGGCCGGGCTCTTGCCGGGTTGCCACCGGGAGCCCTCGGCCGACGGCATTCCCGCGGCGACCGGGACCGTCGAGTTGTTGAACGCGAGCTACGACCCGACCCGCGAGTTCTACCAGGACGTCAACGCCGCCTTCGCCGCCCAGTGGAAAGCGACGACCGGGGAAGAGCTTCGCGTCCAGACCTCGCACGGAGGCTCAGCCAAGCAGGCGCGCTCGGTGATCGACGGGCTTCGTGCCGACGTGGTCACGCTGGCGCTCTCGGGCGACATCGACGGCATCGCAACGCATTCAGCGGCATTGCCGGTGGACTGGCAGTCGCGTCTGCCGCACAACAGCTCGCCCTACACCTCGACGATCGTGTTCCTCGTCCGCAAGGGCAATCCGAAGGGCATCCGCGACTGGGGCGATCTCGCCAAGCCCGGCGTGGCGGTGGTGACACCGAACCCGAAGACCTCGGGCGGCGCGCGCTGGAACTACCTCGCCGCCTGGGCGTGGGCCGAGCGCGCCTATGGCAATGACGAGGCGCAAGTGCGGGCCTTCGTCGGTTCGATCTATCGCAACGCGCCCCTGCTCGACACCGGTGCGCGGGGTTCGGCCACGACCTTCGTGCAGCGGCGCATCGGCGACGTGCTGGTGGCTTGGGAGAACGAGGCCCTGCTGGTGCTCGCACAGCCCGGCGGCGACCAGTACGAACTGGTCGTGCCTTCGTTGTCGATCCACGCCGAGCCGCCGGTGGCCTTGGTTGATCGCAACGTCGATGCCCGCGGCACCCGCGCGGTGGCGCAGGCCTACCTCGAATTCCTGTACACGCCGACCGGGCAGGCGCTGGCCGCCAAGCACCATTTCCGCCCGTCGCGCCGCGAGGGGCTCGATGCGGCACTGCTCGCGCCCTTCAAGCCGATCGAACTCGTCGATATCGCCCACTTCGGCGGCTGGGCGCAGGCGCAGCGCACGCACTTCGCCGAGGGCGGCGTGTTCGACCAGATCTTCCAGCCCGGCGCGCGTTGAGTCCGATGAGCGCCGTGATCGAACGAACGCCATTGGAAGCTTTGTCGCCGGCAGCCGCCGGCGGTGGGAAGGCGTCGCGCCCGCGTTGGCGAGATCCGGTGCCGGGATTCGGCCTCACGCTGGGCCTCTCGCTGGCCTGGCTGGGTGCGGTGATCCTGTTGCCGTTGTCGGCGCTGGTGTTGCGCAGCGTCGATCTCGGCGTCGAGGGCTGGTGGCAGCTGTTGCAGAGCGAGCGCGTGCAGCAGGCGCTGTGGTTGAGCTTCTCGACGGCCTTCCTCGCCGCCGGCATCGCGTCCGTCGTCGGCACGCTGATCGCTTGGGTGCTGGTGCGCTATCCCTTTCCGGGCCGAAGGCTGATCGATGCGATGGTCGACCTGCCGTTCGCCCTGCCCACGGCCGTGGCCGGCATCGCGCTGACCGCGCTCTACTCCGGCACGGGTTGGGTCGGGGCTTACCTCGAACCGCAGGGCATCACCATCGCCCAGCGCCCGGCGGGCATCGTGCTGGCCCTGGTGTTCATCGGCCTGCCGTTCGCCGTGCGCACGCTGCAGCCCATCCTCGAAACCGCCACCCGGGAATTCGAGGAAGCCGCGGCCACGCTGGGGGCGTCGCGCTGGACCATCCTGCGGCGGGTGGTGTTCCCGCCACTGCGGCCGGCCATCCTCACCGGCTTCAGCCTCGCTTTCGCGCGCGGATTGGGTGAGTACGGCTCGGTGATCTTCATCGCCGGCAACATTCCCTTCGTCTCCGAGATCGCGCCGCTGCTGATCGTGATCCGCCTCGAGGAGTACGACTACGCCGGCGCTACCGGCATCGCCACGCTGATGCTCGCCATCAGCTTCCTGACCCTGCTGGCCCTGGGCCTGCTGCAGCGGAAGACCCGCCATGGCTGATCGTACCCTCGAAGAACCGCTGTGGCTGCGCGTGCTGCTGATCGTGCTGGCCGTCGGCCTGATGGCGGCCCTGGTGTTGTTGCCACTGGCTGTCGTGATGGTGGAGGCGTTCGCGCAGGGCGTGCAGGCCTGGTGGGCGGCCGTCGATGAACCCGACACCCGCGCCGCCATCGCGCTCACGCTCACCGTCGCCGCCATCGCTGTGCCCTTGAACGCGGTCTTCGGCCTGGCCACTGCCTGGGCGGTGACGAAGTTCGAGTTCCGCGGTAAGCGCCTGCTGCTGGCCCTGATCGACCTGCCGTTCGCGATCTCGCCGGTCGTTTCCGGCCTCGTGCTGGTGTTGCTGTTCGGCGCGCATGGCTGGTTCGGCGCGTGTTTGCAGGCGCACGACATCCCGATCCTGTTCGCGACGCCCGGCATCGTGCTCGCGACGGTGTTCGTCACCTTTCCCTTCGTCGCCCGCGAGTTGATTCCGCTGATGCAGTCGCAGGGCCGAGACGAGGAGGAGGCCGCGGCCTCGCTCGGCGCCGGCGGGTTCCGCCTGTTCTGGCGGGTCACCCTGCCGAACATCAAGTGGGCGCTGCTCTACGGCGTGCTGCTGTGCAACGCCCGCGCGATGGGCGAGTTCGGCGCGGTGTCGGTGGTGTCCGGCCACATCCGCGGCCTTACCAACACGCTGCCGCTGCAGGTCGAGATCCTGCACGGCGAGTTCCAGTTCCAGGCGGCCTTCGCGGTCGCGTCCCTGCTCACCCTGCTGGCCCTCGTCACGCTCGTGGCGAAGGCCTGGCTCGAACACCGCCATGGCGACGCGCTCGCCGCCGGCGCGCGGCACTGAGGAGACATCCCATGCAACTCACGCTCGAAGGCCTGTCGAAGCGCTTCGCCAGCACCGTCGCCCTGGACCACGTCGACCTCGCCGTCAACAGCGGCGAACTGATCGCGCTGCTCGGGCCCTCGGGCTCGGGCAAGACGACCCTGCTGCGGGCCATCGCCGGCCTGTTGCCGGTCGACGCCGGCCGCATCCTGTTCGGCGATCTCGACGCGACCTCGCTCAGCCTGCGCGAGCGCCGCGTCGGCTTTGTGTTCCAGCACTACGCGCTGTTCAAGCACCTCACCGTCGCCGAGAACATCGCCTTCGGGCCGGAAAGCCAGCCGCGCGGCGAGCGGCCGTCGAAGGCCGAGATCGCGCGGCGCGTCGAGGAGCTGCTGGAGCGCATGCAGCTCGGCGGCTATGGCGGCCGTTACCCGGAGCAGCTCAGCGGCGGCCAGCGGCAGCGCGTGGCCCTGGCGCGCGCGCTGGCCATCCAGCCGCGCCTGCTGCTGCTCGACGAGCCCTTCGGCGCGCTCGATGCCAAGGTCCGCGTGGAACTGCGCCGCTGGTTGCGCCAGGTGCACGACGACACCGGTCACACCACGCTGTTCGTCACCCACGACCAGGAAGAAGCGCTGGAGCTGGCGGACCGCGTGGTGGTCTTCAACGCCGGGCGCATCGAACAGGTCGGCACGCCGGACGAGGTGTATCGCCACCCGCGGAGCCGCTTCGTGTTCGACTTCATCGGCCGCGGCGGGCGCATCGACGGCGAGCTGGTGGCCGAGGGTTTCCGCGTTCCCGGCATCGATGCCGTCGTCCCGGTGGCTCGCCGCATCGGCGGTGCGCTCGGGCCCGCCGGCTTGCACCTCCGGCCCTACGAGTTGCGCGTGGTGGGCGAGGGCGACGGCCTCCCCGCCGAAGTGCGTGGCCTGCGCCGCATCGGCGCGCGCAACACCGTGGAGCTCAGCGTCGCCGGGCAGGGTGGCGTGATCGAAGTCGACCTCGACGCGGCGCAGCCGCTGCCCTCGCGTGGGCAACACGTGCGCCTGCAGCCGATCGGCGGCGTCGCCTTCGCGGGCTGAGACCGCGTGCTTTCTGCGGCGGGCCCGATCAGGCCGGCCGGCTCAGCGCGAACCCATCCGCATCGACGCGCAGCACCGAGCCCTGGTCGTACCAGTCGCCCAGCACGATGCGTTGGCCGGTCCGGCCGTCCGGCAGGTTCACCGAATGCATCGCGGGCCGATGCGTGTGGCCGTGGATCAGGCGCCGCACGCCGTAGAAGGCCATGACGCGTTCGACTTCGGCGGGCGTGACATCGCCGATGCTCTCATCGCGACCGGATTGCGCCGCGGCGCTGGCGGCGCGGGCCTGTGCGGCGAAGGCGCGACGTGCGGCCAGAGGTTGGGCGAGGAAGCCCTGCTGCCAGGCCGGATCACGCACTTGCCGGCGGAAGCCCTGGTAGGCCACGTCGTCGAGGCAGAGCAGGTCGCCGTGCATCAGCAGCGTCGGTTCGCCGTCCAGCAGGATGACCGCCGGATCGGGGAGCAGGGTCCAGCCGGCGCGTGCCGCGTAGTCGGAACCGACGAGGAAATCGCGGTTGCCGCGCATGAAGGCCACGGGCACGCCCGCGTCATGCAGGGCGCGCGTCGCCGCCGCCACGCGGTTCGCGATCTCGCCATCGTCGTCGTCGCCGAGGAAGGCTTCGAACAGGTCGCCAAGCAGGTAGACCGCCTCGGCCTCGCGGGCCTCGCCGGCGCAGAACGCCTCGAACTGCGTCGTCGTGTCCGGCCGCGATTCGTCGAGATGCAGGTCGGACAGGAACAGCGTCGTCATTGCGCCGTACCGGGCAGGCGCAAGGCACGCTCGATGACGATGGCCTGGTTCGGTACGCGCGACGGGAAGGGGCCCTGTGCGCCGGTCTCGGCCTTGCGCATCGCGTCCACCACGTCCATGCCCTCGACGACGCGTCCGAAGACGGCGTAGCCCGCCCCGATGTCGTTGGCCGGGTCCACCGGGTCGAACTGGGGGTTGTCGACGACGTTGATGAAGAACTGCGCCGTGGCCGAATCTCGCGTGTCGGGGCGCCGGGCGGCCGCGATGGTGCCGCGCAGGTTGCTGAGGCCGTTGCTGGCTTCCAGCGAGACCGGGGCGCGCTCCGGCTTGGGCTGGAGGTCGGGGGTGTAGGCCCCGCCCTGCACCAGCAGGTTGGGCACCACGCGGTGGAAAATCGTGCCGTTGTAGTGGCCCGATTCCACGTAGGACAGGAAGTTCGCGACCGTCAGCGGGGCCTTGCCCGGGTCGAGTTCGAGCACGATGCGCCCGGCGCTGGTTTCGAGGGCCACCCGCTCCATCGGGACGGTCGGCGCGGTCGGCGCGGTCGGCGCGGGAGGCGTCGGCGCGGCGGCCGGCACGGCCAGGGTGAAGGCGGGCAGGGCGGCCAGCAGCAGGGCGGCAAGCATCAGGCGCATGGATCGGCCTTGGGTGTGAAGACGGGGATGTGGGGATTATGGGGCCCGCCACTCGACGTACACTAGCGCCCCTCGCGCCGGCCCCCCGCCGGCGCGTTCCCGTTTCCGACCCGGCCGCACCCATGACCTGTCGCACCCGTTTCGCGCCCAGCCCCACCGGTTACCTGCACATCGGCGGCGCCCGCACCGCGCTGTACTGCTGGCTGGAGTCGCGCAGCCGCGGCGGCCAGTTCGTGCTGCGCGTCGAGGACACCGACCAGGAGCGCAGCACGCCGGAAGCGGTGCAGGCGATCCTCGACGGCATGGCCTGGCTGGGCCTGAACCCGGACGAGGGCCCGATCTACCAGACCCACCGCCTTGAGCGGTACCGCCAGGTGGCCTCGGAGCTGGTGCAGGCCGGCAAGGCCTATTACGCCTACGAGACGAAGGACGAGATCCAGGCCGCGCGCGACGCCGCCATGGCGGCCGGCATCAAGCCGCGCTATTCGGGCAAGTACCGCACCGAGAACGCGCCCTACCGCGACGACCCGAACCGCGTCATCCGCTTCCGCAACCCGGAAGGCGGCAGCGTGGTCTTCCACGATGCCGTGAAGGGCCGCATCGAGTGGGCCAACACCGAACTCGACGATCTGGTGATCGAGCGTTCGGACGGCTTCCCGACCTACAACTTCGCGGTCGTGGTCGACGATCTCGACATGCAGATCACCGACGTGATCCGCGGCGACGACCACGTCAACAACACCCCGCGCCAGATCAACATCTACGAGGCCCTGGGCGCCAAGCCTCCGCGTTTCGCCCACCTGCCGATGATCCTCGGGCCCGACGGCACCAAGCTCTCGAAGCGCCACGGCGCGGTGAGCGTGATGCAGTGGCGCGACGACGGCTATCTGCCGCACGCGCTGCTCAACTACCTCGTGCGCCTCGGCTGGAGCTACGGCGACCAGGAGATCTTCTCGATCGCCGACATGGTCCGCCTGTTCCGCGTCGAGGACGTGAACCACAGCGCCTCGCGCTTCGACCGCGACAAGCTCGACTGGCTGAACCAGCACTACTTCAAGACCGACGACCCGGCCGCGACCGCCGTGCACCTTGAATGGCACCTGCGCGATCAGGGCATGGACCCGACCCGCGGCCCGAAGACGACCGAGGTCGTCGTCGCGCTGGCCGAGCGCTGCAAGACCCTGAAGGAAATGGCCGAGCGCGCTCGCATCTGGTACGCGCCGCTGGCCGAGTACGACAGCGCCGCCGTCGACAAGCACCTCGTCGAGGGCGCCGCTGCGCCGCTGGCCGACGTCCGCACGCGCATCGCCGCGCAGTCCGAGTGGTCGCCTGCCGCCGTGCAGCAGAGCCTCGCCGACACCGTGGCGGCGCTCGGCATCGGCATGGGCAAGCTGGCCCAGCCCCTGCGCGTGGCCATCACCGGCACCCAGGTGTCGCCGTCGATCGACCACACCGTCTACCTCGCGGGCCGCGACGAGGCGCTGAAGCGCATCGACGCCGCGCTGCAGAAGATCGCCGACCGCGCGCCCTGACCGCGGGCTTCGCGCTAGGCTGTCGCCCATGGCCACGGAACGACCGCACGCCCACGCCGACCACGTTTGCGCCCACCCCGAACTGCACACGCACGGGGCGGGCGAGTTCGTCCGCGCGGTGGAGAAGGCCTGCCGCGAGCGCGGCCTGAACCTCACGCCGATCCGCGCCGAGGCCCTGAAGCAGATCGCCGAGGCCGGCAAGCCGGTGAAGGCCTATGACCTGCTGGAGCGCATGCGCGGTGGCCCGGGCGCCTCGGCGCCGCCGACGGTCTATCGCGCGCTGGATTTCCTGCTCGAGAACGGCTTCATCCATCGGCTCGTCTCGATCAACGCCTTCCTCGCCTGCCACCACCCGCTGGCTGGGCACGTCGTGCCGATCCTCATCTGCAAAGCCTGCGAGAGCGCGCAGGAGCTCGAGGACGAGACGTTGGCCGCGCAGCTCGACGCGCTGGCCCGCGCGCAGCGCTTCGAACCGGCCTCGTCCTACCTCGAAGTGCTCGGCGTGTGCGCACGCTGCGCCGGCGAGGGCGCGGCATGAGGCCCGTGGCCCGCCGCTCGGCCGGCACCGGCTCGCGATCCCGCCTGTGCACGGCCCTCCTGGCTGCTCTGGCTGCCCTCGCGGGCGCGACGCCCTTGGCGGCCACGCCGCAGGATTTCCCCGCCGAAGCGCCGCGCGCCGCCACGCCGGTCGGCCCCGCGCCGCCGCGGCTGATCGCCGCGCCCACCTCGCCGGACGACGAAGCCACCGGCGAGCTGATCACGCCGTTCCAGATGCTCGACCGCTTCGTGCTGCCCGGCACGCGCCAGCGCCTGTCCTGGCGCCCGCCGGACGGCATCGGCCGCGGCGAGCTGCCCAGTCCGATCACGGTCCTGCACGGCGCCAAGCCGGGCCCGGTGCTGTGCCTCATCGCCGGCATCCACGGCGACGAGTTGAACGGCATCGAGGTCGCGCGCCGGATCGGCGATGAGGTGGACGCCACCCGGCTCAACGGCACCCTCGTGGTGGCGCCGATCGTCAACGTCTTCGGCTTCACCCGGAACAACCGCTACCTGCCCGACCGCCGCGACCTCAACCGGCACTTCCCGGGCACGCGCAGCGGCAGCATCGCCTCGCGGCTGGCGCACGGGTTCTTCAACGACATCGTGCGGCGCTGCGACTCGTTGGTCGATTTCCACACCGGCTCGTTCCAACGCAGCAACCTGCCGCAGATCCGCGCCGACCTCACCAACCCCGAGGTGCTGGAGTTCACTCGCGGCTTCGGCAACACCCTCGTGCTGCACAGCCCGGGCACGCGCGGCATGCTGCGCCTCGCGGCCGTCGGCACCGGCATTCCGGCCGTGACCTTCGAGGTCGGCGCGCCGCACTTCCTCGAGGAAGAGCACATCGCGCCCGCGGCCGATGCCATCCGTGCGCTGATGCACCGCATGGACATGCTGGAATCGGAGGCCCACGCCGGCCAGGACGGCGACGCCACGCCGATCTACCAGGATTCGAGCTGGGTCCGCACCAATGCCGGTGGTTTTCTCTTCGGCGAGGTGCAGCTCGGCCAGACGGTGAAGCCGGGCCAGTCGCTGGGCTACGTCGTCGATCCGATCACCAGCCGCCGCAGTGAGATCCTCGCGCCGTTCCCCGGGCGCATCCTTGGCATGTCGCTGAACCAGCAGGTGTTGCCGGGCTATGCCGCCTTCCACATCGGCAAGCTCAGCAGCGAGCAGCAGGCGGTGGTCGATGCTGCCGAGGCGCTCGCGCGCCGGCAGCCCGAAGCCGAGGACATGGACGAGGACCCGTCCGAACGCCCGGACGCCGAGTCCGGCTCCGAGGAAGAGCGCGAGGAGTAGGGCGCTCGCGTGTCCACAGCGGGATGAGCAAAGAAAAACCCCGCCGGAGCGGGGTTTTCCGTTTCACCACCGCGGTTTGGATCAGAAGAACACGCGGAGGCCGGCGCTGAAGTTGCGGCCCATCAGCGGCGCCACGTCCTTCAGGAAGGACGTGTGCAGGCGGGCTTCCTCGTCGGTGAGGTTGCTGCCCTGCAGGTAGGCTTCCCAGCCGAAGGTCTGCGTGTCCCAGTGGTAGGCGACCTGCGCATTGACCAGGGTGAAGCCGTCCGTCGCCGTCTCGCCGTCAGCCACGTCGTCCTGCGAGCGGTAGCGCACGGCACCGAGGCCGGCGCGCCACGCGTCGAGGCTCCAGCCGAGGTCGAGGCCGAAGCGGCCCGGGGCGATGCGCGGCAGGTTGCCGCCGGCATCCAGTTCAGCGCTCACGCCGTCGGCGAAGCCGCGCAGCGTCCAGGTGCCGTTCGCGGCTTCGGCCAGCGTGGCCGTGCCTTCGATCTCCCAGCCGCGGAACTCGGCGTCCGCCTGCGTCCAAACGCGCACGGGCAGGTCATCGATCTCGAGGCCGGTGTCGGCGAGGTAGATGAAGTCGTCGAAGCGCGTCTGGTAGATCGCGGCGCGGCCTTCGAAGCGATCGCCGTGCAGGTGCACGCCGAGCTCGGCGCGGTCGGCCGTCTCGGTGTCGAGGAACGGGTCGCCGATCTCGTAGGTCGAGGTCGCGACGTGCGTGCCTTCGGCGAACAGCTCCTCGGCGCCCGGGGCGCGCTCGGCGCGGTCGAGGTTCAGGGTCAGGTGCCACAGGTCGGCCGGGGCCCAGCGCAGGCCGATCGAGCCGCTGTTGGTGTCGAAATCACGCTCGACGAGCCCGTCGACCATCCCGACGTCGATGCGGTCGTGGCGCGCGCCAAGCTCGAGCTTGAAGGCGCCGAACTCGCGCTCCTGCATCACGAACACGCCGCGGTCGCGGCTGGTGCTGGCCGGCACGAAGGCCTCGTCGCCGATGGCTTCGAAATCGCGGTCCCCGTACTGCAGGCCGACGGCGCCATTCCAGCCCCAGATCTCGTTCTGCACGGCTTCGAGGCGGGCTTCGCTGGCTTCGTTGATGAAGCGCGTGCCGATCTCGGCGCCTTCGAACTCGACGTGCTCGTACTCGTTGAACGTGGCGTGCACGGCGACCTGCTTCAGCGGGCCGAGGTCGTTCACGCCGAAGCGCACGTCCGAACGGTCCTGGTCGAGTTCGATGCGGACGCCGCCTTCTTCCTCGCCGCCGTGGGCGTGGCCGCCCGGGATGCCGTAGTCGGTACCGTAGTTGGACAGCGCGCCGCCGAAGAAGAAGCGGTCACCGAGGTAGGCGAAGCCACCGGCCAGCGAGCGGCTGTTCGTGGCCGAGTTCTCCAGCGTGCCGCGCTCGAAATCGGCCGGGTCCTCACCTTCGGCGATTTCCTCGGCGCGGTAGTCGGCGGAGTAGACGTAGTCCGGCACGTCGATGTCGGCGGTGTCGCGCAGCAGGCCGTCGATGTGCCAGGCCCAGTTGCCGCTGCCGCCATCAAGGCGGACCAGGCCGGCCTTCTCGTCGTTGCCCGTGCCCGTGCGCAGCTCTGCGCGGCCGGAAACGAAGCGCTCGCTGCGCTCGGTCGGTATGCGGTTGTCGACGACGTTGACCGCGCCACCGATGGCGCCGTTGCCGAAGAACAGGTTGGCCGGGCCCTTCAGCACTTCGATGCTGTCGGCGAGGAAGGGCTCGACGGAGACCGCGTGGTCGACGCTGACGGTGGAAACATCCAGCGTGGACAGGCCGTTCGCCAGCACCGAGACGCGCGCACCGTCGAGGCCGCGGATGATCGGGCGGCCGACGCCGGGGCCGAAGTGGCTGCTCTGCACGCCCGGCAGGGAGGCAACCGTTTCGCCCAGCGTGCCGGTGCGCCGGTCGTCGAGGGCGACGCCGGCGAGGACGTCGACCGGACGCGCGAGTTCGTCGAGCGCGGTGTCGAGCGGGCTGGCGGTGACCTTCACCTCGTCGAGCTTGCGGGCTTCCTCGCGTGCGGCCTGCGTGGCATGCGGATGGGACGCGTCGGCGGCGAAAGCCGGTGCGGCAAGCGCGGCAGCGACGGACAGGGCTAGGGCGGAACGCACAAGCGATCGGGTCATGAACGGCATCCGGGTGGAGTGGGGTGGTGAAACGGGGGTTTAACCCCTGATGTTATAGTATTGCGTCTCAAGCTCAACCCGTCCCGGAAGTCATGCCGCGCTCCCTCCCTGCTACGAACCCGTCCGCGGAAGCGCGCGGGCGCTGGTACGACCGGCTCGGCGCGACGGCGGCCACTTTGTGCGCGGTGCACTGCGCCGTCCTGCCGCTGGCCATGGCGTTTCTCCCCGCACTCGGCCTCGAGTTCCTCGCTTCGCACGCGTTCGAGGGCTTCTTCCTGGCCTTCACCACCGTGTTCGCCGTGCTGTCCGTGGGCCACAGTCTTCGCGCGCACGGCCGCTTCTTTGCCTGGCCGCTGCTGCTCACCGGGCTGGCGATCCTGTTCGCGGAGCGCTTCGTCCCGGCCATCCACGACCATGCCCTGCTGCACGCGGTGACGATGACGACGGCGGGGACGCTCGTGGCGGTGGCGCACCTGCTGAACCTGCGTCTCGCGCACGGGCAGGCGGCCGAGGCCTCCTGTGAGACCCATGCGCATGCCCATGACGCTGGTGCTACACTCCCGCCCCTTTCCGATCAACCCCACAAGCATTCAGGAGTGTCCCATGGGTAAGGGTGACCGCAAGACCGCCAAGGGCAAGCGCTACAACGCGTCCTATGGCAACGCCCGTCCGCACCAGTCGGTCGTCAAGGCCGGCACGACGGCCGTGAAGGCGGCCCCGGCCAAGGCGCCGGCCGCGAAGAAGGCTCCGGCCAAGAAGGCCCCGGCCAAGAAGGCTTCGGCCTGATCGCTCCGGGTCGGGCGTCCGCTCCCGACCCAACGCGGCGCCTGCCACTCAGGAGCCGCCACGAACGCCCCGCCTCGCGCGGGGCGTTTGCGTTGAGGGACCCTGGTTTCTACAGTCGCCTGCACCCCCCTGCACGGAGACCGCCGATGACCCGCTGGACGATGCTGTCGATCACCACCCTCGCCGTGTCCGGCCTCGTGGCCTGCGGAGCGCCGGCCTCGGACGAGGCGTCGCCGGCCCCTGAGGCCACTGCCGCCCCCGCAGCGGTGGCGTCCGTCGTCGATCCCGAACTCGAGCAGTTGAAGGCGGTGGTGCCGGTGGATGCTTGCGCTTGGCTGCCGACGGAGAAACTGGCCGCGGTTTACCCCGGACTGGTGTTCGAGCTGGTGCAGAAGGTCGAACCCCGCATCAGCGGCTACGTGTGGGACTCGCGCTGCACCTACAACGCCGGCGTCGGCACCATCGAGTTCGCAATGGACGCGCCCACCCATACCGTGGAAATCTTCGTCGCGACGCCGGTTTCGGAGGCGAAGGCCCTCGCCAACCTGGCCTCGCGAGGCGAGCTCGCCGCCACCACGATGAGTTTCCAGCGGCAGCCTTCGCTGGGTGAGCAGGCTTACAGCACCAGCGAAACCGGCGTGGGCACGATCTACTTCGTGAAGGGCGCAAGCGAAGTGCAGATCAACGTTTCCGAACTCCGCACGCCGAACCCCGAGAAGATCCAGAAAGCGATCACCCTCGCCCAGTCGCTCTGAGGGCGATCAGGCGCCGTTCGCGGGCAGGCGGCGTCCGGCGGACCAGAGGGCCGCCGGCCTCACGGCGCCCAGCCAGTAGCAAAGCTCGGCCGGGTGCCGCACTGGCCATAGTGCGAGATCGGCACGCAGGCCTGTGGCGACGCGTCCGCGGTCGGTCAGCCCCAGCGCGGTGGCGGCGTGGTGGGTCGCGCCCCGCAGCGCCTCCTCGGGCGTGAGCCGGAAATGCGTGCAGGCCAGCGACATCGCCAGCGGCAGCGAGCGCAGGGGCGAGGTGCCCGGGTTCAGGTCGGTGCTCACGGCCATCGGCACCCCGTGGCGGCGGAAGGCCTCGATGGGCGGCTGCTTCGTCTCGCGCAGGCAGTGGTAGCTGCCCGGCAGCAGCACCGCCACGGTGCCGGCCGCGGCCATCGCGGCCACGGCGTCTTCGGAGGTGTATTCGACATGGTCGGCCGAGAGGCCATGGAACTGGGAGACCAGCGCGGCGCCGCCGCCGTCGCTGAGCTGGTCGGCATGCAGCTTCACCGGCAGGCCCAGCGCCCGCGCGGCCTCGAACACCCGGGCGGTCTGCGCGGCGTCGAATCCGATGCGCTCGCAGAAGGCGTCGACGGCATCGACGAGTCCGTCGGCGTGCAACGCGGGCAGCCATTCGATGATGGCGGCCACGTAGTCGTCTGCGCGTCCGGCGTATTCCGGAGGCACGGCGTGTGCGCCGAGGAAGGTCGTGCGGATCGTGATGCCGAGCATCTCGCCGATGCGCCGGGCGACCCGCAGCATTTTCGCTTCGTCGGCCAGCGTCAGGCCGTAGCCGGACTTGATCTCCACCGTGGTGCAGCCGCTCGCCACCAGCGCTTGCGCGCGTGGCAGCGATTCGCGAAGCAGCGCGTCATCGTCGGCGGCGCGCGTGGCGCGCACCGTCGAGAGGATGCCACCGCCGGCCTTCGCGATGGCTTCGTAGCTCACGCCGTTCAAACGCTGCTCGAACTCGCCCGCGCGATCGCCGGCGAACACCAGGTGGGTGTGGCAATCGATGAGGCCGGGCGTGAGCAGGGCCTGTTGGCCATCGACCGGATCGAGGCCGCGATGCTCGTCCGCCATGGCGTCGAGCGGCCCGGCCTGCGCGATCCGGCCTTCCACGACCGCCACGGCGGCGTCCTCGAGGGGTGCGTAGCCTCCCGTGACGTCGAGCGTGACCAAGCGGATGTTGCGCAGCAGGAAGGTCGAAGGCGCCACGAGGGAGTTCGATCGATGGGGAAGTCGCGAGCATACCGGCGCAGGCCTTAGCATGTCGGCTGACCCACGCGAGCCGATCCGATGACCCTGCTGCAGGCCGATGCGCTGTTCGATGGACGCGAGTGGAGCGCGGCGGCTGCGCTGCCGGTCGATGTCGCGACGCGCGCGGCCTGGGTGGTGCCGGGCATCGCCAACCTGCATTCGCACGCCTTCCAGCGCGCGATGGCGGGCCTCACCGAGCGCCAGCAGTCCGACGCCGACAGCTTCTGGACGTGGCGCGAGTGGATGTATCGCTTCGCGGCCACACTGTCGCCGGACGACGTGCATGCCATCGCCCGCCAGCTCTATATCGAAATGCTGGAGGCCGGCTTTACCAGCGTGTGCGAGTTCCATTACCTGCACCACGACGTCGACGGCCGGCCTTATGCGCGGCCGGCGGCGATGGCCGAAGCGATCATCGCCGCCGCGCAGTCCGTCGGCCTCCGCCTCACCCTGTTGCCGGTGCTCTACCAGCGTGGCGGTTTCGACGGCCGCCCGCTCTCCGAACGCCAGCAACGTTTCGGCCATGCCACTGATGCGTTCGTGCGCCTCGTCGACGACTTGCGCAGCGCGTCATCGGCGACTCCGGGCGTGCGCGTGGGCGTGGCGTTCCACAGTCTCCGTGCCGTGACGCTGCCGACGATGCGCGAGGTGCTCGCCGCCGTCGACGAGCCCGGGATGCCGGTGCACCTGCACATCGCCGAGCAGCAGGCGGAAGTGGCCGATGGCCTCGCCACGCACGGCCGGCGCCCGGTGCAACTGCTGCTGGACGAGCTGCCGGTCGATGCGCGCTGGACGCTGGTGCACGCGACGCACCTCGACGAGGCGGAAGTCCGTGGCGTCGCCGCCAGCGGTGCCACGGTGGCGATCTGCCCGACGACGGAGGCGAACCTCGGGGATGGCCTGTTCCCGCTGCGTGCCTTCCTCGCGGCGGGAGGGCGCTATGGCGTCGGTTCGGACAGCCATGTGTCGGTGTCGCCCATCGAGGAACTGCGCTGGCTGGAGTACGGCCAGCGGCTGGTGGAACAGAAGCGCAGCCGCGCCCTGCTGGGGCCGGGGAGCAATGCCGAGGCCATGCTGCGCGCCGTCGCGGTCTCCGCGGCGGCATCGACGGGGCAGGCCATCGGCGTGCTCGACGCGAGTTCGGCCGTGGACGCGCTGGTGCTCGATGCCGAGGCGCCAGCGATGGTGGGGGCCACCCGGGAGGACGTGCTGGATCGCTGGGTGTTCTGCGGCAACCGTCCGCTGGTGCGCGACGTTTTCGTGGCGGGGCGGCGCGTGGTGGCCGAGGGCCGCCATGCGCAGCGTGAATCGGCGGCCGCCGCTTACGCAGCGACGCTGCGCCGCCTGCTGTCGGCCTGAGCGCCGCGCACCAGCGACTGTCCGGCGGCGATGACGTCGCTGAGCACGCCGGCCGCGGTGATGTCGGGCCCGGCGCCCGGGCCGCCCAGCCACAGCGGCCGCTCGTGCTGCAGGTCGGTCTCGATGCGAACGAGGTTTTGCCCCGCGGGCAGGGTAGCGAAGGGCGAGGTCGCATCGAGCTCGCGCAGGGCGATGCGCGCGCCCGTCGCATCGACTTCGGCGAGGATCGTCCAGCGCGTGCCGGATGCTTTGGCGTGGGCGATGCGCGCGGCCCAGCGGGCGTCCTCGGCCTCGAGGTGCGCGGCCCATTGGTCGGGATGGGTGGCGGCGCATTCGGCGAACGGCGTCACCGACACCTCGTGCGGCTCGAGGGCGAAGCCGGCTTCGCGGGCCAACACCAGCAGCTTGCGCACGAGGTCGTCGGCGCGCAGGTCCTCGCCGGCATCGGGCTCCGTGTAGCCGAGCGATTGTGCTTCGGCGAGCGCTGTCGAGAATCGCGCGCCGCCGTGCAGGCGCTCCAGCAGGAAACTCAGCGAACCGGAAAGCACGCCCTGGATGGCGCGCACGCCTTCGCCACGCAGGGCGAGATCGCGCAGCGGGCCGAGGATCGGGATCGCCGCGCCCACCGTCGTTTCGAAGCGATACGGGGCGCCGCTGGCCGCGGCGGCCCGCTGGATCTGACGGTAGAACGCGAGCTCGCGGGCGTTCGCACGCTTGTTGGCCGTGGCGATGCCGAGGCCGCTGGCCAGCCACTCGGGGTAGCGTGCCGCGATGGCGTCGCTGGCCGTGCAGTCCACCACGAGGGCCGGCGCCTGCCGCGGCGAGTGCAGGTGCGCAAACAGGGCTTCGATGGCGTCCTCGCGGCGCGGCTGCAGGGCGGCGTCGAGCTCCGTGGGCGCGAGGCCTTCGAGGTCGTAGGCTAACCCCCGGCGGTCGAACGCGGCGAGCAGTCGAAGGTCGATTCCCGCGCGCCGGGCGATGGCGGCGTGCTGCTCGGCGAGGCGGCAGCGGAACGCGGTGCCGACCTGGCCTCGGGCCCCGACGAGGACGAGGTCGAGGCGGGCGGCCGGGCGGGCTCCGGAGGGCGAGGGAAGGCGGGAGAGCGGCATGGCGGGAGCTCCATATATCGTTCAATCAAGATGAAGCGATATATTTTTCTCGTCCACTGACGATTTGGCATAAGCCAGGTGGGCGCTGTCGTGGGCGGCAGGCCCGGGCGCCACGAGCGGTGAACGGAATGGGCACGCGGGGTTAACCCGCCGGCCGGCCTCGCCCGCTACGGTGCCCCGCCCAGTCCAAGGGCAAGGCATGACGCTCGATTTCCCCTACACGTTCGGCATCGAAGAGGAGTTCTTCCTCGTCAACCCGCGCTCCCGCGGCCTGATGGCACGGGTACCGAAGGCCTATCTGAAGGCGTGCCGCACTCGGCTCGGCAATGTCGTCGCGCCGGAGCTGCTGCAGTCGCAGATCGAAGTCGCGACCCGTGTCCTTTCCGACTTCGACGAAGCCGCCGAGACGCTCGACACCTGCCGGGCCGGGCTGGCCGAGGTGGCCGAGGCGATGCAGTACCGGTTGGTCGCCGCCGGTACCCATCCCAGTTCGCACTGGTCCGGCTTGGAGGCGACCGAGAAGCCGCGCTACGCCCGCCTGATGGCGGATTTCGGCATCGTCGGGCGACGCAACGTGCTGTGCGGCTTGCACGTGCATGTCGCCGTTCCTCCGGGCGTCGACCGCGTGGTGGTGATGAACGGCGTGATGCGATGGCTGCCGCTGTTCCTCGCGCTTTCCACCTCCTCGCCGTTCTGGAACCGCCACGCCACGGGGTTGTTGAGCTACCGCCAGGCCGCCTACGACGAATGGCCGCGCACCGGCATCCCCGAGTTCTTCCGCGACCAGGCCGATTACGACGGCTTCGCCGCCCGACTGGTTGACGCCGGCGCGATGCGCGATGCGAGTTTCCTTTGGTGGGCGATCCGCCCGGCCCTGCGCTACCCGACGCTGGAACTGCGCATCGCCGATGCCTGCACGCGTGCGGAGGACTCGCTGATCATCGCCGCGCTTTACCGCTGCCTCGTCCGCGCGCTGGTGCGCGACCCGTCGCTCGCGGTGCCGTACGACGGGCACACGCGGCGCGTCATCGACGAGAACCGCTGGCGCGCGAAGCGCGACGGGATGGAAGCCCAGTTCGTCGACGAGCGCGATGGCCGCGTGCGTCCGCTGACCGAATGGCTGGAGGCCTTGCTGGCGATGACTGCGCCGGACCGCGCTGCGCTGGAGGCCGATCGCGTGCTGCATCGGCTGCCGACCCTGCTGGCGCGCGGCAGCAGTGCGCATGCGCAGTTGCAGGCCTACCAGCAGGCCCGCGATGGCGGTGCGGGGCATGACGACGCCCTCCGCGCGGTTGTCGACTGGCTGGTCTCGCGTACCACCCAGAAGATCGGCAGCGACGAGCGCCTCGACACCCGTTGCGATCCCCGGTTCACGGACACTCGACCCGATCGCTCCGTGGCCGAGGCATAATTTTCACTTTGTTGAACGGACGGCTCGCCGTGCTACTGCCCTTCCTACTCGCTTCACCCTTCGTCGCCGCCCTGCTGCTCGCGCTGATGCCGCGGGCCGGCCGTGCGATGTCGGCGGCGTTGGCTGGCGGTGGCGCGGTCCTGGGCCTCGCGGCGCTGTTCGCGCTGGCCCCGGCGGTGTTCGGTGGCGACGTACCGCGCTTCTCGGCCCCCTGGCTGCCGGAGATCGGCCTCGCGTTCTCGCTGCGGCTTGACGGCTTCGCGTGGATGTTCGCCTTGCTCGTGCTGGGCATCGGCGCGCTGATCGTCCTCTACGCCTATTGGTACCTGGCCGACGACGATCCGCCGCAGCGCTTCTTCGCCAGCCTCGCCCTCTTCATGGGCGCGATGCTGGGCGTGGTGGTTGCCGGCAACCTGCTGCTGCTGGTCGTGTTCTGGGAGCTCACGTCCATCGCCTCGTTCCTGTTGATCGGGTTCTGGAACGGCGAACGCGAGGCTCGCCGCGGCGCGCGGATGGCCCTGGCGATCACCGGTGCGGGCGGGTTGGCACTGCTGGCCGGCGTGCTGATGATCGGTCGGATCGTCGGCAGTTTCGAACTCGACGTGGTGTTGGCCTCGGCCGCCCAGATCCAGGCCCATCCGCTCTACGTGCCGGCGCTGCTCTGCGTGCTGCTGGGCGCGTTCACGAAGTCGGCGCAGTTCCCGTTCCACTTCTGGCTGCCGCACGCCATGGCGGCACCGACCCCGGTGTCGGCCTACCTGCACTCCGCCACGATGGTGAAGTGCGGCGTGTTCCTGCTGGCGCGCTTGCACCCGGCCTTGGCGGGCAGCGAAGAATGGTTCCTGATCGTCAGCAGCGTCGGCCTGCTCACCCTGCTGGTCGGCGCCTTCATTGCCATCTTCCAGCAGGACCTCAAGGGGCTGCTGGCCTATTCGACCATCAGCCACCTCGGCCTGATCACCCTGCTGTTCGGCATGGGCACCGAGATGGCGCTGGTGGCCGGCGTGTTCCATATCCTCAACCACGCCACCTTCAAGGCCAGCCTGTTCATGGCGGCCGGCATCATCGACCACGAGACCGGCACCCGCGACTTCCGCCGATTGAATGGCTTGGCGAAGTACATGCCGATCACGGCGGCGCTCGCGATCGCGGCCTCGCTGGCCATGGCCGGCGTGCCGCTGTTCAACGGCTTCCTGTCGAAGGAGATGTTCCTGACGGAAACGCTGAACGTGCCGACGGTGGCGGGGTTGCATCTGCTCATCCCCGGGCTCGCGGTGCTGGCGGCGGCGTTCTCCGTGGCCTATTCGATCCGCTTCATCCATGACGTGTTCTTCGGCGGCGAACCGAAGTGCGTCAACGGCACGCCGCACGAACCACCGCGCTTCATGCGCGTACCAGTCGAGGTGCTGGTGCTGATCGTGCTGGCCGTGGGCCTGCTGCCGAACCTCACCATCGGCGAGCTGCTGGCCGTGGGAGCGCAGGGCGCGCTCAACGCGCCATTGCCGGAATACAAGCTTGCGATCTGGCACGGATTCAACGTTCCGTTGCTGATGAGCGTGGTCGGCCTCGTCGGTGGCGTGGCGCTGTGGGCCTTCCTGCACCGCCTTGGCGCGTTGCGCGCCGATCCGCGCGCCTCGTTCGGCAAGCGCGCGTTCGAGGCCGGCCTCGCGCTTCTCGTCGCCATCGCCGGGTTGAACACTCGCTGGCTTGAGAGCGGCCGCCTGCCGGCATACCTCGCCTGGACCGTGGCCGCGACCATCGCCGCGGGCGCGGTTGCTTTCTGGGCCGACGGCGCCTTCGGTGCGCGCGAAACGCTGCCCGCCGGACCGGGCGCGTGGGCGCTGTGGGCGGTGGTCGTCGTCGCGACGCTTGCCGTGGCGCTCGGCTTCCGCCAGCGCCTGCTCGCGGTGCTGGTCGTCGGCGCCATCGGCCTCGCGGTCTCGCTGGCCTTTGTGTTCCTGTCGGCGCCGGACCTGGCGTTGACCCAGTTGATGGTGGAAACGCTGTCGATCCTGCTGATCCTGCTGGCCTTGCGCTACCTGCCGCAGGCCTCGCCGCGGGAACGCGCGCCGCTGCGAACCGGCCTCCACGCCACGCTGGCCGTCGCCGGCGGCGGCATCGTCGGCGCGTTGGCCTACGCGATGATGACCCAGCCGGTGGCGTCGATCTCGGAGTACTTCCTGCGCACCAGCCAGAGCGAAGGCGGCGGGCTCAACGTCGTCAACGTCATCATCGTCGACTACCGCGCCCTCGATACCCTCGGTGAGATCGCGGTCGTGGGCATCGCGGCGCTGATCATCGCCGCCCTGCTGCAGAATGCGCGCCCGCAGCCCGAGGTCGCTGTCCCGGCATCGCCCGGCGCGCCTTCGCTGATGCTGCAGTTGGTTTCGCAGTGGCTGTTGCCGTTGGGCCTTGCGGTCTCGCTCTACTTCTTCCTGCGCGGCCACAATGCGCCGGGCGGCGGCTTCGTCGCCGCGCTGGTGTTCGTCGGCGCGGTGTTCCTGCAGGCCATGGGCGGCGGCCGGGCGCTGGCGGAGCGGCAGTTCCGCAACGACTGGACGGCGTGGATCGGCGTCGGGCTGCTGTTCGCGGCCGTCACCGGCCTCGGCGCGTTCGCGTTCGGCCATCCCTTCCTCACGAGCAGCACGCCCTACGTCGAACTGCCCATCCCGGTGGTCGGCGAATGGTTGGGCAAGGTGCCGTTCGCCAGCGCCATGGGCTTCGACACCGGCGTCTACGTCACGGTGGCGGGTGCGTTGCTGCTGGTGCTCTTCCTGCTGACCCGCCTGCATCGCCCGGAGGGCAAGCGATGAGCCTCGAATTCCTGTTCGCCTCGGGCATCGGCGTGCTGGCCGCCGGCGGCTTCTGGCTTCTTCTGCGCGCCCGGACCTTCGACGTGATCCTCGGGCTCACCCTGCTGTCCTACGCCGTCAACCTGTTCCTGTTCGCGGCGGGGCGATTGGCGCCCGGCCGTACGCCGCTGCTGAAGGACGGCGTGGCGCCGCTGCTGGCGAACCACGCGGACCCGCTGCCGCAGGCGCTGGTGCTGACGGCCATCGTCATCAGCATGGCGATGACGGCCGTCATGCTGGTGATGGCGGTGCAGGCCCGCCTCGCCAACGCCACCGACCATATCGACGGCCGGGAGCCGCGCGCATGAGCGGCATGGCTCCCCATATCGCCGTGCTGCCGGTGGTCGTGCCGCTGCTCACCGGCGCCACGCTCGTGGTACTGCATCGCTCGTCGCTGGCTTTCCGTCGGGCGCTGTCGCTGATGGCGACACTGGTGCTGGGCCTCGTGGTGCTCGGGCTCGGTCTCGCCGTCGAGCACCAGGGGCTCGTGGTCTACCAGTTGGGCAATTGGCCGTCGTTCGCCGGCATCGTGCTGCTCGCCGATCGGCTCGCGGTGCTGATGCTCGGCTTGCTGGTGCTGCTTGCCCTCGCGAGCCACCTTTTTGCCAGCAGCGGCGACGACGCGCGTGGCCCGCACTTCCATGCACTGTTCCAGTTCCAGTTGATGGGCCTTTGCGGCGCTTTCCTGACGCACGACCTCTTCAACCTGTTCGTGTTCTTCGAGGTGCTGCTCGCGGCCAGCTACGGCCTGTTGCTCCACGGGCAGGGCGGCGAGCGCCTGCGGCAGGGACTCCACTACGTGGTGTTGAACCTGGTCGCCTCGGCCCTGTTCCTGCTCGCCGTGGGCGTGCTTTACAGCGTGCTTGGCACGCTGAACATGGCAGACCTCTCCGCACGGATCGCCACGCTGCCGGAGGCGCAGCGTCCACTGGTAGAGGCCGGTGGCTGGCTGCTGCTGATCGTCTTCGCTTTGAAGGCCGCGCTGCTGCCCCTGTACTTCTGGCTCCCACGTACCTACGCCTCGGCCTCTGCGCCAGCCGCGATCCTGTTCGCGATCATGACCAAGCTCGGCATCTACGCCGTCATTCGTGTGTACGGCCTGCTGTTCGGTGCCGACGCGGGAGCGCTGGCCGGCTTCGTCCAGCCGCTGCTGTTCTGGGCGGGTGCCGGCACGGCCACGCTCGCTGCGCTCGGCGCGCTGGCCTCGCCTACGCTGCGCGGCCTGCTCGGGTACCTCGTCGTCGGATCGGCCGGCGTGCTGTTCATGGCGATTGGCCTCGGCACCGACGTGGCGCTGGCCGCGGGCCTCTACTACCTCGTGCATTCCACGCTCGTGGCAGCCGCGTTCTTCCTGCTGGGCGACTGGGTGCGGCGCCATCGTGACGGTGGCGATGCGGTCGGCCGCGTGGCGGCCATGGCGCGGCCGGCGTGGCTGGGCGGCTTCTTCCTGGTGCTGGCGATGGCCGCGGCGGGCCTGCCGCCCTTCGGTGGGTTCCTCGGCAAGAGCCTGCTGCTCGCGTACGCCGTGCCGGAGGGCGTGGTCATCGTGCTGTGGAGCGTGGTCCTCGGCACCAGCCTGCTGAACCTCCTTGCGCTTGCGCGCGCCGGTAGCCGGCTGTTCTGGCAGACGCCGACGGTGGCGACCGCCCGCAATGCCGCGCCGCAGCCGCCGTCGCCCGCCCTCGGCGAACGCGTCGCGATGCTGATGCTGGTGTTCGGCCTGATCGTCACGACGGTGATGGCGTCCGACCTCACGCGCTACGTGGCCGGCAGTGCGGCCCAGCTCTCCGAACCCGCCACCTATCGCGAGGCCGTGCTCGGCCGCGACCCGCTGCCCACGACGGTGCCCCGCTGATGCGCGCCTTGATTCCCCATCCCGTCAGCAGCCTCGCCGTCGCCGTCCTTTGGCTGCTGCTCAATGGTCTGTCGAACGGCCAACTCGTGCTCGCCGTGCTGTTCGCGCTGGCGCTGCCTCGCCTGTTGCCCGCGCCGGCGATTCCTTCGCCGCGCCTCGCATCGCCGATCGTCGCCGCCAAGCTGGTGCTGGTCGTGCTCTACGACATCGTCAAGGCCAACCTCGAGATCGCGCTGCGAATCCTCGGGCCGGAGTCGCGCATCCATCCGCTTTACGTGTGGGTGCCGCTGGACATCGCCTCGCCGCAGGGCATCGCGGTGTTCGCTTCCATCATCACGATGACCCCGGGCACGCTGAGTTGCGAAGTGAGCGAGGACCGGCGTTGGCTGCTGGTGCATGCCTTCCACGCCGATGACGCTGCGGCCGTCGCCGCCGAAGTGAAGTCGCGCTACGAGGCGCCGCTGAGGGAGATCTTCCGATGATCACCGCCGCCGTGTTGCCCTGGGTGGGCGGCGCCTTCGCTGTGGCCTTGCTGCTGGCGTTCTTCCGCCTGTTGCGCGGGTCGTCCCTCGTGGATCGCGTGCTCGCGCTGGACACGCTGTACGTCAACGCGCTGGCCCTGCTCATCGTGCTCGGCATCGCGCTGGGCGACCCGGTGTACTTCGAGGCGGCGCTACTGATCGCCGTGTTCGGCTTCGTCGGCACCGTGGCGGCGTCGCGCTACTTGCTGCGGGGGAGTGTCGTCGAATGAACGCCATGCCGTTCTGGTTGGACGCGGTGGTCGCCGCACTGCTCGTGGCCGGCGCGGTTTTCGCGCTGGTCGGCGCCTGGGGCCTGGCCAAGCTCCGCGACTTCATGAAGCGCCTGCACGGGCCGACGAAGGCCAGCACGCTCGGCATCGGCCTTTCGCTGATCGCCTCGATGGCGTGGTTCGCGTGGCATGGTGGCTTCACCGGCCGCGAGTTCCTGGTGACGCTGTTCGTGTTCCTGACGGCCCCGGTCTCGGCGCACCTGCTGGTCAAGGCGGCGATGCGCAGCGAGCCGTCGGCGGTGCCGCCGCGGCGTCCCGACACCCGCGACTGAGCCCAGCCCGCCGGGCCTTGCCCGGGCCACGCGGTGGCCGGGCCGGTCGAGGTGCTGCGCACGCTCGCCTACAATCGGCGCTTCGATTCCGTCCCGGACGCCTGCCATGGCCTCGCCCCGCCAAGACCCCTCCCGCGTCATCCGCGCCCCGCGCGGCACGCAGATGCGCTGCAAGAGCTGGCTCACCGAAGCCGCGCTGCGGATGTTGATGAACAACCTCGACCCGGACGTTGCCGAGGACCCGACCTCGCTGGTGGTCTACGGCGGCATCGGCCGTGCGGCCCGCGACTGGGCCAGCTTCGACAAGATCGTCGAGGTGCTCGAGCGCCTCGGCGACGACCAGACCCTGCTGGTGCAGAGCGGCAAGCCCGTGGGCGTGTTTCCCACGCACCCCGATGCGCCGCGCGTGCTGATCGCCAATTCCAACCTGGTGCCGCATTGGGCCACCTGGCAGCACTTCAACGAGCTCGACGCCAAGGGCCTCGCGATGTACGGCCAGATGACGGCCGGCTCGTGGATCTACATCGGCTCGCAGGGCATCGTGCAGGGCACGTACGAGACCTTCGCCGAAATGGGGCGCCAGCACTTCGGCGGCGACCTCACCGGCAAGTGGGTGCTTACCGCGGGCCTCGGCGGCATGGGCGGCGCGCAGCCGCTGGCCGCGACCATGGCCGGCGCGAGCATGCTCGCGATCGAGTGCCGCCAGAGCAGCATCGACATGCGCCTGCGCACCCGCTACGTCGATGAGCAAGCCACCGATCTAGACGACGCGCTGGCGCGCATCGAGCGTTACTGCGCGGAAGGCAAGGCGCGATCCATCGCGCTGCTCGGGAATGCGGCGGAAATCCTTCCGGAACTCGTGCGTCGCGGCGTGCGTCCGGATGCCGTGACCGACCAGACCTCGGCCCACGACCCGCTTCACGGCTACCTGCCCGCCGGCTGGACGGTGGAGCGCTGGCTCGACGAGCAGAAGCACGCGCCCGAGCGCGTCGTCGAAGCGGCCAAGCATTCGATGCGGATGCACGTCGAGGCGATGCTGCACTTCGAGGACCAGGGCATCCCGGTCTTCGACTACGGCAACAACATCCGCCAGATGGCCAAGGAAGCCGGCTGCGTCGACGCCTT
This sequence comes from Silanimonas sp., assembly GCF_027531545.1. Classification (GTDB taxonomy): domain Bacteria; phylum Pseudomonadota; class Gammaproteobacteria; order Xanthomonadales; family Xanthomonadaceae; genus Silanimonas. The sequence continues at coordinate 524,946 of NZ_JAPZSC010000006.1, read as the reverse complement.
CGACTTCCCGGGCTTCGTGCCGGCCTACATCCGCCCGCTGTTCTGCCGCGGCGTCGGCCCCTTCCGCTGGGTGGCGCTCTCCGGTGATCCGGAAGACATCGCCAAGACCGACGCGAAGGTGAAGGAACTGATCCCGAACGACCCGCACCTGCACCGTTGGTTGGACATGGCGAAGGAACGCATCGCGTTCCAAGGCCTGCCGGCACGCATCTGCTGGGTCGGCTTGGGCGATCGCCACCGCTTGGCGCTCGCGTTCAACGAGATGGTCCGCAACGGCGAGTTGAAGGCACCGATCGTGATCGGCCGCGACCACCTCGATTCCGGCAGCGTGGCCAGCCCGAATCGCGAAACCGAGGCCATGCAGGACGGATCGGATGCGGTGTCCGACTGGCCGCTGCTCAACGCCATGCTCAACGTGGCGGGCGGCGCGACCTGGGTGTCGCTGCACCACGGCGGTGGCGTAGGTATGGGCTTCTCGCAGCACAGCGGCGTGGTCATCGTCTGCGATGGCAGCGAAGCGGCGGACCAGCGCCTCGGCCGCGTGCTCTGGAACGACCCGGGCACCGGCGTCATGCGCCATGCCGACGCCGGCTACGACATCGCCAAGGCTTGCGCGAAGGAAAAGGGCCTCGACTTGCCGATGCTGGGTTGAGGGCCCAGGCCCGCCGCGTTCGCGGCGGGCGGCGCGGGGCTCAGGCGCCGCGCTTGGGCGCGGCTTCGCCGTCGAGCAGTTTTTCGACGCGGGCGAACACCTCGAAGCGCGAGAACGGCTTCTTCATGAAGTCGTCGGCGCCGATGCGTTGGGCATAGAACTGCTCGGTCGCCTGCTCGTTGCCGGACATCATGATCACCGGGATGTCCTTGCTGACCGGATCGCGGCGGATGCGGCGCAGGGCCTCGAAGCCGTTGATGCCCGGGAGAACGATGTCGAGGAAGATGATCTCGGGCGGGTTCGCCGCGATCTTGGCGAGGCCGCTCTCGGCATCGCCCGCCGTCTCGAGCTGGTAGCGGTTCTGCAGCAGCATGCGCGCAAGCGCAGCGGTGACGGTCGCGGAATCGTCGATGATCAGGGCGCGGGTGCCTTCGCGCGCGTTGCGGCGGTCGAGCAGCCGGCGCTCGATCCCGTTGGGGGCGTTGCGCGTTTCGTTCTCGAGCTCGGAGCGATTGACGGCGTCTTCCGGGTTGCCGGTCGGCGTGGACTGGGCGAGGAAGCGCTTGAGGCGGTCGATCAGGCTCACTGGAGGCTCCGCAAGATGACGACAGCAGGCTCGCACATGCCGTCGTGGGGGTGAAGCGGTCCGGGGTAGGAAAACGCCCCGGCGGAGCGTCAGCGCTTGGCCTTCTTCGCGGCCTTCTTGGCCGGAGCCGCCTTCTTGGCCGGAGCCGCCTTCTTGGCGGGAGCCGCCTTCTTGGCCGGGGCCGCCTTCTTGGCCGGGGCCGCCTTCTTGGCCGGAGCCGCCTTCTTGGCGGGAGCCGCCTTCTTGGCAGGAGCCGCCTTCTTGGCAGGAGCCGCCTTCTTCGCGGCCGGAGCCCCGAGATACGCGAGCACCTCGTCGGAATGGCCGTCCGGGCTCACCTTCGGCCACACCTTTTCGATGCGGCCTGCAGCGTCGACGACGACGGTGGCGCGCGCCACGCCCATGTAGGTCTTGCCGTACATGCTCTTCTGCACCCACACGCCGATCGCCTTGAGCAGCGTCAGCTCGGGATCGGCGAGCAGCGGGAAGTTCAGCTGGTACTTGGCGGCGAACTTCTGGTGCGAAGCATCGTTGTCGGCGGACACGCCGAACACCGGCACCTTGATGCCGGTGAAGCGGGGGAGGTTGTCGCGGAAACCGCAGGCTTCCGTGGTGCAGCCCGGGGTGTCGTCCTTCGGATAGAAGAAGAGCACGAAGCGCTGGCCGCGCAGGCTTTCGGCGCTGACCAGTCGGCCGTCACTGGCCTTGAGCGAGAAATCCGGGATCGAAGCACCAACGTCCAGCATGGTCACACCCTCGGGAGCGGAAACGACTCCCGATTATGCCTTGTCACCCGCCGTTCAGGCACCCGTCCGGGTCAGCGATCCGGGGCCGGGCGCACCGGGATCGGCACGTTGCACAGGTCGATGTGGCCGGCCTTGCGCAGGTACCAGGCGTCGGCCCGGTTCCGGCGCGCTTCCACGAGGGCGTCGAAGCTCGCGCTGCCGGTGTCCATCACCTGCAGGCGTGGGCGCTCCGCTTCATTCAGGGCCGAGGCGAGGGCGATGCGGAGGATCGGGGTGCGAAGCGCGGGTTGGGTGTAGAACCCACCCGGCGCGAGGCTGCGCGGCATGGCGGACAGCCGATGCATGCCGTCGAGCACGCGGCCCACACTGGTGATGTTGAGGTCGAGTTGGCGCGGTGCCTGCCCGGTGACCACGTAGAGCTCGGTGCCGTTGCTCGAATCCGGCGCGTTGCCGCGGCCGGCGCCGACGGTGGCATAGCAGTGCGCCAGCCACTGCGTGCCCGCCTGCGGATCGCGTCCCACCGGGAAGCCAGCGCTGAAGCCCACCTGGGGTGCCCAGCCATCCACGTCGGGCAGGCGAGTGAAGGCGAGACCGTCGCGGATGCGGGTGCTGAACTCGGCGGGCAGCGCGGCCTTCGCCGCGCCGAGCGGCTTCGCCTTGGCCGGGTCCTCGCCGTTGGCATCGCCCCACTGCACCACGAAATTGTCCTGCGAGCGGTTGATCGTCAGGCCGTCGAAGTAGCCCTCGCGCGCCAGCGTGCGCAGGTTCGCGACGTGCTCGGGCGCGTGCTCGGGCGAGAGCTCGATGACGACCGGTCCGGTCTCGAGCGTCATCACCAGCAGGTTGTCGGGATCGGGCGTGCGCCAGTGTTCTGCCGGGGCCGCGGCGAGGATCTCGTCCATGGTGCGCGGCGGTGCCGCGGGCGTAGCGGCCGGCACCGCGGTGGCGATGGCGAGCAGGGCGAGGGCAGCGGTCGGATGGCGCATGGTGGGCTCGTCGACGGGGACGCACCGATTGGGCCGCACTCCGTCGCCGGGTTCAAGCCTCGCGCAAGACCGACAGCTGTTCGCGCCACTCGGCGAGCACGCGTTCCCAATGCGTGCGGTCGGCGAACTGCGGGAACGCGATCGGGAAGGCCGGGTCCTCCCAACGCCGGGCGATCCAGGCGTGGAAGTGCACGATGCGCAGCGCGCGGAGGGCTTCGACCAAGGCCAGTTCTCCGCGGTCGAATTCGCAGAAGCGCTCGTAGCCGGCCATCAGGTCGGTGAGCTGGGTTTCGCGTCGGCGCGGCTCGGCATCGAGCAGCATCCACAGGTCCTGCACCGCTGGGCCGGTGCGCGCGTCGTCGAAGTCGACGAGGTGCGGGCGGTCGTCGCGCCAGAGCACGTTGCCCGGGTGCAGGTCGCCGTGCAGGCGCCGTTGGATGGCGCCCTCGGATTCGGCGAAGCGCTCCTCCACCGCTTCGAGCAGGGCGCTGCCCACGTCCTCGAAGCTGTCGTGCAGCGCCGGTTCGATCCACGGGCCCTCAAGCAGGGTGTCCAGCGAGGCCCAGCCGAGGATGTCGATCTCGAGCGATTCGCGGTGGCGGAACGGCATGCGCGCCCCGACGGCATGCAGGCGGCCCAGCGTTTCGCCCAAGGCCAGACGCACGTCCGCGCGGTCCATCTCCGGGGCGTGGCCGCCCTGCAGCGGGAACAGGGCGAAGCGCAGGGTTCCGTGCGCATGCAGCGTTTCGCCGGCGAAGGCCAGCGGTGGCACCACGGACAGGCCTTCGTCGTGCAGTTCGCGCACGAACGCATGCTCCTCGCGGATCTGCGCGTCGCTCCAGCGCGCCGGGCGGTAGAACTTCGCGACCACCGGCGCCGAATCCTCGAGGCCGACGCGCAGCACGCGGTTCTCGTAGCTGTTCAGCGCGAGCACGCGCCCATCGGCGCGCAGGCCCAGCGATTCCACGGCGTCGATCACCGCTTCCGGCGTCAGCGTCCGGAAGTCGGCCTCGCCGGTCACGCGCGCTCCAGCGCCGTGGCTTGCCCGGCCAGGGTCGGCGACATCCAGCAGTGCTGGCCGAGGAAGGTGAATCCCGCGCGTTCCAGCAGGCGTCGGTACGTCTTTGCCGGTCGGGCGACGAAGGCATCGAAGTCACCCTGCACATCGTCGCCGGCGATGTCGTCGGTGGTGTAGGTCTCGATGAAGGCGACGCCTCCGCAGAGCTCGGCGAGGCCGGGCAGGCCGGCCTTCAGCTCGCCGTCGGGCACGTAGTGCAGCACGTCGGCGCAGACCAGCAAATCGACGGGCGGGCAGGGACGCAGCGCGGCGAGGTCACCGAAGCGCGCCCAGTGCAGGTTGCGCGTGCGACCGAAGCGCCGCACCGCGTATTCGCTGCCGTCGAGGCCGAGGTACTGCAGCCCCGGGCGCATCGCCAGCAGGGGCGCACGCCAATGGCCTTCGCCGCAGCCCACGTCGAGCACCGTGCGCACGCGCCGTCCGAGGAAAACCTCCGCCGAGGCCACGGCCAGCGCGACGGTGCGCTCGAGCTGCGAGCGCGAGGCCTTGCTGCCATCGGCCTGGCGATACCAGCGGTCGAAATAGGCGCGGTCGTAGGTCTTCAAGGGGCGCTCCGTGCGCGGCGGGCCGGCAGTGTAGGGCAGGGTGACTACCGGCACATCCACTAGAGCGGAGTTGGCACTAGTATGGCCTCAACAGTACTGAGGAGGGGCCATGACCGACCTCGACGCCCAACGCCGCAAGTTCGACAAGGAGCTCGCCACCGGCACGGTGGCCCTCGTGCTGCTGGCCATCCTCGGTCGCGACGGCGAGCCGATGTACGGCTACCAGATCGCCAAGCGCTTCGAGCAGGCCGACGAGGCCGCCTTGGCGGGCAAGCAGAGCACGCTGTACCCGGTGCTTCGCAACCTCGCCGCCGCCGGCCTGCTGGACAGCTGGATCGAGCCGTCCGACGCCGGCCCGCCGCGCCGCTACTACCGCATCACCGCCAACGGCCGCCTGGTGCTCGACCAGTGGGTGGCCAGCTGGCGCAGCACCCGCCAGATGGTGGACCGCGTTCTTGAAGGGGAAGAGCAATGAGCCTGCCAACCACGATCAACCAGTACCTCGACCAGTTGCGTAGCGAACTGTCCGCCGCCGACCCGGCGCTGCTGCAGGACGCGCTCTACGACGCCGAGGAATACCTCCGTTCCGAACTCGCGGCGCACCCGCGCGAAGGGGAGGAGGCGCTCATCGCGCGCATCGCCTCCAGCTACGGCCGCCCATCGGAAGTGGCGGACATTTACCGCGATACCGAAGTGACGGTGAGCCGCGCGCTACGTCCGCCGCCGCCCAAGCCGCGCGACTCCTCGCTGGGCCGCTTCTTCGGCGTGGTCTCTGACCCGCGCGCCTACGCGGCCCTGCTGTACATGCTGCTGTCGGTGCTCACCGGCGTCTTCTACTTCACGTGGGCGGTCACCGGCCTTTCGCTGTCGCTGGGCCTTTCGCTGACCATCATCGGCGTGGCCTTCTTCATCCTGTTCATGGCGACGGTGCGCGTGCTCTCCCTCGTGGAAGGCCGCATCGTCGAGGTGATGTTGGGTGAACGCATGCCGCGTCGCCCCGCCTACCCGGCGCCGTCGAACGGCATCCTCGAGCGCATCGGCCAGCTGTTCACCGACCCGCGCACCTGGGGCACGCTGATCTACCAGGTGCTGATGCTGCCGCTCGGCATCGTGTACTTCACCGTCGCGGCCACTCTGCTCGCGATCGGCATCACGCTCGCCGGCACGCCGGTGCTGGCGCTGCTGAGCGCCGGAACGATCATGATCGGCCCCCTTACGGGCGACGAGATCGGTGTGTTGTCCATCCCGCTGTTCGCGGCGCTGTCGGCCCTCGGCATCCTGCTGTTGTTCGCGACCCTGCACATCGCCCGCGGCGTGGCCCACGTGCACGGCGCCATCGCCAAGCACCTGCTGGTGAAGTGGGGCGAGTGAACCCCGCCCCGCGACACCGGGGGCTCAAGCCGCCAGCAGGGCCTTCGCGATGCCCCAGCCGCCCTGCACCAGCAGGGCGCTGAGGGCGAGCAGGGTGATCACGAAGCCCTCGCCCCGCCGCTGCGCATCGCGGGCGTGCATCACGGCGTACAGCACGCGACCCACCAGCCAGAACGCGCCGAAGCCGGCCGCCCAGGCCGGGTCGCCGTAGGCGCCGGCCAGCCAAAGCGCCGGCAGGAACATCACGCTGGCTTCCAGCGTGTTCATCTGCACGCGGAACACACGTTCGAAATCGGGATGGCCGGCTCCGGTGGGGACGCCACCGCCTACGCGGGCTAGAGTGTCGCGCCTCCTGCGAGTGATGCCCCGATGGCCGCCCTGCGCCCGCTCCGACGTCCGTACGCCGATCCCGGCATCGCGCCCGTGCAGCGCCGCGAACTGTGGGCGTGGGCGGGATTCGACTTCGCCAATTCCGGCTACACCACGGTCGTCATCACGGCCATTTTCAGTGCCTACTTCGTCGGCATGGTGGCGGGCGACGCCGGCTGGGCGACCTTCGCGTGGACGGCCGCGCTCTCCGTGTCGTACGTGCTGGTGATGGCGATGGCACCGCTGCTGGGGCTGTATGCCGATGCGCACGCCTGCAAGAAAAAGCTGCTGCTGGCCACGACCGCGGTGTGCAGCCTGGGGACGGCGGCGCTGTGGCTCTGCGGGCCGGGGGATGTCGCGCTCGCCCTGTTGCTCATCGTCATCACCAATACGGCATTCGGCACCGGCGAGAACCTGATCGCGGCCTTCCTGCCCGAACTGGCCGACGACGAGGGGATGGGCCGCCTCTCGGGCTACGGCTGGGCCTTCGGTTACTTCGGCGCGGTGCTGCTGCTGGCGGCCTGCCTGTGGTGGGTGCAGGGCGCCGAAGGGCGGGGCAGCGACACCGGCTCGGCCGTGCGCGACACGATGCTGCTCACTGGGGCCACGGTATTCCTCGCGGCGCTGCCGACCTTCCTGTTGTTGCGTGAGCGCATCACGGCGGCACCGCGGGCCTTCGCCACGCTGTGGCGCGAATCGCTGCAGCGCTGGCGCGGCATCCTCGGTGGCGCGAGCGACCTGCCGCAGCTGGGCCGCTTCCTCGCCTGCATCGTCGCCTACCAGGCCGGCGTGGGCACGGTGATCGCCGTCGCCGCCATCTACGCCCAGCAGGCCCTCGGTTTCAGCACCGCGGAAAGCATCACGCTGATCCTCGCGGTGAACATCACTGCCGCCTTGGGGGCGATGGCGTTCGGCCAACTGCAGGACCGCATCGGGCAACGCAACGCCCTGGCGCTGTCATTGGTCGGCTGGCTGGTGGCCATCGGCCTCCTCGCGCTTTCGGAAGCCCGCCCGGTGGTCTGGGTGGCGGCGAACCTCGCCGGCATCTGCATGGGCGCCAGCCAATCGGCGGGCCGCGCCCTCGTGGGCTACCTGTGCCCGCCGCGACGCGAAGCCGAGGTGTTCGGCCTCTGGGGCCTCGCTGTGAAGGCCTCGATGGTGCTCGGCCCGCTGGCCTACGGCGCCATCAGCTGGGCGGCGGGCGGGCGTCACGCCCTGGCCATGCTGGCCACCTCCGGCTTCTTCCTCGTCGGGCTGGTCTTGCTGTATCGGGTCGACGTGGCCCAGGGGCGGCGCGAAGCCCTCGGGACCGGGCCGGCTGCCCCCCGGTGAAGGCTGGGTGACATCGATTGCCTCCGGGGCTGTCAATTCCCGTCAAACGCGCTACATTCGATTCCGTCCATTCGCGAAAGAGGGTAGGCCATGCAGATCACGCTCCGTGGTAGCGCGCTTTCCCTCACATCGACCGCCATGGACGACCGCGAAAACGTCCGCCTGCCCGCGCTGCCCAGCGCACGCAAACTGCGTCGGGCGCGCCTGATCCGCTACCTCTCGCGCCGTCAGCTCGGATTCCTCGCGCTGCACGTGGCGCTGGGCGTGCTGGGCTGGTCGGCCTTGGCCTTGGCGGGTTGGGGCGCCTACGCACTCATTCGCTGAGCGCGCTTGCCTCGCCCTGCTGCTGCAGGGCCCACATCGCCGCGTAGCGGCCTTTCGACGCCAGCAGTTCGGCATGCGTGCCGCGTTCGATGATCCTTCCGCCATCCATCACCAGGATCTGGTCGGCGTCCATGATCGTCGACAGCCGATGCGCGATCACCAGCGTGGTGCGCCCGACGGCGATGCGGTCGAGCTCCGACTGGATCGCCCGCTCCGAGCGTGAATCGAGCGCCGACGTCGCCTCGTCGAAGATCAGGATGGCGGGGTTCTTCAAGAGGGCGCGTGCGATGGCGACGCGCTGCTTCTCGCCGCCGCTGAGCTTGAGCCCGCGCTCGCCGACCTCGCTGTCGTAGCCGTCCGGCAGGGACTTGATGAAGGCATCGATGTGCGCGGCCTGCGCGGCCGCCTCGACCTCGGCGTCGCTCGCTTCCGGGCGCCCGTAGCGGATGTTGTAGCGGATGGTGTCGTTGAACAGCACGGTGTCCTGCGGAACGATGCCGATCGCGCCACGGACCGAACCCTGCGTGAGTTCGCGGAGGTCGTTGCCGTCGATCTCGATGCGGCCTTCCTGCACGTCGTAGAAGCGGTACAGCAGGCGCGCCAGCGTTGATTTGCCGCTGCCCGAATGGCCGACCACGGCGACGGTCTGGCCCGGGGCGATCTCGAAATCCACGCCATCGAGGATGGTCCGCCGCGGGTCGTAGCCGAAGCGCACGTCGCGGAAGCGCACGCGGGGCTGCGTGGTCACCAGCGGCTTCGCCTCCGGGCGGTCCTGCACGTCAAGGTTCTCGTCGAGCAGGCCGAAGAGTTTCTCGATGTTCGTCAGTGCCTGCTTGACCTCGCGGTACATCATCCCGAGGTAGTTCAACGGCGCCGAAAGCTGCAGCAGGTAGGCATTCACCAGCACGAGATCGCCGATGGTCAGCTCGCCGGCCACTACGCCCGAGGCTGCGCGCCACATCAGCGCGGTGACGCCGATCGAGACGATCGCCGCCTGGCCGAGGTTCAGTACGCCGAGCGTCTTCAGGCTCTGGACGGTGGCTTCCTCGACGCGCTGCAGGCTGCCGTCGTAGCGACGGGCTTCGTGCTCCTCGTTGTTGAAGTACTTGACCGTCTCGTAGTTGATCAGCGCGTCCACTGCGCGCGTGCTGCTCGCCGATTCGGCATCGATCGCCGCACGGTAGTAGCGCGTGCGCCACTCGGTGACACGGAACGTCCAGGCGGAATAGACGACCAGCGTCGCCAAGGTGATGACGGCGAAACCCCAGTCGTACAGGTAGACGAGCACGGCCGTGACCAGCACGACTTCGATGATCGTCGGCAGGATGGTGTAGAGCGTCCAGTCGAGCAGGTCCGAGATCGCCGTGCCGCCGCGCTCCACGTCGCGGGCGATGCCGCCGGTCTTGCGTTCGAGGTGGAAGCGGAGGCTCAGCGCATGCAAGTGGCGGAACACCTTCAACTGCACGGTGCGCGCACTGCGCGCCATCACCCGGGCGAAGACGATCTGCCGGAGTTCGGTGAACATCGTCGAAGCGAGGCGGGCGCCACCGTAGGCCAGCAGCAGGCCGACGGGCAGGGCGAGAAGCGTCGCCGGGACATCGAGGCCGTCGACGATGCGCTTCATCAGCATCGGGATGCCGAGCAGCGCGAACTTCGCGGCGATCAGGCAAAGCAGGGCCGCTGCGATCCGGCGCCAGTAGGGCTTCAGGAAGGGCAGCAGGTCGGCCAGCACCTGCCGCACGGTGCCGTCGCCGCGTCGGGGGGCATCGACCGGCGCGTGGCCTTCGATCGACGGGGCGTTGTCGGGGGTGGGTGCGCTCATGGCGGCATTGTCGCGTGGGCCGGGCCGTCGTGGTGACGAAGCGCCGTAGAATCGGCCGATGACTTCGACCGCCACCGCGTCCCGCGCACGCCTCGCCTTCGTGCTCGGGGCCCTGGCCATGTTCGGCCCGTTCTCGATCGACACGGTGTTCCCGGCCTTCGGGGCGATGGCGGACGACCTCGGCAGCACGCCGGTGGCCGTGCAGCAGACCATCAGCAGCTACCTGCTGGGCTACGGCCTGATGTCGCTGTTCCATGGCGCCATTTCGGATGCCGTGGGGCGGCGTCCGGTGATCCTCTGGGGCACCGCGCTGTTCGGCCTGGCGTCGGTGGGCTGCGCGCTGAGCACCGACCTCACGACCCTTCTGGTCTTCCGCTTCATCCAGGGCCTCTGTGCGGGCGTCGGGATGATCGTCGGCCGCGCCGTGATCCGCGACGTTTTCGACGGCGAGGAGGCGCAGCGGCTGATGAGCCAGGTGTCGATGATCTTCAGCATCGCGCCGGCCATCGCACCGATCGTCGGCGGCTGGATCCTCGGTTTCGGCGACTGGCACGCGATCTTCTGGTTCCTCGCGGTCCTCAGCCTGGTGCTCGGGGCGCTGGTGTGGCGCGTTCTGCCGGAAACGCATCCGCCCGAGCGTCGCCTGCCGCTGCACGCAGGCCTGTTGATGGGCAATTACGTCGCCATGATCCAGCACCGCCGCTTCGTCTGGTTGGTGGCGGTGACGACGATGAACTTCGCGGCGCTGTTCCTGTACATCGCTTCGGCGCCGGTGGTGGTGATGACCCACCTCGGCATGGGTGAATCGGACTTCGGCTGGTTCTTCGTGCCGGTGATCAGCGGCATGCTCGCGGGCGCGTGGGCCACGGGGCGCGCCGCGGGCCGGTTCGCGGCCCGGACGATGGTGATGGCGGGTTTCGCCTGCTGTCTTGTCGCGGCACTGGCGAACCTCGCCTATGCCGCCATGGCGCCCGGTTACGCCTATCCGTGGGCGATCCTGCCCCTGATCCTGCTCAGCTTCGGCGTCGCGCTGGTGTTCCCGCAGCTGATGCTGCAACTGCTCGACCTCTACCCGACGCAGCGCGGCAGTGCCTCCTCGATGCAGGCCTTCCTTTCGCTGATGTTCCAGGCCGGCGTGGCGGGCCTGCTCTCGCCGATGCTCTCGGTCAGCCCGCTGTTCCTCGCGATTGCGGCGGCGGCGCTCTCCGTCTCGGCCTTCGGGCTGTGGCGTTGGGGCGACGCGCACCTGATGCGGCGCGCCGTCGCCCCGGCCTGATCAGCCCTGCGGCCAGCCGCCGGCCAGCGCCCGGAACTCCAAGAGCCCCGAAGCTTTCGACGCCGGATTGACGTCCGTCAATCGTCGCGAGAAGCCATGGGAGGAACATCACTCCGAACCCCAATGCAGGAGCCACCGATGTCCCACACCCCGCACGAGCTCGCCGTCGAATTCCCCGGCCACGTCGCCCGCATGCACGCCCTCAAGGGTGCGAACGCCCATTTCGCCCGCCTCTGCGACGAGTACCACGAGGTGAACCGCGCGATCCATCGTGCCGAGACTCGGGCGGAGGTCGTCACCGAGGAGCACGAGTCGACGCTGCGTCGGCAGCGACTCGCGCTGAAGGATCAGATCGCGACGATGCTCGAAGCCTGATCCCGGCAGGCCGGCGCGCGCCGGCCTCAGCTCGCCGACTTGCGTGCCGCGAGGAGGCTCGCGGCCGCCGAACCGGCCAGCACCAGCAGGGCGCCGGTCCAACCCAACATGCCGAGCTGTTCGGCTTCGATGAGTGCCGGCCAGACGGCGTGCACGCCCGCCACGGCGCCGACGCAGAGGATCGGTGTCGTGGCGAGGATCGCCGACACCCGCGATGCCTCCCAGTGCGCCAGCGCTTCGGCGAAAGCGCCGTACGCGACCAGTGTGTTGAGCGCGCAGTACCCGAGCAGCAGGGCGTGCAAGGCGTCGAGCTCCAGCAGCACCGAAGGCGCGGCGAATGGCCACAGCAGCAGCGCGGCGAGCGCGTAGATGGCACCGAGGATGGCCGGCGAGGAGAGCTGGACCAGCAGCTGCTTCTGCAGCAGGGCGTAGACCGCCCACACCACCGCCGCGAGCACGACGAGGCTGGCGCCCAAGGCGTAGTCGCCGCCATGGCTGGCGCTCTGCTCGCCGAAGAACAGGCCGAGTCCCGCCACGATCACCGCGAGCCCGAGCCATTGCGCGGCGGCGAACCGTTCCTTGAACACGACGATGCCGCCGAGCGCCATCAGCAGGGGTGCCAACTGGATGATCAGCTGCGCGTTTGCTGGCGTCGTGTACTGCACGCCCAGCAGGTAGAAGACGTAGTTGCCGAGCAGCATCAGCCCGGCGAGCAGCAGCATCGCCCAGTGCTTGCCCGAGAGCGTGCGGAACGCCGGGAATCCCCGGCGCGCCGCCAGCCATGCGCCCATGACGCCCGCCGCCACGAGGAAGCGGAACCATGTCAGGGTGATCGCATCGACCTGTTCCAGCGTGAGCTTGAGGGCGACGGGCAGCGTTGCCCAGCAGCCGGCGGTGACGAGGGCCAGCAGCAGTCCGAGGCGCCAGCGTCCCGAGGATTCATGAAGGGCCATGGTGGCGTCCGCATCGAGGACCCCGATGATGGCCTGCCGGAGCGGCGCGCGACCAGCGTTGCGCGCCGCTTTCCGATCAGTAGATGACGAACTCGGCCCGGCAGCCCTTGTCCACCCAGACTTCGCTGCGGTCGACACCCCAGGTGCGCCCGTACTGGCAGTCGCCGCGGCTGAGCTGGCGCGTCAGCTCGACGTGCTCGCGGCGGCCGACCGTCTGGCGGCACCAGGTCATCCGCCCGCCCTGCGACTCGCAGGTGAAGTGGCGCTCTGACCCGCCGCTCCAGCCGCCGCCCCCCCAACCGTCACCGCAGCCGCGTGGGCCGCAATCCGGACGGCGGTCGTCGTCGTGGTCGTTGTGGTTCGCGATGACGGCACCGGCGATGGCGCCGAGGATCAGGGCACCGGCCACGGCCCCGTTGTTGTTGTTGGACGAGGACGGACGGTTGCCGCCCACGCGGAACTCCGCCCGGCAGCCGTTCGTCACCCAGATGCGGTTGCGGTCGTAGCCCCAGGTGTCGCCCTGCCAGCAGCCGGCGCGGCTCAGCTGGCGGGCCAGCGTGACACCGCCGTAGGTGTCCACGTTGCAGGCCTTCCAGCGCCCGTCGGTGGATTCGCAGCGCATCGTCGTGCTGGCCTCGGCCGGCGTTGATCCGAACAGCGCCGCAGCAGCGAGAACGAGGATGGGGAAGAAGCGGTTCATCGGGCACCTCCCGTAGCGGCGGCCGCTCGGCCTTGGGTGATTTCCTCGGCGCTGAGGCAGCTGCTGCCGTCCGCGTCGAAACCGTTGAAGCGCGCCGTGTACGCGTCCTGCCACGCCTCGATACCGATCGGGCGGGCGGCGCTGGGTTCGCCGGGCAGCGGCGGGGCTTCCGCGGCATCGAGGACGTTGTCCCCGTTCGCATCGAGCGCGTGGAAACGGCGGCTGGTGTAGTTGCGGCCTTCCTCGAGGTCGAGGCAACCGTTGGCGTTGCGGTCGAGCTGTTGCACGAGGGCGGCGGGTTCGATGCTGCCGATCGCGGGCGGCGCATCGGCCGCGATGACGCCATGGGCCAGCGCGATGGCGGCCCCTCCGATCCAGAGTTTCATTGGACACTCCACGGACGCCGCCCCGTCGGGGGGACGAGGTCCCTCGGCGTCCGACGCCGACCCTACGCCGCTCTCGTGTCCGCCGCCATCACGGCGGGCAGCAGGCCGTGCAGGTGCGCGAGCGAGGCCAGGTGCGCGGCGGCGTCCTCGGCATCCCCCTCGAACCAGGCCTTCGCCGAGCCCAGTCGGAACGTGTAGCCCCAGGCGTCCATGTCGGCGAAGCCGCGTTCGCGGCCGAAGCCGGGCAGGGCGTTGGCCAGCAGCAACTGCAGGTAGCACACGGCGTCCTCGTCGCGCTGGGTGTCACCGGCATCGGTGTGCACCGCGGCGCGGCGCTCCGGCGGCATCACCATCAGGTGCCCGGCCTCATGCAGCAGGGAATGCACTGGGGTGTCGGCGCGCGCATACACGCGGGAACCGATGATCCCGGCTTCGGCGTCGCCCCAGTAACTGCCGGGGATGGCTTCGCCCGGCTCGACTTCGACCAGCTCGAGGCCGAAGCGGGCGAGCAGGGCGACGGGGGCCGCCCAGCCGATATCGGCAAGGGTGAGCACGATCGTCGCCTGTCGCATCGTCGCTTCCGCCATCGCGCCATCCTGCGGCCGGAGCCGCAGGCGGGGGATCAGCCGTTCTTGTCCGGCAGCGAGACGGAAATATCGAGCACGTCGTGCTCGCCGTCCTTCACCAGGTCGACCTTCACCGCATCGACGTCGACATTGACGTACTTACGGATCACTTCGAGCAGCTCGCGCTGCAGCAGGGGCAGGTAGTCGGGGCCGCCGCGGGTGCTGCGCTCCTGCGCGACGATGATGCGCAGGCGCTCCTTCGCGAGGTTGGCGGTGGGCGGCTTCTTGCCCGTCAGGAAATCGAACAGGCCCATGTCAGCCCCCGAAGATCTTGGCGAAGAAGCCTTTCTTCTCGGCCGTGGTGAAGCGCATCGGGCGGTCCTCGCCCAGCAGGCGGGCGATGGCGTCGCCATAGGCGATGCCCGCGTTGCTCTGCTCGTCGAGGATGACCGGGTTGCCGGAGTTCGAGGCCTGCAGCACGTCCGGCGATTCCGGGATGACGCCGATCACCTTCAGGCCGAGGATCTCCTCGACGTCGCCGATCGAGAGCATCTCGCCTTTCTCGACGCGTTCCGGGTTGTAGCGGGTCAGCAGCAAGTGCTCCTGGATGCGCTCGCCGCCCTCGGCCTTCTTCGTCTTGCTCTGCAGCAGGCCGAGGATGCGGTCGGAGTCGCGCACCGAGGACACTTCCGGGTTCACCACGACGAGCGCGCGGTCGGCGAAGTACATCGCGAGGAAGGCGCCCTTTTCGATGCCGGCCGGGCTGTCGCAGACGATGAAATCGAAGCCGTCGTCGGCGAGGTCCTTCAGCACCTTCTCGACGCCTTCCTTCGTCAGTGCGTCCTTGTCGCGGGTCTGCGACGCAGCGAGAACGAACAGGTTGTCGAAGCGCTTGTCCTTGATCAGCGCCTGCTTCAGCGAGGCCTCGCCGTGCACGACGTTGACGAAGTCGTACACCACGCGGCGCTCGCAGCCCATGATCAGGTCGAGGTTGCGCAGGCCGACGTCGAAGTCGATGACCGCGGTCTTCTTGCCGGCGCGGGCGAGGCCCATCGCGATGCTGGCCGAGGTGGTCGTCTTGCCGACGCCGCCCTTGCCCGAGGTGACTACGAGGATTTCCGCCAAGGTCGTTTCTCCGTCTTTGTGTGGCCGTCAGGCCAGCGGCTGGATTTGCAGGATGTCGTTGTTGTCGAGCCAGATCTGCACGGCCTTGCCGTGCAGGGCCTTGGGCACGTCGTCGAGCACTTTGTACTGCCCGGCGATGGCCACGAGCTCGGCGTGGAATTCGCGGCAGAAGATGCGGGCGCCGGTGAAGCCGGAGGCGCCGGCGAGGGCGCGTCCGCGCAGCGCGCCGTAGACATGGATGGAGCCGTCCGCCACCACCTCGGCGCCTGCGCCGATCGGGGCCAGCACGGTCAGGTCGCGGTTCGCGGCGAACACCTGCTGGCCGGAGCGTACGGGCATGGCGTGGACCAGGCCGGGCTCGGCCTCCGGCACCGGGGCGGCCGGCGTGGGCGTCGGTTCGCGGGCGGGCGGCGCGGCGGCGCGTTCGGCAGCGCGGGGTTCCGCGGCGGGCGATTCACCGGCGCGCTCGTATTGGGAGCGGAACTTGGCCAGCACCGGCAGGCCGAGGCGCTCGGCCAGCGCATCGTTCTCGGGCGTGCCGTAGGCCAGCGCGACCGGATGCACGCCGGCGCCTTCGAGCGCCGCGACCAGCGCCTTGGCGGTGGCGTCGTCGGGCAGCTGCATCAGGCCGCCGAAATCGAGGATGAGCGCGGCACGGGCGAAGAGCTTGGGCGCGCGCTCCACCCGCTCGCGCATTTCCGCGGCGAGCTGGGCGACATCGAGGGTGCGGATGCGCAGGTTGGCGATGCCGACCTGGCCGAACTTCAGTTCGCCAGCCTGCTCGTAGTTGGGGAGGTCGGCGGGGTGCGGTGTCGCCATGCGTCAGGTTCCGGTGTTGCGGGCGATGGCGGGGCGCGCCGGGCCGCGGCGTGGGGCCAGCCAGGGTTCGTCGGGCAGCGCGCCGCCGTAAGTCGTGGCGATCCAGTCGTGGCTGCCGAGGTCCTTCATCAGCATGCAGGCACGGAGGCCCGTGCCTTCCATGGTCTGCTGGCCGACCTCGCGGAAGCCGAAAGCGCCGTGGAAGAGCAGGGCCGGGTCGTAGCCCACGCCCAGGAACACCTCGCAGCAGAGGTGGGCCCAGCGGGGCTCGGCGAAGCTCATGGCGTCGGCGTAGAAGGCCCGGCCGCGGCCACCACCGCGGCGGGCGGCGGCGATGACGATGCGGTCGATGTAGAGGAAATTGCGGTGCCGTTCCCGGAACCAGCGGAAGTTCGGGCTGTCGTGCGGGGCCAGGTCGCTGAACCCGACGAGGAAGCCGGTGATGGCGTCGTCCTGCTCGATCACGCGGAAGTAGTCGGCGTGTTCCCAGAAGAAGCGGGCCTTTTCCGCGTCCATCGGCAGGATCGAAGGTCCCGCCGAGTTGTTGAGCGCCACCACGAGGTCCAGCTCGTATTCGCGCACATCGCGGATCTGGAACGGCATTCCTTTCCTCCGGGGCAGGCCGGGTCTCGGTCAAGCCGCCAGTATCGCATGCCCCCCGGCCGCCTTCGCCCCGCGGGGTGACTTTCGGGGGTGCGGAAGCGGGGGGCTGGGCGTTTAGGATGCCTCGATGCTTCCGCGCCTGACCCACGCCACGCTCCTGCGCTATGCCGGCCTGTTCACTTGGGCGATGGTGGGCAGTGGCCTGGTCATGAACGCCTTGTTCGTGATGGACGCCAGCTCCAGCCCCCTGCCAGCCATGGCCTTCGTCGGGCCGGTCGGCGCCTACGTGGCCTTCGGCGTGGCGTTCTGGCTCTCCACCCAGTCGCTGGGCCACCAGCGCGGGCGCGTCTGGCCCATCGTGCTGATGCTCGCCATGGCGGCTTCGGCCATCGCGGTGAGTGCGCTTACGAACAGCGCCTTGGGCGCCATCCTGATGATGGTGATGGCCGCCGTGGTGCCCTGGTTGTTGCCGGGCTGGCCGGGGGTGCTCTGGCTGGTGGTGCAGCACCTGCCGCTGACGGCGGTGTTCGTCCGCACCTTCGAGTTCACCCCGCTCGAGGCCGTCCTGCAGTCCATGCTCTACATGGGCATGTCGGGCTTCGTCTACGTGGCCGGCCTGATCGCCAAGCAGCAGGCGGAGGCACGCGAGGAGCAGCGACGGCTCAACGCCGAACTGCGGGCCACCCGTTCGCTACTGGCCGACAGCGCGCGTGTCGGCGAGCGCCTGCGCATTTCCCGCGAGCTGCACGACCTGCTCGGGCACCACCTCACGGCCCTCAGCCTCAATCTCGAGGTCGCCGGCCACCTGACCGACGGAAAGGCCCAGGAGCACGTCCGCCAGGCCCATACCTTGGCGCGTCTGCTGCTCACCGACGTGCGCGAGGCCGTCAGCGCCATGCGCGGCGAGGAGCGCATCGACCTCGAGGCCGCATTGCGCACCTTGGTGGAAGGCGTGCCGGCCCTCGAAGTCACTCTGGACATCGAATCCCCGCTGCCGGTCGACGACGCCGAGTGCGCGCAGGTCGTCGTGCGCTGCGCGCAGGAAATCATCACCAACGCCATCCGGCACGCCCAGGCCCAGCGCCTTTGGCTCAAGCTGGCGAGGCAAGGGCGCGAACTGCACCTCGCCGCCCGCGACGACGGCGTCGGCAGCGACGTCTTCACCCCCGGCAACGGGCTTTCGGGCATGCGCGAGCGCCTGAAGACCGTCGGCGGCCGCGTCGAGGTCTCGACCGCGCCGGGCCAGGGCTTCAGCATCGACATCCACCTTCCCCTCGAGGCTTCCGCATGATCCGAGTGATGCTCGTCGACGACCAGACCCTGGTGCGCCAGGGCGTCCGTTCCCTGCTGGAATTGGCCGACACCATCGACGTGGTCGCGGAGGCGGCCGATGGCAAGCAGGCCGTCGAGCAGGTCCCCGTCGTGAAGCCTGACGTCGTGCTGATGGACATGCGCATGCCGGTGATGTCCGGCCTCGAAGCGCTGCGCGCGCTGGCGGCGCAGAACGCCCTGCCGCCCACCATCATCCTGACCACGTTCGACGACGACCAGCTGGTGCTGGCGGGCATCAAGGCCGGGGCCAAGGGCTACCTCCTGAAGGATGTGTCCCTCGACCAGCTGGTGTCGGCCATCCAGACGGTGGCCGATGGGGGGTCGTTGGTGCAGCCGGCCGTGACGGCCCGGCTGCTCTCGGGCCTCGAGGGGCTGCAGAACGACTTCCACAGCCTCGAGCAGCCCGACCCGCTTACCGAGCGCGAGACCGAGATCCTCCGGCTCATGGCGGGCGGCTTCTCCAACAAGGAGATCGCCAACTCGCTCGGCGTGGCCGAAGGCACGATCAAGAACCATGTCTCCAACATCCTCTCGAAGCTCGGCGTGCGCGACCGGACCCGCGCGGTGCTCAAGGCCTTCGAGTTGAAGCTGGTGTGACAGGCGGCCCCGCGGCCTTGTCCGCGGGGGCGTCCCACGCTTACCACGGCCCCGACGGTGCTGCTATCCTCTGGCGCTCCCCGGGGCGGCGGTGTGCCGACCGGGGCCGATCCCGGAGATTTGATGCATGGCTCGATTCCTTGAATTCGTCGTCGCGTTCGTTCTGGTGGCCATCCTCGGCGTCGCCGTGGGCTTGGTCCTGCCGAAGGCGCGCAGCGTGTCGCACTCGGTGGAAACCAACCGCCCCGTCAATGTCGCCTTCGACATGCTGAACGGCTTCCAGCGCTTCAACGACTGGAACACGCTACATCTGCGCGACCCGAACGTGAAGTTCACCCTGAGCGGCCCCGCTTCGGGCGTCGGCGCCAAGCTCGAATACACCTCGAACGACCGGACGGTCGGTTCGGGCAGCTGGGAAATCACCGAGAGCGTGCCGGGCGAGAAGATCGTCTTCAAGGTGACCGACAACGCCATGGGCGAGAACAAGACCATGCGCTTCACGTTCGAGCGCTCGGGCCGCAGCCAGCGCAACGTGAAGATCACCCAGCGCTACCGCGTCGAGTACGGCTTCAACCTGGTCGGCCGCTACGCCGGCATGTACATGTCGAGCAGCGCCGGCAAGCGCGTGCAGAACGGCTTGAAGGTCCTCTCGAATGCCTTGGCCAGCGTGCCGCGCGTCGACTACACCATCTACGAGCACCCGCTGCAGCTCGTCGACGTTCCGGCCATGAACGCGCTGCGCGTCGACGTCGAAGCCCCGCTCCGCGACGACGGCGTCGCCGTTTCCATGACGAACCAGCTCGCGTGGATGGACCGCGTCATCGAAGCCAGCGGCTTCGCCAAGGACGGTCCGCTGCGCATCGTCACGGTCGACCGCACGTCGGAGGCCTACTCCTTCATCATGCTGCTGCCGGTCCGTGCGAAGGACGCTCCGGAAGGCTCGTCGCGCGCCGCCACGGTCGCCGAGCTGCCGGTCCTCGAAGCCACGATCGCCGGCGACGGCAACAAGGTCGTGCTGTCGCAGGAAGCTCCGCTGAAGGCGGCGAACACCAAGTGGGTGGGTCCGGCGCCGGGCCTGCAGCGCGTCCGTGACACGCTGCGCGCCTGGGCCATCGTCCGCGGCTACCCGCTGGACAACGCCAGCCAGGGCTTCGACGACTACACCGTCGATATCCCGGAGATCCTCAGCCCGGAAGCCGAGTTCCAGGCCTTCCTGCCATTGAAGGCCCCCGAGGCCCAGTAAGCACAGCGAGGCGGGCCGAGGCCCGCCTCGTCGTTTGCGGGGGCGTGGAACTTGTCGTCGCCCCCGCGCTCCAAGGCGCGCCGACCTGCGGTGCCGAGCCGGAACCCGACATGATCGAAGTGGAAGGACTGACCAAGCGCTTCGCGGCGCTGACGGCCGTCGAGGACCTGCGGTTCTCGGTGCAGCCGGGTGAGGTCGTGGCCCTGCTGGGGCCGAATGGCGCCGGCAAGTCGACGACGATGAAGATGATCGCTGGCTTCCTCGCGCCCGACGCGGGCCGCGTGCGCGTGGCCGGCCATGACGTCGTGGCCGACGGCCTGGCCGCTCGTCGCGCCCTGGGCTACCTGCCGGAAGGCGCGCCGGGCTACGGCGAGATGGAAGTGGCCGATTTCCTCGGCTTCATCGCCGACGTGCGCGGCCTGTCGGGCGCACACCGTCAGCAGCGCCTCGCCTTCGCCTCCGATCGCTTGCAGCTGGGCCCCGTGCGCCGGCAGCCGCTGGACACGCTGTCGAAGGGCTTCCGTCGCCGCGTGGGCTTCGCCGCGGCCATCCTGCACGACCCGCCGGTGCTGTTGCTCGACGAGCCCACCGATGGCCTCGATCCGAACCAGAAGCACGAGGTCCGCGGCCTCATCAACGAACTGGCGCGCGAGCGCACGATCATGCTTTCCACGCACCTGCTCGAAGAGGTGGACGCCATCGCCACCCGAGCCGTGGTGATCGCTGCCGGCCGACTGCGTGCGGACCACACGCCCGCGGAACTGCTGGCGCTCTCGCGCTGGCATGGCGCGCTGTCCTTCGCCGCGCCGGACAGCGTGGCTGCGGTGGCCGCGCTCGACGGCCTCGTGCCGGCCGCGGCGACGACCGTGGACGCCCGCGAGGGGCGGGTGGTGCTGTTCGTCCGTGGCGGCGGCGTGTCTTCCGATGTCGTGACGCGGCGACTCGACGAACGTCGCGTGGCCTGGTCCGACCTCCGCGTTGAACGGGGCCGCCTCGACGAAGTGTTCCGCAGCCTGACGTCCGATGCCGGAGCCGCCGCATGAACGGCACGCTCGTCATCGCGCGGCGCGAGTTCGCCGCCTATTTCGCCTCGCCGCTCGCGGCGGTGTTCATCGTGCTGTTCCTGGCCCTGTCGTCGGCGCTGGCCTTCTACCTCGGCGGCTTCTTCGAGCGCGGGCAGGCCGACCTGCAGCCGTTCTTCGCCTTCCACCCTTGGCTGTACCTGTTCCTCGTGCCCGCGGTGGGCATGCGGCTTTGGGCCGAGGAGCGCAAGAGCGGCACGCTGGAACTGCTGCTGACCCTGCCGGTCACGCCATGGCAGGCGGTACTGGGCAAGTTCCTCGCCGGCTGGGCCCTGCTGGGCATCGCGCTCGTCCTCACCGTCCCGATGTGGTGGACGGTCAGCTGGCTGGGCGACCCCGACCACGGCGTCATCGTGGCGAGCTACCTCGGCAGCTGGCTGCTTTCCGGCGCGATGCTCGCCGTCGGTAGCGCCCTCTCGGCACTGACGCGCAACCAGGTCGTGGCCTTCGTCGTCACGGTGGTGGTGTGCTTCGCGCTGATGCTCGCTGGGCATCCGCTGGTGCAGGACGCGGTGCAGGGCTGGGCGCCGCGCGACGTGATCGACGCGGTGGCCGCGCTGAGCTTCCTCACCCACGTGCAGTCCATCCAGCGCGGCGTGCTCGACTTGCGCGACGTTCTGTTCTTCCTGCTGTCGATCGCGGCCTGGCTGTGCGCGACGGTGCTGATCCTCGACGCCAAGAAGGCGGGCTGACGCATGGCCATCGCATCCCTCCGCCGCTCCGCCTGGGCGCTTCCGCTGCTGGCCTTGGCCTTCCTCGCCCTCGTCGGACTGTCGTCCGTGCTGCTGCGCGGCGCGCGGATCGACCTCACGGCGAACCAGGAGCACACGCTCTCGCCGGCCACGATCGCCCTGATCGAGGGCATCGAGGAGCCGGTGACGCTTCGTCTCTACTTCTCGGAGCGTTCCGCCGGCGACTTCCCGCAGGTGCGCGCCTATGCGCAGCGCGTGCGCGAATTGTTGCAGGAGATGGCTGCGCGCTCGAAGGGTCGCCTCGTCGTCGAGGTCATCGACCCGGAGCCGTACTCCGAACAGGAAGACCTCGCCGTCGCGCAGGGGCTCACCGCGGTACCGCTGCCGACCGGGGGCAACTTCTTCTTCGGCATCGTCGGCAGCAATAGCACCGATGGCGAATTGCCGATCCCGTTCCTGCAGGCCGAGCGCGAGGCCTTCCTCGAGTACAACCTCGCGAAGCTGGTGTCGGCGCTGACGGTCGAAGAGCGCCCCGTGGTCGCGCTGTTCAGTGGCCTGCCGATGGCCCCCGAGTTCGATCCGGCCACGGGCTCGCCGTCGCCGGGTTGGGTGGTCGATCAGCAGCTGCGCGAACTCTTCGAACTGCGCCGGCTCGAGCCGGATTTCACCGCGATCGATGCGGACGTCGACCTGTTGATGCTGGTGCATCCGGCCGGCTTGTCCGATGACAGCCTCTACGCCATCGACCAGTTCGCCCTGCGCGGCGGCCGTGTGTTGGCGTTCGTCGATCCGGACGCGGAGAACGCCGCCCCGGACGATCCGCTCGGTGGCAATGTCGGTGGCGCGCGTGCCTCCGACCTAGGGCCGCTGCTCGCCGCCTGGGGCGTGGATTTCGATCCGACGCAGGTGGTGGCCGACCCCGGCTCCGCGCTGTCGGTGCAGACCAGCGAAGGCGGTGCCAACGAGCCGCTGATCACGCTGCTCGGCCTGGACGCCGAGGCGCTGTCGAGCACCGACATCGTCACCGCGCAGATGGAGCTGATCAATCTCTCCACCGCGGGCGTGCTGCGGCCGCGCGAGGCGGCGACGACCCGCTTCGAGCCGCTGCTCTCGAGTTCCGACCAGAGCGGTGAACTGCCGACCTCGATGCTCGGCACGGTGAGCGCGACGCCGTCGAACCTGCTGCGCGAGTTCCGCGCCAACGGCGGGGCCCGCACGATTGCCGCGCGCGTCAGCGGCCCGGCCGCGACGGCCTTCCCGCAGCGCGGCGGCGAGGGGCACCTCGCGGCCAGCGCCAGCGACCTGCAGCTCATCCTCGTCGCCGACACCGACCTGTTGGCCGACCCGTTCTGGGTGAACGTGGCGCCGGGCCCCGGCGGTTTCAGCGAGCCCTTCGCCAACAACGGGGATCTCGTCTACAACGCGGTCGAGAACTTGAGCGGGCAGGCGGGCCTGATCGGCTTGCGCACGCGCGCCGTCGCCAGCCGTCCCTTCCATCGCGTGCAGGCCCTGCGCCGCAGCGCCGAGCAGCAGTTCCTGCAGACCGAGCGGGCGCTGCAGCAGCGGCTCTCGGAGCTCGAACAGCAGCTCGGCGAACTGCAACGCGGCGAGGACGGCGCACCGGCCCTGGGTGCCGAACAGCAGGCCGAGCTTGAGCGCTTCCAGCAGGAGAAGATCGACGTCCGCCTGCAGCTCCGCGAAGTGCAGCGCCAGCTCAATGCCGACATCGACGCGCTGTCGATGACCCTGCGCGTGGTGAACATCGTGCTGGTGCCGGCCTTCGTGGCCTTCCTGTTCCTGATCGGCGGCCTGTGGCGATTGCAGCGCCGGCGCCGCCCCGCCGCGTGATGCGCGGCCCGGCGCTGTCCGCGCTGGCGCTGCTGGTGCTGTCGGCGTGTTCGCGCGAAGCGCCTCCTCCGGCGCCTCTCGTGCCCGGATTGGCGGAGGCGCTGCCGGCCCTCGCCGAAGTGCGGCTGCAGCAGGGCGACGCCTCGCTGGTGTTCGAACGCGAAGGTGAGGAATGGCGCATCCGCGACGCCGCATGGCGTGCCGATCGCCGCTGGCTTCAACCGCTGCTGCTGGGGCTGGCGAATGCGCGCTGCGACGAGGCGCGGACGGCTGATGCAGCGCGCTTCGAGCGCATCGGCGTGGCTTGGCCGTCGGCGTCGGAGGCCTCGCCCGATGGTGCCTTCGCGCGGCCGACCGGCCGATTGAGCTTCATCGTCGAGGGCCGCGAGATGGCGGTCGTCATCGGCTACCCGCAGGCCCGCGGTGGCACCTACGTGCGCGTCGAAGGCGCACCCCACAGTTGCCTGAGTGCGGCCACGCTGCGCCTGCCCGCGCGCGTCTCGGAATGGTTCGACCCGCAGCTCTGGCGGATTCCGATCGAACGCGTGACCGCGGTGGTCGTGGAGGATCCGGGCGCAGACGCGCTGCGGCTCGTGCCGGGCGAGGGCGGCTTCCGGCCTGAAGGCGCGATCATCGCCCTGACCCCCGACGCGGATGCGCTGGCCTCGGCGCTTGCTAACCCGCGGCAGCTCGATCTGCGCGCGGCAGGCAGCGCCGAGCCAACGCGCGTGCTGCGCCTTGAAGGCGAGGGCAGCCTGACTTACGCCTTGGCCGTCTGGCGCGAAGGCGAGGCGACTTGGGCGCGTGTGATCGCGGCGCCGGACGACGCGTCCGCGTGGTACCAGGGCCGCGAGTTCCGCCTGCCGGAGGACGTTGCCGCCCCGCTCTGGGCGGACCGTGGCACGCTCGGCGCTCCCTGACGGAGGCGCGCCATGGCCCGTGGTTTCGATCTCGAAGAGGCAACCGCCCATCTCGCCGAGCGCGATCGCGCGCTGGGGAAGTGGATGAAGCGCATCGGCCCGCTCGAGATGGACGGCTGGCGCAAGCCGTTCGACACCGTCGATGCTCTGTCGCGTTCGATCCTCTACCAGCAGCTTTCCGGCAAGGCCGCGGCGACGATCGTCTCGCGCGTGGAGGCGGCCGCGGGCTCGCGCAAACTGGTGCCGGAGGCCTTCGCGCGGCTGGACGATACGGCGCTGCGCGCCTGCGGGGTGTCCGGAAACAAGGTGCTGGCCCTGCGCGACCTGTGCCGTCGCGCGGAGGCCGGCGAGGTGCCCGCCGCGCGCGCCCTGCCGAAGGTGGACGACGCGACGCTGATCGAGCAGCTCACCGCCGTGCGAGGCATCGGCCGCTGGACCGTCGAGATGCTGCTGATCTTCCGCCTTGGGCGGCCCGACGTGCTGCCGGTCGACGACCTTGGCGTGCGCAAGGGCGCCCAGGTGCTCGATGGCCTCGAGATCGCGCCGACGCCGAAGGCCTTGCTGGCGCGTGGCGCGGACTGGGGGCCTTACCGGACTTTGGCCAGCCTGTACCTGTGGCGCATCGCCGACGGCGAAGGCGTGGTCGAGCCGGCGAAGAAGGTCAAGCGCTCGCAGGGCTGAGCCAGCACCAGTGCCAGGGCTCGTAAGTGATGCCGTGCGGGTTGCCGCGCGGGTAGCTCAGGCCGAAACCGAAGCGCCCGGCATGCTGCTGCAGCCAGGCGAAGGCGGGGGTGTGTTCGAAGCTCTCCTCGGCCGGCGGTTCGCCGGGCGTGCCGATGTCGAGCGCGCGGCCGCTGTGGTGCTCGGAATGCCCGGGCGCCGCGTTGACCCGCAGCACCTCGTCGAGCGTCAGCCCGCGTGCGAACTTCCGTTCGAAGATGCCGCGCTGGTAGGCGTGGCTGCGGAAGCCTGAAGTCGCCTCGAGCAAGACGCCCTCGCGCTGCGCCTCGCCGCGCATCGCGATCCACGCACGCGAAGCGGGAGGGAGCAGCCACAGGGCGCGCTGCCAGCGGTCGCGTCCGGCGAAGGCGAGCAGCCGCGGTTCCTCGTTGAAAGGCAGGCCGCTGGTCTCGGCGTAGTCCGCTGCAAGCCCCATCGCCGCGTTGTCCTCGTGCACCGCATCGCCAGGGAGCGTGCCCCGCGCGCCGATCGACGCCGCGGGATCGCGCGCTTCGAGCACGGCCGTTGCGGCGATGGCGGCTTCGAGGCCCGGTTCGCGCCACAGGGCAGGCACCAGCGGGACGAGTCCCTCCGGACCGAGCACCGCGAGGAGACGACCGTCGCGCTTGCGCCGCAGCACGATGCCGGAGGCGGCGAGGCAGCGCGCGGCCGCGTTCGCCTTGGCCCGGCAGAGCGAGGCCGGCCAGAGCTCGATATCGGGAGAATTGACGAGGAAGCGGGGCAGGGCGCGCATGGGCGCAGTCTATTCGGCGTCGGCGGTGCCGTCGTCCATCGGGGGCTTCGGCAGCCGTCCTGATTTCCTCAGGGCCTCGCGCAGCACGTACTCGATCTGGGCGTTCACCGAGCGCAGTTCATCGTCGGCCCAGCGCTGGACGGCGTCCAGCACCGGGGCGGAGATGCGCAGCGGGTAGGCCTTCTTCTCGCTCACTTCGAAACGAACCGCGACAGTCCGAACACCAGCCGGACGACCACGAGGCCGACGAGGACGACCAGCCCCAGCGTCGCGAGCAGGATTTGCTCCTCGGGCAGGAAAGCGACCGCCGCGGCGAAGGGCAGGTGCAGCAGGCCCAGCAGGAGCAGCGACTGGCCGACGAATCGGCCGAGGCCGGCCGGGTCGCGGACCTTTTTCGGGTCGACGCCGGCCAGCAGGTGCAGGGCGCGGCCGCTGCGGAAGTAGAGGCCGATCGCGACCAGTGGCGCGGCGGCGACGAGCACGACCAGGGCGGCAAGCATCTGTTCGTTCATGGCCGGCCTCAGTGGTGCAGGGTGCCGGTGTTCACGACGGGCTGCGTGCCGCGCTCGCCGCACAGCACCACCAGCAGGTTCGAGACCATGGCCGCCTTGCGCTCCTCGTCGAGCTGGATCTTGCCGGCGTGGTCGAGCTGTTCCAGCGCCATGTGCACCATGCTGACGGCGCCTTCGACGATGCGGCTGCGCGCGGCGATGATCGCCGCCGCCTGCTGGCGCTGAAGCATGGCCTGGGCGATTTCCGGGGCGTAGGCGAGGTGGCTGATGCGGGCTTCCAGCACGGTGACACCGGCGGCGCCGAGGCGCTCCTGGATCTCTTCCTTGAGGTGCTGGTTGATCTCGTTGGCGTGGCTGCGCAGGGCGATCTGGTCGTTGGCCCCTGCGCCGTCATGGCCGTCGTATGGATAGCTGGTGGCCATCTGGCGCAGCGCGGCTTCCGACTGCACGTGCACGAAGTTCTCGTAGTCGTCGACCTGGAACACGGCCTCGGCGGTGTCGTGCACCTGCCAGACCACCACGGCGGCGATCTCGATCGGCGGGCCCTCCAGATCGTTGACCTTGAGCTTGCTGGATTCGAAGTTGCGCACGCGCAGCGAGATGGGTTTCTTCGAGTAGAACGGGTTGGCCCACTTCAGGCCGGAATCGCGCGCGGTGCCGACGTAGCGACCGAAGAGCTGCAGCACGACGCCGTTGTTCGGCTGGACCACGAAGAAGCCGCACCACAGCAGGATCAGGACCAGCGTGCCGAGCCCGTTGAGGGCGATCAGTCCGCCCGGCGCGTCCATGCCGTCCAGAGTCGGGAAGCCGGCGAAGTTGGCCAGGCTCAGGACCAGCAGGGTCAGAAGCATCGGGACGCCGGGAAGGGGGGAATGGACGCGCTCGTTCATGGTCGTGCTCCGGAAAGGGCGCGACCATCTGATATCAAAGTGATATCGAAGTCAAGGAGGGGCGAGCGGGAAGTGGATCAAGGGGCTTGGGCGTTGTTCGCCGGCCACCCACAGCTGCCGCCCGTCCAGCGAATACCCCATCGCCTCGGCCTGGGGCATCCACGCGAAGTCGAGCCGTCGCGGATTCGACAGGACGCCCGACCAGCCGTCCCCCGACCCGCGCCGGTACAGGTAGACCGCCTGGTAGTTGAGGACAGCCAGCGTGCGTCCATCGGGGCTGAGGTCGGCGGCGGTGACCTGCGATCGGTAGCGCCCATACACGGGGTTCTGCGTGAGTTCCGCGGCGCTGGGTTGGGCGATGCCCCTCAGGCGCCCAACGCGTCGGGCGGTCTGAACGCCGGCCCGCGCGGGACGGAGCGCGAGCCGGAACAGCTCCGGCGGCACGCGCTTCTTCGAGACCAGCAGCACCTCGCCAGCGGCGGCATCGACCGCCACCGCTTCGCAATCGCGGGCGCCGTCGGGCCAGCGGAAACGCAGCGTCCATGCCGGGGTGACGCGCATGCCCTCCGTCACCACGGCCGGCTCCTCGACGACCACCAGCTCAAGGCTGCGGCGCAGACCACCGTTGTCGCCGGTGTCGGCCACCAGGAGGTAGCGCTTGCCATCGAGGTCGAACGCGGCGAGGTCTTCCCAATCGACGTTGCGCACGCCGTCGATGGTGAGGCTGGCCAACCGTGTGCCGGCGGCCGACATCAGGTGCAGCTCGGGCGCATGGCCGCTGTCGTTGTGCACCCAGAAGCTTCCCGGCTGTGCGCGCGAGGCGGCAAGCCCACTGGTCTCGGACAGGCGTGCATCCGCCATGACGCCGCTGATCACCGGGGCGGGCTGGGTCGGTGCCGCGGTCGCGGCCCACAGTGGAGCGACGCTGCCGAGGAGCGGCAGCAGCAGGGTCAGGATTCGTCGGGACATCAGGTGGTTTTCCAATCCCAGCCAGCATGCCCAGTGGTGCCCGGGGCGACAAGCCGTGCCGGTAGACTTCGCGCCTCGCCTCACAGGAATCCACGATGTCCCGCGCTCCCTCCCTGCCTGCGTCCGTCACCCTCGGCACGCCGCTGTCGCCTACCGCCACCCGCGTGCTGTTCCTCGGCAGCGGCGAGCTCGGCAAGGAAGTGGCCATCGAGCTGCAGCGCCTGGGCGTCGAAGTGATCGCCGCCGACCGCTACGCCGACGCGCCGGCGATGCAGGTCGCGCACCGCTCGCACGTGTTGAACATGCTCGACCCGGCCGCGCTGAAGGCGCTGATCGAGGCCGAGACGCCGCACCTCGTGGTGCCGGAAATCGAGGCCATCCACACGCCCACGCTGCTCGAGCTGGAAACCGCGGGGCAGCGCGTCATTCCCACCGCCCGCGCCGCGCGCCTGACGATGGACCGCGAGGGGATTCGTCGTCTGGCCGCGGAGACGCTCGGCCTGCCCACCTCGCCGTACCGCTTCGTCGACACGGAAGCCGAGTACCGCGACGCCGTCGCCGCGCTGGGCATGCCCTGCGTGGTGAAGCCGCTGATGTCGAGCTCGGGCAAGGGCCAGAGCGTCGTGCGCACCGAAGCGGACATCGCCAAGGCCTGGGCCTACGCCCAGACCGGTGGCCGAGCGGGGCAGGGGCGCTGCATCGTCGAAGGCTTCATCGACTTCGATTACGAGATCACCCTGCTCACCGTGCGCCATCGCGACGGCACCACGTTCTGCCCGCCCGTGGGCCACCTGCAGGTCGACGGCGACTACCGCGAGAGCTGGATGCCGCAGCCCATGAGCGCGGCCGCGCTGGCGGAATCCGAACGCATCGCCAAGGCCGTCACCGACGACCTCGGCGGCTGGGGCCTGTTCGGCGTCGAGCTCTTCGTGAAGGGCGACGCCGTGTGGTTCTCGGAAGTGAGCCCGCGTCCGCACGACACTGGCCTGGTGACCTTGATGGGGCAGGAGCTCTCCGAGTTCGCCCTGCATGCCCGCACCATCCTCGGGCTGCCGATCCCGGACCTGCGCACGCTCGGCCCGGCCGCGTCCTGCGCGATCGTCGCGGAGGGCCATGGCGTGCCGGTGTTCGATCACGTCGAAGCCGCGCTGGCCGAACCCGAGACCGGCCTTCGCCTGTTCGGCAAGCCGCGCGTCGAGGGCAGCCGCCGCGTGGCGGTGACGCTGGCGCGAGATGTCGATGTCGATTCGGCCCGCGCCAAGGCGCGTCGCGCCGCGGCGGCAATGACGGTGCGCCTCGTCTGACTCAGCGCGCCGCCGGCAGGGCGGTGCGCGGGAAGCCCAGGGCGAAGGTCGGCGGGTCGCCTGCGGGGAAGCGCAGGCTGAGCTCCACGTCCAGCGCCTTGCCGCAGCCGATCACGTTCCACATCTCCACGCGGTCGGCGATGGCGGCGGCTGAACTGGCATCACCGCGCAGCACGGCGGGCGGTGCGGCACGCACGTCGATGCGCTCGGGCATCTCGCAGGCCATCAGCTTCGTGGCCACCGGCAGCAGTTCGTCGATCACCTCGCGGCGGGTGTCCTCATCGAGCGCGGCACCGCGCACCGGAAGCACGGGTTCGCCGCGCAGGGTGAAGCGAAGCTTGCTGCAGGTGTAGGCCAGCGTGTCCGCATCGGCACTGTCGTGCTGGCGCTCGGCCTGCTCGCGGATCGCGGCATCGATGGCCTCGCGGGGCTGCGATTGCGCAGCGGCGAGGCGTTCCACGAGCGAAGCGGCCTCGGCGAGCGTCTCGGCGCGCCGCTGTCGCCACTGCGCCAGCTCGGCCTCGAAGGGCGCGTCGCGGAACGCGGGCAGGCGACGGCAGCGGTCCGCCAGTGCGGGGAAGGTGAGCGTCTCCGCATGGCGCTCGACCAGGCGCTGCTGGGCGCGCTCGCCGGCCTCGACCATCGTGGGCAGGGCAAGCAGGGCGGCCGCGATGCCCGCGGCTACGAGGCAAGCCCTCATCGGGCGGGCTCCGCGTTCGCCGCCGTCGCGGTGTCGGCCAGTTCGAGGTCCAGCCACACCATCCGATGGTCGCTGGCACCGACCCAGTCAGCACCGGGCTGTCCCTTCAGCGGCCAGAACACGCCGCTGCCGGTGATCTGCAAGCCCACCGAGGGCAGCACGAAGTCGAGGTGCAGGTTGCCGCTGGCACCGCCGAACTGGCTGGTGTCCTGCGCCGGGTTGCCGCGATGGCGCAGGTTCGCGCCGCCGCGCTCGCGGGCGCTCTGCACGCCGCCTTCGCTGGTCGGGAACGCGTGCCGCAGCACGCGCGGGTGCTCGATCAGTTCGACGATGGCCTCGTGGTGGCCGTCGCCGTCGGTGGGGTCGTTGTTGAGATCGCCCGCGATGACGAAACGCGCTTCGGCCGGCAGCCCGCCGCAGCGGCCCTGGTCGTCGCACAGCCAGTCGGCGTCGCGGTCGTCGAGGTAGTGCCGCCACAGCGTCAGCTCGTCGGCGTTGCGCAGGCCGTTGCGGTCTTCGGGGCCGTCGAACACCGGCGGCGTCGGATGCGAGACGAGGAAATGCACCACGCCACCCGGCGTCCGCACGGGCACGTCCCAATGCGATTTCGACGAGAGCCGGAGCTTCGGCCACACCGCATCGTCGTACCACCAGCGGCCGGTCGCCGGGTTTTTCGGGCGGCGCGCGTTCGGCAGTGTCGACCACGGCAGCGTCTGGAAGGTGCGCACGGCCTCGGTGTCGATCGGATGGCGTGACAGCACGAGCATGCCGTACTGCCCCGGGTGCAGGCCGTAGCCGAAGGCATCTTCGCCGTGCAGGCGCCCCGGGCCGCCGATGCGCCCGTCGCCGTTGAGGTCCATGCCACTGGGCTCGCCGGTGTTCACCGGCGCGAAGTAGCGGTACGGGTAGTGGATCGGCGCCTCGCCATGCTGGCCGACCTCGAGGTACTCGCGCTGGAACACGTCGGCCAGCGCGCCCTTCGCGTCGTAGTCGAACTCGTTGAGCAGCAGCAGGTCGGGGCGTTGGCGCTGGATCACCGCCGCGATGTGCCGCGCCTTGGCATCGTGGCCTCCGGCCAAGCGCGCGCGAACCCCGTCCGCCACTTCGGCGTAGAGCGAAACGTTGTAGGTGGCCACGCGCAGCGGGGCCGGTTGATCAACCATGGCAGGGGTCGTCGTGCAACCGGCGAACAGTGTCGCCAAACCCAGCGCCGCCAACGCGGCGCGGAAGAAAACCCTCATTCACGATCCTCATCGAAAGCAATCCAGTGGCTATTCCACAGCCGCTCGAGCGGCTGGAAGCGGCGCTTGTAGTCCATCTTCGGGTGGCCCTTCAGCCAGAACCCGAGATACAGGTGCGGGCGCGCCGTCGCCGCGGCCCACGCGATCTGCCCGAGGATCGCCTGCGTGCCGAGGCTGCGGTGCTCGTGGGCGGGATCGAAGAAGGTGTACACCGCCGACAGCGCATTCGCCGTGACATCGGTGACCGCGACCGCGACGAGGCGGCCGTCCAGCCGCCATTCGAAGAAGCGCGTCGGGCTCCAGTCGCCGATCAGGAACTGGTCGAACTCCTCGGGCGTCGGCTCCGCCATCGGGCTGTCGGGGTGGCGGGCGCCGAGGTAGCGCGCGTAAAGGTCGAACAGCTCGTCACTGCGCCGGGCCGGGCCGACGGTCATCACGAGGTCGGCGTTGCGCTTCGCGATGCGACGCTGCGTGCGGTCGGGCCGGAAGCGCGCCACTGGCAGCCGGATCGGCAGGCAGGCGCTGCAGCTGCCGCAGTGGGGGCGGTAGACGTGGCGACCGGAGCGACGGAAGCCGAGCGCCAGCGCGGGCTCGTAGACCGCGGCGAGGGCGGGTTCCTGCGGGTCGAGCACGAGGTCGCGGGCCTGCCGGTCGGCCCAATAGCCGCAGGCGTGGGCCTGTGTCAGGTACACCCGGATGTCGGTCAGCGCGCCCATGGCCCGAGTGTAACTTCCGGCACGGGCTCGCCGGCGGCCGAGGGCGGAGGATCGCGGGGTCCCCAGCCTGACGATCCCACCGCGGAGTGAACTATGTCGATCGAACGTCGTGACGTCCTGAAACTCGGTGCCCTTGCCGCCGCGGTGACGCTGGCCGGCGCAGGCCGTGCCCAAACGCCGGGCGCCGCCCCGGGCGAGACCCGCAACGCCACGCGCAAGCTCTCGATCCTGATCCTCGGCGGCACCGGGCTCACCGGCCCGCACCAGGTGGCCTACGCGCTGTCGCGCGGCCACGAGGTGACGATCTTCAACCGCGGCCGGAAGCAGCGCGAATGGCCGGGAGCGGTCGAGCAGCTGCTCGGCGACCGCGACCTCAACGACTACAAGAGCCTCGCCGCCGAAGTGGCGAAAGGCCGGCGCTGGGATATCTGCATCGACAACCCGAGCAGCGTGCCGCACTGGATCCGCGACGCCGCCGCGGTGCTCAAGGGCCACGTGGGCGGTTACGTCATGGTGTCGAGCCTCTCGGCCTACGCCGAAAGCGCGACGCCGGGTGACGACGAGACCGCGGCGCTGGCGCCCTTCGACGGCGACCCGTTGAAGGAAACGATGGCCAGTCTGCGCGCCGACATGGCCAAGTTTGCTGGGCTGAAGGCCGCCACGGAAGCGGAGACGCTGAAGCACTTCGGCGACGCCGCCACGATCGTCCGCCCGGGCCTGATCGTCGGCCCCGGCGACGAGACCGACCGCTTCACCTATTGGCCGATGCGCCTCGCCAAGGGCGGCGACGTGCTCTGCCCCGGCGACGGACGCGATCCGGTCCGTTACATCGACTCGCGCGACCTTGGCGAGTGGATGGTTAGGCTCGCCGAAGCCGGAACGACGGGTGCGTTCAACGCCTTCGGTCCGGACGAGGCCCTCGACATGGCCGGCTTGCTCTACGGCATCCGCGCCAGCACGACGGCCGGTGCGCGGCTCCATTGGGTGCCGACGGAATTCCTGATGGCCCAGGAGGTTAGCCCCTGGGGCGACATGCCGGTCTGGGTGCCGGGGCAGGGCGAGACCGCCGGTTTCCACAGGCGCAGCAATGCGAAGGCGGTCGCCGCGCAGCTCACCTTCCGCAGCCTGGCCGATACCGTCGCGGCGACACGGGCGTGGTTCGCGGCCCAGCCCGAGGAGCGCCGCAATGCGCCGCTGCGCGCTGGCATCACGCCCGAGCGCGAGGCGGCTGTGCTGGCGGCGTGGACACAGGCACGCCCCACCGAAGAGCACTGAGGATGACGATGGATAAGGACGTTCGAAAGCGCCGACGCCGGCGCTGGGTCTGGGCACTGGCCGCGGGAGTGGGGCTTCCGACCGGCCTGCTGGCATGGGCGCTGGCGAATCTCGGCGTCGAGATCACCGACGGCGGCGCGCATTCGCGCCTCCACGTGCCGCTGCCGCTGGCGCAGGGCCGAGGGATCGCCATCCCTGCCTATGGCGGCACGGCTGAAGCGGATGCGCGTTTCGCAGGCTGGCTGGATGGCCCCATCGTGCAGCGGGCGATCGACGGCCGCTGGCGGGCACGGTGGTTCTGCGAGGGGCGGGTGGCGGAGGCCGAGGGCACCGGTGATGCCCTGGACATCGCCTGCGCCGGCGCGTCACGGCGATTCGCGCTGACGCCGCCGCCGCCGATCGCGGATCAACTGCCCATGCCGGACCACGTGGTGGTGCTGAGTGACCTAGAAGGCCATGCGCCGTTCCTCGAGGCCGCCCTGCCGCGGCTGGGCATCGTGGATGCCTCGGGCCGGTGGGCCTTCGGCGATGGGCATCTGGTCGTGCTCGGCGATGTCGTGGATCGCGGACGCGACGTCCACGCCGTGCTGTGGACCCTCTACCGCCTGGCGGGCGAGGCGGCCAAGGCCGGCGGTGCCGTCCATCTGGTGCTGGGCAACCACGAGCAGTACGTGCTGGCGGCGAACATCTCCCGGGCCCACCCGGACCATCGTCATGCCCTGCAGGCGATGGGTGGCTATGCCGCGCCGCTCGCGCCCGGGACGGTGCTGGGCGAGTGGCTGCGTTCCCGTCCGGTCGCGCTGCAGCTGGGCGAGGTGCTGTTCGTCCATGGCGGCATCAGCCCGGCCGTGGTGGATCGCCGGATGGGCGTCGAGGCGCTCAACGCCGCCAGCCGGGCCTACTGGCAGGGCACGGCCGGTGCCGGGCGCCCGAGCGCCGCCCTGGACAGCGTGTTCCTGCCGGATGGCGTGACCCAGTACCGCGGTCTCGTGCAGGGCGTGGAGGGGCTCTACGCCCCGGCCGATACCGCCCACGTGCAGCGGATGCTCGGGCATTTCGGCGTGCGGCAGGTGGTCATTGCCCACACGGCCGTGTCGACCGTGACCTCGCGCTTCGACGGGGCGGTCATGGCCGTCAACGTGAACGACAACGCGTCGGCGCCGACGGTGCTCCAGTACGTCCGCGGGGAGGCGAAGGTCGTGGACATCGGGGTGCCGCGACAGCTGGTGGAGAGCCCGTCGGCGCGTGCCCGCCACCTCGACCTCACCCGCGCCGAAGACCGGGCCGTGGTGATGCGCACGGTCGCAGCGATGCAGGCGCTGGCTGACCTGCCGAAACCCTACTGAACCGCGAACGCCCTCAGGCCAGCGTGCCGATGCGCTGGCCGAGCACCACCGGCGCTTCCGCCGGGATCGCCTCCATCGAGGCCAGCATGGCCTTCGGGAACAGCAGCACCACGGTACTGCCGTAGTTGAAGCGCGCCATCTCGGCGAAGCGCTCGAGCGTGATCCCCTTGCCGCGCCAGTCCTTGCGGATCACGCGATCGGCGTAGGCGGGGATCTCCTCGCCGCTCCAGACCGTCTCCACGCCGGAGACGAGGATGGCGCCGACCATCACCGCCACGAAGGGGCCGTGCTCGCCTTCGAAATGGCAGACGAGTCGCTCGTTGCGGGCGAACAGGCGCGGGATGGCGCGCGCCGCCCACGGCGCCACGCTGAACAGCCTTCCGGGCACGTGCGCGGTTTCGACCAGCGTGCCCTTCAGGCTCATGTGCACGCGGTGGTAGTCGCGCGGGCTCAAGTACACGTTGGCGAACCAGCCGTCGCGGTAGGCCTCGGCCTTCGCCTCGTCGGCGAGGAACTCGGCAGCGGTGAAGTGCTGGCCCTTGGCCTGGAAGATGCGGCCTTCCTCGATGCGTCCCATCTGCGCGATCTTGCCGTCGGCGGGGCAGAGCACGGCCTTGGGATCGGCGTCGGCGACGCGCGCCCCGGGCTTCAGCGGCCGGGTGAAGAAGGCATTGAAGCTGGGGTAACTCTCCGGGTCCGGGTTCGCGGCCTCGTCGAGGTTCACGTTGAACTTCCGCACCACGGTGGCGATGAGCCAGCGCTTCAGCGGCACCCACTCCGAGCGTGCGAGCCGGTAGGCAAGGCTCGACAGAAATCGGTGCGGCAGGACGTACTGGAGGACGACTGCGGGGCTCACGGCGCGGCTCCGGAAAGACGCGCGAGATCGCGGGCCACGGCTTGCGGATCGATGGTGGCGATGGCGCCGCCACCGACCGTCGCACCGGCCGGCATCTGCGGGCGGATCACGCCGGCCACACGGGCCTCGGGGTCGAGCAGCACCATCGAGCCGCTGTGGTCCATGGTGTAGCTGGCGCCGAGCGGCACCTTGCGGAATACGAGGCTCAGGCTGCTGGTGAAGGCCTCCAGCGTGGCGAGGTTGGGCTGCGTGGCCGCCAGCGTCGCCGGGTGGAAGTGGCGCGCGTAGCCGGCGAGCAGTTCCGGGGTGTCGCGCTCCGGGTCGATCGATACGAACAGCAGGCGCGGACGTTGCGCTTCGGGCAGGGCCTCCCAGGCCTTCTGCGCCTTGGCCATGTCGGTCAGCGTGGTCGGGCAGACGTCCGGGCAGGAGACGAAACCGATGAACACCACGGTCCAGCGGCCGCGGAGGGTTTCGGCGGTGACGGGGCCATCCGCTGACAGCAACTCGAACGGCGGGATGGCGCGCGGCGTGGGGTAGGGGGTGATCGCCTCGAAGGCAGGCAGGGCAGAGCCGCCATCGCGCGACAGCCAGCGCTCGCCGGCCAGCAGGCCGAGGCCGGCGAAGACAGCTGCGACGATCACCAGGAGAAAGGTCCGATTGAACATGGAAATGCCGCCAAAACATCAGGATCAAGGCCGCAAAGTATAGGGGCGCTGGCTATACTCGGGCGCTTGTCCCGTGAAGCCCGCTTTGGGCCGTTGAACCGCATGCCTGCCGAACTCCAGACGATTATTGACCTGATCCGGTATGGGGCGAGCCGCTTCGGGGAGGCCAGCCTGACTTTCGGCCACAGCTACGACAACGCCATGGACGAGAGCACCCAGCTGGTGCTCCATGCCCTGCACCTACCGCACGACCTCAACCCGATCTACGGCCAGTCGCGGGTGACCGCCGACGAGAAAGCCAAGGTGCTGGGCCTGTTCCAGCGCCGCATCGATGTGCGCGTGCCGGCCTGCTACCTCACCGGCGAGGCCTGGTTCGCCGGCCTGTCGTTCAAGAGTGATTCGCGCGCCCTGGTGCCGCGCAGCCCCATCGCCGAACTGATCCTCAACGGCTTCCAGCCGTGGATCGGCGACGTCGAAGTGCGCGATGCGCTCGACATCTGCACCGGCGGCGGCTGCATCGCCATCGCCATGGGCCACTACAACCCGGACTGGAAGGTCGATGCGGTCGATCTCAGCCCCGAGGCCCTGTCGCTGGCCCGCGAGAACGTCGAGCGCCTCGACGCCCGCAACGTCAGCCTGCACCACGGCGACCTCTACGGCCCGCTGACCGGCCGTCACTACGACCTGATCGTCACCAACCCGCCCTACGTCACCAACGCCGAGACCGACGCGCTGCCCGCCGAGTACGCGCACGAGCCCGAGATGGCGCTCCGCGCCGGCGACGACGGCCTCGACCTGGTGCTGAAGATCCTCCGCGACGCCCCGCTGCACCTGCGCAAGCACGGTGTGCTGATCTGCGAAGTTGGCGAGAGCCAGCAGCACCTCGAGCGCCTGCTGCCCGACGTGCCCTTCGCGTGGATTGAATTCAAGGTGGGGCAGATGGGCATCTTCGCCCTGCACCACGACGACCTCGTGGCCCACCACGCCGACATCGCCCGCTTGGCGAGCCAACGCCCCTGAGCACGGACGCCTGACGCGCATGGCCAGCAACACCTTCGGGCAACTTTTCGCGGTCACCACGTTCGGCGAGAGCCACGGCCCGGCCATCGGTTGCGTCATCGACGGCTGCCCGCCCGGCCTCAGCCTAGCGCCGGAGGAATTCCGCGCCGACCTCGAGCGCCGTGCCACTGGCCGCTCGCGCCACACCTCGCAGCGCCACGAGGCCGACGAGGTCGAGATCCTCTCCGGCGTGTTCGAGGGCAAGACCACTGGCACGCCGATCGCCCTGTTGATCCGCAACGTCGATGCCAAGTCGAAGGACTACGCGAAGATCAGCGAGCAGTTCCGCCCCGGCCACGCCGACTATGCCTACTGGCAGAAGTACGGCATCCGCGACCCGCGCGGCGGTGGTCGCAGCTCGGCGCGCGAGACGACGATGCGGGTGGCCGCCGGCGTCATCGCCAAGAAGTGGCTGCGCGAGCGCTTCGGCGTCACCGTGCGTGCCTGCGTCAGCCAGCTGCATACGATCACCCCGCGTGCGTGGGATTGGTCGTCCGTCGAGGACAGCCCGTTCTTCTGGCCGGACGCCGCCCAGGTGCCCGAGCTCGAGGCCTTCATGGACGCCCTGCGCAAGTCCGGCGATTCGGTTGGCGCCCGCGTCCGCGTAGAAGCTCTGGGCGTGCCGCCGGGTTGGGGCGAGCCGATCTACGGCAAGCTCGACGGCGAACTCGCGGCCGCGATGATGTCGATCAACGCGGTGAAGGGCGTCGAGATCGGCGCCGGCTTCGCCAGCGTCGGCCAGCTCGGCACCGAGCACCGCGACCTGATGCATCCGGACGGCTTCGCCAGCAACCACGCCGGCGGCGTGCTGGGCGGCATCAGCACGGGGCAGGCCGTCACCTGCGAGGTCGCCTTCAAGCCCACCTCCAGCCTGCGCCTGCCGGGCCCCACGGTGGACGTGCACGGCAACGCTGTCGAAGTGATCACCACCGGGCGCCACGACCCCTGCGTGGGCCTGCGCGCGCCGCCGATCTGCGAGGCCATGATGGCCCTCGTGCTCATGGACCAGGCCCTGCGCCATCGCGCCCAGTGCGGCGACGTCGGCGAGATCACGCCGCGCGTGGCGGGCGAGGGTGGCGGCAAACCTGAGCGAAAACCCTAGCCTCGGGCGTCACGCTTCCGAGGCCCGGGGCCGCTGAATCCGCGTCGCGGGCGTCGTGCCCGCGCGCCCTGCGCAGGCGCACCGCGCCGCGCCGCGCACCCGCATCGCTCAACGACACTCATTCGAAAAGGAAAATCCATGTCGAACCGCTTCAAGGTCGCTGTCGTCGGCGCCACCGGCGCCGTCGGTGAAACCATGCTCTCCATCCTCGCCGAGCGGAAGTTCCCCGCCAGCGAGGTCATCGCCCTCGCCAGCGAGCGTTCCGCCGGCAACAAGGTCGATTTCGGCAACCACAAGCTGACCATCCAGGACCTCGCCACCTTCGATCCGACCGGCGTCGACTTCGCGCTGTTCTCGGCCGGCGGCGACATCTCGCGCGAGTACGCGCCGAAGTTCGCCGCCGCGGGCGCCATCGTCATCGACAACAGCTCGGCCTTCCGCATGGACGCCGACGTGCCGCTGGTCGTCAGCGAGGTTAACCCGGAAGCCTTGGATTCGATCCCGCGCGGCATCGTCGCCAATCCGAACTGCTCGACGATGCAGATGGTCGTCGCGCTGAAGCCGATCCATGACGCCGTCGGCATCACCCGCATCAACGTCGCCACCTACCAGTCGACGTCGGGCGCTGGCCGCTCGGG
Organism: Silanimonas sp.; assembly: GCF_027531545.1. GTDB lineage: Bacteria > Pseudomonadota > Gammaproteobacteria > Xanthomonadales > Xanthomonadaceae > Silanimonas. Next base: position 485,868 of record NZ_JAPZSC010000006.1, on the reverse strand, counting down.
CCCGGAGGAGCTCGGCCGGCAGACCGCCGCGCTGCTGCGCTTCGAGGACCCGAACCCGACGCGCTTCCCGGTGCAGATCGCCTACAACCTGATCCCGCAGATCGATTCGTTCACCGACAACGGCTATACCAAGGAAGAGATGAAGCTGGTCCACGAGACCCGCAAGATCCTCGGCGACGCCAGCATCCAGGTGAACCCGACGGCGGTGCGCGTGCCGGTTTTCTTCGGCCATTCCGAGGCCGTGCACCTCGAGACCCGCGACAAGCTCACCGCCGCCGAGGCACGCGCCCTGCTCGAGAAGGCGCCCGGCATCGAGGTGGTCGACAACCCCGCCAACGGCGAGTGGCCGACGCCGGTGACGCATGCCTCGGGCAGCGATCCGGTCTATGTGGGCCGCATCCGCGAGGACATCTCCCACCCGCGCGGCCTCTCGCTGTGGATCGTTGCGGACAACATCCGCAAGGGCGCCGCGCTGAACGCGGTGCAGGTCGCCGAGCTGCTGGCAGCGAAGCGCGGTTGACCGAAATCCTTGGCGGATCAGGGGCATTCGGCTTACTGTTGCGGCGGTTTTCAAGTGTTGACGTTCGGCCGGGACCCCGTCGGCCGCGTCTTGGGAGAAAGGCATGAAACACCCGGTGAAGGTCCTTCCCCTGGCCATGGCGCTCGCGTTCATCGCGAGCGACGCCCATGCGCTGGGCCTTGGCACGCTCGAAGTGAAGTCGCAGCTCAACCAGCCGCTGGTCGCGGAGATCCCGCTGATCGGCGTCGGCCCGGGCGAGCTGGACGCCCTGAGCGTGCGCCTCGCGCCGCCGGAGGCTTTCGATCGCGTCGGCCTGCCTCGACCCGCCGGCGTCACCGCCAACCTGCAGTTCAGCGTGGGCCGCAATGCCCGCGGTGAGCCGGTGGTGCGTGTCACCACCTCGAACCGCGTCGACGACCCGTTCGTCGCCTTCCTGCTCGAAGCCGATTGGGGCCGGGGCAGCGTGGTGCGCGAATTCACCGCGCTGGTCGATCCGCCGCACATCGCCGCGGCGGTCGTCACGCCGATGGCCGCGCCGACCGTAGCCGCTGTGCCGGCCCCGGCGCCCGTGCCCACGCCGGAGCCCGCCGCCGAGATGCCGCCGCTGTCGGTGCCCTCGCCGCCGGTGGCCGAGACCGAGCCCGCACCGGTCGCCGAACCGCTGCCGCCGGAGCCCGTCGCGCCGCTGCCCGAGCCGACGCCGGCCCCGGTCGCCGCCACGCCGCCTCCGGCCGAGCCGGCGCCACAGCCCGAAGCGGCGCCGCAACCGCCGCCGCCGCCCGAGCCCGCACCGCAGCCGGTGGTTGCCGAAGCACCGCCGCCGCCGCAACCCCGGCCGACGCCGGTCCCGGCCGCCATCCCCGCGGCCACGCCCGGCAGCCATGAAGTGGCCGAGGGCGAAACCCTGTGGCGGATCGCTTCGTCCAATCAGCAGGGCACCTCCGTCGCCCAGATGATGCTGGCCATCCAGCGCGCCAATCCGGACGCCTTCCTGCGCGACAACATCAACCTGCTCCGCAAGGGCGCCGTCCTGCGTATTCCGACGCCCGACGAGGCCCGTGGTCTGGCCAACGCCGAAGCCGAAGACCGTGTGCGTGAGCAGATGGCCGCATGGCGCGCGCTGTCGCCGACCCCGGCGCCGATGCCAAGCCCGGGCGAAGCACCGACGGCCGCGCTGCCGCCGGCCGCCACCGCGCAGGCCCCGGCTCGCCCGTCGGCCACGCCGTCGACGCCGGCCAGCGGTCGGCTCGAGATCGCACCGCCAGCCGGTGCCGGTGCGGCGGGGGCGCAGTCGGGCGCGTCGTCGGGTGGTTCGGGCAGCGAGCTGCGGGCGCAGCTGGATCAGGCCCGCGAGGACCTGTCGGTGCGCGAGGCCGAGCTGCGTGAGCTCCAGTCGCGTCTCACGGAACAGGAGTCGCTCGCCAACGAGCAGAAGCGGCTGATCGAGCTCAAGGACAGACAACTCAGTGCGATGGAGCAGGCCCTGCGCGAGCAGCGCACGGGTGAGGCTGCGGCGTCGTCGGACGGGACACAGCCGGCTGCATCCGGCGCTGTCGAGCCCGCCGCTGCCGGCGCGATCGCATCGGACCCAACGGACGCCCCTGTGGTCGTTACGCCAGACGCGGCCCCCGCTGCCGAAGCCGCCGATCCGGCCAGCCCGGCGCCGGCCTCGCCGACGGCCGCCGCCCCGGCGGATGCGCCGGCCGACGCGGCGGCGCCGTGGTACAGCAACCCGATGGTCCTGGGTGCCGGTGGCTTGGTGCTCGTTGGTGGCCTCGTGGGCCTGTTGCTGCGCCGCCGACGCAGCCCCGACGCGAAGCGCCCCCTTCCGAACGTGCCACCCGCCGCGGGCTCGCGCTCGCGCCTCTCGGACGACGAGGATTTCCTGTCGAACCTCCCGGCTTCCAGCAGCGAGGAGTCGAACGCCGCTGCCGTCGAGGCCGAGGCCGATGCCGTGCCTGTGGCCGCACCGGCGCCGGAGGCACCGACGGTCGACAACGTCGCGGCGCCCGCGACGAATCCGGTGCTGCGCGAGCTCGAGCGCAACATCGACGGGGCGCCCGAGGATCTCGATGCGCATGTCGCCCTGCTGCGGCAGCTGTACAACACCGGCGACACCGAGGCCTTCCTCATTGCGGCCGAGCGCATGCGCGCACAAGTCGAGAAGCCCGGTGACTCGCGCTGGCGCGAGGTCGTGGTGATGGGCATGGGCCTGGTCCCGGGCCACGCGCTGTTTCGCGAGCTGCAGTGGAATCCGATCAGCGGCATCGATGTGCGCACGCGTCCTGCCGCCGTCGAGCCCGAGCCGCCCGCGCCGCCGGTGGTCGAAGCCTTCGACGAGCGCGAGACGGCCGAGCGCCCGATCGTCGAGCTGCCCACCACGGACGAGGCCGGCCTCGACGACACCCGCCTCGAGTTGGCCAAGGCCTACATCGAGATCGGTGACGTCGATGGCGCTCGCGGCATGCTCGAGGAAGTGCTGGCCGAGGGCAGCGCGGCCGCGCGTGCGGAAGCCGAGCGCCTGCTGAAGTCGATCGGTTGAGGTTGCGGCCGCAGGCTTCGACCTGCGGCCTTCCGCCATGCGCTACGCACTCGGCATCGAATACGACGGCAGCGGCTTCCTCGGTTGGCAGCGGCTTTCGCATGGTGATTCGGTGCAGGGTGCGGTCGAGGCCGCGCTGGCGTCGATCCTCCAGCACGAGGTCGATGCCGTGTGCGCGGGGCGCACCGACGCCGGCGTGCACGCCACGCAGCAGGTCGTCCATCTGGAAACCACGGTCGAAAGGCCGCTGCGCGCCTTCGTCGAGGGGACCAATACGCGCTTGCCGCCATCGGTGCGCGTGCTCTGGGCCCAGCCGGTGGCCGACGCCTTCCATGCCCGCCACTCGGCGCGAGCGCGCCGCTATCGCTATCGACTGTTGAACCGGCGCGTTCGCCCGGCGCTGCTTCGCGAGCACTTGAGCTGGGAGCCGCGGCCGCTCGACGCCGAGGCCATGCATTGCGCCGCGCAGGCGCTGCTGGGCGAGAACGACTTCAGCGCTTTCCGCACCGCGCAGTGCCAAGCCCGCCACCCGATGCGCGACCTGCACGCGATCACCGTGCGTCGCGAGGACGAACAGGTCATCGTCGAGGTGCAGGCCAACGCGTTCCTGCACCACATGGTCCGCAACATCGTCGGCAGCCTGATGGTAGTCGGGCGCGGCGAGCGTCCGGAATCCTGGGTCGCCGAGCTGCTGGCCGGCCGTGATCGCACCGTCGCCGGCCCGACGGCGCCTGCGGCCGGATTGACCTTCCTCGGGCCGCGCTACCCGCACGCCTGGGCCTTGCCGGAGGCTGTCAGTCTGCCGGCCGACTGGATCGACCGGCCGCGTCCGCTCGCCGTCCTGCCTTACGCCGACCTCGATGCCTGACGCCATGGCCCATCGCACCCGCATCAAGTTCTGTGGCCTGACCCGACCGGGCGATATGCGCTTCGCCGGCGAGCTCGGCGTCGACGCGCTGGGCTTCATCTTTGTGCCCGGAAGCCGCCGCGCACTCGATCCCGCCCAAGCGGAATCGCTGCGCGCCGCCGTGCCGCCGTTCGCGCAAGTCGTTGCGCTCTTCATGGACCCGGAGGAGGCGCTCGTGCGGGCCACGATCCGTGCGCTGCGCCCGACGCTGCTGCAGTTCCATGGCCGTGAAGAGGCCGCGTTCTGTGAGCGGTTCGGCCTGCCGTATGTGAAGACTTTGGCGATGGGCGAGGGCGCGGCCGCTGCGGAATCGCTCGGCAAACGCTACCCTTCGACGGACGCCTTTCTGCTCGATGGCCACAAGGCCGGCGAGCAGGGCGGGCAGGGTGCCCGGTTCGACTGGTCCGACCTGCCCGCGCTGCCGAAGCCTTGGCTTCTGGCCGGCGGGCTCACTCCCGACAACGTCTTCGAGGCGGTCCGCCAGTCGCGGCCGTTCGGCGTCGACGTGTCCAGTGGCATCGAGAGCGCTCCCGGCCTGAAGGACGGTGAGCGCATGGTTCGTTTCGTCGAAGAGGTTCGCCGCGCCGATGGCTTCATCGCAGATCCCCCCGTCCGTTGACGATTTCCACCAGTACCCGGACGCCCGCGGGCATTTCGGCCCTTACGGTGGCAGCTTCGTCGCTGAAACGCTGATGCAGCCCTTGGCCGAACTGGCCGAGGCCTATCGCGTCGCGCAGTCCGATCCCGCGTTCCAGGCGGAACTGGCGGACGACTACAAGCACTACGTCGGCCGCCCGAGCCCGATCTACCACGCGGCCCGCCTGTCGGCGAAGGTCGGCGGCGCGCAGATCCTCCTCAAGCGCGAAGACCTGAACCACACCGGCGCGCACAAGATCAACAACACCATCGGCCAGGCGATGCTCGCCAAGCGCATGGGCAAGACCCGCATCATCGCGGAGACGGGCGCCGGCCAGCACGGCGTGGCCTCGGCCACCGTCGCCGCGCGCCTCGGCCTCGAGTGCGTCGTCTACATGGGTGCCACCGACGTCGAGCGCCAGGCGCCGAACGTGTTCCGCATGAAGCTGCTCGGCGCCACCGTGGTGCCCGTGGAGAGCGGCAGCAAGACGCTCAAGGACGCGCTGAACGAAGCCTTGCGCGATTGGGTCACCAACGTGCACGACACCTTCTACATCATCGGCACCGTCGCCGGTCCGCACCCTTACCCGACGCTCGTGCGCGACTTCAACGCCGTGGTCGGCAAGGAATCGCGCGCGCAGATGCTGGCCGAGTACGGCGCACTGCCCGACGCCGTCGTCGCCTGCGTCGGCGGCGGCAGCAATGCGATCGGCATGTTCCACGCCTTCCTCAACGACCGCGATGTCGCGCTGATCGGCGCCGAAGCCGCGGGCGACGGTGTCGCCACCGGCCGCCACGCCGCCTCGCTGGTGGCCGGCCGCCCGGGCGTGCTGCACGGCAACCGCACCTACCTGATCTGCGACGACGACGGCCAGATCACGGAGACGCACTCGATCTCGGCCGGTCTCGACTACCCCGGCGTCGGCCCCGAGCACGCCTTCTTGAAGGACACCGGCCGTGCGCAGTACGTCGGCATCACTGACGACGAGTGCATGGAGGCCTTCCACCTGCTGGCCCGCACCGAAGGCATCCTCGCCGCGCTGGAAAGCAGCCACGCCATCGCGCAGGCGATGAAGCTCGCGCGCACGATGCGCAAGGACCAGCGCGTGCTGGTGAACCTGTCGGGCCGCGGCGACAAGGACATCTTCACCATCGCCCGCCGAGAGGGGATCTCGCTGTGAGCGCCGTGAACCGCATCGACGCGCGACTCGCCGCGCTCAAGGCCGCCGGCCGCAAGGCCCTCGTGCCCTTCGTCACCGCCGGCGATCCGTCGCGCGAGTCCACCGTGCCGGTCATGCACGCCCTCGTCGAAGGCGGCGCCGACCTCATCGAGCTCGGCGTGCCGTTCTCCGACCCGATGGCCGATGGCCCCGTCATCCAGAAGAGTTCCGAGCGCGCCATCGAGCGCAAGGTCGGCCTCACCTTCGTGTTGGAGGCTGTGCGCGCCTTCCGCGCCTCGGACGCGACCACGCCGGTCGTGCTGATGGGGTACCTCAATCCGATCGAGATGCGCGGTGTCGAGCGCTTCGCCGATGAAGCCGCCGCGGCGGGCGTCGACGGCGTGCTGCTGGTCGACCTGCCGCCCGAGGAGGCCGACCCGGTGCGCGAGGTGTTCACCGCCCGTGGCCTGCACCTGATCGCCCTCGTCGCACCGACCACCACCGAAGCGCGCCTGGGGCCGCTGCGCACGCACGCGCAGGGTTACCTGTACTACGTCAGCTTCGCGGGCGTCACGGGCGCCAGCAAACTCGACGCCGGCGACGTGGCCGCCAAGGCCGCGGTGGTGCGTGCCCACAGCCCGGTGCCGGTGCTGATCGGTTTCGGCATCAAGGATGCGGCCTCCGCCAAGGCGCTTGCGGCGCATGGCGATGGCGTCATCGTCGGCAGCGCGCTGGTGCAGGCGCTGGCGGAGGCGGCGGACCCCGTCGCCACCGCGCGCGCCTTCCTGCAGCCGATCCGGGCCGGCCTCGACGGCTGATCCGGCGCCGGCGGGGGCTTTCCGGCCCCCTGCCGGCCTTCCGCTACACTTTGCGGCCCTGACCACACCCGGGCCCTCCATGAGCTGGTTGAACAAGCTGAAACTCGGCGGCATCCGTACGCAAGGCGGCAACAAGCGCGGCGTGCCGGAAGGCCTGTGGGAGAAGTGCGACAACTGCGGCGCCGCCCTCTACGCGCCGGAAGTCGACCAGCACCTCCACGTCTGCCCGAAGTGCGACCACCACATGCCGATCGGTGCGCGCGAGCGCATCGCCGCCTTCCTCGACGCCGACAGCTTCGTGGAGATCGGCGCCCACCTCGAGCCGGTCGACGCGCTGAAGTTCCGCGACCAGAAGAAGTACGCCGACCGCATCAAGGCCACCCAGAAGGCCACCGGCGAGAAAGATGCGCTGATTGCCGGCGCGGGGCGCCTGATGGGCATGCCGGTGTGCGTGGCGGCCTTTGAATTCCGCTTCATGGGCGGCTCGATGGGCTCCGTGGTCGGCGAGCGTTTCGCGCTGGCCGCCGAGCGTGCCCTCGCCGATCGCAGTGCGCTGGTGTGCTTCTCCGCCACCGGCGGCGCGCGCATGCAGGAAGGCCTGTTTTCGCTGATGCAGATGGCCAAGACCTCCGCGGCCATCGCCCGGATGCGCAAGGCTGGCGTGCCCTACATCTCGGTGTTGACGCACCCGACCACCGGCGGCGTCTCGGCCTCGCTCGGCATGCTCGGCGACATCAACGTCGCCGAACCGAAGGCGCTGATCGGCTTCGCCGGCCCGCGCGTGATCGAGCAGACGGTCCGCGAGCGCTTGCCGGAAGGCTTCCAGCGCAGCGAGTTCCTCGTCGAACACGGTGCCGTGGACCTGATCGTCGACCGACGCGAAATGCGCCAGCGCCTCGCCTCGCTGATCGCCCTGCTGGGCCGTCGCCCGGCGCCGGTCGAGGCGGCCTGATGGGCGCGCGCAAGTACTTCGGCACCGACGGCATCCGCGGCCGGGTGGGCGAGGGCGCCATCTCGGCGGATTTCGTCCTGCGCCTCGGCAACGCCTACGGCCACGCGCTGCGCGCGGCGCGCGGCGAGGGCGACTGGCGCAAGCCGCTGGTCGTCATCGGCAAGGACACCCGCATCTCGAACTACATGTTCGAAGCGGCGCTGGAGGCCGGCCTCGTGGCCGCCGGCGTCGACGTCCAGCTGATGGGCCCGATGCCCACGCCGGCCGTCTCGCATCTGACGCGTTCGCTCGGTGCCGACGGCGGCATCGTCATCAGCGCCTCGCACAACCCGCACTACGACAACGGCATCAAGTTCTTCTCGGCGGAAGGCGAGAAGCTCGACGACGCCACCGAGCTCGCCATCGAGGCCGCGCTCGAACACCCTTTCAGCACCGTGCCCTCGGAAAAGCTCGGTAAGGCCGTGCGCACCCGCGACGCCGTCGCGCGCTACGTCGAGGCCTGCAAGGGCTCGGTGCCGCGCCGCTTCAACCTCGGCGGCATGCGGATCGTGGTGGATTGTGCCCATGGTGCGACGTACCAGCTCGGCCCGCTGGTGTTCCGCGAACTCGGCGCCCGGGTGGACGCCATCGGCGTCGATCCGAACGGCTTGAACATCAATGACGGTGTCGGTTCGACCCATCCGGAATTCCTCGCCGCCCGCGTGCGCGAGACCGGCGCCGAACTCGGCATCGCCTTCGACGGCGACGGCGATCGCGTGCTGTTCGTCGACAGCGATGGCGTCGTGCGCGATGGCGACGACCTGCTGTGGATCCTCGCGGACGACTGGCAACAGAGCGGCCGCCTCCGTGGCCCGGTGGTCGGCACGCTCATGACCAATTACGGCCTCGAGCGCGCGTTCGCCGAGCGCAACATCGGCTTCCTGCGCACCAAGGTGGGCGATCGCTACGTGCACCAGGCCCTGATGGAGAACGACGCCGTCCTCGGCGGCGAAACCTCCGGCCACCTGCTGTGCCTCGACCGCGTGAGTTCCGGCGACGGCATCGTCAGCGCGCTGCAGGTCCTCGAGGTGCTGCGCCGTCGCGGCCTGACCTTGAAGCAGGCCCTGTCGGGCATGGCGAAGGTCCCGCAGAAGACGGTCAACGTGAAGGTCGCGCCGGGCGTGAAGCCGGCCGAGGCCGAGAGCGTAAAGGCGGCCTTGGCCGATGCCCAGGCAGCCGTGCAGGGCAGGGGCCGTGCGTTCCTGCGCCCCTCCGGCACCGAGCCGGTGGTGCGTGTCACCGTCGAGGCCGACGATGCGGGCCTGATGCAGCGCGTGCTCGACGCTCTCTCCGCCGCGGTGAAAGCCGCGGCTTGATCCGCGTCATGCCGGCCCGCGAAGGCCGGGCTGACGATTCACCCCCCGAATCCCCGAGACGATCCACGACGATGGCCATCCCCACCCTCGATATCCGCCGTTTCACCGAGCCGTCCAGCGCCGGCGACCGCGAGGCCTTCGTGGCCGAGCTCGGCGCCGCCTACCGCGAGTGGGGCTTCTGCGGCATCCGTGGACACGGCATCCCGCAGGCGCAGATCGACCGCGCCTACGACGTCTTCCAGCGCTTCTTCGCGCTTCCCGAAGCCGCCAAGAAGGCGTACCACGTGCCGGGCAGCGGCGGTGCGCGCGGCTACACGCCGTTCGGCATCGAAACGGCGAAGGGCGCGAAGCACTTCGACCTCAAGGAGTTCTGGCACGTCGGCCGCGAGATCCCGCGCGATTCGAAGCACGCCGAGGTGATGCCGGCGAATCTGTGGCCGAGCGAGATCCCGGAGTTCAAGGAAGTGGCCTACGGCCTGTTCACCACGCTCGACCAGCTCGGTTCGCGCGTGCTGTCGGCCCTTGCATTGCACATCGGCCTGCCGGAGCAGTTCTTCGCCGACAAGACCAACTTCGGCAACAGCATCCTTCGCCCGATCCACTACCCGCCGATCACCGCGGACGACATCCCGAATGTCCGCGCCGGGGCGCACGAGGACATCAACCTCATCACCTTGCTGGTCGGCGCCAGCGCCGCGGGCCTTGAAGTGCTCTCCCAGAAGGGCGAGTGGGTGCCCTTCACCTCGGAAGCCGACACCATCGTCGTGAACATCGGCGACATGCTGCAGCGCCTGACCAACCACGTGTATCCGTCGACGACGCACCGCGTGGTCAACCCGCCGGGCGATGCCGCCCGCCAGCCGCGCTATTCGACGCCGTTCTTCCTGCATCCGAATCCGGATTTCCTGATCGAGACGCTGCCGGGCTGCATCACGCCGGAGAATCCCAACCGCTACCCCGAGCCGATCACGGCGCACGGCTACCTGATGGAGCGCCTGCGCGAGATCAAGCTGGCCTGATCCATTCGCTCTCGCCAGTGGCCACGAAGCCCCGCAATGCGGGGCTTCGTCGTTTCCGGGCCGGCTCAGCCTTCGTCGCGGAAGTCCTTGGCTTTCGCCGCGATCAACGCCCCGGCAAGGCGGTCGGGCAGGTACTTCGAGAGCGCGGCGATCAGGCGGTTGGCGCGGCCGGTCACGAGGCGCGTCCGTCCCGACTCGACGGCGTCCACGCCGAGCTTCGCCACGGTCGCGGCGTCGAGCCAGATGCCCTTAGGCAGTTTGGCCACCGTGGCGCGCATCCCGTTCACGTCGTGGAACTCGGTGTAGGTCATGCCGGGGCAGAGCGCGGTCACGTGCACGCCTTTCGGCCCGACTTCCTTGGCCAACGTTTCGCTGAAGCGGATCACGAAAGCTTTGGTCGGGCCGTACAGCGTGTGCCCGGCCGTCGGCGGCACGAGGCCGGCCAGCGAGGCGACATTGAGGATGCGCCCGTGCCCCTCGGCCTCCATCGCCGGCAGGAAGCGGTGGGAGAGCTCGCAGACCGCCACCAGCAGAACCTGCAGCGAGGCCTGGTGGGTGGCCCAGTCCTTGGCCAGGTAGCGGCCCGGTACGCCGAAGCCGGCGTTGTTCACCAGCGTGTCGACGCGCAGTCCGCGCGCCTCGCAGTCCGCCACCAGCCGGGCCGGCGCGGCTGGATCGGCGAGGTCGGCGGCGATCACCTCCACCTGCACCTGCGGCCGCAGTTCGGCGGCGAGGGCCTCGAGCCGGTCCGCCCGGCGCGCCACCAGCACCAGGGGTTTGCCGCGCCGCGCGTACTCGCGGGCGATCTCCGCACCGATGCCGCTTGAGGCGCCGGTGACGAGGGCGAAACGGTCGGTGCGGAGCAGGGCGGGCATGTCAGGAATCCATCGAGGCCCGGGTGGGCGGCCTGCTATCCTTCCGCGCCTCGAAACCTTGGAGCAAGCCCGCATGCGTCCCCGCATCGTCGCCGGCAACTGGAAGCTCAACGGCACGCGCGCCTCGGCAAAGGCGCTGCTGCAGGCCATCGTCGACGCGCCGCGCCCGGAAGGCGTGCAATGCCTCGTGATGCCGCCGATCGCCTATCTCGCCGAGTCCGTGGCGGGCTTCGCGGGCCAGGGGGTCGGTTTCGGCGCACAGGACCTCGATGCCCACGAAGCGGGCGCGTTCACCGGAGAGACCTCGGGCGCCATGCTGAAGGACGTCGGCGCCACCCACGTGCTGGTCGGCCATTCCGAGCGCCGCCAGTTCCACGAGGAATCAAGCGACCTCGTTGCCGAAAAAATGCTCGCTGCGCGCCGGGCGGGCCTTGTGCCCGTGCTATGCGTGGGCGAGAGCCTGCACCAGCGCGAGGCCGGCCAGACCGAGTGGGCGCTGTCGGGGCAGGTGGCTGCCGTGCTGAAGCGGGGTGGCATCGAGGCCTTCCGCGGCGCCGTGCTGGCGTACGAGCCGGTCTGGGCGATCGGCACGGGCCGCACCGCCACGCCGGAGCAGGCGCAGGAGGCGCATGCGTTCCTGCGTAGCGAACTTCGAGCGCACGATGCTACAATCGCCGACTCGCTGCCGATCCTTTACGGTGGCAGCGTGAAGGCCGCCAACGCCGCCGAGCTGTTCTCGCAGCCCGACGTCGATGGGGGACTGATCGGCGGAGCATCGCTGGTCGCCAACGACTTCCTCGCCATCGTCGCAGCCGCGGCGCGGTGAACTGAAAAGACATGAACCTGATCGTCCTCGCCACCGTCATCTACGTCCTCGTCGCCGTCGCGATGGTCGTGCTGATCCTCATGCAGCGCGGTGCCGGCGCCCAAGCGGGCAGCGGCTTCGGTGCCGGTGCCTCGGCGACCGTGTTCGGCGCCTCGGGCTCGGCCAACTTCCTGTCGAGCACGACGAAGTGGCTGGCCGTGGTGTTCTTCGCGATGAGCCTCGGCATGGCGTGGTACGCCAGCAAGCATGGCGGTCGCCTGATGCCGTCGGATACCGATGACGTCGGCCTGATGTCGGAAGCGGCTCCGGCCGCCGACGCGGCGGCCCCGGCCCCGGTCTCGACGGATGCCCCGGCGGCCGAGGCTCCGGCTGCTCCGGCTCCGGAGGCAGTTGTGCCCGCCGCGGCTGACGTGGCGGAACCGGCCGCGGAAACCGCGACGCCGGCGGCAGAAAATCCGCCGGAAGGCGAGTCAGGCGGCTGATGGCCTGATATAATCTCGTTGCTCCGCGAGCCTTACGGAGCATGCATTACAAGCCCAGATGGCGGAATTGGTAGACGCACTACCTTGAGGTGGTAGCGACTTAGGTCGTGGGGGTTCGAGTCCCCCTTTGGGCACCAAACAATCGAAGTCTTGTATCGCGCCCCAGCCCGGGGCGCGATCGCAATGCGCCCCCGGGGCGCTAGCCGAGGGCCTGCATGCTGGGCGAGTACCTGCCGATCCTGCTGTTCCTGATCGTCTCCACCGGCCTCGGCTTGGTGCTTCTCGTCGCCGGCTGGCTGCTCGGCCCCAAGCGTCCCGACGCAGAAAAACTTTCGCCCTACGAGTGCGGCTTCGAGGCCTTCGAGGACGCGCGCATGCCCTTCGACGTGCGCTATTACCTCGTCGCGATCCTGTTCATCGTCTTCGATCTCGAAATCGCCTTCGTGTTTCCGTGGGCGCTCGTGTACCGCGACATCGGTGAGCCCGCGCTGTGGGCCATGGCCGGCTTCCTCGGCATCCTGGTGTTCGCTTTCATCTACGAATGGAAGAAGGGGGCGCTCGAATGGGAGTGATCCAGACCGTTTCGCGCGTGATGCACAACCCGGAGCCCTTGAGCCGGGTCGATGACCTGCTGCGTCCCGAGTCCGACAATCCGCTGTTCGAGCGTGGCTTCGTCACCACCTCGGTCGACTCGCTCGTCAACTGGGCGCGCACCGGCTCGCTGTGGCCGATGACCTTCGGTCTCGCCTGCTGCGCCGTCGAGATGATGCACGCGGGTGCCTCGCGACTCGACCTCGACCGCTACGGCGTGGTGTTCCGCCCGTCGCCGCGCCAGTCGGACGTGATGATCGTGGCCGGCACGCTGGTCAACAAGATGGCCCCGGCGCTGCGCAAGGTTTACGACCAGATGCCAGAGCCGAAGTGGGTCATCTCGATGGGCAGCTGCGCCAACGGCGGCGGCTACTACCACTACAGCTATTCCGTGGTGCGCGGCTGCGACCGCGTGGTGCCGGTCGACGTCTACGTGCCGGGCTGCCCGCCGACGGCCGAGGCGCTGGTGTACGGCATCCTGCAGTTGATGAAGAAGATCCGCCGCACCAACACGATCGCGCGCTGACGCGCGCGCCGCTGCAGAACGCAACGCACGCAGAATCGACCATGGCCGAAGCCAAGCCGCGTCTCGCCGAACGTCTCCGCGCCCGCTTCGGTGAGCGCGCCCTCGCCATTGTCGAAGCGCATGGCGAAACCACGCTCGAAGTCGCTCCCTCCTGCTTCGTCGACGTCGCCCGCGCGCTGCGCGACGAGCCGGAATTCCACTTCGAGCAGGCCGTCGACGTCTCGGGCCTCGACTTCCTCGGTTACGGCGAAGGCGAGTGGGAAACCACCGACGTCAGCAGCGAGGGTTTCTCGCGCGGCGTCGAGGGCGATGGCCCGGGACGCTTCCGTTGGGAGAACCGTCCGCAGGGCGTCGGCCCCGCGAAGCGCTTCGCCTCGGTCGTGCACCTGCTGTCCATCCGCAACAACGAGCGCCTGCGCTTGCGCACCTTCGCCACCGACAACGCGCTGCCGGTCGTCCCGTCGCTGGTCGATGTCTGGCCGGGCCTGGACTGGTTCGAGCGCGAGGCCTTCGACCTCTACGGCATCGTTTACGAAGGCCATCCGGACCTCCGCCGCATCCTCACCGACTACGGTTTCGTCGGCCATCCGTTCCGCAAGGACTTCCCGCTGATCGGCAACGTCGAGGTCCGCTACGACGCCGAGAAGCAGCGCGTGGTGTACGAGCCGGTGACTTCGGTCGAGCCGCGCGTCGGCGTGCCGAAGGTCGTCCGCGAGGACTCGCGTTGGCACCAGGCGGCGTCGGAAGCCGCGGCGAAGAAGGCCTGAGCCATGACCCCGGAAATCCGCAACTACACGATGAACTTCGGGCCGCAGCATCCGGCGGCCCACGGCGTGCTCCGCCTCGTGCTCGAGATGGACGGCGAGACCGTCCGTCGCGCTGATCCGCACATCGGCCTCCTGCACCGCGGCACCGAGAAGCTCGCCGAGTCGAAGCCGTACAACCAGTCGATCGGCTACATGGATCGGCTCGACTACGTCTCGATGATGTGCAACGAGCACGCGTACGTCATGGCCATCGAGCGCCTCGCCGGCATCGAGCCGACGCGGCGCGCCAAGATGATCCGCACGTTGTTCGACGAGATCACCCGCATCCTGAACCACTTGATGTGGGTGGGCACCAACGGCCTCGACCTCGGCGCGATGGCGATGTTCCTCTACGCCTTCCGAGAGCGCGAGGAGCTGATGGATTGCTACGAGGCGGTATCCGGCGCGCGCATGCACGCGGCCTACTACCGTCCGGGCGGCGTCTACCGCGACCTGCCGGACACGATGCCGAAGTACGCCGAGTCGCCGTGGCGCAAGGGCAAGGAGCTCAAGCGCATCAACGAGTGGCGCGAAGGCTCGATGCTCGACTTCCTCGACGCCTTCGCCGATGACTTCCCTAAGCGCGTCGACGAGTACGAGACCCTCCTCACCGACAACCGCATCTGGAAGCAGCGTACGGTCAACATCGGCATCGTCACGCCGGAGCAGGCCCTGGCCTGGGGCATGACTGGCCCGATGCTGCGCGGCTCGGGCATTGCCTGGGACCTGCGCAAGAAGCAGCCCTACGCCTGCTATGCCGATGTCGATTTCGACATCCCGGTGGGCGTCAACGGCGACTGCTACGACCGCTACCTCGTGCGCGTCGAGGAAATGCGCCAGTCGGCCCGCATCATCAAGCAGGCCGTCGCCTGGCTGCGCGCCAACCCCGGCCCGGTGATGGTCGACAACTACAAGGTCGCGCCGCCGAAGCGCGAGCTGATGAAGGGCGATATGGAAGCCCTCATCCACCACTTCAAGCTGTTCACCGAGGGCTATTCGCTACCCGCGGGCGAGGTGTATGCCGCCGTCGAAGCGCCGAAGGGCGAGTTCGGCGCCTACCTCGTCTCGGACGGCGCGAACAAGCCGTTCCGCCTGAAATTGCGCGCCCCGGGCTTCGCCCACCTGAGCTCGATGGACGCCATCGTCAAGGGCCACATGCTGTCGGACGTCGTCGCCATGATCGGCACCTACGACGTCGTGTTCGGAGAAATCGACCGATGAAAGCCACGGGCAATTTCGAGGCCTGCCAGCACGTCGACCCGATGGTCGCTCTGTCGGACGCCACCCGCGCCCGCATCGAGGAGTGGTTGGCGCGCTTCCCGGCCGACCGCCGCCGCAGCGCCGTCATCCAGGCGCTGATCGCCGCACAGGAACAGAACCAGGGCTTCCTGACCGACGAACTCATCGCCGCCGTCGCCAAGTACATCGGCATCCCGCCGGTCTGGGCCTACGAGGTCGCGAGCTTCTACTCGATGTTCGCGCTCGAGCCGGTGGGCCGGAACGTCGTCGCCGTTTGCACCAACATCAGCTGCTGGCTCAACGGGGGCGAGGACATCGTCCGCCATTGCGAGAAGAAGCTCGGCATCAAGAACGGCGAGTCGACCGCCGACGGCCGCGTCTGGCTGAAGGTGGAAGAGGAATGCCTCGCCGCCTGCGCCGGTGCCCCGATGATGGTCGTCAACGGCCATTACCACGAGAAGCTGACGCCGGCCTCGGTCGACGCCATCCTCGACGAGTTGAAGTGAGGCCACGCATGGCACACCACGGTTCGCACGCTTCGCACGCCACCGGCCCCGTCGGCCCCGCGCCGCAGGAGCACCAGGTCGTCTACACCACGCTGCACTTCGACAAGCCGTGGTCGTACGAGAGCTACCTCAAGGTCGGCGGCTACGCCGCGTGGCGCAAGATCCTCGCCGAGAAGATCCCGCCCGAGCAGATCATCGACCAGGTGAAGCAGAGCTCGCTGCGCGGTCGCGGCGGCGCCGGCTTCCCGACGGGCCTGAAGTGGAGCTTCATGCCGCGCAATGCGCCGGGGCAGAAGTACATCCTCTGCAACTCGGATGAATCCGAGCCGGGCACCTGCAAGGATCGCGACATCCTTCGCTACAACCCGCACGCGGTGATCGAGGGCATGGCCATCGCCTGCTACGCCACCGGTTCGACGGCCGCCTACAACTACATGCGCGGCGAGTTCCACCACGAGCCCTTCGAGCATTTCGAGGAGGCGCTCAAGGAGGCCTACGCGAACGGCTGGCTGGGCAAGAACATCCAGGGCAGCGGCATCGACGTCGACATGTACTCGGCGCTGGGCGCCGGTGCCTACATCTGCGGCGAAGAAACCGCGCTGATGGAGTCGCTGGAAGGCAAGAAGGGCCAGCCGCGCTACAAGCCGCCGTTCCCGGCCAACTTCGGCCTCTACGGCCGTCCGACCACGATCAACAACACCGAGACCTACGCCTCGGTGCCGGCCATCATCCGCAACGGCGCGGAGTGGTTCCTGGGCCTCGGCAAGCCGAACAACGGCGGCCCGAAGATCTTCTCGGTCTCCGGCCACGTGGCCAAGCCGGGCAACTTCGAGATCCGCCTCGGCACGCCCTTCAAGGACCTGCTCGAGATGGCCGGCGGCGTTCGCGGCGGTCGCAAGCTCAAGGCCGTGATCCCCGGCGGCTCGTCGATGCCGGTGCTGCCGGGCGACGTGATGCTCGGGCTGACCATGGACTACGACAGCATCCAGAAGGCCGGTTCCGGCCTCGGTTCGGGCGCCGTCGTGGTGATGGACGA
The DNA here is from genome assembly GCF_027531545.1 of Silanimonas sp. Lineage (GTDB taxonomy): Bacteria > Pseudomonadota > Gammaproteobacteria > Xanthomonadales > Xanthomonadaceae > Silanimonas. Next base: position 469,072 of record NZ_JAPZSC010000006.1, on the reverse strand, counting down.
GACCACCTGCATGGTCCGCGCCTGCCATCGCATCGCGCGCTTCTACTTCAAGGAAAGCTGTGGCCAGTGCACGCCCTGCCGCGAGGGCACGGGCTGGATGTACCGCATGCTGACCCGCATCGTCGAACACAAGGCGACGCTCGACGACCTGCAGATGCTGAAGGCCGCCGCCGGCCAGATCGAAGGCCACACCATCTGTGCCTTCGGTGAAGCCGCCGCGTGGCCGGTGCAGGGTTTCCTGCGCCAGTTCTGGAGCGAATTCGAGTACGCCATCGTCAACAAGCGCTTCCTGGTCGACGACCAGGCCGCTGGCGTCGTCACGGAGAAGGCCGCATGAGCGCCGCCACGCCCACCGCCCCCGCCACCGACGTGGTGAACATCGAGATCGATGGCGTGCCGATGCAGGCGCCGAAGGGCTCGATGATCATCCAGGCCGCCGACACTGCCGGCATCGCGATCCCGCGCTTCTGCTACCACAAGAAGCTGCCGATCGCGGCGAACTGCCGCATGTGCCTGGTCGACGTCGAGAAGATGCCGAAGCCGGCACCAGCCTGCGCCACGCCGGTGATGGAAGGCATGAAGGTCACCACCCAGACGAAGCGCGCCCTCGATGCGCAGCGCAACGTCATGGAGTTCCTGCTGGTGAACCATCCGCTGGACTGCCCGATCTGCGACCAGGGCGGCGAGTGCGAACTGCAGGACGTCTCGATGGGCTATGGCCGCTCGGTCAGCCGCTATGTCGAGCGCAAGCGCGTCGTAGCCGACGAGGACCTGGGCCCGCTGGTCGCGACCGAGATGACGCGCTGCATCCACTGCACGCGCTGCGTCCGCTTCACCGCCGATGTCGCCGGCACGTACGAGCTCGGCGGCATGTACCGCGGCGAGAACCTGCAGATCGGCACCTACGACGGCAAGCCGCTGATGAGCGAGCTCTCCGGCAACGTCATCGACGTCTGCCCGGTCGGCGCGCTCACCAACAAGGTCTACCGCTTCAAGGCCCGCCCGTGGGAACTGGTCGCGCGCGAGTCGATCGGCCTGCACGACGCGCTCGGTTCGAACCTGTTCCTGCACGTGCGTCGCAACGAGGTGCTGCGCATCGTCCCGCGCGAGAACGAAGCGGTGAACGAGTGCTGGCTGTCGGATCGCGACCGCTATTCGCATGAGGGCCTGTACAGCGACGACCGCGCCACGTCGCCGCTCGCCAAGCAGGCCGACGGCAGCTGGAAGGCCATCGGCTGGGACGAGGCGCTCGGCCTCGCCGCATCGCTGCTCAAGACCAGCGGCGCCGACACCGGCGTGCTGGTGCATGCCTCCGCCTCGAACGAGGAAGGCGCGTCGCTGGCGCGCCTCGCGAAGGGCCTCGGCACGCCGCACCTCGACCATCGCCTGACCCAGATCGACTTCGCCGATGCCCCGGTGGCGGAAGCCTTCGGTCGCAGTGCCGCCGACCTTGAGAAGGCCGACGTGGTGCTGCTGGTCGGCACCAACCTCCGCCACGAAGTCCCGCTCCTGCACCAGCGCCTCCTGAAGGCGACCAAAAAGGGCGCCAAGGTCTTCGCCATCAACCCGGTGGATTTCCCGGTCGCGCACGCGCTCGCCGGCAAGGCCATCGTGGCGCCGTCGAAGCTGCCGGGCTTGCTCGCGGCCCTCGCTGCGAAGGTCGGCGCGTCGCTGCCGGCCGGCATGGCCGTCGCCATCGATGACGCCGCACTCGCCGGTATCGCCGAAGCGCTGAAGAGCGCCAAGGCCGGTGCCATCGTGCTCGGCGAGATCGCCGAGACCCACGCCAATGCCTCGCACCTGCGTGCGGCGGCGCGTGCCATCGCCCAGGCGACGGGTGTGACGGTGGACCGCGTCCCGCAGGGCGCCAACGCACTCGGTCTCGCCCAGCACGGCGTGCTGCCGGTGGCGGGCCACGATGCGGGCACGCAGCTTGCCAAGGCCAAGGCTGGCTACGTCCTCTATGGCGTCGAACCGGCCTACGATTTCGCCGATGCGACGGCTGCGCTGAAGGCCCTGTCGGCCGCCAAGGTCGTCGCGTTCTCGGCCTATGCCAGCGATTCGCTGAAGCAGATCGCCGACCTCATCCTGCCGATTGCGGCGGGTGCGGAGACGGAAGGCAGCTACACCAACCTCGATGGTCGCGTGCAGTTCACCAGCGCCGGTGGCAAGCCGCGTGGCGAGGCCCGTCCGGGCTGGCGCGTGTTGCGCGCCCTTGGTGAGGCGATGGGCCTTGCGGGCTTCGGCCACATGGACCTCGGCGCGCTGCGCGAGTCGATGGCGCCGAACGCGGTCGCTTCGGGCTCGGGACTGTCGGCGCTCGCCGCCGTCACCGGAATCGAGCGTCTGGCCACGTCGCCGGTCTACCGCATCGATGCCCAGCTCCGTCGTTCGACGTCCCTCAACGATCATCCGCTCACGAAGGGGCAGGGCGTCGAGCTGCATCCCGAGGACGCGGCCGCGCTTGGCCTCGCCGAAGGCGCCATCGCCAAGGTCGCCGATGCCAACGGCCATGCGGCCCTGCCGGTCCGACTGAACGCCCGCATCGCCAAGGGCACGGCGTGGGTCGAGTCGGGCTATCCGGCCACCGCACCGCTGGCGGCGCATGGTGCGCTGACGATCACCAAGGCGGGTGCCTGATGGAACTCTTCGCTCCGCTTCGCGACTTCCTGCTCGAGTTCGGTGCCGCCGGTTCGGTGGCCTGGATGCTCGTCAAGATCGTCCCGCTGATGATCTCGTTGACCATCGCGGTGGCGTTCTACACGTTGCTCGAGCGCAAGGTCATCGGCTGGATGCACGTGCGCCACGGGCCGGTGTTCATCGGCCAGCTGGTGCCGGGCCTGGGCGTCATCCAGGCTTTCGCCGACGTGTTCAAGATGCTGTTCAAGGAAAGCATCGTGCCCTCGAGCGCGAACGCCTTCCTGCATCGCCTCGCCCCGCTGATCGCGCTGGCGCCGTCCTTCGCGGCCTGGGCGGTGATGCCCTTCGGCGACGGCCTGGTCATCGCCGATGTCGACGCCGGCTTGCTCGTGCTGCTCGCGCTTACGTCGATGGGCGTTTATGGCGTGATCATCGGCGGCTGGGCCTCGAACTCGAAGTACGCCTTCCTCGGCGCGCTGCGCTCGGCGGCCCAGGTGGTGAGCTACGAGATCGCGATGGGCTTTGCGCTCGTCGGCGTGCTGGTCGCCGCCGGCACCATGAACCTGACGGAGATCGTGCACGCCCAGAAGGGCGACGCCGGCCTGTTCGAGTGGTTCTGGCTGCCGCTGCTGCCGCTATTCGTCATCTACTTCATCTCGGGCGTGGCCGAAACCAACCGCGCGCCCTTCGACGTCGCCGAAGGCGAGTCGGAGATCGTGGCCGGTTTCCACGTCGAGTATTCAGGCTCCGCGTTCGCGATCTTCTTCCTCGCCGAATACGCGAACATGATCCTGATCAGCTTCCTCGCCGCGCTGTTCTTCCTCGGCGGCTGGCTGTCGCCGTTCCCGGAATCGGTGCCTGTCCTCGGCGTCGCTGGTCCGTGGTGGCTGTTCATCAAGGCCTTCCTGTTCGCCTTCAGCTTCGTGTGGTTCCGCGCGACGTTCCCGCGCTACCGCTACGACCAGATCATGCGTCTGGGCTGGAAGGTCTTCATTCCCATCACCATCGTCTGGACCTTCGTCGTGGCCGCCATGGCCTACGCCGGCTGGTTCGAGATCGGCCAGTAAGGGCAGGGCAGAGGCCACTCCATGAATCGCGCGATCGCCTACCTGAAGAGCCTGCTGCTCCTGGAACTCCTCCAGGGCCTATGGCTGACCCTCGTGTACATGTTCAAGCCGAAGTACACGATCAACTACCCCTACGAGAAGTTCCCGCAGTCGCCGCGCTTCCGCGGCCTGCACGCGCTTCGCCGCTACCCGAACGGCGAGGAACGCTGCATCGCCTGCAAACTCTGCGAGGCGGTCTGCCCGGCGCTCGCCATCACCATCGACTCCGACGTCCGCGCCGACGGCACCCGCCGCACCACGCGCTACGACATCGACCTCTTCAAGTGCATCTTCTGCGGCTTCTGCGAGGAAAGCTGCCCGGTCGATTCGATCGTCGAGACGCATATCCACGAATACCACTTCGAGAAGCGCGGCGAGAACATCGTCACCAAGCCGCAGCTCCTCGCCATCGGCGACCGGTTCGAGGCGGAAATCGCCGAGCGCCGTGCCGCCGATTCGGCCTTCCGCTGAGGACAGACGATGGAACTGATCGCGTTCTACCTCTTCGCGGCGATGGCGGTGGCTTCGGCCCTCGGCGTCATCCTGTTCAAGAACCCCGTGCACGCGGTGCTCTGCCTCGTGCTGACCTTCTTCTCGACCGCCTGCCTGTTCCTGCTGCTGCAGGCCGAGTTCCTCGGCGTTGCCCTCGTGCTCGTTTACGTGGGCGCCGTCATGGTGCTGTTCCTGTTCGTGGTGATGATGCTCGACATCAACACGGCGCCGCTCCGCGAGGGCTTCGCGCGCTACCTGCCGGTGGCGGCGACCGTCGCCGGCTTGATGTTCATCCAGATGCTGGTGCTCCTGGGTGTCACGACCGGCAAGCGGAATGTCGCGTTCCCCTCCGCTGATCCCGCGGCCGCCGTCAACTGCGCGTCGGCGGGCGCCGCCGCGTTCGAGCCCTGCTCCAACCTCGAGTGGATCGGACGGGCTTTGTTCTCGGGTTACCTCTTCCCGTTCGAAGTCGCCGCCGTCCTGCTCACCGTGGCCATCCTGGCCGCCGTGATGCTGACATTGCGTCGTCGTGCGGGCGCCCGCCACCAGGACCCGGCCAAGCAGTCGGCGGTCCGAAAGGAGGATCGCGTGCGCGTGATCAAGATGGCGGCGGAAGTCCGCCGCGAGGAGGGCGAAGCATGATCACCCTCGGCCATTTCCTGACCCTGGGCGCGATCCTGTTCGCGCTGTCGGTCGCCGGCATCATCATCAATCGCAAGAACGTCATCGTCCTGCTGATGTGCATCGAGTTGATGCTGCTGGCGGTGAACATCAACTTCGTCGCGTTCTCCCGCTTCCTCGGCGACGTGCACGGTCAGGTGTTCGTGTTCTTCATCCTGACGGTCGCCGCGGCCGAAGCCGCCATCGGTCTCGCCATCCTCGTCACGCTGTTCCGCAACACGCGGACAATCAACGTGGCCGAACTCGACGCGATGAAGGGCTGACATGGAACACACCCTTTCCACGAACGTCCTGCTGCTCATCGCATTGGCGCCACTGTTCGGCTCGATCGTGGCCGGCCTGTTCGGCCGCCAGGTCGGCCGCGCCGGTGCGCACACCGTCACCATTGCCGGCGTCGCGCTGAGCTGCGCGCTCTCCATCCAGGTGCTGTGGCAGCTCTGGTTCGGCGGCGCCGACCCGTATAACCAGAACCTCTACACCTTCTTCGACATCGGCGGCTATTCGGCGCATATCGGCTTCATGGTCGACCGCCTGACGGCCATGATGATGGTGGTGGTCACCTTCGTGTCGCTGCTGGTGCACATCTACACCATCGGCTACATGGCCGAGGATGAGGGCTACCAGCGCTTCTTCAGCTACATCTCGCTGTTCACCTTCTCGATGTTGATGCTCGTGATGAGCAACAACTTCCTGCAGCTGTTCTTCGGTTGGGAAGCGGTGGGCCTCGTGTCCTACCTGCTGATCGGCTTCTGGTACAAGCGACCGACCGCCGTCTTCGCCAACATGAAGGCGTTCATCGTCAACCGCGTGGGTGACTTCGGCTTCCTGCTCGGCATCGCGGCGGTGCTGTACTACTACGGCTCGCTCGACTACGCGACGGTGTTCGCGCAAGTCACCAGCGGCCCGGGCCAGGTGCTGTCCTTCTGGAACGAGTTCAGCCTGCTCGGCCTGCAGGTCCCGGCGTGGAACATCGACGCGATGACCTTCATCGGCATCTGCCTGTTCATCGGCGCGATGGGCAAGTCGGCGCAGGTCCCGCTGCACGTGTGGCTGCCGGACTCGATGGAAGGCCCGACCCCGATCTCGGCCCTGATCCATGCCGCGACGATGGTGACCGCGGGCATCTTCATGGTCAGCCGTATGTCACCGGTGTTCGAGCTGTCGCCTTCGGCGCTCCAGTTCATCCTGTTCATCGGTGCGACGACGGCGCTGTTCACCGGCCTGATCGGCATGGTGCAGAACGATATCAAGCGCGTGGTCGCTTACTCGACGCTGTCGCAGCTCGGCTACATGACGGTGGCGCTCGGTGTGTCGGCTTACGGCGCCGCTGTGTTCCACCTGATGACGCATGCGTTCTTCAAGGCCCTGCTGTTCCTTGCGGCCGGCAGCGTGATCATCGGCATGCACCACGAGCAGGACATGCGGAAGATGGGCGGCCTGCGCAAGTACATGCCGATCACCTACTGGACGTCGTTGATCGGAACGCTGGCCCTGGTCGGCTTCCCGTTCTTCTCCGGCTTCTACTCGAAGGACAGCATCATCGAGGCGGTCCGTGCGGCGGGCGAGGGCGGCAGCTGGGTCAACCAGTACGCAATCTTCGCGGTGCTGGCCGGCGTCTTCGTCACCAGCTTCTACAGCTTCCGCCTGTTCTACCTGACCTTCCACGGCGAGGAGCGCTTCCGCCACGCGCATGCCGATGGTGGCCACGATGATCACAGCGACCACCACGACGCGCATGACGACCATGGCCACCACGGGCCGGTCGAACCGCACGAGTCGCCGTGGGTCGTCACCGTGCCGCTGGTGCTGCTGGCGATTCCGTCGGTGCTGGTGGGCTTCTTCACCGTAGGGCCGATGCTGTTCGGCAAGGACCTCTCCGGCCAGAGGGACGTCACCCCGTTCTTCGAAGGGGCGATCTACCAGTACGTCGAACGTTCGCCTGACGCCATCGCCACGCTGCCGTCGCGCGTGACCTTCGAACCGGCGGTCGCGGCTCCGGCCGATTGCGACGCCATCGAGGCTGCGGATAAGGCCGACCACGGTTCGGGCGTCGCGCTCACGCCGGACGTGCTCGGTTACATCGGCTGCAAGTATTTCGGCCACGGTGCCGTCGGCTTCGGCTCGCACGGCTTCGTCGCCTTGCCGTTCTGGCTGATGCTTGGCGGCTTCGCGCTCGCCACCTTCCTTTACCTGCTGCGTCCGGGGCTCAGCGGCAAGGTCCGCCACGCCCTGTCGCCGCTGGTGAAGGTGCTGGAAGCGAAGTACTGGATGGACCATCTGTGGATCAACGGCTTCGCCGATGGCGGCATCAAGCTCGGCCAGTTCGCCTGGAAGCGCGGTGACCGCGGCCTGATCGATGGTGCGCTGGTTAACGGCTCGGCGTGGATCGTCGATCGCGTCGCCGCCGTCAGCCGCCACGTGCAGTCGGGTTACCTCTACCACTATGCCTTCGCGATGATCGTCGGCCTGATCGCCCTGATGTGGCTGGTCGGTCGGTGGACCGCCGCCTGAACCGACCAAGGACGCCCTGATGGATGGTTTTCCCCTGCTGAGCGCCCTGATCTGGCTGCCCCTCCTGGGCGGTCTGGCCACGCTCTATTTCGGTGAGTCGCGCGGCACGCAGGCGAAGTGGTTCGCGCTGCTGGTCGCGCTGGCGACGCTCGCGCTGAGCATCCCGCTCTACACCGGCTTCGACGCGTCGTCGGCCTCGATGCAGTTCGTCGAGAAGCGCGAGTGGATCCCGGCCTTCGACATCTTCTACCACCTCGGCGTCGACGGCATCGCGGTGGCGCTGATCCTGCTCACCACGATAACCAGCGTGCTGGTGCTGATGGGGGCCTGGGGTTCGGTCGAGCGCCGCGTGCACCAGTACTACGCGGCGTTCCTGGTGCTCGAAAGCCTGATGATCGGCGTGTTCGCCGCGCAGGACGCCATCCTGTTCTACGTGTTCTTCGAGGCGATGCTGATCCCGATGTTCATCGTGATCGGCGTCTGGGGCGGTGCGAACCGCGTCTACGCCAGCCTCAAGTTCTTCCTGTACACCTTCCTCGGCTCGGTGTTCATGCTGGTGGGGTTGGTGTACCTGTACATCGTGAGCGGCGAGCGCTTGGATGGCGGCGCCAGTTTCCAGCTGGCGGACCTCTACACGCTGCAGCTCACTGCCACTGAGCAGACCTGGTTGTTCTTCGCCTTCTTCGCCGCCTTCGCGGTGAAGATCCCGATGTTCCCGGTGCACACCTGGCTGCCGGATGCCCACGTCGAAGCGCCGACCGCCGGCTCGGTGGTGCTGGCCGCGATCATGCTGAAGATCGGCGGCTACGGCTTCATCCGCTTCACGCTGCCGATCGTCCCCGACGCGGGCGCCGAGTGGGCGTGGCTCGTCATCGCCTTCTCGCTGGTCGCCGTGGCCTACATCGGCCTCGTGGCGCTGGTGCAGGAGGACATGAAGAAGCTGATCGCGTATTCGTCGATCGCCCACATGGGTTTCGTGACGCTCGGCATCTTCATCGCCTTTGGCCTGATGCGCGGTGGTGACGTCCGCCAGGACGCCGCGGAGCTCGGACTGCAGGGCGCGATGGTGCAGATGATTTCGCACGGCTTCGTGTCCGGCGCGATGTTCAGCTGCGTCGGCGTGCTCTACGACCGCATGCATACCCGCATGATCAAGGACTACGGCGGCGTGATGAACGTGATGCCGTGGTTCGGTGGCTTCTTCGTGCTGTTCGCGATGGCCAACGCCGGCCTGCCGGGCACCTCGGGCTTCGTCGGCGAGTTCATGGTCATCCTGGCCGCCTTCCAGGCCAAGCCTTGGATCGGCTTCATTGCCGCCACCACCTTGATCCTCGGTGCCGCCTACACGCTGTGGATGGTGAAGCGCATCCTGTTCGGTGACGTCGCCAACAGCCATGTCGCCGAACTCACCGAGATCAATGCCCGGGAAGCCTGGGTGCTGGGCCTGTTCGCCGTCGGCGTGCTGCTGCTTGGCGTCTATCCGAAGCCCTTGACCGACCTGATGGATGCGTCCGTGGTTCAGCTGGTTTCGCAGCTGTCGGCCACCAAACTCGTGACGCCGTGACGGAGACCTGATCGCGATGATGCCCCTGCCCACCGCCGCGGACCTGGTCCCCGTCCTTCCCGAGATCGTGCTCTGCGGTGCCGCATTCGGCCTGCTGCTTGCCGACCTCTTCGTCGATGCCAAGCGCCGCGGACTGATCCACTTCCTCGCGCTGCTGTCGCTTCTCGTGACGGCCCTGCTGGTGGGCCGCGGCCTCACGGGCGACCCGATCTCCGCCTTCGGCGGCATGTTCGTCCGCGACACGCTGGCCGACGTGCTGAAGATCGCGATGTGCATCACCACCGGCCTCGCGCTGGCCTACGCCCGTCCGTACCTGACCGAGCGCGGCCTGATGGCCGGCGAGTTCTACGCGATCGTGCTGTTCGCGCTGCTCGGCATGATGGTCATGGTGTCGGCCGGCAACATGGTCACGCTGTACCTCGGGCTCGAGATGCTGGCCCTCAGCTCCTACGGCCTTGTCGCCATGGATCGGGACAGCAAGGTCTCGTCCGAAGCCGCGATGAAGTACTTCGTGCTCGGTGCGCTGGCATCCGGCCTGCTCCTGTACGGCATGTCCATGATCTACGGCGCCACCGGAAGCCTCGATCTCGAAACCGTGCACCAGGCGGCCGCCAGCCTCGGCGACCGCAGCCTGCTGCTGTTCGGCGTGGTCTTCGTGCTGGTTGGTGTGTCGTTCAAGTTCGGCGCCGCGCCGTTCCACATGTGGGTTCCGGACGTCTACCAGGGCGCCCCGACGGCCATCACGCTGTTCATCGGCTCGGTGCCGAAGATCGCGGCCTTTGGCTTCGCCTACCGCTTGCTGGAGTCGGGCCTTGGCGCCACTTCGGCGGAATGGTCCCAGATGGTGGCGTGGCTGGCCCTGCTGTCGCTGGTGATCGGCAACCTGCTGGCGCTGGCGCAGACGAACCTCAAGCGCATGCTCGCGTACTCGACGATTTCGCACGTCGGCTTCCTGTTCATGGCCTTGGCCAACGCGGGCCCGACCGGCTACTCGGCCGCGATGTTCTACGCCATCAGCTACGCGATCTCGGCAGCTGCAGCGTTCGGCGCGATCATCCTGATGTCGCGACAGGGCTTTGAGGCCGAGTCGATCGCGGACTACAAGGGCTTGTGGCAGAAGAGCCCGTTCCACGCCACGCTGATCCTGATCGTCATGGCGTCTCTGGCCGGCCTGCCGCCGCTGCTCGGTTTCTGGGCCAAGCTCGAAGCCATCCGCGCCGCCGTCCAGGCCGACCTGCTGTGGCTCGCCATCGCCGGCGTCGTGATGGCCGTGATCGGTGCGTTCTACTATCTGCGCGTCATCAAGGTCATGTTCTTCGACGAACCGGAGCGTGACCTTGCGGTCGTCCACGGCGACGCGACGCTGCGCTTCGTGTTCGCCACGAACGCGATCGCACTGCTGGTGTTCGGTGTGTTCGCCAACCTGATCATGGCTTGGACGCGCGCCGCATTCGCTTGATCGAACGGGGTGCTTGCGTAGGGCGCAGGTAACCCCGTATACTCGCGGTCTCTGCTGCGGGGTGGAGCAGTCTGGCAGCTCGTCGGGCTCATAACCCGAAGGTCGCAGGTTCAAATCCTGCCCCCGCTACCAGTTTCGCGTCGTATCCTCTGCTCCGGATCGACGTCAGGCTGGGTCGGAAGTCCCTCTCGAGGGGTTCCGGCCCCCGGAAATTGGATGTACCGGAAAGGGCCTCTCGGCCCTTTTTTGTTTCCGTTTTTTCGCGCAGGCCCATGAGCACCAAGACCGAAGAACTCACCGCCATGCTCGCCCCCGTCGTCGAAGGCCTTGGCCTCGGCCTCGAGCTGCAGGGCATCGAGTTCGCGCCCTCGCGCAGCCACGGCCTGCTGCGCCTGTATATCGACGTCGCCTCGGGAGAGCGCCACGTCACCGTCGAAGATTGCGAAGCGGTCAGCCGCGAAGTGTCGGCGGTGATGGACGTGAACGATCCGATCGCCAGCGCCTACACGCTCGAAGTCTCGTCGCCGGGCCTCGACCGCCTGATCTTCAACGCCGCGCAGGCGACCCGCTTCGCTGGCCAGCAGGTCAAGGTGGCGCTGGCGCTGCCGCAGGACGGTCGTCGCCGGGTGCAGGGTGCGATCCTGCGCGCCGAAGGGGACCTCCTGGTCATCGGCCTCGAGAACGGCGGCGAATTCGCCGTCTCCTTCGACAACATCGACAAGGCGAGGCTGGTGCCGGATTACGCGGCGCTGGGCCTCGAGACGGCGGCGCCGAAAGCACCCCGTCCGCGCCGCAAGCGCGCCGAAACCCCGAATTCGAAATCACCCGGAACCCACTGAAGCCGGCCCCAGGTCGCGCTGTCGCGGAGTCAAGCATGAGCAAGGAACTGTTGCTGGTCATCGAAGCGGTCGCCAATGAAAAGGGCGTGCCGCGCCAGGTCATCCTCGAGGCGATGGAGGCCGCGTTGGCGTCCGCCGCCAAGAAGCGTTACCCGGAGCAGGACGTCGCCTGCCGTGTCGCGATCAACCCGAAGGACGGCAACTACGAGACGTTCCGTCGCTGGGAAGTCGTGGCCGACGACGTGGTGATGGAATCGCCGGACCGGATGATCCGCTTGATGGATGCGGTCGACGAGCGCGAAGGCGCCGAGGTCGGCGAGTTCATCGAAGAGCAGATCGAGAACCCGGAGTTCGGCCGCATCAGCGCGCAGGCGGCCAAGCAAGTCATCGTGCAGCGCGTCCGCGAGGCCGAGCGCCAGCAGGTGGTCGATGCGTGGAGCGACCGCGTGGGCGAGCTCGTCACCGGCGTCGTCAAGCGCGCCGAGCGCGGCAACATCTACGTTGACCTCGGCGGCAACGCCGAAGCCTTCATCCCGAAGGACAAGTCGATCCCGCGCGACGCCCTGCGTCCGGGTGATCGCGTCCGCGGCTTCCTCTACGAGGTGCGCTCGGAGTCGCGCGGCCCGCAGCTCTTCATCAGCCGCACGGCGCCGGAATTCATGATCGAGCTGTTCAAGCTCGAAGTGCCGGAAGTCGGTCAGGGCCTTGTCGAAATCAAGGCCGCCGCCCGCGACGCTGGTGACCGCGCCAAGATCGCCGTGCTCGCCCACGACCACCGCACCGATCCGATCGGCGCCTGCATCGGCATGCGCGGTTCGCGCGTGCAGGCCGTCAGCAACGAGTTGAACGGCGAGCGCATCGACATCGTGCTGTGGTCGGACAACTCCGCGCAGTTCGTCATCAACGCGATGGCGCCGGCGGAAGTGCAGTCGATCATCGTCGACGAAGAGCGCCACGCGATGGACCTCGCTGTCGCCGAAGAAAAGCTCGCGCAGGCGATCGGCAAGGGTGGCCAGAACGTCCGCCTCGCCAGCCGCCTCACGGGTTGGCAGCTCAACGTGATGACGCAGGACCAGATCTCGGCGAAGTCGGAGGCCGAGCAGGCCAATTCGCGCAAGCTGTTCATGGACAAGCTGGAGGTCGACGAGGAAATCGCCGGCATCCTGGTGGGCGAGGGTTTCAACACCGTCGAGGAAATCGCCTACGTGCCGGTCGCCGAGCTGCTGGCCGTCGAAGGTTTCGACGAGGACATCGTCGAGGAACTGCGCGCCCGCGCCCGCGACGCGCTGCTCACCGAAGCGCTGGCCGTCGAGGAGAACCTCGAAGAGCACAAGCCGGCGGAAGACCTGCTGTCGCTCGAAGGCATGGACGAAGCCACCGCCTACGCGCTGTCCTCGCGCGGCATCGTCACGCGCGACGACCTCGCCGAGATGGCCGTCGACGAGATCGCCGACATCGAAGGCATGGATGACACCCGCGCCGCCGCCCTCATCATGGAAGCGCGCAAGCACTGGTTCGCCTGAGCCCGTCCTGCACGCACCCCAAGTTTAATCCAGCGCCCCACGCGCAACGCATCCAAGGAAGCCCTTCCGAATGTCCGAGGTCACCGTCCGCTCCCTGGCCAAGGTGCTGAACCTGCCCGTCGAGAAGCTGCTTGAGCAGCTCTCCGGCGCAGGCATGCAGTTCACCGGGCCGGACCAGGTGGTCAGCAGCACCGAGAAGATGAAGCTGCTCGGCTTCCTGCGCCGCACCCATGGCAAGGATGAAAAACCCGCCGAGGAGGCCGGCCCCAGCCGCATCACGCTCCAGCGCCGCAAGGTCGAGGAGCTGACGGTCGGTGGCGGCAAGACCAAGGCCACCGTGGCCGTCGAAGTCCGCCAGAAGCGCACCTACGTGAAGCGCGCCGATGTCGCCCCGAGCGGCCCGGACGCCGAGCGCGAGGAAGCCGCCCGCAAGCTGGCCGAGTCGCAGGCCCGCTCCGACGCCGAGCGCAAGGCGCTGGACGAGTCGGACCGTCGCCGCCGCGACCAGGAAGCCGCCGACAAGGCCGCCCGTGCGACCTCGGCAACGCCAGCCCCCGCGGCCGACCCCGTCGCCGACGAGCGTCCGGTCGAGCGAGCGGCGGAGCCGGCAGCGGTCCCAGCCGCCGACACTCCGGCCGATTCGCGTCCGACGACGCGTCCCGTCATCCAGATGCCGAGCCGCGCCGATGCCGAACTGGCGGCGCGTGCCCGCGAGGCCGCCAACCGTCGTGGCAAGCCCGGCGGCAAGGTAGAGGGTGCTCCGGAAGACGATCGCAGTGGGCGTTTCGTCGGTGGCCAGCTGCACCTGAGCGAAGGCGCGCACGCGCGTCGCAACACGGGCAACAACAAGCGCAAGCCGGGTGGCCGCGGCCGCCAGGAGCCTTCGCGCCACAGCCACGGCAACAACAACAACGCCGGTCCGCACGCGTTCTCGCGCCCGACCGCGCCGGTGATGCGTGAAGTCGCCGTCGGTGAAGCCATCAGCGTCGGCGATCTCGCCAACAAGCTGGCGATGAAGGGCGGCGAGGTGGTGAAGGCCCTCTTCAAGATGGGCGTCATGGCCACCTTGAACCAGACCATCGACCACGACACCGCGGTGCTCGTCGTCGAGGAACTGGGCCACAAGGCCGTCCGCGCCACCGAGGACGACGCCGAGCTGGCGCTGGCCGCGCACATCGAAGCCGACCAGGGCGAGCGCAGCACGCGTCCGCCGGTCGTCACGATCATGGGCCACGTCGACCACGGCAAGACCTCGCTGCTCGACTACATCCGCCGCACCAAGGTGGCCTCCGGCGAAGCCGGCGGCATCACCCAGCACATCGGCGCCTACCACGTCGAAACTGGCAAGGGCGTCGTCACCTTCCTCGACACCCCGGGCCACTCGGCGTTCACCGCCATGCGTGCGCGCGGCGCCAAGCTCACCGATCTGGTGGTGCTGGTGGTCGCGGCGGACGACGGCGTCATGCCGCAGACCATCGAAGCGATCAAGCACGCGCGCGCCGCCAAGGTGCCGCTGGTGGTCGCGATGAACAAGATGGACAAGCCGAACATCAACATCGACAACCTGCGCAACGGCCTCGCCCAGCACGAAGTGACGCCGGAAGAGTGGGGTGGCGACACGCCGTTCATCGGCGTCTCGGCGAAGACCGGCATGGGCATCGACGCGCTGCTGGATGCGATCCTCGTCCAGGCCGAGGTCATGGAACTCTCCGCGCCGGTCGACGGCAAGGCGGCGGGTACCGTCATCGAGTCCTCGCTGGACAAGGGCCGCGGCCCGGTCGCCACGGTGCTGGTGCAGCAGGGCACGTTGTCGAAGGGCGACTACCTGGTCTGCGGTACGCAGTACGGCCGCGTGCGCGCGCTGTTCGACGAAGGCGGCAAGCAGGTCGATTCGGCTGGCCCGTCGATCCCGGTGGTGCTGCTCGGCCTCTCCGGCGTGCCGAACTCGGGCGACGACTTCGTGGTCGTGGCCGACGAGCGCCTCGCCAAGGACGTCGCCCAGCAGCGCGAGGCCAAGGTTCGCGAGGCGAAGCTGGTCAAGCAGGCCGGCCGCATGGAAGACATCATGGCCCAGATGGGCAAGGGCGAAGGCCAGCAGCAGCTCAACCTGCTGATCAAGGCCGACGTGCAGGGTTCGGTCGAGGCGCTGCGCGACTCGCTCGTCGCCCTCTCGAACGACCTGATCAAGATCAACGTGATCCAGTCGGGCGTCGGTGGCATCACCGAGTCGGAGGCCGTGATGGCCGCCGCGGCCAAGGCCGTGGTCATCGGCTTCAACGTCCGTGCCGATGCGGCGGCCCGCAAGGTCATCGAGGGCAATGGCCTCGACCTGCGCTACTTCTCGATCATCTACGACGTCATCGACCAGGTGAAGCAGGTCGCGTCGGGCCTGCTCGGCAAGGAGATCCGCGAAGAGATCATCGGCGTGGCCGAAGTCCGCGACGTTTTCCGCAGCTCGAAGTTCGGCGCCGTCGCCGGTTCGCTGGTCGTCGAGGGTACGGTCAAGAAGTCGAAGCCGATCCGCGTGCTGCGCAACCAGACCGTCATCTTCCAGGGCGAACTGGAGTCGCTGCGCCGCTTCAAGGACAACGTCGAGGAAGTGCGTTCCGGCACCGAGTGCGGCATCGCGGTGAAGGCGTACAACGACGTCAAGCCGGGTGACATGATCGAATGCTTCGAGCGCATCGAAGTGGCGCGGTCGCTCTGATGCCGAAGCGTTCCTTCTCGCGCACCGATCGACTCTCCGCCCAGTTCCGCCGGGAGCTGGGCGTGATGGTGCACGAGGCCGTGCGCGAGCATTCGCTGCCCTCGGCCAGCGTCTCCGACGTGGAGGTCACGCGTGACCTGTCGCACGCGAAGGTCTGGGTCACCGCGTTGAATCCGGAGCGCTCGCTCGAGGTCGTCAAGGCCCTGAACGAGCTGTCGAAGGGCTTCCGCCAGCTGTTGGGCAAGATGCTGCGCATCCGCCAGGTGCCCGAGCTGCATTTCCATTACGACGAATCCGTCGATCGCGGCGAGAAGATCGAGCTGCTGCTGCGTGAAGCCGCCAAGCAGGATGCCGCGATCCGGGTCGCGAACGGCGAAGCGTCGGGCGACGACGCCCCCGGCGACAAGCCGTCGTCCAGCGACGCCCACTGACGCCGCGCCCTTCGGGGCGCCGCGGCGGCCGATCCTCATCGAGGACTCCCCCCATGCACCGTCTTCCTTTCCGTTCCCTCGATGGCCTGCTGCTGCTGGACAAGCCGGCCGGCCTGAGCTCGAACGCGGCGCTGCAGCGCGTCCGCAAGCATTTCCGCGCGGAGAAGGCCGGCCACACCGGCAGCCTCGATCCGCTCGCGACCGGCCTGCTGCCCATCTGCTTCGGCGAAGCCACCAAGGTGGCGGGACTGATGCTCGGTGCGCGCAAGGCTTACGAGACGGAAGCGCGACTGGGCGTCGTCACCGATACCGATGATGCGGACGGCCAGGTGCTCCGTGAGCGGCCCGTCCCGTTGCTCGACGCGCATGCCGTGGAGCGCGTGCTGAAGCGCTACATCGGCCGGATTTCCCAGCGTCCGCCGATCTATTCGGCACTGAAGCAGGGCGGCGAGCCGCTCTACGCCAAGGCCCGACGCGGCGAGATCGTCGAGGTTGCCGAGCGCGAGGTCGACGTCCATGCGCTCGAACTGCTGTCGATCAATGGCGCGTCGCTGCGGCTGCGCATCACCTGCGGCTCGGGCACCTACGTGCGGAGCCTCGTGCGCGACATCGGCGAGGACCTCGGTTGCGGCGCGCATGTGGTGGCGTTGCGCCGGCTGTGGGCCGAGCCCTTCCGCACGCCGACGATGATCACCCTCGACGAGATCGAGGCCATCGACCGGAACAGCGAGCCCGGCCTGGCGGCCCTGGACAGCCTGCTGATGCCTGTGGAGTCCGCCCTCACGGACTGGCCGCGCCTGAACCTCAGTGACGCCGAAGTGCTGAAACTGGGCCACGGCCAGAGCCTGGCCGGCCTCGACGCCGCGAATGGCCTGATGGCCGCGTTCGCCCCGAGCGGGCGGGCGGTGGGGCTGGTCGAGGGCCGGGACGGCGTGGTGCACCCGCAGAGGCTGTTCCGCTGGGCCGCGGCCTCCTGAGGCCCGCGCCGCGGGCGGATCGCCCCGGTGAGGGCCGAGCCTGAACGCGATTCGGGCCCTGCTGTGAAAACCTTGTTCAGAAGCCCGGCCGGGCTTACAATCCGCGCGCCTCATTCGAGGCATCCCCATGAAACCGGCGAAGACCGCGGTGCGTCCACGAGTGACGTTCCTGCGCCTTCCGCATCACGAGAACGTCCATGAGCATCGATTCCAACCAGATCATTTCCCAGTTCGCGCGCGGCGCCAACGACACCGGTTCGCCGGAAGTCCAGGTCGCCCTGCTGTCGGCTCGCATCGAGCAGCTGACGGAACACTTCAAGGCCCACAAGCAGGACCACCACAGCCGTCGTGGCCTGCTCAAGATGGTGAACACCCGCCGTCGCCTGCTGGCCTACCTGAAGGACAAGGACGTCGAGCGCTACAAGACGCTCATCGAGCGCCTCGGCCTCCGTCGTTAAGTGATACCCCGCGCGGCGCAGAAATGCGCCGCGCTGCTTTTCGGGGTTTGAAGACCCCACGCCGCGGCAACGCGGCAACCGAGCCAGGGGGCAGGGGCCCCCGGCCGGACTGAAACGAAAGACAACCAGAGAGCAGAACGTGGCGAAATATTCGAAGACCTTCCAGTACGGCCAGCACGAAGTGACGCTGGAAACGGGCGAGATCGCCCGCCAGGCCGGTGGCGCCGTCCTCGTCAAGATGGCGGACACCGTCGTCCTCGTGACCGTCGTCGGCAACAAGAACGTCCGTGAAGGCATGGACTTCTTCCCGCTGACCGTCGACTACCAGGAGAAGTTCTACGCCGGTGGCCGCATCCCGGGTGGCTTCTTCAAGCGCGAAGGCCGCCAGACCGAGCGCGAGACGCTGACCTCGCGCCTGATCGACCGTCCGATCCGCCCGCTGTTCCCGGAAGGTTTCCGCCACGAAGTGCAGGTCATCGCGACCGTCGTCTCGCTGAACCCGGAAGTCGAGGGTGACATCCCGGCGATGATCGGCGCCTCGGCCGCGCTGGCCCTGTCGGGCATCCCGTTCTCGGGCCCGATCGGCGCCGCCAAGGTCGGTTACGCCAACGGCCAGTACATCCTCAACCCGACCACCACCCAGCTGAAGACCTCGGAGCTCGAGCTCGTCGTCGCCGGCACCACGAACGCGGTGCTGATGGTGGAGTCGGAAGCCAAGCTGCTCTCGGAAGAGGTGATGCTCGGCGCCGTCACGTTCGGCCACAACGCCGGCCGCACGGTCATCAACGCCATCAACGAACTGGTCAAGGAAGCCGGCCAGAAGGATTGGGGCACCTGGACCGCCCCGGCCCGCAATGAGGCCCTCGTGGCCGCGCTGAAGGCCGCCGTCGGCACGCGCCTCGCCGACGCCTTCAAGGTGACGGACAAGCTGCAGCGCCGCGACGCCATCGGCGCCCTGAAGAAGGACGTGATGGCCGCCCTCGCCCCGCAGATCGAAGCCAACGGCTGGTCGGCCGGTGAAGCCTCGAAGGAGTTCGGCGAGCTCGAGTACCAGACCATGCGCGACTCCGTGCTGACCACCAAGGTCCGCATCGATGGCCGTGCGCTCGACACCGTCCGCCCGATCACCGTCCGCGTCGGCGTGCTGCCGCGCGTCCACGGCTCGGCGCTGTTCACCCGCGGCGAGACGCAGGCCCTCGTGGTCGCCACCCTCGGCACCGCGCGCGACGGCCAGATCATCGACGCCGCCGAAGGCGAGTCGAAGGAACACTTCCTGTTCCACTACAACTTCCCGCCGTACTCGGTCGGCGAAGCCGGCCGCATGATGGGCCCGAAGCGTCGCGAGATCGGCCACGGCCGCCTTGCCAAGCGCGGCGTGCTCGCCGTCATGCCGGACATGGAGAGCTTCCCGTACACGATCCGCGCCGTCTCGGAAATCACCGAGTCGAACGGTTCGTCGTCGATGGCCTCGGTCTGTGGCTCGTCGCTCGCGATGATGGACGCCGGCATCCCGGTGAAGGCGCCGGTCGCGGGCATCGCGATGGGCCTGGTGAAGGAAGGCGACAACTTCGTCGTGCTGTCCGACATCCTCGGTGACGAGGACCACCTCGGCGACATGGACTTCAAGGTGGCCGGTTCGCAGACGGGCATTTCCGCCCTGCAGATGGACATCAAGATCGAAGGCATCACCGAGGAGATCATGAAGATCGCGCTGACGCAGGCCAAGGCCGGTCGTCTGCACATCCTCGGCGAGATGGCCAAGGGCCTCTCGGCCCCGCGCGCCGAGCTCTCGGACTACGCGCCGCGCCTGCTGACGATGAAGGTCCACCCGGACAAGATCCGCGAAGTGATCGGCAAGGGTGGTTCGACCATCCAGGCCATCACCAAGGAAACCGGCACGCAGATCGACATCAAGGACGACGGCACCATCGTCATCGCCTCGGTCAACGCCGCCGCCGCCCAGGCCGCGAAGGCGCGCATCGAGCAGATCACGTCGGACGTCGAGCCGGGCCGCATCTACGAAGGCAAGGTCGCCAAGATCATGGACTTCGGTGCGTTCGTGACGATCGCACCGGGCAAGGACGGCCTGGTGCACATCTCGCAGATCTCCGACGAGCGCGTCGAGAAGGTCAGCGACAAGCTGAAGGAAGGCGACGTGGTGCAGGTCAAGGTGCTGGAAGTCGACAAGCAGGGCCGCATCCGCCTGTCGATCAAGGCCGTGGCCGAGGGCGAGGGCGTCTAAGCCTTCGCTTCGCTGCCGAGCTGTAACGAAGAAACCCGCCGGAAGGCGGGTTTCTTCGTTATCGCGTCAGGAGGCGAGCTTCGCGGGCGACGCGCCTGAGCTTCGCGGCATCGATGGTGTTGCCTGTCTGAGAGGCGGCGAGGACCAACGATGCCAGTTCGTCCAGCACGCCCACGATGCGGTCGCCGCGTGTGCCGGTACTGTGCAAATGCAACTGTGCGCAGCGGCCCGCCCGATCACGCAGGTGCAGCATGGTGCCATCGAGGAACTGGGGTTTGTAGGCTTCTTGCGATGCCGTTCGCAGCGCGCTGTCGAAGAGCCTCGCGAACACGTCGGTTTCGGCGGGTGGAAGCGTTGACGAGCCGCTCCACATCGGTCGCCCGAGAACGCTTTCCGTGCGAGTCCGGTCCTGATGGTCGTAAGTGCGGACGGTCCATCGCTGTCCATCAACCCCGAGCACGACCCTGTCGGAAAAGCTCGGGAAGATGAGAATCTCCCAAGTCGACGTGGGCGGCGGCATCAACTCATGCGTGAACCTGGAAAGCCCTGGTTCGGATACGCGGCAACGAAACATGCCCGACGCATCGGCCTGCTCGCGCGCGATCCGGGCAGCAGCGTTCCTTTCACCGATCTGCCTCGCCCACTCGTTGGAAATCGGGCTGAACGCGGGCACCGAGGCCAGCAGCATGGCTCCGAGTGCAATGCGCCGCGCATTGCTCCACGCGAATGGCAGAGGCTTCGTCACTTGGATCAGGCCGACGTCGACGCCGTCATCTCCACGCGATTCCGCCCGCCCGCCTTGGCGATGTAGAGCATGCGGTCCGACTCGTTGAGCGCGGTATGCATCGGCACCTTGGTGCCGCTGGCCGGCAAGCGGCAGACGCCGATGCTGGTGGTCAGCGAGAAAGTGCGTCCGTCGGGCAGTTCCACCGAGAGGGCGGCGATGCGCTCGCGGAGCGCCTCGAAGTGTTCGCGGCTGGAATCAGCATCGAGATCGCCCGCCAGCACCACGAATTCCTCGCCGCCGAAGCGGGCGACGACGTCCTCGGCGCGCATGTGCGCCTGCATTGCGCGAGCGACGGACTTGAGCGCGAGGTCGCCGCCGTCGTGGCCCCAGGTGTCGTTGATCTTCTTGAAGTGGTCGATGTCGAGCGTGGCCACGGCGCACTCGCGGCCCGCGGAATGCAGCGCATCGATGCGGCGCTCGGCGAGCTCGAAGAAATGGCGTCGGTTGGACAGGCCGGTGAGGAAATCCTTCGTCGCGAGATCCTGCAGCGTGCCGATCAGGTCGAGGTTGTCGACGTTCTGCGAGACGCGGCAGAAGAATTCCTCGCGCGAGAACGGCTTGTGCAGGAAGTCGTTGGCACCGTTCTTCAGGAAGCGCGCCACGAGCTCCGGCTTGTTGGCGCCCGACACGCCGATGATCGCCATGCGGTCGCGCGCGTAACGTTCGCGCAGCTTCGCGCTGAGGTCGACGCCGGTGAGGCCGGGCATTTCGTGGTCGGTGATGACGAGGCGGATGCCCGGGTCCTGATCCACCGCACGCAGACCGTCCTCGCCACTGCTGGCCAGCAGCACGCGGAAGCCGTAGGACGACAGCAGCTCGGCGACCATCAGTCGTGCTGAGGGCGAGTCGTCGACGACGAGTGCGGCGATGCGGCGGTTGCGGTCCAGACGCTGGGCCAGCCACGCCAGGTACTCGAGGTGGCCGGGGGCGCTCTTGATGACGTAATCGACGACGCTGCGGCCAAGGATACGGTCACGCAGCGCTTCGTCGTACTTGCTGGAGACGACGACGATCGGCAGGCCGGTCTCGGCGAAGCGGTCGATGATGGCGTCCTGCGCGGCGTCGGGAAGGACCAGCCCGCTCAGCACGAGGAAGATGTCCGGGTTCGCGGCGAGCGCCGTCTCGGCTTCGGCCATCGTGCGCGCGAGGACGACCGGGAGCCCGGCGCGTTCCTCCATCGCTTCGGCCAGCATGCCGGCGTAACTGCGGGAGTTCTCGACGATGAGGACGCGTTGGGGCAGGGCGGCCATGGCGGGGGCTCCGGGATATTGGGCCGAGCATCGCCCTTGGCCGGGCCTGCGGCAAGCCAAACGGTGTCAAGGCGCCGGGCGCAGCCACTCCAGCCGGTGCGAGGCGTGGTGTTCGCCGAGCATCCGGGCCAGCACCGGCAGGGCCGGGGCGAGCGCGGCGTCGAGCTTCCACGGCGGGTGGAACATCAGCATGCCGCTGCCGTTGAGCCGCAACGGTGAGTCGTCGGGGCGGACGAGGACCTCGGCGCAGAGCAGGCCGCGCTGGGCGAGCAGGGTGGCTTGGCGGAAGAAGCCGTGCAGCGCCCGCCGCTGTTTGATCGGATACCAGACCGCCACGCCGCCGGTGGGCCAACGTTCGAGCGCGGTGGCGACGGCCTCGAGGACGCGCGGGTACTCCGCTTCCTGGGCTTCGTACGGCGGATCGATGAGCACCAGGCCGCGCTTCTCCTTCGGCGGCAGCAGTGCCCGCGTGGCTTCGTAGCCGTCGCGCGCATGGGCGGCGGCGCGCGGATCGCCGGCGAGGTTCGCCTTCAGGGTCGCGGCTTCTTCCGGCTGGAGTTCGCAGGCGGCGAGGCGATCCTGTGGGCGCAGGGCGGCGAGGGCGATGCGCGGCGAGCCGGGGTAGGCGCGAAGCCGTCCGTCTGGGTTCCAGCGGCCGACGACCTCGCAGAGGCGCTGCACCGCCGCGGGCAGGCCATGCCGGCCCCACAGCCGACCGATGCCAGCCTGGCCTTCCCCCGTGCGTTCCGCGGCTTCGGCATCCAGGGCGTAATGGCCGCGGCCACCGTGGGTGTCGAGCAGGAACACCGGGCTGTCCTTCGCGGTGAGCGCGTCGAGCCAGGCGAGCAGGGTGACGTGCTTGAGGACATCGGCATGGTTGCCGGCGTGGAAGGCGTGGCGGTAGTTCATGGCGCGCAGTCTAGCGCTGCATCGCGGGTGCCCGCGCTAGCATGGGGGCTTCCACACGGAGGGGGTTCCATGGCCAAGTTGTTCCGCTGGACGTTTCGCGGCGCGCTCCTGCTGCTGCTCGCGTTGACGTTGTTCGTTCTGCACAGCCTCTATTTCAAGCCCGTCAGCATCCGCATCTTCTACGAGCGCGTGTTCGCCGAGTTTGCGCTCGAGAGCCCGCAGATCATCTCGAGCCTCGGCATGCTGCCGCCGTCCATCGATTGGACGGCCGACGAGCTGGACGACTATTCGCTCGCGAAGGGCGAGGAACAGCTGGCCAAACTGAAGGCCGACCTCGCCACCTTGCGCAGCTACGACCGCGCGGCGCTGGACGACACCCTCAGCTACGACGTCCTCGAAGTCTTCCTGCAAACGCAGGCCGACGGCGAGCGCTTCCGCTTCCACGACTACCCGCTCAACCAGCTGTTCGGCATCCAAAGCAACCTGCCGAGCTTCATGGCGTCGCAGCATCGAATCGCCGGGCTCTCCGGGGCCGAGGCCTACGTGGCTCGCCTGCTGGAGATTCCGCGGGTGGCGGCGCAGGTGCGCGAGGGCATGGCCAAGCGCGAGCAGCTCGGCATCATTCCGCCCACCTTCGTGGTGGAGAAGGTGACGGCCGAGATGCAGGCTTTCGTCGCCACCGAGCCGACGCAGAACATCCTGTACACCGCATTGGTCGACAAGATGGCCAAGGCCGACGAAGCGATCGCAGAGGCCGACCAGCAGCGAATGCTCGCCGATGCGGAAGCCGTGATCCGCGACCAGGTGTACCCGGCCTACCAAGGGTGGATCGACGACTACGTGGCCCTGTTGCCGAAGACCACCGGCAACCACGGCGTCTGGGCCCTGCCGGACGGCGAGGCCTTCTACCAGCACCAGATCCGCATGCACACCACGACCGACATGACGCCGGAGCAGGTGCACGAGCTCGGCCTGCGCGAGGTGGCGCGCATCGAGGGCGAGATGGACGCCATCCTCCAGGGCGAAGGCCTCGTCGAGGGCACGATCGGTGAGCGTGTGCGCACGATCGCGGCACGCCCGGACCAGCTCTATCCCGACACCGACGAAGGGCGGGCGCAGATCCTCGCCGACTACCAGTCGATGATAGACACCATCGACGCCGGCCTCGGTCCGTACTTCAGCGTGCGCCCGACGCAGCCGGTGAAGGTGGAGCGCATCCCGGAGTTCAAGGAGAAGACCTCGCCGGGCGCCTACTACCAGCCGCCGGCGCTGGACGGCTCGCGCCCTGGCGTGTTCTACGCGAACCTGCGCAGCGTGCAGGAGATCCCTCGCTTCAGCATGCGGACGCTGGCGTACCACGAGGGCATTCCCGGCCATCACTTCCAGCTCGCGATCCAGCAGAAGATCGAAGGCGTGCCGACCTTCCGCAAGCTGCTCCCGTTCACCGCGTACTCGGAAGGCTGGGCCCTGTACTCCGAGAAGCTGGCTGCCGAGATCGGCTTCCAACCCACGCCGCTGGACGACCTCGGCCGCCTGCAGGCGGAGATGTTCCGTGCGGTTCGGCTGGTGGTGGATTCCGGCCTGCACCACAAGCGTTGGACGCGCGAGCAGGCCATCGACTACATGGTCGAGAAGACCGGCATGCCGCAGACGGACGTCGTCGCGGAAATCGAGCGCTACCTCGTGATGCCGGGGCAAGCGCTGGCCTACAAGGTCGGGATGAACACCATCGTCGAACTGCGCGACGAAGCGAAGCGCGAACTCGGCGAGGGCTTCGACCTCGCGGCCTTCCACGACGTGGTGCTGACCAATGGCTCGCTGCCGATGACCCTGCTGCAGCAGCAGGTGCGGGCGTGGATCGCGGCGGAGAAAGCGAAGGCCGGCGGCGCCGACGCCGCGGTGGCCGGTTGATGGAATGCCGCGTCGTCCGTGGCGCCGAGGTCGGGCCGTTCCTCCCCGACCTCGCGCGGCTGCGCATCGGCGTGTTCCGGGAATGGCCCTACCTGTACGCCGGCAACGAGGCGTATGAGCGGGCCTATCTCGAGGTGTATGCCCGTTCGCCCGACAGCGTTTTCGTTGTGGCGATGGACGCTGGGCGCATCGTCGGCGCGTCGAGCGGCTTGCCGCTGGCCGACGATGCCGAAGCCTTCCGCGCGCCGTTCGAGGCGGCAGGGTTCGACATCGCGCGGGTGTTCTACTTCGGGGAGTCGGTGTTGCTGCCCGAGTACCGCGGCCGCGGGCTCGGGCACGCGTTCTTCGACGCGCGGGAAGCCCACGCGACGGCGCTGGGGCGTTTCGACTGGACGGCGTTCTGCGCGGTGGACCGCGACGCGTCCGATGCGCGACGTCCGCCGGACTATCGCGGCAACGAGGCGCTGTGGGGCAAGCGCGGCTACGTGCGTCGCGACGACCTGCGCTGCACCCTGGGCTGGCCGGAAGCCGAGGGCGGCCCCGACGTGGCGCACACGCTGACCTTCCGCTTGCGTCCGATCAGCCGAACAGGCTGACGCCCGGCACCGCCCACAGCGCGATGCCGGCGAGCGTGGCGCCGATGCCGGTGGCGGCCAGCACATCGCTCGGGTAATGCACGCCGAGGAACACGCGCGACACCGCGATGCTGGCGGTGAAAGGAATCAGCCACGCGGCGAAGCCCGGGTAGTGCGCGAGCGCGACGAGCGTGAAGCTGACGGCATGCAGCGTGTGCCCGGACGGGAAACTGAATTCGTCCAGTGGCGCCACCCACGCCCGCACTGCGGGGTCGCGATGGCAGGGCCGCGCGCGGCGGAAGAAGCCCTTCATGCGCCGATAGAGGATGGCCGCGATGCCGCCGACCACGGCCATGTGCGCCGCGGCATGCAGGCCTTCCTCACCGCCGAAGACCGCGAGGACCGCCATCATCGCGTACCAGAACACGCCGTCGCCCAGGCGGCTGACGGCCTTGAAGTAGAGGCGCACGGCGCGGTGCGTGCACCAGCCATTCAACTGCAGGCACCAGTGGTGTTCGCGTTGGACCAGGGTGGATCGTGTCATCATCAGGCGGCCCTCTCGAGCGGGTTGGCGAGTTGGATGAGCAGATCGGCGAAGTCGCGCGAGACGCGGTCCGGCGACAGGCCCTCGACGGCCTCGCGGCCGGCATGGCCCATCGCGAGCCGCTGTGGGGAGAGGGCGACATCGAGGAAGCGCGCGAGGAAGGCCGTCTCGTCACCGAAGGGAAGCGCCGCGCCGTGCACACCGTTGCGGAGGTGCTCGCGCGCTGCGCCGTAATCGAACGCCACCGTCGGCAGGCCCGAGGCCATGGCTTCAAGGGTGACGTTGCCGAAGGTTTCCGAGAGGCTCGGGAAGCAGAACAGATCGGCGGAGGCGAAATGCGCCGCCAAGGCGTCGCCGCGCAAGGTGCCGGCGAAGATCACCTCGGGATGCCGCGCGGCGAGCGCCGGCCGTTCCGGACCGTCGCCGACCAGCACGAGCTTCGTCGTCGGCCTCTCGGCCTTGAGGGCCTCGTAGCAGCGCATCAGCAGCGGCAGGTTCTTTTCCGGCGCGAGGCGGCCGACGTGCACGATGACGAGGTCGTCGGGGCCGACGCCCCACTGTTCGCGGAGCGCGTCAGCGCGGAAGGCCGGGTGGAATCGCACGGTATCCACCGCCCGGCCGAGGCGGCGGGCGTGGCGGAAGCCTTGCGCCGTCAGCTGCTCCACGAGCTCGCCCGTCGGCACGAGGGTGGCGTCGGCGCGGTTGTGGAAGCGGCGCAGCCAAGCGAGCACCCAGGGCGCGAGGAATCCCGCGCCATAGCGGCCCACGTAGTCGTCGAAGCGGGTGTGGAAGCCGGTGGCAACGGGGATGCGCAGCCGCTTTGCCGCGCGCAACGCCGACCAGCCCAACGGGCCTTCGGTGGCGATGTAGATCGCGTCCGGCCGTTGGCGCATCCAGCGTGCCGCGAGCTTCCAACCCGCCGGCAAGCCGAAGCGCATGCCGGGATAGCGCGGGATCGGTGCGCCGTCGACGCGGAGCAGTTCCGGGGATTCATCGCTCAGCTCGTCCGGGCGTGCGGGGCGAACGAGGCCGACGTCGTGCCCAAGCGCCTTCAGCCCGACATGTAGGGATTGCACGGTGAGCGCCACGCCGTTGATCTCCGGCGGGTAGGTCTCGGTGACGAGCTCGAAGCGGCGGGCGAGGGCGGCAGTCGTGTCCATGCCGCGAGCCTGAAGGCGATGCGCGGCAGGGCGGTGACATCGCGATGACGCTGTGATGAATCGGCGCATGCGGCGCGATGTCATGTGGCATCCACGATCGCGTCACGTTCCGGGTCCAAGGTGCGCGCCCATTCCTCCGATCGGAGGTTGGCCCCCAAATGGAGTTCCGGATGTCGTCGATCACCCCCTGCCGTCGCCCTCGCCATCTGCTTGCCCTCGCGGTCGCCGCCGCGCTTGCCCCGCTGGCCGCTTCCGCCAATCCCGAGGTGCGCGATGACGCCGCCGTCCTCGACGCGGTGAACGTGGTCGGCACCGGCGAAACCCGCCAGGTGCAGGCGCTGGGCCGCGAAGAGCTGGCCCGCCAGCCCGCTGGCAGCAGCGCACTCAAGCTGCTCGGCAAGCTTCCCGGCGTGCACTTCACTTCGGCCGACCCGTGGGGCAACTACGAGTGGTCGACGCGCTTGAACATCCGCGGCTTCAACCAGAACCAGCTGGGCTTCACGCTCGACGGGATCCCGCTGGGCGACATGAGCTACGGCAACCACAACGGCCTGCACATCAGCCGCGCGCTGATCGCCGAGAACCTCGGCTTCGCCGAAGTCTCGCAGGGCAGCGGCGCTCTGGACACCGCGTCGTCGTCCAACCTCGGCGGCACGGTGCGCTTCGCCTCGCGCGGCCCGCAGGCCGAGCGCGGTGCCACCCTCGCGCAGACCGTCGGCAGCGACGACACGCTGCGCACCTTCGCGCGCTACGACACCGGCGACCTCGATGGTTTCTCGGCGTTCCTCTCGGGCGCCAAGCACGATGCCGAGAAGTGGAAGGGCTACGGTGCGCAGGATTCCCGCCAGGTCAACGCGCAGGCCCGCTACGCCGACGAGGCGTGGAGTCTCGGCGCGCTCATCAACACCTCGCGTCGCAACGAGACCGACTACGCGGACCTGTCGCTGGAGTCGGCGCGCCGCCTCGGCATGGACTGGGACAACTACGCGCGTGACTGGACGCGCGCCATCCGCGCCGGTTTCGGCCAGTTCTCGGGCGGCGTGAACAGCCTTGACGATGCCTACTACCTCGGCCGCGGCCTCCGTGACGACAACCTCTACGCGCTGAACACCGACATCGCCATCGGCGACGGCGGCAGCTTCAAGGCGCAGGTCTATCGCCACACCAACGAAGGCCAGGGCCACTGGGTGACGCCGTACTCGCCGAGCTCGGCTACCCTGCCGCTGAGCCTGCGCACCACCGAGTACACGATCGACCGCGGTGGCCTGACGGCCGGGTTCGAGCTGCCCTTCGGCGTGCACACGCTGAGCTTCGGCCTGTGGCACGAGGACAGCGACCACAACCTGCAGCGCAACTTCTACTTCCTCAACGCCGACACCCCGCCGAACCGCGGCTACTTCTACCGCAGCCCGGACGTCCGCGTGTTCGAGCAGGATTTCGACAGCCGCACGCAGGTCTGGTACCTCAACGACCGCATCGCGCTGATGGATGGCCGCTTCACGATCGATGCCGGCTTCAAGGCGCTGGACGCCGAGATCGAAGCGGTCAGCCGTCGTGGCACGCGCGCGCAGGGCCGCATCGAGGCCAAGGACAGCTTCCTGCCGCAGCTTGGCCTGCGCTTCGAAGTGGCGCCGGGCTTCGAACTGTTCGGCTCCTACGCGGAGAACATGGCGGCCTTCCGCGCTGGCGTGAATGGTCCGTTCTCGGCCAGCCAGTCGGGCTTCAACGCCATTCGCGACACGCTGCGCCCGGAGACCTCGACCACGTTCGAAGGCGGCCTGCGCTACGGCAACGAAGGCTTCCAGAGCTCGCTCACGCTGTACCGCGTGGACTTCGAGGACCGCCTGCTGACCATCTCGCAGTGCGCCGGCATCGTCGGTTGCCCCAGCGTCCTGGCCAACGTCGGTGACGTCGAGACCTCGGGTGCGGAAGCGGCGATCGACTGGCGCCTTGGCGGCGGCTTCTCGCTGTTCGGTTCGCTGTCGTGGAACTCGTCGGAGTACGCCTCGAACTACCTCGACGGCACGACCCTGGTGCCGACCGACGGCAAGACCGTGGTCGACACGCCGGAGATGCTCGCCAACGTCGAGCTTCGCTACGCGGCGGATGCCCTCGAGGCCCGCATCGGCATGAAGTACACCGACGAGCGCTTCATCACCTACGTCAACGACTCGCGCGTGCCGGACTACTGGGTCACCGACGCCTCGGTGTCGTACCGCTTCGGCGACCTCGGCTTCGCCAAGGACCTCAAGGCCACGCTC
Source organism: Silanimonas sp. (assembly GCF_027531545.1). Classification (GTDB taxonomy): domain Bacteria; phylum Pseudomonadota; class Gammaproteobacteria; order Xanthomonadales; family Xanthomonadaceae; genus Silanimonas. The sequence continues at coordinate 440,045 of NZ_JAPZSC010000006.1, read as the reverse complement.
AACGTCACCAACCTATTCGACGAGGACTACTTCGCCAGCGTCGGCACCAACGGCTTCGTCGCGCGTGATCCGCAGGGCCTGAACTACACGCTGGTGACCGGCGCCCCGCGCCAGGTGTTCCTGACGCTCGAGGCCTCGTTCTGATGCGGCGCCTGCCGTCGGTGGCCCTGCGCCACCTCGGCCTGGCGCTCGTGCTGTGCCTTCCTCCGGTGGCCCTCGCGGCCCCGGAGGCGGCCAGCGACAGCGCGCCCGCCTTGACCCGCATCGCTTTCGGCTCCTGTGCCGAACAGCACAAGCCGCAACCGATCTGGGCGGCGGTCGAAGCGGCCGATCCCGATCTGTTCCTGTTCCTCGGCGACAACGTCTACGGCGACACGCGGGACCGTCGCGAGCTCGAAGCGGCTTACGCGGCCTTGGGGGCCCAGCCGGGCTTCCAGCGCCTGCGCGCGTCGACGCTGGTGATGGCGACGTGGGACGACCACGATTACGGCGAGAACGACGCGGGGGCCGACTACCCGATGAAGGACGCCTCGCGCGAGGTGTTTTTCGACTTCTGGCGCGAGCCGGCCGATTCGCCTCGACGCTCGCATGAGGGGGTCTATACCAGTGCGATGTTCGGGCCACCGGGGCAGCGCGTGCAGGTGATCCTGCTCGACCTGCGCTGGAACCGCACGCCGATTGCGCGCAACACGGCGTTTCCGGACGACGGGGCGCACGAACGCTGGGGGCGGCGCGAGGCGAGGGCGGGGCGTCCCGTGCCGGGGCCCTACGCGCGCGATCCGTCGCCGGAAGCGACGATGCTCGGGGAGGCGCAGTGGGCGTGGCTGGAAACCCAGCTTCGCGAACCGGCCGAGGTGCGCCTGATCGGCTCCAGCCTGCAGGTGCTGGCCGACTTCCCGGGTTGGGAAGCCTGGGTGAACTACCCGCGCGACCAGGCCCGGCTGTTCCAGCTGATCCGCGACACCCGCGCCGAGGGCGTGGTGTTCCTCTCCGGCGATACGCATTACGGCGAACTCACGCGCCTCGATGCGAACGTGCCTTACCCGATGGTCGACCTGACCTCGAGCGGGCTCACCGAGGAATGGCACGTGCCGGTGCCCAACGCGCTGCGCATCGGCGAGGCCCACCACCGGGCGAACTTCGGCCTCGTGGAAATCGACTGGGCGCGTCGTGAACTGCGCCTCGGCCTGCGGGACGCCGAAGGTGCGGCGCTGATCGACCAGCGCGTGCCGCTGTCCACGCTCCGCAGCCGCTGATCGCGGTCAGCCGCCGTCCAACTCCAAGCGCAGTCCAATATCGCGCAGGTGCTCGCGCTCGGTGTCGAGGTCGGCGCGGGTCAGCGGATGCGCGTCGAGCCAGCGCTTCGACAGCTTCAACTGCAGTTCGCCGCTGCACACCCGAAGGCGCAGGCCGGGGATCTTCCCGGCCTCGTGGGCACGGTGCAGCAGCACCGCCAAGCGCAGCAGCATCGCGCAGCGCTGGGCCGCCGGGGCGAGGCGGTCGGGCAGGCCCTCGAAACTGGTGAGCCGCAGCGCGCGTCGCTGGTTGCGCACGAGCGTGGCGAGGAACTGCTGCTCGGTGCGCGAGAAACCGGCGATGTCGGAGTTCTCGAGGATATAGGCGCCGTGCACGTGGTACTGGCTGTGCGCGATGGCGAGGCCAAGCTCATGCAGGCGCGCGGCCCAGGCCAGCATCTGGCGGTCCGGGGCCTCGAGGCCCCAGTCGGTCTCGACCTCGTCGAACAGCGCCAGCGCCGTCGCTTCCACGCGTTCCGCCTGCGCGGTATCGATCGCGTAGCGGGTCATCAGTGCCGCGACCGACTCTTCGCGCGGGTCGGCCTTGCCGCCACGGCCGACCATGTCGTGCAGCACACCTTCGCGCATGGCCGCTTCGCTGACGTGCAGCTTGCGGATGTCGAGCGCTTCGAAGGCGGTGGCCAACACCAGCACGCCACCCGCGATCACCGGCTGGCGCTCCGCGCTCAGGCCGGGAAGCTTCAGCGTCTCGATGGTGTCGAAGGCGAGCACGCGGTCGGTCAGGCCCGCCAGCGCCGTGTCGGTGATGAGACCGCCCTTCGAGAGCTTGAGCGCCTCGCAGATCTCGCCGATCGCCTTGATGGTGCCCGACGAGCCGAAGGTTTCCTTCCAGCCCAACTGGCGGTACAGCGCCGCGAACTGCTGGAACTCCGCGGCCATTTCGATCTGGGCGTCCTTCCAACGCTTGCGGCTCAGCTTGCCGTTGGCGAAGAAGCGTTTCGTGGTGGCCACGCAGCCCATCTGCAGGCTTTCGCGCTCGATCGGGGCCATGCCGTCGCCGATGATGAACTCGGTGGAGCCGCCGCCGATGTCGATGACGAGGCGCCGCGACTTGCCGGGTGGGTGGCCGTGCGCCACGCCGAGGTAGACGAGGCGGGCTTCCTCGCGGCCGGCCACCACTTCGATGCCGTGTCCGAGCGCGGTTTCGGCCGGCAGCAGGAAGCTCTGCGGGTTGCGCATCTGCCGGACGGTGTTGGTCGCGATCGCGCGCACTTGAGCCGGCGGCACGCTCCGCAGCTTCTGGCCGAAGCGGGCGAGGCAATCGAGGGCGCGGGCCACGACGTCCGGGCGCAGGCCGCCATTGACGTCGAGGCCTTCCGCGAGGCGCACCGTCTCCTTGATGCGGTCGACGATGCGCAGCTGGCCCAGCGTGTAGCGGGCGACGACGAGGTGGAAGCTGTTGGAGCCGAGGTCGACCGCTGCGAGGAGGTCGCCGTCCTGCAGGCTGCGGCGCGTGCTGTTCGGCATGTCAGTGGCAGAGCTTGGCGAGGAGGGATTGCTGGGCCGAGTGCGGCATGTCGTCGCCTTCCACCACGACGCGCACGTAGCGGCCATCAGCCTGCAGCTGCCAGCTCTGCGTGTTGTCGGCCAGGTAGTTGGCCAGCTCCTCGTCGAACACGCGCTTCGCCAGTTTCGGGTCGAGGATGGGGAAGCAGGTCTCGACGCGGCGCAGCAGGTTGCGTTCCATCCAGTCGGCGCTCGAGCAGTACAGCTGCGGGGATTCGTCGTTCTGGAACCAGTACACGCGGCTGTGCTCGAGGAAGCGGCCGACCACCGAGCGCACGCGGATGTTCTCGGAGAGCCCCTTCACCCCCGGGCGAAGCGCGCAGGCGCCGCGCACGATCAGGTCGATCTGCACGCCAGCCTGCGAGGCGGCGTAGAGGGCGCGGATCACGCCGGCCTCGTTGAGCGCGTTCATCTTGGCGATGATGCGCGCCGGCTTGCCCTCGCGGGCGTGCTGCGCTTCGCGGGCGATCTTCGCCAGCAGGCCGCCGTGCAGGGTGAAGGGCGAGGTCAGCAGCTGCTTCAGCTTGAACGAGGGCGCGAGGCCGGAGAGCTGCTGGAACAGCGCGTGCACGTCGGCGCCGATCTCCTCGTTGGCCGTCATCAGGCCGATGTCGGTGTACGTGCGCGCGGTGCCGGCATGGTAATTGCCGGTGCCGAGGTGCACATAGCGACGCAGCCGCTGCCCCTCGCGGCGGACGATGAGCATCATCTTGGCGTGGGTCTTGTAGCCGACCACGCCGTACAGCACCTGCACGCCGGCCTCCTGCAGACGGTCGGCGAGGCGCAGGTTCGCCTCCTCGTCGAAGCGTGCGCGCAGCTCGACGACGACCGTGACGTCCTTGCCGTTGCGCGCGGCGGTGACCAGGTGTTCGATCAACGGCGAATCCTTGCCGACGCGGTACAGCGTCTGCTTGATCGCCAGAACGTCGGGGTCGTGCGCGGCGTGCGCCACCAGGTCGAGAACTGCGTTGAAGGTCTCGTAGGGGTGGTGCATCAGGATGTCGCGCTCGCGCAGCTGGTCGAAGGGCGCGTCGGTATCGAGCCGCGTGGGCCGCGGCGTGAACAGCGGCCACTTCAGTTCCGGACGGTCGACGAGGTCGATCACCTGGATCACGCGGTTGAGGTTCACCGGCCCGTTGATGCGGTAGACCGCGTTTTCGGGCAGCGAGAAGTTCTGCAACAGCACCTGCACGATCGTGGTCGGGCAGTTCTCGGCGATCTCCAGCCGCACGGCGGGCCGGAAGCCGCGTCCGACGAGTTCCTCGCGCACGGCATGCGCGATGTTCTCCACTTCCTCCTCGTCCACCACCAGCTCGGAGTTGCGCGTCACGCGGAACTGCCACGCACCTTTGACCTTCATGCCCGGGAAGATCTCGTCGACGAAGGCGGTCAGCACCGCCGAGAGCAGCACGAAGTCGTGCGGCGCGCCGGAGATTTCCGTCGGGATGTGGATGATGCGCGGCAGCGAGCGCGGCGCACGGACGATGGCCATACCGCCGGCGCGGCCGAACGCGTCCTTGCCATCGAGCACCACGACCACGTTGAGCGACTTGTTGAGGATGCGCGGGAAGGGGTGCGCCGGGTCGAGCCCGAGCGGCGACAGCACCGGCATGATCTCGTGCTCGAAGTATTCCTTCAGCCAGCGCTTCTGCTTCGCGCTCCAGGCGTCGCGCGGCAGGATGCGCACGCCGGCCTCGTTCAGGGCGGGGCGCAGCGTGTCGTTCCAGAACTCGTACTGCGCGTCGACCAGCGCGCTGGCTTCGTCGTGAATCTGGTTCAGCAGGGCGATGGGCGCCACGCCGTCGACGGTGGCCGTCGAACCGAACTGCACCGTCGTGCGCAGCGAGGCGACGCGGATCTCGAAGAACTCGTCGAGGTTGGTGCAGCTGATGCAGAGGTAGCGCAGGCGCTCCAGCAGCGGAATCGACGCGTCTTCGGCCTGGGCGAGCACGCGGCGGTTGAAGGCCAGCTGCGACAGTTCGCGGCTCAGGAACAGCTCGTTGTCGGGGAGGCCCGAGGTGCCGGTGGCGGCAACCGCGGCGGCGGGCTTTCGGGGCGACTTGGTGGGCACGGGGCGGCCTTGCGTGAACCGGACTCTGGATTGGAAACGACGCAGCCGCGGCTGGCAAGCCGTGGCGCGCGGCAGGCTCAGGCGTCGTCGCTGCCGCGCGCGCGCTCGACCACGGCTTCCGGCCCGAACACGCAGGCGAATACGCTGCCCTTGCCCACCTCGCTGCGGATGTCGAGGCGGCCCTGGTGGAGGTTCAGCACGTGCTTGACGATGGACAGGCCGAGTCCGGTGCCGCCGGTTTCGCGCGCCCGGCTGGTGGAAACGCGGTAGAAACGTTCGGTCAGGCGCGGCAGGTGCTGCGCCGGGATGCCGTAGCCACTGTCCTGCACCGCCAGCACGACGCCGCCGTCGGCGCTGCGCTCGAAGCGGACGTCGATCCGGCCGTCGACCGGGGTGTAGCGGACGGCGTTCGACACGAGGTTCGAGAAGGCGCTGTGCAGCTCCCGCGTCGATCCGAGCAGGTCGATGTTCGCGCTGTCCTCGACGTGGATGTGGTGCCGGCCCGCGGAGATCGCCTGGGCTTCGCGCTTCAGCGTCAGCAGCAGCGGCGCCATGGCGACCACCTCGCGGTGGGCCAGGGCCTCCTGGGCCTCCAGCCTCGAGAGCGTCAGGAGGTCTTCGACCAGCTGCGACATGCGCGCGGACTGCTTGCGCATCTCGTCGAGCATCGGGCCGAGCTCGGGGTAATCGTCGGCATCGAGGATGTCGAGGTAGCCGTGCACCACCGTCAGCGGCGTGCGCAGCTCATGCGAGACATTGGCGACGAAATCGCGGCGCAGCTGTTCCAGCCGCAGCAGCTTGGTGACATCGCGCACCACCAGCAGCCATTGCGTGGGGGAGTAGGGCAGCAGGCGCAGGCTGAGACGGACGTTCGCGTCGAGCGGCGAGGCCTGGTCGAGCAAGGGTTCATCGGTCTGCCCGACATCGAGCCATGCCCGGACCTTCGCATCGGGGAACACCGCACCCACGGTGCCCTCGTTGCCCTGCGGGCCGAGGCCCAGAAGCTCCCGAGCCTGCCGGTTGCACCAGTCGATGCGGCCGCTGTCGCGGTCGACGAGCAGCACCGCATCCGGCATGAGCGTGGCGGCGCGCCGGTAGCCGCGCACCAGGCCCAGCAATCGCTTCGTGCGGGCGCGGCCTTCGTTCTGGCGGCGGTGGAGGAGCATTTCGAGGTCGTCCCAGAGGCCGCGGCCATCGATGTCGCGCAGGCGGCGGCGTTGGTAGAGGCGGGCGAGCAGGCGGTGCAGGCGCCAGTAATGCCAGCCGAGGATGGCGAAGGCGGACAGCGCGACCGGGGGCCAGAAGGCGTCCAGCCACCAACCCAGCAGGGCCGCGGCCGCGACGATCGCCACGAGGCGGGCGACCGACGCGCGCCAAGCACGACGCAGCAGGGCCCCGACGGTCATGCTGCGCGCGCGTCCGTCATGGGGTTTCCGAGAACCGGTAGCCGCTGCCACGGACGGTCTGGACCATGCCGTCGAGCTGCTGCGGCTCGAGCGCCTTGCGGAGTCGGCGGATGTGCACGTCGACGGTGCGCTCTTCGACGTACACGTTGCCGCCCCACACATGGTCCAGGAGCTGGGCGCGGGTGTAGACGCGGTCGGCGTGGGTCATGAAGAAGTGCAGAAGCCGGTATTCCGTCGGGCCGACGTGGATGGATTCGTCGCTGGCGTACACGCGGTGCGCCGCGCCGTCGATGCGCAGGCGGCCGATCTGCACGCTGCCGTCGGCTTCGTCCTCGCGCGAGCGGCGCATGACGGCCTTGATCCGCGCGAGGAGCTCGCGGGCCGAGAACGGCTTCACCACGTAATCGTCAACGCCGGATTCGAGGCCCGAGACGCGGTCGTTCTCCTCGCCGCGCGCCGTCAGCATGATGATCGGCACGTCGCGGGTGAGCTCGTCCTTGCGCCAGCGGCGGGCGAGGTCGAGGCCCGAGGTGCCCGGCAGCATCCAGTCCAGCAGGATCAGGTCGGGCACGCGCTCGACGATGGCGGTCTGCGCCTCGCGGGCGTCACCGGCATGCACCGGCTCGTACTCGCCCTTGCGGAGGGCGAAGGCCACCATGTCACGGATGGCGGGCTCGTCGTCGACGATGAGGATGCGCTTCTGCACGGGATGTCCAGGCCATGGGGTCAGGGCGCCAGTAGATAAAACTTTTGTGACGCGACCATGACGACTGAAAGGGAATCGTCACAGCGCTGACGCGGCTTGTCGAGCCCTTCCCCCCCCGTGCGGGGCGAAAGGGGCTGCCATGGCTCAGGAACGGCGTTCGCGCCCCTGGTCCTCGGGCCGCAGTCCCGCCCGGCGCATCTCCAGCACCACCGGCATGATCTCGGCCATCCGGGCCTCGACGCGGGCGCGCTGCACGTAGTCGACGTCGTCGCGCTGCTTGAGGCTGTCGAGCTGCTTGAGGGCGTCCTCCGCGCGGCCCGCGAGGAATGCGGCCTCGGCGTGCGCCTCGACGGCGCGGTTGGCGTCGCCGGCGAGCTCACTGGCCCGGGCGAAGCTGCGCTGCAGCAGCAGGTCGCCGCTGGCGGCGGCCAGGAGCGGGCGAAGCAGGGCCTGCGCGCGTCGGCCGGAGCCGGCATCCCCGCGCTCGTTCAGGGTCTCGGCGTAGCTGAGGGTGATCGCCCGATGCTGCGGATTATCCGCCACCAGTCCCTCGTAGTGGCGGGTGGCCTCGACCGGTCGGCCCGCCTTGTGCAGGGCCTCCGCCGTGGCGAGCCGCAACCACAGGTTGGTCGGGTCGACGGCCAACAGCCGCTCGAGGCGGGCGACGGCGTCGTTCGCCTGGCCTGCGCGAAGCATCGCCAGGGCGTGGCCGTAAGCGACCTCGGGGCGGGGCGCGGTGGCGGGATTCGTCTCGTACTCGGCGACGGCATCGCGCGCAGTAGGGGCCGTCAGCACGCGCAGGCGCTCACGGGCCCAATGGAACTCGCTGGGCCGCGCGTTCGCCGCACTTGGCAAGGGGCGCAGGGCGGCCGGCAATAGCAGGTGGCCTTCGTCACGGACGGCGGCGTCCCGCCAGGGGGCCTGCTTGGCCATGGCCGCGGCGCGGTCACGCGCCTCGGCGATGCGCGTGGTCGTCACCGGATGGGTGCGCAGGTACTCCGGGGCCTGCCAGCCGCCTGTATTGCCTCGCGAGGCACGCTCCATCCGACCGAAGAAATCGGCGATGCCCAGCGGGTCGAAGCCGGCGCGCGACAGCGTCTCGATGCCGATGCGGTCGGCTTCCGATTCGTTGCTGCGCGTGTAGTTGATCTGCATCTGAGCCATCAGCGCTTGCGCGCCGACCACCGCGGCCTGCACCGCATCGTCGGCGGAACGCGAGTTGCTCTGCGACGCCGCCGCCAGCGCGCCGATCATCGCGAGCATGGTCGGCAGCTGCATCTGCTGGGATTTCTCGGCGGAGCGCAGCACGTGCCTCTGCGTCACGTGCGCGACCTCATGGGCGAGTACGCCCGCCACTTCGTCCTCGCGCTCTGCCGTGAGCACGAGGCCGGCATTCATGCCAATCAGACCGCCGAGGGTGGCGAAGGCGTTGATGCGGCGGTCGCGCATCATGAAGAAGGTGTAGCCGTGGTCGGGTTCGCCGCTCGAGGCCGCCACGCGAAACCCGAGTCCCTGCAGCCAGCCTTCGACGAGCGGGTCGGCGACGAGCAGGTCCTGCCGGCGCAGCTCGCGCATCAGCATCGCGCCGTAGCGCGCTTCGTCGGCCGGCGTGATCAGGCTGGCGGCGGACGAGCCCATCTGCGGAAGCGCCTCCGGCCGGGACTGCGCGTCGGCGGCAGGGCCCGGGAACAGCGCGAGGGCGAGGGCGGCGGGGAGGGCGAGCAGGGGCGTGATGCGCATCGTCGGAGCATGCCGAAAGGGGGGCGGGGGCTGGTGAACCCGCCGTTAAGCGGGGCACCGTCGCGCTGGAAAAGACCGCCGACCGGCCGCATAGTTCCGTGCTTCCCGCACCGAGTTGGAGCCGCCGAGATGTCCCGCGCCGAGGTCGTGATGTATTCGTCCGCGATCTGCCCCTATTGCTTCGCCGCCAAGAACTTCCTGAAGCAGCGCGGCGTCGAGTGGCGCGAGGTGCGCGTCGACCTCGATCCGGTGGCGCGCACCGAGATGCTCGAGCGGGCCAGGCGCACCTCGGTGCCGCAGATCTTCATCAACGGCACCCACGTCGGCGGTTTCGACGACATGGTGGCCCTCGACCGCGCCGGTGGCCTGGCGCCCCTTCTGGAGTCCGCCCCGTGAGTGACCGCGTCGCCGAATTCACCGCCTTCCGCAAGCGCATGAACGAGCGCATCCTCGCCGAGGACAACCAGGTCGTGCGCCGCTTCTTCGCGCTCGACACGCAGACCTACAAGCCCGGCGCGCTCGACCTCAAGACCAAGGAAATGCTCGGCCTCGTGGCCTCGATGGTGCTGCGCTGCGACGACTGCATCGCCTACCACGTCGCCCAGTGCCAGCAGGCCGGCGTCACCCGCGAGGAGTTCTTCGAGGTGTTCTCGGTCGGCCTGGTCGTCGGCGGCTCGATCGTCATCCCGCATCTGCGCCGTGCCGTCGATTTCCTCGACCAGCTCGAGGCCGGCGCCGCCGAGGCACCCGGCGCCCACGACGCGGCCCACGGCTGAACCAACTCCCGGTTCCTTGACCGCCGTCAGAAGCCGGCCCGGCGCCGCTGCGGCATAATCCGCGCGCTGCCCGCACTGGATCGGGCGAGAAAAGGAAAAGACATGTCTCAGACGATTGCGGTGATCCGCGGGGACGGCATCGGTCCCGAAATCATGGATGCCTCGCTGGGCGTGCTGGACGCGATGAACCTCGGGCTGCAGTACGAGTTCGTCGAAGCCGGCATGTCGGCGATGGAGAAGACCGGCGAGCTGTTGCCCGCTGCCACCCTGGACGCGATCCGCAAGCACCGCATCGCCTTCAAGAGCCCGTTGACCACGCCGGTCGGCGAGGGCTTCACCTCGATCAACGTCGCGCTGCGCAAGACCTTCGACCTGTACGCCAACGTGCGTCCGGCGATCAGCTTCCCGGGCACCAAGGCGCGCTACGAGAACATCGACATCATCACGGTGCGCGAGAACACCGAGGGCGCCTACATCGGCGAGGGCCAGTCGGTGTCGCCGGACGGCGAGACCGCGCTGCTCACGCAGAAGGTCACCCGCAAGGGCTCGGAGCGCATCGTCCGCTACGCCTTCGACCTAGCGCGCCGCGTCGGCCGCAAGAAGGTCACGGTGGTGCATAAGGCGAACATCCTGAAGTCCACCTCGGGCCTGTTCCTCAAGGTCGCCCGCGAAGTCGCGCAGCAGTACCCCGACATCCAGTGCAACGAGATGATCGTGGACAACACCTGCATGCAGCTGGTGATGAAGCCGGAGCAGTTCGACGTCATCGTGACGACGAACCTGTTCGGCGACATCGTCTCCGACCTGTGCGCCGGCCTGGTGGGTGGCCTCGGCCTCGCCCCGGGGGCGAACATCGGCGAGCACGCGGCCATCTTCGAGGCCGTGCACGGTTCGGCCCCGGACATCGCCGGCAAGAACATCGCCAATCCCTGCGCGCTGCTGCTGGCCGCCGGCCAGATGCTCGACCATCTCGGCCACGTCGACCATGCCAACCGCCTGCGCCAGGCCATCCGCGACACGCTCACCGCGAAGGACGGCGTGACGCCGGACGTCGGCGGCACGGGCACGACGCAGAGCTTTGCCAAGGCCGTCGCGGCGCGCGTTACCGGCTGATCGCGGCGTCGAAGCGGCAAAGGGAAAGGGCGCCGCGAGGCGCCCTTTCCGTTTCCGCGAGGGGGCGGCCCCGAGGGGCCGTCGCGGTGGGATCAATCGTCGCCGCGCAGCTTCGAGAGGAGGCGCAGGATCTCGAGGTACAGCCAGATCAGCGTGACCATCAGGCCGAAGGCGCCGTACCACTCCATCGACTTCGGCGCGCCGGCCTCGACGCCACTTTCGATGAAGTCGAAGTCGAGCACGAGGTTCAGCGCGGCGATCACGACCACGAAGGCCGAGAAGCCGATGCCCAGCCAGCCGCTGTCATGGATGAAGCCCATCCCTTCGAAGCCCATCAGGCGCATGCCGATGTTGACGAGGTAGAGCAGGGCGATGCCACCGGTGGCGGCGACGACGCCGAGCTTGAAGTTCTCGGTGGCGCGGATCAGGCCGGACTTGTAGGCGAGCAGCAGCGACGCGAGGGTGCCGAAGGTGAGGCCGACGGCCTGCATCACGATGCCCGGGAACTGCGCTTCGAACATCGCCGAGACCGCGCCGAGGAACAGGCCTTCGACCAGCGCATACAGCGGTGCGGTGACGGGCGCCCATTCCTTCTTGAACACGGTGACCAAGGCCAGCACGAAGCCGCCGATGGCGCCGCCCCAGACGTAGGGCATCAGGCCAGGCAAGCTCTCCGTGCCGCTGTAGAGGTTCCAGGTGTAGGTCGCGGTGATCAGCACCATGGCGAGCAGCAGGGCGGTCTTGTTGACCGTGCCTCCGATCGTCATCGTCTGGCCATCGCGGGTGACGACGCGGCCCGAGCCGACGTCGAGGAAAGTGTTCTCGCCGAGAACAGGGTTGCCGCTGCGCATGTGTTGCTCCTTGCCGGGGGAAATCCCGGTCAAACCTTGCCCGCGCGCGATGCCGGGCGCAAGGCATGGGCGATGGCGAGGCCCGTGGCGATCGCCGCGGCCACGAGCAGCACGGCCGGCCCGATCGAGCGCATGCCCCAAGCGCCAACTAGCGCCCCGCTGGAGAACCCGCCGATCACCAGCAGGCAGACGGCGATGCGCTTCTTCGCCACCGGCAGGCCCCGCAGGGCGTGGCCAAGGTAGATGGCGAGGTCGGTGAACATGCCGCTCAGGTGCGAGGTGCGCATCACCGCGCCGCTGAAGGTGGTGGCCATCGCGTTCTGCAAGCCCACGGCGCTGGCCAGCAGGTAGTAGGCCGCTGGTTCGCGCCAGAAGAAGGCCTGCGTGGCGGCGAGCACGAGCAGCGCTTCGATCCCCAGCGCCACGGTGTAGCGGCGTCCCAGCCGGAGGTGCTCGTCGCGGATCAGCCAACCGCTGAAGACCGCGCCGAGGCAGAAGGCGCCGAGGATGCCCAACAGGTGGAGCGCGCTGTCCCAACGACCGAAGCCGAGATGGCCGGCGATCAGCGTCGTCGTGCCGGTGAGATGGGTCACGGCCTCCGCACCGAAGGCCAGCAGACCGACCGCGTTCATCAGCCCCGCCGCGAAGCTCAGGGCGCCACCGGCCACCCAGACCCAGCGCGGCAGCTGGTCGATCATCGTTCGCGGAAGCGCCAGAAGTGGTCGAGCACGACGACGTCGCCGAGACCGGGGCGGTACCCCGCCGCCAACGCGCCGGCGATGTACTCCGTGCCGAGGCGGCAGGCCTGCGGCGCCGTCTCGCCGAGGGCGAGGTTCGCGGCGATGGCAGAGGCCAGCGTGCAGCCCGTCCCATGGCCCTCCAGCGGCAGGCGACGGCTTCGGAAGCTCGCGCGCAGCACGCCGCTGCCGAAACGGTCGACCACTTCGGCCTCGGCGAGATGTCCGCCTTTCAGCAGCACGCCGTCGGCGCCGAGGTCGAGCAGTTCGACGAGCGCCGCATCGGCATCCGCACCGGGGGCGATCGGGCGCCCGAGCAGCAGCTCGGCTTCCGGCAGGTTGGGGGTGAGCACCGAAGCCATCGGCAGCAGGCGCGTGCGCAGCGCGTCGAGCGCGTCGTCGGCCAGCAGCTTGGCGCCGCTGGTCGCCACCATCACCGGGTCCACCACGAGCGCCGTTGGCTTCCAATGCAAGAGCGCATCGGCCACGGCGTGGATGATGTCGGCCGTGGCGAGCATGCCGAGCTTCACCGCGCGCACGTCGAAGTCCTCGAAGCAGGCGTCGATCTGCGCCCGTAGGAAGCCGACATCCGGCGCATGCACGGCGGTGACGCCGCGGCTGTGCTGGGCGGTCAGCGCGGCGAGCGCGGAAAGCCCGTGCACGCCGTGCGCGGCGAAGGTCTTGAGGTCGGCCTGGATGCCCGCGCCACCGCCGCTGTCCGAGCCGGCGATGGTCAGGGCCGAGATGACGCGTTCGTGCACTCAGAGCACCTCGGAGGCGTAGTCGGCCAGGCGCGAGCGCTCGCCGCGACGCAGAGTCACGTGCGCGCTGTGCGCCCAGCTCTTGAAGCGATCCACCGCGTAGGTGAGGCCGGAGGTCGTCTCGGTGAGGTAGGGCGTATCGATCTGCTCGACGTTGCCCATGCAGATGATCTTGGTGCCCGGGCCGGCGCGTGTGATCAGGGTCTTGATCTGTTTCGGCGTCAGGTTCTGCGCCTCGTCGACGATCACCCAGCGGTTGAGGAAGGTGCGGCCGCGCATGAAGTTCATCGAGCGGATCTTGATGCGCGAAGCGAGCAGGTCGTTGGTCGCGCCGCGGCCCCAGCTGCCGTGGTCCTCGGCGTGCGTCAGCACTTCGAGGTTGTCTGTGAGGGCGCCCATCCACGGCGTCATCTTCTCTTCCTCGGTGCCGGGCAGGAAGCCGATGTCCTCGCCGACGCTCACCGTCGCGCGCGTCATGATGATCTCGCGGTAGCGCTGCACGTCCATGGTCTGCGCGAGGCCGGCGGCCAGCGCCAGCAGCGTCTTGCCGGTGCCGGCGGTGCCGAGCAGGGTGACGAAGTCGATCTCCGGGTCCATCAGGGCGTTCAGCGCGAAGTTCTGCTCGCGGTTGCGCGCGTTGATGCCCCAGACTTGCCGGTTGGGCGAACGGAAGTCCTCGACGATCTGCAGCACGGCGCGGTTGCCGTCGAGCTTCGCCACCTTCAGTTCGACGTCGTCTTCGCCCGGCAGATAGAGGTACTGGTTGGCGTACCAGCCGTCCTCGGGGGCGGCCTTGATCTCGTAGAAGGTGCGGCCGCGCTCGGTCCAGCTGCGCAGGCTGTCGCCGTGGCGCTTCCAGAAGTCTTCGGGCAACTGGGTTGCGCCGGTGTAGAGCAGGTTGAAATCGTCGAGCGCGCGGTCGTTCTCGTAGTCCTCGGCCTGCACGCCGACGATGCTCGCCTTGATGCGCAGGTTGATGTCCTTCGACACCAGCACCACCGGCGTGCTCGGGTTCTCCATCCGCAGTTGCAGGATCGAGCCGAGGATCTGGTTGTCCGGCAGCACGGTGCCGAAGCCCTTGCTGATGTCGACCGGCTTGGTCTGGAACAGCAGCCGGCCGAGCATTTCCGCCGCCCGCAGCTGCAGCTCCTTCGGACGGAGCAGGCTGATGCCGCCTTCGATGCCGCGGTTGCCGTGGGCCACGACCAGCTCGTTGAGGAAACGGCTGACCTGGCGCGCATTGCGGGCCGATTCCGTTTGCCCCTTCTTGTTGTTGTCGAGTTCCTCCAAAACCATCATCGGCAGGAACACGTCGTGTTCCTCGAACTTGAAAAGCGCCGTCGGGTCGTGCATCAGCACGTTGGTGTCGAGCACGTAGATGCGCTTGCTCTGCGTCATGGAAGCTCCTCGGGGCGGGGCAGGGATGCGGCAAAGAAAAAGCCGCCATCACGCGGGGGCGTCATGGCGGCTGGGTGTCGGCGTGCGATGGTCACGCGGCGCGGCGGCGAATCAATGGAGGCATGGGGTCATCGGCGTCAGAACTTCATCGGGTCCATGATGGCGTCGAGGTTCAGGTCGTCGCAGAAGGCGAGGAAGTCGTCGCGCAGTGCGGCGATGTGCATGCTGGCCGGCACGCCGATCGTGACGTGGGCGGAGAACATGTCGGCGCCGGTCTGCATGGCGCGATAGCGCGAGCACTGCAGGTTCTCGACGGTGATGCCCTGGCGGTCGAAGAAGTCGGCGAGCTGGTACAGGATGCCCGGGCGGTCGGAAGCGACCACCTCGACGATGTAGGGAATCAGGTTGGACTGCACCGGTTTCGGGCCGGTGCGGTACCAGTGGATCTTCATCCCGTCGTCGCGCTCCATCCGCCCGAGCATCGCCTCCAGCTTGGCGACCGCATCCCAGGAGCCGGTGGCGAGCGCCGTGACCGACACATCCCGGCCCACGGTGGAGAGGCGGGCATCGGCGAGGTTGCAGCCCGAGTCGGCGATGCGTCGGCTGACGGCGAGGAGCGGGGAGTCCGGATGGGTCGAATACGCGCTGATCAGCAGCAGGTTTTCGTTCGACGGCGGACGGGGCGTGGATTCACTCATTGCCGCCAGCATACTTGCCGCGTTCTTCGCGCCGCAAGTAACATCAAGGCTCATTTCTCCCCCACCGAACGAGCCCTGCCTTGCGACTTTCCGGCAGCATCACCGCGCTTGCCACCCCGTTTTCCATCGACGGGACCCTGGACCTCCGTGCCTGGGCGCAGATGCTGGAAAAACAGATCGCGTCGGGAACGTCCGCCGTGGTGGTGGCGGGTTCCACCGGTGAAGCGGCTGCGCTCACGGACGATGAGTACGACACGCTGCTGCTCGAAGCCGTTCGAGTCGTCGCCGGTCGTATCGGCGTGATCGCCGGCACCGGGCTCTCGAACACCGCCAAGACCATCGCCCAGACCCGCCGTGCCGCGGAGTTGGGCGCGCAGGCGGCCTTGGTCGTCACGCCGCCCTACGTGCGCCCCGCGCCCGCCGGGCTGGTGGCGCACTACCGCGCGGTGGCGGCGCAGGGTGGGCTGCCCGTGATCCTCTACAACGTGCCGGGTCGCACCGGGGTCGACATGGCGCCGGAGACGGTGGCGGAGCTGGTCGGCGTCGACGGCATCGTCGGCCTGAAGGAAGCGCGTGGCGACGCCGAACGCTGGGCAGCCTTGGCGCCGCTCGCCGTCCCGGGTTTCGCGCTGCTGTCGGGCGACGATCCGACCTTCGTGGAGGCGATGCGCGCCGGTGCCGTCGGCGTGATTTCGGTGGCCTCGAACGTGGTTCCCGCGAGCTTGGCAGCGATCGCCGCGGCCGCTCGCGACGGCGCGTTCGACGCTGCCGCGGTTCAGGACGGCGGCCTACGACCGCTCTACGATTTCCTCGGCTGCGCGCCGAACCCGATTCCGCTGAAGGCCTTGCTGAAGGCCCAGGGTTTCGGTGCCGACCTGCGCTTGCCGCTGCTCCCGCTCGAGGCGCCGCACACCGCCTCGCTGGCGGCCATGCTGTCCCTCGTTGAACGCGCCGAAGCCGAAGCCTCGGCCGCGCGTCGCGCCGCCTGATTCCCTGGAGATGTCCATGCCCCTGTCCACCCTGAAGCGCCCGCTGATCCTCGGCCTACTCGCCACCTCGGCGGTTGTCGCCCTCTCCGGCTGCTCGCTCTTCCGAGGCAAGGACGCCCCGTACCTCGAGAGCCGCGAGAGCGGCCCGCTCGAAGTGCCGCCGGATCTCGTCCTACCGTCGTCGAGTGCGGCGCTGCAGATCCCGCCGGCCGCTTCCGGTGCGGCGTCGCCCGGCGAAGCGCCGCCCGCGGCCCTCGGCGTGGCTACCAGTTTCGAGATCAGCGATACGGCCGAGAACGCGTTCCGCCGCGTCGGACTGGCGCTCGGCCGCGTCGATGGCGCCACGGCGACGCCCGTCGCGGCGCTGAACAGTTACGAAGTCAGTTTCCGCGGCGAGAGCTTCCTCGTGCGGCTGGCCGCGCGCGGCGAGTCGGTGCGCGTCGATGCCATCAGCCCGGAGGGCACGGCCATCAGTGGCGGCGCGGCCGGCGAATTGCTCGGCCTGCTGCAGTCGCGCCTGCAGTAACGCGCCTCGAGGGGCGTCGCGCCCAAGGGCGCGCGCCGCTCAGCGCTGCAACAGCGGGAGCTTGTCCGACTTGCCGTCCCATTCGGCGGCGTCGGGCAGCGGTTCCTTCCGCGTGGTGATCACCGGCCACTGCGCGGCCAGCTCCTTGTTCAGGGCGATCAGCCCTTCCTGGCCGGCTGGCACGTCGTCTTCCGGAAAGATCGCCTTGGCCGGGCATTCCGGCTCGCACAGCGTGCAGTCGATGCACTCGTCCGGATCGATGACGAGGAAGTTCGGGCCTTCATGGAAGCAATCGACCGGGCAGACCTCGACACAGTCGGTGTACTTGCACTTGATGCAGTTCTCGGTAACGACGAAGGGCATGGCGTTGGCGACGTGAGGTAGGCGGTTAGGGTAGCGCCGCGGCGTGGCCGATGGCGTGGGCCCGGAAAAGACGAGGCCCGGCATTGCCGGGCCTCGTGGAATTGGCGCTCCCTACGGGATTCGAACCCGTGTTTTAGCCTTGAGAGGGCCACGTCCTAGGCCTCTAGACGAAGGGAGCATTGGTTGGTCGCTTCCTGCGAGTCCGGTAGGATAACGGAATCGTTCCACATTCTCTAGCCTCTTCGGCGCCATCCTGGATACCCACCACCCCATGTCCGAAACCGTCGCGCCCCTGGTGATTCCCCGCGAGGCCCATCCGATCTCGCGCAGGAACATCAGCTCCGCCGCCCTGAAGGTGCTTTACGGGCTCCGCGACGCCGGCTTCAAGGGCTATCTGGTGGGTGGTGCGGTCCGCGACCTGCTGGCCGGCCGCCAGCCGAAGGATTTCGACATCGCCACCGACGCGACGCCGGAGCAGGTGCGCGAGGTGTTCCGCAACTGTCGATTGATCGGCCGCCGGTTCCGCCTGGCGCATGTGGTCTATGGCCGCGAGATCATCGAAGTCGCGACGTTCCGCGCCAACGACGACGATGGCAGCGGCGACCGCGAAACCGAGGACGGTGGTCGGGTGCTGCGTGACAACGTCTACGGCAGCATCGAAGACGACGCGGTGCGGCGCGACTTCACCGCCAACGCGCTGTACTACGCCATCGAGGACTTCTCGGTGCGCGACTATGTCGGTGGCTACGAGGACGTCCTGGCGCGCAAGCTCAAGCTGATCGGCGACCCGGAGAAGCGCTACCGCGAAGACCCGGTCCGGATGTTGCGTGCCGTCCGCCTCGCCGCGAAGCTCGAATTCACCATCGACGAGAGCGCCGCGGCGCCGATGCCCGCGCTGGCGCCCTTGCTCGCCGGTGCGGCGCCTGCGCGCTTGTTCGACGAATCCCTGAAGCTGTTCCTTGCCGGGCACGGCGAGGCGAGTTTCCTGGGCCTGGAGGCCCACCAGCTGTTGCCGGCCGTGCTGCCGGAAACGGCGGAGGCGCTACGCACCAACCGGAGCGGCCTGCTGCGCTCGATGGTGCTCGACGGCTTGCGCAATACCGACAAGCGGATCGCCGAGGACAAGCCGGTCACGCCCGCCTTCCTCTATGCCGTGCTGCTGTGGCCGGCCTACTGCCGCGAGCTGGCGCGCCTGCAGGCGCAGGGCCTCGAGCCGGCGGTGGCCCAGCAGCGTGCCGCTGATCGCGTGACCCTCCACCAGGCGCATCGGATCGCGCTGCCCCGGCGGTTCTCGCTGCCGATGCAGGAGATCTGGATGCTTCAACCGCGCTTCGCGCTGCGGCAGAAGAAGCGCGTGTTCCGCACGCTGGCCCATCCGCGCTTCCGCGCCGCGTTCGATTTCCTCGAGCTGCGCGCCAAGGTGGCGCCGGAACTCGCCGCCGACCTGCTGTTCTGGCGCGACGCGCAGTTGCAGGCCCCGGCCGCGCTGTCCGAATCGCTGGACCACGGAGGCCTGGGGCTCGACGAGGCGGGCGAGGGCGATGCGCTGGCCGAGGGCGCAACGGGGGACGGCGGCCCGCGCCGCCGTCGTCGTCGCCGTCCGCGTCGTGGCGGCCCGGGAGCCGGCGCTCCGGCATGACCGCGCGGCGGGCCTGGGTGGGGCTGGGCGGCAATGTGGGTGACGTGTCCGCGTGCTTCTCCTCCGCCCTGGCGATGCTGGGGGGCGCTGATGGCGTCGATGTGGTCCGCGTATCGCGCCGCTACCGCACGCCGGCTTGGGGCGTGACCGACCAGGCCGATTTCATCAATGCCGTGGCGGAACTGGCCACGACGTTGTCGCCCCTCGATGTGCTGGCCGCACTCCAGGCCACCGAGCGCGCCCATGGCCGCGACCGGGCCCGCGAGCAGCGCTGGGGGCCACGCACGTTGGACCTCGACCTGCTGGCGATGGAAGGCGTCTTGCTAGACACCCCGGCGTTGCAGTTGCCGCATCCGCGCTTCGCCGAACGGGCCTTCGTGCTGGTGCCTTGGGTCGAGATCGCCCCCGAACTGAACGTGCACGGCATCGGACGCATCGCGGATCTGGCCGCTGCGCTGGATCGCTCGGGCATCGAGGCGATACCTTAGGCGCCCGATCGCGACCGGCTTCGACCCCTGATGTACGCCTCCGACGCGCCCCCGCCGCGCCCGCCCGTCACCGTCCCCGAGCTGCGCCGGTTGAAGGCCGCTGGCACGCCGATCGTGGCGATGACGGCCTACGACGCCGGCTTCGCCGCGGTGCTCGATGCCGAGGGCGTGGACTTCGTGCTCGTGGGCGATTCGCTCGGCATGGTGGTGCAGGGCGAGCCCAGCACGCTGCCGGTCACCGTCGACCAGATCGTCTACCACTGCCGTGCCGTGGCCCGCGGGCTGCGTAGCCCGCTGCTGGTGGCCGACATGCCCTTCGGTGCCGATGCGACGCCTGAGCGTGCGTTCGACGCTGGCGTGCGTATGCTCAAGGAAGGCAACGCCGGGATGGTGAAGATCGAGGGCGCGGGCGTGAAGCTGGACGCCATCCGTTTCCTCGTCGAGCGCGAGATCCCGGTCTGCGCTCATCTCGGCCTCACGCCGCAGTCGGTGCTGCGCCTCGGCGGTTACAAGGTGCAGGGCCGCGAGGCCGGGGCCGCCGAGCAGCTCAAGCGCGATGCGCGGGCGGTCGAAGCCGCAGGCGCCACGGCGCTGGTGCTCGAATGCGTGCCCTCTGCGCTCGCCGAGAGCATCACCCGCGAGCTGTCGATTCCCACCATTGGTATCGGTGCCGGCGCGGGATGCGACGGCCAGATCCTCGTGTTGCACGACCTGCTGGGCGTCAGCGCGGGGCATCGTCCCCGCTTCGTGAAGAATTTCCTCGCCGATGGCGGCTCGGTGCAGGGCGCCGTCCGCGCCTACGCCGAGGCCGTGCGTTCGCGCACTTTCCCCGCGTCCGAGCACGCCTACGCATGATCCGCACCGTCCGCACCGTCGCCGAACTGCGCGCCCACCTCGCCGGCTGGCGCGACCAGGGGCATCGCATCGCGCTGGTGCCCACCATGGGCAACCTGCACGCCGGGCACCATTCGCTCATCGAGCTGGCCAAGCAGAACGCCGACAAGGTCGTGGCCAGCGTGTTCGTGAACCCGACGCAGTTCGGGCCGAGCGAGGACTTCTCGCGATACCCGCGCACGCCCGAGGCCGATGCCGAGGGGCTCGCGCAGGCCGGCTGCGACCTGTTGTTCCTGCCGTCGGTGGAAACCATGTATCCGCTGGGCGCCGAGTCCGCGGTACGTATCCGCGTGCCGGGCGTGGCCGATGTGCTGGAAGGCGCCCATCGCCCGGGCCACTTCGACGGTGTCGCGACCGCCGTGGCGCGCCTGTTCAACATGGTGCATCCGGACGTCGCCATCTTCGGCCGCAAGGACTACCAGCAATTGCAGGTGATCCGGCACATGACGAAGGACCTCGCCTTCGCCATCGACATCGTGCCCGGCCCGACCGTGCGCGAGCCGGACGGCCTCGCCATGAGTTCGCGCAACCAGTACCTCTCGGAGGACGAGCGCCGCGTGGCGGTGGAGATCATCCGCAACCTGCGCACGCTGCGCGACCAGACCGCGCTGGGTCTGCCGCCGGCGGGCCTGGAGCAGGAAGCGGTCGAGCGGCTGACGGCGGCGGGTTTCGATGTCGACTACGTGGCGATCCGCCGCGCCGACCTTTCCGTGCCGGACGGCGGCAGCGAGCCTGGTCTGCTGGGGCTGGTCGCCGCACGCCTCGGCCGGACCCGACTCATCGACAACCTCGATTTCGACGGCGTCGACGCCCGCTGAACGCCGTTTCGGCGACGCTGCGCGAACGGGTGGGCTCGATTGCGGGCTCCACCCCTCGCCCCTACACTCCGCGCCTTCACGCCTCCGGACCGCCCCCATGCAGCTCACCCTGCTGAAAGCCAAGATCCACCGCGCCTCCGTCACCCACGCCGAGCTGCACTACGAAGGCTCGTGTGCCATTGACGGCCGCCTGCTCGACGTGTCGGGCATTCGCGAGTACGAGCAGGTGCACATCTTCAACATCAACAACGGCGCGCGCTTCGTCACCTACGCCATCCGTGGCGAAGAGGGCAGCGGCGTGATCTCGGTGAACGGCGCCGCGGCGCACCTCGCCGGACCGGGCGACCTGGTCATCATCTGCGCCTACGGCCAGCTCGACGAGGCGGAAGCGGCGAAGTTCAAGCCGACGCTCGTCTACGTCGACCGGCAGAACCGCCTCACCCACACCAACCACAGCATCCCGGCGCAGGCCGCCTGAGCCCAGGACAACGAATGCACTCGATCGCGGCGCGTCTGGCACACCTGAAGTCCCACGGCGCACGCCTCGCGGGCCATTCGTTGAAGCAACTCATCGCGCGCGAGCCGGATCGTGCGGCGCGCATGGCCTTGAAGGTCGACGGCCTGTACGCGAGCTTCGCGCGCCAGCATGTCGATGCGGAGGCCCTCGACGCCCTGCTGGCGGTGGCGCAGGCCAGCGGCATGGGCGCGGCCATCCGTGAGCTCCTGCACGGCGCGTCGGTGAACCGCTCGGAAGGCCGTCCCGCCCTGCACAGCGCGCTGCGCACCGCGTTCGAGGCCCCGGTGGCCTCCGGCGCAGCCCTCGAAGCCCACGCCGCCCGCCAGCGCATGGCCGACATGGCGCAGGCCCTTCGCGCCAGCGGCGTGACCGACATCATCAACGTCGGCATCGGCGGCTCCGACCTCGGCCCGCGTCTCGCGCTCGACGCGCTGAAGGACTTCGGCGACGGGCGCTTCACCATCCATTTCCTCAGCAACGTCGATGCCCATGCGGCGACGCGCCTGCTGGCGGGGCTCGATCCGGCGAAGACCGCCGCGATCCTCGTTTCGAAGAGCTTCGGCACGCAGGAAACCCTGCTCAACGGCCAGCTCATCCGCGACTGGCTCGGCGGCGGTGAGCGCCTTTACGCGGTGAGCGCGAACGTGCCCAAGGCCGAAGCCTTCGGCATCGATCCGTCGCGCGTGCTGCCGATGTGGGACTGGGTGGGCGGCCGCTATTCGCTGTGGTCGGCGGTGGGTTTCTCGGTGCTGCTGGCCCTCGGCGAGGACGGTTTCGCGCAGATGCTGGCCGGTGCCGAAGCGATGGACCGGCACTTCCTCGAGGCGCCGGCCGAGTCGAACCTGCCGCTCTGGCATGCCCTGTTCGCCGTTTGGAACCGCAACGCCGAAGGACACGCCGCGCATGCGGTGCTGCCTTACGACGAGCGCCTTCGCCTGCTGCCGGCCTACCTGCAGCAGCTGGTGATGGAATCGCTGGGCAAGCGCGTCGACCACGACGGTGCAGCCATCGAGCACGACACGGTGCCGGTGCTGTGGGGCGGTGCGGGCACCGACAGCCAGCACAGCTTCTTCCAGGCCTTGCACCAGGGCACGCAGGTCGTGCCGGCGGACTTCATCGGCGTCATCCAGCCCGACCACGCGCATGCCGCGCAGCATCGCGTGCTGCTCTCGCACCTGCTGGCGCAGGTAGAAGCGCTGGCGAACGGCGACGAGGGCGACCGCCCGCAGAGGCACTTCCCGGGCAATCGGCCGAGCACGCTGATCCTGCTCGACCGCCTGACGCCGCGCAGCTTCGGTGCGCTGATCGCGCTCTACGAGCACAGCGTCTATGCGCAGTCGGTGCTGTGGGGCATCAATGCTTTCGACCAGTTCGGCGTCGAGCTCGGCAAGACGCTGGCCGGCGGTCTTCTGCCCGTGCTGGAAGGCCAGGCGGAAGCGCAGGATCCGATCAGCGCGGCGCTGGCGGCCGAGATCCTTTCCCGCGGTTGAGGCGAAGCATTTCTCCGGCGCCGTCGGGGCGCTGGCACGGACTCAGCCCGGGGCTTTCGCGGCCTGTTCGGCCAGTGCCCAGGCGACGTGCTCGCGCACGACCTCGGAGGGGTGCGACGCGCGTGAGTGCAGCGCCTCGATCACGGCGTCCGAATGCGGTGCGTTGCCCAGCGCGACGGCGATGTTCCGCAGCCAGCCCTGGTGCCCGGTTCGGCGGATCGCCGAGCCTTCGGTGCGCTTGAGGAACTCTTCCTCGTCCCACGCGAACAATTCCACCAGCGAAGCGGTATCCAGCCCATGGCGCGGCTCGAAGTCGGGCAGGGCATGGCGTTGGGCGAACTTATTCCATGGGCAGACCAGCTGGCAGTCGTCGCAGCCAAAGATGCGGTTGCCCATCGGCTTGCGGAACTCGAGTGGAATCGTCCCGGGGTTCTCGATCGTCAGGTAGCTGATGCAGCGGCGCGCGTCGAGCACGTTCGGCGCGACGATGGCCTGCGTGGGGCAGATGTCGATGCAGCGCGTGCAGGTGCCGCAGTGTTCGGTGGCGGGCTCGTCGACGGGCAGCGGAAGGTCGGTGTAGAGCTCGCCGAGGAAGAACCAGCTGCCGGCCTTCGTGTTGATCACGCAGGTGTTCTTGCCGATCCAGCCGAGGCCCGCGTCGCGGGCCAGCGCACGTTCCAGCACGGGGGCGGAATCGACGAAGGCGCGATAGCCGAACGGGCCGACGACATCGGCGATGCGGTCGGCGAGCTTCTGCAGCCGCGCGCGCAGCACCTTGTGGTAATCGCGGCCCAGCGCGTAACGCGCGACATAGGCGCGGGTGCCATCGGCCAGCGTGTCCCAGCAGGCCGCGTCGTCGTCGACACCGTAATCCATGCGGACGCTGATGACGCGCACCGTGCCCGGCACCAGTTCGTCCGGGCGGCTGCGCTTCGTGCCATGCGTGGCCATCCAGTCCATCGAACCGTGGCGGCCTTCGGCGAGCCAGCGCGCGAGGTGCGCTTCGTCACTCGCCAGCGTGCCGGCGCTGATGCCGGCCTGCTGGAAGCCGAGCGCTTCGGCCCAGCGCTTGATGTCGGCGGCGAGCGCGGCCCAGTCATGCATGGTGCGAAGTATAGAATCCGCGGCATGTCCCATGCCCTGCCTCTGTACTGCGCCGATGCCGTGCGTGCCATTGAGCGGGCGGCCTTCGCACGCGGCGTCGACGCCCTCGGGCTGATGACGCAGGCCGGCGAAGCCGCTGCCGTACTGCTGCGCGAGCGCTGGCCGCAGGTGCGGCGGGTCGGCGTGCTGTGCGGGACGGGCAACAACGGTGGCGATGGCTATGTCGCGGCATTGGCCCTGCACCGTGCTGGGCTTCAGGTCGATGTGGTAGCCAGTGGTGAACCGCGCACGCCCGAAGCCCGGGCCGCCGCGGCCCGGTGGCTCGCGGCCGGGCACGACGTGCGTGCCTTGGCGTCTGGCGTTCCCGAGGCCGACGTGTGGATCGACGCCTTGTTCGGCATTGGGCTCTCCCGCGCCCCCGAAGCGCCCGTGGCCGGCCTGATGCAGGCGGTGGCCGCGCAGCGACGTCCGGTGCTGGCGCTGGATGTGCCCTCGGGCATCGATGCCGACCGCGGCAGCGCGCCTGGCGCGTTCCTTCCCGCCGCGATGACCCTGTGCTTCGTCGCCGCGAAACGCGGCCTGTTCACCGCCCTGGGCCGCGAGGCTGCGGGCGAGGTGCGCGTCGAGTCGCTCGGCCTTGATGTGGAAGCGCTGGCTGCTGCCGCCTCGGTCGGACCGCCGTCCGCTTGGGCGGTCCGAGCGTCGGCCCTGGCCGATGCGCTCCCGGTGCGGCGCCTCGACAGCCATAAAGGCCATCACGGGCGGGTGCTCTGCCTGGGCGGCGACCACGGCATGGCCGGAGCCCTCGTGCTCTGCGCGGAAGCCGCCGCGCGCGGCGGTGCTGGCTGGGTGGAGGCCCTCTCGCGCCCGGAGACGGTGTTTGCGCTGAATGTCCGTCGGCCGGAAGTGATGGTTGGCGTTGTACCCGCGAAGGACGCCCTCGCTTCGCGACTCGCCGCTGCCGACGTGGTCGCGGTGGGCCCTGGTCTGGGGCAGGGCGAGTGGCGACGCAGCCTGTTCGAGGCGGCGATGGCCTCGGGGCGTCCGCTCGTGCTGGATGCCGATGCCCTGAACCTGCTGGCCGAGGCGCCGCGCGCGGTGCCCGGCGCCGTGCTGACGCCCCATCCCGGCGAGGCGGCGCGTCTGCTGGGATGCCGTACCGAAGAGGTGCAGGCGGATCGTTTCGCCGCGCTGGATGCGCTGGTCGCGCGCTTCGGGGCGGCGGTGGTGCTCAAGGGGGCCGGCACGCTGGTAGGGGCGCCCGGCGAGACCCCGCGCCTGATCGATGCCGGCCATCCCGGCATGGCCTCCGCCGGCATGGGCGATGCGTTGACCGGGCTCGTCGCGGCGCTGCGGGCGCAGGGTCTGGCGGCCTTCGACGCGGCGTGGGTCGGTGCCTTGGCCCATTCGGCCGCTGCCGATGCCGTGGGCCGCGGCCGTGGCCTGCTCGCCAGCGACGTCATCGGGGCCTTCGGTCCGGTGTTGAACCCATGAGTGCGCCCTTTCTTCCAGACGCCGAGGCCACGGAGGCCTTGGGTGCCCGTCTCGCCGCCACCCGGCCCGCACGGGCCGTGATCCACCTGCAGGGCGACCTCGGGGCGGGTAAATCCACGCTGGCGCGGGCGTTGCTGCGTGCGCTGGGGGTGACAGGCACGATCCGCAGCCCGACCTACACGCTGATCGAGCGCTACGCGCTTCAGGACGGCGAGGCGGCGCACCTCGACCTGTATCGCCTCGGCGATGCGGCCGAGCTGGATTTCCTCGGCCTCGACGAGCTGCAGGACGCCGCCGCGTTGTGGCTGGTGGAGTGGCCGGAGCGGGGTGGCACGGCGCTACCGGCGCCGGATCTGGTGATCCGACTCGCCCTCGAGGCGGCGGGTCGGCGCGCGGTCCTCGAGCCCTCGAGCGACGTCGGCCGGGACTGGATCCAGCGGCTCGACGCCGCCGCTGGCAGGGCCGCGACCGGGATTTTCGCCCCCACTTAGGGTCGGTTCATCAGGAAGATTCGCAGGAACAGGCTGCAGGCTACGGATTGCAAAGGAAAAAGTGCTTGCATTGCGCCGGGGCCGGTGCTTGAATCGCGCTCATGCCCCGCGCCTCCGCCCTCAACCTGACCCGCTGGTTGCATTTGGCCGTCCTGGTCGCGGGCTTGGCGTACGCCGCGTTTGCCCACGCCGAGGTCCAGCTGGGGCAGCTGCGTCTCAGCGCTGGAGAGGAAAGCACCCGCGCCGAGCTGCAGCTCGATGCCGCCCCGGGCGATTACCGTCTTTTCAGCCTCGCCAATCCGGACCGGCTCGTGCTCGATCTGCCGGGCGCGGCCCTGGCCGACGGGTTCCGTCCCCCGGCGCCGAACGGCCGAGTGATCGGCGTCCGCACGGGCTCGCCGGAAGCCGGGAAGCTCCGCATCGTCTTCGACCTCGCCGGGGCGGTGCGTCCGCGAACCCGCGTCGAGGGCAGTGGCCGGGCCTCGCGCCTCGTGCTTGAAATGTTCCGCGACGAGGCAGCCATGGCGGCGAATACCGCGCCCGCGGCCACGCCGGCGGCGAATGCTGCGGCATCGTCCTCGACGCCAGCGCCAGCGCCAGCGCCGGTGTCCGGTGCGCGCGAGTTGCTGATCGCCATCGATGCTGGCCACGGCGGCCGCGATCCCGGCGCCATCGGCGGCGGCGGCACCTACGAGAAGACCGTCACGCTGAAGGTGGCGCGCGAGCTCGCCGCGGAGATCGACCGCCATCCCGGCATGCGCGCGCTCCTGATCCGCGACAGCGACGTGTTCATCCCGCTCGGTGACCGCTACCAGAAGGCGCGCGATGCGCAGGCGGACCTGTTCATCTCGATCCACGCCGATGCCGCGCAGAGCCGCCAGGCGAACGGCGCGTCGGTCTTCGTGCTCTCGACCCGCGGCGCCTCGAGCGAAGCGGCGCGGTTCCTCGCCGACCGCGAGAACAATGCGGATCTCGTCGGCGGCGTGAGCCTCGAAGACAAGGACCGCAGCCTCGCCGCGGTGCTGCTCGATCTCTCGCAGAGCGCCACGATGCGCGTCTCCGACGAGGCCGCGAACCACGTGCTCGATGAACTGCGCAGCGTCGGCAAGACGCACAAGCCGCAGGTCGAACGCGCCAATTTCTGGGTGCTGCGCTCGCCCGACGTCCCCTCCATGTTGGTGGAGACGGGTTTCATCACCAATGCCGCCGACGAGCGCAAGCTCAACGATGCGGGTTTCCGTCGTCGCCTCGCCGAAGTGGTCGCGCGTGGCGTCGGTGACTACTTCGGTTCGCAGCCGCCGCCGGGCACGTGGTTCGCCGCGAACCCGTCGCGTGGCAGCCGCCAGCACGTCGTTGCCCGCGGCGAAACGCTGGGCCTTATCGCTGCGAGGCACGGCATCTCGCTGAGCCAGCTGCGCAACGCCAACGACAAGCGCGATGACGTCGTGCGCGTGGGCGAGCGCCTGCGCATCCCCGCCGCGCCGGAGTAATCCGCACGCGCGGCGCGGCGTGCCCGCCCGGTATCATCGTGGCCTGTCCCCGTGCGATGCCGGCATGCCGATCCAGCTGCTTCCCGAAGTCCTGATCAACCAGATCGCCGCCGGCGAAGTCGTCGAGCGGCCGGCTTCGGTTGTGAAGGAACTGGTCGAGAACGCCTTGGATGCCGGTGCGCAGCGCATCGAGATCGACCTCGAGGAGGGCGGTGCGCGGCTGATCCGCATCCGCGACGACGGCGTCGGCATGGCGCCGGCCGAACTGCCGATGGCAGTCTCGCGGCACGCCACCAGCAAGATCGCCAGTCTCGACGACCTCGAAGCCGTGGCGACCCTCGGCTTCCGCGGCGAAGCGCTGCCTTCGATCGCCTCGGTGAGCCGGTTCTCGCTGGCCTCGCGGACGTCCACGCAGGAGCGCGGCGCGAAGCTCGATGTCGACGGTGGGCGGCTCGGCGAGGTCATCCCGCATCCGCATGCGCAAGGCACGACGGTCGAGGCGCGCGACCTGTTCTTCAACGTGCCTGCGCGACGCAAGTTCCTGAAAGCCGAACGCACGGAGCTCGGCCACGTCGAGGACTGGCTGCGACAACTCGCACTCGCGCGTCCCACCATCGAACTCAAGCTCAACCACAACGGACGGCTGCTGCGGCATTACCGCCCCAACGGCGGCGACGCACCGAAGCGCTTGGCCGAAGCGCTGGGCCCGGAGTTCCACGAGCGCGCGCTCGGCCTCGACCACGCCCAGGCCGGGCTTCGCCTGCATGGCTGGATCGGCCTGCCCACGGCCTCGCGCAGCAGCGCCGATCAGCAGTTCTTCTACGTCAACGGCCGCGCCGTGCGCGATCGCATCGTCGCGCACGCCGTGAGGCAGGCTTATGCCGACGTGCTCTACCACGGCCGGCATCCGAGCTTCGTGCTGTTCCTCGAGCTCGATCCGCGCCGCGTCGACGTCAACGTCCATCCCGCCAAGCACGAGGTGCGTTTTCGCGACGGCCGGCTGGTCCACGACTTCATCTTCCGCACGCTGCACGAAGCGCTGGCCGAGGCCCGACCCGCCGACGGCGCGGGCGCACCGTCGAGCCCGGTGGGCCCCACGCCCAGCCCCACGCCCAGCCCCGTGGCCGGACTGCCGCAATGGGCGCCGGCCGACCAGTCGCGGCTCGGCCTGTCGGTGGGCGACACGATGGCGGCCTACCGCACGCTGTATGCCGCGTCGGGCGGTTTCGAGGCCAGCACATCCGGCATGCCGGCCTCGATGGCGTCGATGCCGTTCCCCGGCGGCGGCGCCGTGCATCAGTTGCCGGCGGCCGAGGCGCGCGCGGGAATCGACGACACCGTGGCCCCGCCGCTCGGCTTCGCGCTCGCGCAGCTGCACGGTGTCTACGTGCTGGCGCAGAACGCGCAGGGCCTGGTACTGGTCGACATGCATGCCGCCCACGAGCGGATCACTTACGAGCGCATGAAGGCCGCCTTCGCGGCGCAGGACCTGCGCGCGCAGCCGCTGCTGGTGCCCGAGGCCCTCGCGGTCAGCGAGCGCGAAGCGGACGCTGCCGAGCAGCACGCGGTGCTGCTGTCGTCGCTGGGTTTCGAGGTGCGCCGCACCGGGCCGCAGTCTCTGTCGCTGCGCAGCGTGCCGGCGCTGCTGGCCGACCTCGACGCCAAGCCCCTCCTGCTCGATGCCCTGGCGGAGCTGCGCGAACACGGCAACACGCGCAAGGTGGAAGAGGCCGTCCACGGGCTGATGGGGGGCTGGGCGTGCCGCAGTTCCGTGCGTGCCAACCGCCGGCTGACGGTGCCGGAAATGAACGCTCTGTTGCGCGACATGGAGGCGACGGAACGCGCGGCACAGTGCAACCATGGTCGCCCGACCTACGTACAGTTGGAGCTCGCGGAACTGGATCGACTGTTCCTCCGCGGCCGATGAAGGAGTCCCGCATGCTTCGCAACGCCTCTTCCCGAAACGACTCGCTGTGGCGCGTCGGCCTTCCCACCCTGCTTGCCGCCCTGCTTGCCGTGGGCTGCAGCGGCGATTCCGGTCCGTCGCAGGCGGAGATCGACGCCCAGGCGAAGCGCGAGGCTGCCGCCGTCGCGGCGGCGGCGGTCCACGCCCGCGGCGTCAACGAGGTGCGCGAGACGCGCCTCGCGAACCTGCAGAAGCCGGACGGTTGGCTGTCACTCGTCGGCCTGCACTGGCTGAAGCCCGGCAACAGCTACGTCGGCAGCGGCGCCACCAAGGGCGTGCGCCTCGCCGCCGGGCCCGAAGAGGTCGGCATGATCCGGCTCGATCGCGATGGCACGGTCATGTTCCGCGCCACCCGCGGGGCGGGCGTCATGTACGACGGCCAGCCTGCGGACGGCAGCACGCGCCGGCTCGTCACGGATGCGGATGGCGGCACGCCGACGGTCGTCGGCTTCAACCAGGGCGATGCCAGCTTCATCGTCATCAAGCGCGGCGAGAACTTCGGGCTGCGCGTCCGCGATGCCTTGGCGCCGACGCGCACGCGCTTCCCCGGCCTCGACTATTTCGACATCGATGCGGCCTTCCGCTTCGACGCGCGTTTCGAAGCCCATCCGCCGGGCCAGACGATCTCCATCGTCAACGTCCTGGGCATCGAAGAAGCGATGGCCAACCCGGGCGTCGTGGTGTTCCAGAAGGACGGCGTCGAGTACCGGCTGGAGGCGGTGGACGAAGGTGATGGGCGGCTGTTCCTGATCTTCGCCGACCGCACCAGCGGGCACGAAAGCTACGCCGCGTCGCGCTTCCTGTATGCGGAGCAGCCGGCCGACGGCGGAACGACCGTGGTCGACTTCAACCGCGCCTACAACCCGCCCTGTGCATTCACCGAGTTCTCCACCTGCCCGATGCCGCCGCCGTCGAACCGGCTCGACCTCCGCATCGAAGCCGGCGAGAAGAAGCCGCTTCCCTTGCTGGCGTCGCCCTGAGCATGGCGAATCGCGGCGGTTGGAGGGCGTTCGCGTTCGCCGCAGCGGTGGCGATGGCGTCGAGCGCGACAGCCGCCGCGGACAGCGCGCCCCCGCGGCCGCTGCTCTGGAAGGCCAGCGATGGCGACAACGTGGTTTACCTGCTGGGCACCTTCCACCTGCTGGAAGCCACGGATTACCCGCTCGATCCGATGGTGTACGCCGCGCTCGATGACGCGGAGCAGGTGTTTTTCGAGCTTTCGCCGGAAGCCCTGGCCGACCCGAGCCTCGGGCTGAAGTTCGCGCAATCGGGCATCCGTGCGGACGGCCGGACCCTGCAGCAGACGATGGATGCCCCGACCTGGGCGGCGACCGTGCAACTGGCATCGGAGGCCGGACTGCCGCTCGACGCCCTGCAGCGGATGGAGCCGTGGTTCGCCGCGCTCACGCTCACCATGGCCGAGATGACGGCTGCCGGCCTCGATCCGGCGCTGGGGCTCGACAAGCACCTCGCCCAACGCGCCACCCGCGACGGCAAGCGCACGGCGGGGCTGGAGACGCCCGCAGACCAGATTCGCCTTTTCGATGGCATGAAGTACGGCGTGCAGGTCGCGCAGCTCCGCGACGTGGTCGAGCGCTCCGACGAGATCCGCAGCGAGACCGAGTGGCTGCACCGGCAGTGGCGCGAGGGTGACGTGGACGCGCTGTATTGGGGCATGGCCGCGGCAATGAAGGCGCGAGACCCGGCGCTTTACGAGCGCATCAACACCCAGCGCAATGCAGCGTGGGTGTCACGCGTTAAGGCCCTGCTGGACGCGCCCGGCGAGGACGATGCGCTGGTCGCGGTCGGCACGCTGCACCTGCTCGGTGCGGAAGGCCTGGTGCAGCAGCTGGCCGCCGCGGGCTACACCGTCGAGCGGCTGTAGCGCGACGGCGGCGGGGCGGCGACGAGGTCGATGCAGTCGACCGGGCAGGGCGGGATGCAGAGTTCGCAGCCGGTGCACAGGTCTTCCACGACCACGTGCAGGAACTTCGGGGCACCGATGATCGCGTCGACCGGGCAGGCGGCGATGCACTTGAAGCAGCCGATGCATTCGTCCTCGCGGATGCGCGCCACCTGCGGGGGCTTTTCCACGCCGTGTTCGGCGGACAGCGGCTTCGCTTCGCGGCCGAGCAGCGTGGCCAGCGCGCGGATGCCCGCTTCGCCGCCCGGCGGGCACTGGTTGATGTCGGCCTCGCCCTTGGCGATGGCTTCGGCATAGGGCCGGCAGCCGGGGAACTGGCATTGCCCGCATTGCGTCTGCGGCAGCACGGCGTTGATCTGCTCGACGAGGGGATCGCCCTCGACCTCGAAGCGTTTCGCCGCCCAGCCGAGCAAGGCGCCGAGGGCGGCGCAGAGCGCGACCAACGCCAGCAAGGGAAGCCACAGGTCGGCCACGGCGCGGCCTAGCGATCCATGCCGGTGAAGCCGGCGAAGGCCAGGGCCATCAGGCCGGCCGTCACCAGCGCGATCGGCGCGCCCTTGAACGCCGCCGGCACCTCGGCCGATTCCAGGCGCTCGCGCAGGGCGGCGAACAGCACCAACACGAGGCCGAAGCCCACGGCCGCACCGAAGCCGAACAGCACCGATTCCAGCAGCGAATGCTTCGCCTGCACGTTGAGCAGGGCGACGCCGAGCACGGCGCAATTGGTCGTGATCAGCGGCAGGTAGATGCCGAGCACCTGGTAGAGCCTCGGGCTCTGCCGGTGCAGCAGCAGCTCGGTGAACTGCACGGTGGCGGCGATGACGAGGATGAAGGCGGGCGTGCGCAGATCGCCGATGCCCAGCGGATCCAGCAGCCAGTGCTGCAGCGCCCAGGAGAGCCCGGCGGCGAGCGTCAGCACGAAGCCCGTCGCCAGCGCCATGCCGACGGCGGCATCGAGCTGCCTCGACACGCCCATGAACGGGCACAGGCCGAGGAACTTCACCAGCACGAAGTTGTTGACCAGCACCGCGCCGACGAGGATCAGCAGGGCATCGGTCATGGCCGCTTAGCGCACCGGCATGCCGGGCAGGGCGCCGCTGTCCGCGTCGAGCAGGGCCAGCGCGCCACCGTCGAAGCCGGCCGAGAGGATCATTCCTTCGCTCAGGCCAAACCGCATCTTGCGCGGTGCCAGGTTGGCGATGAATACGACGCTGCGGCCGACGAGTTTCTCCGGCTCGCCGTAGCTGGCGCGGATGCCCGAGAAGATCTGCCGCTCGCCGAGCTCACCGGCATCCAGCTTGAAGCGCAGCAGCTTGTCGGAGCCATCAACGAAGCCGCACTCCAGCACCTTGCCGATGCGCAGGTCGAGCTTGGCGAAGTCCTCGATGCCGATGAAGGCAGGGGCACCGGCTTCCGACGGCGCTGCGGCGGCCGGCTTGGCGGCGTCAGTCTTCGGCGTCGCGGGCTTGGCGGCCTTTTCGGTGGGTGCAGCGGCGGCCTTCGCGGCTTCCGCGGCGGCGGCGAGGGAATCCTTGGAGGCGTCGATCATGGTGTCGATCTGCTTTTGTTCGATGCGGGTGAAGAGTTCGACGAAGGGTTCGATACGGTCGATTGGTCGATGGATGTCTTCCCAAAGCGGCATGCGTTCGAGTCCGAACTGCCGAAGCGCCTTGGCACACAGCTGCGGGCAGATGGGATAGAGGCAGATCGCCATTCGGTAGAACGCGCGAAGGATTTCTGAGGTGACGGAATGGAGGTGCTTGTGCTTCGCAGAGTCCTTCGCAAGGAGCCAAGGCTTCTGCTCGTCCCAGAAGCGATTCCAGTCGTCGGCATTCGCCATGACGGCCTTAACTGCCATGGCGGCGTTGTCTTGCATGTATTTCTCGCGGACGAAGGCAGCGTCCAATCTGGCCTGCTGATCAAGCATCAGCGTATCGCCGGATTTCATTGCCTCCTCCGGATAAAGCCTCCCTTCGAAGAAACGCGTCACGAACCCCGAGGCACGGCTGGCGATGTTGACGAACTTGCCGACGAGGTCGGAGTTCACCCGCGCCATGAAGTCGGGCAGGTTGAGGTCGAGGTCGGTGACACCGCCCGAGCTCTTCAGCGCGTAGTAGTAGCGCAGCGCTTCCGGCGGCAGGCCGGCCTCGAGGTAGGTGCGGGCCTGGATGAAGGTGCCGCGCGACTTGCTCATCTTGTCGCCGTTCACCGTCAGGTAGCCGTTGACGTGCAGGCGCGTCGGCGTGCGGTGGCCCGAGCCGTGCAGCACCGCCGGCCAGAACAGGCCGTGGAAGTTGACGATGTCCTTGCCGAGGAAGTGGTGAAGTTCCGTTTCGCCCTTGGCGTTGCGCGCGGCGTCGAGGAAGGCGCCGAAGTCGAGGCCGTTGGCCTCGCACAGGGCCTTGAAGCTCGACAGATAGCCGATGGGCGCATCCAGCCAGACGTAGAAGTACTTGCCCGGAGCGCCGGGAATCTCGAAGCCGAAGTAGGGCGCGTCGCGCGAGATGTCCCAGGCGCGTAGGCCGGACTCGACCCACTCCATCAGCTTGGCGCGCACGCCCGGATGGGCGACGTCGCCGGCCAGCCAGTCGCGCAGGAAGGCCTCGAAGCGGCCCAACTCGAAGAAGTGGTGCTCGCTCTCACGCAGTTCCGGCGTGGCGCCGGAAACGACCGAGCGCGGGTTCTTCAGCTCGGTGGGCGAGTAGGTCGCGCCACAGTTCTCGCAGTTGTCGCCGTACTGGTCGGCCGTGCCGCAGTTCGGGCATTCGCCCTTGATGTAGCGGTCGGGCAGGAACATCTCGCGGACCGGGTCGAACAACTGCTGGATCGGCCGTGCGCCGATGTGGCCGTTCGCCTTCAGCGCGAGGTAGATCGCCTCGGTCAGCGCGCGGTTGCCGGCGCTGTTGGTCGAATCGTAGTGGTCGAAGCCGACGAGGAAATCGGCGAAGTCGCGCTCGTGGCGGGCTTGAACACCGGCGACGAAGGCCTCGGGGGTGGTGCCGGCCTTCTCGGCGGCCAGCATGATCGGCGTGCCGTGGGTGTCGTCGGCGCAGACGAAATGCGTGGTGCCGCCGGCCATGCGCCGGGCCCGCACCCAGACATCGGCCTGGATGTAGCCGACCAGGTGGCCGAGGTGGATCTCGCCGTTGGCGTATGGCAGGGCGGTGGTGACGAGGGCAGGCGCGGGACGCGCCGCGGAGGCAGCGGAGGTGGTCATCGGCATCGCGGTGAAGGCAGGCGGCGATTATCGCAGATGCCTGCCGCCGGGGCCGGTGGGCCCCGCAAAAACGAAGCCCGGCGCGAGGCCGGGCTTCGGGTGAAACGTGGAGCGTTGGATCAGAAGCGGTACTGCACGCTGAGGGCGTAGCGACGGCCCAGCGGGTCGGCACCCAGGTAGTACTCGAAGAACGGGTAGCCGGTGGCGCCGTTGTCGAAGCGGTACTGGTTGTTGGTGACGTTCACGACGGTGAAGATCGCCGTGATGTCATCGCCGAAGCGCTTCGCGACCGTCATGTTGTAGAGCATGTAGGGCTTGAGGCGACGCGGATAGAAGCCACCCGCCGCGTTGGTGCCATCGACGCCGTTGAAGCTCGACACCGTGCCGAAGCGCGTGCCGAAGACCGTCGTGGTCCAGTCGTCGTAAGTCCAGCTGGCCGAACCGCGGAGGCGGCTGCGGGACTCGATGCTCGGCACGTCACGCGTATCGACCAGCGGGTCGCTGGCGAACTGCTTGGACTTGTCGGTCAGCTTGATGGACCAGCCGAGTTCGAAGTCGAAGGAGCCGGCGCTCGCCGTGTCGAAGTCGTAGCTCATGCTCGCATCGACACCGCTGGTGTCCAGCAGGGCCGAGTTGATGTAGGCCGAGTTGATGCGGGTGATGGCGGCGTTGGACTGGCCACCCTGGCGGCTGACGAGGCCCAGAACGTTCTGGCAGAAGGCCGAGTCGATGGCGTTCGGGAACGGCGAGCCGTCGCGGCGCACGCCCAGGCGGCAGTCGGCCTCGTTCTGCAGCAGGAAGCCAGAGGTCAGCTGCAGCGACTGGTCTTCCAGCTTGATGCGGTAGTAGTCGGCGGTGAGGCTGAGGCCTTCGGCGATGTCCCACACGAAGCCGGCCGTCAGCGACGTGCCTTCTTCTTCCTTCAGAAGCGGGTTGCCGGCGATCGTCGTCTGCGTGGTGTACGCGGTCGGATCACCCACCGCGGCCTGGCATTGGGCCAGCGTGCGAGGGCCGAGGCCCTGGGCGACGCCGGTGCCTGAACGGCAGGCGTACTCGTCGCGGATACCCGAGAACGATGCCGCACCTTCCGCATAGACGAGCTGCATGTCCGGCGCGCGGAAGCTGGTGGCGTAGGACGCACGCAGCAGCACGTCCTCGATCGGACGGAACTCCAAGCCGGCCTGGTACGTCACGGCGTCATCGACTTCCGTGATGTCGTCGTACTTGTCGTAGCGCGCGGCGAGGTTGGCCGTCAGGGTGCTGAGGACCGGCAGGCGGATCTCACCGCCGATGGCGACGCGATCGCGGTCACCGACCGTACGGCCCGAGCTGACGAGGTTGTAGACGGTCTGCGCATCGCGCGGACGCAGCGGGTTGGTGCGCGCATCGCTGCGCAGGTCCACCGTCTGGCGGGCGTACTCGAGGACGCTCGCGAAACCGGCGTTGCCGCCCGGCAGCTCGAACAGGTCGCCCGAGAGCGAGAAGTTCGCCTGGCTGGCCGTGGTCTCGCCCTCGTTGATCACGCGGGTCGAGAACGAGCGGTACACCTCGGGCGTGATCGGCTGGTTCCAGCGGGCGAGATTCAGGCGGCGGATCTGGTAGCGCAGACCGTTCGACGCCAGCTGGAAGCCTTCGACCGGGCCGAGGAAGTAGTCGGTGATGCCCTGGGCCAGCAGGCGCGGACGGTCCTGCTCGTAGTCGTAACGGCCGTACGAGGCCGAGGCCTCCCAGTCGAAGCGGTCGGCGAGGGTGCCGCGTGCGCCGAGCAGCACGTCGTAAGTCTGTTCGTCGAACTTGGTGCTGGCCGCTTCCTCACCGCCGAGCTCGAACGGATTCAGGATGCGCTGCAGGAAGGTGAAGCTGTTGAACTGCGGGTCGAAGTAGCCGTTGACCTGGCGATCGTCCTGCGTGCGGATGAAGGCGTTGCCCGAGGTGGCCCAGAACTCCGTGCCGTTGCTAGCGATCGCTTCCTGCTTGTAGACGCTGATGCCGCCGAACAGCTCGAGGTTGTCCCCGGCGTCGAAGGTCGTGTAGACGCGGGCGGCGTAGCTGTCTTCCTTGTTCGAGATCGAACGTGAAGACGGCGCGGTGAAGCCACCGCAGTACTGGCCGCGGGCAGCCGTGTTCACCGTGGTGTAGCCGAAGCGGTCGCAGACTTCCTGACCCGGGTAGTAGACGCTGCGGCCGATGCCGGCGTTGGCCGGGTTGAAGGCCAGCGTGGCGAGGGCCAGGCCCGGGTTCGTCAGCGCGGGGCCGAGCGGGCCGTTGCGCGTGTCGGAGAGGATATCGCGCTGACGCGCGAAGACCGGCTCCGAGTGGGTGTACTGGGCGCCGAAGATGGTGCTCCAGCGATCCGAGGTGAAGCCGCCCACGTACTCGGCGACGAACGAGTCACCACCGCCCTCGGCGGTCGTGCCGATCTGGCCGCGGACGCTCTGGCCGTCATAGGAATTGCGCAGGACGATGTTGACCACGCCGGCCACGGCGTCGGAGCCGTAAATGGCCGAGGCGCCGCCGGTGAGCACTTCGATGCGCTCGATCATCGCCGTCGGGATGGCGCGGACGTTCACCACGTTGTTGTCGCGGTTGTACGGCTGCGGGTACTGGGCGGGGCGACGGCCGTTGATCAGCGTCAGCGTGTAGCCCGGGCCGAGGGCGCGCAGGTTGACGACCTGGGCGTTCGGCGTGAAGCCAGCGGTCGCGAGGTCACCGGTGAACGATGCCGTGGTGTTCTGGGTCAGGGTGTCCAGCACGTCGGCGACGGTGCTGAAGCCTTCGCGCTCGAAGTCCTCGCGCGTGATCACCGTGACCGGCGCCGGACCTTCGATCTCCGCGCGCTTGATGCGGGAGCCGACGACCTGGACGGCTTCGAGTTCTTTCGCCTCTTCGTCTTCGTCCTGCTGGTTGGTGCTGGTCTGGTTCTGCGCCAGGGCCGGAACGGCCAGGGCCATGGCAAGCGCGGCGATGGTGGCCTGGGCCAGCGGCGAACGCTTGAATCGGATTGCCTTCTGCATCTCGGGAATCTCCCCACACATGGAAGAATTGCTGGAATCAGCCGTCGCGATGCCCCGGGGGCGTGAACGCGGCCTTACCCTAAGGTTAACAGACTTGTAACGCTTGTGTGTCGCGTCATGCTCTTGCCGCCCCGAGCGTGTAACGAATCGCTTTTTCACATGGCACTCACAATGAACCGTATCGATTTCGAGTCGCTCAAACAGGCCTTGTGCCAGGTCCTTGACCCTCACACCGGCGAACCACTGGCGGAATCGACCGTCCGTTCGGTGGCCGAGGAGGGCGGGCGGGTCATGGCCGTCCTTCAGTTGCCCTACGCCGCCGCCTCATGGCATGAGGAACTGGCGGCGCGGGCCGAAGCGGCCCTCCGGGCGGTGCCGGGGGTGGTCTCGGCCCAGGTCGAGGTCGGCGCCAGGGTGCTGGCCCACAAGGTCCAGAAGGACCTCACCCCCCTGCCGGGCGTGAAGAACGTCATCGCCGTGGCCTCGGGGAAGGGCGGAGTGGGCAAGTCGACGACGGCGGTCAACCTGGCCTTGGCCCTGGCGGCCGAGGGCGCGCGGGTCGGGGTGCTCGATGCCGACATCCACGGCCCATCGATCCCGATGATGCTCGGCCTGTCCGGCAAGCCGGACAGCCCGGATGGGCAGATGATCCTGCCGAAACGCGCCCACGGCCTGCAGGCCATGTCGATCGGCTTCTTCCTCGGCGAGGACCAGCCCGCCATCTGGCGCGGCCCGATGACCACCCAGTACCTGCAGCAGCTGCTGACGGGCACGGCCTGGGAGGACCTCGACTACCTGGTGATCGACCTGCCGCCGGGCACGGGCGACATCCAGCTGACCCTCGCGCAGCGGGTTCCGGTCTCTGGTGCGGTGATCGTGACCACGCCGCAGGACATCGCCCTGCTGGACGCCAAGAAGGCCCTGAAGATGTTCGAGAAGGTCGAGGTGCCGGTGCTCGGCATCATCGAGAACATGGCCATGCACTGCTGTTCGAAGTGTGGCCACGTCGAGCACATCTTCGGCGAGGGCGGCGGGCAGGCGATGTCCGATCGTTACGGCGTGCCGCTGCTCGGTTCGCTGCCGCTGGACATCCGCATCCGCGAGCAGGCGGACGGGGGAGCGCCCACGGTCGTCGCCGAACCCGGTGGCGCGATCGCCCAGGCCTACCGGCTGATCGCCCGGAAGACCGCGGCGCGCTTGTCCATGCAGGCGAAGAACAAGCAGATCGCGTTCCCCAGCATCGTGATCCAGGACACCTGAGCCGACCGGGGTGCGCGGCCCGCCGCGGCTTCACGCTAAGCTTTCGCTCCCCTACACGCAGGCCGCGCATGAGCATCAAGAGCGACAAGTGGATCCGCCGGATGTCCGAAGTTCCGAACGGCATGATCGAGCCCTTCGAGCCCGGGCAGGTCAGGTTTTCCGGTGGGAGCGGCGGCGCCGACGGCCACCGCATCGTCAGCTACGGCACCTCGAGCTACGGCTACGACGTGCGCTGCGCGCGCGAGTTCAAGATCTTCACCAACATCAACTCGACGATCGTCGACCCGAAGGCCTTCGATCCGTCGAGCTTCGTCGACGTCGAGTCGGACGTCTGCATCATCCCGCCGAACAGCTTTGCGCTGGCGCGCACCGTCGAGTACTTCCGCATCCCCCGCGACGTGCTGGTGGTCTGCCTCGGAAAGAGCACCTACGCGCGCTGCGGGATCATCGTCAACGTCACGCCGCTGGAGCCCGAGTGGGAAGGCCACGTGACCCTCGAGTTCAGCAACACGACCCCACTGCCGGCCAAGATCTACGCCGGCGAGGGCGTGGCGCAGATGCTGTTCTTCCAGTCGGATGAGGTCTGCGACACCAGCTACCGCGACCGCGGCGGCAAGTACCAGGGCCAGACCGGTGTAACGCTGCCCAAGACCTGAGGGACCCGAGTCCTTAAGGCGTGGCGACCACGGCATTGGCCTCGGACGTTTCGACGCGTTTCGGGGGGGTGTCGCCGAAGGCGATGTCGCGGAACCGCGGGGCGACGGTCGTGATCCGACCTTCGCGGATCGACTCGAGGGTCGCCCTCCGCTGATTTTCGTCCTCGATCCAGGTGCCGATTTGCCCCTGTGCCGACCAAGCACCGGCCGATTCGACGAAGACGTGGCATGAAACGTAGTCGTTTTCTGCGGCATGGCAAACAAGCACATCAACGCGGCCATCGGCATCGACATCAAGGTGATTTGCGATGCAGGTCCCGCTGTAGCGCGAGCAGTACGGGTTCTCGCCTTCGCCGCGGACGAGGACCGCCGCGAGCAATGCCTCAGGCAGGGCGGGCTGGCCCGCGGGAACCTGGATGCGCGCTGCGAGCTGTGCTGGAGATTCGGGCGGCGTGCGTTCGGTTTCCCAGTGGTGGCGTGCTGGTCGCTCGCGGATCTCGGCCAAAGTCGAGACGAACTCCTTCGACGCGCGGGGGGCTTCGGCGAGGGCATCCAGGGCCGCAACGCCACGACGCCCGCTTTCGAATCGCAGGTACTCGAGCCGATCCCGGACTGCCTCATCGACCACCGTTTCGTTCGCTGCGGTTTCGATCCGCGCGAGTTGGCTGGCAACGGAAAGACGATGAGGGTCGAGGATCGGGGAGTTGCCCAGCAGACCAATGCCGATCAACAGCAAAGAGGCGGCGACATTCACTCGCGGCAGCTTTGTCATCCACGCGCCCGCGGGGCGCAGGGCTGCCCAAGCGTATCCAACCGCGTAGGCGCCCAGCATCACCACGGCCACGAGGGCCCAGAAGCGATCCGTGGTCCAGCCATGCTCGGCGATACGGACGATGACGGCGTGTAGGGCGATCCCGGCGAATACCGGCAGGGCCACCATGGCGGCGTCCACCAGCCAGCGCAGGGCACGCGGA
Source organism: Silanimonas sp. (assembly GCF_027531545.1). Lineage (GTDB taxonomy): Bacteria > Pseudomonadota > Gammaproteobacteria > Xanthomonadales > Xanthomonadaceae > Silanimonas. The sequence goes on along the minus strand of NZ_JAPZSC010000006.1, from coordinate 399,652 downwards.
TACGGCGATGCGCGGCCGTTCTGGACCACGGCGTTCAGCAGCAGCACCAGCGCAGCGACGAGGAGCGAGAGCGTGGCGGCCGTGCTCGCCGCGGCGTTGAGCGGCGCGAGGCCCGTAAACGGCAGCGTCAGCAGGAAGATCACGGCGATGAAGGCCGCCAACGGAAGGAACCCGGTGAAGATGGCGAACAGCACATTCCGTGCGACCTGCATCGCCCGGTGCTGCGTCCGCGCCACCAGCACGCCCAGCCCGGCGAAGAGGCCGGAGGCCATGTAGATGAAGGGGTCTTCGCTGAACAGCCGATGGAAGAGGTCGATGCCGATGAGCTGGAACAGTGCCTGCCAGAGCGTCAGCAGCAGCCACCCCAAGCCCGTCATCACGCACACCACCTTGAGGGTGAGCGCGTTCTGCCATGCCAGCGCGAACAGGTCGCCATAGGGCGCGCCGAAGCGGCCGAGCGCCAGTCGAACCTGCAGGTAGGGCAGGGCGACGAAGGCGATGAGGGCCATCGAGACGGCGAACGGCCCAAGCGTGGCGGAGGCTGTCGTTCCCGGGGCGCCGGTCACGCTCCAAGCGGCCCAGGCCGCGGCCGCCCCGAAGATCGCGGTGGCCAGGACGGTATTGCTCCAGAAGCGAGGGTCGTCGAGGCGATGCAGAGAGAGCTGCATCATGCTCGGGACGACCAGCACCAGCGTGTACCACGGCACCTGCCCGGAGAGGTCGGAGAGGATCGGCCAGCCTTGCCCGTCGCCGTACTCGACGAGATAGAGCAGCAGGCTCTGCAGAATGGCCAGCAGAACGATGGCGCTCTTCTCGCGTCGTGCCAGGGTGGGGGCGGTGTCGTCCATGGTTGGGGATTCTCAGGGGGAGTGGGGGAGAGCTTTCGGCGGCAGCGCATTCAGTGCGTGTGCCAAGGCCGATGCGATCGTCGGCGCATCGGCGCCATAGGAGCGCCGCGTGCCTGCCCCCCACGCGGGGCCCGGCCAAGCGGCATCGCCCTCGCGACGCCCAACGACGTGCACGTGCAGCTGGCGGACGATGTTGCCCAGCGCGCCGATGTTGAGCTTGTCGATTGGCGCGAAATGCGCGCGGAGCAGGGCGCCGGCCTGGTTGATCTCCGCCAGCAACAGGCGCTGCGAAGCGCCGTCGAGGTCGATCCACTCCGTCGCGCCAGGCACGCGCGGCACCAGCACCAGCCACGGGAAGCGGGCATCGTCCATCAGTCGGAGTTGCGACAGCGGACCATCGGCGATGAAGACCGAATCAGCCTCCAGGCGGGGATCAAGGACGAAGCTCATCGCAGCGTCCGGGTGAAGAAGGCGAGGGTGCGTTGCAGCGCGGCTTGTGCCGAGGGCTCGTCGTAGTCGGCGCGTTGTTCGCAATTGAAGCCGTGGCCGGCGGGCCAGACTTCGATATGGGCTTGCGGCAGGTGTTCGCGGTGCAGGGCCACGTGGTCCGGCGGGATCAACGGGTCGGTCTCGCCGAAGTGCATCAGCAAGGGAGCCTTCGGGTGCTCGTGGCCGAGGAAGGGCACGGTGCGCCCGCCGTAGTAGCTGACGGCGGGCAGGCCCAGCCTGCAGTTGGCGAGGAAGGCCGCGGTGCCGCCCCAGCAGTAGCCGACGACGCCCACCTTGCCGCTGTCCGTGGTGGTTTCGAGTTCCCGGGCCGCAGCCTCGATGTCGCCCATCACCTGGTCGAAGCCGACCTGCGCGGCCAGCTCCCGTCCTCGGGCGACGCCGGCCTCGTCGTAGGCCAGTTCGACGTGCGATTCCACGTGGTCGAAGACCGCCGGGGCGATGGCCACCCAGCCGTGGGCGGCGAAGCGGTCGACCACGTGGCGGATGTGGGTGTTGACGCCGAAGATCTCCTGCACCACCACGATCGCACCGTGGGGCGGGATGGGTGGGTCGGCGCGCCAGGCGGAGATGCGCCCCGTGGGCGTCGACAGCGAAACGGGATGGCCCATATGAACGCGTCCTCAGGGTCGGGGCAGGGTGCCCGGTATACTTGCCGCCTGTTCCCAGCCCGCGCAACCGGCACCAAAGCCGGCGCCCTGCCATGTCCGCCAAGAACCCCAAAGTCGGTTTCGTCAGCCTCGGCTGTCCGAAGGCCCTCGTCGATTCCGAACGCATCCTCACCCAGCTGAAGGTCGAGGGCTACGACATCGTCGGCAGCTACGACAAGGCCGACGTGGTGGTGGTGAACACCTGCGGGTTCATCGAATCGGCGGTCAACGAGTCGCTGGACGCCATCGGGGAGGCCATCGCCGAGAACGGCAAGGTCATCGTGACGGGCTGCCTCGGCAAGCGCCCGGAGGAAATCCGTGCAGCTCATCCGGGCGTGCTCTCGATCAGCGGCCCGCAGGACTACACCAGTGTGATGAGCGCGGTGCATGCGGCCCTGCCGCCGAAGCACGACCCCTTCACCGACCTGCTGCCGACCCCGCGCAAGCGCGGCAAGAAGGACGACGGCATGATCGAAGGCGTGGGTTTGAAGCTCACGCCCAAGCACTACGCGTACCTGAAGATTTCCGAAGGCTGCAACCACCGCTGCAGCTTCTGCATCATCCCCTCGATGCGCGGCGACCTCGTGTCGCGTCCCGTCGACGAGGTGCTGCGCGAGGCCGAGAAGCTCGCGATGGGTGGCGTCAAGGAGCTGCTGGTGATCTCGCAGGACACCAGCGCCTACGGCGTCGACGTGAAGTACGCGCCGAAGACCTGGCGCGACCGTGAGTACCAGACGCGCATGACCGATCTTGCGCGCGGTTTGGGCGAGCTCGGCCTGTGGACGCGCCTGCACTACGTTTACCCGTACCCGCACGTCGACGACGTCATTCCGCTGATGGCGGAGGGCAAGATCCTTCCCTACCTCGACGTGCCGCTGCAGCACGCCAGCCCGCGCATCCTCAAGCTAATGAAGCGCCCGGCCGCGGCAGAAAAGCAGCTTGAGCGAATCCTCCGTTGGCGCGAGATCTGCCCGGAGCTGACCATCCGCAGCACGTTCATCGTCGGCTTCCCCGGCGAAACGGAAGACGATTTCGAGCAGTTGCTGGACTTCATCGACGCCGCTGAACTCGATCGCGTGGGTGCGTTCCCGTATTCGCCGGTGACCGGCGCCAAGGCCAACGACCTGCCCGACGCGGTGCCCGAGGACGTGAAGCAGGAGCGCCTCGCGCGCTTCATGGAGCTGCAGGCGCAGATCAGCGCGGAGAAGCTCGAGCGCAAGGTCGGCACCGTGCAGCAGGTGATCATCGACGCCATCGACGGTGATCTGGCCATCGGCCGTTCGAAGGGCGATGCGCCCGAAATCGACGGCACGGTGCAGATCCAGGACGGCGCGGCCCACAAGCTGAAGCCCGGCCAGTTCGTCGATGTCCGCATCATGGGCGCCGACGAGCACGACCTGTTCGGTCTGGTCGCCGACAAGGACTGATCCCCGGGCTCCGCGGCCGCGCGCGGCGTGGCGGGCGAGGGCGCTGCGGTATCCTCGGGCTCCCTTCCAGGAGCCCGCCGACATGACTGAGTCCACGAGCGCCACGCCGCTGTCACGCCACCCCGTCGTTACCGGGATCGTTGGTTTCTGCGCCGGCTTGGTCATCGCCTATGGCATCGGCCTGTGGCAGCGCAGCAGTGCCCTGTCGACGCAGGCCGAGGCGAACGCCGCCGTGGTCGCCGCCAAGGACGCCGAGATCGCCGCCAGCGCGGAGCGCCTTGCTGAGGCACAGCGCGCCGCCACCGCTGCCGAGAGCCGCAACGCCCTCAGCAAGGCCCGATTGGCCATCTTCCAGGCGCTCAACGACCTTGACCAGCGTAACTTCGGCGTCGCCGGCGATCGCTTGCGGGATGCCGCGGCGCAGCTCGATGCGGTGGATGCCGCCAGCCTCGGCCTCGATCCCGCGCTGCTCTCGACCCTCAAAGCGGAAATCGCGGGCACGCAGGTGCTGGTCGCCACGGATTTCGAACAGCAGCGCCTGCAGTTGCTGGAACTGGCCGCCCGCATCGACGCGCAGACCGCTGCGGCCGGCGCCGCAGCGCCCTGAGCCATGCCGGACGTCCTCTCCATCGCCGGGCGCGAGCATGACCTCGGCGGCGGCTTCGTGGTCCGTCGCCTGTTGCCCGACGTGAAGCGGCGGTCCGTCGGCCCCTTCATCTTCCTCGACCACATGGGCCCGCACGCGTTCCCGCCGGGGCAGGGCATCGACGTCCGCCCGCACCCGCACATCGGACTGTCGACCCTGACCTGGCTGTGGGACGGCGCCTTGATGCATCGCGACAGCGTCGGTTCCGTGCAGGTGATCCGTCCCGGCGACGTGAACTGGATGACCGCGGGGCGCGGCATCGTGCATTCCGAGCGCACGCCGGATGCCGAGCGTGCGAGCGGACAACGCGTCGAAGGGCTGCAGACGTGGTTGGCGATGCCCGAGTCCGAGGCCGAAGCGACACCGTCCTTCCAACACGTGCCCGCCGCCGACGTGCCGACCCTGCACCGCGAGGGCGTCGAGATCACCATCGTTGCCGGCCAGGCCTTCGGCCAGCGTTCGCCGGTCCGCACCTGCGTCGACACGCTGTACGTCAGTGCCCGATTCGCGCCCGGTACATTCCTCGATCTGGACGACGAGCACGAAGAGCGCGCGGTGTACCCGCTGGAGGACGGGCTGGTGTTGGACGGCGAACCCCTCGCCGCGCGTCAGTTGCACGTGCTGCCGGCCCGTGGCTCGGTGCGTCTCGCATCGACGGCGGCCGTGCGCGCCATGCTGCTCGGCGGCGCGCCCGTGGGCCCGTGCGTGCTGTGGTGGAATTTCGTCGCGACCTCGCGTGAGCGCATCGAGCAGGCAAAGGCCGACTGGGCGGCGCAGGCGCTTGGCACCGTGCCGGGCGAATCCGAATTCATCCCGCTTCCGGAGCGTTGATCCGATGGTCGAATGGTGGACGAAGGTGGCCGGATGGCTTCCGTGGTGGGCCTGGGTCATCGCCAGCGGACTCGCGCTGATCGGCTTCACGCTGTCGTGGGCGTCGGCCTTGGCCGTGATCTCCGCGGCGGGGTCGAACCATGGCGTGTTGACGCCGCGCCAACGCCGCATGGCGCGATACGCCTCGATGGCGTCGCTGGCCGCCATCCCACTGACGGCCGCGCTCGGGCTGTTCGCCATCCTCTCGGCCGCGTGGGCGCTCTTCACCTGATGCCGAAGTGAAAATCGGTGAGGCTGGGATCGTTTTCATTGACCGTCCCGGCCTGCTATGAAAGGCTGCGGCCAATTCGACAGTCAGCGCGCTCGCGGCGCGCAGGGGCAGTACGGTCGTCCATGGCAAAGACTGGATGGGGTTTCTTCTCGAAGCGTCGCCGCCGCCCCGTGGGGCACGTGGCCCTGTCCCTGTCGATGGATCGTCTCGCTCTCGTCGTCCGCCCCGCGGACGGTCGCTCGGTTCGGGCCTACGAGCGCGCCGCCGGCGCCGACGTTGGAGCCACCCTGCAATCGCTCGTGCGGGAGGCCGACGCGGCCGGCATGGCCTGCGAGTGGGTGCTCGAGCCCGGTGCCTACAGCCTCCAGCAAGTGGACAAGCCGGCGGTTCCGCCCGCCGAATGGGTGCAGGCGCTTCGCTGGAAGGTGCGCGACCTGATCGGTTTCCCCATCGATGACGCGGTGATGGATGCCTTCGAGGTGCCCGGCCTCGACAGCCGTGGCCGCCCGCCGACCCTCTACCTCGCCGTCGCCCGCAAGGACGAATTGCGCCCCCGCATCGCCCAGATCGAGGCGTCAGGCCTGCAGCTTTCGAGCATCGGCATCAGCGACTTGGCGTGGGCCGAGGCAGTGCGGACGCTCTCGCCGGGCGACGAGAGTCAGGCCGCGCTGGTCATCGATGCCCGCGGCGGCTCCATGCTGGCGATGCGCGAGAACACGCTGTTCGTCGCCCGCCGTTTCGAGTTCGATGGCGACGAACAGCGCGTGCTGCGCGAGCCGCAAGCCGGGCGCACGGAGCGTCTGTTCGAGCGTATCGCCCTCGAACTGCAGCGCACACTCGACTACTTCGACCGCACGCACCAGCGCCCGCCGCCGCGTCGCCTGCTGCTGCTGTCCGGCTTGGAGGGCCTTGAGGGCCTGGGAGCGTCACTGCGCAACAGCCTCGGGCTGGACGTGCAGAGCGTTTCGCCGGAATCCGCGTGGCCCGAATTGTCGGCGCTGCCCGAGGCCGCACGCGTCCGCGTCGCCGCCCTGTCCGCTGTCGCCATGGGGGCGGGCCGCCCATGAGCACGCAGCGCATCGATCTCTACCGCGACGACCTCCGTCCGCTCGAGCCCAGCGAGGAGCTGCCGCGCAACCTCGCCCTGATCGGCCTCGCCGCGTTCGCGATGCTGGTCTGGGGCGGCATCGTCCAATGGCAGGCTTCGGATTCGGCGGAGCGCCTTGCGGCGCTGAACACCGAACAAGCGTCGCTGCAGGCGCAGATGACCACCGCCTCGGAGCAGCTCGCTGCCCGCAAGCCCGACGCGGCTCTCACCGTGGCCCTCGTCGAGGCGCAGTTTGGTGTCGATGGCCGCCGCTGGCTGGTCGACGAACTCGCCCGCGCTGGCGACGAAGTCGTGCCCTTCAGCCACGTGCTCGAGGGCCTGGGGCGCCAGCGGCCCGCGCCGCTCTGGCTGACCCGCATCCGCGTGGCCGAGGCCGGCGCCGAACTCGGACTGGGTGGTCGCACCCTGGATGCGGACGCGGTCCCGGCCTTCCTGCAGGGCCTGTCCACGGAGGACGGCTTGAAGGATCGAGATTTCACGCACTTCGCCATCGAGCGGCCTAAGGACGCCGGTGAGCCGCTGCAGTTCGACATGGCCACCGATTGCGTCGCACTGGCCGCGGGCTGCGCGACGAAGACGGAAGCGGAGGACGCCCCATGAGTCGGTTCGTCGCCCTCCAGCAGCGCTTCGATGCCATGCAGCCGCGCGAGCGCATGCTCATCAGCGTCACCCTTGGCGTCCTGGTCGTACTCGGGCTTTACGTGCTGTGGATCGAGCCGGCCAGCAAGGCCGCGGCCTCGAACGCCACGCAGATCGAATCCCTGGCGCCACAAGTGGAAAGCGAGCGAGCCGCGCTGGCCCTCGTCCAGGACGAGCTGGCCCGGGACCCCGAGGCGGAGCGCCGCCTCGCGCTGGATCGCCTGAAGCAGGAATCCGGCGAACTGGATGCCCGTCTGCGCGCCGACGAGGCCGGCGTGATTCCGCCGGGCCGGATGCCCGCGGTGTTGCGAGATCTCCTCGGGCGCGATGCCCGGCTGACCGTGTTCGGCGTCCGTGCGCTGCCGCCCGAGGTACTGCGCTGGTCGCCCGCGCCGGCCCCCGCGCCGACTCCGGGCACCGCCGCGGCCGCGCCCACCGCGGAGGCAACGGTGCCGTCCATGGAGGGCATCCCCGCGCTCTACCGCCACCGCGTGGTGCTGCGGTTCGAGGGCGACTACGCGGCCGCGCTGGACTACGTCCGCGCCGTCGAGGCCCTGCCATTCCGCGTGCGCCTGCACGACCTGAATGTCGATGCGGAGCGCTGGCCGGCCCTGACGATCACGCTGACGGTCGAAACCCTGGGCCTGCAGGAGGGCTGGATCGGTGTCTGAGCGCCCTCGCCTGCTGCTGGTCGTCGCCGCCCTGGGTGGGTTGGTTGGTGCCGGCGTTCCCGACCCGACGCGGCCGGCCATCGCGCCCCGCGTGGAGGCCACCGCCGCCGCGCCCGCCGCGGCCCTTGTCCTGCAATCCACGCTGGTCTCGCCGAGCCAGCGCAGCGCCATCATCAATGGGCAGCGCTACCGCCTCGGCGATGCCGTCGGCGACGCCCGCCTGGAGGCCATCGGCCCCGGCTGGGTGCGCCTGCGCAGCCCCACGGGCAGCACCGAGCTGCGCCTGTCCTTCCCGAATTCCACCCGACCGGTGAACCGCTGATGTTCCGACTCCTGCCGATCCCGCTGGCCCTGCTCCTGGTCGCGCCGCTGGGCGCCCAGACGCCGTCGCCCGCCACGCCCGCGCAGGCCGCGACGCCGCCGCCTGCCGTGACTCGCGCCCTCGTCGCGCCGCCACCGCGCCCAGCCGCGGCGCCGCGCTTCAATGTCGACGTCGATGAAGTGCCGGCCCGGGCCTTCTTCATGAGCTTGGTGCAGGACACCGCCATCAACATGGTGGTGCACCCGGACGTGGCGGGGAACATCAGCCTGAGCCTGAAGAGCGTCACCGTTCCGGAAGTGCTCGAGGTGGTCCGCGAGGTCTATGGCTACGAGTACGAGCCGCGCGGCAACGGCTACATCGTCCTTCCAGCGCGCCTGCAGTCGCGCGTTTTCGAGGTCGACTACCTGCACCTGCAACGCGTCGGTGAATCGCGCACGCGCGTCAATGCCGGCGACCTCACGAGCAGCGAGAACAGCAACGGGCAGGCGACGAACGCCGCCGCGGGCAACGGTGGTGGCGAAGACGGCGAGTCCGGTGCCGGCAGCAGCGGTCGTAGCGAGGCGTTCACCAGCCGAGTCCGCACGCGCAGCGAATCCGACTACTGGGCGGAACTGGACCGTGCCCTGGTGGCCATCGTCGGCGACGGCCCGGGCCGCTCGGTCATCGTCAGCCCGCAGTCGAGCACGGTCGTCATCCGCGCGCTGCCTTCCGAGATGCGTGACGTGGAGCGCTACCTCGATGCCGTGCAGGGCGCGGTGACGCGCCAGGTGATCCTCGAGGCGCGGATCATCGAAGTGACGCTCAACGACAAGTTCCAGGCCGGCATCAACTGGGCGCAGGTGGTGGACAGCGGCGCCGGCATCATCGGCCAGACCGGCGGCGGTGCCATCTTCGGCCCCGATGGCCGTTCGGAGATCGGTGGCAACACCGGCAGCCTCAATCCCAATAACCCCTCGTTGCCGGACGGCACGGCCACCTCGGCCTTCGGCGGCGTGTTCTCGATCGGCTGGCAGCGCGGCGACTTCAGCGCGTTCGTCGAATTGCTCAAGCAGCAGGGCGACGTCCGTGTGATGTCGAGCCCGCGGGTCTCGGCCACCAACAACCAGAAGGCCGTCATCAAGGTCGGCAGCGACGAGTTCTTCGTCACCGGCATCAGCGGTGCGCAAAACCAGAGCGTCGGCAACCAGACCCAGCAGACCGACCCGTCGCTGGAACTGACCCCGTTCTTCTCCGGCATCTCGCTCGATGTGACGCCGCAGATCTCCGAGGACGGCGAGGTGCTCCTGCACGTCCAGCCGACGATCTCGGAAGTGCAGGACCAGACCAAGCTGATCGTCGTCGGCGACCGCGACTACCGCCTGCCGCTGGCCGTGAGCGCGGTCCGCCAGAGTGATTCCATCGTGCGGGCCAGCAATGGGCAGCTCATCGTCATCGGTGGTCTGATGCAGGAGAGTGAGACGCGGCAGAACGCGCGCACGCCGTTCCTCGGCGCGATCCCGGTGCTGGGCAACCTGTTCCGCCAGACGCGCAACACCGGCCGCAAGACGGAGCTGGTGATCCTGCTTCGCCCCACCGTGGTCGAAGGCCGCGAGACCTGGGACCGCGCCGCGCAGCCGCGCCTCGACGAGACGCGCGCGCTGCAGTCGGAAACCCCTTGACCGGTGGCCTGGCCACGGCGATGTACGAAGACCACTTCGGCCTCCGCCAGGCGCCGTTCTCGCTGACGCCGGACACCGGCTTCTTCTTCCGCAACGATGCCCATGTCGAAGCGCTGCAAGTGCTTCGGGTCGCGCTCGATGCGGGCGAAGGCTTCATCAAGGTCACCGGCGAAGTCGGCACCGGCAAGACGCTGCTCTGCCGCCTGCTGCTGAACAGCCTCGACGAGCAGTGGATGACGGCCTGGGTGCCGAACCCCTACCTCGACCCCGACGCCCTGCGCCGCGCCATCGCCGACGAGCTCCGCGTGGCGCTCGGCCCGACGCCGCGGCAGCACACGCTGGTCAAGAAACTGCAGGAGCGGCTGATCGAACTCGCCGCCAGCGGCAAGCGCGTGGCCGTCATCATCGACGAGGCGCAGGCCCTGTCGGACGAAAGCCTGGAAGCCTTGCGGCTGCTGTCGAACCTCGAGACCGAGACCCGCAAGCTGCTGCACGTCGTCCTGTTCGGCCAGCCGGAACTCGATGAACGTCTCGCCCAGCCCGAGCTGCGGCAACTCCGGCAGCGGATCGGCTTCGGCTACCGCTTGCAGCCGCTCGACGCCGACGGCGTGGCGCTCTACCTGCAGCACCGGCTCTCGGTGGCCGGATACAACGGGCGGCCGCTGTTCGCGCCGCGCGCCTTGCGCCGCCTGCACCGCGCCAGCGGCGGGATTCCACGATTGGTGAACGTGCTCGCGCACAAGTCCTTGCTCCTGGCCTATGGCCGCGGCCTGCGCGAGGTTTCGGAGGCGGAAGTGGCGCTGGCCGTGCGCGACACCGATGGCGCTACGGCGCCCGTGCGCGCTGGTTGGGGCAAGGCCGCGGCGTGGTTGGCCGCCTTTGCTGCTGCGATCACCGGAGCTGCCGTGGCTTGGCGTTTCGCCGGGGGCGCGGCATGAGCGTGATCAACCAGATGCTGCGCGACCTCGACGCGCGCGGGCAGGGCGATGCCGCATCGCGTCGTGCCGCGATGGCTTCGGCGGGGCAGCCCGTGGGCCACCACGTCTCGCCACGGCGCTCGCGACGTCTCTGGTGGTGGGTGGCGGCCGTGACCGTCGGGCTCGCGGTCACCGTGGTGCTTCTGGTGGCGAACCGGTGGCAGGCCATCGAGCGTATCGACGAGGCCGGAACCCCCGGCGACGCCCCGGCCCCGGCGCTGGCAGAGCCTGTCGCCGAGATCGAGGCCGTGGTTGCAGCGGAAGCCGTGGCTGTCGCTCCGGCGGCGCCGCAGGCGGCGAACGTCGTCCCGGTGCCAGCCCCGGCCCCGGCGCCGGCACCGCCAGTTGCCTTGCCAGGACGTCCAACGGCGGTCGCAGCAGACCCGCAACCTGAGCCCGTGCCGCCGCCGGCACCAGCACCCGCCGCTCGTGCCACGATCGAGCGCGTTGCGACGGCGGTTGATCCGCTCGATGCCGCGCGAAGCGCGCTGGCTGAAGGCCGCGCCGAGGCGGCTCTGGCCGCGTTGGCCGCACAGCCCGAGGTGGGTGCCGAACGCGCCGCCCTCGAGGCTGCTGCGCTGCAGCAGCTCGGACGCCACGCGGAGGCCGAGCAGGCCTATCGACGTGCCCTGCGGGGCGAGCCCGATGTCGGGGCCTGGTGGGCGGGGCTGGGCATTTCGCTGGACGCGAGCGGTCGCGGCGACGAAGCGCTGTCGGCGTTCCGCGAGGCGCAGCGCCGCGGCCCGCTCGATCCGGCTTTGGCAGACTATCTTGGCGAGCGGGTCGAGGCTCTCTCCGCCGGCGAACCATCGAGGTGACCATGTCCACGCTACCCAGTGCCGCTGTGAGGAAGATCCGCATCGGCGACCTGCTGGTCGAGAACGGCCTCATCACGGCCGAACAGCTGCAGCACGCGCTTTCCGAGCAGCGGAAGCTCGGCTCGAAGCTCGGCCGCACGCTGATCGACCTCGGCATGGTCAGCGAGAACGACATGCTGCAGCTGCTCTCGCGGCAGCTCGCCATCCCGTTGATCGACCTGCGCAGCTACCGCTTCGAGCCGGCGCTGGTGCGCAAGCTGCCGGAGACGCTCGCGCGCCGCTTCCGCAGCATCGTGCTGAGGGAGGAGGGTGGTGGCTTCGTCGTCGGCATGGCCGATCCCACCGACCTCTTCGCCTACGACGAGCTGGCCCGCGTGCTGGGCGGCAAGGAGATCCGCCTCGCGCTGGTGCGCGAGGACGACGTGCTGCGCACCTTCGATACGGTCTACCGGCGCACCGAGGAGATCAGCTCGCTGGCGCAGGAGCTGTCTGAAGAGGTCAGCAACGACGCCGCGCTCGACGTCTCGCAGCTGGGGCTCGGCGAAGACGCGGCCGACGCGCCCGTGGTCAAGCTGCTGCAGTCCCTGTTCGTCGACGCCGTGCAGGCCGGTGCCTCGGATATCCACATCGAACCCGACACCGACTGCCTTCGCCTGCGCCAGCGCGTCGACGGCGTGCTCAACGAACAGATCATCCGCGAGCGGCAGATCGCCTCGGCGCTGGTGCTGCGCCTGAAGCTGATGGCGGGTTTGAACATCTCCGAGAAGCGCATGCCGCAGGACGGCCGCTTCCAGATCAGCGTGCGCGGCAAGGGGATCGACGTGCGCGTCTCGACCATGCCGGTGCAGCACGGCGAGTCGGTGGTCATGCGCTTGCTCGACCAGAGCGGCGCGATGCTCGACCTCGATTACCTCGGCATGCCGGCGCCGATGCTGGCGCGCTTCCGCAACGTGCTGCATTCGCCCAGCGGCATCATCCTGGTCACCGGCCCGACGGGCTCCGGCAAGACCACCTCGCTGTACGCCGCACTCAACTCGCTGAACCGGCCCGAGAAGAAAGTCATCACGGTCGAGGACCCGGTGGAGTACCGGCTTCCGCGCATCAGCCAGGTGCAGGTCAACGCCAAGATCGGCCTCGACTTCGCCGCCGTGCTGCGCTCGGCCCTGCGCCAGGACCCGGACATCATCCTCGTCGGCGAAATGCGCGACCAGGAGACGGCCGAGATCGGCCTGCGCGCCGCCATGACCGGCCACCTCGTGCTGTCGACGCTGCACACCAACGACGCCGTGGGTACGGCCGACCGCCTGCTCGACATGGGGGCGCCGGGTTACCTGCTCGCCGCCTCGCTGCGCGTGATCATCGCCCAGCGCCTGATCCGCCGTGTCTGCGAAAGTTGCGGCGAGAGGCACTTGGCCGACGCCAACGACCTTGCATGGCTCGCCGCGATCCGCCCGGGGGCATCGACCGACCGGCTGCGCCGCGGGCGTGGCTGCCAGCACTGCAACGGAACGGGCTACCGCGGGCGCATCGGCGTTTACGAGTACCTCGAGCCGACGCTCGAAATGCTCAACGCCCTGCGCCTTGGGCGCCAGCATGATTTCGTCGAAGCCGCCATGAGGGCGCCGCTGTACCGTCCCCTCGCCGATGCGGCGTTGGATTACGCCCTCGATGGTCTGTCCACGATCGAGGAAGCGAAGCGCGTTGGCGGCGAGATCGCGCCGGACGGGGCGCACTGACGCATGCCCAGCTTCCAGTACAAGGCGCGCGATGCCCAGGGCAAGGCGGTCAGCGGCTCGATGGAGGGCCTGTCCAGCGAAGCCGTCGCCCGCCAGCTGGGAAGCAGTGGCATGGTGCCGCTGGAGATCGTCGAAACCGGCAACCAGGAGCCGCTTGGCGAGCAGTTCATGGCCTCGCTCGGCTTCAACCTGCCGAGCCGGGTCGACCTGATCCTGTTCACCCGGCAGATGTACGCGCTGGCCCGCGCCGGCGTGCCGATCACGCAGGCGCTGCGCCGACTGTCCACGACCTCGCGCAACGCCACGTTGGGGAAGACGCTGCTGTCGATGCTCGAGGAGCTCGAGGCCGGTCGCGACATGGCCACGGCGATGTCCCGTCACCCGAAGATCTTCGGCCCGCTGCTGACGGCCATCGTCCGCGTCGGCGAGGAGAGCGGCCGCATCGACGAGGCGTTCCTGCGCTTGAACCAGCACCTCGAGCGCGAGCAGAAGGTGGTGGAACAGGTGAAGACCGCCGTCCGCTACCCGGTGATCGTTCTGGTTTTCGTGGCGCTCGCGGTGTTCGTGATCATGGCCTTCGTGATTCCGGAATTCGCCAAGTTGTACGGCTCCTTCAACGTCGAGCTTCCGCTGCCGACGCGCATCATCATCGGCACGTCGAACTTCTTCGCGGCATGGTGGTGGCTGGTGCTCGGCGCGATGGGCGGCGGGGCTTGGTGGCTGCGCCGTTACGTCCAGACCGATGAGGGTCGGCTGCTATGGCATGGGCTGCTGTTGAAGATGCCGATCATCGGCAACATCGTGCTCCGCGCCACCTTGGCCCGCTTCGCGCGGGCGTTCGCGATGGCCACGCGCTCCGGCGTGCCGGTGTTGCAGGCCCTGGCCGTGGTGTCGCTGGCCGTGGAGAACGATGTGATCGCCAAGCAGCTGCTCGGCATGCGTTCAGCGATCGAGCGTGGCGAAAGCCTGACGCGCGCGGCGGCGATGCAGCAGTGCTTCACGCCGCTCGTCCTGCAGATGCTCACCGTCGGCGAGGAAACCGGCCAGATCGACGAGATGCTGGTCGAGGTGGCGGACTTCTACGAGCGCGAGGTCGACTACGACGTGCGCAACCTGAACGACCTCCTGCAGCCTATCCTCACGGTGGTCGTCGCTGGCGTCGTCTTCGTCCTCGCCCTCGGCGTGCTGCTGCCGATGTGGGACCTCGTCAAGCTGGCCCGGCAGTGAGGCGGATGGCGTGAAGCGCGCGGAATGGCCGGCCCTCGCCACGACCAACGCAGGTTGGCTGCGGCACGTGAACCGCGCCGTGAGCCTGCTGATCGTCGTGGTGCTGCTGACCCTGCTGTTCCGTGCTGGTCGCGACATCCTTGCCGAAGGCGAGCGCATGGCCCTCGAGCTCGCCGAGAAGAACCTCGAGAACCTCGTCTGGCTCGAGGGCAAGCGGGTGGTGGCCGAGGAGGGCATGGGCGGGCTGGAGCGCCGCGCCGGCAGCGATCCCCGTGGCTGGGCCCAGGACCGGCTGGCGGCCGTACCGTCCGCGGAGCGTCCAGCCGGCCCGCTGCCTGCCTGGGCGGAGGATCGCTGGAGCTTCGACGGCGCGCGCGGCGAACTGGTGTATCGCGTCACCTGGCTGGAGGGCGGCGACCGGCGCTGGCGCGTCGAGGTCTACCGGGACGGCGCCGGAACTACGACGCCGGGGCTCGCCCGCGATTTGCTGCTGGTTCGCACCGCGCCTTCCGGGCAGCCCCCCTGAACGGAGGGCGCGGGCTGGAATCGTTCACCGCAATTCACGGAACCCTTGATTCTTCCAAGTAAATCAAGGGCGTATAGTCCCTTCATGACGAAGCGTCTAAGCTGCGTCGTATCCCTCCACCAACGACAGGGTTCCGTCCATGCGTCGCCAGTCCGGCTTCACCCTCATCGAGCTCGTCATCGTCATCGTCGTGCTGGGCATCCTGGCGGCGTTGGCTGTGCCCCGCTTCATTTCGTTGCAGCGCGAGGCACGGATTGCCGTCATCGATTCCCTTTTCAACTCGGTGCGCTCGGGTTCGAACATTATCTACGCCAAGTCGGCGGCCATCGGTGAATCCGACAACGCGACCGATTCCGTGGATATCGACGGCACCGGCCCCGGTGATGTCATCGGCACCAATTTCGGTTACCCGCAGGCCGAACAGGCCGATCTCGGACTGCTGTTCGACAACCTCTCGCTCCGCTACAACTTTACGGGTGGCGGCGCTGCGGGTGGGTCCACCGTATCGATCCGCCTCGACGGCATCACCACCTGTTCTGTGACGTACGTGTCTCCCAACGCGGCGGGCATTTCGCCTACGATCACGCGTGATATCACCGGCTGCTGAGCCTGGAGCATTCCATGAAGAACCAGAGTGGCTTCACCCTGATTGAACTCGTCATCGTCATTGTGCTCCTCGGCGTGCTCGCGGCGATCGCGGTCCCGCGCTTCGTCAACCTTGAGGACGACGCGCAGGAGGCGGCCCTGACCGCTTCAGCGTCCGCGATCACCTCGGCGATGAACATCAACTACGCCGGCTGCGCTGTGAATAACCACAATGCAGCGGACGCGGACTGCGAGCCGGTGGACAGCTGCGCTGACGCTTCGCTTGTCGTCAACGGCGGCCTCGGCAACTTCCAAGTGGTCGCCGACACGGCGATCGCGGCGAACAACGGCAGCACGCTGACGACCTGCGAGTTGCGTCGTACCGGCACCACCACGCCGACCCGCACGTTCACCGCGGTCCGCGCGGGCACCTGATCGCGTTCCGCCCCCGGCTGAACGCGTCCGAGCACGGGGGCGGCAGGGTGACCTGCCGCCCTTTGTCGTTCAGGGCCGAAGCCTGACCGCATGAAGCGCATCCTGCCCCCCCGCCCAAGCCAAGCCGGCTTCACGCTGGTGGAGCTGGTGATCGTCATCGTCATCCTTGGCGCCTTGGCCGTGGTGGTGTTGCCTCGGCTGGGCGAAGGCAGCTTCCGCAGCGCGGCATTCGCAGAACAGGTGGCGACCGCCTTCCGCTACGGGCAGCGCCTGGCCGTCGCGACCGGTTGCGAGATCCAGGTCGAAGTCAGCAGCGCGACCAGCAGCTATGCGGTGCGTCGGCGCAGCGACGGGACGGACACGAGTTGCGGAACCGCGGGCGGATTCTCTTTGGACGTGCCGAACCCCGGCGGCTCTGGCGCCTTCAGCGGCACGGCGACCGCGGGTGTCACCGTGACGCAGGGCCTCGTCATCACATTCAACGCGCAGGGACTGCCGAGTCCGAACGGCGGAACGGCGATCGTCGGCGGGCGCAGCATCATCGTGGAGGCGGACACCGGCCATGTGCGCTGATCGCCAACGCGGTTTCACCCTGCTCGAACTGGTGGTGACCCTCGTCATCCTTGGCGTCGCCTTCGCCGCGATCGCCGGCCTCGTCGGCACGCTCGGCGGCGGCAGCGCATCACCGGTGCTGCAGACGCAGGCGCTGTACATCGCCGAGGGCTATCTCGAGGAAGCGATGCTAAAGGCTTACGCCGACCCCGAAAATGACGCGCCGAATTGCGCGGCCAGCCGCGACCTGTGGGATGACATCGGGGATTACGCCTGCCTTGCCACCGAGGCATCGCCGACCGATTCCGCCGGCGTGGCCATTGCGGGGCTTTCGCGCTACCGGGTGACGATGGACGTCGGCAATGCCGCGACGGTGGGCGGCGCCACGACCCGGCGGGTGGAAGTGCGGGTCACGAACATCGATGGCGATTTCGACGTTCGCCTCGCGGCCTTGAAGGCACAGTACTGACATGCGGACCCGCCTCGCCGCCGGATTCAGCCTGATCGAACTGGTCGTCGTGATCGTTCTGATCGGCGTGCTCGCGACGGTGTCGGTGGCGCTGATCCGCCAGCCCATCGATGCCAGCGCCGACGTGCAGCGTCGTGCGCGGTTGGCTGATGCGGCCGACCAGGCCATGGCGCGCATCAGCCGCGACCTGCGGCTCGCTTTGCCGAACAGCATCCGCACCAGCGTCGACGGGCGGGCGATCGAGATGCTGGTCGCGCCGATGGCGGGGCGCTATCGAGGGAGGCTCCGGGGCACGCCAACGGCCGAAGGCGTGGGCGACGTACTCGATTTCGCCTCGGCGGACGCCTCGTTCGACCTGTTGGCGCCGCTGCCGGCGGTACCAGCCGCGGGCCAGTGGGCCGTGGTCTACAACCTGACGGCCAATGGCACGCAGGCCAACGCCTGGGCCGGTGACAATCGCGCGACGATTGGCAGCGGCAGCACGACCACGCGCATCAACCTCGCGGCGCCTTTCCAGTTCCCCTTCCCATCCCCCTCGCAGCGCGTCTACGTGGTCGACCAGGCGGTGCAATACCGCTGCGCCAGTGATGGGCAGCTGCGCCGACACGCGGGCTATGCGCCCGCGACGACCATGGTGGTCCCGCCCGTTGGCGGCTCGGCCCTGCTGGCGGAAGGCGTGAGCCTGTGCAGCTTCCGCTTCGAGGCGGGCAATGCGAGCCGACAGGGCCTCGCCGCGCTGTCCCTGGCCATCACCCGCGACGGTGAATCGGTGAACCTCCTCAAGTCCGTCCACTTGCCGAACCTCCCATGAGAGCCGCACGCCACCAACGGGGTTTCAGCCTGGTCGCCGCGGTCTTCGTGATCGCGATCGCGCTGCTGATCGTGTTGGCGGCGGTGCTGACGCTGAGTGCGCGCAATCGCAGCACCGTGCAGGCGCTCGACGCCAGTCGCGCGCTGTTCGCGGCGCAGAGCGGCGTGGACATCGCCATCGCCCGCAGCCTCGGCAGCGGCTGTGGCGCATTTCCACTCACCGTCGACATCGAAGGCTTCGCCGTCGCATTGAGCTGCACCGAGACGGCAGTCGACGAAGCGCCCGACACCTACCGCATCTACACGCTGACGGCCGTCGCCCAGCGCGGCAGCTTCGCCTCGAACACCTTCATTTCCCGGCGCGTGCGCGCCACGGTGACGGAATGATCCGACACTTCGTCCGAATCGCCCTGGTGGCCCTCGCACTGTTGGCCAGCGTCCCGGCGTTCGCGCAGATTTCGACCCGGGCCACCTCGCAGGGGGGCGTCGCGACCGGCACGCTGAGCCTTCCCAAGCCCGCGGGCACCAACACCGGCGACGTGCTCGTCGCCGCGGTGACGGTGGTTCCGGCCCTGGTGACCGTCAATACGCCGACGGGTTGGGTCCTGCAGTTCAGCGACAGCGCCAGCGCCAATGCGCGCCTCGCGGTGTTCACGCGCGTCGTGCCGGCAGGAGACAGTGCCGTCACCACCTACGCCTTCACCTTCAGGTCTTCTTTTTTTTTGGTCCACTCGGGCGCCGCGGGCGGCATCGTTGGCTTCATCGGCGTCGACAACACCGTGCCGGTCGACGTGTCGGCCCGCCAGGCCACGGCGGCGGCTTTCGCCCACGCGGCACCGTCCGTGACCACGACGGCACGCGGTGACGTGTTGGTGGCGGCGTTCGCCATGCCGGGCTCGACCGACAACTGGTTCCCGCCGAGTGGCATGGTCGAAGCCGTGGACGCAACGTCGAGCGCGGTGCAGCCCTCGACGAACGGCGTCTCGCTGACGATGGCGGTCGAATCGCGCCCGGTGCCCGGCGCGACCGGCACCCGCACCGCCATCGCCGACAGCAATGGTTTGGTGGCCGCCGCCGGCCGCACGGCGAGCATCGCGTTGCGCCCCGCGCTGGCACCGGCGGTCTCGCGCTACCGCATCGAGCACGACGGCAACGCGAACTCCTGCGCGGCCGAGACGGTCACCATCCGGGCCTGCGCCACGGCCGACTGCAGTTCTCTGTCCAGTGCCGGGGCCACCGGCACGCTGTCCGCCGGCGGCAATTCGGTGCCTTTCAGCATCCCGGTGGGGCAGACCAGCACCTCGGTGTCGATGCTCGTGCCCACCACCAGCGGCCCTCCCGATCCGGAAGCCGTGCGCTTCGCGATCAGCGCGGTGTCGCCGGCCCCGGCGCTGGTGACTTCGTGTCGCAACGGCGTGGGGACGGTCGACAGTGCGGGCGCATGCGACATCAGTGTGTCGGAATCGGGCTTCGTCATCAGCGTGCCTGACCATGTGTCGGACACCCCGCAGACAGCCACCATCAGCGCGGTGCAGCGCTCCAACAACAACACCTGCACGCCGCTGTTCGCCAACGTGACGCGCAGCGTGGGTTTCTGGGCCACGTACCTCAACCCCGCCTCCGGTACGCGAAGCGTGAACCTCGGCGGCAGCAATCTGGTGACCGCTTCGCCCGGCACCGCGCTGTCGCTGGCATTCAACGCCAGCGGCGTGGCGACGACGAGCCTGCGCTACGCCGACGTCGGGCAGATGCAGTTGCAGGCCCGCTATGTCGGCAGCAGCGCCACCGGGGATGCCGGCCTCACGGTCACGGGCGTCGGCAGCACCGGCACGTTCATCGCCAAGCCGGCGCGCTTCCTGCTGACGATCCCGGGCCACAACGCGAGCGTCGCGGTGCCTGGGGACGCCACGCGACCGGTGTTCGGCGTGGCGGGCGTGCCGTTCAACGTCTCGGTCGAAGCGCAGAACGCATCGAATGTCGCGACGCCCAACTTCGGCCGCGAGAGCACGGCGGAGGGTGTCGCCTTCGACGCGATCCTGACGTCTCCGGTCGGTGGCGTCCTGCCGGAGCCTCCCGCGCCGTCGGTCACCATCGCGAGTGGCCTCAGCACATGGACGAACGGCGCCTCAAGCGGCACGCTGCGCTTCGACGAGGTGGGCGTCATCACGCTGCGCCCGCGGCTGGCGAGCCGGCCTTACCTCAACTACAGCCCGTCGTCCGATGACAACGTCGTGGGCGCCGATGTCGATCGGGTGGGGCGCTTCCGTCCCGCGCGCCTCGCTGTCGTGCCGAACACGCCGGTGCTGGCCAACGCCTGCGCAGCGGGCACCTTCGGCTATGTCGGCCAGGACTTCGGGTTCAGCACGCTGCCGGAGCTGACGGTGAGCGGCGTCAACGCGCTGGGCAACACCACCCGCAACTACGTCAACGGTAGCGGGGCGGCCAACGCGTACTGGCGCTATGCCGGAACGCTGGCCAACCGCAGCTACACCAGCGCCGTTTCCCCCGCGACGGCGGCGACGCTCTCGCGTACCACCAACGGCGGTGCGGCCATTGTCAGCGACAACACGGCGGCGCCCTTCGATGGCACCGGCAGGGTCAGCATCAACGGCGATCGCCTCACCTGGGCCAAGCCCGCCACCCCCGAGGGCCCGTTCACGCCGCGAATGTCGCTTGCGCTGACGGCGTCCGATCTGACGGACAGCGACGGCGTGTGCTTCGACACGTCGGCGCTCGATGGCTGCGATCCGCTGACGATCACGGGCTTCACCGGCCCGCTCGGCAGCCAGCAGCGCTGGGGCCGCGTCGCGGTGACGAATGCTTTCGGCCCCGAGGTGATCGACCTCCAGGTGCCGATGCGCGCGGAATTCTTCAACGGTACGGCCTTCGTGGCGAACACGGACGACTTCTGCACGGGCGTGACGCTGGCGCCCCTGGTGGATGCGAACGCTGGTGACACGCTGCTGCCGTCGGAAACCTGCGTGCAGGACAGCGGTAGTCCCGGGGCGAGCGGTCAGGGCTGCAGCGTGGCCGGGCCGGTGGCGAGGCGCTACTCGCTGACGCCGCCCACCGGCAATGGCGGCAATTTCACGCTGTGGCTTCGCGCTCCGGGCGCAGGCAACGTCGGCATCCTCGACCTGACGCCCACCGTGCCTGCATGGCTGCAGTTCAACTGGCGGGGCACGGGCAGCACGGCCCCGACGGCGCGGATCGGCTTCGGCGTGTATCAGGGCGATCGTCGCGCCATTCACGAGCGCGAGGTGTACTGATTCAGGGCGGGTAGCGCACGTCGACGACGATGAAGCGCACCGGCCCGGCCGGCAGGGCGGCTTCGAACTCGTCGTCGATGCGCTTCTTCAGCGCGGCCCGCGCCAGCGGGGAATCGATGCTGATCCAGCCCTTGGCCGCATCGATCTCGTCCGGGCCGACGATGCGGTAGGTGCTTTCCGCGCCGGTGTCCTCGCGCTCGACGGTGAGCCACGCGCCAAAGAACACCGCCTGCGGATCGGCGGGGTGGGCCTCGACGACCTTGAGCACCTCGATCCGCTTCGACAGGTAGCGCACCCGGCGATCGATCTCGCCGAGCTGCTTCTTGCGATAGGTGTACTCGGCGTTCTCGGAGCGGTCGCCCTCCGCCGCGGCCGCGGCGAGGGCCTTGACCACCTCGGGCCGCCGAATTCGCCACAGATCGTCGAGCTCGGCCTTCAATCGCTCGAAGCCCTCGCGCGTGATCAGTGCGGTCGAGGGCCATTGCGGCGGACGCCAGCGTGACACGGACGGGTGATCGGACGCCGGCTCAGCCCGCCGGCGTGTAGGTCAGCGCGGCACCCGGGCCCAGCGGCCAGCCCATGAAGATCCACAGCGCGAACAGGCAGGACCAGCCGATGAAGAAGGTGATGGAGTAGGGGATCATCGTCGCGACGACGGTGCCGATGCCCGCCTTCGGCTCGTAACGCTGCAGGAAAGCGATGATCAGGGCGAAGTAGCTCATCATCGGCGAGATGATGTTGGTGACCGAATCGCCGACGCGGTAGGCCGTTTGCGTTACTTCGGGCGAGTAGCCCAGCAGCATGAACATCGGTACGAACACCGGCGCCATCAGCGCCCACTTCGCCGAGGCCGATCCCATCGCAAGGTTCACCGTGGCGGTGAGCAGGATGAAGCCGAGCAGCAGCGGGATCTTGGGCAGGCCCAGCGCCTTGAGCAGTTCCGCGCCTTCGACGGCGAAGATCAGTCCCAGCTGGGTCCAGTTGAACAGGGCGACGAACTGCGCCGCGAAGAACACCAGCACGAGGTAGCTCGCCAGGGTGCCCATGGAGGCCGACATGCCCTTGATGACGTCGTTGTCGCTCTTGATCGTGCCGGCGCCGACGCCGTAGGCGATGCCGATCAGGGCGCCAGCGACGAAGATCAGGGCGACGATGCCGTGCAGGAAGGGCGAGAGGGCCTTCAGCAGGTCGGGCTCGCCGGCGATGCGCAGCGCGCCGTCGGCCGGCACGGTGGCCAGCAGCACGAGGCCGGTCAGGACAAGGGTGGCGATGCCGGCGTACACGAGGCCGCGCTTCTCGGCGGCGGACAGGGGTTCGATCGTCTCGTCGCCTTTGCCGTAGGCGCCGTCGGGGAAGCGGCGGGCGACGATCTTCTCGGTGACGAACCAGCCGAGCAGGGTGATCACTGGGGTCGACACCTGCATGAAGAACAGGTTCGCGGCAGGACTGACCGTATACGTTGGATCGACGATGCGGGCGGCTTCCTGCGAGAGGCCGGAAAGCAGCGGGTCGATCGTGCCAAGCAGCAGGTTGGCCGAGTAGCCGCCCGACACGCCGGCGAACGCGGCGGCAATGCCGAGGATCGGATGGCGCCCCGCGGCCACGTAGAGCAGGCCGGCCAAGGGCACCAGCAGCACGTAGCCGATCTCGCTGGCCATGTTCGACATCACGCCGGCGAACACCACGATGGGCGTCAGCAGGAAGCGCGGGGCGTTCAGCACGACGATGCGCAGGCAGGCGCCGATGAAGCCGCTGTGCTCGGCCACGCCGATGCCGATCAGGGCCACCAGGACGGTGCCGAGCGGGGCGAAGCTGGTGAAGTTGGTGACGAGGCCGCCCATGATCTGCTGCAGGCCGTCGACGCTGAGCAGGTTGACCGGCACCACCGGCTCGCCGGTCTTCGGGTGCGCGACGCTCAAGTCGAACTGCGCGGCGATCGCGCTGGCGATGACCACGAAGACGGTGAGCAGGAAGAACAGCGTGGCCGGGTGCGGCAGCAGGTTGCCGGCGCGCTCGACGATGGCGAGGAAGCGGTCGACGGCGGTGCGCGGCGCCGCGGCGGGAAGGGCGTCGGAGGCGGACATCGGAAGGGGTTTCAGGAGGAAGAGCCCGATTGTGCCGGAGGCCGTGGACCCTGTGCGCTTCGCGCGGCGTCCGCAAGGCGCTGGAGCCCGGCGCGCTCGGCCGCGGCGATGACCGGTGGCCAGTCCTCGACGTCAAGTGGTGTGAAGGATGGGTCAAGATCGAGGCACTCCTGCACCAGCGAGAGCGCACCCCGCGCATCGCCTTCGACGATCTTCTGGTGCAGCCATTGCCGCCCGTGCGCGAGCAGCGCGGGGTTGTCGCGGGCATCGCGCAACAGGCTGCGGTACTGCCGGTGCAGCGCTGCGGAGACGGCGCGCTCGCGGAGTTCCTCCTCGAGGGCGGTTCGCGCTTCGGCGGCCTTTCCTTCGGCCAGCATCGCCGTGATGCGGTCCTCCAGCCGATGGTCGCGGCTGAAGCGGAGCTTCTCCGGTTCTTCCGGACCCGATGGCGTGAAGCCCAGCGCATCGCGGTACTGGAACACCAGACGGCCACAGACGTGCGCTGCCATGAACAGCACCCACAACGCGATGGCCGTCGACACCATCGCGCCGAAGAACGGCGGCAGCACGCGGTCGAGCCAGGCCGCCCCGGTCAAGCCGAACCCAAGCCCGAGCCAAACGAGGACGATGGCGCCGAGGTAGGGCAGGCCCACGCGCGCCAGCACCTCGGCCCAGTACACCGGGTTGATCGCACGGCCGATGTTCTCGTCGATGGCGAGCGACATCGCGATCAAGGGCAGCACCGTGGCCATGAGCAGCCGCCACGCAGCCGGCCACGGCCCGGGCGCGAACATCGTCAGCGCCAGATGCACGACGGCAAAAGCGAGCAGCAGTGCGAGGAACGCGAACACCGCGCGGTCGCCGACATCGAGGCCGAACTGGGGCGGTTCGCGGTGGCCATGGGCGGAATCGCGCAGGACTTCCAACGCGTGCTTCGGCACTGCGAGGAGCAGGAACAACGACGCGAACGTGCCGATGACCGGGACGATCTGCACGCTGGCGATCATCGACAGCACGCCGATCACCATGCCGTTGCTGCCGAGCCACGGGTAGCGCACGACGTTCGCGGCGTCCCGCCAGTACGGCGGCTGGTCGGCAACGCCGCGGTCGTGAACCTGCCCGCGGGTGCGCCAATCCGGATTCATCGGCGGCCGCCCAGCAAGCCCCCGAGCAGGCCGCGAAGCAGCGAGCGGCCCAACTGGTTGCCGACCGTGCGCGCCGCCGATTTCGTCATCGCTTCAACGGCGCCCTGGCGACGGCCCGTGCCCCAGAGGAAGTCATTGAGGCGGCTGCTGGGTTTGGCCTCGGTCGCAGTGCCGCCGCTGTCGCGTGTCGGTGCCGGCGGACCGGCATCCCGGCCTGCTTCCGGTGCTGCTTGCGCCGCGCGGCGTTCGAGCATTTCCGAGGCCGAGTCGCGGTCCAGCGAGGTGTCGTACTTGCCCGCGAGGCCGCTCTGCGCGCGCAGCGCCGCGCGCTCGTCGGGGGTGATCGCACCGAGACGGCAACCGGGCGGCGCCATCAGGGTGCGTTCGACCATCGATGGCTGGCCGCCGCCCTGCAGGGTCGAGACCAGCGCTTCGCCAACGCCCAGTTCGGAGATCGCACGGGCCGTGTCGAGGGCCGGATTGGGCACGAAGGTTTCGGCGGCGACGCGCACGGCCTTCTGGTCACGCGGGGTGAAGGCGCGCAGCGCGTGTTGGATGCGATGGCCCAGCTGGGCCAGCACGACGTCCGGAATGTCCGAAGGGCTCTGCGTGCAGAAGTACACGCCCACGCCCTTCGAGCGGATCAGGCGCACGACTTGCTCGATGCGCTGCTGCAGCGAGGGCGGGCAGTCGGCAAACAGCAGGTGGGCCTCGTCGAAGACGAACACCAGCTTCGGCTTGTCGAGATCGCCCACCTCGGGGAGGGTTTCGAAAAGCTCGGATAGCAGCCACAGCAGGAAACTCGCGTAAAGGCGCGGCTTCAGCACCAGGGTCTCGGCGGCGATCACGTTCACCGTGCCGCGGCCGTCGGGGGCCGTGCGCATCAGGTCGCCGAGCTGCAGTGCCGGTTCGCCGAGCAGGCTGCGCGCGCCCTCCTGCTCGAACTTCAGCAGCGCACGCTGCAGCGCGGCGAGGCTTTGCGACGAGACGAGGCCATAGGTCTTCGAAACGACGTCGCGGTTCTCGCCGATGAAGCCGAGCAAGGCGCGCAGGTCGTCCATGTCGAGTAGCAGCAGCCCTTCCGCATCGGCCAGCGCGAAAGCGATGTCGAGCACGCCGCCCTGCGCTTCGGAGAGCTGGAGGATCCGCGAGAGCAGGGTCGGGCCGATCTCACTCACCGTCGTGCGCAGCGGATGGCCGTTCACGCCGAAAAGGTCCCAGAACGCGACGGGCAGCGCAGCGAAGCCGAAATCCGCCAGCTTCAGGGCGTCCAGGCGCGCCTGCAGCTTCGGGTTCATCGCGCCGGCCATGCCGAGTCCTGCGACATCGCCCTTCACGTCCGCGATCACCACCGGCACGCCAGCCTTGCTGAAGCCTTCGACGAGGCGAAGCACCGAGACGGTCTTGCCCGTGCCCGTCGCGCCGGCGATCAAGCCGTGGCGATTGCCGAACTTCAGCGGCAGCGTGATGGGGCGGTCTTCGGCATGGCCGAGCAGGAGGGCATCGGGGGCTGGCGTCGTCACGGTTCCGTTCCGCAGAGGGTGCGGCGCGAGTGTAACGGTCGCTGTCGCGCCGTCGGATTCCGGTTGAGCGGGGGGCGGGGCGCCGGTAGGCTGCAAAGCCTGTTTTCGACCGTTCCTGCGAGTGTCCATGCGTCGTTTCCTGCGTTGTGTCCCGGGGCTCCCGTCCGCCTTGGCGGTGGTGGCCTTGGCCTGTGTCCCTGCGGTGATGGCGGCGCCGTCGTCGGCCGATCCCGGCACCGAGGGGGAGCAGGAGTCGCTGTACGCGGATTTCGAGGCGGCGGCGAAGGCCTACCGCGACGGCGTGGCGCAGGCGGCCGGCGGCGAGCGTCGCCCGGGCAAGCGTGCGGCGCAGCGCGCCATGGATCGGATGTTCGACCTGGTGGAGCAATGCCGGCGCATCGAAGGCTGCGAGGCCGAACGCCTGGTGTCGCGCTTCGATGCGTTGTTCGGCGCGCGCACGCGCGTGGCGGGCGAGGGCGATGACGAGGCCGAGGCGGATCCGGCGGAAGCGACGGCCGCGAATCCGGCCGAGGGTTCGCCGGTCATCGAGGCCTTCCCGAATGCCGCCGACACGTTGAACCAGCTCAACGGCCGCGATCTCCGCGAGCTGATCGTGCAGAACGAAGCCGTGCGCGCGGCCATGGCCGAGTGGCTCACGGCGCTGCGCCCGCAGCTGATCAACGCGCACGAGCAGTACCAGTACATGCGCTTCCTGATGTGGCCGGAGTACGAGCGGGCGGGCCTGCCGGAAGCGCTGCTGTTCGCCATCATGGCCCGTGAATCCGGCGGCCGCGTCCATGCGATTTCCCCCGCGGGTGCGGCGGGACTGATGCAGTTCATGCCGGCCACAGGGCGGCGTTTCGGCCTCGGCTGGCAGGACGGCTACGACACGCGCTTCGAGCCGCAGCTGGCCTCGCGCGCCAGCACGCAATACCTCAACGAGCGTTTCGCCGAGTTGGGGCACAACCTCGAGTTGGCCCTCGCGGCCTACAACGGCGGCGAAGGCCGGGTGGGCCGTTTGGCGCGGCAGAACCCCGGCAAGTCGTTCTGGGACCCAGCGGTCTACAACGCGCTGCCGAAGGAAACCCGCGACTACGTGCCCTACATCCTCTCGGCGGCGTGGCTGTTCCTGCACCCGGAGGACTACGGCCTCGAATTCCCGTCGGTGAACGGTGCGGCCACCGTGCTGGCCTTGAAGCAGCCGGCGTCGATCAACCAGCTCACCATCTGCATCGGCAACGGCGAATCGCGCTACGGCTACTTCCGCGCGCTCCGCAACCTCAACCCGCGCTGGCTGCCGGAAACCGTGCTGCCCGCCGGCACTGAACTCCGCGTGCCGGTGGCGGTGATGCCGCTGTACGACGCCGGCTGTGTGAATGGTCCGCGTGCCGAGCAGGCGTTGGCCCTCGTGAATGCTCGCAAGCCCGGGGCCGGGCCTGTGCCGCGGGCGGCGGTGGCCGCAGGCTCGCGCTACACGGTGCGCCGTGGCGACACGCTCAGCGCTATTGCGCGCCGGCATGGCTGCAGCGCGCAGACCGTCGCCCGCGTGAACGCGCTGCGCTCGCCTTACGCGTTGCGTCCGGGCCAGCGCCTCAGCCTCTCCGGCTGCCGCGGCTGATGTCACTGCGCCGCGCGCCGCTGCTCGTGCTGCTCGGCGCTGCGGCCTTCTCCGCCGCGATGCCGGCCAGCGCGCTGCAGTGCGGCTCGCGCGTGGTCGACCGTGGCGCTCTGGACGTGCAGGTCCTCTCGCGCTGTGGCAACCCCTACTGGCGCGCGCCACGCGGCGAGTTACTCATCCGCGGCGAGGGTGGCCTGATCGAGCAGCGCGTCGAACGCCGCATCGAGGATTGGTACCACAACTTCGGGCCCAGTCGCCTCACGGTGCGCCTGCGCTTCGTCGACGGTGTGCTGGAGGCCGAGGAGACCTTGGGCTACGGCCAGCCCGGTGTGGGCGGACGCTGCACGGCCACGGCCTTGCAGCGCGGATTGAGCGAAGGGGAGCTGGTGCTTCGCTGCGGCGCCCCGTTGCGCCGGCGGACGACCTATGCGGACCAGATCCTCCGCGATGGTTTCGGCCAGGCCCGCGTCCAGCCGAGGCCGCGCGAGGAATGGTGGTTCCGGCGCGATGATTCGCGCTTCCTCGCCCGGGTGATGCTCAGCGACGGCCGGGTGGAATCGGTGGAATCGGTGCGGCCATGAGTGCGTGGCGCACCCTCGGCTTGTTCATCGGCGTGGCGGCCTGCCTCTACGCGGCCCTGGTCGCCCTGATGTACAGCAAGCAGCGCAGCCTGCTGTTCTATCCGCAATTGACGCGCAATCCGCCGCTGGCGCCGGAGTTCCAGTTCGAGACCAGCGGCGCGACGCTCCGCGGCTGGGTGGTGAACCCGGGCCAGCCGCGGGCCTTGCTGTATTTCGGTGGCAATGGCGAGGACATCTCCCTGAGCCGCGACGACGTCGCGACCTGGGCGCCGGACCACAGCGTCTACCTCGTGTCCTATCGGGGCTACGGGCACAGCAGTGGCGAACCCAGCGAGGCCGCATTGGCTGCCGACGCCATCGCGCTGTTCGACCACGTGTCGCGCTCGCATGCGGCGGTCGATGTGTTCGGTCGCAGCCTCGGCAGCGGCGTTGCCGTGCACGTGGCCGCGGCGCGCCCGGTGCGTCGGCTTGCCCTGGTCACGCCGTTCGACAGCGTGCTGCGCGTGGGGCAGGGGCATTACCCGTGGGTGCCGCTGGCGTGGCTGCTCAAGGATCCGTTCGAGAGTTGGCGCCGCGCACCGAATCTGGTAATGCCGACTTTCGTCGTCATCGCGGGGCAGGACGATGTCACGCCGCCCGCCCGTGCGGATGCGCTCATCGCCGCCATGCCCCGGACCCCCGAGGTGCTTCGCCTCGCCCAGGCGCAGCACAGCAACGTGCAGGTGTTCCCCGAGTACGACGCATCGTTGCGTCGCTTCTTCGCCGCGGATTGAGGCGATGGCCGCGTCGGCCCGGCGCCCCATGCGTGCGGCTCTCGGAGGCCTCGGCATGCTGTGGGCGCTGCCCCTGAGTGCACCGATGCTGTTGCTGGGCCTCATGGCCTGGCCGTTCGGCGCGCGGTTTTCGACCGTCGGGCCCATGCTGGTGGTGACGCGGTTTCCGTTCGGGCCGATGGGCGCGCTCGCGCTGGGGCAGGTGGTGCTGAGCCGCCTGCCGACGCTCGATCTCCGCGTGCCGAGCTACCGGGCCCGCGATGCCGCGCGTCGCGATTCGCCGGCGCCGTTCCGGACGGAGCGCGTGCATCTCGGCCGCCACGAGCTGGCGCATGTGCGGCAGGCGCTGGTGCTGGGGCCGCTGTTCCCCTTCGTTTACCTGATCTCGGGTGGCGTCAGTGCCCGCAACCGCTTCGAGCGCGCGGCCGATCGCTATGCGCGAAGTGGGCGGGGCTGGTGGCCGGAATGGTGACGGCGTCTCGCAAACGGCATCGCGGTCGGGCTATGGTTCGACGCACACCGCATCGACCCGACGCCACATGTTGATCGCCCTCGCCGGTTTGCCCGGCGCCGGAAAATCCACGCTTGCGAAAGGCCTGCAGGCGCGCCTTCATGCCGAGATCGTCTCGCGCGACACGATCCGCATGGCCGAATTCCCCGAGTGGGACGATCGCGCTGCGAAGCGGGCGGCTTTCGAGATCGTGCGTCTCGATGTCAGCCTGCTGCTGCGCACCGGGGCCAAGGTGGTCGTTGACGGTGCCACGCTGGCGACCCGCAGTGAGCGCCATGAATTGCACGAACTGGCGGCGTCGCTGGGCGCGCCTTTCGTGCTGCTCTGGCTCGACCTGCCGGCCGAAGTGGCGGCGGAACGCATCGCCACCGACCGCCACGATGCGCCGCGCGACCGGCAGCCGTGCCTGGCGCATGCCGTCGCGGGGCGATTCGAGCCCCCGGTGGGCGAGCACGGCGTCGTGCATCTCGATGCGACGGTGCCGGCGACTGCGCTGCTGCAGGCAGCACTGCGCGCCATTCATGGCGACGTCTGAGTTTGTCGGCCGGAAAACGATGAACCCCGCGCGCGGCGGGGTTCGTCGTTGGATGTGGTGCCGGGCGTGGGACTCGAACCCACACGCTTTTAAGGGCGGCGGATTTTGAGTCCGCTGCGTCTACCGATTCCGCCAGCCCGGCAGGGCACAGGAAGTATAGCCGCTCAGGCCTCGAGGAAGTCGCGTACCGCCGGGCCGAACCGTCCGAGATCGACCAGGAAGGCGTCGTGGCCCTGCGGCGAGGGCAGGGGCAGGAAGCGGCTGTCGACGCCACCCGCGCGGAAGCCCTCGGCGATCTGTTCCTGCTGCTGCAGCGGAAACAGGATGTCGGTGTGCACGCCGATGGCGAGGGACTTCTCAAGCCGCACCGTCGCCAGCGCGGCGATGACCTTGGCGTCCTCGTCGGCCCCATCGCCGCGCGAGGCGCCGGGTGCGTAGTCGGCGGCGTCGAACCAGTCCATCGAGCGCGAGAGGTAGAGGTAGGCGTTCGGGTCGAACTGACGCACGAAGCGCTGGGCGTGGCCCTCGAGGTAGCGCTCCACCTCGAACTCCGGGCCGAAGGGATCGTCCTCGCGGCACTCGGCGTCGAATTTCACGCGGCCGAAGCGGCCGTCCCATTCCATCGCCGAGCGGTAGGTGACCACGCCGAGCTTGCGCGCCATGCGCATGCCGCTCTCGGGGTAGTTCGCTTCGGTGTACTGGCCGTCCGCCCAACGCGGGTCGAGGCGAATGGCCTCGCGCTGCAGCGAGCGGATCGCGATGGAGAAGGGCAGCGAGCGGGCGCTGCCGCTGATGTTGACGTGGCGGCGCGCAATGCCCGGATGGCGAAGGAGCAGGGCCAGCGCACTCATGCCGCCCATGGAGTTGCCGATGAGCGTGTCGAGGCGCGTGATGCCCAGCGCGCGAACGAGGTGCGCCGCGGCATCGGCGCCGTCCTCGACGCTCAGGTCGGGAAAGCGCAGGCGGTAAAGCTCGCCGTCGTCCGGATGCACGGAGGCCGCTCCCGTCGAGCCCTTGCAGCTGCCCAGCGGGTTCACGCAGATGACGAACCAGCGGTTGGTATCGATGGCCTTGCCCGGGCCGAGCATGCCCTCCCACCATCCTTCCGCGGCGTTGCCGCCGTTGCTCGCGGCATGGGCATTCGGTGACAGGCCCGGCAGGATCAGCACGGCGTTGTCACGCCCGGCGTTCAGTTCGCCCCAGGTCTCGAAAGCGAGCCGCGCACCGAGCAGCGCGCCGCCGCGCTTCATCGGGAAGGGCGAGGGCAGCGCGATGAATCGTGTGCCGAGGGGAATGAATTCGGTCATTCGGGAGAGGACGCGCCGGGGCCGCCCAGCTTACGGTCCGAAGGTCGGCGCGCGTGCGGCGTCGGTGGGGGCGTCGCTCGGCGCCAGCGACAGCGAGATCGGCGCGGCTTGCGCCAGCTCGACCACGACGGCGGGGGCGACGAGGTCGCCGGCCTCCGGTTGCACCGAGCCCGAGCGCGCGAAACGGGCCGAGACCTCGACGCGCGATGTGGCGGAAAGCGTGGCCGTGGGCATCAGCCGGTCGGCGTCGCTGAGCGTGATCGTGATTGGCAGGCGCGCGGCGGGCACGCGACGTGCCGCCACTGGCGGGCCGGCGGCGTCGGCGTTGCGGGCGAACACGAACAGCACGGCCTGTGGCGGCAGCGCCGCGAGGGCAGAAGCCTCAGCGCTGATCGTCACGGTGATCGTGCCGGGCGTGCCCGGTGCGGGTTCGCTCGTCGCCGGGGCGTCCGTCGGGGCGCTCGCTTCGGCGGGCGCGCTCGCGCGCGCAGCGCTGGCCGCGGCGATCAAGGCCGGGTCCATCGGCGGCAAACCGGCGGCTTCGCGGGCACCCCCGATCTGCTCGACCAAGGCCTCGGCCGTCGCCGCGTCCACCATCGGCAGCAATGCTTCCCAGCGCGCCACCGCGCCGGCGCCGTCGCCGGCTTGTAGCGCGGCGATGCCGCGGAACCACAGTGCACGCTGGTGGTTTGGCACCTTCGCGAGCGCTTCGTCGAGAAGCGCCGTGCCCTCCACGCCGAAGGCGCGCTCGGCATTCGACAGCGAGATCGCTTCCGCCGTTTCCACGAGCAGATCGGGCTCGTGCGGCGCGATCGCCTTCGCTTTGCGGAAGGCCGCTGCCGCCGCTGCGAAGTGCGGCATGGCGGCGTCGAAATCGCCGGCGGAGGCGGTCTCGCGGCCCTGGTTCTTGCGCGTGCGGCCGAGCAGCACCCAGCCTTCGAGGCTGTCCGGTTCGCGCTCAAGGCGGCGTTCGAGTTGGACGACGGCCTGTTCGATCGATTCCGGCACGGCGCGATTCGACGGGTCGAGCGCATCCGGCGTGCCGAAGCCGGCGTACAACGCGGCGGCGCCGAGTGGCACCGCGATTAGCAGGGCGAGCGCGCTGCGGCGCGCACCGCTCCACAGCGTCGGCAACACGAAGGCGAGGGCGAGGGCGACCAGCGCGATGGCGCCGAGGAGGAAAGCGAGCATCAGCGGGTCACCATTCCTGGCGGTCTTCGGCGGGCGGAGCGGCGGGCGCGCCGGTGTTCTGGCGGCGGACGATCGAGACCACCACGCCGGCGCCGACGAGCAGAAGCAGAGCCGGGCCGAACCACAGCGCCCAGGTCACCGGCTTCACTTCCGGGCGATAGAGGATGAAATCGCCGTAGCGCGCCTGAAAGAACGCGCTGATCTCGGCATCGCTCTTGCCTTCGCGGATGAGCGCGAGCACCTGGCGGCGCATGTCGTCGGCGACGCCGGCAGGCGAGTCGGCCAAGGACTGGTTCTGGCACATCACGCAGCGCAGCTCTTTGGCGATCGCGCGGTAGCGGGCTTCTTCCTCCGGGCTCTGGAAGTCCTTCGGATGGAGCGCAGCGACGGTGCCTGCGAGCAGCAGCGCGAGCGCGACAACGACGTGGCGTAGCGTTTTCATCCTTCGCTCTCCAGCGTGGCCAGTAGCGGCCACAGCTGCGTTTCGACCACTTCAGGCGTCACTGGGCCGACGTGCTTCCAGCGCACGATGCCCTTCGCATCCACCAGGAAGGTCTCGGGCGCGCCGTAGATGCCCCAGTCGATCGCGGCGGCGCCCTCGACGTCGGCGATGATCCGATGGAAGGGATTGCCGAACTGCTGCAGCCAGCGCGCGGCGTCTTCCGGTGCGTCCTTGTAGTTGTAGCCAACGACATGCAGGCGACCGCTGTTCGCGATGTCGGTGATCACCGGATGCTCGACCCGGCAGCTGGCGCACCAGCTCGCCCAGATGTTGACGAGATAAGGCTTGCCGAGCAGATCAGCCTTGCGGACGGTCGTCGCCGGCGCGTTGAAATCCGGCAGCGCGAAGTCCGGCGCCGGTTGGCCGATCAGCGGCGAATCGATGTCGGTCTGCGACTTGCCGGCATTCATGATCACGCCCGCGCCGAGCAGCAAGGCGAGCGCGAGGAAGAGGCCCAAGGGCAGCCAGCGGCCCATCACAGCGCCTCGGCCGGTGCCGTGGCGGCCGGCGCGTTCACCGGCTTGCGGAAGCGGCGGTCGAAGGCGACGACGAAACCACCGATGGCCATCATCAGCGCGCCGAACCAAATCCAGCGGATGTAGGGCTTCACGTACAGGCGCACGGCCCATTCGGTCTTCTCTGCATCGAGCGGATCACCGAGCGCCACGTAGACGTCGCGGAACAAGCCGGCTTCGTAGTAGGCCTCGGTCATCATCTGGCCGGACACCGGGTAGAAGCGCTTTTCGGGGCGCAGCGTGGCGATCAGCTCACCGTCCTTGAACAGCCGCACCGTGCCGACGTCGGCGTCGAAGTTCGGGCCCTTCTCCGGCGCGACGCCGTCGAAGGCGAAGGTGTACTCGCGCACCTCGAAGCTCATGCCCGGCTTGGCCGCGACGTCGCGCTCGATCATCGTGCTTTCCAGAACCAGCACGCCGATCACGAACACGCCGATGCCCGCATGCGCCAGCACCATGCCGGCCATCTCGGCGGTGAGTTTCTGGCGCTGGGTCTTCAGGCGCCGCCACAGGAACACCGCGGTTCCGGCGATCACCCACAGGCCGCCGCCGATGCCCGCCGCAGTCTTGAACGTGCCCTCCGGCCAGGTGAAGAACACAAGGAACATCGCCACCAGGCCCAGCACCAGCCACGGGGCCATCATCCGCCCCACGGCACCGGCATCCTCCCGACCCCAGCGCGTCACCGGGCCGAAGGGCACCAGCAGCACGACCGGCGCCATCAATAGCGTGAACAGCAGGCCGAAGTAGGGCGGGCCGACCGAGATCTGGCCGAGCTTCAGGGCATCGACGAGCAGTGGGAACAAGGTGCCAAGGAGCACCATCGCCGCCGAGGCGGTGAGCAGCAGATTGTTCACCAGCAGCAGCGTCTCGCGCGAACTGCCGGCGAAGGGCTGCGCTGTGTCCGCCTTTGGCGCGCGCTTCGCGTACAGCGCCAGCGAGCCGCCGACCACCACCAGCAGGAAACCGAGGATGTAGAGGCCGCGCTCGGGATCGCTGGCGAAGGCGTGCACCGACGTCAGCACGCCGGAGCGCACGAGGAAGGTGCCGAGGAGCGACAACGAGAACGCGGCGATGGCGAGCAGCAGGGTCCAGCCATGGAAGCTGCCGCGCTTTTCCGACACGGCCTGCGAGTGCAGCAGGGCGGTGCCGACCAGCCACGGCATGAAGCTGGCGTTCTCGACCGGGTCCCAGAACCACCAGCCGCCCCAGCCCAGTTCGTAGTAGGCCCAGTAGCTGCCGAGGCCGATGCCCAGCGTCAGGAAGGCCCAGGCCACGTTCGTCCACGGTCGCGACCACCGCACCCACTGGGCGTCCAAGCGCCCGTCCAGCAGGGCGGCGACCGCGAAGGCGAAAGCCACAGCGAAGCCCACGTAACCAATGTATAGGAGCGGCGGATGGAAGATCAGGCCCGGGTCCTGGAGCAGCGGGTTCAGGTCACGCCCCTCGGTCGCGGCCGGCAACAGGCGCTCGAACGGATTGGAGGTGAAGGCGGTGAAACTGAGGAAGCCCACCGCGATCAGACCCATCACCGCGAGCACACGGGCGATCACCGGCAGCGGCAGCGAGCGCGAGAACCGCGCCACGGCGGCGATCCAGATGGCGAGGATCAGCACCCAGAGCAGCAGCGAGCCTTCGTGCCCGCCCCACACGGCGCTGATCTGGTACATCATCGGCAGCTTGATGTGCGAGTTGTTCGCAACGTAGGCCACCGACAGGTCGTGGTCGATGAAGGCCCAGGTCAGGATCGCGTACGAGATGGCGATCAGCGCCAGTTGGCCGTAGGCGAGCGGGCGCGCGAGGCTCATCCACGCGACATTGCCCTTCTGGGCGCCGGCGAGCGGCAGCGCGGCCAGCGCGACCGCCAGCAAGAGGGCCAGCAGCAGGGCGAGGTTGCCGAGTTCGGGCAGCATCAGTAGGTGCCGCCCGAGGTCGTCGCTTCGGCCGGCGGTGCCGCAGCGTCCGGCGGCGTGTCGCCATCAGCGGGCGCATCGGCGGCGGCCTTTGCCTCGCCCTGTTCCTGCGCCGCGGCAATGGCGTCCGCTACTTCCTTCGGCATGTACTGCTCGTCGTGCTTGGCCAGCACCTCGTCGGCCACCAGCTGGCCGTCGCGGATGCGGCCCGTGGCGATCACGCTGGTCCCTTCGCGGAACATGTCCGGGAGGATGCCGTCGTAGACCACCGGGTAGTTGTTGAACCGGTCAGTGACCTCGAAGGCGACGCGCAGCGAGCCCGTCTCGCGCTTTACGCTGCCTTCTAGCAGCACGCCTCCGAGTCGGAAACGCGCATCTTCCGGCACCTTCCCCTCGCGCACGGCGGTCGGGGAGTGCAGGAAGGTGACGTTGCGCTGCAGGGCCCAGACGATGAGCCCGCCACCGACAGCAGCGGCAAGCAGGACCAGCAGGGCCATCCAGAGGCGGCGTTGGCGGGTGGGGTTCATGGGGACTCGGTCTTCGAAGCGGAGGCGCGGCGTTCGCGCAGCAGGATGCCGCGCAGCAGCGATTTGAACTTGATGCGTGGCAAGAGCGCGTCGGCAACCAGGATCACAAGGGCGATCGCATAGGCCGCGGCGACGAACCAGCCGTGAAGATGCTCCATCAGCGCGCCTCCATGGCCAGGGCCTTTGCCCACGGCTGGGCGGACTCGTTCTCGAGGTTCAGCACGCGGGCCCGCTGCAGCAGGGATCCGACGAACCAGAACTTCGTGGCCAGCGTGGTGAGGATCAGCGGCCACAGCATCGAGGCGTGCATCTGCGATTCGCCGCGGGTCAGGTTGATGGTGTCGCCCTGGTGCAGGCTGTTCCACCAGTCCACGGAGAAATGCACGATCGGCACGTTGATCACGCCGATGAGTGCAAGGAAGCATGCGGCACGCGCCGCGGCCCGGCGGTCCTCGATCGCGTTGTGCAGGGCGATCACGCCGATGTAGAGGAAGAACATCACCAGCATCGAGGTGAGGCGCGGGTCCCACTCCCACCACGTGCCCCAGGTGGGGCGGCCCCATATCGAGCCGGTGATCAGCGTAATGGCCGCAAAGGCGGCGCCGACGGGCGCCGCGGCGACGGCGAGGGTCTCGCAGGCCTTGATGCGCCAGACCAGGGCGATGAAGGCCTGCACCGCCATGGCGACGAAGATGAACATCGCCGACCATGCCGCCGGCACGTGGATGTAGAGGATGCGGAAGCTGTCGCCCTGCTTGTAGTCGGTCGGCACCGCGAACAGCGCGCCGTAGAGACCCGGCAGCAGCAGGGCGACGGCCGCCGCGAAACACCACGGGACCCAGCGTGCACAGAAGCGGTCGAAATTGGGCGGCGAGCCGGTGCGATGGAACCAGAGCAGCAGGGCATTCATGTGTGCGCGATCCGAAGGGCTGCCGCCGCGGCAAGTGGCGCGAGCACGAGCGCCAACACCAGCGCCCCGGCCAGCAGCAGCAGGGCGCCGAGCGCGTCGTAGCCCTCGGCCGCGGCCGCAACGCTGCCTGCACCGAAGACGAGCACCGGCACATAAAGCGGCAGGGCGAGCAGGGGCAGCAGGATACCAGAGCGCTTCACCCCGACCGTGAGCGCCGCGACCACGGCACCGATCAGGCTCAGCAGGGGCGTGCCGAGCGCGAGCGAGGCCATCAGGATGGGCAGCAGCGACATCGGCAACTGCAGCATCGAGGCCAGCAGCGGTGCGACGAGCAGCAGGGGTAGGGCGGTCGTCAGCCAGTGCACCAACACGCGAACGCCGACGAGCAGGACCAATGGCGCTGGCGAAAGCAGCAACTGCTCCAGCCCGCCGTCCTCCGTATCGGAACGGAACAGCGCATCGAGCCCGAGCAGCCCGGACAGCAGAACGCAGACCCACAGCACGCCGGCGGCGAGCGGCGCGAGCTTGCCGGGCTCGGCGCCCAGCGCGAGCGGGAACAGGCTGGCGGTCATCAGCGCGAACAGCAGGGGCTGCAGGGCATCCCCGCGACGGGCCCAGACGAGGCTGAGGTCACGGCGTAGCTGGGCGCGGGCCACCGCCGCCCAGCTCACCGGGGATGCCGGGAGTGATCCGCCGCTCATGCCCGGCCGCCATGGAGTTCGATCACGCGCACCCGGCCCGGCGGGGCTGCGTAGGCCCCGTGGGTGGTGATGAAGGCCGCGCCGCCCGCCGCCGTGTGGGCGCCGACCATGCGGTCGACCAGCGCGATGCCGTCGAGGTCGAGGTTCGCGTAGGGCTCGTCCATCAGCCAGAGCTTGCCGGGATGCAAGGAGAGGCGCGCCAACGCGAGGCGTTTGTTCTGCCCGGCGCTCATCCGCCCCGCGGGGCTGTCCTCGTAGCCGGCCAGGCCGACGGCGGCGAGTGCGGCTTCCAGATCGGCGTCGGTCCGCGGTCGGCCTTGCAGCGTGGCGGCGTATCGGAGGTTGTCGAGGCCGCCGAGCTCGGCCTTGTGGCCGAGCCGATGGCCGAGGTAGGCGCAGTGGCGGGCGAGGTGGTCGGTATCGACAGGGGCACCCAGCAGGGTCGCGCTGCCGCCGGTGGCTTCGAGCAAGCCGGCCAGCACCTTCAGAAGGGTGGTTTTCCCAGCGCCATTGCCGCCCCGGACCAGCACCGCTTCCCCGGCATCGACGTGAAGGTCGAGGGGCCCGAAGATCGGGTCCTGATTGCGGTGGTAGGTGAGGCCCCGCGCGACGAGCAGGGCCGCGGGCGCGGAATCCATCGGCGCGGATGCTAGCGGCCGCCGCGGTCGGGTGTCCACGACGAACGTGTCAGCCGATGGCCGCCTCGTGCGTTTCGGCACGGTGACCCAGTTGGCGGTCTGGAGGGCGGCGGCTCGCAATCATGGAATCATGTCAACGCGCCGCTACACTCAGGTTCGCTTCAGCCTCTGAATCATTTGCAGGACCCCCCATGCGTTTCCTTATCCTCGCCGCCGCGATCACCTTGGCGCTTCCCGCTGCCACGCCACTCGATGCCCGTAATGATCGCCCGCTACCCGCTTCCACGACGTCGCAAGCGGTGGGCCATCGTTCCTACATCGTCAGTTTCGACGAGCCGGCCGCCCCGCTGTTCCGCGGCTTCCAGGCCAAGGACGGTCGCCGTCCAGCCTTGGCGCCGGTGTCGATCGCGTTGACGGGCCAGCCGAAGTACGACCCCGAGCGCCCCGAGGCCGAGGCTTACCTCGCCTACATCGCCACCCTGCGCGAGCAGCGCCTTGAGGCGGCGTCGGCCACGCTCGGCCGCGCGCTGGAGCCCAGGTTCGTCTATGAGCACGCGCTCAACGGCGTTGCCCTCGACCTGACGCCCGCCGAGGCGGCGACGTTGGCCGGCATGCCCGGCATCCGCGCCGTAACCCCGGACTTCGAGCGCCGCACGATGACCGATCGCGGCCCGACCTGGATCAAGGCACCGTCCGTCTGGAGCGGCGCGACGGGTGTTGCGAGTCGCGGGGAGGGGGTGGTCGTCGGCGTGATCGATTCCGGCATCAATCCAACCCACGTGTCCTTCGCGGCCACAGCCAGCGGGTTCACCCACACCAATCCGAAAGGGGCCTTGCTCGGGTGGTGCGCGACGCCGGCGAATGCCGGTGTGTGCAACAACAAGCTGATCGGCGTCTATGACTTCGTCTCCGGGGGCGCGAGCGGGACCGCGGCATTCACGCCGGATCCGGATGGCCACGGGTCGCACGTCGCCGGCACGGCGGTCGGCAACCCCGTCACCACCACCATCGACGGCGCGCCGGTCAACCTGAGCGGCGTCGCGCCGCGCGCCAACCTGATCGCCTACCGCGGCT
Organism: Silanimonas sp.; assembly: GCF_027531545.1. Taxonomy (GTDB): domain Bacteria; phylum Pseudomonadota; class Gammaproteobacteria; order Xanthomonadales; family Xanthomonadaceae; genus Silanimonas. The sequence goes on along the minus strand of NZ_JAPZSC010000006.1, from coordinate 360,622 downwards.
GCGGATCGACCGCTTCGGACCGGAACTGCGGCCCGAACTCGGGTAGCCAGCTGCTGGCCGCGATCAACCGCGCCGTCGCCGACCAGGTCGACGTCATCAACTATTCGATCGGCGGCCTGCCGTCGGACCCGTGGTTGACCGTCGGCGGCGCGGTGAATTCCGACGAGGAGGCCTTCTTGGCGGCGCGCGAGGCCGGCATCGTCGTGGCGGCTGCTGCCGGTAATGATGGCCCAGCCCCGGGCTCGCTGGGCTCGCCGGCCAACGCCCCTTGGGTGCTGGGAGTGGCGTCGGTCACTCATGATCGCGGTGGTGCCGGAGACCGCCTGGCCAGCACTAGCGCCCGGGGGCCGGTCACTCCGATGGGCGCGTTGAAGCCCGATCTCGCCGCGCCCGGCGTCGCGATCCGGGCCGCCGGCCGAACAGGCAACTCCCTCATCGAACTGAGCGGCACGTCGATGGCCACGCCGCATGTCGCGGGTGCTGCCGCCCTGATCGCGGGGGCACGCCCAAGCTGGAATGCCGACCAGATCGCTTCCGCCCTTGCCCTCACCGCGCGTGCCGCCAGCATCGTCGAGATCGCGAGTGGCGCCGCCACTACGCCGCATGACCGTGGCGCGGGGACGGTGGACGTCTCGCTGGCCGTCAACGCCTCGCTGGCCTTCACCGTGCCCGCTGGCGCCTTCCGTAGCGCCAGCGAGGGCGCGTCCTCCTCGTTGAACCTGCCGTCGCTCGCCGAAGCGAACTGCGTCGAGACCTGCACCTTTGCGCGCACGGTCTCGACCATGCCCGGCACGACCGGCGGGCAGTACCAGATCATCGCCTCTTTGCCCTCGTCGCTCGCCATGACCGCGACGCCAAGCACCTTCACGCTGGGGGCGGGTGGCTCGCAGGCGTTGTCATTCCGCTTCAGCACGACCGCCCAGAGCGCCTTGAACACCTGGGAGTACGGATCGGTGACCTTGCGCCGCGTTGGCGGCGGCACTCCCGATCTCGTCCTTCCCGTCGCGATCTACCTGTCCTCCGGCGCGGTGCCGGAGCTGCAAGTCCGGACGGTCAGCGGCGACCGCGGCTTCGTCGACTTCAACCTCGGCAATGTCATCAGCCTCGGCAACGCCCGCTTCTCCGCGACAGAACTGATCGTGCCGGTGTCTCGTCAGCAAGCGTTGTTGCAGGACACCAACAACGACGATCCCTACGACAACCTTTCGGATGGTGTGTTTTTCCAGAACGTGTCGATCAACTTCAGCGACGGCCGCTCGCATACGGTGAAGGTTAGCGTCACGCTCGCGCCGGCTTCGTCGCCGGCGGCACAGGACCTTGACCTCTACGTTGGCGTCGACGACGACGCCGACGGCCAGCCCGATAAGGGCGAGCAGCGCTGCAAGAGCCTCTCGCCGCGCGCGACCGAGACTTGTTCGATCACGGTGGAGCACAGCGGCAACAATGTGCCGAAGACCGTTTGGGGCCTCGTCCAGAACTGGACCGCCAGCGCCTCGGGCGCCAGCAACGCGGCGCTTCTGGAGATCGCCGCTATCGACAGCGTGCCCTCGGAGCGCCAGAAGGCGACCGGCCCGGGCAGCGTGCCGTTGAATGCCAACTTCACCGCGCGCCTTGTCTACGATGATCCGACCTTCCTAAACGGCCAGTCCCGCTTCGGCTTCCTGCTCGTCGATCGCGGCCCCGGCGTCAACGCGATCCGCGTGCCGTTCAAGCTCACGCGCAGTTCGGCCACGCCGTCGCCGTTCGCCCTGTCGGCGGGCGTCGATCGTCCGATGATGCTGCCGGCTGGTGCCGCTCAGGAGTACGCCTACATCGACGTGCCGGCCGGGGCGACCCAGCTCACCGTCACCACCACGAGCAGCGCCAACGTCGACCTGTACCTCGCCCGCGTCGCGCCAATCGTGCCGGACTCTGCCGTCCCGACGATCTCGGCGGCACCGGCGCGCAACGCCGCGAACGCCAGCGCGATGACGGCGAGCGGCAACGAGACGGTGACGGTGGCGAACCCGGCAGCGGGTCGCTGGTACCTGACCCCGGTCAACGCCTCGGGCGGCACCGCCAACCTCACGCTCCGCGCCAACATCACCGGCACGGCCCCGAGCATCCGGCCGGGCGGCTACTTCAATCCCGAGCGCAGCGGTCACGGGTTCTTCCTTTATCCGGCGGGCAGCCAGCTCGCGGGCCTCTGGTACACGTACTTCGCCGATGGCACCCCGACCTGGTACTACCTGCAGGGCGCTGCCCCGGGAGCGAACGGCTTCTGGTCCGGGCAGCTGTTCCGCAGCGCGTGGAACGGCAGTGCCAACACCCTCGTGCAAGTGGGCAGCGCGACCGTCAGCCCGACGGCCACGAACGAGTTCACCTTCTCGTACAACCTCGATGGTGAAACCGGCTCCGAGGCCTTCCGGAACTTCGGCGGCGGTTGCCCCACGCTCTCCGGCAGCCCGCTGAACGTGAGCTCGCACTGGTTCAACCCAGCGACGGCGGGCTCCGGCTACAGCGTGCAGATGTTCCCGAACTACGAGTTCTACACGGTGTTCGCTTACGACAGCCTCGGCATTCCGCGCTACCTCATTGCCGAACGCACCAGCTTCGGTGGCGCGACTGCGACCATGAACCTCGAGCAGATCAACGGTTTCTGCCCGCTCTGCATCCGAACCGGAACGCCGACGCGCAGCACTATCGGCTCGTTCTCGCGCAGCGTCTCGGGCGGCACGTTCTCGAACATCACCCTGAGCGGGGCGTTCGTCAACGGCGTGCAGGGAGCCTGGACGGCGAACGAACCGGTCAACGCCCTCGGCAGCCTCCAGGGGTGCACGCCCTGACGGCGCCCCTTCGGCTTCGGGTTTTTCCCGACACCCCGGCTTCGGCCGGGGTGTTGTTTTTTGTGACGGGCGCCGTGATTCGTTGACAAGCCGGAGAATGCGCTTGGTTAACATCGGACGGTCTACGAAGGATGCCGCCCCCGTGATGCCCGTTCGTCGTTCCCTGCTCGCGCTCTCCCTGTCCCTGGCGGTCGCCTCCGCCTCAGAAGCCCCGGCGGCTTCCAGTGCCGAAGATGCGGCGCAACGCTCGATGTGGATCGTGCGTTTCGCCGAGCCTGCGCTTGCTTCGTACACCGGTGTCCAAGTGAAGCGGGGTGGCAAGACGCTCGCTGCAACATCGCCTTCCATGACCGGCGCGCCGCGCCTCGACATGGCCTCGAGCGCGGTGCAGGCCTACCGCCAGGAACTGGCGGATCGACGCGAAGCCCGCCTCGATGCCGCCGCCGCGCAGTTGGGGCGTCCGCTCGAGCCGGCCTTCGTCTACGACGCCGTGTTGAACGGCGTGGCGCTCCGGTTGAGCGCCGAGGAAGCCGCTGTGATGGCCACGTTGCCCGGCGTCGTCGGCGTCGAGCGCGAACGAATCGAGCAGTTGCAGGACGACGTGTCCACGGCGCTGGTCCGCGCGCCAGACGTCTGGACGGGCGCAGCCGGCGTGGCCTCGCGCGGCGAGGGCGTGGTCGTCGGCATCATCGATTCCGGCATCAACCCGACGCATCCGCAGTTCGCGGCGGTGTCGCCCGTCGACGGCTACACGCACACGAACCCGAGGGGCACCTTCCTCGGCCTGTGCGGCACCGCCGCGGCGACGTGCAACAACAAGCTGATCGGCATCTACGACATGACGACGGGCAGCGGCGACGAGGAGGCCAATACCGGCATCGACCTCGACGGCCATGGCACCCACGTTGCGGGCACTGCTGTCGGCAACGCGGTGAACATCGTCAAGAGTTACGCCAACGGCGCTCAGCTGAACTACCAGATCCGCGGCGTGGCCCCGCGCGCCAACCTCATCACCTACAAGGCCTGCGAGGACGGCTGCGCGGGCAGTTGGACGCTGGCCGCGCTCAACCAAGCGGTGATCGATGGCGTCGACGTCATCAATTATTCGATCGGCGGCAGCAACGTGAGTCCCTGGTCGAACAGCAGTTCGCTGGCCATGCTCGACGCCCGCACTGCCGGCATCGTCGTCGCCGTTTCCGCCGGCAACAGCGGTCCAGACGTCGGTACGGTGCGCAGCCCCAGCGATTCGCCTTGGGTGCTTTCGGTGGCCAACACCACCCACGGCCGCCGCTACGTGAACCGCGTGCGGCTCAGCGGCGGTGCCACGGCCGCGCCGAACGGAGGCGTGATGGTCGGCCAAGGCCTCACGCTCGGCGTGGGCCCGGCGCCGCTGGTCCGTGATCCCGCGCACCCGTTGTGCAGCCAGGGCAGCGGCGACCTCAACCTGCCGGTGAATGGCGCCAGCAACCCCTGGCCGGCAAACCGCTGGAACGGCCAGGTGGTGGTCTGCAACCGCGGCGTGCAGGCCCGCGTGGCGAAGAGCAACAACGTCCGCTTGTCCGGGGGCGCGGGCACCGTCCTGCTGAACACAGCGGCGGAGGGCGAATCGACCATTGCCGACGAGCACAGCATCCCGACCACGCACCTTGGCTGGGCCGATGCCCAGGCCCTGCTGCAGTGGCTGGGCAATGGCAGCGGCCACACCGCTGCCATCGACGGCGCGGAAATGGAAATCCTCGAGGCCAATGCCGATGTGCTGAACACGAGCAGCGCTCGCGGTCCGTCGCCCGTGCTGCCCGGGGTCATCAAGCCCGACCTCGCGGCGCCCGGGTCGAGCATCTTGTCGGCCTCCCATCAGGGCACTGGCGACGCCACGCTCTCCGGCACCTCGATGGCCTCGCCGCACGTGGCCGGCGCAGCCGCCTTGCTGCGCGGAGCGAAGCCCTCGTGGCGCGCCGACCAGATCATTTCCGCATTGATGGGCACCGCCCGGACGACCGTGGCGCGGCGTGTCGGCGGTGCGGGCGTGCCGGCCAACGAGCAGGGCGCGGGCCGCATCGACGTGGCTCGCGCGCTGCGCGCGCCACTGGCCCTCGTGGTGCCGCCTGGGCAGTTCCTGTCGGGCAGTGGCGCACAGGCCAGCCTCAATCTTCCGTCGATGGTGTTCGGTGCTTGCAGTCCCACGTGTTCGCCACTCACGCGCACGGTGACCGACCTCATCGGCGGTGCCAGCTACCGCACGACCTTCACCGTGCCGGCGGGCGTCACGCTGACGCCGGCAGAGACGGAGTTCACCGTCGGCTCGGGGGCCAGTCGGGCGTTGCAGTTCAGTGCCCGCATCGATGATCCCGGCCTCTACGGGCGCTGGTTGTACGGCAGCATCCGCATCGCCCGCGTCGGTGGCAGCGCGGACGAGGCGCTGACCCTGCCGGTGGCGCTGCGCGCCCCGGTGACGGGCCTGCCGGCCGCGCAGACGCGCAACGTCGACAGCGATCGCGGCTTCTTCGATCTGGCCGTGCCGGGCCTCAATCTGGCCTCGCCGAATGCACGGTTCGCCGGCACGCGCCTCGTCGGCCTCACCACCACCCGCTACACACTCACCGCCGATCCCACGCCGACCGACCGATACGACAACTTGACCAACGGCGTCGGCTGGCACGCGATCAGCGTGCCGGCACCGGCCGGCAGCGAGCGCACGCGTGTTCGCATCGAGGTCGAACTGCAGGTGCCGGAAGGAACGCAGGCCTCGCTGATCGTCGGCAATGGTGGCGGCCCCGGATCGCGCAACCAGATTTGCGAGTCGACCACCCGCTGCGTGCTCGACGTCGAGCACTACGGCGATCCGGGGGCGCAGGCCTACTGGGCGATGGTGTGGAACCGCTCCGGTACAGGCGACTTCGTGGTGCGCCACAGCGTGCTGCCGCTGACCGCTGCAACCACCGGCGAGAACGCCCGCCTCACCGCGACTGGCCCCGGCAATGCCTCGGTCGGGCAGGGTTCGGCGGTGCGGGTCGGTTGGAACGACCCGACCTGGGCCGTGGGCGAAGTCCGCCGCGGCGCGGTGCTTGTGTCCGCTGCGCCGGGCCAGCAGCCGATGGGCGTGATTCCTTACACCTTGACTCGTGTCGCTGGCCCGAGGGGCGCGCTCTCGTTGGCACACGGCCGCGCGGAAACCGTCGGGCTCGTGGTCGGGGAAGCGCATGACGCGATGTTCATTGACGTGCCCGTCGGTGCGAGCGAACTGCGGGTCACCACGGGCAGCAGTGCCAACGTCGACGTCTACCTCGCGCGTCGCCCGGGGAACAGCGGTCCGGGCGTGCCGTCCATTCCCGTTGCACCGGCGCGTGGCGAGGCCTCGCATGTGGGCAATGGCGCAACCGGCAACGAATCGGTCACCGTGGCGTTCCCGGCCGCCGGTCGCTGGTACATCACGCCGGTGAACGCCTCCGGCGCGGCGGCCAATGCGACCGTCACGGCGTCGATCACCGCGGCGCCGCCGAGCGTGCGTCCGGGCGGCTACTTCAACGCCGATCGTTCCGGCCACGGCGTGTTCGTGTACCCCGCCGGGCCCGATTGGGCGGCCCTTTGGTACACCTATCTCGAGGACGGCACCAGCACTTGGTACTACCTGCAGGGGCCGCGCCCAGGTGCCAACGGCGTGTGGCGGGGCACGATGTTCCGCAGCGCCTGGAACGGCAGCGCCAACAGCCTGACCGCGGTGGGCGAGGCCACGGCGACGCCGACCGGGCCAGACGCCTTCACCTGGACCTGGACGCTGGACGGACAGACCGGTTCCGAGCCCCTCAGCGCTCTCGGCCGCGGCTGCCCGACCATCGGCGGCCAGCAGGTCAATGCCAGTGGCCATTGGTTCGATCCGGCGCGGGCAGGCAGCGGCTACAGCGTGCAACTGTTCCCGAACTACGAGTTCTACACCGTGTTCGGCTATGACGCGCGCGGCGTGCCGCGTTACCTGCTGGCCGAGCGCAACAGCGCCGGCGCCGCGACAGAGAGCCTCCCGCTGGGTCAGAACGCCGGCTTCTGCCCGCTCTGCGCCCGCAGTGGCATCCCCATCCGGACCCAGGTCGGCACGATCGAGCGGCGCTTCGCCAACGGCGCGCTGAGCGGCTTCACGTTGAACGCGAGCTACGTGGGCGGTGTGCCCGGTACGTGGGCGGCGAACGACAGCGTGACCGCGCTGGGCGAACGTCAAGACTGCGCGCCGTGATCGGCGGCGCAACGATGCGCGGCGCCCTGCGGGGCGGCTTGATCATCGCCGCAGCAGGGGTGTTGGCCCCCGTCGTGGCCCTGCCGGTCCAGGAGGATCTTGCGGGGCATTACCTCGTCGTGCGCCTCGACGCCGAAGGCCGACCTGAGACCGTCTTCCACCGGCGCGTGGCGCTGGACGGTGATCGCGCGGTGGACAGCGCCGGTGCGCTGGCGCTGGCCCGTGCGAACCCCGACCAACTCGTCGTCGAGGCCGAAGGTTGGCGCACCGTCGTCGAGGTGCCGCGCTTCATCCGCGGCGAGTTCGCCGCCAACGGTGTCGACGGCGCCATCGAAAGTCGTGTCGCCCCCGATGTGGAGCGCGCGTTCGTGGTCCGCGTTCCGGCGGGTGTCGGCGGTGAGCTGACGCTGTCGAATCTTGGCCGCGAGACCACGGTCGACCTCGGCATCGTGGAGCGCGAGGCCGCCTCGCTGCCGATTCCTTCCGTGCCCGAGGCCGAGCCGCAGAGCGCGTCGGGCGGCGACCGCGGCACCGCCAGCGGCCCCTCGTCGAACCGCGTCGACCTGCTGGTGATGGGCGATGGCTACACCGCCGCCGAGGCGTCGACCTTCGCCACCGACGTCGAGAACATGCGCGTCGCGATGTTCGGCTTCTCGCCGTACCGCGAGTACGCGAGCTTCGTGAACTGGACCTCGCTGTTCACCGCCTCGGCGCAGAGCGGCGCCGACCATCCGCCTTACCAGGCCGGCTGCACGACCACGAGCTGCTGCGCCGAGACGGCCGCGCAGAGCGACCCGCGCGCCAACACCTTCGTCGACACCGCCTTCGACGGCCGCTTCTGCACCAGCCAGATCCACCGACTGGTGACGGTCAACAACAGCAAGGTGCTCGCGGCCGCCAGCGCCAGCCCGAATTGGGACGAGATCATCGTGCTGGTGAACGACCCGGTGTATGGCGGCGCGGGCGGCAGCATCTCGGTCACCACCACCAACACCAGTGCGCGCCTCATCGTCGTGCACGAGTACGGCCACACCTTCCACCGACTGGCCGACGAGTACACCACCGCCTACCCGGGTTTCCCGGCCTGCAGCGATGTCAGCGGCACGCGCGCCTGCGAAGCGAACGTGACCGACCAGACGGTGGCGGGCAGCATCAAATGGGCCTCGTGGATCACGCCCGGCAACGCGATCCCCACGCCAGCCGGCACGGCGGGCATCGGCCTGTTCGTGGGCGCGCGTTACCAGACCACCGGCATGCACCGCCCCGCGAACAACTGCGCGATGCGCAGCCTCGGCGGACAATTCTGTTCCGTGTGCTCGCAGGAGTACGTGCTGCGGCTGTACCGCGGTGGTTGGGGCACGCCCTCGGCCGGCATCGACCTGATCGAGCCGGGCAGCGAAAGCCCGTCCACGGCGACCACCGTCAATGTCGCGGCGGGCGGCTCGCAGGTGTTCTCGGCGAGCGTGCTGCGCCCGCAGCCGGATTCGGTGAGCCTGCAGTGGTACGTCGACGGCGTGGCCGTCAATGGCGCGAATGGCACCAGTTTCACCTTCCAGCCCGGCACGGGCGGGCCCGCGACGCGCCAGATCGAACTGCGCGCCACCGACACCACGGCGCTCGTCCGTGCGGCGATGGCGGGTTCGGATCTCGTGCATCGGCGAATTTGGAACGCCAACGTGTCGAACAGCGGACTCGCGATGGCCAGCGTGGGTGATGCCAGCATCACTGAAGGCAACAGCGGCACCCGCAGCGTGGACGTGCCCCTGCAACTCTCCGCACCGGCACCTGCCGGAGGGGTCTCGGTTACCTTGTCCACGGCCGACGACTCCGCCGTGCAGCTGGGCGACTACGTGGCGCGCACTGCGACCGTCACTGTGCCCGCGGGGCAGACCTCGGCGGTGTTCACGGTGGTCGTCAACGGCGATGTGACGCCGGAGTCTGATGAGCGTTTCCGAGTCGTGGCGAGCGCTCCAGTCAATGCGTTGATCGGCGATGGCGAAGGCTTGGTGACCATCCTCGATGACGATGGCAGCATGCCGGCCTTCGCTGTCCGCGCCGACCGCGTTTCGATCGGCAGGGCCAGCACGCAGGCGACGGTGCAGGTCTTGGACAACGACGTGTTTACCGCTCCCCGCCTCGTCGGGGGAAGCCTCAGTCTGGTGGTGCCGCCAAGCCGGGGATCGGCATCAGTGTCGACCAACGGCACTCCGCAGGACGTGTCGGATGATCGAGTGCTCTACACGCCTGGATCGACGCTGGGGGAGGACAACCTGCGCTATCGCCTTTGTGAAGTGGGCGGACGCTGCAGCGAGGCAAACGTGCAATTCCTCCGACTCCCGGTAGAGGAGAGCAATGTGTCGCTCTCGGTGAGCCGTGACCGTGGCCACCAGATCGTGTCGATGTCGGGACTTTCGGCGCTGCCTGCCGCCCGCTTCGACGCCCATGGGTTGGTGGCTCCAGTGGTGGTTTCGCCCTCGATGTCCGCCGACACGACACCCGAGACACCGTTCGACACGGGCGGCAATTCGACGACGCTCCGGACCTTCGCCGCCACTCCATCCGCCCGCGCATGGCGGGTGTTCGTCGACGCGCGTTCGCTGTCCGGGGGCGATGTCGACGTCTACCTCGGGCTGGACGCCAACAACAACGGCCAAGCCGACAGCAGCGAAGTCGCGTGCGCGGCGGCGATGTCGTCGGTGGCGGAGCGCTGCGAGCTGGTGGTGAACCAGGCGGCCAATGCGACGGCCCGCTATTGGGTGCGACTGCACTCGCGCAGCGGGGCTCAGAACGCGCGGGCTGAACTGTTCGAGGTGCAGGTGGATCGTCCGCTGGCCCAGCGGCAGCTGGTTGCCACTGGCCCCGGTGCCGTGGCGGCGAATGCGGAGTTCCCGATGCGCCTTGTCTGGAACGACGCCACGCTGGCGCCGGGCCAGGTGCGCGGCGGTTGGCTGGAAGTGAAGTCGGACGCCAACACCTCGCTGGGCTGGGTGCCGGTACGGATCGAGCGCTGCGCCGGTGCGGCGGTGCCGTTCGCCCTGCTGAGTGGCGTCGATTACGCCATGGGGCTCGCGTCCTCCGCTGCGAACGAAGGGCTCTACATCGACGTCCCGCCGGGCTTGACGCGGCTTGAGGTGACGACGACCAGCGCGTCGAACGTCGACCTGCATCTCGCACGGGTCGACACGCCTGCGGCCAGCAGCGCGACGCCGACGGTGCCGAGCGCGCCGGCCCGCAACCTCGCGATCGCGAGTGCCGTGACGCCTTCGGGCAGTGAATCGCTCACGGTCAACAATCCCGCCGCCGGGCGCTGGTACGTGACGCCGGTGAACGCGACCGGCGGCACGGCGGACCTGACGGTGCGCGCGACGCTGACCGGCACCGGCCCGCAGCTCCGCCCTGGCGGTTTCTACAACCCGCAGCGCTCGGGCAATGGGCTGTTCCTTTACCCCGCGGGCGGCCAGTGGGCAGGGCTCTGGTACACCTACCTGCAGGACGGGACGACCACCTGGTACTACCTGCAGGGCGCGGCGCCAGGCGCCACGGGCCTCTGGCGCGGCACGATCTTCCGCAGCGCGTGGAACGGCAGCAGCAATTTCCTCACCCCCGTGGGCGAAGCGACGGTGACGCCGCGTTCGACGAGCGCCTTCACCTTCAGCTACACGCTGGACGGCGAAACCGGCAGCGAGGCCTACGAGAACTTCGGTGGCGGTTGCCCGACGTTCGCGGGGGCGCCGTTGAATGCCAGCGGCCACTGGTTCGACCCGGCGCGGGCGGGTTCGGGCTATAGCGTGCAGCTGTTCCCGAACTACGAGTTCTACACAGTGTTCGGCTACGACGCGCAGGGCGTGCCCCGCTACCTGATTGCGGAGCGCAACGGCATTGGCGCGGTCACCGAGACGCTAACGCTGTCGCAGAACACCGGTGCCTGCCCGCTGTGCAATCGCACGGGCAACCCGGTGCGCAGCACGGTGGGCACGCTGACGCGCACGGTGGGCAGCGGCACGCTGCAACGCATCCAGCTCACGGGCACCTACACGGCCGGCGTGGCCGGCACGTGGGCGGCGAACGATACCGTGACGCCGCTCGGCACCCTGCAGGGCTGCGCGGGGAACTGAAAGCGCTAGCCCGCGTAACGCGGGCTCAGTCGTCCTTCGCGGTCTCGAGGACCCACGGCATCATCGCCGTGGCCACCTCGCCGAGGGCGGCTTCGAAGGCGGGGACGACCGCCGGGAGCTTCTCCCGCTCGGCGGCCTGTTCAGCGCGGAAGCGGCGGCTGCCGACCACCTGGTGCGTTCGCTGGTCGACAAGCGTGGCTTGGAGCTCCACGACAACGGTCGGCGTCTTCGCCTCCTCGGCGTACGCCGCCTCGAAGTGGCGCAGGTCGAGGCGCAGCAGCAGGTCGGCGCCCAGCCCGTCGGTGGGTCGCACCACGGCGCGGAAGTGGCCATGGTCCGCGAAGCTGCCCACCAGCGCCGATTGCACGAGGTCCGGTGCGCTGTCCGCCCAGATCGCGCCGCTGTAGACCTGCAGCGTCGCCGGCTTGGGCCGCACGGCGATGCGGTTGCTGTCGAGCAGGGTGCTCGCATTCGGTTCGGCGATCGCCAGCGTCCGGTCGAGCTTCGGCCACGACTCGTCCGGCACCACCGAAACCTGCGGGGCGTAGACCACGAGATCGGCCTTGTCGCCAAGGGAGAGGCAGCCCGCGAGTGAGGCCGCGAGAGCGAGGGGCAGGGCGGTTCGGCGCAGGCTCACGGCGTGAACTCCTCGGGCGTGGAGCTGCCCAGCACGAGGCTGGACGGGCGTTCTTCGATCTTGGCGGCGGCGCGGTTCAACTGCCGCAGCACGCTTCGCAATTCGGCAAGCGTCGGCCCGACCTGGGTGAGGCCGTCCCGGCTGAATTGCTGCACGGCGCCGCGGTTCTCGGCTACGAGCGCATTCGCGTTGCCCGACAGCGCCTCGAACTCGGTGAGGGTGCGGTCGAGCTTGGTGAGGATCTGCGGCAGGTCCTTGTCGAGCGCGGCGACGCTGCGATCGAGCCCGCCCATGGTGCTTTCCGCGGTGGCGAGGACGCGATCGAGGCGCTCGGCCGAAGAGCGCGCATCGTGCAGCAACTGGGCGATCTCGCCACGCTCTGCCGCGAGCGTGCCGGTCACCTGCTCGAGGTTGGCCATCGTCTTCGAGACGTTCTCGACGGTTTCGTCGTTGAGCATGCGGTTGATGCGGATCAGCACGTCGCTGGCGGTCGTCGTGATGTCCTCGGACGAGTTCAGCAGCTTCGCGAACGCCGACTCCTGCGCAGCGATCCGCGGCAGGCCGTCGTCCTCATGGGCGTCCTTGAGCATCGGGCTCTGCGGGCTGCCGCCGCTCAGCTGGATCTGCACGAGGCCCGTCAGGCCGACGAAGGCCAGCTTGGCCGTCGTGTCGGTCTTCACCGGCGTGCCGGCGCCGACGCGGATGCGGGCGACGACCTTGCTCGGATCGGCGGCGTCGAGCTTGAGCTCGGCGACGTCGCCCACCGCGATGCCGTTGTACTGGACGACGCCGCCACGCGTGAGGCCGGTGACGGCTTCGGTGAAGACGACTTCGTACTCGTCCCATTGGCGGTCGGAGACGGTCTTCGCCGCCCAGAGGGCGAACAGCATCGCCAGCACCGCCACCGCCAGGGTGAAGGCGCCGATCAACACGTGGTGGGCTTTGGTTTCCATGGTTCAGGCCTCGCGTCGCGCGGCGCGGCCGCGCGGTCCGTGGAAGTACTCCTGCACCCAGGGGTGCTCGAAGCGTTCGATCTCGGCGATCGGCGCACAGGCGACGAGCTTGCGGTCGGCCAGCACGGCGACGCGGTCGCAGATGGCGTACAGCGTGTCGAGATCGTGGGTGATGAGGAAGACCGTCAAGCCCAGCGAGCGCTTGAGGTTGAGGATCAGGTCGTCGAAGGCGGCGGCGCCGATCGGGTCGAGGCCGGCGGTCGGTTCGTCGAGGAAGAGCAGGGGCGGGTCGAGGGCGAGGGCACGCGCCAGCCCGGCGCGCTTTTTCATGCCGCCGGAGAGCTGTGCGGGCAGCTTCTCGGCAGCCGTCGAAGGCAGGCCTGCGAGACGCATCTTCATCCAGCACAGCGCGTGCATCAGGTCGTCGGAGAGTTCGTGGTGCTCCTTCAGGGGCACCATGATGTTCTCGATCACGCTGAGCGAAGAGAACAGCGCGCCGCCCTGGAACAGCACGCCGGTCTGCGTTTCGATGGCGAGCCGGCTGGCCTCGTCGTCGGCCAGCGCGTCGATGCCGAACACGCGCACCGAGCCCGCCTGCGGTCGCCGCAGGCCGAGGATGGCGCGCATCAGCACCGATTTGCCCGAACCCGAACCGCCGACGACGCCGACGATCTCGCCCCGGTTCACCGTCAGGTCGACGCCATCGTGGACGACCTGCGAGCCGAAGGCATTCACCAACCCGCGCACCTCGATCGCTGGCGTGGAGAAATCGCAGGGCCGGGGCTTCACGGGGACTTTGGCGGCGCTCACCAGCCCATCTCCATGAACCACAGCGCGGCGAAGGCATCGATGATGATCACCAGCGATATGGTCTGCACGACGCTGGAGGTCGTGCGCTCGCCCACCGATTGCGCCGTGCCCTGCACCTGCATGCCTTCGAGGCAGCCGATCAGGCCGATGACCAGGGCGAACACCGGGGCCTTGGCCATGCCGGTGAAGAAATGGCGCACTTCGATGGTCTCGTGCAGCCGCGCGATGAACATCTCTGGGGAGATGCCCAGCATCGTCGTTCCGATGGTCACGCCGCCGGCGATGCCCGCCATCATGGCGAGGAAGGTGAGCAGCGGCAGCATCAGGACCAGCGCGACCACGCGCGGCAAAACCAGCAGCTCCATCGGGTCGAGCCCGAGCGTGCGGATGGCGTCGATCTCCTCGCCCGATTGCATGGCGCCGATCTGGGCGGTGAAGGCGCTGGCCGTTCGGCCGGCGAGCAGCACGGCGGTGAGCAATACGCCGAACTCGCGCAGGAAGCTGATGCCGATCAGTTCGACGACGTAGATCTCGGCGCCGAACTCCGCCAGCACCTCGGCCCCGAGGAAGGCCACCACGGCGCCGACCATGAAGCTGAGCAGTAGCACCAGCGGCACGGCGTCGAGGCCGACCGATTCCATGTGGGCGATGGTCGAGGTGATGCGCCAGCGCCGCGGGTTCCAGCCAATGCGTAGCGCCGTCAACAGCGCTTCGCCGCCAAAGGCGACGAGGGCGATGATCTCGCGCGCGTAGTCCTCGACCGTCAACCCGATGCGCGACAACATCGCGCGAACGCCGTAGTCCTTGACCACCGCGCGTGGTGGGTTCACGCAGATGTCTTGCACTGCCGCGAACAGCGGCGCGTGTTCGTCGCGGAGTCGCAGCGCGTCCCCGCCGTCGAGCCCCGCGTCGCGCGAGAGGCGCCAAAGCAGCATCGCGCCGCTGGCATCCATCTGGCCGATGCCGCGGGCGTCGATCAGCGCGGTTTCGGGGCCGCCGCGAGGTGCGGGGAGGGCCTCCAGGCGGGCTGCATGCGCCAACGTCCAATCGCCGCCGGCACGCCAGCACCCGGGCTGATCGGGGTCTTCGCGCAGGTGCGGCGTCTCGGCCATTCGGCTCCTTCAGGCGGGCAGCAGCATGCAACTCACGCCGGCAACCGTGAGCGCCACGCCGGCGAGCGCGCGACGGCTCAGGGGTTCCTTCAACCAGGCCCAGGCCAGCAGCAGGATGAAGACCGACGCGCTCTCGTTGAGGATAGCTGCCACCGAGGCCGACGTGAACTTGTAGCCGCCGAGCCAGAACACCATCGAGAGGAACTGCCCGACGAAGGCGGCGACCAGCAGCTTCCGCCACGGCACGCCAGCGAGCGGCGGCAGCGCCGGCCCGAGCCGACGGCGGAAGACGAGGGCCAGCAGCCACAGGCCGACCACGGCGCCGGTCATGCGCACCGCGGTCACCCACATCAGCGGCTGCGCTTCCAGCGTGCGCTTCACGAGGACGATGGCCACGGCCATCAGCAGAATGGCGCAGAAGCCGATCGCCAATCCCTTGAGCAGGGCCCGGCCGCCGCCCGCATCGTCGGGGCGTCGCTCGGCGACCAGATACACACCAAGGCTGACGAGGCCGAAGCCGATCATCTGCACGAAACTCAGGCGCTCGTCGAGGAAGACCACGCTGAGCAGGATCACCGCCGGGCTGTAGAAGTTGCCCAGCACGCCCATGCGTCCGGCGCCCAGCTGGTTCAAGGCGCGGAAGTACAGGGTGTCGGCGATGGCGATGCCAATGAAGCCGCTCAGCAGGGCCAGCCCCAGCTGGCTCGCGCTGAAATCGGGCCAGGCGAAGCCGTGCAGCAGCGGCAGGCTCACCAGCACCATGCCGAGCACGAGGCTGTTCTTCAGCAGGTTGAGTTGCAGCGGCGGCAGCGTCGCGCCGAGTTGGCGGTACAGGATCACGCCCACGGCCCAGACGGCCGCGGACAGCAAGGAAAGCAGTTCACCGAGGCCCATGGCCGGCATTGTCGTTGATGGGCATGGCTTTCTGCCATGCTTCCGCGCCATGAGTGCCGCCACCAGCCCGTTCCGCCAGCGCTGCAACTTCATCATCGACCTGGCGCGCCGCCTGCACGCCTGCGGCATGTCGACCGACCGTCTCGAAGGCGCGGTTCTCACGGTGTCGAAGCGCCTCGGCGTGCGCACTGAGATCTGGTGCAACCCCACCGGGATCATCCTCTCGTTCTCGAGCCCGCAGAAAAGCGACGGCGCCGAGATCACCCGCGTGCTCCGGCTGGCGCCGGGCGACATCAACCTGAAGGCGCTGGCGATGGTGGACGACATCGCCGAGCGCGTGACCGACGGCCGCATGGAGGTCGACGAGGGCCTGCAGGCGCTGACCGCATTGGATCGGCCGATGGGGCGCGAGAAGCTGGCGATCACCGTGCTGGCGTTCGGCTTGGCCTCGGGTTCGGTCGCGGCCCTGCTGCGCACCAGTTGGGCGGATGTCGCGGCGTCCGCGGTGATCGGGCTGATGATCGGCCTGCTTTGCGTGGCCTCGTCGAGCCGCCCGCGACTGCACGAGGCCTCCGATGCCATCGCCGCACTGCTCGCCACGTTGACGGCCTCGGCGATCGCCGCCTTTCTCACCCCGCTGTCGTTGCAGACGGTCGTCATCGCCTCGCTGATCGTGCTGATGCCCGGCCTGATGCTCACCACCGCGGTGGCCGAGCTCAGCAGCCAGAACTGGGCCTCGGGCACCGCGCGCTTCGCCGGGGCGACGGTGGCCCTGCTGAAGCTCACGTTTGGCACCATCGTTGCCACGCAGGCAGCGCATGCGCTCGGCTGGCAACCGCAGTTGATCAGTTCACCACAGCTCCCGGCCTGGGCCGAATGGGTGGGCCTGCTCGTCGGCTCCGCGGCCTTCGCCGTGCTGTTCGGGGCGGCGCGCCGTGATTTCCTGATCGTGATGGCGGGCGCGTGGATCGGCTATGGGCTCACGCGCCTCGGTGGCCAGATTCCGGGCCTGTCGTCGGAAGCGTTCGCCGGTGGCGTGTTCCTTGCGGGGCTCGGCGTGGCCATGGTCTCGAACGCGTTCGGGCGGATCTTCCGCCGGCCGGGGGCGCTGCTGCGGGTGTCCGGCATCATCCTGCTGGTGCCGGGCAGCGTGGGTTTCCGCAGCCTGAACTTCGTGATGGAGCGTGACGTGGTGCTGGGGCTCGACACTGCCGTGGCGGTGTTGAGCGCCCTGATCGCCCTCGTCGCGGGCCTGCTGTTCGGCAACCTGCTGGTGCCGCCGCGCCGCTACCTCTGAGAACGGCGACGCCGGCACGAGGCCGGCGTCGACGGGTGGGGCGGGTGGAGGGCCGCACTCAGATCGCGAAATCCTCGCGCTTGCGGCCCTTGGCGATTTCCTCGGTCATCCACTTCGGCAGGATGCCGCGGCCCGACCAGGTCTGTCCCGTTTCCGGATGGCGGTACTTCGCCGCGACCTTGGTGCCCTTGGCCGCCGACTTGCGCGCCTTCGGCGCAGTGGCCGGCTTGGCAGCCTTCGATGCCTTCGATGCGCCCGTGCCGGGGCCGGTGCCGAACAACTCGGCCAGCGTCCAGCCGTGCTTCCGGGCCGTGGCCGCCAGCGCCTTGCTCACCTCGGCCTGCGAAGAACGCTTCGCCAGCGTCTGCTTGCGCTGCTTGGCTTTGGAAATCAGGGCGTCCAGTTCCTTGGGCGACAGTCCATCCAGATCAACGGCCATTCGGGGCTCCTTGCGGGGTGTGGGAAGGGGTTATCCGGATTATCGGAGCCGATAATTCGGGGGGAATCCCGATACTAATCAGGCCCGGCGCAAATGAAAACGCCGCGACGGGCGCGGCGTTTTCATGGCGGGGTTTTCCCCGGGGGGATTACAGGCCGAGGCGCTCGAACACCTGCTCGCGGCTCAGGTTCTCCGATTCCGCCGCCGAGCGGGCGCGGTACTCGAAGGTGCCCGCCGAGAGGCCGCGTTCCGACACGACGACGCGGTGCGGCAGGCCGATCAGTTCGATGTCGGCGAACATCTGGCCCGGGCGCAGGCCGCGGTCGTCCAGCACCACTTCGACGCCGCGGGCGGCGAGGTCGTTGTACAGCGCCTCGGCCGCGGCGGTGACCGTGGCATCGCCCTTCGGGTTGATCATGCAGACCGCGACGCGCCAGGGCGCCATCGCCTCCGGCCAGCAGATGCCGTTGGCGTCGAAGTTCTGCTCGATGCCCGCCGCGACGATGCGCGAGACGCCGATGCCATAGCAGCCCATGTACATGACCTGGGCCTTGCCCTCGGCGTTCAGCACGGTGGCCTTCATCGCCTCGGCGTACTTCTGGCCGAGCTGGAACACGTGGCCGACCTCGATGCCGCGGGCCAGCTTGATGGTGCCGTGGCCGTCCGGCGAGGGGTCGCCTTCGACCACGTTGCGGATGTCGGCGACGAGCGTCGGCTCGGACAGGTCGCGGCCGAAGTTGACGCCGGCGAGGTGGAAACCGTCTTCATTGGCGCCGACGACGAAGTCACACATCGCGGCCACGGTGCGGTCGGCGATGACGGTGATCGGCTGCTTCGGCGCGACCGGGCCCAGGAAGCCCGGCGAAGCGCCGAGGTGGGCGCGGATTTCCTCTTCGGTGGCCAGCCGGAGCTCGGCGAGACCGGCGATCTTCGACAGCTTGATCTCGTTGACGACATGGTCGCCGCGGACGAGGGCCAGCACGAAGCCCGTGCCGCCCAGCACCTTCGCATCACCGACCACGGCCACCGACTTCACGGCGCGCGTCAGCGGCAGGCCAAGCAATTCCGCCACGGCCTCGCAGGTCTTCTGCGTAGGGGTGGCCACCTTGGTCATCGATTCCGAAGCGGCAGCGCGCGGCGCGGCGGGAGCCACCGCCTCGGCCAGCTCCACGTTCGCGGCGTACTGCGAGGTGTCGGAGAACGCGATGGCGTCCTCGCCCGAATCGGCCAGCACGTGGAACTCATGCGAGGCCGAACCGCCGATGGCGCCGGTGTCGGCGTTCACGGCGCGGAACATCAAGCCCAGGCGCGTGAAGATGCGCGTGTAGGCGTCGTACATGTTCTGGTACTCGCGCGCCGTGCACTCGGGCGTGACGTGGAACGAGTACGCGTCCTTCATCAGGAACTCGCGGGCGCGCATCACGCCGAAGCGCGGGCGGATTTCGTCGCGGAACTTGGTCTGGATCTGGAAGAAGTTCTTCGGCAGCTGCTTGTAGCTGGCCAGTTCCTGGCGCGCGAAGTCGGTGATGACTTCCTCGTGCGTCGGGCCGAAGCAGTATTCCTGCTGCTTGCGATCAGTGATCTTCAGCAGCTGGCCGCCGAACTTGGCCCAGCGGCCGGTTTCTTCCCACAACTCTTTGGGCTGTACGGCTGGCATCAGCACTTCAATCGCGCCGGCGCGCTCCATTTCCTCGCGGACCACGGATTCCACCTTGCGCAAGGCGCGCAAGCCGAGTGGGGTCCAGGTGTAGAGGCCGGCGCCGAGCTTCTTGATCATCCCCGCCCGCAGCATCAGCTGGTGGCTGATGACTTCGGCGTCGGCGGGGGTTTCCTTGGTGGTGCTGAGGTGGAACTGCGAAAGGCGCATGCGGGCTCGGTCGGAAAACGCAAAGCCCGCATTCTAGCGCCGAGCGCGGGCCTTGGCCCGCGCCTTCAGCCCTGCGGCGAAGCGGCCGGGGCGTCCTCACCCTCACGCGGGCAGTAGGCCGCGACGGCCTGCTCGCTGAGGCGGCGCTGCTGGGCCTTCTCTTCCGCCGTCAGCGGCTCGGGTTTGCCGTCGCCGTCCTTGTCCATTTCCACGAGCGCCGGGCCGCTCAGCTGCTGCAACGCCACCCGGGCGCGGTCGCAGGCGATCACTTCCTCGGTGGTGCGCGTCGGGGCCGCGGGAGCGCGTCCCGCTTCAGTGCCTACCGTCCGGTCGCGGATGCCACGGGTTTCGTACTGCACCCCATCTGGCGGGGTCTGGGCGTAATGGCGCACACCGTTGGCGTCCACCCAGGTGTAGACCGGATCTTGGGCATTCAGGGCAGGGGTGGCGGCGAAAAGGGCGACGGTGATCAGGCCGGCAAGCAAACGCATGGGGACGCTCCAACAGGACTCCCCGCATGGTAGCGCCATCGGACCGGGAGGGGGCAGGGCAGGCGGCCCAGCGGCTACACTCGCGCCATGGACCCCAAGCCCGACGATCTCACCCCCGCCCCGCCGCCGCGACCGCGCAGCCGCCACATCTACCTGCTGCCCAACCTGCTGACCACGGCGAACATGTTCGCCGGCTTCTACGCCATCCTGGCCGCGGCGAATGGCCGTTTCGAGGCGGCCTGCGTCGCGGTGATCGTCGCGGGCGTGTTCGATGGCCTCGACGGCCGCGTGGCGCGCATGACCGGGACCACCAGCGAGTTCGGCGTGCAGTACGACTCGCTCTCCGACCTGCTCAGCTTCGGCATGGCGCCGGCCCTGGTGATGTACCACTGGGCCCTGGCCCAGCTCGCGCTCGATGGCGGTGTCTGGGGCAAGGTGGGCTGGGCCGCTGCCTTCCTCTACGTCGCCTGTGCCGCCCTGCGTCTGGCCCGCTTCAACGTTTCGGCGGGCAGCACGGACAAGCGCTGGTTCATCGGACTCGCCAGCCCTGCGTCGGCGGGCACGATGATCAGCGTGGTCTGGTGCTTCACCGAACTGGGCTGGAGCGGTGATGAGATGCGCTGGGTGGCCCTGCTCGTCACCACCGCCTGCGCGCTGCTGATGGTGAGCCGGATCCGCTTCTTCAGCTTCAAGGGCTGGCCCGGCGACCGCGTGCCGTTCTGGTTCATGGTGCTGGTGGTCGCGGTGCTGGTGGCGCTGCTGATCGACGCGCCGAAGGTGATCTTCGCCGTCGCGATCGTCTACATCCTCAGTGGCCCGATCGTCTGGCTGTGGCAGCGTCGTCGCTCGGCAGCGGCCTCGGCGTGACCTGGTCGCCGTTGCAGCGCCGCGTGCTGGAGGCCTTGGGCCATGCGCCGGTGCAACGGCGCTCCGCCGGTGCCGGGATGGCCGAACCCTTGGCCGCCATGGTGCTGCCACCGCGCTTGCGTGGGGGCTTGGAGCGCTGGGTCGGCGCGCTGTGGGCCGAATGGCCGTCGCCGCACGGCCGGCCCGGCGATGCCGCCTTCAAGCGCGCCCTGTGGCGGCGCGTGCGCGACTGGCGTCGCGGGGGCTGAAGCTTGGCGGCGCAGCTGCAGCAGGCGGTGCAATTCCGTCCGATGCGGCAAGCGGACGTGCCCCTCGTGGCAGCCATGGAGGATCGGTCGTACGCGTTTCCGTGGACTGCCGGCATCTTCCGCGACTGCCTCGGCGCGGGGTATGCCTGCTGGGTGGCGGAATCGACCGAAGGCTTGATGGGCTACGGCGTGCTCAGCGTCGGCGCCGATGAAGCGCATCTGTTGAACCTCTGCGTCGATCCGGCCTGGCAGGGGCATGGCCTCGGCCGTCGCCTGCTGCGTCGGATGATCGATCTCGCGCGCTGGCACATGGCCGATCGCGTTTTCCTCGAGGTGCGTCCGTCGAACCCGAATGCCATCGCGCTGTACGCGAGCGAGGGCTTCGTTCGCATCGGCCAGCGGCCGCGCTACTACCCGGCAAAGGACGGCCGCGAGGACGCCATCGTCATGGCCTTGGACCTGGTGGCGCCGGGCTCGGCACCACCGGCTTGAGTCAGGCCCAGACCTGGGTGGCGACGGCGGCGAAGTGCAGGGCGCTGCCCGCGAGCACGAAACCGTGCCAGATGGTGTGCGTGTAGCGGATGCGCCGGCTCATGTAGAAGAGCGTGCCGAGCGTGTAGGCCACGCCGCCGGAGAAGATCCAGACCAGCGCCCACGTGCTGAGCTGTTCGGTCATCGGCTTGATCGCCACGATGGCCAGCCAACCCATCGCGATGTAGATCAGGGTCGACAGGAGCTTGAAGCGGCCGCGGGTGAGGAGCTTGAACACCACGCCGCCGACCGCGAGGGTCCAGATCGCGCCGAACAGCCACCAGCCGCCGTGCTCGCGCAAACCGACCAGCGAGATCGGCGTGTACGTGCCGGCGATCAGCAGGTAGATGGCGCAGTGGTCGAGCACCTTCAGCCGCGCTTTCAGCGCCGTCTTGAAAGGCGCCGCGTGGTAGAAGGCGGAGGCCGTGTAGAGAAGGATCAGCGTGACGCTGAAGACGATCGCGCTGGCGAGCTGCCAGCCGTCGCCCCACAGCGCCGCCAGCGTGATCAGGACGATGCCCCCGATCGCGCCGAGAACGGCGCCGGCGCCGTGCGTGATGGCGCTCCAGCGTTCGTCACGCAGGGCATGGGCGAGGCCGTGGAGGCTGAGGTCGGTCATGCGGCGCACCCTGCACGAATTGCATCGAGCGTGCCAGTGTTCCGGAAGCGACAGGCGCGGCGCTTGTTCAGGGAAGCTGCGGGATCAGTTCCCGGATGTAGTTGATCCGCCATTGGGTCTGCGAGTCCTGGCTTCCAAGGTCGATCCCCGCGAGGTAGGCCTCGGCCGTCGCCTTCGCGCGCGGATCCTCCACCACCGCGTAGGCGTCGGCCAGCACGTAAAGGAGATTCGTGTCGCCGGGCTTGCGCGCGAGGGCGGCCTCCAGCATGGGGACCGCCTCGGCGGATTGATCCAGGGTCCAGACCTGCAGCTCCCCGAGGGCGAGCGAGGCGTAGTAGTAGCCCGGTTCGAGCGCCAGAGCCTCGCGATAGCGCTTCGCCGCAAGCTCGAGATCGCCTTTCGCCGCTGCGAGGGCCCCGCGCTCGAAGGTGACGTCGACACTGTCGGGAGCGAGCTGGAAGGCCGCCTCCAGGTCGGCGCCCGCCAGATCGATCCTGCCGATCGCTCCCCAACTGCGCGCGCGGCGCATCAGGACTTTCGCACTCGGCCCATGCAAGCGGAGCTGGAGCGTCCGGAACTCGGCCCCGAGCAGCTCATCCCCGGTGAGAAAGGCGGAGTCCGCGGCGTGGACGAGGTTGTCGTCGTCGAGCCCGGTACGGAACGCTTCCATCCAGAGTGGGAGCGCGGCCTCGTCGTTCTGGGCACTCCGCTCGTAGAAGGCCCGGGTCATCGTCTCGCCGGTCCGCAGGAAACCGACCACGGGGAACGCCTTGCCCCGCGTGTCGGAGTCCGCGGCGACGATTCGGGCGTCATCGAGTGAGCCGCCCCATGCCGGAGCGGCGGCGCGCAGCGCTTGCTGACGAAGCACGTAGCTGTCCGGGTGATGCCGCAGCGCGGCGTCGAGGACAGCGAAGGCCTCGGTGTTGCCGCTTTGCCGCGTGAGTGCCTCCATCAGCACGTGGGGACCCATGGGGTGGGTGGGCTCCAGTGCGACGGCGCGGCGCGCCAAGGCAGTCATGCGCGCGAGAACCACCGAAGCGCGCTCCAACTGCTCGGAGGGGGTATCGCGGGCGAGCGCCTCGCCGCGCACGTCCCACCATTCGACCCGAAGAGACTCCGCCAAGGCGAGGTGTGCGGCCGCGTCGTCGGGGAAAGCGGCCAGCCAGGCCTCGGCCATCGCCCGGGTCCCGTCGCCGTTCCAATAGAAGTTCTGGAAATCCCAGATCAGGGCGTCGGCGTGGATCTCGCCGCGGGCCTGGGCCTGGCGGCGCTCCGCGAACAGCCGATGCAGCCCAGCGGCGCCCTCATCCTTCCAAGCCCGTTCGACCTCCCAGCGCTGCAGCGTCCGCGTGTGGAGGTGGCGGCACAGCGCCGCGAAGTCTTCCTGTGACCAGGTCGCGAACCACGGCACCGGGTGCGCCTCGCACTTCGCAAGGTCGCTCGCTTCGCCATCTGCGACGAGAAGGGTGGCGATGCGCTCCTCCGGAGAGGGAGGGGCCGGAATGGAGGGCGGCTCGGCCGCGCAGCCAACGAGCGCGAGGGCCCAGACGAGGAGGGTGAGTGCCGATCCTTGGCGAATCCCCATGGTCAGAATCGTCCGCGGTTGGCCTTGAGGCCGTCCAGCATCGTCGTCCACTCGGCGAGGCGCTTGCGCTCCTGCTCGACGACGGCCGGCGGGGCGTTGGCCACGAACGTCTCCGAGCCGAGCTTCCCGTGGCACTTCGCGATCTCGCCTTCGACGCGCTTGATCTCCTTGTCGAGGCGCACGCGCTCGGCGTCCAGATCCACGAGGCCGGCGAGCGGCACCAGCAGGGTGAGTTCGCCGAGCACCGCGGCCGCGGCGGCCGGCGGTTCGCCCTGCACCCAGTGGATCGACTCGAGCTTGGCGAGGAACTTCAGTCCGCCGGCATGGCGTTCGATCTGCGCGGCATCGCCCTTGCCCGCGAGCAGCAGGGGCACGGCCTTGCCCGGCGGCACGCCGAGCTGGCTGCGCACCGAACGCAGCGCGGTGATGGCGGCCTTCAGCCATTCGATGTCGGCGGCGGCGCGGGCGTGGGTGAGCGCGGCATCGAATTGCGGGTAGGCCTGCACGCTGATCGAACCGCCAGCGAGGCCGAGCTTCGGTGCGACGTGCGACCAGATCTCCTCGGTGACGAAGGGAATCAGCGGGTGCAGCACGCGCAGGCTCTGCTCGATCACGTACAGCAGCGTGTGGCGGGTCGAAGCAATCGCGGCCGCGTCATTGCCCTGCAGGGCCGGCTTGCTGAGTTCGAGGAACCAGTCGCAGACCTCGTTCCAGACGAACTCGTACATGGCCTGCGAGGCGAGGTCGAAGCGATACGCCGCGAACTGCGCTTCGACGTCCTTCAGCAGCTGCTGCAGGCGGTCGAGGATCCAGCGTTCGGCGTCGGTCGTCGGCGTGGGCGCGCCCGAGGCGCTGAACCCTTCCGTGTTCATCAGCACGAAACGCGCGGCGTTCCAGAGCTTGTTGCAGAAGTTCTTGTAACCCTCGCAGCGGGCGAGGTCGAACTTGATGTCACGGCCATGGGTGGCCAGCGAGGCGAAGGTGAAGCGCAGGGCATCCGCGCCGAAGGCCGGGATGCCCTCCGGGAATTCCTTGCGCGTGGCCTTTTCGATCTTCGGCGCGTCGGTGGGCTTCATCAGGCCGCTGGTGCGCTTGGCGACCAGCGCTTCGATGCTGATGCCGTCGATCAGGTCGATCGGATCGAGCACGTTGCCCTTCGACTTCGACATCTTCTGGCCGTCCTTGTCGCGGACGAGGCCGGTGATGTAGACGTCCTTGAACGGCACATCGCCGGTGAAGTGCTCGGTCATCATGATCATCCGGGCGACCCAGAAGAAGATGATGTCGAAGCCGGTGACGAGCACCGACGACGGCAGGTAGCGGTCGAAGCCACGCTCGGCCATGGCCTCGGCATTGGGCCAGCCCATGGTCGAATGCGGCCAGATCGCCGAGCTGAACCAGGTTTCCAGCACGTCGCTGTCCTGGCGCAGGGCGATCTCCGCGCCGAGGCCGTGCGTGGCGCGCACTTCCGCCTCGTCGCGGCCCACGTAGAGCTTGCCGGCCTCGTCGTACCACGCCGGGATGCGGTGGCCCCACCAGAGCTGTCGGCTGATGCACCAGTCCTGGATGTTCTCCAACCAGTGCCGGTAGGTGTTGATCCAGTTCTCCGGCACGAAGCGCACGCGGCCGCTCTCGACGGCATCGAGGCCCTTGCGCGCGAACTCGTCCATTTTCACGAACCACTGGTCCGTGAGGTAGGGCTCGATCACCTGGCCGGTGCGGTCACCGCGCGGCACCATCAGCTTGTGCGGCTTCGCTTCGACCAGCAGGTCGAGGGATTCGAGCTCGGCCAGCACCCGCTTGCGCGCCTCGAAGCGGTCGAGCCCACGGAAGCGTTCCGGCGCGGCGTCGTTGAGGTGGGCGGTGTCGGTGAACAGGTTGATCATCGGCAGGCCGTGGCGCTGGCCGACCGCGTAGTCGTTGAAGTCGTGGGCCGGGGTGACCTTCACCACGCCGGTGCCGAAGGCGCGGTCGACGTAGTCGTCGGCGATCACCGGGATCGTGCGGTCGCAGAGGGGCAGGCGCACCTGCTTGCCCACGAGGTGGGCGTAGCGCGCGTCCTCCGGGTGCACCATCACGGCGACGTCGCCGAGCAGGGTCTCGGGGCGTGTGGTCGCGACGACGAGGTAGTCGCGCGTCTCGCGCAGGGTCTCGATGCCGTCGGCATCGGTTTCCACGTGTTCGTAGGTGGCGTCGACGAGCGGGTATCGGATCGACCACAGGTGGCCGTTCTCCTCCTCGCTGACCACCTCGAGGTCGGAGATGGCGGTCTTCAGCACCGGGTCCCAGTTGACCAGCTTCTGGCCGCGATAGATCAGGCCCTGCTCATGCAGTTTGACGAAGGTCTCGACCACGGCCGTGCTCGGCATCGGGTCCATGGTGAAGACGCTGCGCGACCAGTCGCCCGAGCTGCCCATGCGGCGCATCTGGCGTTCGATGGTGTCGCCGGATTCCTTCTTCCACTCCCACACCTTGCCGACGAAGGCCTTGCGGCCGAGACCGTCGCGGGTTTCGCCCTGGCCGGCGAGGTGCAGGTTGCGCGAGACCACCATCTCGGTGGCGATGCCGGCGTGGTCGGTGCCGAGTTGCCAGAGCGTGTCGAAGCCGCGCATGCGGTGGTAGCGGATCAGCGTGTCCATCAGCGTGTGCTGGAACGCGTGGCCCATGTGCAGGGTGCCGGTGACGTTCGGCGGCGGCAGCAGGATGCTGTAGGCCGGCTTGGCGGCATCGCCCGAGGGCTTGAACAGGCCGTTGCCCTCCCAATGGCTGTACCAGCGGGATTCGAAGGTGCTCGGCTCGAAGCTCTTGTCCATGCGGCGCACGACCGGCGTTTCGGGCCGATCGGATAGTCGAAAAAGGGCGCCAAGCCTAGCAAATCCGGGCCGAGGCCCGGCTCGCGAGCCGCTCCGATGCCCTATTCCGCGTTGATCGGGCAGGTGGAGGACTCGAAGCGCAGGGCCGGCGCCGGGCCGGGCATGGGCGGCACTTCGCCCCGCCCGAACTGCGCCACGCAGTCGCTGCCGTAGCGCACCTGCATGCGGTCGAAGTCGATGCTGCGCAGGCTCTCCAACACCTCGGGGTGGGAGTGAACGAAGCTGACGAGCACGTCGAGGTCGCGCTGGTTCTGGTAGCGCGGCGGCAGGGCGGCGCTCGTCACGGAGCAAACGACGAGGGCGGCGAGGGTGAAGGCAATGCGCTTCATTCGGGGGCTGCTCCAAAGGTCATGTCGGGCCTTCCGGCGGACCGGCGGCCTGTGCATGACGATAGCCGCAACCGCTGCCCTCGGCAGCCGTTTCAGTCCGCTGGGGCCTCAGGCGATGACCGCCTCGCGGGCGTGCGCTGAAGCGACCACCCGCGCCGCCCGCTCCAGCCCGCCGGCGAGATCCGCTCCCAGGTCGCGCACGTGCTCGATGCCGACCGAGAGCCGCAGCAGGCCGTCGCGGATGCCGGCAGCCGCGCGGGCCTCGGCGCTCATCGCGGCATGGGTCATGGTCGGCGGGTGGGCGACGAGGCTTTCCACGCCGCCCAGCGACTCGGCCAGGGTGAAGCAGTCGAGACCGTCGCAGAAGGCGCGGGCGGCCGCTTCGCCACCACGCAACTCGAAGCTGAGCATCGCGCCGAAGCCCTTCTGCTGGCGCGCGGCCAGCGCGTGGCCCGTGTGCGAGGCCAGCCCCGGGTAGTGCACGGCGGCCACGGCGTCGTGGCCCACCAGCAGGTCGAGCAGGCCGTGGGTGTTCTCTTCATGCACGCGCAGGCGGGCATCCAACGTGCGCAGGCCGCGCAAGGTCAGGAAGGCGTCGAAGGGCGAGCCGGTGAGGCCCAGCGCGTTCGCCCACCAGGTGAGGCGCTCGTGCAGCTCCGGCGTCTTCGCCACCACGGCGCCGCCCACCACGTCGCTGTGGCCGTTGATGTACTTCGTGGTGGAGTGCACGACGAGGTCGGCGCCGAAGTCGATCGGCGTCTGCAAGGCCGGGGAGAGGAAGGTGTTGTCGACCACCACCAGCGCGCCGACGCGCTTCGCCGCTTCGGCGACGAAGCGCAGGTCGGTGATGCGTAGCAGCGGGTTCGATGGGGTCTCGATCCAGACGATGGCCGGCGCCGGGTCGAGCGCGGCGGCGAGCTGGCGACGGCAGGTGAAGTCGATGGTGACGAGTTCGAAGGCGCCCTTCTTCGCCAGGGCGTTGAACAGGCGCCAGCTGCCGCCGTACGCATCGTGCGGCACGACGAGGCGCTGGCCGGGTTCGAGCAGGCTCAGCACCAGGGTGATCGCGGCCATGCCGGTCGCTGTGACCACGCCGCCCGCACCGCCCTCGAGTTCGGCCAGCGCCTCGCCGAGCAGATCGCGCGTCGGGTTGCCGCTGCGCGTGTAGTCGTAGCGGCGCTTCTTGCCGAAGCCCTCGAAGCTGAAGTTCGACGACAGCACGATCGGCGGGACGACCGCGCCGTGGGCGGTGTCGCGGTCGATGCCGGCGCGGACGGCGCGGGTGGCGGATTCGAAGCTGCTCATGCGTGGGCCTGCGGGGACGATGCGAAAGAGGAGGAAGCGGGTGCGCGCGGCGAGGGGGCCTCCGCGACGAGCGGCTCGAGCGCCAGCGAGAGGAGGCGGCCGATCTGCTCGGGCTCCTTCAGGAAGGCGTCGTGGCCATAGATGGAACGGATCACCTTCAGGCGCGCTGGGCCGGCGAGCTGGCGGGACAGGCGGCGCAGGTCGTCGAGGGGCACAAGGCGGTCCTGCTCGACGGCGATGACGGTGGTCGGCGTGGTGATGCGTGATGGATCGACGCGGTGCTGGTCGATCGATTCCGACAACCGGCGGAAGGCGATGGGGCTGAACACCGCGGCAAAGCGCGAGCCAGCCGCATCGAGGTAGTCCTGCGCGGCGCAGCGCAGACGGTCGCCGTCCCAGGTCGGTTCCGCATCGAAACGCGCCGCGAACTCCTCCGGCGTGCGGTAGCTCAGCATCGCGAACTGGCGGGCGAGAGCGACGGCCTCCGGTCCGTCGCGGCCGAGTTCCAGCACGCGGCGCTGCAGGGCGCGCCATGCCGCCGCATACGGGTCGGCGCGATCCGCACCGCTGATCACGACAAGTCGCTCGACGAGTGCCGGATAGCGTTCGGCGAAAGCGAGGCCAACCATGGCGCCGTAGCTGCTGCCGACGATCGACGCGAGGCGGGCGATGCCGAGGTGGTCGAGCAGCACGGCCAGCGCATCGGCCTGGTCGGCACTGCTGATCGGTGCGTCGAGCGTGCCGTCGCGGCCCACCCAATCGAAGCTCAGCACCCGGCAACGGGACAGATCGAAGGTCCGGCGCGGCCCCACCTGTACCTGCCACCAGCCTTCGGGTTCATCGTGGCGTACCGCGGCGACGTGGCGCGTGGCCGAAATGCCGCCCAGCACGGCATGCACCGGCGTGCCTTCGGCACCGGTGATGCGCCAACGGAGGTTCACGCGCTGCGGTCCGGCGTGGCGCAGCGAAAGGGTGCTGGCGAGGACGCCGTCGGTGGCGGGAAGAGAGGCCGCGCGACAAAAGGGTTCGTCGTGGGCGGCTTCGGCAAGGGCGGTGGCGGACATGGCGGGCTCCGGTGCCCATCCCCCCGCGGTGGCCGGCGACGGCCATCGGGAGTGCCTGCTTGCAGGCTCCCTGACGACCCATCGACCGGCTTTGGCCCGAAGGCCTCGCCGCAGGCGTTGGCAGCGCGCCGCCGCGGGATGCGGTCGGTGCTTGCCCCGGCGTCTTCGGGCCTGTCCCTCAGCCGGTCTGGATGGTGTGTGTCGCCATCTTGGACCGGCTCGCGAGCCTTGTCATCCCTTTATCGCGATGAAGAGATATGAATTTTCGGCATCACGCCGAGGGAGCAGGTTGCCCTCAGGCTGCCCTGCCGGGCGCAGCGCCGGTCGCGGAGGCATCGAGCGACGCCAGCCACTCGTCGTCCGAGCCTTCGTTGACGCCTTCGAACAGGATGGTCGTGAGGTAGCGCTCGCCGGTGTCCGGCAGCATGGCGAGGATCACCGACCCGGCCGGGGCCTCGTTCGCGACCTGGAGCGCCGCGGCCAGCGTGGCGCCAGCGGACAGGCCCACGAACACGCCTTCCTCGGCCGCAAGGCGACGGGCCGTGTCGCGGGCGACGAGGTCCTCGACCGGTTTGATGTCGTCGACGACGCTGCGGTCCAGCACTGCGGGGATGAAGTCCGGGGTCCAGCCCTGGATCTTGTGCGGCTGCCATTCCTTGCCGCCGAGCAGCTGCGCGCCGGCCGGCTCGGTGCTGACGATCTTCACGTCCGGCCGCGCGAGCTTGAGGGTCTGGCCGACGCCGGTCAGCGTGCCGCCCGTGCCCCAGCCGCTGACGAAGTAGTCGAGGCGCTTGCCGACGAAGTCCTGCAGGATCTCCGGCCCAGTGGTGTTGCGATGCCAGGCGGGATTCGCCTCGTTCTCGAACTGGCGGGCAAGGAACCAGCCGTGCTTCTCCGCGAGTTCCCTCGCTTTGCGCACCATGCCGCTGCCGCGCTCGGCGGCCGGCGTGAGGATTACCTTGGCGCCGTAAGCGCGCATCAGCTTGCGGCGCTCGACCGAGAACGTTTCCGTCATCACCGCCACGAACTTGTAGCCGCGCGCGGCGGCCACCATGGCCAGCGCGACGCCGGTGTTGCCCGAGGTGGCTTCGACGATGGTGTCGCCGGGCTTCAGCAGGCCCTTGGCCTCGGCGTCGAGCACGATGGCGAGGGCGAGGCGGTCCTTCACCGAACCACCGGGGTTGAAGGCTTCGACCTTGACGTAGAGATCGACGTGCTTCGGTGCGATGCGCGAGAGCTTGACGATGGGCGTGCGGCCGATGGTGTCGAGGATTGAATTAAAAAGGGCCATGGCGGGTTCCGTTCGGGGCTATGCGGCGAGGGTGAGCGCGGCAGTTGTAGGGGAGGGTGAGGAAAGGGTTGCGGCGAGCGTCGGCGAAACCGCGTCGATGGGCGGGCTGCCGAACCAGTGCAGCTCCGTGGCGAGGCCTGCGACTTCGCCGAGGATCAGCAGGGCCGGGGAGCGTACGTTTTCTGCGAGCGCCCGCTCGGGAAGGTTGGCGAGCGTGCCGAGGACCACGCGCTGGTTCGCGCGGCTGCCGTTCTCGACCAGCGCGAATGGCGTGGCGGGCGCACGACCGTGGGCGATGAGGCGGTCGCGGATGGTGTCGAGGCCTTGGACACCCATGTAGACGGCCAGCGTCTGGCGTTCCTGCGCGAGCGCGGCCCAGTCGAGCGTGTCGATGGAATTGCGGCAGTGCGCGGTCACGAGGCGCACCGATTGGGCGTGGTCGCGGTGGGTGAGCGGAATGCCGGCATAGGCGCCGCAGGCCACGGCGGCGGTGATGCCTGGCACCACTTCGTAGGGGATGCCTTCGCCGCGGAGCGCTTCGAGTTCTTCGCCGCCACGGCCGAACACGAACGGGTCGCCGCCCTTGAGCCGGACGACCGTCTTGCCGGCGCGCGCATGTTCGATCAGCAATTCGTGGATGCGCTGCTGCGTCGTGTGGTGCGTGCCGGCTTCCTTCGCGACTTCGATGGTCTCGGCATCGCGGCGGGCGAGGGCGAGCACTTCTCTGCTGACCAAGCGATCGTGCAGCACCACATCGGCCTGGTTCAGCGCGCGCAGGCCACGCAGCGTGAGCAGGCCCGGGTCGCCGGGGCCGGCGCCTACGAGGATCACCCGGCCTCGGGGGGTGGCGTCCTGGCCCAGTGCGGCCGCGAACGCGGCTTCGGCGCCGGCGAAATCGCCCTTGCGGAGGGCGTCGGCGGCGGGACCGCGGATCAAGGTTTCAATGACTTGGCGACGGCGCGCCGTTTCCGGGAAGCGCGTGCGCAAGGCCTCGCGCTTGGCGCCAAGCCACTTGGCGAGCTCGCCCAGGGCCGGGTCGAGTTCGGTTTCGAGGCGTTCCCGCAGCCAACGCGCGAGCATCGGCGCTTCGCCGCGGCTGCTGATCGCGACCTGCAGCGGGCCGCGTTCCACGCGCGCCGGGACTTGGAACGTGCAGCGCGGCGCATCGTCGACGACGTTGACCCAGACGCGCCGGGCCTCGGCCTCGCGGGCCACGGCGGCATTGACCTCGGGATCGTCGGTGGCGGCGATCACCAGCCAGGCGCCGTCGAGCCAGCCAGGATGGAACGGGCCCGGCCGGTGGGCGAGGCGTCCCTCAGCCACCGCGCCAGCCAGCTCGGGCACCAGAGCCGGCGCGCCGACCACCACGTCGGCGCCGGCTTCGAGCAGTGCCTCGGCCTTCCGTCGCGCCACCACGCCGCCGCCCACCAGCAGCACGCGGCGGCCGGCAAGGTCGAGGAAGACGGGGAACAGCGGGGAGGGCATGAGCAGAGGCGGTGGGTGGTGTCCGGTCCGGGCACGCTAGTCCCGGCGGGCCGAAGGCTGGAAATGCCGCTCGGCGCGGTGCATATGCCTTGCGGTTATCAGTCGGCACTGGACGTCTCGGAATATTTATCGTTTCATCGCGATGAATGGATGGACTACCGGCGCGACCACGCCGCCGGCCCCGCCCGATGCTTTTGCTCCCATGACCCTGACCCAGCTCCGCTACCTCATCGCCATCGTCGATGCCGGCCTGAACATCACCACGGCCGCCGACAGGGTGCATGCCACCCAACCCGGCATCTCCAAGCAGCTCAAGCAGTTGGAGGACGAGCTCGGCTTCCTGCTGTTCCAGCGCAAGGGCCGCAGCCTCGAATCCATCACCGAAGCCGGGCAGGTGGTGTTGGCGCATGCTCGTCGCGCCGTGGCCGAGGCCGCGAACATCCGCGCCTTTGCCGCCAACCAGCGCGGCGAGGCGGTCGGCACCCTGCACATCGCCACGACGCACACGCAGGCGCGCTTCGTGCTGCCGGCCGCCATCGGTGCGCTGAACCGCGAATACCCCCAGGTGGGCGTGCAGTTGCAGTCGCTGGCCGATAACGACGTGCTGCCACATCTCGCCAAAGGCAACGCCGACATCGCCATCGTCAGCAGCGTCGGCAGCGTGCCGGCGGGTGGCCACGCCATCCCGCTGTACCGCTGGCGCCGCATCGTCGTCGTGCCGAAGGAGCATGCGCTGGCCAAGCTCGGCCGCGCGCCGACGCTGGAGGACCTCGCTGCGCATCCACTCGTCAGCTACCACAGCACCAGCCAGCCGGAGAGCTCGCTGCGCCGCGCCTTCAGCGATGTCGGCCTGAGTCCCACGGTGGCAATGACGGCGCACGACGCGGACCTGATCAAGACCTATGTGCGCGCCGGGCTGGGCGTGGGCATCCTCGCCGAGATGGCCGTCAGTGCCATCGCCGATGGCGATCTCGCCGTGCTGCCGGCCCCCGCCGTGCTGCCGGAATGCACGGCCTGGGCCGTGGTGCCGAAGGAGCGCGTGCTGCGCCGCTACGCCTTCGACCTGTTCCGGCACGTGGCCCCGCAGTTGGATCGCCACGACCTGCAACGCGTGCTCGGCGGGCACCAGGAATCCGTGTGGCCGACGCCGCCGAGCTGGGTGGAGCTGAGCCAGGCGATCACGAACTGAGGTTCGGCCGCGCCCCGCTGCGGCGTCGAGGGTGATCACCAGCGTTTATCATTCCGGGCCGGCCGATTGCCGGCCCTTTCATTTCAAGGCGTTGCGATGCGGATCGACACCAAGCTGCCGAAGGTCGGCACCACCATTTTCACCGTGATGAGCGTGCTGGCTGCCGAGCACGGCGCGGTCAACCTCGGCCAGGGTTTCCCGGACTTCGAAGTGCCGGTGCCGCTTCGCGAAGCGCTTGCGCGTGCGATGGCCGAGGGCAAGAACCAGTACGCGCACATGGCCGGCGTGCCGCCACTGCGTAAGGCCATCGCGGACAAGACCCTGCGCTGCTACGGGCATCGCCCGGACCCGGAAGCGGAGATCACCGTGACCTCCGGCGCCAGCGAAGCGATCCTCGACGCGATCGCGGCCGTCGTTCGCCCCGGCGAGGAAGTCATCGTCCTCGACCCCTGCTACGACTGCTACGAGCCCGCCATCGACCTCGCCGGTGGCCGTGCGGTGCACGTGCCGCTGGATCCGGCCACCTTCGGCGTGGACTGGGCCGCCGTGCGCGCCGCCGTGACCCCGAGGACGCGGCTGTTCATGTTCAACACGCCGCACAACCCGTCGGGTGCGATGTTCGACGCGGGCGACATCGCCGAGCTGAAGCGTTTCGTCGCCGATTTCCCGCACGTGCTGCTGTTGTCGGACGAGGTCTACGAACACATCGTGTTCGACGGCCGCAGCCACGAGAGCGTGCTGCGCTACCCGGAGCTGGCGGCGCGTGCCTTCGTGATCAGCAGCTTCGGCAAGACCTACCACTGCACCGGCTGGAAGGTCGGCTACTGCGTGGCGCCGGCGGCGCTGACCGCCGAGTTCCGCAAGGTTCACCAGTACAACACCTTCTGCACCTTCGCCCCGGCGCAGTGGGCCTTCGCCGAGATGATCGAGCAGCATCCCGAGCATTACGACGAACTCGGCGCTTTCTACCAGGCCAAGCGCGACCGCTTCGCGGCGCAGCTCGCCACGACCAAGCTCAAGGCCCTGCCGGTGCCGGGCGGTTACTTCCAGCTTGTCGATTACTCGGCGGTCAGTGATTTGCCAGATGCTGAGTTCTGCCGCTGGCTGACCATCGAGAAGGGCGTCACCGCGATTCCGCTGTCGCCGTTCTACGAGACGCCGCCGACCGGACAGCGGCTCGCGCGCCTGTGTTTCGCGAAGAACGAGGCCACCCTGGATGCCGCCATCGAGCGGCTGGCCAAGCTCTGAGGCCCCTCCGATGAGCCCTGCCGCGTCCCCGAACGGTCCCGACCGCGACCTCCGCGTCGCCCTCGTGCAGGGCGACACCCGCTGGCACGACCCGGCGGGCAACCGCGCCTACTACGGCAGCTTGATCGCGCCGCTGGCCGGCCGCACCGATCTCGTGGTGTTGCCGGAGACGTTCACCTCCGGCTTCAGCAACGAAGCGCTCGCCAGCGCCGAAGACATGCAGGGGCCGACGGTCGCGTGGATCAAGGGGCAGGCGAGGGCGCTCGACGCCGCCGTCTGCGGCAGCGTGCAATTGCGCATTGAAGGCGCGCAGGCCGAATCGGAAGGCATCGCGCCGGGCGTCTACAACCGCCTGCTGTTCGCCACGCCCGACGGCGCGCTCGTGCACTACGACAAGCGCCACCTGTTCCGCATGGCCAAGGAGCACGAGCGCTATGCGGCCGGCGACCGGCGCGTGTTCGTCGATTGGCGGGGCTGGCGGATCTTCCTGCAGGTCTGCTACGACCTTCGCTTCCCGGTGTACATCCGCAACCGCTTCGACGCGACGCGCCCCGGTGCGTTCGATTACGACCTTGCATTGTTCGTCGCCAACTGGCCCGCCGCGCGCGCCTACCCGTGGAAGACCCTGCTTCGCGCCCGCGCCATCGAGAACCTCGCGGCCGTCATCGGCGTGAACCGCGTCGGCACCGACGGCAATGGCATCGCCTACAGCGGTGATTCGGCGGCACTGGACCCGCTCGGCCAGCCGCTGGTGGAGGGCGATGCCGAGGTGCGTGTGCTGGAGGCCGTGTTCAGCGCCGAGCAGCTCCGGGGGCATCGCGAACGGTTCCCGGCGCAGCTGGATGCGGATGCCTTCGACCTTGGGCCATAGGACGGCCCTTGCCGTAGCGGCATGTCAACGCCATTTGCCCCGGCGCGTTTCTCTTGGATTGCCATCGCTTTCCGGAGCCCTGTGATGCGACCCTTCCTTGCGATCGTGGTGATGTTCGCCCTGACCGCTGGGCTTCTCCTTCCCGAGTCCGGTCGGGCCCAAGTCCGCCCGGCTTGGGTGACGCCGCCGGTCGCTTCGCCCCTGGTGGAGTACCGGCAATTCGACAGTGCCGTGGCCAGCGGTCCGATCAGCTACCACGTCTACTTGCCCACGGCGTACGCGGCGCAACCGTGGCGCCGTTTCCCGGTGGTGTACTGGCTGCATGGGAGCGGGACGCCGACGGAGGGCATCCCCACGGTGGCGTCGCGTTTCCACGAGGCCATCGCCGGGGGACGGATTCCCCCCCTCATCGTGGTGTTTCCGAACGGCTTGCCCTACGGGATGTGGTGCGACGCGCGGGGTGGGCTCCAACCCGTGGAATCGGCGCTGGTCCACGAGCTGGTTCCCCTGGTGGACGGCACCTTCCGGACGCTTCCCGAGCGTCGTGGGCGCCTGCTCGACGGTTTCAGCATGGGCGGTTACGGCGCCGCTCGCTTGGGTCTCCGCTTTCAAGGCGTTTTCGCCGGCTTCTCGATGCTGGGTGCGGGGCCGCTCCAGCGCGATCTGCTCGAGGACCGGCCCGGCTTGCAACCGATCGAACTGCGCCGGCGCATCCTCGAAGAGGTGTATGGCGGCGATCCCGCGTACTTCGAGGCGCAGAGCCCGTCTACGCTCGCCGCGGCCAGCGTGGCGTCACTGGAGCGGCATCCACCACGCATCCGGCAAGTGATCGGGACCCAGGATTTCACGCTGCAGGGCAACCGGGACTTCCACGCGCGCCTCACCCAGCTCGATATCGCCCACGAGTACATCGAAGTGCCCGGGGTCGGGCATGTGGTGCCGGGCTTGATGGAGGCACTGGGCGATCGCTTCTGGGCCTACTACCGGGACGCCTTCCAGTCGCTCGATCCCCAAGGGTTCGCCAGCCACGACTACAGCGGCAACTGGTACGTGCCAGCGAACAGCGGCTGGGGGTTGGCCATCCAATCCTACGGGGGGCAGGTGCTGGTGCTCGGCTTCATCTTCGTGGATGGGCAGCCGACCTGGTTCTTCCTGCAGGAGCGTTGGTCGTCCCCGGACGTGCTGCAAGGCGCCGTCTGGCGCCGGACGAACCCGGGCGCGTGGGGCACGCCGCAATTCGTGCCGGAGGAGCAGCGTGATGCCACGATCGGCACCTTGCGGCTCGAATTCACGGCCCGCGACACGATGGAACTGTCGGGGACCGTCGCTGGGCGGCTGGTGCAGGCGAGCCTCGTCCGCCTGGAGTGACGCTAACCCGGCGCGCGTTGCGCCGCGCTACACCCACGCCGCCAACACCACCCGCTTGCCGTACTTCAGCTGCTCGTAGCCGTTCTCCGGCACGGGCAGCACCTCGACCTTCGAGAAGCCCACCTTGCGAAGGATGAAGTGCAGCGCCTCAAGGCTGGGGATCAGGCTGATGCCCAGGGTCGACGCTTCCGGGCCGTGCGTCTCGTCGGTCTCGTCGACGATGACGAAGCTGCCCTCGATGGGTTTCACGAAACGGTAGCTGCCGTAGTCGACGACACCGGTCTGGCCGGGGGCCACCTGCGTCTCGATCAGGCACAGGCGCTTGCAAAGCGCCCGGGCCACGCGCAGGGCGCCGACCGGATTCTCGAGGTGGTAGAGCAGGCCGAAGCAGAGCACGAGGTCGTGCGTGCCGACGATCGCCGCGGAGAGGCTGTGGACGTCGCCGCGCGAGAACGCGACGTGTTCGGCGCCGGTGGCGGAGGCAATCAACCGCGCGTCCTCGACATGCTGCTGCCGCGCGTCGATGCCATGCACGCTGCCGAAGCCGAACTCACGGAGTTTCAGCGAGAACCAGCCCTGGTGGCAGGCGAGGTCGATCGCACTGGCCCGCGAGGGGCCCTCGGGGAACGCGCGCCGCAGGGCTTCCTCCGCCATCGACCAGCGCGTGTCATGGATAGCGAGGATGTCCGGTGCGTGGGCGCTGCCGGTCACCGCGCCCGAGGGCAGGGTGAACCGGTAGAACCAGTCCCGGGCGAGGACGTCGGCTTCGAGGCCGCGGGGGTCGGGGGCCGTCGTCATGGTCGGTCAGTGTGCCTGCGTGGCTCAGTCGATGTCGGGAGCGCCTTCGGGCAGGCGCGGGCCCTGGCCGCCACGGCCGGGCTTGCGCTGGCCGCCGCGGGGGGCGCCACCGGGGCCACCGGGACCCCGAGGACCAGCACCGCCGGGACCCCGTGCGCCCTGACCGCCGCCAGGACCGCGCGGACCGCGGGCCGGACCGCCTTCGCCACGCGGGCCGCGAGCAGGACCACCCTCGCCACGCGGGCCGCGAGCCGGGCCGCCGCCTTCCGGACGCGGGCCACGGGCGAAGCCGCCGTCACCCGCCGGCTTGCCGAACGGGCGATCGCCGCGCGGCTTGCGCGGCGGGGCCACCTTCGAACCGGTCTCGACGCCTTCCGGCACGTACCAGCTGCGGAAGGCGCCCGAGGCGCTGTCCACGCCGCCCGCCACGGCCTTCGGGCCGCGCGGCTTGCCGGCGTAGGGCTTGCTCTGGCTCGGCTTGGCCGGGCGGTCGCCCCAGGGCTTGCCGGCACCGGCCGCGCGCTCGCCGAAAGGCTTGGCGCCCGGAGCGCCGTCGGGCTTCTTGCCGAACGGCTTCTTGCCGAAGGGCTTGCCGGCCGGGCGCGGGCCGCGGCTCTCGGTCGGGGCATCACTACCCATCGGGCCGACGAAGGCCTTCGCGCCCTTCTTGCCGTACACCTTGCCGCCGGGCTTGCCGCGGCCACGGGCCGGGCGCTCCTCGCGGATGTGGTCGAAGCGGCGCAGCTCGCGCTCTTCCTGGTCCAGCGCGCCGTTCACGTAGGACGGGCCGCGCTGGTCGCGGCGGACTTCGATGGCTTGCTTGCTGGCGCGGCGCTGGCCGATGACCGGCTGCAGCGTGAGCACGGCGTTCTGGTTTTCGAGCTTGAACTCGCGGCGAAGGGCCTCGACCTGGTCGGCCGACATCTCCGTGCTGTGGCCGCGCAGCAGTTCGCGCGGCAGCACGACGTTGCCATAGCGCACGCGCTTCAGGCGGCTGACCTGGAAGCCCTGGCTGTCCCACAGGCGGCGCACTTCGCGGTTGCGGCCTTCCTTGATGACCACGCGGAACCACGCGTGCGAATCGCTGCTGCCGATGGCCTCGATCTCGTCGAACTTGGCCGGGCCGTCGTCCAGCTGGACGCCGCGCTTCAGGCGCTCGACGACCGCTTCCGGCACTTCGCCGTGGATGCGGCAGACGTATTCACGCTCGACCTCGCTCGACGGATGCATCAGCGCATTGGCCAGCTCGCCGTCGGTGGTGAGCAGCAACAGGCCGGTGGTGTTGATGTCGAGGCGGCCGACGGCGATCCAGCGGGCGCCCTTCAGGCGCGGCAGCGCTTCGAAGATCGTCGGGCGGCCTTCGGGGTCTTCACGCGTCGTGACCTGGCCTTCCGGCTTGTTGTAGAGCAGCACGGCCGCGGGCTCGGTGAGCGCGGTGGCCATGAAGGTCTTGCCGTCGAGTTCGATGCGGTCGCCGCCCTTGACGATGCGGCCGAGCTCGGCGACCTCGCCGTTGACGCGGACTTCGCCGCGCGAGATGCGTTCTTCGAGCGAGCGGCGCGAGCCGAGGCCGGCCTGGGCCAGCACCTTGTGCAGGCGCTCTTCGATGGCGGGGGCGGCCGGGTCGGCCGCGGAGGCCTCGCGCTTCAGCGAGAGGGTCTTGCGTTGGGTGTCTTTGCTCATCGGGCTCAAGGCGTGCGGTCGGAAACCGCGTCGTCGCTCTCGTCAGGGGTGGGGTTGGACGTCGTCACGACGTCATCAATGGCGCCCGCGTCATCAGCGACGGGGGCGGGGTATTCCGCGGATTCCGCCGCGTCGGGCATCGCGGCCGCGAGGGCCTGCACGGGCAGGGGGGCCTCGAAGGGCAGCTGCGGTTCGAGTTCGCCGAGGTCGCGGATTTCCGACAGCGGCGGCAGTTCGTCCAGCGACTTCAGGTTGAAGTAGTCGAGGAAGAGCTTGGTGGTGCCGAACAGGGCGGGCCGGCCCGGCACGTCACGGTGCCCGACCACGCGGATCCACTCGCGCTCCTCGAGCATCTTGATGATGTTGGCGTTCACCGCCACGCCGCGGATCGCTTCGATCTCGCCGCGGGTGATCGGCTGGCGGTAGGCGATCAGGGCGAGGGTTTCCAGCGTCGCGCGCGTGTAGCGCTGCGGCCGCTCGGCGAACATCCGTGCCACCCAGGGCTGCACGTCGCGCTGCACCTGGAAGCGGAAGCCCGAGGCCACCTCGACCAGCATCACGCCGCGGGACGCGCAGGCGGCCTGCAAGGCCTCGATGGCCTGCTCGATGCTGCCGCGCGGCGCCGGCTGGTCTTCGGGGAACAGCGCGTACAGCTGCGCGACCGTCATCGGGTGCGTCGCGGCCAGCACGGCGGCCTCGACGATGCGCTCGACGAGGCGGTTGTCCGACAGCGGCGCCTCTTTGGGCGGCGACTGCAGTTCGAATTCGACCGGGGTGTCTTCGGTGCTCATCGGGATCGGAATGGGTGGCGGGATCAGGCCGGCTCGAGGCCGCTGTCGCCGTCGGTGGGCAGGGCGGAAGGCGCTTCCACGCCGGCGGCACTGCTGGGATTGTTGTTAGAGGTGGCGACGTCGTCGTCTTCGACCGGGCCGCCATCCTTGTCGAGGCGCTCGGACAGCGCGCGCACGTAGATGGCAGCGAGCGGGTCTTCCTGGACGATCTCGATCAGGCGCTCCTTGGCCAGTTCGAGGATCGCGAGGAAGTTCACCACCACGCCCAGCCGGCCTTCCTCGGCGACGAACAGGGTGCTGAACTCGGTGAACGTAGTGGCCGACAGCTTGCCCAGCACCTCGCCCATCCGCTGGCGGACGCTGAGCGCCTCGCGCTTGATGGCGTGGTGGCTGAAGAGCTCGGCGCGCTTCATCACGTCGCGCAGGGCCAGCAGCATCTCGCGCAGGTCCACCGAGGGCGGTTCGACGTGGGTCTGCTTCTCGCCCGGGTCGGCATGCACCACCACCGTGTCGCGCTCGAGGCGGGGCAGGGTGTCGATGTCCTCAGCGGCCTTCTTGAAGCGCTCGTACTCCTGCAGGCGGCGCACCAGCTCGGCGCGCGGGTCGGACTCGACGCCTTCCTCGCTCGGCGGGCGCGGCAGCAGCATCCGCGATTTGATCTCGGCGAGGATCGCGGCCATCACCAGGTATTCGGCGGCGAGCTCGAAGCGCAGCTCCTGCATCACGTCGATGTAGCCGATGTACTGGCGGGTGATCTCGGCGACCGGGATGTCGAGGATGT
The DNA here is from genome assembly GCF_027531545.1 of Silanimonas sp. GTDB lineage: Bacteria > Pseudomonadota > Gammaproteobacteria > Xanthomonadales > Xanthomonadaceae > Silanimonas. The sequence goes on along the minus strand of NZ_JAPZSC010000006.1, from coordinate 320,031 downwards.
CGAGGTTCTGGCGGCGGATCAGGTAGAGCAGCAGGTCCAGCGGGCCCTCGAAGGCTTCGAGGATGACCTCGAGCGCGTCCGGCGGGATGTAGAGGTCCTGCGGCATCTGCAGGATCGGCTGGCCGTGCACGATCGCCAGCGGCATTTCCTGCTGCTGAGGCGGGGTCGGGAAGACGCCCGGCGCGACAGTCGTCGCGTCGGCCAGCAGGTCTGCGCTTTGGCCCGGTGCCGGCGTGCCGGTCACGGGTTGGGTGCTGCGGTGTGGACCACGGAGTCTCCGGGGTGCGGGAACGGCGTCCGGTGCGACGTGGCCTCAGGCCAGGTCCACCGGTTGGAAACCCTGGCGCACCACGTCGGGAGCGGGCAGGGTGCAGTCGATGATGCTCGTGGGGCCGGGAGCGCAATGGCCCGCATCCAGCATCACGTCGACCGCGTGCAGCCAGAGGTCAGCCACCTCGTCGGCCTCGTTGCCGAGGAAGGGCGCCTCGTCGGCGTCCATGTCGGGCGACCGCAGCGTGGTCGACAGCAGCACGTCGCCACAGGCCTCCAGCAGCGCGAGCGCGACCGGATGCTCGGGGATACGAATGCCGATATCGCGCCGCTTGCTTCGGGCGCCCTGCTTCAAACGGTTCGGGAGCTGCCCGGAGGCCGGCAGGATGAACGTGACGGGTCCGGGGCTCAGGCGACGCAACAGGCGGAAGGCCGGGTCATCGAGCCGGGCAAAGCGGCTGGCGTCGCTGATTGACCGGCAGAATAGGGTGAAGGGGTGCCGGCTGTCCAGTTGGCGGAGGCGTCGGACGCGTTCCTCGGCCCCTGTCCCGTTCAGGCTCCAGACCAGGGCGTAGCCGGCATCCGTCGGGCACAGCGCCAGTCCGTCACGGTTGATCCGCTGTGCGGCGCGCTCCACGAGGCGGGCTTGGGGCGTCTCGGGGTGGACATCCAAGCGAACCGACTCGCCCGCGGCAATGCTCACGGTGACGAGCCCATCGGGCCGTAGGTCTGCTCAAGGTCGCTGCGTCCTCCACGCTCCGACCGCGCGAGCATTGCCCGATCGAAGTGCTGCGCCAGCGATCGGCCCGCGGGTGAGTCCGCGAAAGCAATGAAGATCGGGTTCTCGACGCCCGCGTCGATCAACCTCACCGCAGGAAAGAAACCGCTCCGGTCGATCTCGTGGCGAAGCACGTGGCCGTTGTCGAGCACCGTGTCGATCCTTCGGTCCACGAGTTTGCGGAGGTTCGTCCATGTCGGCCGATCGCTCGAGAGCGTTTCCAGCGTGGGCCCGCTGCTTCCGCCGGGGAACAGTGCGCCGTCCAGCGTCGGTCCGAAGCGATAGCCGTCGGCCAGGCCGATCCGACGGTCGGCAAGGACCTCGACGCCGGTGAAACGCCAGGGATCGTCGGCACGAACCGCAAAGGCCGGTCGGTCGCTGGCGGCGGCGAGCTTCGGGTAAACCAGCGCGGCCGATTCGCCCCGCACCGCGCCCAGCACGCCGTCGATGCGGCCGCCCTCGGCCTCACGAACGGCCCGTGCCCAGCTCATGCGGCGGATCTCCACCGGGCGGGCCGGGGATTCGAAGACCTCGCGCACCAGTTCCACCAGGAAACCGGGACGCGTGGATTCGAAACAGACGTAGGGACACCACTCGTCGGATGCGAACACCAACGGCCGGCCCTCCGGAAGCGCGCCGGCCGGGCCTTCATTCGAGGGCGCCTCGCTCCCCAAGACCGGCCCGGCCAAGGCCATCAGAACAACAGCGAGCCGGCAGAACGTCCCGCGGCGAGGTCCCTTGGTCACCTGCATGGCTTGCCGTCGCTCAGCGTCGTGCCGCCCTCGGCTTCGAGGCGAGTTCATCGACCATCGCGCCGAACTCGATCGGCGTCGGCGGCGCAAGGGACTTCACGCGATCGCGGGCTTCCACGCGCGCGCCGCCCTGGATGGTTGCGATGCTGAACTGCTCCTGCACCTGGGCCACCTGGATCTCGCCCACCGGAGTCTCGGTCGAGCCCAGCGAGATGCCGGTGTCCGGATCGATCAGGGCTTCGCCGGGACGGACCACGGCGAGGCGGTCGCCGGCGCTGACCACGCCGGCGCCGAGGTTGATGTAAGCCTGCGTGCCCTCGACCTTGACGACGGCACCGGTGGCAGGCTGCGCACCGATCTGCTTGGCGAGTTCATAGACGGCTTCGTTGATCGAAGCGAGCACCGCCTGGCCGATGGGCGTCCGCGAGTAGGCGCCGACGAAGCCGCCAAGTGCGCCGCTGCCGCCGATGCCGAGGCCGCCGAAATCGATGCCCGATTCCTTGATCTCACGCTCGATCTGACGGGTGAAGACGACTTCGCTGGTCGTCGCGTTGATCAGGCGGATGTTCATGCCGAGCGACGAGGAGGACGAGTTGACGTTGACGCTGCCGGCGAGTGCGCCGAGGCCGCCGAGTCGGCCGCCGAGTGCGTTGGCGATGCCGCCGACGTTGGTCGACTTGGCGTTGGTGCCTGGGTCGTAGGAGGTGATGACGGCTTCGACGAGGTACTCGGCGCCGAGGATCTGGCCCATGCCGGCCGCCGAAGGCGTGGCGACGCGGCCGCTGGCGCCGAAGTCCTGCTCCTGCATCACGTTGCCGATGGCCTGACGCTCGACGAGACGGAAGCGACCGCTCTGGTTCAGTGCATCGGTGATCATCGCCTCGATGCCGTTGACCGGCACCGTCTGGAAGGCCCACTCGACGTTGGTCGAGCCGTACTGATCGTTGGCGGTGTAGCTGGAAACGCTGGAGGTGTTGTCGATCTTGCTCACCGCCACGCGCGCCTTGCGTCCGGAGTAGGGCGACCAGCGCATCTGCACGAGGCGCAGGGTATTGACCGGGGTCAGGTCCTGCGGGAGGGCGATCTCGTTGCCTTCGGCGAGCGAGTAGGCGAGGGGCTCGGCGGCCACCGGCAGCGCGCTGGCGGCGGCGATGGCGAGGGCGGCGGTCAAGGCGCGGAACGGAAGCATGGCTTCTCCTGGGAAGCGGAAACGGGGGATTTCCATACGCATTCCGCCCGAGGCGGGCGGCGCGTTCGAGTCTAGCCCAAGGCTCCGCGCGGCTACACTAGGGGGATGACGAATCCGAATTCTCCGACCCGCTGGTACGTGATTCTCGGACACGATGCCGACGGTACCGGCCCGGCCCGCGCCGCAGCGCGACCGGCGCACCTCGCGCGCCTTGAGACCTTGGCCTCCGCTGGCCGATTGAAGCTCGCCGGCCCGCTGCCGCGCCAGGATGGGGTGCCACCTGCCGAGGGGGGCGTCTCAGGAAGCCTGATCGTCGCCGCGTTCGGCGACCTTGCCGCCGCGCAGGCCTGGGCGGCCGACGATCCGTATGTCGCCGCCGGCGTCTATGCCCGCGTCGACGTGCAGCCCTTCCTTCCGGTGCTGCCATGAGCGCCCACGCCAACGCAGGCGGTCTCCCCCGGGAGGCCCGTGGCGCCGAGATCGAAGCGCGGTTGAGGACGGCCCTCCAGCCGCAGTACCTAGAGTTGGTCGACGACAGCCACAAACACCGCGGCCATGCCGGTGCGGCCGATGGCCGCAGCCATTTTTCGGTTCGGGTCGTGGCGGAGGTCTTCTCCGGACTGCGCCCGATCGCCCGTCATCGCCTCATCTACGAAGCGCTCGGGACCCTGATGGCGACCGACATCCATGCCCTGGCCATCGAGGCCCGTGCGCCGGGCGAGGCCGCCCCGTAGTCGTTACACTGGCAGGCCGCCCGGGGTGCAAGTTCCTTCGAATCAAGGACTTGCATCGCCGAGCATCCCGAATTCAACGCTCCCGGAGCCGGTGCTTTCCCGCCCGCTTCGAGCCACCGGATCGCCCTGCGCATGCGTCTGTCCACCATCAAGCTCGCCGGCTTCAAGAGCTTCGTCGACCCGACCACCCTGCACTTGCCCACCAACATGACCGGCGTCGTCGGTCCGAACGGCTGCGGCAAGTCGAACATCATCGACGCCGTCCGCTGGGTGATGGGCGAGAGTTCCGCGAGCCGCCTGCGCGGTGATTCCTTCACCGACGTGATCTTCTCTGGCTCCAGCTCGCGCAAGCCGGTGTCGCAGGCCACGGTGGAGCTGGTGTTCGACAACAGCGACCAGGCCATCGGCGGCGAATTCGCGAAGTACAACGAGATCTCGGTGAAGCGCCTCGTCTCGCGCGACGGCCAGAGCAGCTATTTCCTCAACGGTGCGCGCTGCCGCCGCCGCGACATCACCGACCTCTTCCTCGGCACCGGCTTGGGGCCGCGCAGCTACTCGATCATCGAGCAGGGGATGATCTCGCAGGTCATCGAGGCCAAGCCCGAGGAATTGCGCCTGTTCCTCGAGGAGGCCGCCGGCATCTCCAAGTACAAGGAGCGCCGCAAGGAGACCGAAAGCCGCATCAAGGGCACGCGCGACAACCTCGACCGCCTGAACGACCTGCGCGAGGAGATCGACAAGCAGCTCGAGCACCTGAAGCGCCAGGCCCGCGCCGCCGAGCAGTACCAGGCCCTGCAGGCCGAACACCGCGAAAAGGACGCGCAGCTGAAGGCGCTCGAGTACCGCCGCCTGCAGGCCCAGTCGGAAGCGCTGAATGCCGCGCTGCTGGACGACGAGACGAAGCTCCAGGAACTGCTCGCCGAGCAGCGCGCTGCCGAAGAGCAGGGCGAGCTGACCCGCGAGCAGCACGCCGAGGCCAGCCAGCACCTGGGTCGCGCGCAGGCCGAGAGCTACCGCATCGGCGGCGAGATCGCGCGTATCGAACAGCAGATCCAGCACCAGCGTGAACTGAAGCGGCGCATCGAGACGGCCCGCGCGGAAGCCGACGAAGCGCTGGCCGAGGTGATGCACCACATCGAGTCCGACGCCGCCCAGCTGATGCAGCTGGAGGAGCAGGTGGCGGAAGCGGAACCGCGCCTCGAGACCCTGCGTGGCGGCGACGAAGACCGCCAGGACGCCCTGCGCGAGGCGGAAACCAAGCTCGCCGACTGGCAGCGTCGCTGGGACGAGTACGCGCGTTCGTATGCCGAGTCTTCGCGCGCGGCCGAGGTGGAACGCACCAAGATCGAATTCCTCGAACGCCAGTCGATGGAGGCCAACCGCCGCCGCGAGACGCTGGCCACCGAGCGCGCCGGCCTCGACCTCACGACGCTCAGCGAGGCGATGGAGACGCTGGCGCTCGAACACGAAACCAAGCGTGCCGGGCTCGATGCGCTGGCCGAGATCCTCGAAGGCAAGAAGGCCGCCCTGCTCGAGATCCAGGAGCAGCAGCGCCAGCAGCAGACCGAGCTCGCCGAGACCCGCAAGGCCACGCAGGCCGCCAAGGGTCGCATGGCCTCGCTGGAGGCCTTGCAGCACGCCGCGCTGGGCCAGGAGAAGAGCGGGGCCCTCGAGTGGCTGAAGTCGCAGGGCTTGGCTGACCTGCCGCGTCTTGGCGAAGTGCTGACGGTCGAGCCGGGCTGGGAAACCGCCGTCGAGACGGTGCTCGGCCACCTGCTCGAAGCGGTCGTCCACGACGACGCCGGCAGCGTCCGCGAGGCGGTGGCCCAGTTGGCGCAAGGTCGCGTGGCCTTGGTCGACGGCGCGACGGGCGGCATCGACGTGCCCGCCGGCAGCCTCGCCGCCAAGGTGCAGGGGCCGCGTGCGATCCGCGCGCTGCTTGCCCCCATCCACGCGGTCGACGCGCTGACCTCCGGCGAAGCCGACGGCCGCCGCGCGGCCCTGCAGTCCGGCGAAGCCATCATCGACCGCACCGGCGTCTGGGAAGGCCCGGGCTGGCTGCGCTTCAACAAGAGTGGCGAAGCGCAGCAGGGCGCCCTGGCCCGCGAGCGCGAGATCAACGAGCTCAAGCAGCAGATCGTCGCCCTCGCGGCGCGCGAGCAGGCGCTGGTCGAAGGGCAGCACGCCCACCGCGATGCGCTGCTGGTGGCCGAGCAGGCCCGCGAAGACGCCCAGCGGACGCTGTATCTCGCGCACCGCAGCGTCTCCGAGATGGGCGGCCAGCTGCAGAGCCAGAAGGGCCGGCTGGAAACCGCACAGGCCCGCATGGCCACGCTGGATCGCGAATTGGCGCAGATCGCCACGTCGATGGAATCGGCGCAGGTCGAAGTGCGCGAGGCGCGTGGGCGCCTCGAAATCGCCACCGAGCGCATGGGCGATCTCGAAACGCAGCGCATGACGCTGGAGAACCAGCGCCGCCTCTTCACCGAGCAGCGCGAGATGGCGCGCATGTCGGCGCGCGAGGCCCGCGAATCAGCCCACCAGCTGGCGTTGGCGCTGGAAGCCCAGCGGACCCGCGTCAACGCGCTGAACCAGTCGCTGTCGCGCCTGCGCGGCCAGCAGGCCCAGCTGGCCAGCCGCCGCGACGAACTGGCCGCCCAGCTACAGGACGGCGACAGCCCGATCCACACGCTCGACGGCGAGCGCCAGATGCTGCTCGAGCAGCGCGTGATCGCCGAGAAGGACCTCGCGACGGCGCGGGCCAACCTCGACGGGATCGAGCAGGAGCTGCGTGGCTACGAGCACAAGCGCCAGCAGCGCGACCAGGCCGCTATCGCCCAGCGCGAGCGCATCGCGCAGCGACGGATGGAAGCGCAGGCGCTGGAGATCAAGGCGCAGCAGCAGGTTGAAGCCATCGCCACCGCCGGCCTCGAGCTCGACGCCGTCGTGGCCGGGCTGCCGGAGCAGGCCGACGCGGCCACCTGGTCGCGCAGCATCGGCGAACTGGAAGGCAAAATGCGCCGGCTCGAGCCGGTCAACCTCGCGGCCATCCAGGAATTCGCCGAGCAGAGCGAGCGCAAGGCTTACCTCGACACCCAGAACGCCGACCTCGTCGCCGCGCTGGAGCAGCTCGAGGACGCCATACGCAAGATCGATCGCGAAACCCGCGGCCGCTTCAAGGAGACCTTCGACCGCGTCAACGCCGGTGTGCAGGAACTCTTCCCGCGCCTGTTCGGCGGCGGCCATGCCTACCTCGAACTGACGGGCGAAGACCTGCTCGACACCGGCGTCGCCATCATGGCGCGTCCGCCGGGCAAGCGCGTCTCCAACATCACGCTGCTGTCGGGTGGTGAGAAGGCGCTGACCGCCGTGTCGCTGGTGTTCGCGATCTTCCGCCTGAACCCGGCGCCGTTCTGCCTACTCGACGAGGTCGACGCGCCCCTCGATGAAGCCAACGTCGGCCGCTTCTGCACGATGGTCAGCGAGATGAGCGAGAAGGTGCAGTTCCTCTTCGTCAGCCACAACAAGGCCACGATGGAGGCGGCCAGGCAGCTCGCTGGCGTCACCATGCGCGAGCCGGGCGTGTCGCGACTCGTCTCGGTTGATCTCGCCGAGGCCACGCGCCTCGCCGGTGCGGCATAATCGCGCGGTCTCAACCACGTCAAGATCGCGTCTGGAGCCTGTTGGATGGAATTGTCCGGCCTGAGTGAAGCCAACGTCCTGCGTCTCGCCATCGGCGCCGCGGTCGTCGTGCTCATGGTGGTGATCTGGTTGACCGGCCGGAAGAAGCCCGAGCAGGGCGTGCGTCGCGACAGCGCCGACACCGAGCGCCTTGCCGCGGCGTTTCCGAGTTTCGGCGCCGGCGGCCGCCGGGAGCCGACCTTGGGCGATGCGATCGCCGAGGCCGACAACGACGGCCCGGAACTCGATGCCGAGCGAGGCATCGCCGTCGACGATGCTGCCCCGATGTCGCCCACGCGCTCCCAGCTCGGTGCCCGTCCGGACGCCAGCTTCGACCGTATCGTCACCCTCTACCTCGCGGCCCGCGCCGGCGAAGTGCTGCAGGGCCCCGACATCGTCGTGGCCTGCGAGAAGGCCGGCCTCGCCTACGGCCACATGGGCATCTTCCACCGCCTCGACGACAACCACCCCGAGCGCGGTCCGATCTTCAGCCTCGCGAACCTGGTGAAGCCGGGTTCGTTCGACATGGCGCGGCTCGGCGAGATCCGCACGCCGGGCGTCAGCCTGTTCATGACCCTGCCGGGCCCGCTGAACGCCCTCGACGCGTGGGAAACCCTGCTGCCCGCCGCGCAGCGCATGGCCGAACTGCTCGATGCCGTGCTGCTCGACGAGGAGCGCAACGCGCTCGGCCGCCAGCGCATCGCGCACCTGCGCGAGGAAATGCGCGCCTACGACCGCAAGCGCGACGCGCAGAACGTGCGCTTCTGAGTCCCAGGGCCGGCGCCCGCCGCCGGTCACAGCGCGCCACCGACGCGAGGTCCGCATGAGCGCCCCCGATCGCATCGATGAACTCCGGCGCCTGATCGCCGACGCCGACCACGCCTACTACCAGCTCGACGCGCCGAGCGTCCCCGACGCCGAGTACGACCGCTGGATGCGCGAGTTGCGCGAGTGCGAAGCCGCGCAGCCCGAGCGCGTCACGCCCGATTCGCCGACGCAGCGAGTCGCCGGTCGGCCGTCGTCGGCCTTCGCGGAAGTGCGCCATGCGGTGCCCATGCTCAGCCTCAACAACGCCTTCGCCGATGATGAAGTCGCCGATTTCGTGCGGCGCGTCGTCGAGGCCACCGGTGAAGCCGAGCCCGCGTTCTCCGTGGAACCGAAGATCGACGGACTCGCGATCACGCTGCGCTACGAGCGCGGGATGCTCGTGCAGGGGGCCACGCGCGGCGACGGCACCACCGGCGAGGACGTCATCGCCAACCTGCGGACGATCCGCGCGATTCCTCTGGCACTCCGTGTTCCGGCCGGGTTGCCCGTCCCGGAGGTCCTCGAGGTGCGCGGTGAGGTGTACATGCCGAAGGCGGCGTTCGAGCGCTTCAACGAGCGGGCGCTTGCGGCTGGCGAGAAGCCCTTGGCCAACCCGCGCAATGGGGCCGCAGGTTCGCTTCGGCAACTCGATCCGCGCATCACGTCGAAGCGTCCGCTGGCGTTCTTCGCCTATGGCATCGGCGAGGTGCAGGGCTTCGAGCTGCCGGCGACGCATTCGGCGCTGTTGAAGTCCATCGCCGAGTACGGGCTGCCCTTGGCGCCGGAAGTCGATGTCGCGTCCGGTCTCGATGGCGTGCTGGCCTACTACCGGCGCATCGGCGTTGCACGTGATGCCTTGCGCTACGACATCGACGGCGTCGTCTACAAGCTCGACCGCCGCGACCTGCAGGAACGGATGGGTTTCGTGGCCCGCGCGCCGCGCTGGGCCATCGCGCACAAGTTCCCGGCGCAGGAGGAAGTGACGGTGCTGGAGGGCATCGACGTGCAGGTCGGCCGCACCGGCGCGATCACGCCGGTGGCGCGCTTGAGGCCGGTGCGCGTGGCTGGCGTCGTCGTCACCAACGCGACGCTGCACAACGCCGACCAGATCGCGCGGCTGGATGTCCGCCTCGGCGACACGGTGGTCGTGCGTCGCGCCGGTGACGTGATCCCCGAAGTGGCGCGCATCGTCCCGGAGCGTCGGCCGCTCACCGCCGATGGTTCGCCGCTGCATTCGGCCTTCGTGATGCCGACAAGCTGCCCGGAGTGCGGCTCGGCGGTCGAGCGCGCGGAAGGCGAGGCGGTGATGCGCTGCACGGGCGGCCTGTTCTGCCCGGCGCAGCGCAAGCAGGCGCTGATCCACTTCGCCTCGCGGCGGGCGATGGACATCGAGGGCCTTGGCGAGCGCTTCGTCGAGGATCTCGTCGATTTCGGCTACGTGCAGACGGTGGCCGACCTCTACCGCCTCACGCTGGACGATCTTCTGGCCATGAAGCGCCGCGCCGACGCGCGCGACGACGTGACGCCCGAGACGGTGAAGCAGGGCAAGATCGCCACGCGCTGGGCCGAGAACCTGCTCGGCGGCATCGACCAGAGCCGCCACACCGCATTGGAGCGCCTGCTGTTCGCGCTGGGCATCCGCGACGTTGGCGAGGCCACGGCCAAGCAGCTCGCCCGCTGGTTCGGCGGGCTCGACGCCCTGATGGCCGCCAGCGTCGAGGAACTGCTGGCCGTGCCCGACGTCGGCCCCGTCGTCTCCGCGCGCATCCATGGCTTCTTCGCCGAGGCGCACAACCGCGAGGTGATTGCGGCTCTGCGCGAGCGCGGCCTGCAGTGGCCGGAAGGCCCGCCGCAACGTACGGCGGAAGGGCCGCTCGCCGGGAAGACGGTGGTCCTGACCGGCGGCCTCGCGGCCTTCAGTCGCGACGAGGCTGGGGCCCATCTGGAAGCGCTCGGCGCCAAGGTCGCGGGCAGCGTCTCGAAGAAGACCTCCCTCGTGGTCGCGGGTGAAGCGGCCGGTTCGAAGCTCGACAAGGCCCGCGAGCTCGGCATCGAGGTCTGGGACGAAGCGGCCCTGCTCGACTTCCTGCGTGCCGAAGGTCGCATCGCGTGAACCCACGCCACGCCGCCTTGCATCTTCGTGCCCGGCTGAATGCGCTGTTCCGCGATTTCTTCGCCACGCGCGGCGTCGTCGAGGTCGAGACCCCCGTGCTCAGCCGCGCTGGCAACACCGATCCGAACATCCGCAGTTTCACGCTGGAGTTCAGCGGCCCGTCCAGCGGTGGCCCTCGCCAGCGCTGGCTGCGCACGTCGCCCGAGTTCCCGCTGAAGCGGCTGCTCGCAGAGGGCTTCGGTGATTGCTACGAACTGGGTCGCGTGTTCCGCGATGGCGAAGCCGGGGGGCGGCACAATCCCGAATTCACGATGCTCGAGTGGTATCGCGTTGGATGGGACCACCGTCGCCTCGCGGACGAGACCGTGGCCCTCGTCACCGCCGCGATGGCCTTGGTCGGTCGCGAGCCAAGGGAAGTGCGTTCGCTGGACTTCGCGACGCTGTACCGCGACGCGTTCGAGTTCGACCCGCACACGGCCTCCATCGACGCCTTGAGGGCCGCGCTGGGTGAGGTCCACATCGACCCGGACGGGCTGACGCGGGACGATTGGCTCGATCTCCTGATGACGCATCGCTTGCAGCCGTCGTTCGCCACCGATGCGATCACCGTCGTCCACGACTGGCCGGCAACACAGGCGGCGCTCGCACGACTCCGTCCCGGCGAAGCCCCCGGCCAGCCCACGGTGGCGGAGCGCTTCGAGCTCTATCTCGGCCCGCTCGAGGTGGCGAACGGCTACCACGAACTGAACGACGCGTCGGAGCAGCGCCACCGCTTCCAGCGTGACCATGCCGTGCGTTCGGCGCGCGGTGATGCCTTGCCGCCGATCGATGACGCGCTGATCGCCGCGTTGCCGGCCATGCCGGATTGCGCCGGCGTCGCGTTGGGCGTCGACCGGCTGTTGATGGGGCTGGTGGGGACCACGCGGATCGCGGACGTGCTGGCCTACGACTTCGCGAGCGCCTGAACGGCCGGCATCGACGGCCGCGGTGTGGCGCAGGGGAGCGGCGGAATTTCCCGGCCATTCATCGATCGACGATGATGCTCATCGTCGCGATCCAGGCCGAGGCCGCCCATGTCCGCACGCCACTCCTTCTTCGCCCTCTTCGCCCTTTTCGGGGCGTCGTCGTTCTCGATGCCTGCCGTTGCCCAGTACGGCTACGCGCCGGCCGAGCGCTTCCGTTGCGAAAGCCACGACGGCCGAACCAACCAATGCCGGGTCGACACCCGTGGCGGCGTTGTCCTGGTTCGCCAACTGTCGCGTGGCGCCTGCATCGAAGGCCGCACCTGGGGTTGGGACCGGCGCGGTGTCTGGGTGAGTGAAGGCTGTCGCGCCGAATTCGAGGTTGGCGGCGGCTACGCGGGCCATCCCGGAGGCGGCTATGGCGATGGCTACGGGGGTGGGTATGGCGGTGGGTCGGTGATCCGCTGCGAAAGCCACAATGGCCGGCAGAACTACTGCGATCTGGACGTCCGTGGCGGCGTCGTGCTGGTGCGCCAGCTGTCGCGCGGGGCCTGCATCGAGGGCCGCACCTGGGGTTGGGACCGTCGTGGCGTTTGGGTGGCCGAAGGCTGCCGCGGCGAGTTCGCCAGCCGTGGCGGTGGCCGGCCGGGCGGTGGTGGCTGGCAGGGCGGAGGCGGTTGGGGCGGCGGCCCCGGGTACGGCCACGGCGGCGGGCAGACCATTCGTTGCGAGTCGCAGAACGGCCGCACCCAGTACTGCGATATCGGCTATGCGCGACAAGTCCGGTTGGAGCGCCAGCTCTCGCGCGGCGAGTGCACCGAGGGCTACACCTGGGGCTTCGACCAGAGCGGCTTGTGGGTCACCCGGGGCTGCCGCGCCGAGTTTTCGGTGTGGTGACCGAAGCGCGTTTCCGTGGCGCCTTCGCGGGGCGCCCCGACGTCGACGGGGCCGACGGCTTTGCCGTGGGCTCGCGTGCGGCTCGGCCTGCAGCCTTTGCGATTCGGCCCGAGGCGCGCAGCACCTGACCGCCCCAAGCCGCCGCCAGCTTGAGCGGCGGCAGGGCCATCGTCAGGGCTTCGGCGCTGAAATCACGCAGCTTGGCCGGGGCGATCTCCAAGGCCTCGCCGAGCGGTGCCGGCAGCCAGTCCATCCCGGCCTTGCGCACGCGGCAGACGGCATCGGCATAGCGCCCAGCCGCCCAAGTGGTGGCCACGGCGCGGGTCGTTTCCGCCACCAGCGGTTCGACCGGGGTGAAGCGAAGGAGGGGCTGGATCAGCGGCGTCGGCAGCCACTCGCCGAGCAGGTCGCGCAGCCCGTCCTTGCGAGTGAGCGGGCTCAGCTTGGCCTGGGTCTCGGCCACGGCGAGCACGCTCTCGATTTCCCAGCGCGCCGGCTTCAGGCCGTGCCGCGCGTAGATCGTCTTGACCAGATCGCGGCGCACCGTGGCGGGCTTCATCCGCTCGGCAGCGTCGAGCATCCGCTTCGGGATGAAGGGCCGCAGCAGGGGCAGGGTGTGGAGGGCCACGTCGATGGCGGCGCCGGCACCCGCCTGCACCGACGCGGCGTGGAGTCGGGCTTCGGTGCCGGCAACGCTGGCCGTACGCTTCGGGCTCGTGGGCATGCCGGGTAGCATAGCGGCATGAGCATCGACTACGACCGCTACGACCGCATCCGACCCATCCAGTGGATGGGCGACCACCTCCTGCTGCTCGACCAGCGCCGCCTGCCGTTCGAGACGGTCAACCTCCGCTGCGACAGCGCGGCCGAGGTGGCTACCGCCATCCGCGATCTCGCCGTCCGCGGCGCGCCCGCCATCGGCATTTCCGCCGCTTGGGGCGTGGTGCTGGCGGGGCAGGGCATGCGGGCTGCCGATGGCGCCGAAGCCGAGCGCCGGATGGCCTCGCAGCTGGACGCGCTCAACGCCTCGCGCCCCACCGCGGTCAACCTGATGTGGGCCATCCGCCGCATGCGGAATGCCCTTTGCGCTGCCGGCGCGGACTGGCTCGCGGTGATCACGGCCGAAGCCGAGGCCATCGCCCGCGAAGACCTCGCGGCGAACCGACTGATGGGCCAGCTCGGTGCCGCGCTGATCGCGCCGGGTAGCGGCGTGCTGACGCACTGCAACACCGGCTCGCTGGCGACGGCGGGCTTCGGCACGGCACTGGGCGTGATCCGCGCCGGCGTGGCCGAGGGCCGCGTCGCGAAGGTCTATGCCGGCGAAACGCGGCCTTGGGGGCAGGGCGCCCGCCTGACCGCGTGGGAACTGCAGCAGGATGGCATTCCGCCGACCCTGATCGCCGACTCGGCCGCAGCCCACCTGATGAAGACCGGGGCCGTGCAGTGGCTGATCGTCGGCGCCGACCGCATCTGCGCCAACGGCGACACCGCCAACAAGATCGGCACCTACGCCCATGCGATCTCGGCCAAGCACCATGGCGTCAAGGTGATGGTGGTGGCGCCGTCCTCCACCGTCGATATGGCCACACCGCACGGCGACGACATCGAGATCGAGCTTCGCGATTCGCGCGAGCTGCTGTTCGCCGGCGGCCAACGTGTGGTGGCCGAGGGGGTGGCCGCGTGGAACCCGGTCTTCGACGTGACGCCGGGTTCGCTGATCGACGTCATCGTGACCGAAAAGGGCGTGATCGAGCATCCCGACGAGGCCCGGATGCGGGCCGTCTTCGGCGCCGCTTGAGCCGGGTTCGGAGGCGGCTGGCCAGGGGCCAAGAAAACGCTGGGAAATGGCTTGTAAGTCATTGATTTTCCCGAAAGATCGGGTGCCCTGAACGGCGCGGCTCTGGTACACTCGGGGCTTCCGAATCGCTGTTGAGTCCGATGTCCGATCTCGCCAAGGAAATCATCCCGGTCAACCTCGAAGACGAGATGCGCAAGAGCTACCTCGATTACGCCATGAGCGTGATCGTGGGCCGCGCACTCCCCGACGTCCGGGACGGCCTGAAACCCGTTCATCGCCGCGTGCTCTTCGCCATGGACGAGCTGGGCGCGCACAGCAACAAGCCCTACTACAAGTCGGCGCGCATCGTCGGCGACGTCATCGGCAAGTACCACCCGCACGGCGACACCGCGGTCTACGACACGCTGGTGCGCATGGCGCAGCCCTTCTCGCTGCGCTACATGCTGGTCGACGGCCAGGGCAACTTCGGCTCGGTCGACGGTGACGCGCCGGCGGCCATGCGTTACACCGAGGCGCGCATGTCGCGCATCGCGCACCAGATGATGGCCGACATCGACAAGGACACCGTCGATTTCCAGCCCAACTACGACGAGAAGGAACTCGAGCCGACGGTGATGCCGACGCGCTTCCCGAACCTGCTGGTCAATGGTTCGGCGGGCATCGCGGTTGGCATGGCGACGAACATCCCGCCGCACAACCTCGGTGAGGTGATCGACGCGACCATCGCTCTGATCAACGAACCGGAAGCGACCATCAGCGACCTGATGCAGCACATTCCGGGTCCGGATTTCCCCACCGGCGGCATCATCAACGGCGCGGTCGGCATCCATGCGGCCTACCACACCGGCCGTGGCCGGGCGCGCGTCCGTGCACGCGCTGAAATCGAAGTGGCGGCGAACGACCGTGAAGCGATCGTCGTCTCCGAGCTGCCGTACCAGGTCAACAAGGCGCGGCTGATCGAGAAGATCGCCGAGCTCGTGAAGGAAAAGAAGCTCGAGGGCATCTCCGAACTGCGCGACGAGTCCGACAAAGACGGCATGCGTGTCTACATCGAGGTGAAGCGCGGCGAATCCGCCGAGGTCGTGCTGAACAACCTCTACGCGCAGACGCAGATGGAGACGGTGTTCGGCATCAACATGGTGGCGCTGGTCGATGGCCGTCCGCAGATCCTGAACCTGAAGCAGTTCCTCGAAGCCTTCGTCCGCCACCGCCGCGAAGTGGTGACGCGCCGGACGATCTTCGAACTGCGCAAGGCGCGCGACCGCGCCCACATCCTCGAAGGCCTGACCGTCGCGCTCGCCAACATCGACGAGATGATCGAGCTGATCAAGACCTCGGAAAGCCCGGCGGTCGCGAAGGAACGCATGCTCGGCCGCACCTGGCAGCCGGGCCTCGTCAGCGCGCTGCTGTCCGCGGCGGGCGCCGATGCGTCGCGTCCCGAGGACCTGCTGCCGGGCTATGGCCTGGTCGACGGCGGCTACCGCCTGTCGGAGGCGCAGGCGAAGGAAATCCTCGAGATGCGCCTCTCGAAGCTCACTGGCCTCGAGCACGAGAAGCTCACCGACGAGTACAAGACGCTGCTCGAGACGATCCGCGGCCTCATCGAGATCCTCGAGAACCCGGAAGTGCTGCTCCAGGTGATCCGCGACGAACTGCTCGCGGTGAAGGAAGAATTCAACGACGCGCGCCGCACCGAGATCCGCGCCAGCGAGGAGGACCTCGACGTCCTCGACCTGATCACGCCGGAAGACGTCGTGGTCACGCTCTCGCACACCGGCTACATCAAGCGCCAGCCGGTCTCGGCGTACCGCGCCCAGAAGCGTGGCGGCAAGGGCCGCTCGGCGACGGCGGTCAAGGACGAGGACTTCATCGAACGCCTGTGGGTCGTCAACACGCACGACACCCTGCTGACCTTCACCAGTGCCGGACGCGTGTTCTGGCTTTCCGTCTACCAGTTGCCGGAGGCGGGCCCGAATGCCCGCGGCCGCCCGATCATCAACTGGATCGCGCTCGAGGACGGCGAGAAGGTGCAAGCCGTGCTGCCGGTGCACGAGTACAGCGAAGACCGCTTCGCCTTCTTCGCCACGCGCGACGGTACGGTCAAGAAGACGCCGCTCTCCGAGTTCGCGTTCCGCCTCGCGCGCGGCAAGATCGCCATCAACCTCGACGAGGGCGATGCGCTGGTCGACGTGCAGATCACCGACGGCAACCGCGACGTGATGATGTTCGCCAGCGGCGGCAAGGCCGTGCGTTTTGCCGAGGACGAAGTGCGTGCCATGGGCCGTACCGCCACGGGCGTTCGCGGCATGAAGCTCGCGGAGGGCGAGCACGTCGTCAGCCTCGTCGTCATCGACGGCGACAGCGACATCCTCACCGCCTCGGCGAACGGCTTCGGCAAGCGCACCGAAGTTGGCGAGTACCCGCGCAAGGGCCGCGGCACCATGGGCGTCATCGCGCTGCAGACCAGCGATCGCAACGGCGCGCTGGTCGGTGCGTTGCAGCTTTCGGAGCACCACGACCTGATGCTGATCTCCGATCAGGGAACGATGGTGCGCACGCGTGCGTCCGAGATCGCCCAGGTGGGTCGCAATACGCAGGGCGTCACACTGATGCGTGTGGCGGCCGGCGAACGCCTGATCGCGCTCGAAGCCATCGAGGTGATCGAGGGCGAGACCACGGGTGACGACAGCGCGCCTGAGACCACCGACGAGGCTCCCGCGCCCAGCGCACCGAACTGACGCCCAAGGCGTCGAACAGGACGTCCCGATGCCGAACCGCCCCCCCAGTTTCCTCCTCGCCGCCGTCCTCGCCGTTGCTGGCGCCGCCTTCGTCCCGTCCCCCGCGGCCTTCGCCGCGGGGCCGTCGGTGGAAGACCTTGCTCAGGCGCGCGAAGCGGTAATGCCCCACGTCGTCAGCATCCTCGTGGTGCGCGAGGATTTCGAAGCCGGCGAGCCCAAGCTCAGCGTCGGCAGCGGCAGCGGCACGGTGATCAGCGCCGAGGGCCACATCGCCACCAATGCCCATGTCACCGACAAGGGCCGCAGCTTCCGGGTGGTGTTCGGCGATGGTCGCGAGCGCGAGGCCATCCTCATCGGGCAGGACACCGCCGCCGATCTCGCGGTGCTGAAGGTGCAGGGCGTCCCGACGCCGATGCCGTTCGCGCGCTTCGCTGAAGCCGATGACCTCCGGCCCGGCGAAACCGTTCTGGCCATGGGCGCCCCTTGGGGGCTGTCGAATTCACTGAGCGCCGGCGTCGTCAACAACCCGCGTCGCCTGCTGGTCTCCCTGTTCGAGGACGAGGCCGACTACGAGGACAGCCTCGATGCCGATGCGCCGACCGGCCGCTACTACGCGTGGATCCAGCACGATGCCGCCATCGCGCCCGGCAACTCCGGCGGCCCGCTCGTCGATCTCGAGGGCCGCATCGTCGGCGTCAACACGCGCGGCATGCTGTTCGGCGGCGATCTCGCGTTCGCCATTCCCGCCGACGACGTCAAGACCGTTGTCGCCGAACTGATCGCCAAGGGGCGCGTGCAGCGCAGCACGCTGGGGCTTCGCCTGCGCTCGCTTCGCGGTAGCGGCGAAACGAAGGGCGTGATGGTTACCTCCGTCGAACGTTCAGGTGCCGCAGCCAAGGCCGGGCTCGAGCCCGGTGATCGCCTGCTGTCGCTCGAGGGCATGGCGCTGGACGCGCCGCAGGCCGTCGATGTCCCGGCCATCCAGCGCCGTCTCGCCGAGCTTCCTGCGGGCCAGGCCATCGCGCTGCGCGTCGCCCGGGGCGCGAGCGAGCGCACCGTGAGCGTCACCCCCGAGGAGGCCGGCGAAACGCGCGGCGAATCCGCCTCCTTCGCGCCGTTCGGTATCGCCGTGCAGGCGCTCACGCCGGCCATGAGCGAACGTCGCCGCCTCGACGTCGACGCCGGCCTGCTGGTGGCCAGCCTGCGTGCCGGCGGCCCTGCCGCGACGGCGCGTCCGCCGTTGCCGGCCGGTGCCGTGCTGCTGAAGGTCGACGGCCAGCCGATGGCGGCCGTGGCCGACCTGGCGCCGTGGTCCGCCGCTCGGCGGCCCGCAACGCCGGTGGTCCTCGAGTACCTCGCCGACGGCCAACGGCTCCTGTCGGCACTCACGCCGGCCTGGGGCGACCGTTCGCGGCAGCCGCTCCCGGAGCTGCCGAAGGCCTGGGCAGGCGTCGACGTCCAGCCCATTCCGACCTCCTTGGCGCAGACCATGGGCCTGCCGTCATCGGGTTTCCGCATCACCCGCCTGTATCCGGGTAGTGCGCTTGCCGCGGCCGGCGCGAAGGTCGGTGACCTCGTGACGGCACTCGATGGCCAGCCGCTGGAGGCCGTCAACGATTCCCGCGCCGAACTGTTCGCCCAGCGCGTGCGCGAATTCGAGATCGGTGATCGCGTGGTGTTCGATGGCCTGCGCGGCACGGAGCGCGAACGTTGGACGACCACGCTGGTGGCGTCGCCGGTGCCGGTCTCGGGATTGCGGACCATGGACGTCTCGAGCCTGCGTGCGCAGTTCCGCGAACTGGGCTTCCATGACCGCGTGGAGCGCGATTTGCCGCTGGACCAGCCGGGCGTGCTTCTGCAGGTGGTCGAAGGTGGCGGTGCGGCCGGCCTCGCGCACCTGAAGGCTGGCGATGTCGTGGTTCGCATCGCAGGCCAGACCGTCGACGGGCTGGACCGCCTCCGGCCGGCGCTGCAGGCTGCCTTGGCGGGGGAGGGCGAGCGCTTCGCCATTGACGTCCTCCGCCACGGCGAGGCGCGTATCGTGCAAATCGAACGCCGTTGGATCCCGGAGACCCGCTGATGTCGATGATTTGCCCCCCGAACATGCTGTCCCGGTTCGCGATCCTGCTGGTGGCGTTCTTCCTCGCGCTGCCGATGCCGGCGTTGGCGGCTGAGGAGGACTACACCGACGCCTACCGTCGACTCGTCGACCAGCGCTCGCCGAGCGTCGTTCCGGTCAAGTACGTCATCACGGTCGCCGCCGGCGGGCAGGAGCAGCGGAACGAAGACCGCACGCAAGGCGTGCTCGTCGCCGCGGATGGCCTGGTGCTGGTGTCGGCGCGAGCGGTGAGCTTCGACCTCGGCAGCCTCAATCGCCAGGCGCCCAGCACCGGCGGCGCGATGGTGGCGAACTCCAGTGATTTCCGCGTGCGGCTGCCGGGCTCGGACGAATGGCGCACCGCCGATCTGGTCACGCGCGACACCGAACTCGGCCTCGCCTGGCTGCGCGTGCGCGATGCCAGCGGCCAGCCGTTCGTCGATTTCGAACGCCTCTCGCAGCCGGCGCCCGGACGCGTGTTCTACACGCTGCTGCGCACGTCCGACGAATGGGGCGCAGTGCCGCTGGTCCGCCCTGGGATGATCCTCGGCGAGACCCGCGTGCCGCGCAGTTCGCTGCTGGTGGACGGCATGCCCGGCCTCGCCTTCGATGCCGAGGGGCGCCCGATGGGCTATGTCGATCTCGACCTCGCGGCGATGAGCCGCTCGCAGGGTCGGGGACTAGGCCTGGACATGGCCGACATGGTGATGCACATGCTGCCGGCCCGCCGCGTGGCGGCGGCCACGCGCCTGGCTTCGGCACTGCCCGCGGTGCGTCGCGACGACGAGGCGGAGTGAGGCCCGGAGCACCGCGCCAAGCGCGGTGCTCCTTTCACTGCGATTACTCCGGCAGGTGCTCGAGCACGTACTCGGCCGCCGAGACCTTGAATTCGCCGGGCGCTTCCACGTGCAGCTGCTTCACCACGCCGTCCTCGGCGTACAGCGCGAAGCGCTTGCTGCGCAGGCCCATGCCGAAGGCGGTGGCGTCGAGTTCCAGGCCGAGCGCCTTCGTCAGGTTGCCATTGCCGTCAGCGAGCATCTGCAGGCCTTCCGGCACGCTCTGGTGCTTGGCCCAGGCATCCATCACGAAGGCGTCGTTGACCGCCACGCAGGCCACGTCGATGCCGCGGGCCTTGAAGGCCTCCAGGTGCTCGACGTAGCCCGGAAGGTGCTTGGCCGAGCAGGTCGGGGTGAACGCGCCCGGCACGGCGAAGAGCACGAGCTTGCGGCCGGCGAAGACGTCCTTGGTGTCGACGGCCTGCACGCCGTCCTTCAGCGCATTGAAGGTGGTCTGCGGGATGGTGTCGCCGATCGCGATGGTCATGCGGGAGCTCCGTGGGGAAAACGGGAAGTGTAGCGGCCACTCGTGACGGCGGCGTCCGGGGGCGGACCGGCTGCGCGCTGCGCGCTGCTTGCAGTAAGGTGCCGCGATGGAATTCAAGGACTACTACGCGGTGCTGGGCGTCGAACCCGGCTCCGGAGAGAGCGAGATCAAGCAGGCCTTCCGCCGGCTGGCGCGCAAGTACCACCCCGACGTCAGCAAGGAGAAGGGCGCCGAGGATCGCTTCAAGGCGATCAACGAGGCCTACGAAGTGCTGCGCGACAAGGAGAAGCGTGCGCAGTACGACGCCCTGCGGGCCGGCGGCTATCGCCCCGGCCAGGATTTCCGCCCGCCGCCGGGCTACGGCGGCCCCGGCGGTTTCGGCGACGGATTCGGTGGTGGCCCCGGTGGCGCCTTCAGCGATTTCTTCGAAGCCTTTTTCGGGGCCAAGGCGCGACAGCGTTCCGCCGGCGCCGGCCCGTCCTCGGGTCCGCGTGCCGGTGCGGGTGCGCGCCCGCCGAGGGAGGACCAGCGGTTGGGCTTCGCGATCCCGCTCGAAACGGCGTACGCGGGCGGCACAGTGCGCATCGACGTCGATGGGCGGGAGTTCGAGGTCAAGGTGCCGGCGGGTATCCGCGTCGGGCAGGTGATCCGCTTGGCGGGCAAGGGCCCCGGTGGCGGCGACCTGCTGCTGGACGTGGACTTCGCACCGCACGCGCAGTTCGAGGTGGACGGCCGCAACGTGCTGTACGTGCTGCCGCTGGCGCCTTGGGATGCCGTGCTCGGCACGACGGCCACGGTGCCGACCTTGGGTGGCGCGGTCGAGTTGAGGATTCCCAAGGACTCCGACGCGGGGCTTAAACTCCGACTGAAGGGACGCGGTCTGCCCGGTGCCTCGCCGGGCGACCAGATCGTCGAGATCGAGATCACCGCACCGAAGCCCGAGAACGAAGCGCAGCGATCGCTGTATCGGCAGATGGCGCTGGCTTTCGGCGACAACGTCGGGCCATGAGGTCCATGACATCGTGCCCTGGTCGGATGTTGCTCGCGCTTGTCGCGATGGGACTCGTCAGCTGCGTTTCTGATCCGGAGTCCATGCCCGGCCGGGCCGACGATGGCGTCGTCCTTTCCGGCCGGTCCGCGGCGCAACCGTACGCTCTCGCGGGCGCGCTGGACATCGACCGCGTGGTGCTGGACAGCCACGAAAGCTTCCTGATGCCCATCGGAGATCTCGGGAATCAGACGCCGATCTACCCGGCGGCGCGGCTGGCCGATCGCTTGCCGCGTCGTGAGGTCTGTCTCCGCCTCGCGGTGGCGGAAGACGGGAGCGTGTTTGCCCTGGATGACGTGACGGGTGCGGACGGCTGCAAGGTGCAGGAGGGCGTCGAGGCCGATTTCGTCGACTCGGCGATGCATGCCGCTCGCACGTGGCGGTTCGAACCCGCCGTACGTTGCGTGTTCGCAAACGCCGAGGAGAAAGCCGCGGCGACCAACACCGGTTGTGCCGGTGCCCGGGAGATTCCGCAGGCCGTGAGCCTGCACTATCGCTTCGTGTTCGAGCAGGACGAGGGCCGCGGCGCCGTGCGTCTGGCGCGATGACGCCTTTGGCCCAATCCCAAAACGGCGAAGCCCCGCAGTGCGGGGCTTCGTTTCGTCGGGGTGCTCGCACGGAGTACGGTAGCGACGCGGCTTCGAATCAGCCGCCCAAGGCGCCCTGGATCGCTTCCGTCAGCTGCGCGTCCGTGAACGGCTTGGTGATGTAGGCCTTCGCGCCCTGGCGCATGCCCCACACCTTGTCCGTTTCCTGGTCCTTGGTGGTGACGAGGATGATCGGGATGTGGCCGGTGTCCGGGTCCTTGGAAATGGCACGCGTGGCCTGGAAGCCGTTGAGGTTCGGCATCACCACGTCCATCAGGATCAGGTCGGGACGCTGCGCCTTCGCGACTTCGACGCCGCTGGCGCCGTCCTCGGCGGTGATCGCTTCGTGGCCGAGCTTCTCGACGATGCGCTTCATGCTGACAAGCTGCGAGGGCGAGTCGTCGACGATCAGGATACGTGCCATGGAAATCTCCGGTAAGACCCGGCGATTGTAAGCGCGGTTCGCCTCGCTTGGGCAAGACCGCGGTCACGGACCCGCGGGGTGGCGCCTGCGGGAGGATCCCGCCTTCGCGAGCCGGTTCAGAGCCGGACGAGCGTCCGGCCGCGGGAGCCACCGGCCAACATGTCGGCGAACACCGCCGGGAGGCCATCGAGCCCCACTTCGCGTGTCGCGATCTCGCCCAGACAGGCGGGCTTCCAGTCCGACGAAAGGCGGCGCCAGACCTCGTCGCGCAGAGCCCTCGCGGTTCCCGCCGAGGCCACGCCGATCAGCGACACGCCGCGGATGATGAAGGGCATCACCGTGGTGGCCAGATCGTGCGTCGCAGCAAGGCCCGCCGTCGCAACGTTGCCGTAAGGCGCGGTGTGCGCGAGCAGGGCGTGCAGCATGGGCCCGCCCACGTTGTCGAGGCCGCCGCCGAAGCGTGCCGAATCCATGGGCTTAGTCGTCGCCAGCGCATCCCGGCCCAGCACCTCGGACGCACCGAGCGAGCGCAACCAGTCGGCCTGGTCGGACTTGCCGCTGATGGCGTGCACTGCATAACCCGCCGTCGAGAAGATCGCGATGGCGAGGCTGCCCACGCCGCCCGTCGCGCCGGTGACGGCCAGCGGCCCGAGGTCGGGCGTCTGCCGGTTGTCCTGCATGCGCAGGAGGGCGAGGCCGGCGGTGAAGCCGGCGGTGCCGAGGATCATCGACTCGCTCAGGCTGAGGCCGGTGGGCAAGGGGATGGCCCACTTCGATTCCAGCCTGGCGTAGGCCGAGTAGCCGCCATCGCGCGTTTCGGACAATCCGCAGCCGGTGCACAGCACCGCGTCGCCCTCGCGGAACGCCGGTTCGCGGCTCTGGACCACGTGGCCGGCGACATCAATGCCCCCCACCAGCGGGAACTGCCGAAGGATCTTTCCCTGACCAGTGCCGGCCAGCGCGTCCTTGTAGTTCACCGAGGAGTAGGCGGTCTGGATGACGATCTCGCCGGGCGACAGCGCGTCAAGCGCAATGTCCTCGATGCCGCTGCGGTAACCGGCGGCGTCGCTGTGGATGCGGAAAGCGGGGAAGCGGGCGGGGAGGGTCATTCGGTGACTCGCGGGGCGTGGAAACGACGAGGGCGCCCGAAGGCGCCCCCGAAGTATCGCCGATGGACAGGCCTCAGTTGACCTTGTGGATCGCCCGCTTGTGCACGGCCATGGCGGCGTCATGCACGGCCTCGCTCATCGACGGATGGGCGTGGCAGATGCGCGCGAGGTCGTCGGCGCTGCCCTTGAACTCCATCGTCAGCACGCCTTCGTGCACCAGCTCCGAGACGTTGGCGCCGACGAGGTGCAGGCCGAGCACCGTGTCGGTTTCTTCGTGCGCGATCACCTTCACGAAGCCCGCCGGCTCGGCCATCGCCACGGCGCGACCCACGGCAGCGAAGGGGAAGGTGCCGGTCTTGTACGGCACGCCCTCGGCCTTGAGCTGCTCCTCGGTCTTGCCGACCCAAGCGATTTCCGGCTCGGTGTAGATGACCCACGGAATGGTGTCGAAGTTGACGTGGCCCGGCAGGCCGGCGATGAGTTCCGCCACCGCGATGCCTTCCTCGAAGCCCTTGTGCGCCAGCATCGGGCCGCGCACGCAGTCACCGATCGCCCACACGCCTTCCACGCCGGTGTGGCAGTGGTCGTCCACGACGATGCGGCCACGCTCGTCGAGCTGCACGCCGGTGCCTTCGGCCAGCAGGCCCTTGCTCGCGGCCTTGCGGCCCACGGCGACCAGCAGCTTGTCGAACACCAGGGTCTGTTCGCCGCTGGCATCGGTGTAGCTCAAGTGCACCTCGCCCTTCTTCACTTCCGTCTTGGTGCACTTGGCGCCAAGGCGGATGTCGAGGCCCTGCTTGGTGAATTCCTTCTGCGCCACCTTGGCCACGTCGCGGTCGACCACGGCGAGGAAGTCCGGCAGGCCTTCGAGCACGGTGACCTTGGCGCCGAGGCGGCTCCACACGCTGCCGAGCTCCAGGCCGATCACGCCCGCGCCGATCACGCCGAGGCGCTTCGGCACTTCGGTGAAGTCGAGCGCGCCGACGTTGTCGACGATGTGGGTGCCGTCGAACTTCGCGAACGGCAGTTCGATCGAATCCGAGCCCGCGGCGAGGATGACGTGCTTGCCTTCGAACACGACTTCAGAGCCGTCGTGCTGCTTCACCAGCACTTTCTTTCCGGCCTGGAGCTGGCCGAAGCCGTAGAAGGCCGACACTTTGTTCGCCTTGAACAGCGCGGCGATGCCGCCGGTGAACTGCTTCACGATCTTGTCCTTGCGACCAATCATGGTCGGGATGTCGATCGCGGCGTTCGGCGCGCTGATGCCGTGCTCGCCGAAGATGTGGCCCATGTTCCACCACTGGCGCGAGCTGTCGAGCAGCGCCTTGGAGGGAATACAGCCCACGCGCAGGCAGGTGCCGCCAAGCGCGGGCTTGCCGTCCTTGCCGAGCGCGGCGTCGATGCAGGCGGTCTTGAGGCCAAGCTGCGCGGCGCGGATGGCCGCGTGGTAGCCGGCCGGGCCGGCGCCCACCACGACGACGTCGAACTGTTGGATCTCGCTCATGAGGGGCTCCTTACAGGCCGAGCAGCATGCGGTGCGGATTTTCCAGCTGGTTCTTGATGTCCACCAGGAACTGCACTGCATCCTTGCCGTCGATGATGCGATGGTCGTAGCTGAGCGCGATGTACATCATCGGCGCGATCACGACCTGGCCGTTCTCGGCGATCGGGCGCTCCTTGATGGCGTGCATGCCGAGGATGGCGCTCTGCGGCGGGTTGACGATCGGCGTGCTCATCAGCGAGCCGAAGGTGCCGCCGTTGGTGATGGTGAAGGTGCCGCCCTGCAGGTCCTCGAGGCCGAGCTTGCCGTCGCGCGCCTTCTTGGCGTAGCCGGCGATGGCGCCTTCCACATCGGCGAAGGACATACGCTCGACGTTGCGCAGCACCGGCGTCACCAGGCCCTTCTCCGTGGCCACGGCGATCGAGATGTCGGCGTAGCCGTGGTAGATCACGTCGTCGCCGTCGACCGAGGCGTTGATGATCGGGAAGCGCTGCAGCGCGTTGGCGGCGGCCTTGGCGAAGAAGCTCATGAAGCCGAGCTTGATGCCGTTGGCCTTCTCGAAGGCTTCGCCCTGCGCCTTGCGCATGGCCATCACTTCGCGCAGGTTCACTTCGTTGAACGAGGTGAGCATGGCGATGGAGTTCTTCGATTCCATCATGCGCTCGGCGATGCGCTTGCGCATGCGGGTCATCGGCACGCGCTCTTCCGGACGCGCGCCGCCGCCCTTGGCGAAGTTGACCAGGTCTTCCTTGGTCACCGCGCCGCGGCGGCCGGTGCCGGCGACCTCGGCCGGATTGATGCCGTTCTGCGCGGCGTAGAACGCGGCGCCCGGCGGCAGGCCGGCGTCGGTCCTCGCGGCGGGTGCCGGCGCAGCGGCCTTCGCCGGCGCAGCAGCGTGGGCGGCCGCGGGCGCGGCAGCCGGGGCAGCGGCGGCAGGCGCCGGTGCGGCGGCCACGGCACCTTCCTCGACGATGATCAGCAGCTGGTCGGAATTCACCGTGTCGCCGACCTTGACCTTCAGCTCCTTGATCACGCCATCGACGGTCGACGGCACTTCGAGAACGACCTTGTCGGTCTCGAGGTCGACCAGGTTCTCGTCGCGGCGGACGCTGTCGCCCACCTTCTTGTGCAGGGCGGCGATGACGGCGTCGGAGACGGACTCGGGGAGCGGCGGAACCTTGATTTCAGTGGCCATGTCGGGCGTTCTCGGTCGGGGTTCGATATCGGGAGGAGCGTGGGGCAGGGGCGGGCCCCTGCGGCATGCGTGGAGGGAGCGAATCGCTTACTCGGCGACGGCGAGCACCTGCGGGCCGACCAGCGCGGCTTCGAGCAGGGCGGCCTGCTCGACGTTGTGCTGGCTGAGGTGGCCGCAGGCCGGCGCCGCGGAGCGGCCGCGACCGGCATAGCTGAGGGTCTGGCCCTTGGCCAGGCAGGCTTCGATGTGGTGGCGGATCTGGTACCACGCGCCCTGGTTCTGCGGCTCTTCCTGACACCAGATGACTTCCGCGGCCTTGCCGAAGCGCTTCAGCTCGGCCGTGAGCTCGGCGCGCGGGAAGGGATAGAGCTGCTCGATGCGCACGATGGCGACATCGGTGAGGCCGCGCTTCTCGGCGTCCTCGACGAGGTCGTAGTAGACCTTGCCGCCGCACACCACGACGCGGGTCGCCTTCTTGGCGTCCTTGGCGGTGCTGTCCGGGATCAAGGTCTGGAAGCCACCCTTGGCGAGGTCATCAAGGCTCGAGACCGAGAGCTTGTGGCGCAGCATCGACTTCGGCGTCATGACGACCAGCGGCTTGCGCGTGCCGCGCAGCATCTGGCGGCGCAGCATGTGGAAGCTCTGCGCCGGCGTCGTGGGCGTGACCACCGAGATGTTGTGGTGCGCGCAGAGCTGCAGGAAGCGCTCGAGGCGGGCCGAGCTGTGCTCGGGGCCCTGGCCTTCGTAACCGTGCGGCAGGAACAGCACGAGGCCGCAGAGGCGGCCCCACTTGGCTTCACCCGAAGTGATGAACTGGTCGATCACGACCTGCGCGCCGTTGGCGAAGTCGCCGAACTGGCCTTCCCAGATGTTGAGCGTGGTCGGCTCGGCGGTGCTGTAGCCGAACTCGAAGGCCATCACGGCTTCTTCCGAGAGCAGCGAGTCGATCACGACGACGTGTTCGGGGTTCGAGACCAGTTCGCGCAGCGGCATTATCGCTTCGCCCGAGGCCTGGTCGTGCTGCACGGCATGGCGGTGGAAGAAGGTGCCGCGGCCGGCGTCCTGGCCGACGAGGCGCAGCTTGAAGCCTTCCTTCAGCAGCGTCGCGTAGGCGAGGTTCTCGGCGAAGCCCCAGTCCATCGCCAGCTCGCCGGCCGCCATCTTGCGGCGGTCCTCGTAGATCTTGGCGACGCGCGGGTGCAGCTTGCGCTCTTCCGGCACGGTATTGATATGCTGCGCGAGCGCGTCGAGGGTCTTCCGGGCGACCGCAGTCTTGACCTCGTCGCTGAGCGAGCCCTTGAAGTAGGGCGACCAGTCGACGCTGACGCTGTCCTTCGCGGCCGTGGTGACGTCGGCCGTCACTTCGCCCTTGTCGAGCTTGGCGCGGTATCCGTCGACGAAGGCCTTGGCCTCGTCCGCGCTGATGACGTTGGCTTCGATGAGGCGGTTGGCGTAGAGCTCGCGGGTGGTCTTGCGGGCACGGATGTTCTGGTACATCAGCGGCTGCGTGGCCGCCGGCTCGTCCGCTTCGTTGTGGCCGTGACGGCGGTAGCAGACGAGGTCGATGACCACGTCGCTCTTGAAGGTCTGGCGGAAGTCGAAGGCCAGCTGCGCGCAGAACGCGACGGCTTCCGGATCATCGCCATTCACGTGCAGCACCGGCGCGCCGACGATCTTCGCCGGGTCGGTGCAGTAGAGCGTGGAACGCGTGTCGTCCGGGCGGCTGGTGGTGAAGCCCACCTGGTTGTTGATGACGATGTGCAGCGTACCGCCCACCGCGAAGCCGCGGGCCTGCGACATCTGGAACAGCTCCATGATCACGCCCTGGCCGGCGAACGCCGAATCGCCGTGGATCAGCATGGGCAGCACCTGGCCGCGATCCTTGTCGTCGCGACGCATCTGGCGCGCGCGCACCGAACCCGCGACCACCGGGTTCACGATTTCAAGGTGCGAGGGGTTGAAGGCCAGCGCGATATGCACCGGGCCGCCCGGCGTGGCGATGTCGGCCGAGAAGCCCATGTGGTACTTCACGTCGCCCGAATGCGCCGGATCGTCGTGGTGCTCGAAGCGACCTTCGAACTCTGCGAACAGCTTGGACGGCGGCTTGCCGAGCGTGTTGACGAGCACGTTGAGGCGGCCGCGGTGGGCCATGCCGATGACCATGTCCTTGACGCCGTTCGCACCGGCGCGGCGCACCAGCACGTCCATCGCCGGGATCAGCGCATCACCGCCCTCGAGCGAGAAGCGCTTCTGGCCGACGTACTTGGTGTGCAGGTAGCGCTCGAGGCCTTCGGCCGCGGTGGTGCGCTCGAGGATGCGCGTCTGCTCATCCTTCCTGAAGCCGAAGCGGCCGGCGGCCTTCTCCAGGCGCTCCTGCATCCAGTGGCGCTGCTTCGCATCGCTGATGTGCATGAACTCCGCGCCGATGACGCTGGAGTAGGTGGTGCGCAGCTTGGCCAGCAGGTCCTTGAGCTTCAGGCGGTCGGCGCCGAAGTAGGTATTGACCGGGAATTCGGTGTCGAGATCACCCTTGCCGAGGCCGTGGAACTCGAGCTCGAGGTCCGGCGCTTCCGGCTTGCCGGCCATTCCGAGCGGATCAAGCGAGGCGCCGAGGTGGCCGCGCGAGCGGTAGGCCGTCACCAGCTTGCTGACCGCCGCCTGCTTCTTCGCCGTGTCCTCATCGACGCCGCCGCCGAGGCCCTTGGCGGCCAGCATGCCGGCCACCTGCACGCGAGCCATCGCGTCGGAGTGCGGCACGTCGGCGTTGCCGCCGAAGCCGTCGAAGTAGGCCTTCCATTTCGCATCGACCGAGGCCGGGTCGCGGAGGTATTGCTCGTAGAGCTCTTCGATGAAGGCGGCGTTGCCGCCGGAGAGCTGCGAGGACTGGGCGAAGGTCTTGAGAAGGCTGGCCACGGCGATCCTGGGTGCGTTGGGCTTCAACGGGTTGCTGGCGCAAGTGCTTGATGGGTAACGAAACCCGGGCCTGTGCCCGGGCGGCGCCGCGCGATTATAGACCTTCACGGCGTGATTGGGGCTTGACGCGGGCCTTATGTATTGGCCTATTGATACACATGGACGCATCGCAGTGGCAGGTTTCGGGAACGTCGCCGGTTCCCATCTATCGGCAGATCACTGAGCAGGTGCGGCGCTTCGTCGCCGCTGGCCAGTTGCAGGTCGGCGAACAGCTGCCGTCGGTGCGCGCGATGGCCGCCCGGTTCGGCATCAATCCAATGACCGTCAGTCGGGCTTACGCCGCGCTGTGCGAGGAGGGTGTGCTGCTCCGGCGGCGCGGTGCAGGCATGGTCGTCGCGCCACGAACGGGCAAGGCCGGGCTCACGGCGGAGGCGCGCCTTCGGCTGCTGGAGGCAAAGCTTCAGGAGGTGATCTGCGAGGCCAACGACCTCGGCTTGGCGGCGGGCCCGGTTTGCGAGCGGCTGCATGCGCTGTTCCTCTCACCGGCCTCGCCGACGGTCGCGGCGTCGCGCCGACGCCGCCGGGTCGCCCCGACTCAAGGATGAAGAAACGCCACCCGGCAGCCGCGTAATCCGGAACGGATCGTTATCGATCTGGCCTCTCGTGCAAAAACGCTTGGCGACGGGCGGGCGTCCGTGGTGCGATCCGCCAGACTTGCCGTGCCCCCCCGAAGGACCGCCATGCCCTTGCCCCTCTCCGCTGAACGCACAGTGGCCATGCGCTTCGCGATCCCTCTGCTGGGGGCCTTGCTGGCTGGCTGCACCGCGTTCGAACGCGGTGCGGATCAAGGCGACCCGCCCACCGATCCCGTCACCGGCTGCCCGGACCTCAGCGGTCGCTATGCCCTGCAGCCGCTGACCGAGGATGGCGATCCCGTTCCTGGCGTGGATCCAGCGAAGCCTTCCCGCCTCGACGGCGAAGTCTTCTCGCCGAGGGGCGTGCCGGGCTCCGGCTCCGGCGCTGGCGATCTGACGCAGTACGAGGGTGTGGTCGTGCGCTCCGATGGGACCCATGCCATCGAGCTGCACTTCGTCCGTTCCTTCGGCAACGTCATGGCTGAACTCGAAGCAATCCGAGAGTATCAGCGCCCGCGATACGCCGAGTGGTACGCGTTGATGCAGCCGTCGAGTCGTGAGGCCTTCGTCGCCCGAAACGGCGAGCCGGCGCTGCAGGCGCGGCTCCGTGAGTTGGGCCCAGCGACCGGCAACGTCGTGCGCTTGGATCGAGGCCGGGATTTCACCTGCGAGGACGGCTGGGTGGTGCTGCCGCGCGAGCACCTCGCGCCGGTGCGGATGACGCTCGATGACGGTGGGCACCTGGTGTTCGAATCCAAGGAATGGACCTATACCGCCATGGGCGGATGGGGCGACCAGTCCTGGCGCGTGCCGACCGGCGCCTACCTGGGCACGGCACGGTGGGCGCGCGACGCCTCGATGCAGCCCTGGGATGCGGATCGGGTGTCGCAGGGCTACGTGTTCGCTCGCCCCGCCGACGCCATCGAGCAGGAGCAGGCCGTTGCAGCGGCGAGTGCTCGACGCAGCGCCGAGCGGCGCTATGCCGACCCCGATGCGGTGCGCGATGCCTTGCAGCCGCTGCTGCCGGCGGGCGTCACCATCGAATCCGTCGAGATCGCGCAACTGCCGTTCATCGGGCACCGCGTCCGCGTGCACGCGGTACCCAGCGACCCGCTGATGGACGGGGAGGAACAGTGGCGCCGGCTGGAGTGGTTCCCTGCCGCACTGAAAGAGGGCGATCCGGGGCACATCGAGGACCGCGAGGTGATCAAGCGCGTGATCTCGAGCGGCGGGAAGGTACGCCACGAGTTCGAGATCTTCCTCGACACCCATCCGTCGGTCCAACCGCCGAGCGAGCCCGTGCTGGTCAGCTTCACGCCGGCCCCCGGGAGCCCTGCTGCCGACGCCACGGCAGCGCCGGTCCAGCCGGCGACGCCTCGCCCTGGCGGGGAGATGGCAGCGTCCAATCCACCGCCCGCGGGCTTCGCCCCGTTGGCCGAAGTGGAAACACGGATCCAGCCCTTCCTTGCGGCGGGTTGCCGCAGCACGTCGCTGCGCTACGCGGGAGACGCCGTGATCATCGTCGGCGAAGCGGACGAGATGCGCTGCGTGTCGAACACGCTGCGCGCGATCGATGGCCTCGTGTCACCCAGTGGCGCCCGCGTCGAACTGATGCAGGTCGCCGCCGATGCTGCGGGCCACTACCGCTTCGAGATCCGCCTGCCTTCGTCCTCGCTGACCAAGGCCGGCTGAGCCGCTACGCCGGCCTCAGAAGCCGAGCGCGCGCAGTTCGGTGAGTTCCCTCGCGCGTTCCCAGCGGCGATCGAACTCCTGGGCCAGTTGCCGCGCGCGGGCCGGCCCGTCGAGGCAGCCGCTGCCTTCGAAGCGCGTCGCCAAGGGCCGGAAGGCGTACGCGGTTTCGTCGATGACGAGGTAGCTTTCGGCGGCCTGGCGGTCTTCCGGGTCGACCGGCGTGCGCAGGGCGAACACCGAGCTGAGCCGCTGCGCCAGCGGCAGCAGCGGGTGGCTCTCGCCGCGAAGCCGCTCGGGTTCGACCGCGAGAATGCGCACCGTCGGTCCGCGGCGCGAGGTGGCGAAGCTTCGCAGGGCTTCGACCATCGCCGGGGCGCCGTACAGCGCTGGTTCGAGGTCGCGGGTGAACACGCGGATCTCGCGGCGGGCGCGGCCCAGCAACTCGATTGCGAAGTCGCGCACTTCCGCTTCGCTGGTGAATTCGCGCAGCGCCGCATCGCCCATCGGCACCGGACGGGGGCGGCGGCCGGGATCGGGCGAGCCCAGCGCCTTGCGCATCTTCCGGTGCGGGATGCCGGCTTCCATGAACTCGTCGCCGAAAGCTTCGAAGCCGTGGCGGGCGTAGAAGGGCATGGCGTGCGTTTGCGAGTTCAGGCTGATCTCCGGCCAACCCAGCGCGCGCGCCTCGTCCATCAGCGCTTCCATCAGCGCGTCGCCGACGCCCTTGCCGCGCCATTCGGCGAGCACGGCCATGCGACCGATCTTGCGCTCCGGCGTGAGGCGCCCCGTGCCGATGGGGCGGTTGGCCGCGTCGCGGGCAATCACATGGCGGCACTGCGGATCGAGGTCATCCCATTCCTCTTCGATCGGCACCTGCTGCTCGACCACGAACACCGGCTCGCGCACGGCGCGAAGGTCGGCGAAATCGACGGTGTAGTCGGCGGGTTCGACGCGGAATCCGGCATTGATCATCGGGGCTTCCTGGGCGAGCGGGGTTTCTTTGGGGCGATGGCGCGGTAGTGGCCGAGGGCGGCCAACGCGACGACGGCTTCGCGGGCGTGCTCGTCGAGCGCGTCCCACGCCGCGCCGTCGAGCGTGTCATGGCGGCAGAGCAGGGCGGCGTCCTTCGCGCGAAGGCCTTCGATGTCGCTGCCGGTGACGAACCACATCGCCTTCGTCTTGCCCTCGCGCAACCACGCGACGCGCGAGAACGGATGACGCTGCATCACGCCGCCGGTGGCGAGGACCGCGTCGAACTCGGCGCGGGTCGGGGCCTTTTTCGGCGGCTGCAGGTTGCCAGAGGCGCGGTAGCGGGTGATGAAGCGGCCGAACCAGCGGCGCAGCATGGCGTGGTCGGTCTCGCCGTCGCCGGCCATGCCGCCGAGGGTCTGCTTGACCCGGTCAAGGGCTGCAGCGTCGATCTCGAAGGCATCGGTCGGCACTGCGAGGTCCGGGTCGGCATAGCGCTCGCGTTCGCCGGCGCGTGAAGCCAATTCCAGCGCGAAGTCCTCGATCAGCTCGGACTTGGCCGGCGCGCGCATGCCGAGCGAGAACGTCAGGCAGGGATCGAGCGCGACGCCGTGGTGGCCGAGGCCCGGCGGCAGGTAGAGCATGTCGCCCGGGCCGAGCGTCCATTCGTGGCTGGGCGTGAACGACTTCAGCAGCCTGATCGGCGCGTCGTTGCGGAAATCGATGGGCTGGTCCGGGTTCGCATCGATCTGCCAGTGGCGGTGGCCCATGCCCTGCAGCAGGAAGACGTCGTATTGGTCGATGTGCGCGCCGACCGAACCGCCTTCGACGGCGAAGCTGATCATCACGTCGTCGACGCGCCAGCGCGGCAGGAAGGGGAAGGCCTCGACCAGCTCGCGAACGTCGGCATCCCACTTGTCGACGTCCTGAACCAGTAGGGTCCAATCGCGTTCGGGCACGCGGTCGAAGCGGTCCTCGGGCAGCGGGCCCGTCTCGACCGCCCAGCGGTCTTTCTTGCGGTCCCAGAGGATCAGGCGCGAGAGCGCCGTGGCCTCGAGCGACAGCGCGCCAAGGTCGTCCGGGCTGATCGGGCTCTCGAAGCCGGGAAAGGCGTTGCGGATCAGCAGCGGACGCTTCTGCCAGTAGTCGCGCAGGAACGTTTCGGCCGGCATGCCCAGCGGGCCTTTGCCGGTGGCGTCGATTTCGATCGGCAGGGCCTTCGTTCCGACGTTCGTGGTCTTGCGCGTCATGGGGTGGCTTGGCGTTCGGTGTCGAGGCGGGCATCGAGCCGGCGGGCACCGGCTTCGGCGTAGCGTTTGCAGGCGGTGGCGTCGACCAGCGGTTCGGAGGGCGCGTCGCCGAGTCGGTACCAGAGGCGGCTCGCGACCGGGTGCGGGCTGACCAGGATGTCGCAGGGCAGGGCGGCGACGGTATCGAACGTCCCGCGCAGCATCGTCGCGAAGGCCGGCGAATTCGCCGGATCGCTGAAGCGGTAGGTGTCCGGGGCCACGGCGCTCAGGCTGTCGGCGAAGGCCATGGCGTGGCAGGTCGTGCCCTCGCAGCTCGTCCACGTGAAGCTGGTGCCGCCGAGCGAATGGCCCGGCGTGGCATGCGTCTGGATCACGAGATCGCCGACGCGCACTTCGGCGTTGTCGGCCAGCGTCTCGATCACCGGGACAGGCGGGAAGCCCGGCATGCGGAACGGCACCTGAGGGTCGCGCATGTCCATGTCGCCCTTGCGCAGCGCGATCAGGCCGGGACGGCGCGCACGCAGCGGCGCGCCCGTGGCCTGCTGGATGGCCGCGAGGCCGCCGGCATGGTCGATGTGCTCGTGCGTGTTGAGCAGCACGCGCACGTCCTTCGGATCGAAACCGAGGCTGCGGATGCTCTCGACGATCATCGGCCCGGCTTCGGGCGTGGCGCCGTCGATCAGCACGTGGCCGTCGTCGCCGGTGATGAGCAGCGCGCTGATGCCGCAGGTGCCGACGTACCAGGTGTTGCCGAAGACCTTGCGCGGCGGCGACGGGTCGCTCCAGCCGGCATCGTCAGGGCAGTTGGGCGTGGGCTCCGGCGGCGCGGCCTGGACGGCGGCAGCCCCGACCCCCAGCGCCAACGCAAGAAGCGCCGGCACCGCGTGCCGTGAGGCTGGGGGCGTCCGCATCAAGGGCATCGGCGCGCCTCCGAGGTCAAACCGTCTTTGCCAGAGATTCCGCGTGGCCGGTGTAGCTGCCCGGCGTCAGCTCGAGCAGGGCGCGCTTCGGCTCCTCGGGCAGGTCGAGGCCGGTGATGAATTCGCGGAGCGAGTCCTTGGTGATGGCCTGGCCGCGGGTGAGCGCCTTGAGCTGCTCGTAGGGGTTCGGCAGGCCATGGCGGCGCATCACCGTCTGCACGGCTTCGGCCAGCACTTCCCAGCTGTTGTCGAGGTCTTCGGCGAGGCGCGCCGGGTTCACCTTGAGCTTGCCGATGCCACGGTTCAGCGCGTCGTACGAGACCAACGTGTGGCCCCACGCCGTGCCCAGCGCGCGGAGCACGGTCGAGTCGGTGAGGTCGCGCTGCCAGCGGCTGATCGGCAGCTTGGCGCCGAAGTGCTCGAACAGGGCGTTGGCGATACCGAAGTTGCCTTCGGCGTTCTCGAAGTCGATCGGGTTGACCTTGTGCGGCATGGTCGAGCTGCCGACCTCGCCGTCCTTCAGCGCCTGCTTGAAGTAGCCGAGCGAGATGTAGCCCCAAACGTCGCGGGCGAAGTCGATCAGGATGGTGTTGATGCGGCGCTGCACGTCGCCCAGTTCGGCGATGAAATC
Source organism: Silanimonas sp. (assembly GCF_027531545.1). Lineage (GTDB taxonomy): Bacteria > Pseudomonadota > Gammaproteobacteria > Xanthomonadales > Xanthomonadaceae > Silanimonas. The sequence continues at coordinate 285,017 of NZ_JAPZSC010000006.1, read as the reverse complement.
GTGCGGCTCGATCTGCGTGGTGTAGGCGTTGAAGTTCAGGCCCAGCGACTCGACGAAGCCCTGCGCCAAGCGCGGCCAGTCGACATTCGGGTAGGCCGAGAGGTGGGCGTTGTAGTTGCCCACCGCGCCGTTGATCTTGCCGAGGATCTCGACCTGCGCGAGCTGCAGGCGCTGGCGCTTCAGGCGCGCGACGACGTTGGCCAGCTCCTTGCCGAGCGTGGTCGGGCTGGCGGTCTGGCCGTGGGTGCGCGAGAGCATCGGCTCGTCGGCGTACTCGTAGGCCAGCTTCTTCAGCGTCTCGATCAGTGCGTCGAGCTGCGGCAGCAGCACCTCGTCGCGGGCCTGCTTCAGCATCAGCGCGTAGCTGAGGTTGTTGATGTCCTCGGAGGTGCAGGCGAAGTGCACGAACTCCAGCGCCGCCTTGAGCTCGTCGCTCTCGGAGAGCTTCTCCTTGAGGAGATACTCGACCGCCTTGACGTCGTGGTTGGTGGTGCGCTCGATGGCCTTGACCCGCGCGGCGTCCTCCACCGAGAACCCGTCGGCGAGGCGCTGCAGCAGCGAGGCGGCCTGCTCCGAAAAGGGCGGCAGCTCGGGGATGCCTTCTTCCGCCGAAAGCGCCAGCAGCCACGCGATCTCCACGCAGACGCGGGCGCGGATCAGGCCGTACTCGGAGAAGATCGGGCGCAGGGCGTCGACCTTTCCGGCGTAGCGGCCGTCGAGCGGGGAGAGGGCGGTGAGGGCGTGGGACATGGCGGGGCCGGAAAGCGGGGCGGTCGAGCCGCGGAAGCCCGCCATTCTACCGGGCTAAGCTGGGCCTGCCCCCACCCCGAGGAGAGCCCTATGGCCGGCCCCACCCGCACCGAACGCGACAGCATGGGCGAGCTCGCCGTGCCGGCCGAGGCCCTCTGGGGCGCGCAGACCCAGCGCGCGGTGGAGAACTTCCCGATCTCCGGTTGGCGCATGCCGCGCGGCTTCCTGCGCGCCCTCGGGCTGATCAAGGCCGCGGCCGCCGAGGCGAATGCGGGGCTGGGCCTGCTCGATGCCAAGCGCGGCGAAGCGATCCGCGATGCGGCGCTGAAGGTGGCCGCCGGCGAGTTCGATGCCGAGTTCCCGGTTGACGTGTTCCAGACCGGCTCGGGCACCTCGAGCAACATGAATGCGAACGAGGTGATCGCCCACGTGGCGCATTCACTCGGCGGCATGGCCGTGCACCCCAACGACCACGTCAATCTCGGGCAGAGCTCGAACGACGTGGTGCCCACGGCGATCCAGGTGGGCGCCGTCTTGGCCGTGCGAGAGCGCCTGCTGCCGGCGCTGGAGCACCTTCGGCACGTCGTCCAGCGCCGTGCCCACGAGCATCTCGGAACGGTCAAGACCGGCCGCACGCACTTGATGGACGCGATGCCGCTGACGCTGGGGCAGGAGCTCTTCGCCTGGGCCAGCCAGGTCGGCCACGCCGAGGAGCGCCTCAAGGATGCCGAGCGCCGACTGCGGGCCTTGCCGCTCGGCGGCACGGCCGTGGGGACGGGCATCAACGCCCATCCGCGGTTCGCCGAACGCGCCATCGCCGTGCTGGCGCAGGACACCGGCGTGCCGTTCCAAGCTGCGGCGAATCCGTTCATGGGCATCGCCGCGCAGGACGGCGCGGTGGAACTCTCCGGCCAGCTCAACGGCCTCGCCGTGGTGCTGATGAAGATCAGCAACGACCTGCGCTGGATGAACTCCGGGCCGTTGGCGGGCTTGGGCGAAATCGAACTGCCCGCCCTGCAGCCGGGCAGTTCGATCATGCCGGGCAAGGTCAACCCGGTGATCCCCGAGGCCGTGGCCATGGTCGCCGCGCAGGTGATGGGCATGCACGCCACCATTTCGGTGGCCGCGCAAAGCGGCAACTTCCAGCTCAACGTGATGCTGCCGGTGATCGCCCACAACCTGCTCTGGGCCATCGAGCTCAGCGCCAATGCCGCGCGCCTGCTCGCCGATCGCGCCATCGCCGGCTTCACCGTGCGCGAGGACCGGCTGCAGGAGGCGCTGGCGCGCAACCCCATCCTCGTCACGGCCTTGAACCCGCTGATCGGCTACGAGAAGGCGGCGTCCATCGCAAAGAAGGCCTACGCGAGCGGGCGGCCGATCCTCGACGTCGCCGTCGAGGAGACCGGATTGAACCGCGAGGTGCTGGCGAAGGCGCTGGATCCGCTGGCGTTGACGAAAGGCGGGATCGTGGAGGGCTTGGCTGGCGGCGGCTGAGACGCCCGGCGATCCTTGCGGGATCGGCCGGTTTGGGGTCGGCCCGCGACGTCGCCTAGGATCAGAGCCCCAGAACCCGAGACCCGCCCATGCCCGTGCCGATGCGCTCCGCCTTGTTCGCCGCCACCCTGCTGGCCCTTGTGCCAACGCTGTCCGCCGCCGCCCCATCGACGACGACGCCGGCGCAGGGCCGAGTCATCAACTCAGCGGACGACTTCGCGGTATTGGCACCACGAGCGCGCATCGAGCCCGAAAACCGGATGCTCACCGAGCGCATCGAGACCCTGCTGCCGAAGCTGATGGCCGAGGCGGAGCTCGATATGTGGCTGGTGCTCAACCGCGAGTACGCCGAAGACCCGGTCTACTTCACCCTCGTGCCGCAGCCCAGCTTCGCGGCGCGTCGCACGACGATGCTGGTGTTCCACCGAAAGCCCGATGGCACGGTGGACCGCCTGTCCGTCAACACCTATCCGCTGGGCCCGCCCTTTGAGGCGGCGTGGTCGGGTGGCAACCTCGACGAACAGTGGGCGGCACTCGGCAAACTCATCGGCGAGAAGAACCCGAAGCGCATCGGCATCAACGTCTCGCGCCACTGGCCGGTGGCCGATGGCCTGACCGCGGGGCTCGACAAACGCCTGCGGGAGGTACTTCCGGAAGGTTTCGAAGATCGATTGGTCCCCGCCGAGAACCTCGTCATCCGCTGGCTGGAAACCCGTTCGCCGGGCGAGCTTGAGGTCTACCCGCACATCATGGGCATCGCACGCGGTGTCATCGCGGAAGCGTTCAGCGCGCGAGTCATCACGCCCGGCGTCACCACCACCGACGACGTGGCCTGGTACATCCGTGAGCGTTTCGAATCCTTGGGCCTGCCGATCTGGTTCATGCCCTACGTGAACCTCCAACGCCCCGGCCTCGCCTGCGACGCGGAGAACCCGTTCTGCGGCGAGAGCGGCGTGATCCGCCCTGGCGACGTGCTGCATACCGACGTCGGCATCTGCTACTTGAAGCTCTGCACCGACACGCAGGAAATGGCCTACGTGCCGAAGCCGGGCGAAGCCGACGTGCCGGTGGGCCTCGTGCGCGCGCTGGCCACCGGCAACCGCTGGCAGGACCTGCTCACGTCGCAGTTCGTCGCCGGGCGCACCGGCAACGACATCCTGCAGCGCACGCGCGATGCCGCAGGGAAGGCCGACATCATCAGCAACACCTACACGCATCCGCTCGGCTTCTTCGGCCATGCACCGGGCCCGACCATCGGCATGTGGGACAACCCCGGCTTGAACGCCGACACCGGCGAGTGGCCGCTGCATGCGAACACGGTCTACGCCATTGAAGGCAACATCGCGCAGGCCGTGCCCGAGTGGGGTGGCCAGTGGGTACGCATCAAGCTGGAGCAAGGCGCGCTGTTCGACGGCGAGCGGGTGATCTACCTCGCCGGCCGGCAGACGCAGTGGCACGTTGTGCGCTGAGCCTCGCTTCGCCTTCAGCGGCCTGAAGCGCGCTTCCAGAGGTGCTTCAGGCCGGGGATGAGCCCCCGGTGCACGGCGAAAGAGATCGCAGCGAAGGCGAAGGCGAAGATCGAGGGCAGGATCGTGCCGATGGCCACCATCGCACCGGCGAGGAAACCGAGGACGATCTCACCGCGCCACACGGGGAACGCCAGCGAGAGCGCAAGCAGGCTGCCGAGGACCCACGTCCCGTCGATGTCGGGGCGGACGACCACGAAGGCGGCGATTGCGCCGCCGGCCGCAAGGCCGCCCAGCAGCCCGGCCACCATGCCGGGCCGCCAGCGCGGGCGAAGGCCCGTGCCGATCGCCCGACGACGGATCGACGGGGCGTAGAGCACCGCCAGCAGGGGCAACCACAGCAGGCCCCACGCGTTCGAGATCGCCGGCATCGACGGATCGGCGAGGAAGTGGTGGCTGGCGATACCGCCCTGCGACCACTCCCAGCCGAGGTGCAAGGCAACGAGGCCCGCTGCGATGGCGGCGAGCCTCAGGCGCCAGCCCCCGACGGAGAGCGCCATCGTCAGGAACTGACGGTGGCTTCGGCTTCGGTTTCCGCGGGTGCGGTGGGCTCGGCGGCGGTGTCGTCCGACGCCGACTTGCAGTCCGTGTCGACGTTGATGCTCTTGGCGTAGGGCGCGAACTCGGGCACCAGCGCGGTCAGGCGCTCCTGCGCGACCTCGAGGCCTTCGACCTGGTCGCAGAGCGCGAGCGCGGCAGCCTCGATCTTCTTCGCTTCGGCTTCGATGCGGGCCTCGGCCCCCTCGGCATTGCCGCCAAAGATGCTCTCGATCGCGAGGGCGGCCGCTTCCCCGCCGATCGCGGCGCCCTGGCGCCCGATGGCCATACCAGCCTCGGCTACGGCCAGCACTTCCTTGCGGTAGGCGAGCGCGGCTTCGCGCTGTTCGGCGCTGAAGGGCACGGCCGTGCCGTTGATCAGCAGGTCGCCCTGCGGGGTCAGTTCGGCCTTCGGGCCGACACCGTCCACCTGCAGAGAGAGGTTCTCCTCCTGCAGCTTGCGGCTGGCCTCGGCCAGGGCCTTGTCGACTTCGCCGCCCGCGGCGGTGGCTTCGGCGACCCCTTGGCGGGTCTCGTCGGCGATCTGCTGGGCGGTGCTGCGGGCCTGTTCGCCGCAGGCCGTGCCGGCAAGCGCGAGGGTCAGGGCGAGGGCAATGGGGGACAGTCGCGAGAGGCGCATGGGGATTCCTCGGGATGGGGGTTGAAGGGTCAGCCGCCGATGACGACGCGACCGCGGATGTCACGGGTGTCGATGTTCTCGAGGGCGCCGCGGTCGGCGACGACCACGTCGCCATCGACGTTCTCGATGTCGACATCTCCGGAACCGACGCTGCCGATGCGCACGGCGCCGCGCACGCCGCGCAGGGCGATGTCGCCGGAGCCGACGGAGGCGATGCGGGCATCGCCGCGCACGCCGTCGACGCTGATCGAGCCGCTGCCGGCGGACATCGAGGCGACCGGGCCGACATCGAGCATGTCGACGTCACCGGAACCGACGCTGGCGCGCACATCACCCTGCACGCGCTTGAGTACGGCATCGCCCGAGCCGACATCCACGGAGACCGCGGTGGCACCGTCGACGACGAGGTCGCCGGAGCCGACGTCGCCTTCGACGCGCCCGACCTGGCGCAGCGCCACGTCGCCCGAGCCGACGTCGACATCAATGCGGGAAAGGCCCGTCAGGGCCGCGTCGCCCGAACCGACGGCCAGCGACAGCGGCATGTCGGCCGGCAGGGAGAGGCTGATTTCGCGCCAGGTGTACACGTCGGTGCCGAACAGGCCATAGATCGTGATCGAGCTGTTTCGACTCGCGATGTGCAAGGTGTCGCCACGCCGTTCGACGCTCATGCGGCTTTCGGCCGCGCGCTCGGCGGTCGAGGCGCAGTGCTTGATGGCAAGCGACGGCGCGCCCGGCGTGACGGTGAGTTCATCGGCGCCGATCTCGACCACGACTCGGCTGACGCCGGTGAGGTCAAGCGCGGGCGCTTCGGAGCGGGAGTGCTCGCAACGGTCGGCGGCCATGGAGGGGAAGGCCAGGACGCAGGCCGTTGCGAGCAGCAAGGGGCGCAGCAGGGTGCGGGTGTTCGGGGAGGACATCGTGGGGGCTCCGATTCGGGGGCGGGGTGCCCGGCGCAGGCCGGGCACCGGAGGGCATCAGGCGTCTTCGCGCCAGCGGCGCAGGCGGATGGCGACGGCGACGAGGGCAGCGGCGGCGGCCACACCGATCCACAGCGAGGGCGACGTCAGGCTGACGTAGCTCATCGACACCAGCTCGAACACGCTTTGTTCGGTGGGCTGGAAGTCGTCGACGCGCTCCCAGTTCTCGGAGAAGGCGAACCACATGCCGGGCAGGAAGCTGCCGAACAGGCGGCCGACGATGTTCTCCCAGAACCACTCCGCGCCGAGGTCGCGGTCGAACATGGCCTGCTGCCAGGAGAGCAGGATGCCCGCAAGCACCGGCGTGCCCACCGCCCACAGGAAGGGCGCGCGCTTGGCCCAGGCCGAGACCGCCATGCACCAAGCGATGCTCGGCAGCACCCACAGCGCGTACACAGGGATCACGGCCAGTACGGCGAGCGGGGCCAGGTAGAACTCGCTGGTGGCAAGCAGCCTGGGGAGCAGGTTGGCACCGAAGGCCGACATCGTCAGTGCGGCGATGATGGCGACCAAGGTGCCGACCACGATGCCCACCAAGGCGGTGATCAGTGGAGTGACCAAGGCCATGGAAGCGAGCTTCGAGAGCACCGTGGCGGCGTTCGAGACCGGCATCGATTTCCAGAACAGCACGCTGCGGTCGCGGCGGTCGTCGTAAAGCGAGCCGAGGGCGTAGAACAGCACGACGAAGGCCAGCACCGCGGCTAGCGGGGCCATCGAGGGCACGATGGCGAAAGCCAGGCCTTCGGCGATCTGCTGCTGCGTCTGCGTGGCCAGAACCGTGCCGTCGGTGACGATGCGCTCGCCATTGACCCGGAAGCTGCCGTCCTTCGCCGCGACGCCGATCGCCGCGCTGATGCCGGCGGCGCCGAGCATCAGCCCGCCGACCACCACGGGCGCCCAGAGCATGCCGCCCTTGTGTTCCCAGAACTCGCGTTTCAGCAGGGTGGGGAAGGTGTTCATGCGTAGGTTCCTTTCATCGTGGCGACGAACAGGTCGGCGACACCCGGGGTGCGGAGTTCGCCGAGCTCGGCCAGGCGGTCGCGCGGCTGGCCATCGAACAGGAAGACGGTCTTGCCGAACACGCTGCGCTCGTCGATGGGCTTGAGCGCGCGGGCGGCCTCGGTCTTGTCGCTGCCGACCATCACTTCGTGGAAGCGTTCGCCCACATCGTCCATCGTGGCCTGCAGCACCAGCTTGCCGTCGCGGATGAACACGAGATCGGTGAGGATGTGCTCGATCTCTTCCACCTGGTGGGTGGTGACGATGATCGTCTTCTCCTCGTCGAAGTAGCGCTCGAGTAGGTCCTTGTAGAACTGCTTGCGGTAGAGGATGTCGAGGCCGAGCGTCGGCTCGTCCAGCACCAGCAGCTTGGCGTCGATGGCCATGACCAGTGCGAGGTGCAGCTGCACGATCATGCCCTTGGACATCGCCTTGACCTTCATCTTCGGGTCGAGCTTGGTGTGGGCAAGGAAGGCCTGGCACTTCTCGCGGTTGAAGCGCGGGTGCACGCCGGCGACGAAGTCGATGGCCTGCGCGACGCTGATCCAGCGCGGCAGCACGGCGACGTCGGCGATGAAGCACACGTCCTTCATCAGGGCGTCGCGCTGGGTGCGCGGGTCGTGGCCCAGCACCTTCATGTCGCCTTCGAAGTCGATCAGGCCGAGCATGGCCTTCAGCGTCGTGGTCTTGCCCGAGCCGTTCGGGCCGATCAGGCCGACGATGCGCCCGGGGGCGATGTCGAAGTCGATGCGGTCCACGGCGACGGACTTGCCGTAGCGCTTGGCCAGCCCACGGGCGGAAACGGTCATCGTGCTCATGCGTGGACTCCGTTGATCGGCTTGGCCGCGAGCAGTTGCTCGGGGTTCAGACCAAGGCGCTCGATGCGGGCCAGCACCTGCGGCCATTCTTCCTTCAGGAAGCGCTCGCGCTCGGAGGCGAGCAGTTTTTCCCGAGCTCCATCGATGACGTACATCCCCAGTCCCCTTCGTTTTTCCACCAAGGCCTCGTCGGCCAGTTCCTGATAGGCGCGTGACACGGTGATCGGATTGAGCTGGTAGTCGGCGGCCACCTGGCGCACCGAGGGGAGGGCATCCCCTTCCTTCAGCTCACCGTCGAGCACCATGGCCACGACGCGCTCCTTGAGTTGCCGATAGATCGGCGTGCTGTCACTCCAGGCGATGCTCATCACGGGGCTCCCGCGCTGGCGCGCTTGCCGAAGGAGAAGAAGGGCATCGCGTGCGGCGAACGGGCACCGGCGCGAGCGGTGGTCTGGCCGGCACGGGCGTCGACCTGCGCGATGGCGGCGACGGCCTGCTGGCTGGCATTGGCGGCCAGGCTGCCCGGACGGGGCGGTTCACCCAGGGCGTAGCCGAGCGAGGTCACGCCGGCGGCGAGGACCAGGGCGCTCAGGCTGTTGCGGAGGCGGGTGTTCATGGCGGGACCTCAGTGAGGTGGGTGGGTGGTGTTGTATGAAACTATAACACCAGATTTCGGGCCGTCAACACCCCGAACACGGGGAATGAGCAAACTGATGGCATAGACCGGCATCGGCTGGTTGCACCGAGGAGAAGACAATGAAGGCTTGGATCGGCGCCCTGGCGCTGGTGGTCGGGATGGGCGCAGGCGCGTATGCGGGTGGAGCGCAGGCCGGGGTGCTGGACCACGAGTTCCGCCGTCTGGCGGGGCAGGATCGGGTCAATCTCGCGCAGGCCTACGCCGGTCAGGTGCTGCTGGTGGTCAACACGGCGAGCAAATGCGGCCTTACGCCGCAGTACGAAGGCCTGGAAGCCCTGCACCAGAAGTACGCCGCGCAGGGCTTCGCGGTGCTCGGCTTCCCGTCGAACGACTTCATGGGCCAGGAGCCCGGCAGCGAGTCGGAGATCCAGGAATTCTGCACGCTCACCTACGGCGTGAAGTTCCCGATGTTCGAGAAGGTCGTCGTGCGTGGCGCCGAAGCCACGCCGTTCTATCGCGAACTGGCCGCGGCGACCGGTGACCAGCCCGGCTGGAACTTCCACAAGTACCTGATCGGTCGCGATGGCTCGGTCATCGCGAGCTTCGGCAGCCGCACCAAACCGGATGCGCCGGTGATCGTCGAAGCCATCGAGAAGGCAATCGCCGCGCCGAAGCCCTGAGGCCTCAGACGCGCTTCAGCACGGCCTCGATCATCCAGCCCAACACGGGAATGTGGCGGAACAGGCCGTCCGCCGCATTCCAGTAGTCCTGGTGGTAGACGACGCGGCCTTCTGCGTCGAAGCGCAGGTGGGAGAGGCCGATGCTCTCGGTGTCCTGGCCTTTCTTGAAGCGCTTGAAGCGGATCAGCATGCGCCAGCGCAGCAGGTATTCGCCTTCGGGATTGCGCGTGCTGTCGATGATTTCGACACGGCAGTGTTCGACGGCCTCGGCGCTCTCGCGAAGGTAGTGCGCGAGGGCCTCGCGGCCGACGACCGTCTTCAACGTGTCGTTGAACCAGATGTCCTCGGCATAGGTCGCGGGGAGCAGGCGCTCGATGCGGTCGGGCGCGAAGCTGGAGAAAAACGCCGCGAAGGCATCGAGGGCGCGGGCTTCCGCGTCGCTGCCGGCTGCGGGAGGATGCGAATGGCGGCGTCGTGCCGCATCGAGGGCTTGGAAGGTATCCATGAGCGGATTGGAGCGCGAGGCACGTCGGGAGTACATGACGGTACAGGACCTCTACCAGCCGCCGCTGCCGCGTGCCGCGGTGTGGCTGACGTGGTCGGGACTGCTGCCGTTTCTCGCCGCCCTGCTGGCCTGGGGCGCGGGCGGCCTGCTCGACGAGCCGCGCCCCTTGGCGATCGGCAGCAAGGCCTTCCTCGTGTATTCGGCGGTGATCCTGAGCTTCCTCGGCGGGGTGCGCTGGGGTCGGGTGATGAGCGCAGGTGCCGGGGCGCCGGGCTACGTGCTCGCCGTGCTGCCGAGCCTGTGGGCCTTCCCGGCCCTGTTCCTCCCGACGCTGTACGCCTTGGCCGCGCTCGCCGCGGGCTTCGGGCTGGCCCTGTGGTTCGACACCCGGGCCGACGCCTTGCCCGCCACGCCGGGCTTCCGCCAATTGCGGCGGAACATCTCGGCCGCCGTCATCACCGCCCACGGCCTGGCGATGGGCCTGTGCTGGCACTTTGCCGGTGGGCTCGCGACGTCCTGAGGCGCGCATTGCCGAAGCCCGCCTTCGAGGCCACAATCGGCGGCCCGCCGCGTCCGTGGCGGTTCCGACTGATGGAGTCCGTTCCCCCATGCTGAACACCCGTTCCCTGGCCGCCACCGCCCTGCTGGGCCTTTGCGTTTTCGCTGCGCCGGCCTTCGCCCAGAACCCGACCGCCGCCCCGGCCCCGGCGGAAGGCCCGGCCACGCTGCAGCTCCCGGCCATCGAAGGCCTGCGGACCGACAACGAGAAGATCAGCTACATGATCGGCCTGCAGATGGCGAACAGCCTGCAGCAGGTCAAGGACTACGTGGATCCGGCCACGCTCGCCAAGGCCATCCAGGCCGGCCTCGCCGGCGAAGGCCAGCTGATGACCGACGCCCAGGCGCAGGAAGTGGGCATGGCCTTCGGCCAGTTCATGCAGCGCAAGCAGGCGGCGATGATCGCCGAGCAGGGCGCGAAGAACCTCGCCGAAGGCGAAGCCTTCCTCGCCTCGAACAAGGCCAAGGCCGGCGTGCGCACGACCGAGAGCGGCCTGCAGTACCAGGTGGTCCGCGCCGGCGCTGGCGCCCAGCCGACCGCCGCCGACACCGTGAAGGTGCACTACCGCGGCACGCTGCTCGACGGCAAGGAGTTCGACAGCTCCTACGCCCGCAACGAGCCGGCCACGTTCCCGCTGGCCGGCGTGATTCCGGGCTGGACGGAAGGCGTGCAGCTGATGCCGGTGGGTTCGAAGTACGTGTTCTGGATCCCGGCCGCGCTGGCCTACGGCCCGAACGGTGCCGGCCAGGACATCCCGCCGAACGCCACGCTGAAGTTCGAAGTCGAGCTGCTCGAGATCGTGAAGCAGGACGCCGCGACGCCGGCCCAGTAAGCCGCTCGCCACGCAGTCACGGAAAGGCCGCGGTTCGCCGCGGCCTTTCTGTTATCCGGTGGGCGTGGCTCAGTCGAGATCGCTGGCGTTGCAGCGCGGCGCGACGGCCGTCCCCGGCACGAGCGCCCAGGCGCGGCGGTTCGATAGCCCCACGTCGATCACCTGCGCGGTATCCACGCACCCCGGCACCGTGTCGGCGCGGGCGAGCACCCAACGCGTGGCCGGCGCTTCGGCCAGCCAGGCGGCCCCGGAGCGCCACTGCGCCTTGCCGGAGGTCTTGAAGCCGAAATCGGTCACGGGGCGGTCGGCCTGCAAGCGCATCTGTTCCGTCCACGCGACCAGCGCCAGCTCGGCATCCGCAGGAAGACGCTCCGCCACGGCGGCCATGACCGTGCGGCCCGAGCTGCTGGGATCGAGGGCGGGCCGCAGCACCAAGCCGTAACTGGTCCAGACGATGGCAGTGAGGGCGAGCAGGCCGGGAACGACGCGCTTCGTGCGGGTGGCGAGGACGGCGACGAGGCCGAGCGCACCGGCGGCAAGCAGGCCGAGGAACACCATGCGGACGTCGCTATCCGCGATGCCGCGCGATCCAGCGAAACGTTCCGACCAGGCCTCGGGTCCCACGAGGCCGGCCAGCCCGACCACGGTCAGCAGCGCGGCGAGGAACAGGCCATAGCCGAACAGGATGCGCCGAACACCGATGCGCTCGAGCAGCGCGCCCAGCACGGGCGCGGCGGCCACGCAGAGCACCGGCAGGGCCGGGAAGATGTAGACGCCGCGCTTGCCCGGGCTGGCCGAGAAGAACAGCAGCACCATGACCACCCACGCCAGCAGGGTGATCGTCACCGGATCGCCCTCGCCCAGACGCCGCCACCACGCGGGCAGCAGCCAAGGCAGCAGCAGAGCGCCCGGCAGCCAGAGCGAGGCGATGACTTCGGTGTAGTACCACCACGGCTTGATGTGGTGCCACGCGTTCACGTAGCGCTCGCCGGTCTGCTTGAACAACAGTTCGGCGACGTAGGCCTTCAACTCCGGATTGGGGTTGCGCAGCACCTCCACCGCGATCGGCGCCAGCCACACGGCCGTGCCGGCGAGGAAGGCCGGCAGCACGAGAGACCAGCGCAGCCGCCACGGGCCGCGCGGGGCACCCGGCAGCGGCAGGGTGCCGCGACGTTCGAGGATGAAGGCCGGCAGCAGCATCAGCAGGGGCAGGAAGCCGACGCCCTTGGTGACCGTGCCGAGGCCGGCGAGGAACGCCCCGAACCACAGCCAGCGCGGCGAATGGCCGAGGAACAGGTGCCGCCCCATGGCCCAGACCGCGCCCATGATCATGGCCACGACCACCATGTCGATCTGTGCGCGTTTCGCCTGCAGTCCGAACTGCAGGCACAGCGCCAATGCGACGGAGGCCGCCATGGCGGCCTGCGGCCCCCAAAGGCGCTTCGCCAAGTCGTACACGAGCCACAGCGTCAGCACGCCCGCGAGCAGCGAGGGGAGCAGGAAGGCGATGCGGAGATCGCCCAGCACCGCGTAGGCGCTGGCCTGCAGCCACATGAACACCGGCGGCTTCTCGGCGTAGATCTCGCTGCCGCGGTGGGGCACCAGCCAGTTGCCGGTGTCCACCATGTCCTGCGCCATCATGGCGAAGCGGGGCTCGTCGGGCGGCGTGGGTTCGCGAAGGCCGATGCCGGCGCCCAGCACGAGGAAGGCCGCGATCAGCCAGAAAACGAGGCGACGCTGCTCAGGACGAAGCACGGGGTCCCTCGTTGTCCGAAGCGCCGGCTTTGTCCCAGCCCCGGTGGCGGATGTCGAGCCACAGGCTGTAGCAGGCGGTGAAGGTGGGGAAGAGGTTCTGCAAGGCGCCGACGGAATCGCGCTTGCTGGAGAACAGGAAGTAGGACAGCACCATGAGGCTGCCGAGGATGCTCATGTACCAGAACAGACGCGGGATGACGGGCTTGCCGGCGCGGCGGCTGGCGATGAACTGCACGATCCAGCGTCCGCCGAACATCAGCGCGCCGAGATAGCCGATCAGCTTCCACGGCGTGACGTGGATGCCGGTCCAGTCGAGCCAGAGGATTTCCTGGTTCATGCGCGCTTGGGCTCCGCGGCCGGGAATTCCCTGACGGCCGTGCGCCTTGATCGGCGGATCAGCCAGATCACCCCGCGCAGGTCGGCAAAGGCCACGAGCAGGCGGCCGAAGTTGGTGTACTTCGACGTGCCGGCGCCGCGCTCGCGGTGGTTCACCGGCACGCTCACCGTCTTCCAGCCGGCCCGCTGGAACAGCGCGGGCAGGTAGCGGTGCATGTGGTCGAAGTAGGGCAGGTCGAGGAAGGCCTCGCGCTCGAACAGCTTCAGGCCGCAGCCGGTGTCGGGCGTGGCGTCGTGAAGCAGGCGGGCGCGGACGGCGTTCGCGATGCGCGAGCTGATGCGCTTGCCGGCGTTGTCGCGGCGCGTGGTGCGCCAGCCGGCGAAGCATTTGGTTTCGGCGTCGGAGATGGTGCGCGTCGCGAGCAGCAGGCGGATGTCGGCCGGATCGTTCTGCCCGTCGCCGTCGAGCGTGGCGATCCACTCGCCGCGCGCGGCCTTGATGCCGTTGCGGATGGCCGTGCTCTGGCCGCTCTGCTGTGCGTGGGACAGCACGCGTAGTTCCGGATGGCGATGCTGGGCCTGCTTGAGCTCATCCAACGTCCCGTCCCTCGACGCGTCGTCGACGAAAACCATCTCGAAGGCGGTCCGGCCGCGAAGGGCCTCGGCCACCTCGTCGACCAGCCGGCCGACATTGCCCTGCTCATTGAAAGCCGGGACGACGACGCTCAAGGGGGGGCGGAGGGCTTGCGGTTCACTCATGGGTTTGGCGGGGAAGGGGTCGGGAACTTGGGCGCGAAGTCTAGGCTAGGTGGCGTGCAGAAAGCCTTAAGCACATTGGCGATGAGACGCTATCGCGGCCGTGGCTGCCGGGTGGGGGCGGGTACCGGCGAAGCACGCGCTGCAAATGGACACGTTCGCCCGCTATTGTGCCGCCTGCGTTCAGCCATTCGGAGCGGTGCATGCGCGTCAGCGTGTTTGGAACAGGGTATGTGGGGCTGGTGACCGGCGCCTGCCTCGCCGAGGTCGGCCACCAGGTGGTCTGCGTGGATGTCGATGCCGCGAAGATCGCCGGACTGCGCGAAGGCCGTATCCCGATCTTCGAGCCTGGACTGGACGACCTGGTCCGCAACAACCATCGCGCCGGGCGGCTCGATTTCTCGACCGATGCCGACTTGGCAATCTCGCACGCGCGAATCGTTTTCATCGCCGTGGGCACCCCGCCCGACGAGGACGGTAGCGCCGACCTGCGCCACGTGTTGGCCGTGGCGCGCACGCTCGGCCGGCACATCGCCCAGCCCACCGTCATCGTCAACAAGAGCACGGTGCCCGTGGGAACTGCCGATCGCGTCCGCGAAGTCGTGGCCGCCGAGCTGGCCGCCCGGGGAGCCGACGTCGAGTTCCACGTCGTTTCCAATCCCGAGTTCCTGAAAGAGGGTGCGGCGGTCGCCGACTGCCTGCGTCCTGATCGCATCATCCTCGGCAGCCGCGATGCCGGCGCCATCGAGAAGATGAAGCGGCTCTACGCTCCGTTCAACCGCAACCACGAGCGCGTCATCGTCATGGACGAACGCTCGGCCGAGCTGACCAAGTACGCCGCGAACGCCATGCTGGCGACGAAGATCAGCTTCATGAACGAGATGGCGAACATCGCCGAGCGCGTCGGGGCCGACATCGAAGCGGTGCGCCATGGCATCGGCAGCGACCCGCGCATCGGATGGCATTTCATCTATCCCGGTGCCGGCTACGGCGGCAGTTGCTTTCCGAAGGACGTGCAGGCGCTGGAGCGCACGGCGCGGCAGCACGGCTACGGCGCGCGCATCCTCGAGGCGGTGGAGGGCGTCAACGACCGCCAGAAGGGCAAGCTGTTCGAGCTGATCGCGCGGCATTTCGGCGACGACGTGCGCGGCCGGACGTTCGCGGTCTGGGGCCTAGCGTTCAAGCCCAACACCGACGACATGCGGGAAGCTTCCAGTCGAATGCTGCTGCAACAACTCTGGGACGCCGGCGCCCGAGTGCGGGCGCACGACCCGGAGGCGATGGACGAAGCGCGGCGGATCTTCGGCGAGCGCGAGGACCTGGTGCTGTGCCCGACCCCCGAGGACGCGGTCGCGGGGGCCGATGCGCTGGTCGTCGTGACCGAGTGGAAGGCCTTCTGGAGCCCGGACTTCGACGCTTTGAGGCACACTTTGGGGGCCGGCGTCGTCTTCGACGGCCGGAACGTCTACGACCCGAAGGAAGTGGAAGAAGCAGGCCTCGCGTACTACGGCATCGGCCGGGGGCGCAGCCTCCTCGCCCCGAAGCCGAATGCCCAGCCCTGACCGCGACACCACCGCCGACCGTCGGCTCACCGAACTCGAAACCCGCCTGGCCTTCCAGGAGCACGCGATGCAGGAGCTTTCTGAAGCCCTTGCCGATGCGCGCATCGAAGGCCAGAAGAACCGCGAGCTGCTGACCCGCGTGCTCGACGACCTCAAGCAACTGCGCCGCGCGCTGATGGCCGATCCGGCCAGCGAGCCGCCGCCGCCGCATTACTGATCCTCCATGAGCGACAGCCTGAAAGACCAGCTGCTCGGCCTCGGTTTCAAGGCCGCGCCGAAGCCCGAACGCGCCGAGCGCAAACCCGACGCCAAGCGCGAACACCGACCGTCGGGCGGCGAACGCCCCCAGACTGGGAAGCCCGGTGGTGCGAAGCCCGGCGGTGGCAAGCCCGGTGCTACCCGCGACGGGCGAGGCCCCCGTGGCCCGCGCCCCGAACAGCGTGGCGGCGGCAAGCCGCGCACGCAGGAGGAGATCGATCTCGCCAAGGCGTACGCGCTTCGCGCGGAAACCGAGAAGCGTGAGCGGATGGCGGCCGAACAGGCCAAGCAGGAGGCCGCGCGCGTCCGCCGCGAGGCGAAGGCGACGCTGGATGCCTTCCTCGTCGGCAAAGCGCTCAACGATGCGGCCGCCGAGCACGCGCGGCATTTCCCGTATGGCGGGAAGATCAAGCGCATCCACGTGACGCCCGACCAGCTGAAGGCCCTCAACGCCGGCGAGCTTGGCGTCGTGCAGAGCAACGGGCGCTACCTTCTGGTCACGGCAGGCGTGCTCGCCGAGGCGAAGGCGATCTTTCCCGACGCGGTGGCGCTCGAGGTGGACCCCAACGCGCCGCCCGGCAGCGACGAATACGCCGATCCTCAGTACCAGGTGCCCGACGACCTCGTCTGGTGAGCCGGATGGCGCGAGTCCGCCGGTGGGAGGTCTGGGTCGCGGCGTCGGCAGGCCTCGCCATCGCGGGGGCCTTGGCGGCGCCCGTCGGCATGGGCCTGCACTACGTGTTCAAGCCGATCACGACCCTCTTGCTGGTCGCGCTCGCCTGGCGGTCGATGGACCCGCTGGGGCTCCGGGCCGGCGTGGTCGTTGGCCCATTGCTCTCGCTGTTGGGGGACGTCCTGCTGATGCTGCCCTTGGCGACCTTCGTGGCTGGCCTCGGCGCCTTCCTGCTGGCGCACCTTGCCTACATCGCCGCGTTCTTCCGCCAGGCCCGGCCGCAGTCCGTCGCGCTCGCATGGCTAGGCTATGGCCTGCTCGCGGCAGGCGTGCTGGCGCTGCTGCTGCCCCACGTCCCCGCGGCGATGCAGGGCCCGGTGATCGGATATGTGGTCGTGCTGACCGGCATGGCGTCGTTCGCGTTCGGTGCCCGGGCGACGGCGGGGCCCCGCTTGGCCATCGGTGGCGCGCTGTTCGTGCTCAGCGACGGGCTGTTGGCGTGGGACCGATTCGCTTCACCCTTGCCGCTGGCACCGCTCTGGGTGCTGTCGAGCTACTGGGCGGCCCAGTGGTGCATTGCCCGTTCGGTGGCGCCAGAGGGGCGCCATGGCTGAGGCCATCATGTTCTGGGCCATTCCGGCCTTCTTCCTGCTGATCGGCATCGAACTGGTGGCCGCCCGCGTGATGGGACGCGCCGTTTACCGCGCCAACGACGCCATCGCCAGCCTGTCGCTCGGCGTGATGTCGCAGGTGGCCGGTGTGTTCACCAAGGCGCTCACCATCGGCATCTACGCCGTGGCCGTGGAGCACGTCGCGCTGTTCGAACTCTCCGCCACCAGCCCGTGGGTGTGGATCGCCGGTCTGGTGCTCTACGACTTCTGCTACTACTGGCTGCACCGTGCCGGCCACGAAGTGAACCTGCTCTGGGCCGCGCACGTGGTGCACCACCAGAGCGAGCGTTACAACCTCACCACCGCGCTCCGGCAGACCAGCAGCGGGGCCTTGTTCGGCTGGGTGTTCTACCTGCCCATGGCCGTGCTCGGGTTTCCGCTCGAGGTATTCGCGGTGGTGGCGGTGATCGACCTGCTGTACCAGTTTTGGATCCACACGGAGCTGGTGCCGAAGCTGGGCTGGTTCGACCGCGTCTTCGCCTCGCCCTCGAACCACCGCGCCCACCACGCGGTGAACGAACGTTACCTCGACAGAACTACGGCGGCCTGTTCATCCTGTGGGATCGGCTGTTTGGCACTTTCGTCGAGGAGGACGATTCCGATCCCGTGGTCTACGGCACGCGCGCGCCGCTGCGCAGCTTCAATCCGCTCTGGGCCAACCTCGAGGTGTACGCCGCCCTCTGGCGCGACACCTGGCGGACGGCCCGATGGCGCGACCGGTTGCGGCTCTGGTTCGGCAAGCCGGGTTGGCGTCCTGCCGACCTGGTGCATATCGATCCGAAGCCGGCCTTCGACATTAGCCGGCCCGAATTCGATCCGCCGGCGACGCGCGCATTGACGGCCTACGTGCTGGTGAACTTCGCGCTGCTGTTGGTACCGGCGGTGCATTTCCTGGTGAGCGCCGGAGCGATGCCGGCGTGGCAATCCGGCGGCTACGCCTTGGGCCTCGTGGCGAGCCTCGTGGTGCTCGGGGCATTGATGGAGGGGCGGCGCGGTTCGAAGGCTCTCGAAGTGACGAGGTGGATTGTGATCGCGTCGGCTTTGGCGGTGACGGCCAGCAGTGAGGCGATGGCGTCCGGAGCGGTGCGACGCGAGTGCATACCAGGTCAGGCGCGCGACTCTGACGTTGTCGATCTCCAGTCCCGAGACCTACGTGCCGACCTGCGGAGGTACCTCGCCGAGAACGCGCCTACATCGAGCGACGCCATTGCAGCGTTCGGTGCGCCACACATTCCGCAGCCTGCCAGTCCCACCGACCGTCGTTAGACCTGGGTGTATGGAAAGTCCCGTGGGGGCGACATCTGTACCGGCAATGGCGTATGGCGAGAGGATGCCAAGCTGGTGACGTATGTCATCGTCGATCTGTCGTGGCATGCGGGACGGATCGACGCTTGCACGACGACCAAACGGACGTTCATCACACGCCAACCGCGACCGGATCCGTTCGGTCCCGGGGCTGTTGATGATGTTCGGCGGACCTGCGCCCAGTTCCTTAAGCATTGAGGATGCGTCTGGTGTTGTGGTGATGCGACACCGCTTTCGGAGCCTTGCATGCATGCGCCCCTCCGCCTCCTCCCCATCGCCGGCAGCCTCCGTCGCGAATCCTTCAACCGGAAGCTCCTGAAAACCCTGAAGGCGCGGCTCGCGGCCTCGCTGGGCTCAGGCCGAAAGCGCCGCCAGCAGCGATTGCCCAGCTTCCCGATAGCGGCGCAGGCGCGTCTTCTGCCCCGGCTGTGGTTCTCGCAGCAACTGCCAAGCCGTGTGCGGGAGTTCGGCGCGGGCGATGTCGTGGGGCGTGAGGTTCTTGCCGTCGATGTGCGGGCGGAAGCGCAGGTCGACCGCTTCGAAGCAGTGCTGCACCATCGCCGAGCAGTAAAGCGCACCTTCCGAGGCGAGCAGGTTGCGGCGTTTGCGCAGCGAGGACGACGGCAGCGCGAACAGCGTGCCGAGGATCTCCTTCAGCGAGTAGTGCGAGGCCCCGGCGACGAGGTCCAGGGCCTGGCACAACACGCGTCGAGTGCCGTCGGCGTCGAGACCGAAATCCAGTACCGCGAGGTTCGGGAAGGCCTCGTCGTCGAAGTAACGGTCGAGGCGATTCTCCTGCACTCCGAGGCGGAGGTTCCGCGAACGCAGGTCGAGGTCGGATTCGATCACCCAGTGATGGCCGTCGGCGCGCTCTCCGGTGAAGAGGAACGCGTGCGACCACGGGCTGCGATGGCCGTCCTCGGTGACGAAACCCTGTGCGCGCCGGATCGCCATGGTGACGGCGTCGGAGCCGCCGCAGAGCCCGATGCGGCCGGGAGCGGCGTAGCGGGAAAGGAACTCGGCATTGCCGAGGCCGTCGAGACGGATGACGTGGGGGGCGGTGTCGTGCATGGGGCGCCAGCTTAGCCGCGGGGGGCATCGATCGCAGCCACATGCTCGAGGTGGTGGAGCAGCAGGGCGGCGAGGCTCGCGAGGTCCTGCGCGTTGTGCTCGCCAACGCGACGGAGCAGGGCGGCACTGCCGCCGCGCAGGAAGGCCAGCCACGCGGCGGGGGCTTCGCTGCCCGGCAGGTCGTGGTTACGCACGATGCCCAGCACCTGCCGCTCGACCGTGGCGAGGCGACAGTCCGGCAGGTGGTCTCGCCATCGTCGGCGAGTCGGATGCAGGAGGTCCAAATGCGGGCGGTCGCGCAGCGGATCGCGCAAACGCGCCAGCGTGAGTCGGGTGCTGAGCAGGGGCCGGTCGTAGCTGCGGCCGTTGTAGCTCACGAGCAGGGCATCGTCGTCGAGGCTGGGCAGCGCGGCCTCGAGCATCGCGGCTTCCGCGGCCATCGTCGCGGTCGTGAACTGGGTGATCGTCAGGCCATCCGGGCCGAAACGCGCCACGCCCACCATGAAGGCCCGTGTGCCGCTACCCCCAGCCAGCCCGGTGGTTTCCGTGTCGAAGAACCACAGCCGCTCGCGCGCAATCGGAGTGTCGAAATCCGGAGGCGCAGGGCGGCGGCGCCCTGCCCGGGCCGGGCGTGCGAGGGCGGACAGGTCGAGCAGCGCCGGGGCGACGAGCGACGGGCGATGTTCGGTGTGGCGCCACAGGCCCGGGGCGATTTCCTCGCCCGGCAGATGGCGATCGATGGGGCCGGTGCCGATCGCGGGCGTCGCCTTGCGTGGTCCGCGTTCGCGGAGGCGGCGCAGCATCTCGAACACGTCCTGACCGTCGTCGATTGCCGTCGTCGTCGCCCCCGCCGGGGGCGCGGGCAGGGGCCTTGCCTTGGGGGGCGGGCACCGTTGCTGCCGCAGCCACTCGAGGGCCGCGCTCATACGGCCTCGAACAGGGTGAGCAGGCGCTGTGCGGCGCGCTTCGGTGTTTCCGCCTCGTCCTTCACCGGCGCGGCGACGGGCCCGACGCAGGCCGGGCAACCGCGCGTGCAGGGGCAGGCCGCCACGAGGCCACGGGCGCGCTTCACCAGCTCGGCACGACGTTCGTACAGCGGCTGCGACAGCCCGATGCCACCCGGATAGGCGTCGTAGAGGTAGAGCGCCGGATGGAATCGGCCGTCGGGATGCGCGTCATCGACGCACTTCTGCAGGTCGCGTCCTTCGGCCATCACCGCCAGCTGCGCGACGCAGTGCAGGGCGTTGCCCGCACCGTGGAGGGCGGCGAGGGCCTGCTCGCGTGTTGGCCACGCTGCCTCGAGGACGGCCGGCGGCAATTGCCACCAGGTGGCGGTGGTCTGCAGTTCCTGGTCCGGCAACTGCACCGGGCCGTAGCCGATGTTCTCGTGCGTGTGGAATCGGATCTTCTTGTAGCCGGACACGCGGCGCACCACGTGGACCTCGCCCGTTTCGCACTGGCCGGCGCCGAGCGGCGAGGCGTCGAAGCGCTCCAGAACCTTGAGCTTGGTGTGGTCGATGGCGTCGGTGTAGTAGTCGACGAAGGTGCGGCGCACATAGGCCTTGCGGCCCGGCCAGTCGAGACGCTCCACCTGGTAGGGCACCGACTGCACCATGTGGATGGCGCCTTCGTACAAGGTGAGCGCCGCGGCGGTGTAGTCGACCTCGGCGATGATGGTCTGGCGGCCGTCCGTGCGATCCACGACGACGAAGTTGCCGTCCGCGACGGCGCGCAGGTTCACCGCATTGGCCGGGTAGCTGTCGGCGATCCACTCCCAGCGTTCGCCTTCCCGGTGCACGACGGCGTCCTCGGCGAGCAGGTCGAGGAAGCCGTCGACTTCGACCGGCCCGAAACGCTCGCCAGCGCTGAAGGGCAGTTCGAAGGCCGCGCAGCGCACGTGGTCGAGCAGCACCAGCGGCTGGTCGGCGTGCAGGCGCGCGTGTTCGGGGTTGGCGCCGAAGAAGTATTCCGGGTGCTGCACAACGTACTGGTCGATCGCTTCGCTGCTGGCTACCAGCACGCCCACCGAGGCCTGCTGGCGCCGACCGGCACGACCGAAGCGCTGCCACGTCGCCGCTACCGAACCGGGCCAGCCGTTCAACACCACGACGTCGAGCGCGCCGATGTCGACGCCGAGCTCCAGCGCCGAGGTGCTGACGATGCCGTCGACCTTCCCGGCGCGCATGGCCACCTCCGTCTCACGCCGCTCGTTGGGCAGGTAGCCACCGCGATACGCGCGGATCCTCGCCGGGCCGCGGGGTTCGCGGTCGAAGACTTCCTTGAGGTACTTGGTGATGACTTCGACCTGGGTGCGCGATCCGCAGAACACCAGCGTCTTGAGCGCCGCCTTGATGGCGATGCGGGCGATGCGCACCGACTGCGAGCGCGCCGAGGCCCGCAGGCCGAGATCCGGATTCACCACCGGCGGGTTCCAGAGCAGCAGGAACTTCTCGCCGGTGGGTGCGCCACTTTCCGTGATGGCGTGGACCGGCGCTTCGATGAGCGCTTCGGCGTGCTCCACGGCATTGCCGATGGTCGCCGAGCAGAGGATGAACTGCGGATCGCTGCCGTAGAACGTGCACAAGCGCTTCAGCCGGCGGATCACGTTGGCGACATGGCTGCCGAAGACGCCGCGGTAGCCATGGATCTCGTCGATCACCACGTAGCGGAGGTTCTCGAACAGGGCGGCCCATTTGGTGTGGTGCGGCAGGATGCCTTGGTGGAGCATGTCGGGGTTGGTGACCACCACGTCGCCGCCGGCGCGGATGGCCTGCCGCGCATCGCCGGGGGTGTCGCCGTCGAACGTGGCGGCACGGACACCGAGCTGCCCGGCCGTCGAGAGCTCGATCAGTTCCGCCACCTGGTCCTGCGCCAGTGCCTTGGTCGGGAACAGGAACAGCGCCTTGCCGCCGTGGCGCGCCGCGGCAAGCGCGGGCAGCAGGTAGCACAGCGATTTCCCGGAGGCGGTCGGCGTGGCGAGGAGCAGGTTCTCGCCGTCCTGTGCCGCCCGCCAGGCCTCGGCTTGGTGGCGGTAGAGGCGGGTGACGCCGCGGGCGCGCAGCGCGTCGGCCAGTCCGGTGGGCAAGTCCGGCGGAAACTCGACGTAGTCGCCCTCTCGGGCGGGCAAGCGGCGCAGTGCGGTGATGCGATCGGCGTACTTGCGGCCGAGGCGCTGCACCCACTGAGCGCCGTTCACACCCGCAACCGAAAGGGAGGTGTGTCGCGGTTCCGGCGAGAGCACCTTCTCGTCGGGCTGGCCGGTCGGGGATTCGGGGCGGACGACAGCGTTCATAGGGGCACCGGTCGGGAGGACCCTGTTTTCGCCCCGGCCCGTCTCACGGTTTGCGACGCCTCGAAATGCGACGGGGCCCGAAGGCCCCGTCTTGGGTGGCACGCGGCGGCGGCTCGTCAGCCTTCGTTGTCGCTCTCCGCCGCGGTTCCGGGCTTGCCGTCGGCGAGGAAGCCGCGGTTGCGCAGCAGCGGCTCGACCACCGGCTCGCGGCCGCGGAATGCCACGTAGGCGGCCATCGGATCACGCAGGTTGCCGGCCGAGAACACGTACTTCTCCAGCCGTGCCGCGACCTCCGGGTTGAAGAGGTCGCCTGTCTCCGAAAACGCGTCGA
The DNA here is from genome assembly GCF_027531545.1 of Silanimonas sp. GTDB lineage: Bacteria > Pseudomonadota > Gammaproteobacteria > Xanthomonadales > Xanthomonadaceae > Silanimonas. The sequence continues at coordinate 262,053 of NZ_JAPZSC010000006.1, read as the reverse complement.
AGCCGTCCGAGTCCAGCACCTCCGACCACAGGTAGCTGTAGTAGCCGGCCGAATAGCCGCCCGCGAAGATGTGGGCGAAGTGCGGGCTGCGATGACGCATCGGGATTTCCGGGATGGCGCCGATGCGCGCCAGCGACTGCTTCTCGAACTCGGCGACGTCGATCCCCTTCGCGGCATCGGCGGTCAACGCGTGGAAGTCCATGTCCACGAAGCCCGAGGACAGGAACTCGACCGTCGCGAAGCCCTGGTTGAACTGGCGCGACGCGATCAGCCGCTGCTGCAGCTCCACCGGCATCGAGGCGCCCGTGGTCTTGTGCGTGGCGAACTTGTTCAGGAAGTGCGGCGTCAGCACATAGTGCTCGAGGATCTGCGCCGGGAACTCGACGAAGTCTCGCGAGACCGCCGTGCCCGCGAGGCTCGGATAGTTCACGTTGGACATCAGTCCATGCAGGCCATGGCCCATCTCGTGGAACAGGGTGATGGCGTCGTCCAGCGAGACGGTGGCGATCTCGCCTTCCGGCGGCGCCGGGATGTTCATCACGTTGACGATGTGCGGGGTGACCGCTCCGTCGAACCTTTCCTGCGCGCGGTAGCTGCTCATCCACGCGCCGCCCGACTTGCCCTGTCGGGCGAAGTAGTCGCCGTAGAACAGGCCGACGTGCTGGCCGTCGCGGCCGGTCACTTCCCAGACGCGGACGGTCGGGTGGTAGACCGGGAGGTCCTTGCGCTCCTTGAACTCGAGGCCGAACAGGCGCTTGGCGAGGTAGAACTGCGCGGCGATGAACTGGTCAAGCTGGAAGTAGGGGCGGATCTCGTCCTGCGAGATGTTGAAGCGCTCCTTGCGGACCTTCTCGGCGTAGTAGCGCCAGTCCCAGCCCTGCAGGGCAGAGTCGCCACCCTCGCGGGCGATCAGCGCCTGCATGTCAGCGCGCTCTTCCTTCGCGCGCGCCAGCGCCGGCTCCCACACGCGGCGCATCAGCTCCAGCGCCGCCTCGGGGGTCTTGGCCATGGTGTCGTCGAGGGTGAACTCGGCATGCGAGCCATAGCCCATGATCTCGGCGCGCTCGGCGCGCAAGGCCACGATCTCGGCGATCAACGCCTTGTTGTCCTCGGCGTCACCGTTGTCGCCGCGAAGGATCCATGCTCTCCAGGCCTGCTCGCGCAGGGCGCGGTCCTCGGCGAAGGTCAGGAAGGGCTCGACGCTGGGGCGCTGCAGCGTGATCGCGAATTTGCCCTCCTGGCCGCGGGCCTTGGCCTCTGCGGCGGCGGCGGCCTTGAGAGGCGCCGGCAAGCCCGCCATCTGCGCCTCGTCGAGGAACAGCGCCCACTCGTCGGTGTCCTTCATGAGGTTCTGCTGGAACGTCGACGAGAGCGACGCCATGCGTTCGCCGATCGCCGCCACGCGGCCACGCTGCGCTTCCGTCAATGCAGCGCCAGCGCGTTGGAACTGCAGGTGATGGCGCTCGACCAGGCGGATCTGTTCGGCATCGAGTCCAGCGTTGGCGCGGTTGGCGTACACCGCCTTGACTCGGGCGAAGAGCGCCGGATTGAGCAGGATGGCGTTCTGGTGCGCAGCGATCCGCGGCGCCATCTGGGTCTGGATGGCTCGAATTGCGTCATTGCTGTTGGCCGACGTCATGTTGAAGAAGACAGCGCCCACGCGGTCGAGGTCGCGGCCGGCGCGCTCCATCGCCGCAATGGTGTTGCCGAAGTCGGGCGCGTCGGGGTTCTTGGCGATCGCCTCGATTTCCACGAGGTGCGCCGCCATGCCGGCCTCGAACGCCGGCACGAAATGCTCCGGGCGGATGCGGTCGAAAGGCACCGCGCCGAAGGGCGTCGCCCATTCGGCCTGCAGGAAGGGGTTGGCCTGCAGGTCGGCGGCCGCGGGGGCGGTGTCGCTGGCCTCCACCGGCGCGCTGGCCGGCAGGGAAAACAGCAGGGCGGCCGCGAGTGCGGCGGCGAGGGTCGTCTTGGTCATGGACGGCATCAGGGTTGGTGTAAGGCCGCAAAAGTGCGACTGCGAATTCGTAGCACTTGCATCGCCTTCAACGCGTGAGCATCCCGTGGACCAACCCCGTGCAGCCCCCGCCGGGCGTGAGTCCGGTCGAGAATCCGCACCCCGTAAGGTTGAGCCCGCCCTTCGTTTGACGTGGATCAGGTGGGCCCACCGCCCGGCGGGCTGTACTGGTCCCACACACTCTGGGCGGGGGGCGGTCATGAGCGCACTCGAGACGGCGAGCGAGGCGAAGGCTCCGCTCACGCGGGAGGCCCTCAAGGACCGCCCGGTCACGGGGGTGGAGGCCGAGTTCCGCGACGGCGAGACCATCGTCTCGTCCACGGATCCGCAAGGCCGCATCACCTACGTCAACGGCTACTTCATGGAGATCAGCGGCTACGCGGAGGCCGAACTGCTCGGCCAGCCGCACCGCATCATCCGGCACCCGGACATGCCCGCCGCCGCGTTCGCCGACATGTGGGCCACCCTGAAGAAGGGCCGCCCCTGGATCGGGCTCGTGAAGAACCGCTGCAAGAACGGCGACCATTATTGGGTGGAGGCGAACGTCGCCCCGATCTATGCCGCAAGCGGCGAGCTCGAGGGCTACGTGTCGGTTCGGCGGAAACCCAGCCGGGGGAGGATCGACGAGGCCGAACGCCTGTACCGCGACATCCGCGAAGGCCGCCTCGCCCGCTTCGAGATCGAGAACGGCGTGGTCCACCCGCCGAGCCTGGCGCGAACGCTCAACCCGCTGTGGCGTCTCACGCTGACCTTCCGCCTGTTCCTGCTGTCGCTGTTCGGCATCGGCCTCGCAGCCTGTCTGCTGTGGCTGCAATCCCGTGGCGTCGGACGGGGCCTGCTCGTGGGCGGGCTCGCCGCCGGCGCGGCCTTCGCGACCTATTCGGCCTGGTGGCTCGCGCGCGACGTGGTCGGACGCTTGGACCGTGCCAAGGCACTGTTCCGGGAAATCGCGGCCGAGAAGCACGACGGCTTCGTCGACATCGCGCGGGCGGATGAGGTCGGTGCCGTGCTGCTCGGCCTCAAGTCGCTGCAGGTGCGGTTGGAATTCAGCACGCAACGCCTGCGTCGCGAGGCCGCGGCGTCGGCGCGCATCAACCAGGCCTTGGACATGGCCGAGACCAACATCATGGTCGCGGACCGGCGCTTCGACATCGTGTTCGCGAACCGCGCCGTGCTCGAGACCTTCCGACGCCACCAGGCCCGGATTGCGACGGCCATCCCCGGGTTCCGCGCGGACTCCATCGTCGGTTCGTCCATCGACCGCTTCCATCGCGATCCCAGCCGGCAGCGCGCCATGCTCGCGGGCTTGAAGGCTCCGCACCATGGCCGGGTCGTGATCGCCGGCCTGAGCTTCGACCTCGTGGTAACGCCGGCCTTCGGCTACGCCGGGATGCTCATCGGCTACGTCGTGGAGTGGAAGGACCGCACCCTCGAGCTCGCGATCGAACGCGAAGTGCAGGAGGTCGTAGACGCCGCCAGCCGTGGCGAGCTCGGCCATCGCATCGATCTCGAAAGCAAGACCGGTTACGTGCGGCAGCTGGGCGAGGGCATCAACCGGGTTCTGGACGTCTTCGAAGACATCACCGCGAACCTCCAGGGCTTCATGGCCTCGCTGGCGCAGGGCGACCTGCGCGTGCGCATGGCGCAGCGCTACGCCGGGGCCTTCGGCCAGATGGCGGCGGACGCCAACCGCACCGTCGAGGAGCTCGCGGACATCGTCGGCCGCATCCAGCAGGCGGTCGCTGTCTTCCGAACGGTGTCGTCGGAACTCGCCGCCGGGAACGCCGACCTGCAGGAGCGCACCGAGCAGCAGGCGGCCAGCCTCGAGGAGACGGCGTCCTCGATGGAGGAACTGACCGCCACCGTGCAGCAGAACGCGGAGAACGCGCGCACGGCGCGCAGGCTCTCGGAGGGCGTGGGACGCATCGCGAACGAGGGTGGCCTGGTCGCGGACGACGCCGTTCGGGCGATGGGCGAGGTGGCCGAAGCGTCGGCCAAGATCGAGGACATCATCACCGTCATCGACGGCATCGCCTTCCAGACCAACATTCTTGCGCTGAACGCCGCGGTGGAAGCGGCGAGGGCGGGCGAGCAAGGGCGCGGCTTCGCCGTGGTCGCCGCGGAAGTGCGCGCGCTGGCGCAGCGGAGTGCGGCGTCGGCCAAGGAGATCAAGACCCTGATCGGCGACTCGGCGGAGGCGGTACGGTCCGGTTCCGGCAAGGTGCGCCAAGCCGGTGAGTCGATCCGTTCGCTGGTCGCCGAGGTGGAAAAGATGGGCCAGCTCGTCGCCGAGATCAGTGCCGCCAGCGAGGAGCAAGCGCAGGGCATCGGCACCGTCAACCAGACGATCAGCCAGCTCGACACCGCCACCCAGCAGAACGCCGCACTGGTCGAGGAGGCCAGCGCCTCGGCACGCGCACTCGAAGAGCAGAGCACCCAGCTCGCCGGCGCGGCCGGCAGCTTCCGCCTGCCGTGATTCGACGACTCGGGCTTATTCCGGGTCGTAGTCGAGGTTCGGCGCCAGCCAGCGTTCCGCCTGCTCAAGCGGAATGCCCTTGCGCTTCGCGTAGTCGGCCACCTGCTCGCGTGAGAGGCGGCCGACCACGAAGTACTGGCTGTCTGGGTGGCTGAAGTACAGGCCGCTCACCGCCGAGGCCGGGTACATGGCGAAGTTCTCCGTGAGCGAGAGCCCGATGCGCGCTTCCGCCTGCAGCAGGTCGAAGATCGTCCGCTTCTCACTGTGCTCTGGACAGGCGGGGTAGCCCGGCGCCGGACGGATGCCGCGATAGTCCTCGCGGATGAGGGCTTCGTTGTCGAACGGCTCGTCTTTGGCGTAGCCCCAAAGGCGCGTGCGCACTTCGCGATGCAGCCATTCGGCGCAGGCTTCGGCGAAGCGGTCGGCCAAGGCCTTCAGCAGGATGGCGTTGTAGTCGTCGTTCGCGGCCTCGAAACGCGCCACGTGCGGATCGATCCCGATGCCGGCGTTGACGGCGAAGGCGCCCACCCAATCGCTGTGGCCCGCCGGCGCGATGAAATCCGCGAGCGCGAGGTTGGGCCGCGTGTCGGGCTTGTCGGCCTGCTGCCGCAGGGTGTGCAGGGTGGCGAGCCGATGGACCGGGCGCGCCGGGTCGAACACGGTGATGTCGTCGCCCTGTTGGGCCGCCGGCCACAGCCCGACGACGGCCTTGGCGGTCAGCCATTTCTCCGCGATGAGCTGGTCGAGCATGGCCTGGGCGTCGCGCCACAGTTCACGGGCTTGGGCGCCGACCACCGCGTCGTCGAGGATCTGCGGGTAGCGGCCCGCCAACTCCCAGGTCTGGAAGAAGGGCGTCCAATCGATGACGGAGCGCAGGGCCTCGAGGGGAACGTCTTCGAACACGGTGACGCCCGGTGCCTGCGGCTGCGGCGGCGCGTAGGCCGACCAGTCCGGCGCGAAGCGCTTGGCACGAGCGCGCTCCAGCGGCATCAGCGGCTTGGCGTCGCCGCGATTGGCGTGACGGCGGCGAACCTCGTCGTAGTCGGCCACGATGCCCGCCATGAAGGGCTCGCGCAGGTCCTTCGACAGCAGGCTCTGGGCCACGCCCACGGCGCGCGAAGCGTCCTTCACCCACACCACCGGCTCGGCGTAGTGCGGATCGATCTTCAGCGCCGTATGTGCGCGGCTGGTGGTGGCGCCACCGATCATCAGCGGCACGTTGAAGCCCTGTCGCTTCATCTCCTTGGCGACGTGGCTCATCTCCTCCAGCGAGGGCGTGATCAACCCGGATAGGCCAATCAGGTCGACATTCTCTTCCTTCGCGCGATCTAGGATCGTCTGCGCCGGCACCATCACGCCGAGGTCGATCACGTCGAAGTTGTTGCAGCCGAGCACCACGCCGACGATGTTCTTGCCGATGTCGTGCACGTCGCCCTTCACCGTGGCCATGAGGATCTTGCCGCGCTGCTTGGCGTCGCCGCCCGCCGCGGCCTTCTCGGCTTCGAGGTAGGGCAGCAGCACGGCGACGGCCTTCTTCATCACCCGGGCCGACTTCACCACCTGCGGCAGGAACATCTTGCCGACGCCGAACAGGTCGCCCACCACGTTCATTCCGGCCATCAGCGGGCCTTCGATCACGTCGAGCGGGCGGCCGAGCGCCTGCCGCGCCTCCTCGGTGTCGCCTTCGATGAAGGCATCGATACCGTGGACGAGCGCGTGCTTGAGGCGCTCCACCACCGGCAACTCGCGCCACGCGGCGTCCTCGACCTTCACCTCGCCCTTCTTGCCCTTGTAGCGGTCGGCGATCGCGAGCAGGCGCTCGGTGGCGTCGGGGCGGCGATTCAGGACGACATCCTCGACGCGCTCGCGCAGTTCGGCGTCGAGGTCGTCGACCAGCGCCAACGCGCCGGCGTTGACGATGCCGAAATCCATGCCCGCCTGGATGGCGTGGTAGAGGAACACGGCGTGGATGGCCTCGCGCACGGCGTTGTTGCCGCGGAACGCGAAGCTGACGTTGGAGACACCGCCCGACACATGCGCGAGCGGGAAGCGCGCCTTCAGCTCGCGCGCTGCGTCGATGAAGGCCACGGCATAGCCGTCGTGCTCTTCGATGCCGGTGGCGATGGCGAAGATGTTGGGGTCGAAGACGATGTCTTCGGGTGCGATGCCGGCGCGCTCCGTCAGCAGGGCATAGGCCCGCGAACAGATCTCGACCTTGCGCTCGAAGCTGTCGGCCTGGCCCTGCTCGTCGAAGGCCATCACCACCACGGCGGCGCCATAGCGACGCAGCAGCTCGGCCTGGCGAAGGAACTCGGCTTCGCCTTCCTTCAGCGAGATGGAGTTGACGATGGGCTTGCCTTGGACGTTCTTCAGGCCCTCTTCGATGACGCTCCACTTCGAGGAGTCGATCATCACCGGCACCTTGGCGATGTCCGGCTCGCCGGCGATCAGGCGGAGGAAACGCCCCATCGCGGCCTCGGCATCGAGCATGCCCTCGTCCATGTTGATGTCGATGATCTGCGCGCCGTTGTCCACCTGCTGGCGCGCGACCACGAGGGCCTCATCAAAGCGGCCTTCGAGGATCAGCTTCTTGAACTGGGCCGAGCCGGTGACGTTGGTGCGCTCGCCCACGTTGACGAAGTTGCTCTCCGGCGTGATCACCGAGGGCTCCAGCCCCGCCAGGCGCATGTGGGCACTGAGCGTGGGCAGGGCGCGCGGCGGCAGGCCGGCGACTGCCTTCGCGATGGCGGCGATGTGGTCGGGCGTCGTGCCGCAGCAGCCGCCGACGACATTCAGCAGTCCCGCTTCGGCGAACTCGCGAAGCACGCCCGAGGTCTCGGACGGCTGTTCGTCGTAGCCGCCGAAGGCGTTCGGAAGGCCAGCGTTCGGGTGGCAGCTGATCGCGCATTCGGCGACCGAGGAGAGCACGTCGATGTGCGCACGCAGGTCGCGAGCGCCGAGGGCGCAGTTCAATCCAATAGACAGCGGCTGGGCGTGGCGCAGCGAGTACCAGAAGGCTTCCGCCGTCTGGCCCGAGAGCGTGCGGCCGGAGCGGTCGGTGATCGTTCCGGAGATCATCACCGGCCAGCGGGCGCCATGCTCGGCGAACATCGTCTCCAGCGCGAACAGCGCGGCCTTCGCGTTCAAGGTGTCGAAGATGGTTTCCACCATCAGCACATCGGCGCCGCCTTCAGCCAGCGACTCCGCCGCCTCGCGGTACTGCGCCACGAGGGTGTCGAAATCGATGTTGCGGAAGGCCGGGTCGTTGACGTCCGGTGAGATCGATGCCGTGCGCGGGGTCGGGCCCAGCACGCCCACCACGAAGCGCGGCTTCGCAGGATCGCGGGTTTCGAACTCGGTGCAGACGGCCTTGGCGAGCTTGGCCGCCTCGCGGTTCAGTTCGGGCACGAGGTGCTCGAGCTGGTAGTCGCCCTGCGCGACCCGCGTGCCGTTGAAGGTGTTGGTTTCGATGAGGTCGGCGCCGGCCTCGAGGTAGGCGCGGTGGATGCCGGCGATGATGTCCGGGCGGGTGAGAACCAGCAGGTCGTTGTTGCCCTTGAGGTCGCTGCCGCAGCCGCAACCTTCGCCATGCACGTGGTCGGGCGCCAGGGGCGCGCGCTCGTGGCCGGACGGGATGTCGTTCGCCTTCGGCGAGAACTGCAGGCCATCGAAGCCCTGCTTGAAGCGTTCGCCGCGGTAGTCGGCCTCGGTGAGCTGGTGCTTCTGCACCATCGTGCCCATGGCGCCATCGAGCACGAGGATCCGCGATGCCATGGCGTCCAGCAGCTGCTGGGCGCGAGCTGGGTGTTTCCAGGGGAGCCGGTTCATGCGCGCTTGCGCTCCGTCGACGAGCCCGGCTTGTGTGCGATCAGGCTGATCACCTCGAAGTGCGGCGGGCGCTTCTCCTTCGCCACCACCTCGCAGACGCGCACCTCGAGGCCGGCCTTCTCCGCCAGCTTGCGCAGCTCCTTCTCCGTGAAGCCGAGATTGAGGTGGCCGTAGGGCTCGACCACGGCTTTGTGCTCGTGCTTCGCCAGGCAGGTGGCGAGCAGGCGCCCGCCGGGGCGCAGCGCCCGCGCGGCTTCTGCAAGCGCCTTCGCAGGCTTTTCGGCGTAGGTGAGGGCATGCATGAGAAGCACCAGGTCGAAGGCCGAGTCCGGGCACTCGATGGCGTGCATGTCGCCTTCGCGCAACTCGACGTGGGCGTATCGCGACAGGCGCTCACGGGCGGCGGCGATCACCTTGGGGCTGGCGTCGATGCAGAGGTAGCGGCGTGAATGCGGTGCCAGCATCTCGGCCATCAGCCCGTCGCCGGAAGCGATGTCCAACACGTCGACGGGTTCGAGCAAGGGCAGGGCGCTGCGGGCCAGCGCCTCCCAAGTGCGGCCCGGCGAGTAGTGCCGTTCCATGTCGCCGGCCACGGAATCCGCCCAGTTCTGGTCGGAGGCACGGGCTGCCAGGACGGTGGGAAGCCGTTCGGCGTCCTGCCGCAGCAGCGGATCGTTCGCACCGTCGCGCAGCGTGCGCCACAGCGCGGCCTCGGCGGGTTCGATCGCGTCGTTGAAGCGGTAGTAGGCCGAAACCCCGGAGCGCCGGTCGACGACCAGGGCGGCTTCGCGCAGCTTGGCGAGGTGGGTCGAGACACGGGGCTGCGCGAGGTGGGTGATGGTCGCCAGCTCGGCGACGGTCAGCTCTTCACGCTCGACGAGGGCCAGCAGGCGCACGCGGGTGGGGTCGGCCAGCACCTTTAGGCAGTCCGACCAGGCTTGCAGGTCCATATCTATCTTTGTATCCGAATTCAGCGATGAACTAGTCTGGAGGCCGCTCCCGGCCCGGTCAAGGCGCGTCTTCACCCCGACACCATGCCGTGGGGTATGGATGAACGGTTACACTCGCGACTTTCCGTTTGCCGATCGGGGTGTGCTGTGGATTTCGGATTCACTGAAGAGCAGTTGATGATCCAGGACGTGGCCCGTCGCATCGCGCAGGAGAAGATCGCGCCGAGCGCCGAGCACCACGACCAGACGGGAGAATTCCCGCTCGAGAACATCCGCATCCTCGGCGAGAACGGCCTGATGGGCATCGAGGTCCCGACCGAATACGGCGGCGCCGGCATGGACCCGATCAGCTACGTGCTGGCGATGATCGAGATCGCCGCCGCCGACTGCGCTCACAGCACCATCGTGTCGGTGAACAACTCGCTGTTCTGCAACGGCATCCTGAAGTTCGGCACCGAAGCGCAGAAGCAGCTGTACGTCCGCGCGATCGCCGAAGGGCGCGAAATCGGCGCCTTCGCCCTGACCGAGCCGCAGTCCGGCTCCGACGCCACGGCCATGCGCTGCCGCGCCGTGAAGCAGGCCGATGGCACCTATGTCATCAACGGCAAGAAGAGCTGGATCACCTCCGGACCGGTCGCGAAGTACATCATCCTGTTCGCGATGACCGACGCGTCGAAGGGCGCCAAGGGCATCACCGCCTTCATGGTCGACACCGCCAAGCCGGGCTTCTTCCGTGGCAAGACCGAGCCGAAGCTGGGGATCCGCGCTTCGGCCACCTGCGAAATCGAGTTCCAGGATTACGTGGCCAGCGCCGATGAAGTCGTCGGCGTCGAAGGCGAGGGCTTCAAGATCGCGATGGGCGTGCTGGATGCGGGCCGCATCGGCATCGCCTCGCAGGCTGTCGGCCTCGCCCGCGCCGCCTACGAGGCCAGCGTGGCCTACGTGAAGGAGCGCAAGAGCTTCGGCCAGGCCATCGGCAGCTTCCAGATGATCCAGGCCAAGATCGCCGACATGAAGTGCAAGCTCGATGCCGCGCAGATCCTGACGCTGCGCGCGGCGTGGGCCAAGGCGCAGACCGACAAGAACGGTGGCCGCTTCAGCACCGAGGCCTCGGTGGCCAAGCTCACGGCCTCCGAAGCGGCGATGTGGATCACCCACGCCGCGGTCCAGATCCACGGCGGTATGGGTTACTCGAAGGAAATGCCGCTGGAGCGCTATTTCCGCGATGCCAAGATCACCGAGATCTACGAGGGCACCAGCGAGATCCAGCGTCTCGTCATTGCGCGCAACGAAACCGGCCTGCGTTGAGGCCTGACGGCGTCGGCTCCGCACGGATGGACGCCGACGTTCTCGTTGTCGGCACCGGCCTTGCCGGTGCCGCCGCAGCCCGTGCGTTGGCCGAGGCCGGTTGGCGAGTTCGCGCTCTGGACAAAGGGCGCGGTCCCGGCGGTCGCCTGAGCACTCGGCGCAAGCAAGCCGGCGGCTTCGACCACGGCGCGGCGACACTGCAGGCGAACACGCCGGCGTTCGCCGGATGGCTCGCGGAAGAGATAGTCGCCGGACGTGCGGCCCCTTGGGGCGAGGGCTACGTGGGCGTGCCGGGCATGAACGGCCTCGTGGCGGGTCTTCTCGACGGGCTCGACGTGCACTGGTCGGTGGCCGTCGCCACCCTGCATCGCGAGGCCGGGTCATGGCGGGCCTTGGATGCCGAGGGTCGCGTGGTCGGCGCGGCACCGGCGCTGGTCCTTGCTGTTCCCGCGCCGCAGGCTTGGGCCCTACTCAGGGCTAGCGCGCTAGCCGACGACGTCGTTCCGCCTCGGACGCTCGATGCCCTTGCCGGCATCCGCTATGCGCCTTGCTGGGCCGTCTTGCTTGAGTCCGAGCCTTCCGCCGAATGCGGCCCGCCGGACTCCGGTGCCGGAGATGGCGTTGACGCGATCTATCGCGAAGCCGACAAGCCCGGTCGGCCGAACGCCGGGCATTGGGTCCTGCATGCGACCAACGCGTGGAGCGAGGCGAACCTGGAGGCCGATGCCGGGACCGTTGCCCTACGTCTGCGGGATGCCTTCATCGCCCGGACGGGCATCGGCCCAGAGGCTATTCGCGACGTGTCCGCGCATCGCTGGCGCTACTCGCGGCCGCTCGGGATTCTCGATCCGGTGCCGTTGGAGTCGGCGGGACTCGTGCTCGCCGGCGATGCCTTCGGCCCGCCCCCATTGACGGATGTGCCGCCTGCCGAGCGGGCCTGGTTGTCCGGTCGCGCGGCAGCGGGCCGGCTGATCGCCGCGCGTCAGCCGAAGTCGTAATTCATCGTGGGACCCGCGGCGGCGAGGAAGTCGCCCTCCACGTAGTCCACGCCGATACCGAACAGCACCGTCATGCTCGCAGCATCCTGCACGTAGTGCACCACGCAGGTCTTGCCGAGGCCACGGGCCTTCTCGGCGAATTCGCGCACCTTCGCCTGGTTGTCGCTGTTCTTGGAAAGCTCGGTGATGTAGCTGCGGTCGATCTTCACCACGTCAGCATCGATGTGCTGGAGCAGCTGGAACGAGTTCAGGCCGGTGCCGAAATGCTCCAGCGCCAGGCGGACACCGGCGGCGTGGAGGGGCTGGGCGAAGGCCTGGATCGCCTTCAGGTGGGTGAAGACCGCGGGTTCGTGCAACTGCAGCACCAGCAGTTCGCCGGGGATACGCGCCGCCTTCACCGCCTCGACGATCTCCTCGCCCAGCCGATCGCTCGCCGAGATGCTCTCCGGGCCGAGCTTCACGTAGAGCGTGGTCTCTTTCCGAGCCGCCCTGCGTTCCGCGATGACTGCGATGGCACGGCGGATCACCCAGCGATCGATCTCGGGGCCGAGGCCCTGTTCGAGGGCGAGTGGCAGGAAGGTGGTCGGGCCGATGATCTCGCCGCCATTGCCCTTGAGGCGCAGGTAGGCCTCGTAGGTTTCGCCGGGCTCGCCGTTGAGGCTGATGATCGGCTGGTAGTGCAGGGTGAAGCCGTCGTTGTCGAGGGCGTCACGGAGGCGCTGCACCCACGCCTGGATGCGCTCTTCCTCGGCGCGGTCGCGGGCCGCCGGATCGTGGATCTCGACGCGATCGCCGCCCACGCCCATGGCCGACTGCAGGCTGGTTTCCGCGCGGCTGAGGACGGGGCCGATCTGCGCGTTGCGCTCGCCGATCTGCACGCCGCCCACGCTGACCGTCAGGGTCAGCGAACGGTCGCCTACTTCGAGGATCTTTCCTTGGAACGCGGCGCGGATCTTCTCGGCGCGAACCAGGCTGGCCTTGTGGTCATGGAGGCGGCAGATCACCGCGAAACGGTGGTCGGAAAGGCGTCCGGCCAGCGTGGTGTCGTCAAGTGCCGTGCCGAGACGGGCGCAGAACGCCTTCAGTAGTTCGTCGGCCTGGGCCATGCCGATCGTGCCGACGAGCGTCTCGTAGTTGTCCGGTTCCACCAGCAGCAAGGCCTGGTGGTGTCGCCCGCCGGCCGCCGCGGCGACGGTGCTCTCGAGCTCGCCCATGAAGTACGCGCGGTTGGCGAGTCCGGTGAGCGAATCGCGCAGGCGCAGGGCTTCGAGTTCGGCCGCCATCGAGGCATCGACGAGTTGCGGACGGAAGACGATCTGCAGGCAGGGCTCGCCCTCGTAGCTTGCCGGCGTGAACTCCATCAGGGCGTCGAACTCGTCGCCGTTCGCGTCGATGGCCTGCAGTTGCAGCTGCTTCGGCGGGGCCTCGCCCTTCGAGATGCGCTTCAGCAGGTCCTTGAACCCACCCGCATTCGAGGGCGCGATCAGATCGAGGACGGACAGGCCCTCGATGTCTTCGTAGGTCTCGTAGCCGAACATCTCGAGGTAGGCCTCGTTGGCCCGGATGTGCATGCCTTCGTGGATGTAGGCGATCGGGTCGCGCGAGGAGTTGATCAGGGCGTCGCAGCGGCGCTCGGTCTCGCGCAGCTGGGCCTCGAGGACGCGGACGGCGCGGCGGGTCTTCACGAATTCCGCCTCGGCGCGGACGATGGTCTGCGCTTGTGCCGGCTGGTGGCGATAGACGACGTCGCGGGCCCCGAGCTTCAGGGCTTCGAGCACGTTGGACTCGTTCAGCGCTTCGAGCACCGCGAGCACCGGCAGGTCCTTGCCGCTCGCTTCCACTTCCCGGACGACGGTCTCGAAGGGGATGGAGGTCGCCGTGAGGGTGGCCACGACCAGGTCGAGGCTCTGGGTCGACAGGAGCTTGCGCAGTTCCTCGAGGTTGTCGGGGCGCTGCGGACGAACGGCCATGCCGCCATTGCGGAGCATGCTGGTGAGCTGCTCGGCATCCTCCAGCCGGTCATCGACCAGTAGGAGGCGCAGGACGGCGTCGTTCGTGGGCATTCGGGCTCCGGGAGTCGCAGCGGTTTCGCGTCGCAGTATACGGACAGCGCCGCGCTTGGTAGCCCCTCGGAGGGCGTCAGGCCGCCGTCTTGCCGGGTTCGCCCGGGATCTCGCGGACGAGGCGCGGCACGAGGTAGCCGGGTAGGCGCGCATGGATGGCGTCGCGCAAGGTCAGCGCTTCGGCCTCCGGAACCTCGAAGTGCGCCGTGCCCCGCACGCGGTCAAGCAGATGCAAGTAGTAGGGCAGCACGCCGGACGCGAACAACGCTTCGGAGAGGGCCACCAACGCATCGGCGTCGTCGTTGACCCCACGCATGAGCACCGCCTGGTTCAACAGGTGGACCCCGCGCTGTCGGAGCGCTCCGCAGGCTTCGCGGACGGCGGTGTCGATCTCGTGCGCATGGTTCGCGTGCACCACCATGACGGTCGGCCAGGGCAGGGCGCCGATCCAGTCGAGGAACTCGGCGTCGATGCGCTCGGGAAGCACGATCGGCAGGCGGGTGTGGAGGCGCAGCCGCGTGATCTGGGGCAGGGCGCGCAACGCGTCGGTGAGCTCAGCCAGCTTCGAGGTCGACAGGCTCAGCGGGTCGCCGCCGGAGAGGATGACCTCGTGGATCGATGGATCGGCGCGCAGGTAATCCACGGCCGAGCCCCAGCCGCCGGACGCGGCCGTCTCCTCGGCGTAAGGGAAGTGCCGGCGGAAGCAGTAGCGGCAGTGGATCGCGCAACTGCCGGTGGCGATCAGCAGCGCCCGGCCGTCGTACTTGTGGATCACCCCCGTCCCGCCCTTCGCCGCGCCGTCGCCGACGGCATCGAGGCTGAAGCCGGGGACCAGGCGGTCCTCGTCGTCCAGCGGCAGGACCTGACGGAGCAGGGGGTCGTTCGCATCGCCACGGCGCATCCGGGCCGCGTAGCCGCGCGGAACCCGCAGCGGGAACTGGGCCTGCGCCGAGGCCGAGACGCGCGCCGCCAGGCCCGGCAGGCCGAGGCCTTCCAGCAGTTCGACGGGGTCGCGAAGGGCGTCACGCCACAGGGCCTGCCAACGGGCCGGCTGCCGGGCGGCGGCGGGAACGGGTATCATCACCGGCTGCATTCTAAAGGTTCAGGAGCACCCGCATGGCCAGCTACGGCATGAATGACGTCAAGAACGGCATGAAGATCATCGTGAACAACGAGCCGTGCGTCATCCAGGACACCGAGTACGTGAAGCCGGGCAAGGGGCAGGCCTTCACCCGCGTCAAGTACCGCTTCATCAAGTCCGGCCGCGTCGTCGAAATGACCATGAAGGCCACCGACAACGTCGAGGCCGCGGACGTCGTCGATACGGACATGCAGTACCTCTACAACGACGGCGAATTCTGGCACTTCATGCAGCAGGAGACCTTCGAGCAGGTGCAGGCCGACGCCACGGGCGTGGGCGAGACCGCGAAGTGGATCAAGGGCGAGGAGCCCTGCGTCGTCACCCTGTGGAACGGCACCCCGATCGCCGTGCAGGCTCCGAATTTCGTCGAGCTCAAGATCATCGAAACCGATCCGGGCGTCCGCGGCGACACCTCGGGCGGCGGCGGCAAGCCCGCCAAGCTGGAGACGGGCGCGGTCGTGCGCGTTCCGCTGTTCGTCGGCCAGGAAGAAATCATCAAGGTCGACACCCGCACCGGTGAGTACGTCAGCCGCGTCAAGTAATCGCGCACGCCAGTCTCTGGCGTCATCGCCCCGCCACGGCGGGGCCGTCATCCTTGCGGCGCGCCCTCACCGGCGCGCCGCAGCCTTATCCGGGGAATGAATGTGCTCGAACCCTGCGACCTGTTGATCGAAGCCGGCCACGTCGTGCCGGTGGTGCCGAAAGGCGCCGTGCTCGCCGACCACGCCGTCGCGGTCAAGGACGGCCGCATCCTCGCCGTGCTGCCGCGCGCCGAGGCGCGCGCCCGCTTCCTGCCCGCGGAGATCGTGTCGCGGCCGGAGGCTGCGCTGATCCCCGGCCTGGTCAACATCCACACCCACAACCCGATGACCCTGCTGCGCGGCGTGGCGGACGACCTGCCGCTGATGCCCTGGCTGCAGGAGCACATCTGGCCGATCGAGGGTGCGGTGATGGGCCCGGACTACATCGCCGATGGCATCGAGCTGGCCGTCGCCGAAATGCTGCGCGGCGGCACCACCACCTGCAACGAGAACTACTTCTTCCCGGACGTGCAGGCGCAGACCTACAAGCGCCTCGGTTTCCGCGCCACCGTGGGCCTGCCGGTCATCGAGTTTCCCTCGCCCTGGGCCAAGACCACCGTCGAGTACTTCGACAAGGCCCTCGAGGTCTACGACGCCTGGCGCACTGATCCGCTGATCCGCTTCGCCTTTGCGCCGCACGCGCCCTACACCGTGTCGGACGCCAGCTTCGAGCGCATCGGCATGCTCTCGGCGCAGCTCGACATCCCGATCCACTGCCATGTCCACGAGACCGCGCAGGAGATCACCGATTCGCAGGCGCAGCACGGCCAACGCCCGTTGGCGCGGCTGGATCGCCTCGGCATCGTCGATTCGCGCCTGATCGCGGTGCACATGACCCAGCTCACCGAGGGCGAGATCAAGCTCTGTGCGGAGCGTGGGGTGCACATCGCGCATTGCCCGCAGTCGAACCTCAAGCTCGCCTCGGGCTTCTGCCCGGTCGAGGCCCTGCGCAACGCCGGGGTCAACGTGGCCATCGGCACCGACGGCTGCGCCAGCAACAACGACCTCGACATGTTCGAGGAAACCCGCCACGCCGCGCTGCTGGCCAAGGCCGTGGCTGGCGACGCGCGGGCACTCGACGCCGCCTCGGCGCTCGAGGCCGCGACGCTGGCCGGCGCCAAGGCCCTCGGTCGCGACGACGAGATCGGCTCGATCGAAGCGGGCAAGCAGGCGGATCTGGCGCTCGTGGATCTCGGCGAGCTCGAGCTGCAGCCCTGCTACCACGTGATCTCGCACCTGATCTACGTGGCCACGCGCCACCAGGTCAGCGACGTCTGGATCGCCGGGCGGCCCAAGCTCCGTGATCGCCGACTGATCGACATCGACGTGGAGGCCTTGAAGGCGAAGGCGAAGCAGTGGGCGCGCCGGATCGCCGACATCCCGCGGCCGGGGAGCCCGGCATGAGTGCGCCCGTGGCCCCCGCCAACGTCAATCCGGCCGAAGTGGCCAAGTTCTCCGCGCTGGCGAACCGCTGGTGGGACCCGGACGGCCCCCAAGCACCGTTGCACGTGCTGAATCCCGCGCGGCTCGGCTACGTGGCGGCGCGCCAGCCGCTGCGTGGTGCCCGCGTGCTGGACGTCGGCTGCGGCGGCGGCCTGCTCAGCGAGGCCATGGCCCGCGAGGGCGCCCGCGTGCTCGGTCTCGACCTCTCGCCCGAACTGATCGACATCGCCAAGCTGCACCGGCTGGAATCGACGCAGGGCGGAGCGATCCTCGACCTCGAGTACCGCGTGCAGGCGGTCGAAGCCCTGGCCGCCGCCGAACCCGCCAGCTTCGACGCCATCACCTGCATGGAAATGCTCGAGCACGTGCCGGAACCCGGCAGCATCCTCGAGGCCTGCGCGCGGCTGCTGAAGCCCGGCGGGCGCCTGTTCGTCTCCACTATCAACCGCACGCCGGCGGCCTTCGCGCTCGCCATCGTCGGGGCGGAGTACATCGCCGGCCTGCTGGCGAAGGGCACCCACGACTACCGCAGCTTCATCAAGCCCTCGGAAATCACCCGCGTTCTCCGCGCCGTGGGCCTCGACGTCGAGGACGCGAGCGGCCTGCACTACGACCCGCTGCGCAAGTCGGCCAAGGTCGCGCCGGGTACCCGCGTCAACTACCTCCTGTCCGCACGGAAGCCCGGATGACGTTCCGCGCCGTGCTGTTCGACCTTGATGGCACCCTCGCCGACACCGCGCCCGACCTGATCGCCGCGGTGAACCGCATCCTCACCGAGGAATCGAGGCCGCCGCTGCCGGAGTCGGCGTTGCGACCGCTGGTCTCGAAGGGTGGTCGTGCCCTCCTTGCCCGCGCCTTCGCCGACCTGAGCGAAGACGCGCGCGAGCCGTTGCTGCCGCGTTTCCTCGCCGCTTACGCCGAAGCCCTCGCGGTGCACACGCGGCCGTTCGAAGGCATCGAACCGCTGCTGGCTGACATCGAAGCCCGCGCTTGGCCGTGGGGCATCGTCACCAACAAGCCGGAAGGCCTCGCGGTCGGCGTGGTGGCGGGTCTGGGCTGGTCGACGCGTTCGAAGGCCCTGGTGGGCGGCGACACGCTGGCGGTCCGGAAGCCGGCGCCGGAACCGCTCTGGCTGGCCGCCTCGCATCTGGGTGTCCCTCCCGAGGCCTGCCTCTACGTCGGCGACGACGCCCGCGACATCGAAGCGGCGAAGGCGGCGGGCATGCCCAGCGTGGCTGCCCTCTGGGGCTATCGCGAAGCGCACGAAGACCCGCGCGCCTGGGGCGCGACGGTCGATTGCGTCGACGCCGAAGCGCTGCGCCGTTGGCTGGGCGGGCAGGGCGCATGAGTCCCGCGTCACTCGACGAAGGGCTGCGTGCCGCTTTCGCCAAAGCCGAAGCGCGTGAGCCGATCCACCGCGCCGCTGCCGGTTTCGTGCCGATGGAATCGCGCATCGTGTTCATGGCCTGGGTCGCCCTGCTCGAGGAACTGCGGGAGTGCGCTTTCGAGCTTTCGGACCCCCGCGTCACGGCAGTGAAGTCGGGATGGTGGGCCGAGGAACTCGATGGCGTCGCCCGAGGTGCGGCACGGCATCCGCTCACCCGCGTGCTCGTGCGCAGCGGCGCCCCTTGGGCCGGCATCGGCGATGCCCTCCTGGCCGCGGCCAGTGACGACGCGCCGGCGGCCGACCTCGAAGCCACCATCGTGGCCCTCCGTCCGCTCGCCGAGGCACTGGTCCGCGTCGAAGCCCACCTGTTCGGCGCCGAGCCCGACATCGAGGCCCAGGCCCGCACCCTCGCCGTGCACTGGTTGCGGCTTCGGCTCGAACGCGGCATCGAGGCGAGCGACCGCGGCCGCGTGCCGCTCATGTTGTTCGCCCGTCATGGCCTGCGCCGTGACCAACTGGCAGGCACGGAGGCCGAGGCCCTGCGTCGTGACTGGGCGAGGCAGTTGCACGACGCCTTGCCCGCCGCGTTGCCGCAGGGTTGGGCGTATCCCCGCCTGATCGGGTTGCACACTGATCGTCGCGCGCTGCGGTGCGCTGCCGAAGGTCGGGGCGCATCGCGCGGCATCACCACGGGCTTCCTCGAGGTGTGGCTGGCATGGCGTTGCGCTCGCAACGCTGCATTGCGGGTCCATCCTTCGGCCACCCACACGACTTGACGTACGCTGCACCCGCACCCACTTAGGGTGCCTGCCTTTACCGACCGGACCCCCCATGTCCCCGACTCGCGAAAACGTCGTCCGCATCATGCCGGACATCGCCAACGACGCCCGACCCGCGACGGCCGGCCAGCTCGCCTGGGTGGGCATGGGCGAAATCGAAGCCCCCGTCCGCGTGGCCACCGACGGCGTCGAGTCGGCGGCCGTGCCGGCCCGCATCAAGGCCTTCGTCAACCTGCATCGCGCCGACGTGCGCGGCATCCACATGTCGCGCCTGTACCTGCATCTCGACCGCCATCTGGCCGCCGAGCCGCTGAGCGCCAACAGCCTGCGCCGCCTGCTGCGCGATTTCCTTGATTCGCATGCCGACCTGTCGGATCGCGCCATGGTCGAGATCCGTTTCGACCACCTGCTGCGCCGCAAGGCATTGGTGAGCGACAACACCGGCTGGAAGGCCTACCCGGTGACCCTCGTCGCTACGCTCGACCGGGCGGGCTTCGAGCTCGAACTCGGGGTGCAGGTGGCCTATTCCAGCACCTGCCCGTGCTCGGCGGCCTTGGCGCGCCAGCTCATCCAGGAGCAGTTCCGCAACGACTTCGCCGCCGGTGGACCGGTCGATGCCGATGCGGTGCTGCGTTGGTTGGGTTCGGAACAGGGCATCGTTGCGACGCCACACAGCCAGCGCAGCCACGCCGACGTCAAGGTGCGGCTGGCGTCGAACGTGAGCGAGCTGCCGATCGTCGACCTCGTCGACCGCATCGAAGGGTCCCTCAAGACGCCCGTGCAGACCGCCGTGAAGCGCGAGGACGAGCAGGCCTTCGCCCGACTCAACGGCCAGAACCTGATGTTCTGCGAAGACGCCGCTCGCCGGATGCAGTCGGCCCTCCAGACTGACGAGCGCATCGCCGACTTCTGGCTGCGCGCCTCGCATTTCGAAAGCCTGCACGCCCACGATGCCGTTGCGGTGGCCGTGAAGGGCGTCGAAGGCGGCTACGGTCCCCGAGGCTGAGGTTCGCGCGGGAAAACGACCCGGGGCGCCTCAGGGCACCGGGTCGATGCCCCCCGGATGCAGCGGGTGGCAGCGGCAGACGCGCTTCGTGCCCAACCACACCCCCTTGGCCGTGCCGTGCTTCTGCACGGCCTCGTACATGTACATGGAACACGTGGGGTGGAAGCGGCAGTGCTGGCCCAGCAAGGGGCTGATGAAGCGCTTATAGCCGCGCAGGCTGGCGAGGACGAAGCGCTTCAAGTTCGGACTTCCGCGAGACGGCGGGTTGCCCCGCTGGGGCCGAAAGGCTATAACACGCCGCCGCAACGGCTCAACGACCCAGAGGAACCTCGTGGCTGCCAAGAAACCCGCGAAAAAAGTTGCCAAGGCCCCGGCCAAGAAGAGCAGTGCGGTCGGAAAAGTGGCGAAGGCGGTCGGCAAAGTCGCCAGCGCGGTGAAGAAGGCGGTTTCGACCCCGGCGAAGAAGGCGCCCGCGAGCAAGGCCAAGCCGGCTGCAAAGCCCGCTGCCAAGCCGGCCAAGGCCGCCGTGAAGGCCCCGGCCAAGAAGGCCGCCAAGCCCGCTGCCAGCCCCGCACCGAAAACGATCGCCAAGTCGAAGCCCGCGCCCGCCAAGGCGCCGGTGAAGGCCCCGGCCAAGGCCGCCGCGAAGCCTGTGGCCAAGCCGGCGTCCAAGGCTCCGGTGAAGGCTCCCGCGAAGCCCGCCGCCGCCCCGGTGAAAGCCACGGCTCCGGCCAAGGCGCCCGCCGCCGTCGTGAAGGCCGAGACGCCTGCGAAGGCGGCCGCCGCAACGCCCAAGGCGAACCCGGCCCCCGCACCCAAACCCACCACCCCCACGGCAACCCCGGCGAAGGCCGGCGCGCGTCCTGCGGAAACGAAGCCCAGCGGCAACCGCGCCGGCTACGTGAAGCCGGAGCGCCCCCGTGAAGAACCGAAGCGACCCAACCAAGTGATTGAACGCGTCACCCTCCCGGCCGGCTACAAGCCGAACCCGAAGGAGGAGTACATGAACTCCTTCCAGCTCGAGTACTTCCGCCAGAAACTCATGGGCTGGCGCCAGGAGCTGGTCGAAGAGTCCCAGCAGACCATCGAGAACCTCAAGGAAGAAGTGCGCGATGTCGGCGACGAGGCTGAGCGGGCGACCCGCGAAACCGAGAACGCCCTCGAGCTGCGTACTCGCGACCGCTACCGCAAGCTGATCAACAAGATCGACAGCACCATCCGTCGCCTTGACGAGGGCGATTATGGCTTCTGCGTCGACACCGGCGAGCCGATCGGCCTTGATCGCCTCGAAGCACGCCCGACCGCCGAGCGTACGCTCGACGCGCAAGAGCGCTGGGAGCACCTGCAGAAGCAGATGGGCGACTAGCCTGGAGCGGTCACCGTCCTCGCCTCCGGGCGGACAAGGCGAAACAGCAAGCCCCGCGAACGCGGGGCTTGCTGTTTCTGGCGTCGCGAACTCGAAGATCGCGCTTCGTTGGGAGTCGCGCGTTACGGAGCCTGCGCGCCGCCCGTCGCTCAGCGCGCGCTGGCGTTGGCCGGGTTGTCGAGGAAGCGCCAGGATTCGCCCGGCGCTTCGCCGCCCACGCGTTCGAACAGGCGCTCGCGCAGGAAACGGATCGGCATCGAGCCCTCGCGCATCACGCGGTCGTGGAATTCGCGCTCGCTCCAGCCGCCGCGGGTGACGCGCTCTTCGTGCAGGGCGCGGAACTGCCATCCGCCCACGAGGTAGGCCACCTGGTAGAGCGGGCCGTAGTCGCCGGCGATCGAGCGCCGCACCTCGGCCTTGGCATTTTCCGGCTCGTGGCCGACGCGATCGACGAGCAGCGTCACGGCCTCGTTGGGCGTCATGCGTCCCGACTGCACGCCCAGCGAGAAGAGAATCCGGGCCGCCCGGTGGCTGCGCCAGAACAGCATGCCGACCCGGTCTTCGGGCGAGGCCGCGAAGCCCATGTCGTAGAGGCGAAGCTCCCAGTACAACGCCCAGCCTTCGGTCCAGAACGGGCTGTCGAAGCTCGACCGGTGGGTGCTGTGGCGCTGGGCGTACCAGTGCTGCAGGTGGTGGCCGGGGATCAACTCGTGGTGGACCACCGCGCGGGAGAAATGCCGGTTGTTGCCGCGCAATGCGTTGAGCTTGCGCTCGTGCGGCATGCCGTCGGTGGGAAACGCCACCCAGACGTCCTGGCCGCCGAGGAAGAACGGCGCCTGCAGCTGGTATTCGGGCGTGAGCATCGTCATGCGCCAGTCGCGCTTCGCACCGTCCGGAACCGTGAGCAGGTCGCGGGCTTCGAGGAAGTGCACCGCCTCGTCCGCCAGTTCGACCACGAGGCCGGGTTGTTCGCCCGGGGCGACGTGGCGCTGCTTGACGCGTTCCAGCGCCTCCCGCCAGTCGCGCGCACCCATCTCTCGGGCGGCCTTGTCCATCTCGGCCTGGCACCAAGCCAGCTCCTTCTCAGCCGCAGCCATCAGTTCCGCCGGGCTGTAGTCGACACCTTCGGCGGCCAGCGCCTTGGCGATCGCCGCGTCGCCGATCGGATCCGCACGCAGCGTTTCCGGATCGGCGGCACCGCCCAGCGTGTCGCGGAGCAGCTTGCCGTGCGCTTCGAGCTGCTTGTCGAGCGCGGCGTAGGGGGCGTCGACCCACCAGCTGAACTGCGGGTCGTAGCCGGACTGGTAGGTGTGCCAGTCCTCCAGCCCGCGTCGCAGGGCGGCGGCATGCTGCGCCGCGCGCAGCGCGAGGGTGGGGGAGGCGCCGGGCGCGCCATTCGGTGCGGTGAGGCGGGTCGCGCGAGCCTCGAGGTCGCGACGCACGCGTTCGAGCACATCGGCGGTGCGGCGCGGATCCGCCTGGCGGAGGTCGCGGCGAGACTCCAGCAGGGCCACGAGGTCATCGTATCCGGGAAGCAGCCCGCGCACTGCCTCGTAGCGCTCCTTGCCGAACGCTTGTGCCGTCGTATCCAAGGCGAGCTCACGCTGCAGCAACAGGCGGTCCAGGCGGTCGTCCTGGTTCAGCGTGTCGGCATCGATCGCGGCCAAGCGGGCTTGCCAATCGGCAACGAGACCGGCACGAAGCTCCGCGCGTCGCGGGGCGTAAAGCGGTTCCGAACCGTCGTCGACGAGCGCCCTCACGTGCTCCAGCGCCTCGCGGTCGGCGCGGTAGCGGGTGATCAGCGGGCGCAGCCGTGACGCGGGCTCCTCCGGCATCGCCGACAGCGGCGGCGGCGCGAAGCGGGCCGGCTCGATAGTGATCGCTGACGGCGCCGAAGAAGCGGGCGTCGTTTCGGCGCCGCGAGCCACCACATCGTGCAGCGGGGCCGCGCACAGCGCCGCCAGCACGGCGAGGCTCAAGGGGCGAAGCGTCATGCGGGCTCTCCAGCGCGGCGCGCGGTGTCCTGGATGAAGGCGAGCAGGGCGGCCAACCCGTTGCTGCGGGTGGGCGACAGGTGCTTCGTGAGCCCGATCGCCGCGATGTAGTCGGGCGTCGTGGCGAGGATCTCGGCCGCGCTGCGCCCCGAATAGACGCGAAGCGCGAGGTGGATCAGCCCCGAGACGATCGAGGAATCACTGATCGCGTGGAAGTCGAGCTTGGCCGCGTGGCCTTGGGCCACGATCCAGACCTTCGACTGGCAGCCGAGCAGGCGGTGTTCCTCGGTCTTCCAGGCCTCGGGCAGGTCGGGCAGCTTGCGGCCCAGATCGATCAGATACTGGTAGCGCTCGGTCCAGTCGCCGAAGAAGCCGAACTCCTCGGCAATGGCCGCCTGGGCCTCGGCCGCGGTCGTCTCCATCGGGAAGGGCGAGACGGGCGGCGTCACGACCGGGGCGTTCACGCGCGCTTCCTGGACCAGCGCACGCCCTGCGGCGTGTCCTCGAGAACGATGCCGGCAGCGGCCAGTTCGTCGCGGATGGCATCGGCGCGGGCGAAATCGCGGGCCTTCTTGGCGGACGTCCGCTCGGCGACAAGGGCATCGATGCGCGCATCGTCGTCGTTGGCTGTGCCTTTGCCGAACCAGGCCTCCGGATGCTGCTGGAGCAGGCCCAGCGCGGCACCGGCTCCGAGCAGCGCGGCCTTCGCATCGCGGGTTTTCGCGATGACAGCTTCGATCGAGGCATCGTCCGTCGACGAAACGAACTCGCGGTGTGCTGCCCGAAGCTCAGCGGCAAGCCGCGAGAGCTCCGCCAGCGCCGCCGGCGTGTTGAGGTCATCCATGAGCGCGGATTCCACCGCTGCTGGAAGCTCGGGCACGGCGTCAACATCGACGAGGTCGCGCAGCGTCCCGTACAGGCGATCCAGGGTGTTGATGCTCTGTTCGATCAGGGCCGGCGACCAGTCGAGCGGCTGCCGGTAGTGCGCGGAGAGCAGGGCATAGCGCAGGGCTTCGGCCGGGTAGTCCTTCAGCAGCTCGTGCACGGTGCGGATGTTGCCGACCGACTTCGACATCTTGCTGCCGTCAAAGGTGAGCATGCCGTTGTGCAGCCACCATCGGGCGAAGGTCGTGCCGCTGGCGCACTGGCTCTGCGCGATCTCGTTCTCGTGGTGCGGGAACTGCAGGTCGACGCCGCCGGCGTGGATGTCGATGGTGTCGCCGAAGTGCGCGTGGCACATCGCCGAGCACTCGATATGCCAGCCTGGGCGGCCGCGGCCCCAGGGCGAATCCCAGCCCGGGAGTTCCGGGGTGCTGGGCTTCCAGAGGACGAAGTCGCCGCCCTCGCGCTTGTACGGCGCGACCTCGACACGGGCGCCAGCCAGCATTTCGTCCGTGCTGCGGCGGGAGAGGGCGCCGTACTGGGCGTAGGTCGAGACCTGGAACAGCACGTGGCCATCCGCGGCGTAGGCGTGGCCCTTGGCGATCAAGCGCTCGATCATCGCGATGATGTCGGCGATGTGGTGGGTGGCATGCGGCTCGATATCCGGCAGCTTCACGCCGATCGCGCCCATGTCCTCGCGATAGATCGCGGTGAACTTCTCGGTGATCGTGGTGATCGGCACCTGCTGCTCGATCGCCGACTGGTTGATCTTGTCGTCGACGTCGGTGATGTTCCGGGCGTAGACGACCTTCGGGAAATGGCGCCGCAGCAGATCGGCGAGCACACCGAACACCACCGGTCCCCGGGCATTGCCGATGTGGGCGTAGTTGTAGACCGTGGGGCCGCAGACGTACATCGTGACGCGGTCCGGATGGGCGGGCTGGAAGTCCTCGACCTGTCGGGAAAGGCTGTTGAAGAGACGGATCGCCACGGGGCCTCGGGGCTGACTGAACACGGCCTTGGAGTGTAGCAACCGGCCCCTTTGGCTTAACGGAAATCTTAGGCTTCGGTTCAGCCGCTCGGTGCTGGAATTCGGACTGTTCGACACACCCGGAGCTCTTGATGATCCGCACCCCGCGCCACGCCCTGGTTATCGCCGTCGCCGTCGCCGTCGCCTCGGGCGCCGCTTCGGCCCAGTACCGCGACGACTACGCGCCGGCCTATGCCTCGGGCCAGGAGAACGTCTCGTACGCGTATGCGCAGGTCACCCGCGTCGACCCGATCTACGAAACCGTCCGCACCCGCGTTCCGGAAGAAATCTGCGGTGGTGAGGAAGTGCGCGAGGTCCGGCGTTCGAACGGTGGGACCGTGGTCGGTGCCCTGGTCGGTGCCGCCCTCGGCAACACGGTCGGCAGCGGCGATGGCCGCCAGGCCGCCACGGTGGCCGGTGCCGTGATCGGCGGCGCCATCGGCCGCAATTCCGACAAGAACAACGAACGGGTCGTCGTCCGCGACGCCGGTTGCCGCGTGGTCGACGTGGAGCGCGAGCAGCGCCGTGTCGCGTCCTACGACGTCGAGTACGTGCACCAAGGCCAGACCTACATGTCGCGCCTGCCTTACGATCCGGGTGACCGCCTGCGCGTGCGCGTGGCCGTGACCCCGGTGGACGAAGGCACGGCCTACCGCTGAGTTCGGCGTCGCGTGGTACGGACGGAGCGCCCTTCGGGGCGCTTCGTCGTTGTGGGGCTTGCACCGGCCCGCCGGCTCTGCGACCCTTCGCCCCCTATGTTCTCCTTCCTGCCCGCTTTCGGCGTCCTGACCTCGGCCTACATGGCCGCCGGGATGACGTCTCGTGCGCGCCGACCGGAATCCCGCCAAGCCGCTGGGTAACCGGTTCGTTTCGTCGTTTTGAAACCACCAACGCCCAGCCTCGTGCTGGGCGTTGGCGTTTTGCGTCCCATCTTTTCCCAATTGCCGCCTTTGGAGCACCACCGATGAAGCACTTCCTGAACACCCAGGACTGGTCCCGCGCCGAGCTCGACGCCGTGCTCGACGAGGCCGCGGCCTTCAAGGCCTCGAAGTTCGGCCAGCAGATGGCCGGCAAGAGCATCGCCCTTGTGTTCTTCAACCCCTCGCTGCGCACGCGCACCAGCTTCGAGATCGGCGCGACGCAGATGGGCGGCCATGCCGTGGTGCTGGCCCCGGGCAAGGACGCGTGGCCGATCGAGTTCGATTTCGGGACGGTGATGGATGGCGAAACCGAGGAGCACATCGCCGAGGTGGCGAAGGTGCTGAGCCGCTACGTCGACCTGATCGGCGTGCGCGCCTTCCCCAAGTTCGTCGACTGGTCGGTGGATCGGCAGGACAAGGTGCTGGCGGGTCTCGCGAAGTACGCAACGGTTCCGGTCATCAACCTCGAGACCATCACCCATCCCTGCCAGGAGCTGGCCCATGCGCTCGCGCTCCGCGAGCGTTTCGGCAAGGACCTCCGCGGCCGCAAGTACGTGCTGACCTGGACCTACCACCCGAAGGCGCTCAACACGGCCGTCGCGAACTCAGCCCTGACCATCGCCACGCGACTCGGCATGGACGTGACCCTGCTGTGCCCGAATGAGCAGTACCTGCTGGACGAACGCTACATGGGCTGGGCACAGCAGAACGTCGCCGAGAGCGGCGGTTCGCTGCAGGTGTCGCATGACATCGATGCGGCCTACCGGGACGCCGACGTGGTCTACGCCAAGAGCTGGGGCGCGCTGCCCTTCTTCGGCAACTGGGCCGACGAGAAGCCCATGCGCGACGAGTACAAGCACTTCATCGTCGACGAGCGGAAGATGGCCCTGACCCGCGACGGCGGCAAAGGCCTGTTCTCGCACTGCCTGCCGCTGCGTCGCAACGTCAAGGCAACGGACGGCGTGATGGATTCGCCGAACTGCATCGCCATCGACGAGGCCGAGAACCGCCTGCACGTGCAGAAGGCCGTGATGGCCCGCCTGCTGCGCGGTTGACGCGCCGACCGACAAGAACCCCTGTTTTCCTCTCGAGCATCCGAACCATGTCCAAGACCATCGTCCTCGCCTTCTCCGGCGGCCTCGACACCAGCTTCTGCGTGCCTTACCTCCAGGAGCGCGGCTGGGAAGTCCACACCGTGTTCGCCGACACCGGCGGCGTCGACGCCGAGGAGAAGGCCTGGATCGAAGCCCGTGCGCATGAACTGAAGGTCGCCAGCCACGTCACCGTCGACGGCGGCCCGGCCATCTGGGCCGGCTTCGTGAAGCCCTTCGTCTGGGCCGGCGAGCCCTACCAGGGCCAGTACCCGCTGCTGGTCTCCGACCGCTATCTCATCGTCGAAGCGGCGCTGCAGCGCTGCGCCGAGCTGGGCACGAAGGCCATCGCGCACGGCTGCACCGGCATGGGCAACGACCAGGTGCGCTTCGACCTCGCCATCAAGGCGCTGGGCGACTACGAGATCGTCGCGCCGATCCGCGAAATCCAGAAGGAGCACAAGGAAGTCCGCGCCTACGAGCAGGCCTACCTCGAAGCGCGCGGCTTCGCGGTGCGCGCCAAGCAGAAGAGCTACACGATCAACGAGAACCTGCTCGGCGTGACCATGAGCGGCGGCGAGATCGACCGCTGGGAAGCACCGGGCCCGGGTGCGAAGGGCTGGTGCGCGCCGCGCAGCGAGTGGCCGACCGCGCCGCTGGAGCTGACGCTCGGCTTCACCAACGGCGAAGCGGTGACTTTGAACGGCGAGGCCCTGCCGGGCCAAGTGATTCTCGCCAAGCTCAATGCGGCGCTGGCGCCCTATGGCGTCGGCCGTGGCCTGTACACGGGCGATACGACGATCGGCCTGAAGGGCCGGATCATCTACGAGGCCCCGGGCCTTGCGGCCCTGCTGACGGCGCACCGCGCGCTGGAGGAGGCTGTGCTCACCAAGAACCAGAACCGCTTCAAGCCCGAGATCGGCCGCAAGTGGACCGAGCTGGTCTACGAGGGCTTCTTCCACGACCCGCTGAAGACCGACGTCGAGGCCTTCCTTGCTTCGTCGCAGCGCACGGTCAACGGCACGGTGACGCTCCGCACCGAGGGCGGCCGCGTGGATGCGGTGGCCATCCAGTCGCCGCACATCCTCAACGCCAAGGGCGCGACCTACGCGCAGGCCGCGGACTGGGGCGTGGCCGAGGCCGAGGGCTTCATCCGCCTCTACGGCATGAGCAGCACGCTGTGGGCCGAGGTGAACCGGTGAGCGAGGCCCTCGCCAGCACGCTGGAGCACCTCGAAGCCCTCGTCGGCTTCGACACGCGCAACCCGCCACGGGCCATCGGCACCGGCGGGATGTTCGACTACCTGCAGGCGAACCTGCCGGGCTTCCGCTTCCAGTTGACCGATTTCGGCGCTGGTGCGGTGGCCCTGCTGGCCGTGCGCGGCAACCCGACCCGGGTGTTCAACGTGCACATGGACACCGTGCCCGACTCGCCGGCGTGGACGGCCAGCCCGCACGTGCTGCGCGTGACGGCCGATCGCGCCATCGGCCTCGGCGCCTGCGACATCAAGGGCGCGGCGGCGGCGATGCTGGCGGCGGCAGCCCGCACCACGGGCGATGCGGCCTTCCTGTTCACCACCGATGAAGAAGCCAACGATGCCCGCTGCATCGCCGGCTTCCTCGCCCAAGGCCATGGCTTCACCGAGGCCGTGGTCGCGGAACCGACGGGCTGCGAGGCCGTGCTGGCGCATCGCGGCATCGCCTCGGTGCTGATGAAGTTCCAGGGCCAAGCCGGGCACGCCTCGGCGGCGAACGCCTTGAAGCTGTCGGCCCTGCATCAGGCCATCCACTGGGGCGAGGCGGCCTTGGCCTTCGTCGAATCGCAGGCGCACCAGCGCTTCGGCGGGCTGACCGGGCTGCGCTTCAACATCGGCCGCGTCGAAGGCGGCATCAAAGCCAACATGATCGCGCCGAGCGCCGAGGTACGTTTCGGCTTCCGGCCGCTGCCCAGCATGGATGTCGCGCAGTTGCACGCGCACTTCGAGGGGCTGGCGGATCCGGCCGCGCTCGCGCACTACGAGGCGACGTTCTACGGCCCCTCGCTGCCGGCGGGTGAGGTCGCGCAGGCAGAGGGCAAGCGCCTCGCCGCGCGCGATCTCGCCGATGAACTGGGCTTGCCGATCGGCAACGCCGTCGACTTCTGGACCGAAGCCAGCCTGTTCTCGCAGGCGGGCATGACGGCCCTCGTGTTCGGCCCCGGCGACATCGCCCAGGCCCACACCGCCGACGAGTGGGTCGCGCTCGACCAACTCGCCTCGTACACCGACCACCTGATCCGACTGTTCTCGCGGCCATGACCGACCTTCGAACCACCATCGTCCGCCTGCTCTCCAACATGGCGAGCGCCAAGGAGATCCAGCAGTACCTGAAGCGCTTCAGCTCGGTGGACGCCGCGCGCTTCGCCGTCGTCAAGGTCGGCGGCGCGATCCTTCGCGACGACATGGAATCGCTGATTTCCTCGCTCAGCTTCCTGCAGCAGGTGGGCCTGACGCCGGTGGTGATCCACGGCGCCGGCCCGCAGCTGGACGAGGAGATGGCCGCTGCCGGCATCACCAAGCAGACCGTCGACGGCCTGCGCGTCACGCCACCCGAGGTGCTGGCCGTCGTGCGCCGCGTACTGGTGCGCGAGAACCTGCGCCTCGTCGATGCGCTGCAGGAAGCGGGCGTGCGCGCCACATCGATCCAGACCGGCGTGTTCGAGGCCGAGATCGTCGACCGCGAGCGCCTCGGCCTCGTCGGCGATGTGAAGCGCGTCGAGCGCGAGGGCGTCGAGGCGGCGATCCGCGCGAATTCCATTCCTGTGATCTGTTCGCTCGGCGAGACGAAGGACGGCCAGATCGTCAACGTCAACGCCGACTGGGCGGCCAACGAGCTGGTGAAGTCGCTGCAGCCCTACAAGATCATTTTCCTCACCGGCACCGGTGGCCTGCTGGACGGGGAGGGCAGGCTGATCGATTCGATCAACCTCAGCACCGACCGCGAGCGCCTGATGGCGGCCCCGTGGCTGACCGGCGGCATGCGGGTGAAGATCGAGCAGATCGCTGACCTGCTGGACGCGCTGCCGCCCTCGTCCTCGGTGTCGATCACCAAGCCCGACGAACTGGCCAAGGAGCTGTTCACCCATCGCGGCTCGGGGACGCTGGTGCGTCGCGGCGAGGCGATCCACGTGTTCGAGCGCTGGGACCAGGTCGATCTGCCGCGCTTGAAGCATCTGATCGAATCCGGTTTCGGCCGCGCGCTCACGCTGGACTACTTCGAGCGCACCGTGCCGTGGCGCATCTACGTCTCGGCCAACTACCGCGCCGCGCTGGTCCTGACCGAAGAGAACGGCATCCCGCACCTCGACAAGTTCGCCGTCGCCGACGACGCCAAGGGCGAGGGCCTCGGGCGTGCCGCGTGGGACGTGATGCGTGCGGAGACGCCGCGGCTGTTCTGGCGTTCGCGCAGCACGAATGCGATCAATGATTTCTACTTCGACCAGTCGGAGGGCGCTCTGAAGGGCGACCCGTGGACGGTGTTCTGGTACGGCCTCGAGGGCTTCGATGACATCCGCTTCGCCGTCGAACACTGCCGCACCCGTCCGGCCACGTTGAAGCTGGGGGCCGCCGCATGAGCGCCTGGACCATCGTGCCCACGTTGACGGGCCGATACGTGATGCTCGAGCCGCTGGCGCGGGAACATGTCCCCGGGCTGCAAGACGCGGTTCGCGACGGCGAACTCTGGAAGCCGGGGTACACCGCGATTCCCGCACCGGACGGCATGGTGGCCTACGTTGACAAGGCCTTGGCACTTCGCGATGCCGGGCAGGCCCTCCCGTTCGTCGTGCGTGACGCCGACGGCATGATCGTCGGCAGCACCCGTTTCGGCGACATCGAGGCCATGCACCGTCGGGTGCAGATCGGCTGGACGTGGTACGCGAAGCGCGTCCAACGCACCGGGCTCAACACCGAGGCCAAGGCCCTGCTGCTCACGCATGCCTTTGAAACCATGGAATGCCGCCGCGTGGAGTTCTTCACGCACGTCATGAACCACGCCTCGCGTGCCGCGATCGCCCGGCTCGGTGCCAAGGAGGAGGGCGTGCTGCGCAACCACCTGCGGATGCCGGACGGCCATTGGCGCGACACCGTGGTGTTCTCGATCATCGACGGTGAATGGCCTTCGGTTCGTGGGCACCTCAAACAACTGATGGCACGCCAAGGAGACATCGCATGATCCGTGTCGGCCTTGTCGGTGCCCGCGGCTACGTTGGCACCGAACTCATCAAGCTGCTCGCAGCGCATCCCGGGTTCGAGATCGCCTTCGTGTCCTCGCGCGAGCGCGAGGGCCAACGTCTCGCCGACCACGAGCCGGCCTACCGCGGCGAATTGCGCTACACGGCACTGGATGCGGCCGGCGTCGCGACGAGCGGCGTGGATGCCGTGGTGCTCGGCCTGCCGAATGGGCTGGCCGCACCCTACGTCGCCGCCGTCGATGCCATCGCCCCGGGCATGGCCATCGTCGATCTGTCGGCCGATTTCCGCTTTGATTCCTCGTGGGCCTACGGCCTGCCCGAGCGGAACCGCGCGGCGCTCGATGGTGCAACGCGCATCAGCAATCCCGGGTGCTACGCGACGGCGATGCAACTGGCCCTGGCGCCGGTCCTGGATCTCGTCGACGGCCCCGCGCAGTGCTTCGGCGTGTCCGGCTACAGCGGTGCCGGCACGACGCCGAGCGACAAGAACGACCCGGCCAAGCTGCACGACAACCTGATGCCGTACGCGCTGGTGAACCACGTGCACGAGCGCGAGGTGACCCGCCACCTCGGCCATCCCGTCGAGTTCATGCCGCACGTGGCGCCGCATTTCCGCGGCATCACCATGACGGTCAATGCCCACCTGCGCGCGCCCGCGACGCTCGATGCGCTTCGCGCCC
This sequence comes from Silanimonas sp., assembly GCF_027531545.1. Classification (GTDB taxonomy): domain Bacteria; phylum Pseudomonadota; class Gammaproteobacteria; order Xanthomonadales; family Xanthomonadaceae; genus Silanimonas. The sequence continues at coordinate 229,883 of NZ_JAPZSC010000006.1, read as the reverse complement.
GCTACGCGACGGCCTACGCCAACGAGCCGCTGGTCCGGGTGGTCGATGGCGCGCCGTGGGTTTCGCGCATCGCGAACCGGCACGGCGTCGAGATCGGTGGCTTCGCGGTGTCGGACGACGGTCGGCGCTTGGTCGTGGTCAGCACCCTCGACAACCTGCTGAAGGGCGCCGCAACGCAGGCCCTGCAGAACCTCAACCTCGCGTTCGGCCAGGCCGAGACGACGGGCCTCACCGTGGAGTGGGCGGCATGAGCAACGTCTTGTGGGCCAAGCCCGGCATGGACATCGACGCGGACATTCAGCGTTTCCTCGCGGGCGACGATGTCATCCTCGATCGCGAGTTCATCCGCTACGACATCCGTGCCAGCGGCGCGCATGCCGAAGGCTTGGAACGCATCGGCATCCTCACTGCCGACGAGCGGGCCGCGATCGCCCGGGAATTGGCGGAACTCGATGCCGACGTGGCGGCGGGCCGCTTCCTCCTCGACGATCGCTTCGAGGACATGCATTCCGCCATCGAGGCCCGCCTGATCGAACGTCTCGGCGATGTGGGCAAGAAGATCCACACCGGCCGCAGCCGCAACGACCAGGTGCTGGTGGCGACGCGCCTGTGGCTGAAGGACCGTCTTGCGCATGCGGCGTCGCTCTGCCACGCCGCCGCCGGCGTCGCGCTCGAGCGCGCCGCGAAGGAGGGCGAGCTGCCGCTGCCGGGCTACACCCACTTGCAGCGCGCGATGGTGTCGAGCGCGGCGATGTGGTGGGCCGGTTGGGCCGAGGCCTTCCTCGACGATGCCGACCGCCTGCGCGCCACGGCACGCTGGATCGATGCGAATCCGCTCGGTTCGGCGGCCGGTTATGGCGTGAACCTCGCCTTGGACCGTGACCACACCACCAGTGCCCTCGGCTTCGGCCGCATGCAGGTCGCCGCCACGTACGCGCAGCTCTCGCGCGGCAAGTTCGAGCTCGCCGCCTTGGAAGCGCTCGGCTCCGGACTGCTCGACCTTCGCCGGCTCGCGTGGGATCTATCGCTGTTCGCCAGCGCGGAGTACACGTTCGTGCGGCTTCCGGCGAAGTACACGACGGGCAGCTCGCTGATGCCGAACAAGCGCAATCCCGATGTCATCGAGCTGATGCGTGGCGTGTACGCCTCCGTCGCCGCGGCGAAGATCGAAGTGGAGCAGCTGCTCTCGCTGCCGTCGGGCTACCACCGCGACCTGCAGTACTCGAAGGGCGCCATCGTGCATGGCTTCGGTCGTGGCCTGGCGGCACTGGGTTTGCTGCCGGACCTGCTGCGGGCGTTGGAATGGCAGCCGGAGCGCATGCGTGCCGCCATCGAGCCTTCGATGTACGCCACCGATCTGGCCGTTGAACTCTCCGCTGGGGGCATGCCGTTCCGCGACGCCTACCAGCAGGCCGCGGACCCGACGCAATGGGCCGAGCGTGATCCGCAGGGCAGCCTCGAATCGCGGGTGTCGCCGGGTGCTGCGGGCGATCTCAGGCTGTCCGTTCTCGTCGCCCGCTGGTCGTCCTTGAACCGCTGAGGCGAAGGCCGGGACGCCTCGCTCAGCGCAGGATCGAGCGGTTGGCGTCGGCCCGGCGCGATTCGAGGGCGCGGAGGACGCGATTCATCGCGTCGCCGATGCGGTCATGCGAATCGCGGGGTTCGCGCAGGCCGAGCGCACGCTCGAGGTCGGCGAAGTTGGCATCGTCCGGAAGGGCGTTGAGCGCGTCGATGATCCGGTTCACCGCGTCCAGCGTTGGCTTCAGCTCCACGGCCTTCAGGTTCGCGAGGACGAGGCTTCCTCCGAGGGCGAGGACGAGGGGTGACCAGGCCGGCTGGGCCGGGACCGCGCCACCGTCCGGATCGGAGCGCAGGGCGAGGGTGTTCACGCGTTTTTCCGCGGCACGCCAGCCACTGTGTGGGGCGATGCGGCCGCGCGCCGAGATGTCGAAGGCGTCAACGTGGGGAATCGGGGCGATCGCATCCATGGCTCGTCTGGGTGTCAATAACTGTCAATAAGTGCAGTCTGTCACGCATCGACCCCCGTGTGTATGAACGTTTCGTCAGAAATCACTCCGCGGGCGTCGGTGCCCGCAGAAGGCGCCAAGCGAGGCCCCCGACGACCAGCGCCCCGAGGCCCAAGACCGCCCAGAGGCCCCACCGCCCCACGTCGGTCGGTGGCGCCAGGGCCGCGGCTCCGGCCAAGGTCTGGGCCGCGCCGACGCCGGCCAGCGGCGGCTGCCAGTCCGCCCCCTGCCGTCGACGGATGGCCGCGAGGGTGTCTTCCATGCCCACCGACGCCTGTCGGAGGCGGGCGCTGCCGGCCAGCAAGCGAAAGGGCGGCGTGCCGTTCGCCATCACGATGACGCGGTCCGGGGCATAGCCGAGCACGAGGCTGGGGGGCCGTGCGGGCTGCGCCAGCTGGATCCGCAGCGGGCCCATGACGCTGCGCCAAAGGGGCGCCGGGGCGGCTTCAAGCGTTTCGCCGCCAATGGAAAGCCGCCACGCCGTGCCGCTGGCCACTGTCTGCCAGCGCTCCCCGACCTGTTCCTCGATGCGGTACTCGAGGATCCCATCCCCGTTCACGAGTCGGACCTCGGCCTGCTGGACGGGCAGGGGACCGAATGGAGCGAAATCGACGCGCAGACCATCCTCGGAGACCGCGACGGCTTCAAGGACACGCGAGGCCAGCGGGGCCGGCTCGGCCTCGCGCCGACGCAAGCCCTCGAGCATGGCCACGATGGGCAGGGCGGATTCCCCGGTGACCGGGCGTAGCGCCAGGTAGCGATGCGTGGTGCGGGCGAAGCGCAGGTCCAGTCGCTCGATGCGACGTCCGTCGCTGGACGCGCGGAGCACGGGGAGGGCGGATTGCAGGTCCTCCCAATGCACCAGATCGTCGGAGCCGCGGATGTCGACCAGCGTCCGGAAATCGGCGTCACTCTGTGGCCTCAGGCGGAGGCCATCGAGACCTCGCCGCGCCTCGGCGCCGACGTCGATCAGCCATTCGGCGGGGGCGGAGCCGTATGCGACAACGTCGGTGCTTCGCAGATCCAGGGCTGACAGCGTGCCTTCGGCATCGCGGCGCACATGCAGTTCCAAAGCACCCGGCATCGACGCGGCGTCACCCGGCACGGCGATCGGCAGCGGCAGCGCAAAGGCTTCCGGCGCCTGCGGCGGGGCGGGCGGCGGCGGGCGATGCAGGCTGATCGGCTGCTCGCGCCCTTGAGCGTCCACCACGACGAGGTCGGCCAGGTCGGAGGTTGTCAGCGTCGCGTAGGCCTCGGCAGGGAGTTCGATCGCGAACACCGGCGCGTCTGCGGGCGCGTCGATGGGGAAGGCGAGCGCGAAGTCCGCGTCGCTGGCGAGCACCGGCACGGCGGACACCGCCACCGCCATCGCGAAAACCAGAGAGCGATTGGCAGGGCGGGTCATTCGGAAGCCTCCAGACGGCTTGGGGGACGGGGCGCGAGTCGGCCGACGATCACCAACAGGCCGCCGACGGTCAGGAAGGACACGATGCCGAGCAGGTCGCCGAGGTTCTCGCGGTCGACCAGCAGCAGTTTCAGTAGCACGGCCGCCAGCAGCAGCGCGCCGAAGGTCCACAGCGGGCGGCTCCCGCGGCGCGAACCGAGGACCCAGCACACCACGCCGGCCAGCGACCACACGACACTGAGTGCGGCCTGCGAGACGGTCCACGACGCGACATCCCCCCAATCCACCGAGGTCATCCACGGCGTGCCTGCGAAGCCCTCGGCGCCCCAATGCCACGATGCCCGCAGGGTCGCCATGGTCATCAAGGTGAACACTGCGGCTCCCAATGCCACGGCCGCGATGGGCCGGGTCGGGGCCTGAGGCGGCAGGCCCTTCAGCCACGCTGCCAGACCCAGCACGCCGATCAGCTGGAACAGCTCGACCGGGTTGAGTAGTGGCACCCAAGGCAGCGGCGCCGCGGTGCCGGCCACCACCTGGGTCACGACCCAGACCGAACCAAGCACGAGCAACGCAAGGCCAAGCGCGATGCGGCGGTAGCCCTGGGCATCCGCGCCCACCGGCCACGCCGCGAGCGTCGGGCGACGGAGCAGCAATGCCGTGAGCGCGGCGAGTGGCAGCCACGGCAGGATCCAGCGCCAGCCGTCCCCGAGGGCCTCGGCGTTGATCGCTTCCAGCCCTTCGCGGATCCCTAGGCCCAAGGCCAAGGTGAGGGCCGCCAGCGCACTGATGTGGGTCGTCGCTTGTCGGCCAGTGAGGCCGCGCATCGTGGGAAGCACCGCGACCATCGCCACGGCCAGCGCGAGCAGGGTGAAGCCCCGGGGCTGCGACAACCAGGACGACGATTCGAGGTAGGCCACGACGACGGCGAAAACGGCGGTCGGCATGGCCAGCGCCGGCAGCCACGCGGGCTTGCGCCAATCGGAAAGGCGACGAAGCCAGGCGGCTAGCAGCGCACTGAGCGCGACGAACAGCAGCCAGCCGGCGCCGAGCTCGAGATCCGCCCCGCCGGTGGAGGCGTAGACATTGTCGAGGCGCTCCACTTCGCGTGCGCCCGCCCAGAACCACCAGCCGAGGGCCGCGGCCGCGAGCAGTGCGCCACCGGCCGAGCGCTGGTTCTCGTGCGCCCGGTCGAGCAGCCACGCGCAGGCCCCCGCACCGGCGACGAGCAGCAGCAGGTTCAGCGTGTGCGCGTTGAGCACGGCCGTGCCGTCATGACCATGTTCGAACGAAGCGACGTAGGCCAAGCCCGCCAGCACCTGCAGGCCGACACCCGCGGCCTGCGGCCAACGGCGCTGTTGCGTCTGTCCGAGCCACAGCAGGGCTACGCCCTGCAGCGCCCAGGTGGCCGAAGTCCAGCGCGCGGAGAGCGCCAGTGGCACGGCGAGGGTGGCGAAGGCGAGGCCGAGGGCCGCCGCGCTCTGGCCAAGCACGCGCAGTTTCTCCTCGCGCCGCGACCACAAGGCCAGCAGCAGGTACACGGCGGCAACCGCGAGGGCCGAGAACGCCAGGGGCATCGTTTCGCCATCGAGCAGCGCCACCTGCATCGGAAACGCGATCAGCGGCGTACCGAACAGGAGGGTCGCATCGACTTTGCCGGGTTCGCGGCCCTTCAGCGCGTAGGCCACGGGGATCGTCACGTACATCAGGAAGAAGGCGACGAGGAACGGCTCGGTCGTACTGAACAGTTCGGGGCGGAAGTACTTCGCGCCCCACAGGGCACCGACGCCGAAGGTGAACACGAAGCCCATCAGGTTCAGCGCACGCCACGGGCGCACCCAGGCCATGGCGAAGACCGCGCCATTGAGTAGCGCGTAGTAACTGAAGAGCGCGACGTGGTTGCCACTGCCGGTCGAGAGCAGGATGGGCGCGAGGTAGCCGCCGAGGAATCCGATGACCGCGAGCCACACCGCGTTCTGGCGGATGGCGAGTACGGCCGCACCAGCGACCAGCACCAGCACCAGGGCGAACGCGAGGCCGGCGGGCAGCAAGTCCGGCACGCGGAAGCTGCCGAACACGGTCAGCAGCAGGATGCCGATGGCGCCGCCCTGCAGGCTGAGCCCGAAAGCGGGGCGCTCGCGGACCTGCTTCAGTCCATAAACGAGCATCGCGATGGCTGCCAGCGCGATGCCGGCGTAGCGCATGGACACGGGCACGGTGAGCCAGCCTGCGCTCGCGGCATAGCGGATCAGCGCGGCGACACCGAACAAAGAAACAAGCAGGCCGAGCTTGACCGGCACGTTGCCTTCGAAAAGGAACACCCGCAGGCGCGCCGCGAAACGCTCGATCGCATCGGGCTCGGCCGGCGGCGCGCGAGAGGCGGCAGGACGTGGTGCAGGGCGCTCGAAAGCGGGCGAGGGGCTTGGGGTGGCTGCGGGTTTCGCGTCGACCATCGACGGGATCGGTGGCGGTTCCTCGGGCGCTGGCGCAGCCGCGGGCGACGTCGATTCCGCCACCGTTCGCGAGGGCTCCGGCGTCGGAGCTTCGGCCGGACGGGCCCGCGATTCGGGCTGCGGGCCACGCCGCGCTTCGAGGTCGCGAAGGCGCGCCGTCAGTGCATCAATGCGGCTGGACTGGCGATGCAGCAATCCGAGCGCGGCAACGATGAGAAAGCCCGCGCCGAAGCCGAACACGGCCTCCGCCTCGGACGCCAGCAAGGCGCCCATCAGGGCTGCGGCGAATGCGAGCACCCAGATCATTGAACGCGTCTCCCCGCGCGTGAAGTCCGCCGCAGTTCATCCGGATTGGGGCGGGACGTCAACGAAGCCTCGACGAGGTGCGCATGCGTCTCGCGTGGCAGCACGCGGAAGCGCGGATTCCGCTACCTGTGGTCCGCCGCCGATCATCGCGGCGCTACCGGGGACGAAAACGCAAAACCCGCCTTTCGGCGGGTTCGGCTTGGAACTTTTGGTCGGGGAGACAGGATTCGAACCTGCGACTTCTACGTCCCGAACGTAGCGCTCTACCAGGCTGAGCTACACCCCGACGGGAGCCGCAAAGAATAGTGGGATTTGCCGCCCATCGCAAGCCCCCCGACACTCTGCCGCCGCGCGTCGCCCTCCTCTCGGCCCCCGATGTTTGCCGTCATCGCGCCACCGCGCCGCCTCGCGGTCGATTTGCGACAATCCGCGGCCTATCGATATCCCCCGGAGAGTCCGCGTGATCAAGCCCCGCACCCCGCCCGGCGTCCTGGAACTGCTGCCTCGCGACCAGATCGCCTTCCAGCGCGTGCTCGACGTGATCCGTCGCAACTACGAGCGCTTCGGTTTCCTGCCGGTCGAAACGCCGGTGTTCGAACTCACCGATGTGCTGCTGACGAAGAGCGGCGGCGAAACCGAGCGCCAGGTGTACTTCGCCCAGTCCACCGGCGCGCTGGAGAAAAAGGACGAAGGCCTGCCGGAACTCGCGCTGCGCTTCGACCTCACCGTGCCGCTGGCCCGCTACGTGGCCGAGCATGAGCACGACCTCGCGTTCCCGTTCCGCCGCTACCAGATGCAACGCGTCTACCGCGGCGAACGCCAGCAGCGCGGGCGTTTCCGCGAGTTCTACCAGTGCGATATCGACGTGATCGGCAAGGACGCGCTCTCGGTGCGCCACGATGCCGAGATGCCCGCAGTGATCCACGCGATCTTCGCCGAGCTCGGCATCGGAAAGTTCACCATCCAGATGAACAACCGCAAGCTGATGCGCGGCTTCTTCGAGCGCCTCGGCGTCGCGGATGGCGCCCTGCAGATGTCGGTGCTGCGCGAGGTGGACAAGATCGACAAGCGCGGTGCCGACTACGTGCGCGACACCTTGACCGGCGAGGGCTTCGGCCTGTCCGCCGAATCGGTCGCGCAGATCCTCGCCTTCGTCTCGGTCCGCTCGAACGGCCACGACGACGCGCTGGCGAAGCTCGATGCCCTCGGTGGCGGTAACGCCACGTTGGAGCAGGGCGTCGCCGAGTTGCGCGAAGTGCTGTCGCTGGTGAGGGCGCTCGGCGTCCCCGAAGCCGACTACGCGATCAACTTCTCGATCGCGCGCGGCCTCGACTACTACACCGGCACCGTCTACGAGACGACGCTCGACGCCCACCCGCAGATCGGCTCGATCTGTTCGGGTGGCCGCTACGACAACCTCGCCAGCCACTACACGAAGTCGCACTTGCCCGGCGTCGGCATCTCCATCGGCGTGACGCGCCTGTTCTGGCAGCTGCGCGAGGCGGGGCTCATCGCCACGGCGGAGAGCAGCGTCGAATGCCTCGTCGCCCTGATGGACGATGCCGGCCTCGCTGATGCCCTGGCGCTCGGCAGCCGCCTGCGCACGGGCGGCATCAACGCCGAAGTGCAGCTCGAGCCGAAGAAGCTGGCCAAGCAGTTCCAGTACGCCGACCGCGCCGGCATCCGCTTCGTGCTGCTGCGTGGCGAGGACGAGCTGGCCAAGGGCACCGTCGCGGTGAAGGATTTGCGCCGCAACGAGCAGTTCGAAGTCGCGGAATCCGAGCTTGTCGCGGCCCTGAAGGTCGAGCTGGCGCAACATCGCGCGCTCGCGGGGCGCTGACGTGGCCGCCGCTCCCCAAGCCATCCGCCTCGACGGCGCGTCCCTCACCCGCGAACAGGTCGTGGCCGTCGCTCGCGGCGCGTCGGTCGTGCTCGATGCGACGCAGCTCCGCGCCGTGCAGCGCACCGCGGATTTCCTCGCCGAGCAGGTCCGCCGGCAGGAGCCGCTCTATGGCGTTTCGACCGGTTTCGGCAGCAATGCCGACCGGCTGCTGGGCGCGCACCGCCTTCGCGGCGACGGCGAAGCCGGCACCACGCTGCACGAGGAGCTGCAGGAAAACCTGATCACCACGCATGCGGTGTGCATCGGCGAACCGTTCCCCGAGGACGTCGTGCGCGCGATGCTGGTCATCCGCATCAACACGCTGATGAAGGGCCACTCCGGCGTGCGCTCCAGCACGCTCGAGGCCTACGCCGCGATGCTCAACGCCGGCATCGTGCCGGTGGTGCCGAAGCTGGGCTCCGTCGGCGCGAGCGGCGACCTCGCCCCGCTGTCGCACCTCGCCATCGTGCTGCTGGGGCAGGGCGAAGCCTTCTTCCGTGGCGAACGGCTGTCGGGCGGCGAGGCGCTGAAGCGCGCCGGGCTCTCCCCGATCCGCCTCTCGTACAAGGAAGGCCTTGCACTCAACAATGGCACCGCGCAGATGCTGGCCACGGCCGTGCTTTGCGCGGCGCGCCTCGAGACGCTCGTGGACCTCGCCGATCGCTGCGCGGCGATGACGATCGACGCTTTCGCCGGTCGCCGACGTGCCTTTGATGCGCACGTGCACGCATTGCGTCCGCACCCCGGCCAGGTGGCCAGTGCGGCGAACCTGCGGGCATTGCTCGACAGCTCGACGCTCTCCGAAATCGCCTACCACCTCGTCCCACGCGCGAAGCCCTGGCTGCCGTCAAGCTGGCCGAATGCCTCGCTCGCCGCGCTGAGCTTCGATATCGGCTGGGACTGGGTGCCCGCCGACCAGCGCCATGGCCGCGAGCGCTTTTACCAGCGCTTCAAGCCCTTCCGCGGTGGGAAGAAGCACCAGCCGCAGGACAGCTACAGCCTGCGCTGCGTGCCGCAGGTGCACGGCGCGGTGCGCGATGCGCTGGCCCAGCTGCAGCGGGTCGTCGATGTCGAGCTCAATGCCGTGACCGACAACCCGCTGATCTTCCCGGACCTCGACGGCGCGAAGCACATCGAGGACCAGGTGGTCTCCGCCGGTCACTTCCATGGCATGCCGATCGCTCTGGCGATGAGTTACGTCAAGGCGGCGATCCCCGTGCTGGCGTCGATCTCGGAGCGCCGACTCAACAAGCTGGTCGACCCGGCCACCAACGACGGGCTGCCGGCCTTCCTGAGCGGCAACGAGGACGGCACGGATTCGGGCTACATGATCGTGCAGTACACCGCCGCGGCCATCGTCAACGACCTCGCCTCGCGTGCGCATCCGGCCACGGTGTATTCCATACCCACCAGCGCCAACGCCGAAGACCACGTCTCCATGGGCGCGAACGAGGGGCGCCACGTATTGGACATGAGCGCGGACCTCGCCAAAGTGCTCGCACTGGAGCTGATGACCGCGGCGCAGGCTCTGGATTTCCGCCGCGACATGATCGAAGCCGCGCGACGCTTGGCTCGCGAGGCGGACCTCGCGACGTTCGCGTCGAAGGTCGGAAACGCACCGCCCGATCCGCATCCGCAGCGGGCGCAATTCCTCGCTGAGTGCGATGCCCTCCGTGCCGAGCTGGCGTCCTCGGCGGGCTTCACGCCGGGCCGCGAGGTGGCCGACCTGCATGCGACCTTCCGCAGCAAAGTGGCCTTCCTCGGAAAGGACCGCGCCCTCGACGGCGACGTCGCCGCCGCCGTGGCATTCGTGGAGGGTTGGCTGGCGCGCTGAATCAGCGGGCCAGCAGCTCCACCTTCGCGACCTGCCCGTTGCGAGCGTCGGTCAGGACATACAGCGCGCCGTCCGGGCCCTGGCGAACGTCACGGATGCGCTCGTTCCAATCGTCGAGCAGCACCTCGGTGTCCGCCACGCGCTCTCCATCGAGTACGAGCCGCTGGAGGTGCGTCAGCGCCAGCGAACCGACGAAGGCGTTTCCCTTCCACGCCGGGAAGCGGTCGGCCGTGTAGAACGCGAAGCCCGAGGCGCCGATGGACGGCGTCCACTGGTGCAGCGGTTGCTCCATGCCGTCCTTTTCCTTGAGGCCGTCACCGATCGTTGAACCGTTGTAGTTGATGCCGTAGGTGATCACCGGCCAGCCGTAGTTGCGGCCTGCGCGTGGCACGTTGATCTCGTCGCCACCGCGGGGACCGTGTTCGTGGGTCCAGACGAGGCCGGTCTGCGGATGCAGGGCCATACCCTGGATGTTGCGATGGCCGAAGCTGAACACGCCGGGATGCGTGCCTTCGCGGGCGGCGAGCGGAAGGCCCGCCACCGGGGTGCCGTCCTCGTTGAGCTTGAACAGCTTGCCCTGGCCACGGGTGAGGTCTTGGGCGGTGTCCTGCATGCCGCGATCGCCGGAGCTGACGTAGAGCTTGCCCTCGCGGTCGAAGACCAAGCGGGAGCCGTAGTGGAACCCGGTGTCGACCTTCGGTGCCTGGCGGAAGATCACCTGCACGTCCGTCAGAGTCTCGCCCTCGAGGCGGCCCCGGGCCACCGAGGTGCCGGCGCCACCGCTGCCGGGCTCCGAGAAGCTCAGGTACACCAGACCGTTCTCGGCGAACTTCGGATGCAGCACGACATCGAGCAGGCCGCCCTGGCCGCGGGCCTGCACGCGCGGCACGCCGGCGATGGGGCGGGAGAGCGTCCCGTCGGCGTTGACGATGCGGAGGCGCCCCGGCCGCTCCGTCACCAGCATCCGGCCATCGGGCAGGAAGGCGAGGCCCCAGGGGTGCTCGAGGCCTTTGGCCACGGTGGTCACCCGGACGGGGCCGTTCTCGCTCGCGAATTCGTGGGATTCCGCGGCCAGCGTCGAAGCGGCGGGAAGGGCCAAGGCAAGGGCGAGGAGAGCGGCGATTGGGCGTCGGGACATGGTCGGCGGAGTCAGGAAGGACAGCAGAGTGTCACGGCGTCCGCATCAAGGGCGCGTCACCGCGCCTGCCGGGCGGACTTCGCCGGGATCCGCTCTTCGCCGGACGGCGCCGCCGAGGGCGCGGTGGCGGGGCGCTTTCCGCGCGGCGTGGCCGTGGGCGGCTCGATGCGGAGTACGCGGCCGTTGCTGTCGTCGGTCAGGGCGTAGACATTGCCGTCCGCACCGACGCGCACGTCCCGAATGCGCCAGTTCAGGCCCGAGAGCAGTTGCTCCTGCGCAACGACGCGGTTGTCGACGTCGAGACAGAGCCGATGGACGCTGCGCGAGACGAGGCCGCCCACCAGAACGCTGCCAATCCACTCCGGCGATTTCGGGTGGTTGTAGAAGGCCAGACCGCTCGTACCGATCGAGGGAACCCAGTAGTGCTGCGGTTGCTCGAGGCCAGCCGCGCTGGTGCCCGTGGCTTCCGGAATCGGGCGGTCGTCGTAGCCGATGCCCCAGGTGATCGTCGGCCAGCCGTAACTCAGGCCGCGGCCGACGCGGTTGAGTTCGTCGCCGCCTTTCGGGCCGTGCTCGTTCATCCACAGCTGGCCGGTGACCGGATGGAAGGCCATGCCCTGCGGGCTGCGGTGGCCGGTGGACCAGATTTCCGGCAACCACGCACTGTTGCCGACGAAGGGGTTGTCGGGGGGCGCCGTGCCGTCGGTGCGGATGCGCACGATCTTGCCTTGGTGCTGGTTCTGCCGCTGTGCCGTCGCATTGCTGAAGTTGTCGCCCGAGGTGACGTAGAGGAAGCCATCGGGGCCGAAGGCGAGGCGAGAGCCGAAGTGGCCCTGCGTGTTGAGCTTGGGTGTGGCGCGGAAGATCACACGCTGCCGTTCACCAGGCCGGTGCTGCCGGCGTTCAATTCACCCCGGTACACCGCCGTGCCCGCCGTGCCGTTCGTGCCCGGCTCGGCGAAGCTGAGGTAGACGCGACGGTTGGTGGCGAAGGCCGGATCGAGCGCCACGTCCAGCAGGCCGCCCTGGCCCTGCGCGAACACCGCCGGAACACCGGTCAGTGCCGTGGAGACGCCGCCCTGCGGTGTGACGACCCGCAGCCGACCCGGACGCTCGGTGACGAGGAAATTGCCATCGGGCAGGAACGCCAGCCCCCAGGGATTCTGCAGGCCGGTGGCGATCGTGGTGACACGCACAGTGCCCAGCTGGCTGGGGGTGTTCTGGGTGTTGGCCTGCGCGGCGGCAGCCGAGGGCCAGAGCGCGGCGGCGAGCAGGGAGCCGAGGGTGACGGCGAGGGCAGTACGGCGCATGGGGATGGCCTCCGGGGGAAGGAGCCGAGAGGCTAGCGCGGCCCCGATGCCACGACGTTAACGCGGCGTTGTTGCGGCGCGACACGCCGATGCGGCAGCGTGGCCAGCCACCACGCCGCTCGCAAAGCAAGCGGTAAGGAGGTAGCCGCCGGTCGGGGCGTCCCAGTCGAGCATTTCCCCGCAGGCGAACCAGCCGGGCAGGGCGCTGAGTCCGAGCTTCACGTCGACCGCGCCCATGGCGAGCCCGCCCGCTGTGCTGATGGCCTCGGCGATGGGCCGCGGTGCACCGAGACGTACTGGCAGGCGCTTGATGGCCTGCGCCAAACGCCCGGCGTCCGCGAGATCGGCAGGCGGCAGACTTTCGCGCAGCAGGGCCGCTTTCGCGCCGTCGAGTTTCAGTCGGCGGCGCAGGACCTCGCTGAGCGAGCGGCCCTCGCGGGGCTTGGCCAGCGCATCGCGAACGCGCTCGGGCGGGAGCCCGGGGACGAGATCCAGCCCGATGTCCACGTGGCCGTCCCGACGCAAGGCGGCCCGAAGGTCCGGGCCGATGGCGTAGATGAGGCTGCCTTCGATGCCGTGCGCCGACAGGACGCATTCGCCCTGCATTTGGCGTTCGCGCCCACTGGCGTCCCGCCAATGCGCGATCACCGGTTTCAATGGTGCGCCGGCGAACTTCGTGGCGATGAAGGGGCTCCACGCCACGTCGAAGCCGCAATTGGAAGCTTCCAGCGGCACCGTGGGCACTCCGCGCTCGGCCAGCCACGGCAGCCACGCACCGTCGGAGCCGAGTTGCGGCCAGCTTCCCCCGCCGAGGGCCAGCACCACGGCCCGGGCCTCGAGACGTCGAGGCCCGTCGGGGCCTTCGAGCAGGGCATGACCGTCGCTATCGAATCCCGTCCAGCGTTGCCGCATGTGCATGCGGACGCCCTCCTGCTTCAGACGCGCCACCCAGGCGCGCAGCAGCGGCGCGGCCTTCATGTCGTTAGGGAAGACCCGCCCCGAGCTGCCGACGAAGGTCTCGACGCCGAGCTCCCTCGCCCAGGCACGGAGCTGTTCGTTGTCGAAGGCGTCCAGCCAGTGTGCGACATCGCCTGTGCCCCGGCTGTAGCGCTGCTCGAAACGGGGGCGCGCATCGCTATGGGTGAGGTTCAATCCCCCGCGGCCGGCGATCAGGAATTTCCGGCCCACCGACGGCTTGGCTTCGAACAGGTCGACTTCGACGCCCGCACGGCGGGCCACTTCCGCGGCCATCAGGCCCGCCGGCCCGCCGCCGATGATGGCGACGCCGGGGCAGACCCATGCCTGGGTGTTCGCGCCGCTCACGGAACCGCGCTCAACGCGCTGGCTCGACGGCCAGCAGTTCGACTTCGAAGATCAGGGGCTGGTGCGGCGGAATCACGCCACCCGCGCCGCGGCTGCCGTAGCCGAGGTCGGCGGGAATCGCGAGCTCGCGCAGCTCGCCGACCTTCATGCCCACGACGCCCTCGTCCCAGCCGCGGATGACTACGCCACGCCCCAAGGGGAAGTCGAAGGCCTCGCCCCGCGGACGCGAGCTGTCGAACTCCGTGCCTTTCCGGCCGGCGACGCGCTCGTCGTAAAGCCAGCCGGTGTAGTGCACGCGGACGGTGTCACCGCTGCGCGCCACGGCACCATTGCCTGCGCGCAGCACGGTGATCTCGAGATCGGCCGGGCTGCCGCCCGCGGGAGGTCCCTCGGGTGCGCGGCAGCCTGCGAGCAGCACGGCCGCGAGGGCCAGCGCCGCGAAGGGTAGGGAACGGATCACTGTTCGGTCAGGGTGATCGTGTAGTTGCCGTTCTGGTTGCCGTTCGTTCCGACGAAGATCTGGTACTGGCCCGGCGCGAACATGCCGCTGATCTCGGCGTCGAGATCGCCATGGCTGTCGTCGTCGCACCAGGTGCGGTTCGGGCCGACCACCACCAGCGTGGAGTCGGTGGTGCTCTCGACGAAGATCTTCAAGTTCAGGGCCGAGGTCACGGTGAGGCGATGGTCGGGCGTGGTGTCGATGGTGCCCACGCAGGCCTTGCCGAAGCTGCGCGCATCGCGCGAGCCGCCGGTCTCGCCGCGGCTGCGCTGCGGGTCCGGGGTGAAGCCGGCACCGAGCGTGAAGTCTCGGTAGGCCTCGATGCTGCCGTCGCCTCCCGGCCCCGGCCCCGTGCCACCGACGTTCTCGGTGAGGGTGAGCGTGTACTGGCCCGTCTGGCCAAGGTGGCCGACGTACACCTCGTAGCGGCCGGGGCGCAGCACGGCGTTGATCTCGGCGTCGAGCTCGCCGCGGCTGTCGTCGTCGCAGAACGTGCCCGAGGGACCGCGCATCACCAGCGTCGAGTCGGTGGTGCTGGTGGTGTAGAGCTTCAAGTTGACCGCGCTGGTGACCGTGATCACGTGGTCGGGCGTGGTGTCGACGCTGCCACTGCACTGGCCACCAAACGCCTGCGACGCGTCGCGCGCGCCACCGGTGGTGCCGGTGCCCGTCTGCGGGTCGGGAGTGAAGCCGGCGCCGATGCTGAAGTTGCGATAGTCCGAGGCCGTTGCGAGACCGGCAACGAGGGCGGCGCCAAGGGCGATGGACTGCGCGGCGGCGCGGCGGAGGGCGATGCCGTTCATGGCGGCTCCCGTGGTGGTTGCCGGGAAGTCTGGCAACCAGAGGATCAATGTCAAGCTATTGCCCGTTCCCGGCGACCGTCGAGCCCGCATGCCTTCGATCCTAAACATCGCTGCCTATCGGTTCGTCCCGATCGACGACGCGGCATCCCTCCGCGGGCCGATCGCCGCGCGCGCCGACGCGGCGGGCCTCAAGGGCACCGTGCTGGTGGCGCCCGAGGGGATCAATCTCTTTCTCGCCGGCGAGCCGTCGGCACTGCGCGGCTTCCTCGCGTGGCTCGGGGACGACGCCCGGTTTGCCGGTTTGGCCGCCAAGGAGAGCTGGAGCGAGGCCGTTCCTTTCGCGAGGCTCAAGGTGAAGCTCAAGCGCGAGATCATCGCCTTCCGTCGCGATGGCATCGACCCGATCAGGGCGCCGGCGCCTTTCGTCGATCCGCCCACGCTGAAGCGCTGGCTCGACGCGGGGCGCGACGATGTGGGCCGGCCGGTCGTGCTGCTCGACACGCGCAATCGCGAGGAAGTGGCCCACGGCACCTTCGACGGTGCGCTCACCCTGCCGATCGACGACTTCGTGCAACTGCCCGAGGCGCTCGAAGCCGAACGCCATCGGTTGGCCGGTGCCACCGTGGTGAGCTTCTGCACCGGCGGCATCCGCTGCGAGAAGGCCGCGCCCTTGCTCCGTGATCTGTGCTTCGGCGACGTGCGCCAGCTCGAAGGCGGCATCCTTGGCTACTTCGATGCCGTCGGCGGGGCGCATTGGCAGGGCGGGTGTTTCGTCTTTGATGATCGGGTGGCGCTATCCCCCGACCTGCTGCCAGTGGGCAATCCCGACGGGCAGGCCTAGACTCGGCCATCCCGACGGTGCGCGATCTGGCCGATCGCACCCTGATCACCTTCGCCTGCCCGGACACCGTCGACGCATGACCGCCACGCCACTGCTCATCACCTTCGGCCTCTACCTGCTGGTGATGGTGGGCATCGGCGTCTGGGCCTGGTGGCGCACCCGCAGCTTCGACGACTACATCCTCGGCGGCCGCTCGCTCGGCAGCGTGGTCACGGCGCTGTCGGCCGGCGCCTCCGACATGAGCGGTTGGCTGCTGATGGGCCTGCCCGGCGCCCTCTACATCGGCGGCGCGTCGGAGGCGTGGATCGCGATCGGCCTCGTCATCGGCGCTTGGGCGAACTGGAAGTACGTGGCGGGCCCGCTGCGCGTCTACACCGAGCGCACGAGGAACGCGCTCACCTTGCCGGACTACTTCACCCACCGCTTCGAGGACCACGCGAAGTTGCTCCGGGTGTTTTCGGCGACGGTCATCCTCGTCTTCTTCGCCATCTACTGCGCCAGCGGCATCGTCGCCGGTGCACGTCTGTTCGAGAGCGTGTTCGGCCTGCCTTACGCCGAGGCGATCTGGTGGGGGGCCGCGGCCACCATCCTGTACACCTTGATCGGCGGCTTCCTCGCCGTGAGCTGGACCGACACGGTCCAGGCCACGCTGATGATCTTCGCGCTGATCCTCGTGCCGGTGATGGTGGTGATCGGCAGCGGTGGCATCGACGCGAGCCTGGCGCTGATCGGCGAGGCCTCGCCCGCCAAGCTGGATCCCTTCAACGGCGGCGCGCTGGGTTTCGTCGGCATCGTCTCGCTGCTGGCCTGGGGCCTCGGCTATGTGGGGCAGCCGCACATCCTCGCCCGCTTCATGGCCGCCGATTCGCTGAAGACCATCCCGATGGCGCGCCGCATTGGCATGACGTGGATGGTGTTGTGCCTCGGCGGCGCCATGGCCGTCGGCTTCTTCGCGAATGCCTACTTCGCCGTGCATCCCGAACATCTCGGCCCGGTGGCTGCGAACAGCGAACGGGTGTTCATCCAGCTGTCGACGGTGCTGTTCAACCCGTGGGTGGCGGGCGTGCTGCTGTCCGCCATCCTCGCGGCGATCATGAGCACGCTGTCCTGCCAGCTGCTGGTGTGCAGCAGTGCACTCACCGAGGACTTCTACAAGGGCTTCGTGCGGCCGCAAGCCGGGCAGGGCGAACTGGTGTGGTTCGGCCGTGCGATGGTCGCCGCGGTCGCGCTGCTGGCGATCTGGATCGCTCGCGACCCGGATAGCAAGGTGCTGGGCCTCGTCGCTTACGCCTGGGCCGGCTTCGGTGCCGCCTTCGGGCCGGTCGTGATCCTGTCGCTGTTCTGGGGCCGGATGACCCGCAACGGCGCGCTGGCCGGCATGGTCGCCGGTGCGGCAACGGTGATCCTGTGGAAGGAACTCATCGTCGCGGGTGGCCACAGCAGCCTCTACGAGATCGTTCCGGGCTTCATCGCCGCCGCCATTGCCATCGTCGTGGTGAGCCGCTTCGGCTCAGGCCCAAGCGAGGCCATGCGCGAACGCCATGACGGCGTGCGGGCGACGCTGCGCGCCGAAGGCTACTGACCGCCCCTTTCGGCGCGACGTGGATTCGCTTTCACGATCCGAAGCGCGGCCTCACTCGCCGCGCGGCTTGCCCTTGAAGCCCGGCTTGAAGTTGCCGCCCTTGTGCCCGCCGGGCTTGAAGCCGCCCTTCTTCGGGAAGCGCGGTGCAGCGCCTTCGAGCTCGCCGCTGTCGTCCTTCGACGGGTCGTAGGCCTTGAGCATCAGGGCCTGGCCGGCGACGCGCACCTTCTTCAGGTGGGCCATGATCTCCTTGGGCATGCCCTCCGGCAGATCAACCAGCGTGTCGTTGGTGCGGATGTTGATGCGGCCGATGTGCCCGGCTTCGAGGCCGGCCTCGTTGGCGATGGCACCGACGATGTTGCCCGGCTTCACCTGGTGGGCGTGGCCCACGGCGATCCAGTAGGTCGCGAAACCCGGCTCCGGCGCGCGCGGCGCGTCGAACTTGGCCGGACGCGGCTTCGGCGGGCCGTCCTCGCGCGGGGTGCGCATTTCGGGGCGCCAGCTCATCGGCTCGCCGCGCGGTTGGCGCGGCAGCTTGTCGAAGTCCACGCGCTCACGGCGCTCCGGACGCTCGCCGCGCTCTTCCCGCTCCATGCGCGGCTCGCGGGCGTTCGGATCGAGCAGCAAGGAGGTATCGCCCTGCACCAGGCGGGCCAGCGCCGCGGCGATCTCGATGGCCGGCACGTTGTGCTCGGTCTCGTAGCGCTCGACGAGGGCGCGGAAGGGCTCGATGCCCTCCAGCTGGCGAGCCTGCGTGATGCGGTCGAGGAAGCGGCTGATCCGCGAATCGTTGACGGCCTGCACGGAGGGCAGGGTCATCGGCTCGATCGGCTGGCGCGTGGCGCGCTCGATGGCCTTCAGCATGCCGCGCTCGCGCGGGCTGACGAACAGGATCGCTTCGCCGCTGCGCCCGGCGCGGCCGGTGCGGCCGATGCGGTGGACGTAGCTCTCGGTGTCGTAGGGGATGTCGTAATTCAGGACGTGGCTGATGCGATCGACGTCGAGGCCTCGAGCCGCCACGTCGGTGGCCACGAGGATGTCGATCTTGCGGTCCTTGAGCTGCTGGATCGTCCGCTCTCGCTGCGCCTGCTGCACGTCGCCGTGGATGGCTGCGGCGGCGAGGCCGCGGGCGGCGAGCTTCTCGGCAAGTTCCTGCGTGGCCTGCTTCGTGCGCGCGAAGATGATCATCGCGTCGTAGGTCTCGGCCTCGAGGATGCGGGTGAGGGCATCGAGCTTGTGCAGACCGCTGACCATCCACATCCGCTGGCGGATGTTGGTGGCCGTGGTGGTCTTGGCCTTGATGGCCACTTCCACCGGGTCCTTGAGGTAGGTCTGGGCGATGCGCTTGATCGGCGGCGGCATGGTCGCCGAGAACAGGGCGACCTGGCGCTCCGGCGGGGTCTTCTTCAGCACCGCCTCGACGTCGTCGATGAAGCCCATGCGCAGCATCTCGTCGGCTTCGTCGAGCACCAGAGCCTTTAGCTTCGAGAGGTCCAGCGAACCGCGCTCGAGGTGGTCGATGACGCGGCCGGGCGTGCCGACGACGACGTGGACGCCACGCTTGAGGGCGCTCAGCTGCGGGCCGTAGGCCTGGCCACCATAGATCGGCAGCACCTGGAAGCCGGGGATGAAGGCGGCGTACTTCTGGAAGGCCTCGGCGACCTGGATCGCGAGCTCGCGGGTCGGGGCAAGCACCAGCACCTGCGGCGCGCCGGCGGCGCTGCTACCGATGCGGGTGAGCAGAGGCAGGGCGAAGGCGGCGGTCTTGCCGGTGCCGGTCTGCGCCTGGCCGAGGACGTCGCGGCCGTCGAGCAGTGGTGGGATGGTGGCGGCCTGGATCGGCGAGGGCGACTCGTAGCCCACGGCGGCGAGGGCCTTCATCAGGGCATCGGACAGGGCAAGGTCGGCAAAGCGCAGCGAGGGCGCTTCGTTGGAGGTTTCGGTATCGGCGCTCATGGCGGCCTCGAGAGTGCCGGCTGAAGCGCCCGGCGGGAAGGGCGCGGAGTTTACCCGACCTTCGGGCCCGCCACCCCAACGGGAGCCAACCGGCGGTTTGGCCGGGCGGGGAGGTGCTGCAGCCACCGCGTAAACTCCGACCCATGCCTCTGCTCACCTTGAATCGCGTCGACTACGGCGTCGGCGGCCCGCGCCTGCTCGACGGTGTCGACCTCGCCATCGAATCCAACGAACGCATCGCGCTGATCGGCCGCAACGGCGCCGGGAAGTCCACGCTGCTGAAACTGATCGCCGGGGAGATCGTCCCCGACGACGGCGAGCGCCGCCTCGAGGGCGGGGTGCGCGTGGCGCGACTCGAGCAGGAAGTGCCCGCGCATCTCGACGGCTCGATCTACGACGTCGTCGCGGATGGCCTGGGCTCGGTGGGCCACGACATCGCCGAGTTCCACCACCTGAGCCACGCCGACGAGATCGACATGGACGCGCTCGGCCGGGTTCAGGCCCGCATCGACGCCGCCGACGGTTGGCGGCTCGAAGCCAAGGTCGATGCCACCCTGACCAAGCTCGGCCTCGACGGCGAACTGCCCTTCTCCGCGCAGTCCGGCGGTCTGAAGCGCCGCGTGCTGCTGGCCCGCGCCTTCGTGGCCGAGCCGCAGATCCTGCTGCTGGACGAGCCCACCAACCATCTCGACATCGCCGCCATCGAGGCGCTTGAAGCCGCGCTGCTCGACTACAAGGGCTCGATCGTCTTCGTCACCCACGACCGGCGCTTCCTCAAGGCGCTGGCCACGCGGATCGTGGAAATCGACCGGGGCTCCTTGTCGAGCTGGCCGGGCGACTGGGCGAACTACCTGCGCCGTCAGGAGGAGCGCGCCCATTCGGAAGCGCAGGAGAACGCCAAGTTCGACAAGCTCCTGGCGCAGGAGGAAGTCTGGATCCGGCAGGGCATCAAGGCCCGCCGCACCCGCGACGAGGGGCGCGTGCGCCGCCTCGAGGCGATGCGCCGCGAGCGCGCTGAGCGCCGCGACAAGACCGGCAACGTCAAGATGGCCTTGGCGGAAGGCCAGCAGAGCGGCCGCAAGGTCATCGAAACCCAAGGACTCACCTTCGGCCACGGCGAGCGGACGCTCGTCCGCGACCTCGACCTCAGTGTGATGCGCGGCGACCGTATCGGCCTGATCGGCCCGAACGGCAGCGGCAAGACCACCCTGATCAAGCTGCTGCTCGGCGACCTCCAGCCGCAGTCCGGCGAGGTGAAGCAGGGCACGGGCCTGCAGGTGGCCTACTTCGACCAGTACCGGATGGCGCTGCGCGAGGACTGGAACGCGCTCGACAACGTGTCGCAGGGTGCGGAGTTCGTCGAGGTCGGCGGCCAGCGCAAGCACGTGATGGGCTACCTGCAGGACTTCCTGTTCACGCCCGAGCGTGCCCGCGCGCCCATCCACAAACTCAGCGGCGGTGAACGCAACCGCCTGCTGCTCGCCCGTTTGTTCGCCCAGCCCTCCAACCTGCTGGTCATGGACGAACCCACCAACGACCTCGACGTCGAGACGCTGGAACTGCTGGAGGAACTGCTCGGCGAGTACCCGGGCACCCTGCTGCTGGTCAGCCATGACCGCGACTTCATCGATTCGGTGGCGACCTCGACGCTGGTCATGGAAGGGAACGGCCGCGTCGGCGACTACGTCGGCGGCTACACCGACTGGCTGCGGCAGCGCCCGGCGGCGAGCGTGGCCGCGACCTCGGGGGCCGTGGCCAAGTCCGCACCGCCCGCGCCCGCGGCGCGCACGGTGCCGGCGACGGAACCTGCCAAGCCCGCCGCACCGAAGCGCAAGCTGGGCTTCAAGGAGCAGCGTGAACTCGAAGCCTTGCCGGGTCGCATCGATGCCCTCGAGAACGAGATGGCGTCGCTCACCGATGCCCTGACAGCGCCGGGCTTCTATGCGAAAGACAGTGGGGCCCAAGCCGCGCACCACGCACGGATGGCCGCCGCGCAGGCCGAACTGGATGCCGCATTCGCCCGCTGGAGCGAACTCGACGGCTGAGGCTGCTCCCACCGCCCTCGAGGCGGCGACGCGGGTTCAGGCCACGCGTTCGAGCACGAGACCGAGTGAACGCGGCGGTTCGCCGCGATTGCGCAGGGCGTCGCCGAGCGAGGCCTGTTCCGAATAGGCGTTCGCGGCGGCCTCGCGGCGGGCCAGCTCGGCCCGCGCCCGCTGCTCGATCCGGGCGCCCAGTTTGGCGATGGCCAGGTCGGCGCCGGAGGGTTCCGCCGGGGCGAGGGCCGCGGCCTGGATCCGCTCGCCTTTCTCGAGATTCGCTTCCGGATCGTCGCTGGTCTCGCTGGTGTCGATCTCGACGCTGCCGCCCACGGCGTAGCGCTTGCCGTCCGGGCCGGTGATGTAGCTGTAGCTTGGACCGGACTTCAGCAGGCCGCCAGCGGCCGCCATGTGGGCCTGTTCGTGTTGGCGCACTTCGCGGTCGCGGGCCTGCAACTGCTGGATTGCCACCCGCGTGCGAGCGTCCTCGAGGGGATTGCGCGGGCTGCCTGCGGTCACCGGGACAGCGGCACGAAGGGTCTGCGGCTGGGTCGATGCCGGCGCCAGGGCCACCGCTGGCAATGGCGCGGCCACCGCCTCCGTCTTGGACGGGGCGGACGCGGGGGCCGAAGGAGCGATGGACGGGCCGATCAGCATGGGCAGTCCGGTGCGCGGAACACCGGCACCTTACGCCCGCCGCGGCCCCCGTGTCGTGATGCGGCGCACGATCAGCCGGGGGTCAGCCGCCGACCATGCAGAACGCGTTGAACTTGTTGCCGTCGAGGTCGCGGAAGTAGGCGGCGTAGAAGCCGCCACCGCGGGGGCCCGGCGCCCCCTCGTCCGTACCGCCGAGCGCCAGGGCCTTGGCGTGGACCGCGTCGACGTGGGCCGGGTCGCGGCAGGCCAGGGCGAGCATGCTGCCATTGCCGACCGTCGCCGGCTGTCCGTCATGGGGATAGAGCACGCCGAAGCCGGTGCCGCCATCCTTGCCCTCCCAGGCCTTGAACTTGCCCGGCTCCTCCATGAATACCTTGGCCTCCATCAGGACGAGCAGGGCATCGAAGAAAGCGACGGCGCGATGGATGTCGCGCGTTCCGAGGGTGGCGTAACCGATCATCGCGAGTCACCGGGCGTGGGAGAGTAGGGCAGCCTAGCGCCCCGGCTTGCGGCCCACCACCGCGCGGCGCAGCATCGGGGCATCTTCCGGGGAGAGCGACGATGGCGAAACGAGCGGCCAACGCGGCGATGTGGATCGGATGGGCCCTCGTGGCGGCAGGCGCGGCCTCGGCAGCCGAGACGTCGAATCCCCGTCGATGGGTGATCACCGTGGACAACGGCACGGTCGCCGGTGAACAGACGCTCGCCTGCGACGCTGCCGGCGAATGCCGCGGACGCTTCATTTTCAAGGACAACGGCCGCGGCCCGGAGCTGGACGAGGTGTTCCGGATCGCCAACGACGGCAGCCTGCTCAATTATCGCGCCACCGGGGCGACGACCTTCGGTTCGAAGGTGGACGAGCGCTTCGACGTGCAGGGCCGGAAGGCGACTTGGTCGAGCAGCACGGAGCAGGGCGAAAGCAATTCGCCGGGTGGACGCCTGTACGTGCCCTTCAGCCAAAGCGTGGCGCTCGCTGAAGTGATGTTCCAGGCCGCGGCGCGTCGTGGGAACACCCTCGACCTGCTGCCCTCGGGCCGGATGACCCAGCGGGAGATCACGCGCACCACGGTCGGCGAAGGGGCCAGCCGTCGCGAGATCGCCCTGATCGCCCAGAGCGGCCTGGGGCTCACGCCCTCGTTCGGCTGGGTCACCACCGGGGACGAACCGACCTTCTTCGGATTCATCGTTCCGGGCTATCTCGCCGCGTTACCCGAGGGCTACCAGGCCGACGAGAAGCGCCTTGGCGAACTCCAGCTGGCCGCGGAGGCCGAGATCCTCGGCGGATTGAACCAGCGGCTGGCCACCCCGATGCCCGGCCTCTCGGTCATCCGCAATGCCCGCGTGTTCGACAGCGAGGCTGCCAAACTCGGCGAGGAACTGAGCGACGTCTACATTCTTCGCGGCCGCATCGCCGCCGTGCTGCCCGCCGGCAGCGACGCCCGCGGCGCGGCGCGCACGCTCGACGCCGAGGGGCGGGTGCTGCTGCCCGGCCTGTTCGACATGCATGGCCACGTCGGTCGCTGGGAAGGCGGACTCAACCTCGCCGCTGGCGTCACGACGGTGCGCGACATGGGCAACGACAACGCCACGGTGCAACGCATCATCGACGAGACCGCGCGTGGCGAGGTGTTCGGCCCGCAGGTCGTGCCGGCCGGGTTCCTCGAGGGCGAGAGCCCGTACTCCGCGCGGAACGGGTTCGTGGTGAGCACGCTGGAGGAAGCGAAGGCCGCCATCGACTGGTACGCCGCGCGCGGCTATCCGCAAATCAAGGTCTACAACAGCTTCCCGCGCCAGCACCTCCGCGAGACCGTGGCCTACGCGCATTCCCGCGGCCTGCGCGTCAGCGGCCATGTGCCGGCCTTCCTGCGCGCTCGCACCGTCGTCGAATACGGCTTCGACGAGCTGAACCACGTCAACCAGGTGCTGCTCAACTTCCTCGTCAACGACAAGACCGATACGCGCACGCTGGAGCGCTTCTACCTTCCGGCGGCGCGCACCGGCGAGATCGACTTCGACAGCGCGCCGGTGCAGGACTTCATCCGGCTGCTCGACGAGAGAAAGACCGTCGTCGATCCGACCCTCGCCACCTTTGATTTCCTGCGGCAGAAGGACGGCACGGTGTCGCCGGCCTACGCCGCGGTGGCCGACCACTTCCCGCCGAGCGTGCAGCGCGGCTTCCGCAGCGGCGGGATGGAGATTCCCGACGACGCCACGCAACAGCGCTACGAGAAGAGCTATCTGGCGATGATCGATTTCATCGGCCGCCTGCACCGGGCCGGCGTGCCGCTCGTGGCCGGCACCGACGCGATGGCCGGATTCACGCTGCAGCGCGAGCTTAAGCTCTACACGATGGCCGGCATTCCCGCGAACGAGGTGCTGCAGATCGCGACGCGGAACGCCGCGCGCTACAGCGGGCTCGCCAGCGAACGTGGCCGCATCGCGAACGGCTTCGTCGCCGACCTTGCCCTCGTCGATGGCGACCCGACCGCGGACATCACCGCACTCCGGCGTATGGTGACGGTGGTGACGCAGGGCAAGCACATCGACCCGACCGCCGTCTACCAAGAATTGGGCATCAAGCCCTTCGTCGATGGAGGCCCGCGATGGGTGGAAAACGGCCCAGCGGCGCCGTCGGGAGCATCGAGCGGCCGTTGAGACCGCGTACACTTCGAGCTTTCACTCAGTCGCCGGATCGACCGACCCCATGAGCGCCCCGAACGCCGCCCCCAACCCCGAACTTTCCGCCCTGGCCACGGCTGCAGCGAACTCGGGACCTGACGGGGCGGCGCTGTCGCGCTTCGTCGAACGGTTCTACGCCAGGGTGCCGCAGGAGGATCTGGTGCTTCGCCCCGCCGACGCCTGGTTGGCCGTGGCCCGGGACATGCTCGCGTTCGCCGCCGGTCGCGCCGCAGGTGCCCCGAAGCTCCGCCTGCTGAATCCGGAGTCTGCGCCGCAAGGCTTCGGCAGTTCGGCCACGGTGCTGCAGATCGCCAATGACGACATGCCCTTCCTCGTCGACTCGGTGAGCATGGCGCTGGCCGAGCGTGGCATCGGCATCCACCTGCTCGTGCATCCGGTCATCGACGGCGAATCGTTGATGCACATCGAGATCGACCGCCAAGCAACGGAGGACTTCGCCGGCATCCAGCAGGGCATCGAAGGCGCCCTCGCCGACGTGCGCGCCTGCGTGCAGGACTGGGCGGCGATGCGCGACATCATGGTGCGTGCCGCCGACGAGATGTCGACCCGCGCGCTGCCGGTCAACGACGTCATCCGCGCGGAGTCTCAGGATTTCCTCCGCTGGGCCACGGACAACCACTTCACCTTCCTCGGCTACCGCGAATACCGCGTGTCGGGAGACGGCGCGGAGCGCACGCTCGCCCCGGTGGAGGGCAGCGGCCTCGGCCTGATGCGCCACGCCTCCACCCAGCGCCCGCGTGCGGTCAGCGAATTCGTCGCGCCTCGCCATGCGGGAGAGCGGGACGTACTGATCCTGACCAAGACGAATGCCCGGGCGACGGTCCATCGCCCCGGCTACATGGACTACATCGGCGTGCTGGTCTATGACGAGAACGGCGTGGCGGTTGCCGAGCAGCGGTTCCTCGGCCTGTACACCTCGGGTGCCTACAACCGCCGCCCGTGGGAGATCCCGCTGGTGCGCCGCCGGCACGACCAGATCATGGAGCGCTCGGGCCTCTCCGCCGCCAGCCACAGCGGCAAGGCCCTCCGCCATATCCTCGACACGCTGCCGCGCGACGAGCTGTTCCAGAGCTCGGCGGATGAACTCTTCACCACGGTGATGGGCATCCTCGCGCTGCAGGAGCGGGTGCGCAGCCGCCTCTTCCTGCGCCGCGACCGCTACGGTCGTTTCTTCTCGGCGCTGGTGTACATCCCGCGCGACCGCTTCAGCGGCGAGGTGCGCAACCGCATCGAGACGCTGCTGCGCGACGCATTGCAGGGCGAGCGCCTCGATTCCGGCATCAGCATCGGCGAGTCCCCGCTGGCGCAGATGTACCTCGTCATCCGACCGAGGGCCGGCGCCACCGTGCAGGCCGACGCGGCCGCCCTCGAGCAGCGCATCGCCGCCATCGTCCGCAACTGGCAGGACGGCCTGCGCGATGCGCTGGTGCGGGCCAAGGGCGAGAGCGACGGCCTGCGGCTGGCCCGCCGCTTCGCCAAGGGCCTGCCGCCCGGCTACATCGATGCGGTCACGCCGGAGATGGCGGCGCAGGACCTCGTCCGCGCCGACCAGCTCGCGACCGAGAAGGACCTCGCCCTCTCGCTTTACCAGGGCGATGACGGCCTGCGCTTCAAGGCCATGCGCCTCGACCGCGTGATCGCCCTCTCCGACGCGCTGCCGATGCTCGAGAACCTCGGCCTGCGCATCCTGTCCGAACACCCCTACGAGCTCGAAGCCGACGGTCGCCTGGTGGCGATCCAGGATTTCGTGGTGCAGGCCCAGCGCCCGCTCGGCGACCTCGCCGCGGCGCGCGCCGATTTCGAACAGGCGTTCGCGCGCATCTGGTCCGGCGACGCCGAGAACGACGGCTTCAACAAGCTTGTGCTCGCCGCTGGCCTGACTTGGCGCCAGGTGGCGATGCTGCGCGGCTACGCCAAATACCTGCTGCAGACCGGCGTGCCGTTCTCGCAGGCCTACATGGAAGAAACCCTGGTGCGCTACCCGCTGGTGGCGCGCCTTCTGGCGGAACTCTTCGAGGCGCGTTTCAACCCGGCACGCGGCGGCGCCGATGCCGCGCGCAGCGCCGCAACGCGCGATTCGCTGGCCCGCGTGCTGGCCGGGCTTCCCGAGGCCGACCGCACCGCGCTCACTGCCGCCGTCGATGCCGCCGCAATGGCCACAGGACTCGATCGCAACGCCGCGATGGCGGGGATCGAAGAAGCGATGGGCGCCGTGCTGGAGAAGGTGTCGAGCCTCGACGAAGACCGCATCCTGCGCAGCCTGAAGGCGGTGATCCAAGCCACGCTGCGCACGAGCTTCCACCAGACCAAGGGCCGCGACTACATCAGCTTCAAGTTCGACCCGTCGAAGGTGCCGGACCTGCCGAAGCCCAAGCCCTACCGCGAGATCTTCGTGTACTCGCCTTGGGTCGAGGGCGTGCACCTGCGCTTCGGGCCGGTGGCCCGCGGCGGCCTGCGCTGGTCGGACCGCCGCGAGGACTTCCGCACGGAAGTGCTCGGCCTCGTCAAGGCGCAGATGGTGAAGAACACGGTGATCGTGCCGGTGGGTTCGAAGGGCGGCTTCTTCCCGAAGCGCCTGCCGTCCTCGGCCGACCGCGACGCGTGGATGGCGGAAGGCATCGCCAGCTACAAGCGCTTCATCAACGGCCTGCTCGACATCACCGACAACATCGTCGAAGGCAAGATCGTCCCGCCGGTCGACGTCGTTCGCCATGACGCCGACGATCCGTACCTGGTCGTCGCCGCCGACAAGGGCACGGCCACGTTCTCCGACATCGCCAATGGCATCAGCGCCGAGCACGGCTTCTGGCTGGGCGACGCCTTCGCCTCGGGCGGCTCGGTGGGCTACGACCACAAGGGCATGGGCATCACCGCGCGCGGCGGCTGGGAGTCGGTGAAGCGCCACTTCCGCGCCATGGGCCGCGATTCGCAGACGCAGGATTTAACCTGCGTGGGCGTGGGCGACATGTCGGGCGACGTGTTCGGCAACGGCATGCTGCTCTCGAAGCACATCCGCCTGCTGGCGGCCTTCGACCACCGCCACATCTTCCTCGACCCGAACCCGGATTCCGCCCGCTCGTTCGTCGAGCGCGACCGTCTCTTCAAGCTGCCGCGTTCGAGCTGGGACGATTACGACAAATCGCTGATCTCGGCCGGGGGCGGCATCTATCCGCGCTCCGCGAAGCACATCCCGGTGAGCCCGGAAGTGCGCGCGGCGCTCGGCATCGAGGGTGACGTCGAGCAGATGACGCCGGCGCAGCTGATGAACGCCATCCTCAAGGCGCCGGTGGACCTGCTGTGGAACGGCGGCATCGGCACCTACGTGAAGGCCAGCACCGAAACCCACGCCGACGCCGGCGACCGCGCCAACAACGGCTTGCGCGTGGACGGCCGCGAGCTGCGCTGCAAGGTGGTGGGCGAGGGCGGCAACCTCGGCATGACGCAGAAGGGCCGCATCGAGGCCTGCCTCGCGGCCGGCGTGCTGCTCAATACCGATTTCATCGACAACTCGGCCGGCGTCGACACCTCGGACCACGAGGTGAACATCAAGATCCTGCTCGGCGGGGTCATGGCCCGCGGCGGCCTGACGCTCGAGCAGCGCAACACGCTGCTGGCCGAGATGACTGACGAGGTCGGCGACCTGGTGCTGAACGACAACTACCGGCAGAACCAGGCCATCAGCCTGATGGAGCGGATGAGCATCCCGCGCCTTGGCAGCTTCCAGCATCTGATCCGCACGCTGGAATCGCAGGGCCTGCTGGACCGCGCCATCGAGTTCCTGCCGTCCGATGCCGAGTTCAGCGACCGTCGTTCGCGCGGGCTCGGCCTCACGCGCCCCGAGCTGTCGATCCTGCTCAGCTACGACAAGATCGTCATCTTCAACCAGCTGCTCGACAGCGACGTGCCTGAGGATCCCTACCTCTCGCGCGAGCTGCAGCGCTATTTCCCGAAGGCGCTGCAGGAGCGCTACGCGGCCGACATGGAAGGCCACCGCCTGCGCCGCGAGATCATCGCCACGGCGGTGACCAACTCGATGGTCAACCGGATGGGTTCGACCTTCGTGCTGCGCATGCAGGAAGACACCGGCGAGCAGCCGGCGCAGATCGCCAAGGCCTACACCATCGCCCGCGAGATCCTCGACGCGCGCCAGTGGTGGTCGGCGATCGACGCGGCGGACCTCAAGGTGCCGGAATCGGCCCAGATCGACGCCCTGATGGCGGTCTGGAACCTGCTGCGCCAGTACACCCGCTGGATGCTCAACCTGCCGGGCGAGCACCTCGTGATCGCCTCCATGGTCGAGCGCTATTCGGCCAGCCTCGGCGAACTGCGCGCGGTGCTGCCGAAGTCGTTGCCGGGCGAAGCCAAGGCACAGTACGACGCCAGCATCGACGCCTGGACCCGCAAGGGCTTCGCTCCGGCACTGGCGGCTGATTTCGCGGCGCTGCCCTTCCTCGCCTACGGCCTCGACATCGTGCAGATCGCCCTGCAGCGCAAGCTGCCGGTCGCCGACGTCGCCCGCGTGTACTTCTCGCTCTCCGACGCGCTGCACACCAAGTGGCTGATGGACCAGGTGGAGTTGCTGCCGGTCGAAGGCCGCTGGCACGCCCAGGCCCGTGGTGCGCTGCGCGACGAACTGCAGCAGCAGCAGAGCACGCTGGTCGGCCAAGTGCTGGCCGGCAAGGGCGCCGCCGATGCCGTCGGTGCGTGGCTCTCGCGCGAGGATTCGACCCTGCGCTACACGCTCGCGATGTTCGCGGACATGCGCAACCTGCGTGGCATGGATTACGCGACGCTGCTGGTCGCGGTACGCCGCCTCGGCCAAATCGCCGCGGCCGGCGGCCGGGTCGGCTGACGGGGCCGGCCGGGATGGCGTTCTCCCGCATCGCGTTCCTGGCGAGCCCCACGGCGGAAGCCGAGGCGGCCCGCCAGGCGCTCGAGGCCGTGCACGGCCCCTGCGCGCCGGCCGACGCCGAAGTGCTCGTGGCTCTGGGCGGCGACGGCTTCATGCTGCAGACCCTGCATCGGCACGGCGGGCTGGGCCTGCCGGTCTATGGCATGAAGCTCGGTACGGTCGGGTTCCTGATGAACCAGTACCGCGCCGACGGCCTGCATGAGCGTTTGGCCCGCGCTCGCCACAACGTGCTGCGTCCGCTCGAGATGGAGGCAGTGACCGAAGGCGGGCAGACGATCAACTCCTTGGCCTACAACGAAGTCTCGCTGCTACGGCAGACGCGCCAGACGGCGCACCTGCGCATCGCGGTGAACGGCCAGCGCAAGCTGGATGAACTGGTGTGCGACGGCATGCTGGTCGCGACCCCGGCGGGGTCTACGGCCTACAACTACTCCGCGCACGGCCCCATCCTTCCGCTCGGATCCGAAGTGATCGCGATGACGCCGATCGCTGCGTTCCGGCCCCGCCGCTGGCGCGGCGCGTTGCTGCGGTCCGATGCCGAGATCGGCATCGAGGTGCTCGACGCCCTCAAGCGGCCGGTCAGCGCCACCGCCGATTCGCATGAGGTTCGCAACGTCGTCGAGGTCCGCATCCGCGAATCGCGCACGCAGACGGTCACCTTGCTGTTCGACCCGGAGCACGACCTCGCGGACCGCATCCTCAACGAGCAGTTCGAGAGTTGATGCGCCCGCTGGTCGTCGCCATCACCGCTCGGGCGCTGTTCGATTTGGAGCACGGCCACGCGCTGTTCGAACGCGAGGGCCTCAAGGCCTACGCGGCCTACCAGCGAGAGCGCGAGGACCAGCCGCTGCAGCCCGGCATCGCGTTCCCGCTGGTGCGCAAGCTGCTCGCCTTGAACTCGCTGCTGCCGCCGGGCGTGCCGCCGGTCGAAGTGATCCTGCTCTCACGGAATTCGGCGGATACCGGCCTGCGCATCTTCAATGCCATCGAGCACTACGGCCTCGGCATCGTGCGCGCGGTGTTCACCAGCGGTGCCGACACCCACCCCTACATCCAGCCGTTCGGTGCCCAGCTGTTCCTCAGCGCCAACCCCGCCAGCGTGCGCAGCGCGCTCGAGCATGGTGTCGCGGCCGCGACCATCCTGCCGACCGGACTACCGCCGGTGGACCGCCATCCGCAGCTGCGTATCGCCTTCGACGGCGACGCCGTGATCTTCGGCGACGAGAGTGAACGCGTTTCGCAGGAGGAAGGGCTGCAGGCCTTCCACGACCATGAGACGGAACGGGCGCTGGAGCCTCTCTCCGGCGGCCCGTTCCGCGGCTTTCTCTCGGCGCTGCACACGCTGCAGCAGGCCCTGCCGGCCGCCGATCCGCCGATCCGCATCGCGCTGGTCACCGCGCGTTCGGCACCGGCGCACAAGCGGGTGATCCTCACGCTGCGCGAGTGGGGCATCCGCCTCGACGAGGCCCTGTTCCTCGGGGGGCGCCCGAAAGGCCCATTCCTCGACACCTTCGGTGCCGATATCTTCTTCGACGATTCGATGCACAACATCGAGAGCGCGATGCAGCACGTGGCCGCCGGCCATGTCCCGCACGGAGTCTCGAACGAGTAGAGGCCGCAGTACCCCACGCGCCGACGCTGGATGCGACGGCGAACCACAGGAGGGCGCGAATGGACGGGGCAGAAGGCAAGCATCCGGACAGCGATCGCCTGGCGGCGCAGCGCCTCGTCGGCCACCAGGTCGACCGCCTGTACGGCGGACTACCCGCCATCCTGGTCAATCTCGCGGTGATGCCCGTGGTGTTGGGCGTCGCGTTCTGGGGCAGCGTGTCCTCGACCGCGCTCGCGTCGTGGGTGGTCGCGTCGCTCGTCGTGTTGGCGCTTCGCTATGCCCTGATGAAGGCCTACCAGCGTCGTCCATCGGGGGCGCAGGACGCACTGCGCTGGGCGAACCGCTTCACGCTGACCTCGCTGGCCTCCGGACTGCTCTGGGGCGCGGCGGGCTGGGCGTTCTTCACTCCCGACAGTGCGGCGCTGCAGGTTTTCCTCTACACGAGCCTGGTGGGGCTCGCTGCCGGCTCCATCATCGTCACCTCCTACTGGCTGCCCGCGTACTTCGCGTTCGCCGTGCCCTCGGTCGGGCTGGCGGCGCTGCGCCTGGTGATGGAGGGCGGGGCGGAGTACATCAGCCTCGCATTCCTGATGGGGATGTACCTCGTCATCATCACGCGGGTGGCCCGCGTCCAGCACGCCGCGGGCCAGTCCCTGGTTCGGCTTCGCGACGAGAACGTCGACCTCGTGGAGCGCCTGAGCGCCGAGAAGTCGGCCGTGGAAGCGGCCAACCACGAGCTCGACCAACGCGTCCGCGAGCGAACCGCCGAACTGCTCGAAGAAGTCGAAGTTCGAAAGGCAGCCGAGCATCGCCTCGAGCACCTCGCGCACCACGACCCGCTCACCGGCCTGCCCAACCGCTTGGCCTTCGGTCACCAGCTCGACCGCGCCATCGCCCAAGCGTCCCGCCGCCAGCGTCGTTTGGCCCTGCTGTTCATCGACCTCGATCGCTTCAAGGAAGTCAACGACAGTGCAGGGCACAACGTCGGGGATCGCCTGCTGCAAGCGGTGGCGGAGCGCCTCGCCTACAACCTCCGGCTGAGCGACAGCTTGTCGCGGCTCGGAGGCGACGAGTTCGTCTGTTTGCTCGAAGACGTGGTGGACGGCCGCGAGGCGATGCGCGTAGCGGACAAGATGCTCGCACTGCTGGCCGGCACCTTCGATGTAGCCGGGCACGAGGTGCACCTGTCGGGCAGCATCGGCATCTGCGTCTTCCCGGAGGACGGCACCGACCGCGAGACGCTCGTCCGCAACGCCGACACCGCCATGTTCCGGGCCAAGGCCGAAGGACGCGGTCGGTCGCATTTCTATACGCCGGAGATGACCGAGGCCGCACGCCGCCGCCTGCAGATGGACGCCGCGCTGCGGCGCGCGCGCGAGGCTGGCGAACTGTCCCTCCACTACCAGATCAAGGTGGATCGCGAGGGAAGTCCGGCCGGCGCCGAGGCGCTGTTGCGCTGGCACAGCGCCGAATTCGGGCCGGTTCCGCCGTCGCAGTTCATTCCATTGGCCGAGGACACCGGACTCATCGTCCGCCTGGGCGAATGGGTGCTGCGGGAGGCCTGCCTTCAAGCCATGCGCTGGCAGGAGCAAGGCTTGGCAATGCCGTCGATCGCAGTGAACCTTTCGGTGAAGCAGCTGGAGCATCCCGACTTCATGGGACAGCTCGCCGCGGTCGTCGAGGACAGCGGCTGGCCCACCGATCGGCTCGAACTGGAAATCACCGAGTCGATGATCATGGACGGCGAGCGAGCAATCGAGTCGCTGAATCTGCTCCGCGAAGCCGGCTTCGGCATCGCCATCGACGATTTCGGCACGGGCTATTCCTCACTCGCCTACCTCAAGCGGCTGCCGGTGACGGCGCTGAAGATCGATCGCTCCTTCGTCGACGGCATCGGCCGAGGTGGCGGCGACGAGGCGATCATCCGCACCGTGGTCGCGCTGGCACAGCGCTTGGGCTGCACCACCGTGGCCGAAGGCGTGGAGACCGAAGAACAACGACGCGTGCTTCTCGGTGAGGGCGTCGACCTGTTGCAGGGTTACGGCCTTGGGCGCCCCATGGGGGCCGAGGCTTTCGCGGCCGATTGGCAGGCCCGTCTCGCCGGCTCAGGCCGGGTGTCTTGACACTCTCACTCTCGCCTGGTGGAGCACCAGCGCCGACGTGGTGAGTGCCGCGCCCCCCAGGAAAGCCGCGACGCCGCCCTGCCATTCCCACAGCACGGCCGCGAGCAGTGCGCCGATCACGCCGCCGAGGCCGGACGAGAAGCCATACAGCAGGCCTTGGCCGGCACTGGCTTCGTGGCCGGGGAACAGCGCGGCCATGCGCTGCATCAGGCAGGCATGGAAAAGCGCGAAACCGAGGGCATGCGTCAGCTGCGCCGCGACCATCAGGGCCATCGATGCCGGGAACAGCGCGACCACGATCCACCGCGCGACGGTCAGTCCGAGGCATAGCGCCATCAAGGCATGGACGCCGTGGCGGCGGATCAGGCCCGGGGCCCACCAGAACAGCACAATTTCAGCGGACACCCCGACCATCCAGAGCAAGCCGACGGCGAGACCGTCATGGCCGTTGGCCCGCAGGTGCAGGGTGTAGAACACGTAGAACGCACCGAAGCCAGCCTGGACCAGCAGGGCGAGCAGCAGCAGCGGCCGCGTGCCAGCGCGGTTCCACAGCTGGCGCATGGCGACGCGGACGGCGCCCGTGGCGGCGCCGGTGCGTGCTTCATGCCGGAAGGGCCACGCCGCCCAGACCATCAACGCGAACCACGGCAGCGTGGCCCACACGAACCAGACCTCGCCCCAGGCGTCGAGCAAGGCACCGTAGCTCCCGGCGACGACGAGGAAGCCGACCGACCCCCACACGCGCAATCGACCATAGCCCTCGGTCTCGCCAGCGATCGCCCCGAGGGTCATGGCCTCGAACTGCGGCATCACCGCGTTGTAGAACGCGCCGAAAAACAGCATGGCGGCGAACAGCCCGGTGACGCTGGCCACGATGCCGAACGACGCGAAGCCCAGGCTGGCGAGCACGCAGCCGGCCAAGAGCCAGAGGCCCGGCCTCGGGCTTTGCGCCACCAGCCGCGACCACAGCGGGGGCGCCACGATGCGCGACGCGTACCACAGGCCCAACATGCCGCCCGCGACGAGGCCACTGAAGCCGAGGTAGTCCACGAACCGAGCCACATAAGGCGTGTACGCGCCGAGGGCCGCGTAGAAGCAGAAATAGAAGACGGCGTAGCGACGGAGCGGGGAGGGCATGGGCGGCGGGAAGACGACGGCCCGCGGATGATCGCACCGTCGGCCATGCCGCGGCGCGCCTTCCGTTCCCGATGGTCCCGCAGGCTTGAATTAACTTCCATATTTCTGGAATCATGGAACCGATGAAAGCACCCGCCGCCCTCGAGACTCTCGACGCACTGGCCCATGCCACGAGGCTTGCCGCCTTCCGCGCCCTCGTCGTGGCCGGGGCCGAAGGCTTGGCGGTCGGCGAGCTGCGCGAAGCCTTGCGCGTGCCGCCGGCCACGTTGACCGCGCACCTCAACGTGTTGCGCGCGGCGAAGCTCGTGCTCGACCGCCGCGAGGGGCGGAGCATCGTGGTTCGCGCCAACTTCGCGCGGATGAACGACCTGGTCGCCTACCTCACCGAGAACTGCTGCGCCGGCGCCACCTCCTGTGGCCCCGGCGTGATTTGCCCACCTGCCCCGAGATCCGCCCCATGAAGAAGCGCGTGCTGTTCGTCTGTGTCGAAAACGCCAACCGCAGCCAGATGGCGGAGGCCTTCGCCCACATCCACGGCGGCGATGCCGTCGAGGCCTTGAGCGCCGGATCGAAGCCCTCGGGCGTCATCAACCCGAAGGCCATCCGCTTCATGGCCGAGCTGGGCTACGACCTCGCGCGCCACGATTCGAAGTCCCTCGACCAGATCGACGGCGAGTTCGACGCAGTGATCACCATGGGCTGCGGCGACAACTGCCCGTGGATCCCCGCGAAGCGCCGGGAAGACTGGGGCTTGCCCGATCCGAAGCACATGGACGACCCGGAGTACCGCGTGGTCCGCGACGAGATTTCCTCGCGGGTGAAGGCCCTGCTGGATTCGCTGTGAGCCTGCTGCCTCAACGGCTTCTGGCCGAGAGCCTTGGAACGGCGCTGCTGCTCGCGACCGTCGTCGGGTCCGGCGTGATGGGCGTGGCGCTCGCCGACGGCAACGACGCCGTGGCGCTGCTGGCGAATGCCGGAGCGACGGCGGGGATGCTGTATGTATTGATCACGATTCTCGGGCCGATCTCGGGAGCGCACTTCAACCCCGCGGTGACGCTGGCGATGGCGCTCCGCGGCGAATTGCCCCTGCGCGACGCTGCGGCCTACGTGCCCTTCCAGTTGCTTGGTGCGCTTGCCGGCGTGGTGCTGGCCCACGCCATGTTCGATCTCGACCTGCTGCAGCCGGGCACCCGTGTGCGCACCGGCGCGTCGCAATGGCTGAGCGAAGGCGTGGCCACCTTCGGCCTGCTGCTCACCATCCTCCTAGGAGCGCGACACCGTCTGGCAGCACTGCCCTTGCTCGTCGCCGCCTACATCTTCGCGGCCTACTGGTTCACGTCCAGCACGTCCTTCGCGAATCCCGCCGTGACGCTCGCGCGTGCCCTGACGACCACCTTCGCCGGCATCCGCCCGGAGGATGTCCTCGGGTTCGTGCTGGCGCAGTTCGGCGGCGTGGTGGCGGCCTTGGCCGTGGCTCGCGTCCTGGACACCGAGGCGCGGCAAGCCGCCTGAGCGCTTGGCAGGGCGGAGTCGGACAGCGAGACTGTCGGTCCCGGATTTCCCCACCACGTCCCTCCGATGTCTCTCCAAGCCTTCGCCCAACGCGTCGTCCAGGCCACGTCGTTCCAGCACTTCATCACCGGCGTCATCCTGTTCGCGGCGATTCTTGTCGGCGTGGAAACCGACAAGGCGATGGTCGCCGCGCACGGCGACCTCCTGCATGCGCTCGACCGCATCGTGCTGGCGATCTTCGGCGCGGAGATCGTGCTGAAGATGGTCGCCCTCTCGCCGAAGCCCTGGCGCTACTTCCACGACGCGTGGAACGTGTTCGATTTCGCCATCGTCGTGGCCTGCCTGCTGCCGCTCGGATCGCAATCGGCCACCGTCCTGCGGCTACTGCGCCTGCTTCGCGTCCTTCGACTGGTGCACGCCCTGCCGCGACTGCAGGTTTTGGTGGGAACCCTGCTGAAATCCCTGCCCAGCATGGGCTACGTGGGGCTGTTCCTCGTCATGCACTTCTACGTGTACGGCGTGGCCGCGGTGTTCCTGTTCGGAGAGAACGACCCGGTGCACTTCGGATCGCTGCCCTTGGCCGTCCTCACCCTGTTCATCGTGGTGACCGGCGAAAAC
Source organism: Silanimonas sp. (assembly GCF_027531545.1). Classification (GTDB taxonomy): domain Bacteria; phylum Pseudomonadota; class Gammaproteobacteria; order Xanthomonadales; family Xanthomonadaceae; genus Silanimonas. The sequence goes on along the minus strand of NZ_JAPZSC010000006.1, from coordinate 193,218 downwards.
TGGTCGACGACGCTGTACACCCAGATGTACGGCTGCGAGCGCTTCGGTTACGACGGCATGGAGGCGCTTTGCACGGCCTCGAACGCGCAGCCGGTGCTCGCATCGTTGTTCTTCGTGTCCTTCATCGTGCTCGGCACCATGGTGATCCTCAATCTCGTCATCGGCGTGGTGATGAACTCGATGCAGGAAGCGCAAATCGAGAACGAGCGCATGGACGAGGCGAACCGGGGCGGCGACGAGCACCATCCCAGCCTTGAGCACGAGCTTTTCGAACTGCGCCAGTCGATGGCCGCCACCTTGGAGCGGATGGAACGGCTCACCGAGCGGGCGAAGGCGGAAGAGCGCTGAGCCCGAAGCCCTGCATCGGGGCCACGTGGGAATCGCGGGTTCAGGGCAGCCGGGCGATCGCGTTGAAGTCGAGAGGGCGATGGAAGAGGAATCCCTGGAACTCCGGCGCCCCCAGTTCCACCAGCCGCGCGAACTGGCCCTCGGTTTCGACCCCTTCGGCCACCACCTGCATGTCGAGGGCCGAGCACAGGTCGACAACCCCAGCGATAAGCCGGGCTGCGCGCGCGTCGTCGGTGACGTCCTTCACGAAACTGCGGTCCAGTTTCACTTTGTGGAAGGGCAGGGTCTGGAGGTAGCTCAGCGACGAGTAGCCCGTGCCGAAATCGTCGAGCGCCAGCGTGAATCCTTCGCCGCGCAGCTGGGTGAGGAGCCGGTGCGCACCTTCGATGTCCTGCACCAGGCCGCTTTCGGTCACCTCGAGCTCGATGTCTTCCGCTCTGGCGCCTCCGGCCTCCAACTCGGAGAGCAGGATCTCGCTGAGCATCGGGTCCTGCAGTTGCTTTGCCGCCAGGTTGACGCTGACGAGGGCCTGCCGCCCGGATCGACGCAACTGGGCAGCCAGCGTGACCGCGGCGCGGATGGCCGCCCGACCGATGCGATCGATGAGCCCGTTGTCTTCCGCCAGCGGGATGAATTGCACCGGGCTGACCCAGCCCAGTTCCGGGGAGTGCCAACGCACCAGCACTTCGTACCCGACGATGCAACGTTCGGCATCGACGCGGGGCTGGGCGACGAAGCGGAAATCCTCGCGATCGCAAGCGCGACGCAGGAGGCTGACCATCGTCAGGCGCTGCAAACCATGCTCATCGAGGCTGGGCTCGTAGGCCTCCACGCGCGCCCGTCCGCGGCGCTTGGCATAGCGCAGCGCCGTACCTGCGTTGAGCACGAGCACCTCCGCGGACTCACCATCCCCGGGATACACCGCGAGGCCAGCGCTGGCGGTGAGTGACAGGGAGGTGCCCGCCACCGCCAAGGGCTCGGCCAGCGCGGCGAGCAGGGCTCGGCCCACCGAGAGCCCGTGCTGGGCATCCTGCCCCGGGGGGCCGATGGCCAGCAGTTCGTCGCCGCCCCAGCGCGCCAAAAGCCAGCCGCCGGGCATCACGCCCCGCGCGCGTTCGGCGCAGTGCGTCAGCACGCCGTCTGCTTCGCGGGCGCCAAGCCCGTCGTTCACGACCTTGAATTCATCGAGGTTGAGCCAGATCGTCGGCACCGGTCGTGCGCCGGCCTCGGCGATCCGCGCCGTCAACGCCTCGGTGGCCGCCGCCCGGTTGATGAGACCGGTGAGTGCATCGATGCGTGACGCCGCTGCCAGTTCGATCTCCAGGCGCTTCGCCTCGCGAAGGTCCTTGATCGACACGATCCACTGCGCGGATCGCTGCCCGGATCCCGGGAGCATGGTCGCGGAGACGTCGACCGGAATGCTGGCGCCCGGCAGTTGCAACCGGCAATCGGGCACCCACAAGTGGGTCGCGCCGGCGCCCTCGCGGCCGGAGGCCTCGACGAGCGCCGGAAGCACGCGCGCGATCGCGACGCGTCGGGCGGAATCATGGTTTAAGCCCGAGATGGCGTGGAAAGCCGCGTTCGATTCGAGCACGTGCCAGGTTCCGTCGCACAGCACCAGCGCATCGCGCGAATTGGCGAACGCATGGCCGAGGACGCGAAGCGACTCGTCCTGCTCACGTTGGCGCGTGATGTCCTTCGTCGTGCCCACCATCCGGCAAGCGTTCCCGGTGGCGTCGCGTTCAATGACCCGCCCACGGCTGCGCCGCCATGACTGGCCGTCGCGCAACCGATACTGCATGTCGTACTCGGCCGTGCTGCCGGCAAGGTGGAGGCGCCATGCCAACACGACCGATTCCACATCGGCCGGATGGATCGCATCCAACACGTCGATCAGGAGGGCCTCGGTCTCCTGTGGCGCCGCATCGAGGGCGACGTAGCGCGCACTGCGTACGATGTCGGTCTCGGCGTCCCACTCCCAGATCGATTCGCCGCTGGCCCACAGCGCGAGTTCGAGCCGCCGCTGTGACCGCTCGGAGGCCTGCAGCGCCTCGAAAAGCTCGAGGCTCTTGCCCTCGAGAAGTCGCTCGGCTTCCTTGCGCGCAGCGCGCTCCCGCGCCAGACGGCGCTCGTGCACGGCGTCCGCCTTGCTCGTGTCCTCAGGAACGGGGACGGACATGGAACACCGAAACCGGGCGGCCTTCGTACGTTCCGTGCTCCCAATCCACCTGCAGCGGCTCACCGAAGTGCCGGATGGCGCCGACGATGAGGCCCTGGGCCAGTGCTTCCATGCCACGCGGCGACTCGTAAGCCAGCCGCATCGTATCGCCCTCGCAGGACATCACGTGGAAGCGCGGCAACCGGGCTTCCGGATAGAGCTTGCGCACGGCGACGTGGATGTCGCCATCCAGCTGGCGGAGCAGGTCGATGGTGCCGCGCCGGCCGTCGATCAGCGCCGCATAGCTTTGGGTGAAGCGGCCGAAGAGATGTTCGCCGAAGGCCTGCACCAAGGCCGCGGCGGGGAGGCCGGTCTGCTCGGACAGCGCGACCACGAGCGCGACGATTTCCTCGTGCGGGTAGTAGCCCACGGCCGTGTAGGCGCCCTGGTTGGCCGGTGCCGCCTGTTCGATGATCCGATCGAGCACCTCGGGCGAGAAGCGCTCTTCCACCATCTCCATGAATTCGGTGAACACGATCCCAAGCATCGACGCGCCTCCTCAGGCAAGGGTGTCTGGAATGTCGATCCCCACTTCGGCCAGTCTCTCGCGAACCCACTGATCGGCCGCACGCAGGGCGGCATTGTCACCGGTGGCAGCGAGCATCGCCTGCGCAGCTTCGCGTTCCGTGAGGTAGCTCGCAAGCGTGCCCTCGGCCGGCGCCGAAGCGTGAAACCGGTCACGGCGCCACGCGTCCCACGCACGCCGTTGTTCCACGTCCAGCGAGTCTGGCCAGTTCCGTGCCTGGTAGCGGAAGAGCAGGGCCTTGAACCGGGGATCCTGCAGTTGGGCCTCGAACGCCGGGAGGCTGCCCGGTGCGGCGGTGCGGATCCGCGGAAACAGCCGGCGGTCCGCATCGCCGATGAAGCCGCCGTAGAGATCGCCGTCGGCATCGGTCTCGCCGAAATCGCGCGACTCCGAGAACAGCGACACGCAGCGCGCAATGAACTGGGGGTGTGCGGCCAGCCATCCTGCGCGCTCGTGCGCCGCCCCGGCGTCCAGCTGCAGGCGCTCGAGCTCCGCCGGCCGCACGTGGGCCAAGGGCAGCAGCGCCGGGCAGCGGTTGGTGTGGATCTCCTTCAGGGGAAGGCGCTGGACGCCCTCGGGCAGCTGCGCCCGCGGCGCGAACAAGCGGGCCTTCAGCGTCGCGTCGTCCAGCAGCGCGAACCCGGCGGGATCGACCCCGAGGTCGTAGGCGATCACGCGCGTGCCGATCAACGGATGGACGGCGAGCGGCGCCACTAGGGCGGCGTGCCGCTGCCCGGGCGGGAAGCGCCCCGAGACGTGCAGCATCGGCGTGTGCGCGACAAGGTCGCACAGGCCACGGACCGTCTTCTTGTCCCGTAGCTTCAGCACGTAGTCCCAGAAACGGGGTTGGGCGTCCTTGAGCTTCCGCGCGAGCGCGATCAGCGCGCGGACGTCGCTGAGCGCCTCGTGGGCCAGCCCTTCGCGGACGCCATTGGCTTGCGCGAGTTCCTCGAGCTTGAAGCTCGCGTGCCCATCCTCACGAAGCGGCCATTCGAGCCCCTCGGGCCGCAGCGCGCGAGCGAGACGCAGCACGTCCAGCAGGTCCCATCGGCTGTTGCCGTTGCGCCACTCGCGTTCGTAGGCGTCGTAGAAGTTGCGGTACAGCCCGAACCGGATGAACTCATCGTCGAAGCGAAGGCTGTTGTAGCCGACGGCGCAGGTGCCCGGTTCGGCCATCAGTTCGTGGACACGGGCGAAGAACCCGGCTTCGACAAGGCCCTCCGCCAGGGCCCGCTGCGGCGCGATGCCGGTGATCGCCGTGGCGATCGGGGAGGGCAGCACGTCGCCGGCCGGTTGGCAGAACAACGAAACGGGTGCATCGACCTCGCGCAGGTCGTCGTCGGTGCGGATCGCGGCGAACTGCGCGATGCGCGAGCGGCGCGGATCGCGCCCGAAGGTCTCGAGGTCGTACCAGAGGAAGCTCAACGCGCCAGCTCCAGCCAGTCCTCCGGCAATGGCGCGAGGCCGGCGGCGATGCGGGCGTCGACGGCGCCGAGGTCGACCTGCGCGATGTCGTCGATGCCGCGCGTGGCGTCGACCAGCAGCTCGCGCTGCCAGCGTCCGCGCTCCAAGGCGACGGCGTAGGGTGTGCGGGTGAAGCTGACCATCGAGTAGCGCGGCACGAACCGGCCGGGGTGGCGTTCGGCGAGAAGCAGCTCCAGCGCGCGCTGGCGACGCCAATCCGGGTTGTCCACGGAATCGCGCATCTCGACGTAGTTCTCCAGCGCCATGGTCTGGATGGCTTCCGCGTTCGGCCGGCGGTCGGCTTCGAACGCGGCGAAACCGTCGGCGGTGTCGGCATGCTCGGCCATCAGGCGGTCCAGCGCCGCCACGTCCTCGAAGGCGCAGTTCATGCCCTGCCCGTGGAAGGGCACCATGGCGTGGGCGGCATCGCCGATCAACACCGCGCGCCCGTCGAGGTGCCAGCGCTTCAGGCGCAGCGTGGCGAGCCCGCTGGTGGGGTTGTCGGCCCAGTCGGCGGCGAGGCCCGGCATCAGGGCCAGCGCATCGGGGAACTCGCGCTCGAAGAAGGCCTGCGCCGAAGCAGCATCCGGGAGCTGCTCGAAGCTCGGGGTGCCATCGCGGTGGGCGAGGAAGAGCGTCGCGGTGAACGTGCCCTCGGTGTTCGGCAGGGCGATCAGCATGTAGCCGCCGCGAGGCCAGATATGCAGGGCGTCGCGTGCGATGCGGAAGCCGCCATCGTCCAGCGGCGGGATTTCCAGCTCCTTGTAGCCGTGGCCCAGCGGCTCGAAGTGCTCGTGCAGGTCGACATGGCGCTGCATGGCCGCGCGCAGCGCGCTGCCCGCGCCATCGGCACCGATCAGCGCGTCGAAGTCGATCCACTGCACGCTGCGGTCGTGGTCGTTCACCAGCTCGGCACGGCGTGCCGCGAAATCGACGTAGTTCAGTCGCTGGTGGAAATGCAGGCGCGCCCCGGCCCGTTCCGCCGCATCGAGCAGCAGCAGGTTCAGGTTGCCGCGATGCACCGACCAGATGCACTCACGATCGACGCGGCCATACGGTTGGAAGTTGATCTGACCTTCGCGCGGATGGACCATGCGACCGCGCATCGCCACCGCCTGCGCCAGCACCGCTTCCCCAAGGCCGGCTTCACGGAGCACGGCAAGGCCACGCGCCGCGAGCGCCAGGTTGATCGAGCGCCCGCCCTCGTAGCCCCGCAGCCGCGCGTCCGGACGGCGCTCGAACACGTCGACCTGGTGGCCGCGACGGGCGAGCAGGGCGGCAAGCAGGGCCCCGGCGAGGCCGCCGCCGATGATCGTGTAGGCGCGGCTCATGAGGGGCGCCAGTCGCGCACGCTGCGCGCGAACGCGAGGACATCGGTGAAGCGGTTGTACAGCGGGGCAGGGCTGATGCGGATGACATCGGGTTCGCGCCAGTCGCCGAGCACGCCGTTCGCGGCCAGATGTTCGAACAGCGCACGACCCATGGCACGCCCCCCGACCACGCGCAGCGAGAGCTGGCAGCCGCGGCGCGAGGGATCGGCGGGCGTGAGGATCTCGATGCGTCCGCCGAGGTGCGTGTTCACCAGCGCCTCGAGGTAGCCCGTCAGCGCCAGCGACTTCGCGCGCAGGGCCGGCATCGTCGCGGCGTCGAACAGTTCGAGCGAGGCCCGGATCGGCGCCATCGCGAGGATCGGCGGGTTGCTCATCTGCCAGCCTTCCGCGCCCTCGGCCGGCTCGAACTGCGGCGCCATCAGGAATCGCGTGTCGGCCCGGTGCCCCCACCAGCCGGCGAGTCGCGGCAGGTCGCTGCGGCGGCCATGCCGCTCGTGCACGAAGGCACCAGCCACCGCGCCGGGACCGCTGTTGAGGTACTTGTAGGTGCACCACGCGGCGAAGTCGGCACCGCTGTCATGCAGCGCAAGCGGGAGGTTGCCGGCGGCATGGGCGAGATCGAAACCCACGGCAGATCCCTGCGCCTTGGCCAGCATGGTGATGGCCGCGAGGTCGAAAGCCTGCCCGGTGCGGTACTGCACGCCCGGCCAGAGCACGAGTGCGATGCGCGGCCCGTGCTCCGCCAAAGCGCGCTCGATGGCCGCCATGCTGATCAGGCCGTTCGGCTCGTCGCCTTCGATCTCGATCAGGTCTGTCGTCGGATCGAAGCCATGGAAGCGGATCTGCGACTCGACGGCATGGCGATCCGACGGGAAAGCGCCCGCTTCGATCAGGATGGCCGGCCGTTCGCGCGTCGGTCGGTAGAAGCTGGCCATCAACAGGTGCAGGTTGACGGTGAGCGTGTTCATCACCACCACTTCCGAGGGCAGGGCACCGACCACGCGCGCCATCGGCTCGCGGAGCGTGGCGTGGTAGTGCATCCACGGGCGTTCCCCGCGGAAATGTCCTTCCACGGCGTTCGTCGCCCAGCTCGCCAGTTCCTCGGCAATGGCCCCAGCCGCGGTCTTCGGCTGCAGGCCGAGCGAATTGCCGACGAAGTAGTGCAGGTCGCGGCCGTCGTGCTGCGGCACGTGGAACGCGGCGCGGTGGCGCGCCAGCGGGTCGGCGGCGTCCTGGGCCAGGGCCCAGGCGTCGTGGTCGAGCGAAAGATCCATCGAAGTCCTCAAGCGAATCGCGACGCCGGCAGGCCGAGCCAACGCAGGGCCGTGCCGTGGAAGAGTTGGGCCTGCTCGGCCTCGGAGAGCCCGAGTGCGGCGATGCCCGAGCCGGGCTCCTGCTCGCCGAGCGGGAAGGGGTAGTCGGTGCCCAGCATGACGGTATCGGCACCGGCGACGTCGATCAGGTAGCGCAGCGCGCGCGGATCGTGCACGCAGGAATCGAAGAACAGGCGGCCGAAGTACTCGCGCGGATTGCGCGGGTTGTCGGTGGCGACGAGGTCGGGCCGCATGTGGAAGCCGTGCTCGATGCGTCCGATCGTGTACGGGAAGCTGCCGCCACCGTGCGCGAGGCACACGCGCAGGCGCGGATGCCGCTCGAGCACGCCGCCGAAGATCAGCGCGCAGGCAGCGCGGGACTGCTCGGCCGGCATGCCCACCAGCCACGGCATCCAGTACTTGGGCATCGATTCCGCGCCCATCATGTCCCACGGATGCACGAGGATCGCGGCGCCGAGGTCCTCCGCGGCCTGCCAGAACTCGGTGAGTTCCGGCGCATCGAGGTTCCAGTCGTTGATATGCGAACCGATCTGCACGCCCTGCAGCTCGAGGCCGTCCATGCAGCGCTCCAGCTCGCGCACGGCGAGGCTCGGCGACTGCAGCGGCACCACGCCAAGCCCGGCGTAGTGGCGCGGATGCTCGCGGCAGGCCTCGGCGATGTGGTCGTTCAAGGCCGCATGCAGCTCCAGCGCCTGGTGGCCTTTCGCCCAGTAGCTGAACATCACCGGCACGGTGCTGATCACCTGCACCTGCACGTCGAAGCGCGCGTAGTCGGCGATCCGGATGGCCGGGTCCCAGGTCTTGGGCCAGATCTCGCGGAAGAACTTGCCGTCCTTGTAGATGCGGCAGCGCCCGTCGTCGCCGTGGTGGATCACCGGGAAGCGGACATCCCCGTACTTGGCCGCGAGGTCGGGCCAGCGGTCCGGCAGGTAGTGCGCGTGGGTGTCGATCTTCAGCATGTCAGGCCCCGAGCCAGGCGGCGAAGGCAAAGTAGATCGGGATGCCGATGGCGAGGTTGAACGGGAAGGTGATGCCCAGCGCCGCGGTGATGCAGCGCCCGACGTTGGCTTCCGGCAAGGAGGCGCGAACCGACGCCGGCGCGGCAATGTAGGAGGCGCTGGCCGTCATCGTGCCGAACACGGCCGCACCCGCGGGGGAGAGACCGGCCCAATGCCCGAGCGCCGTACCGATGATTCCGTGCAGCAACGGCAGGGAAACCCCATAGACCGCCAACCGGAAGGCGCCGCGGCCAATGCCGCGCAGCTGCGCCGCCGCCACCATGCCCATGTCGAGCATGAAGAGCATCAGCGTGCCTTGGAACAGCTGGCCGTACATCAGGTTCACCGCGTCGGTGCCGTGCTTGGTGGCGATCGCGCCGATGACCATGCCGCCGATCAGCAGCAGGGCGGTCTTGCCGACCAGCACCTCGCGCACCTGGTGCCACTGCAGCCCGGCATCGCGCTTGGCCAGAGTGAGGCCGAGCAGGATGGCCGGGATCTCCAGCGCCACGACCAAGGCCACCAGCACGCCTTCCGGGGCTTGGCCGCTGCGCTCGCCGAACTGCTGGGCCGCGATGAAGGTCACGGCCGAGACGGAACCGAAGTGCGCGGCGATGGCGCCGGCCTCAAGCGGGCCGTCCTTCAGCCACAGCCGGGCCATCGCGTAGGCCGAGGCGCAGGTGACGATGCCGGCGACGATGGTGACGCCGAGCAGGATCGCGACATCGCCGAAGGAGGTGCTCCGGAGCGCGACGCCGCCCTTCAGACCGATCGCCAACAGAAGGAAGATCGACAGGTAGCTCTGGATCGCCGGCGGAATGGTGAGATCGCTGCGCAGCGCCCGGGCGATCAAGCCCAGCGCGAAGGCGAGCACCACCGGAGAAAGCAGGTTGCTGACCAGCAGTTCGGGGGAGAGGATCACGTCGCCGCCTCGCTGTAGCGGGCCGGTGCGCCGTTGACGTGGCCGCATTGGCCACAGGTGCGATGCGCGAGCGAACGGTAGTAGCGGTCGAAGACCGCGCCGAACTGCGTCTCGATGTTGTCGAGCACGAAGAATTCCTCGTAGACCGGGTGGTTGCAGGCCGCGCAGTACCAGCGCAGCCCGTCGAGTTCGCCTGACGTGCGCTTGCGTTCGATCACCAGACCGACCGAGCCTGGCTTGCGCTGCGGCGAGTGGGGCACGCGTGGAGGCAGGTAGAAGCATTCGCCGGCGCGGATCGGGATGTCGCGCACGCCACCGTCCTCCTGCACGCGCAGCACCATCTCGCCCTCGAGCTGCTGGAACCACTCCGGGCCGTCCTCGATGTGGAAGTCGTCGCGCTCGTTGGGGCCGCCGACGATCATCACGATGTAGTCGCCTGCGACGATGCACTTGTTGCCCACCGGCGGTTTCAGCAGGTGGCGGTGCGCGTCGATCCAGGCGTTCAGGTTGAAGGCGTCGCCAAGCATCGGGGCCTCGGGGAAAGGGCAGGGTTCAGCGCCGCAGGGTCGCGACGCACTTCAGTTCGATGGCGATGGGCGTCGGCAGCGCGGTGATGCCCAGCGTGGTGCGGCACGGAGCGGTGTCGACCTCCGGGAAGTGCTCCGCCCAGACGGCGTTGTACGCCGCGAAATCGCGCGCCATGTCGGTGAGGTAAACGGTGACGTCGACGAGGTCCTCCCAGCGAGCCCCGGAGGCCTCCAGCACGGCGCGGACGTTGGCGAACACCGAGTGGCACTGGGCGACGATGTCGTAGGCCACCAAGCGGCCCTCTGCGTCGACCACGTTGCCGGGCACGCCGTTGGTGGCCGGATCGCGTGGCCCGATGCCGGAGAGGAACAGCAGGTCGCCGACCCGCCGCGCATGCGGATAGCGGCCGACCGCCTTCGGCGCGGCGGCGGCGTGCACGGTGCCACTCACGCCAGCACCTCGCGCTTCTGCAGGCGGTCGATGGCCTCGCTGTAGGTGGGCTCAAGGGCTTCGGCACCGCGCACGTCCATCGCCAGCTCGCGCACGCGGCCGTCGTGGAGGCTGTAGACCCAGCCGTGCACGGAGAGGTTCTGCCCACGCGCCCAGGCGTCCTGCACGATCGTCGTCAGGCACACGTTGCGGGTCTGCTCGATCACGTTCAGTTCGCAGAGCCGCGCATGGCGCAGCGATTCGAGCTCGCACTGGGCCAGGCTGCCCGCGTGCTTGTCGGCCACGTCGCCCACGTGTCGGATCCAGTTGTCCGCCAATCCGAAACGCTGCCCCTTGAGCGCGGCATGGACGCCACCGCAGCCGTAGTGGCCGACGACGAGGATGCAGCGCACTTTCAATACGTCGACGGCGAATTGGATCACAGACAGGCAGTTCAGGTCGGTGTGCACGACGACATTGGCGATGTTGCGATGGACGAAGACCTCGCCAGGCATCAAGCCACAGATCTGGTTTGCCGGCACGCGTGAATCGGAGCAGCCGATCCAGAGGTACTCCGGCGCCTGCTGGCGCGACAGCCGCTTGAAGAACTCGGGGTCCTCGGCCTTGACCTTGGCCGCCCACTCGCGATTGCTCTGGATCAGGTGGCCAGGCATACCGTCCTCGCTTCGGTGAAGAATCGCATCGCGTCCCAGCCCCCTTCGCGGCCGACGCCCGACTGGCGGTTGCCGCCGAAGGGCACGCGCAGATCGCGCTGCATCCAGGTGTTGACCCACACCAACCCGACGTCGAGCGCCGCGGCAACGCGGTGGGCGCGGGCGAGGTCATGCGTGAGCACGGTCGCCGCCAGGCCATACGCCGTGGCGTTCGCCATCGCCAACGCCTCGGCCTCGTCCTCGAACGCATGCAGGGTGAGCACGGGGCCGAAGATCTCCTCGGTGGCGCAGCGGCTTCCAATGCCGACACCGTCGACCACGGCGGGCGCCTGCCACCAGCCGTTGGGATCCGCGCTGTCGAGCACGCGACCCTGAGCAAGCACCGAACCGCTTTCGTCGGTGGCGAGCGCCAGGTAGCCACGCACCTTCGCCGCGTGCGCGGCCGAGGCCAGGGGGCCGATCCGTGCCGCAGCATCGGAGGGCGGGCCGGCCAACCAGCGGGGCAGTTCCGCACGCAGCGCTTCACGCCATTCGTCCAGCCTCGAACGGGGCACCAGCAGCCGCGAGCCGCAGAGGCAGATCTGCCCGGCGTTCTGGAACGCGGCACGCGCCACCAGCCCAACCGCCTCGCCGGGCTCGACGTCCTCGAACGCGATCGTCGCGTTCTTTCCCCCGAGCTCGAGCGAGACCTTCTTCAATTGCTCGCCGCCGATCGCACCGATGCGCCGGCCGACCGCCGTGCTCCCGGTGAAGCTGACTGCCTTGATCGCGGGGTGCCGCACGAGCGCCTCGCCAACGACAGCGCCCTCGCCATGCACCACGTTCAACACGCCACGCGGCAGGCCGATCCGGGTGGCGAGCTGGGCGAAGGCCGTGGCCGTCGCCGGCGTGACCTCGGAAGGTTTGGCGACCACGGTGCAGCCCGCGGCCAGCGCCGGCGCCAGCTTCCACGTGAACAGGTAGAGCGGCAGGTTCCAGGGGCTGATCGTCGCGACGACGCCGAGCGGCGGGCGCAGCATGATGTTCAGGCCGGCCTCGCCGTGCTGCGATTCGCTGCCGAAAGTGCGCGCCGCGGCGGCGAAGAAACGGAGGTTGGCGACGGCGCGGGGAATCTCGAGCTCCCGGCACAGCGCGAGGGGCTTGCCGGTATCGCGCGACTCCAGCGCGACGAAGGTCTCGGCCTCGGCCTCCAGCGCGTCCGCGATGCGCTCGAGCCAGCGGGCACGTTCGGAGGGCTTCTGCGCGGCCCACGCCGGGGCGGCGCGCTGCGCTGCGGCAACGGCAGCCTCGGCATCCGCCGCATCCGCCGCCGCCACGTCGGCCCAAGGGGCGCCCGTGCAGGGATCGAACACCGGCAACCACGCGTCGCGCGCCGAGGCTCGGTCCTCGCCATCGATGTGCAGGGCGAAACGCGGGGTCATCCGCGAAGCGTAGCCGCTACGCGGTCCGTACGGACAGGTTCGGGCCCCTCAGGCTTGGCAGCGCGGGCACCAGTAGAGCCGCCGGGTACCGACCTCCTGCCGCTCGACCGTCGTGCCGCAGGCAATGCAGGGCTCGCCCTCGCGATCGAAGACCATGAAGCGGAAGCCGCCCTTGGCGCTGTGGGCCTTCCCGCGACGCCCGCGGGTGGCATAACTGAGGCGCGGAATGCGCAGGCAGGCGTCGGCCAAGCGCTTGCGCTCGTCGGCATCGAGGTCCTTCGGCCGCCGCATCGGCAGCAGGCCGGCGTCGAACAGGATTTCGGAACGCAGGTAGTTCCCGAGTCCACCGAGGAAGCCCTGATCCAGGAGGAGCGCCCCAAGCTGGCGCCCCGCGAAAGAGGGTTCGGCGAGACGCTTGCGGACCGCGCCCACCGTCGTGCCAGCATCGAGCACGTCGGGGCCGAGCTTGGCGAGAAAGGGATGCGCCGCGACGCCTGCATCATCGAGCAGGGCGATGTCGGACGCCGAATAGAGCAGCAGCGCCTTCTGCGCCGACTCCAGAACGACGCGAAGGCTGCGCGTGGTGTCCGGACGCTCGCCGGCGTCAGCCACGCGCCACACGCCGTAGAGCTGGTTGTGCGTGTACAGCGTCAGGCCGTGGTCGAAGCGCGTCAGTAGCGCCTTGCCGCGCGGCGTGATCGACAGCACGCGCTGCCCGACCAGCGACCCGGCGCGCTTCGAGAGCGTTGGCAGGTTCAGCTCGGCATGGACGATCGGCGCGCCGACGATGGCTTCAGCCAAATCGTCGGCGGCACGGCGGATTTCTGGACCTTCAGGCATGCCCGCATCGTCGGGCATCGACGATGCAGACGACGTCGACGGGACTCAGCCTCGGGCTGCGGCCGGGGCCGTCGCGTGGAGCGAGGGCGGCACGGTCTGCTCGTCGTGGTATTCGAAGCCGATATCGCGCGGGCCCATACGCGCCACGCGTGCACCGACGCCCGGGCCCGGGCCGTTGCGGGTGAGGAAGTACAGGGTCACGACGGCGCCGATGTGCATCTCGAAACCGGCCGGACGCAGCAGTGCGCAGCCGCCCGGGGAAAGATCGAGCACCGCGCTGCGCCAGCCGCGGTCCGGGCAAGCCACCAGCACCTCGGCGGCGAAAGGCAGTCGTTCGTTGTCGCGTCGATTCTGGGCGTCCATGGCCTCGTCCCGGGGCATTGCGATCACAGCGCCTTGGTCCGGCCGCCATCGACCGCGAGCGTGGTGCCGATAATGTAGCCGGCGGCGGGCGACGCATAGAAGGCCACCGCCGCCGCCACTTCGGCGGGCTCGGCGAAACGGCCGGCCGGCACCACCGAAAGGAACTCCGCTTCGACCTCGGCCAACGTGCGGCCGGTGCTGCGGGCGCGGTTCTCGAGGATCTGGGCGAGCCGCGCGGTCTTCGTGAAGCCCGGCAGCACCGAGTTCACCGTGATGCCGTCCGCCGCCACTTCGCTGGCCAGCGTCTTGGCCCAGGCGGCGACCGCCGCGCGGACGGTGTTCGAGACACCGAGGTTCGGGATCGGCTCGCGCACCGACGTGGAGATGATGTTGATGATCCGCCCGAAGCCCCGGGCGCGCATGCCCGGCAGCAGGTGCTGGGCGAGGCCGTGCGCCGCCAGCAGCTGCTGCTGGAGCGTTTCGAGGAACTGCGCCGCGGTGGCGTTCGCGATGGCGCCGGGCGGGGGGCCGGCCGAGTTGTTCACCAGGACCGCGACGGGTTCGTCGCCGATGGCGGCGTGCACGTGGCGCACCAGCGACTCCGGATGCGCGGCATCGGCCACGATGAAGCCGTGGCCATGGCCGGGCAGGGTGGCCAACGCGGTGCGCAGGGTGGTTTCCGTCCGCGCCAGCAGATGCACCTTCGCACCCGCCGCCGCCAGGGCCTGTGCCGAGGCGAGGCCGATGCCGGCCGAACCACCGCAGACCAATGCGAGGCGTCCGTCGAGCGTGCTCACCGCTGCGGCACCTCGAGGGCCCGCATCATCTGAGGCACGAGGTCGTCGTCGTGGTCGCCCTCGGGTGGGATGAGGTCTTCAAGCAGGATGCCCCAGCCGGCCACGTCGTCATCGTCGAGGCCATCGAGGGCGCGGAACTCCGCGTCCATCAACGCGGCACGTGCGGTGTCCTCGCTGTCGTACACCAGCAACTGTCCATCGCAATCCAGCACGTCGCCCACGCCCGATTCGCGCACCTGCAGGCGGGCCCAGACCAGCATGCGCGCCGGGCAGGCCACCCACCACGCGGTCGTGACGACCGGGCTGCGCTCGTCGTACTCGCCGTCGAAATCGCTCTCGATGCCGCTGTTCATGCTCATGGGAGTCTCCAAATCAGGGGTACTGGCGCATCACGATCATCACCGCCGCGCAGGCGATGGCGACGGCGGCGATCCAGCCGGAAAGCATGGCCCAAAAGCCGAAAAAGCCCATGTCGCGGTCGGCGTCGCGCGCGTAGCCGCGCTTCATGAGCCATGCGCTGTAGCCCCACTGGCCGTCCTCGGTGCCCTCGGCGAAGGGCCAGCCGCGGTCGCGGTGATGGCGGTGCGCCAGCAGGCGGAAGCCGATGTGGGCCGGGCCGGCGGAACCGGCCAGACCCAGCATCAGGAAGAGGACGAAATCATCCATGGCGAGGCGGCTAGCGGGACGGGCTGATCAGAACGTCGCCAGGCCGGGCGCGCGCGGGTAGGGGATGGCATCGCGGATGTTCGACAGGCCGCAGGTATAGACGACGAGGCGCTCGAATCCGAGGCCAAAGCCGGCGTGCGGCACGCTGCCATAGCGGCGGAAGTCGCGGTACCACTCGTAGTGCGACGGGTCGAGGCCGAACTGGCGCATGCGGGCGTCGAGCACATCGAGGCGCTCCTCGCGCTGGCTGCCGCCGATGATCTCGCCGATGCCGGGCGCCAGCACGTCCATCGCCGCGACGGTCTTTCCGTCGTCGTTGATGCGCATGTAGAAGGCCTTGATCTGCTCGGGGTAGTTCATCACCACGACCGGACGGCCGACGTGCGTCTCGGTCAGCCAGCGCTCGTGCTCGGTCTGCAGGTCGAGGCCCCATTCCACCGGGTATTCGAACTTGTGCGGCGCCTTCTGCAGCAGCTTCACCGCTTCGGTGTAGTCGATGCGCTCGAAGGGCTCGTCGATGAAGGCCTGCAGGCGGGTGATGGCGTCCTTCTGCACGCGCTCGGCGATGAACTGCATGTCATCCATGCGCTCCTCGAGCACGGCCTTGAAGACGTACTTGAGGAAACGCTCGGCGAGGTTGGCGTCGTCGTTGAGGTCGGCGAAGGCGATCTCCGGCTCGACCATCCAGAACTCGGCGAGGTGGCGGGCCGTGTTCGAATTCTCGGCGCGGAAGGTCGGGCCGAAGGTGTAGACCTTGCTGAGCGCGAGGCAGTAGCCCTCGACGTTCAGCTGGCCGGAGACCGTCAGGAAGGCCTCCTTGCCGAAGAAGTCGCGCGAGAAATCGATGCTGCCGTCGGGCTTGCGCGGCAGGTTCATCATGTCGAGCGTGGAGATGCGGAACATCTGGCCGGCGCCTTCGGCGTCCGAGGTCGAGATGATCGGCGTGTTGACCCAGAAGAAGCCGTCCTCGTGGAAGAAGCGGTGGATGGCCTGGGCGAGGCAGTGGCGGATGCGGGTGACGGCGCCGAACAGGTTGGTGCGCGGGCGCAAGTGGGCCACTTCGCGCAGGAACTCCAGCGAGTGCGGCTTCGGCTGGATCGGGTAGGTCTCCGGGTCGTCGACCCAGCCCAGCACCTCGACCTTCGTGGCCTGGATCTCGAAACTCTGGCCCTGGCCCTGCGAGGGCACCAGCGTGCCGGTGGCGACCACCGAGCAGCCGGCGCTCAGCTTCGCCACTTCCGTCGAATAGTTGGCGAGATCACCGGTGCAGACCAGCTGGATCGGCGCGAAGCAGGAGCCGTCCGAGACGTTCACGAAGCTCAGGCCGGCCTTCGAATCGCGGCGGGTGCGGACCCAGCCCTTCACGGTGACGGTGCTGCCGGGGGCGGGCTGGCCGGCGAGGGCCTGCTGGATGCTGATGACGCTCATGCGATGGGCCTAGGACACGGACCCGCGAGGATACCGTGCGGCCCGCCTTCACGCAGCCTGCAGTGGCCCGCAGGACGGGCAGCGCTACACTGGTGCTCCAGCCACCTTGGCCTGATCCGCTCCTCACGCCCGCATGCCCGTTTCGCTCACCCCCGCTGCCGTTGATCGCGCCCGCCAGTACATCGCCCAGCAACCGGGCGGCACGGGCCTGCGTTTCGGTGTCCGGAAGAACGGCTGCTCCGGCTTCGCCTATGTCATCGACGTGGCCGCATCGGCTGGCCAAGGCGATACGGTGGTCGAGGCCGACGGGGTCCCGGTGTTCATCGATGCCGCCAGCCTCCCGCATGTGGACGGGACCGAGATCGATTTCGTGCGTCGCGGGCTGAACCAGGAGTTCGTCTTCCGCAATCCGCAGGCCACCGGCGAGTGCGGCTGCGGCGAGAGCTTTACGACCCGGGACGACCTGCCCGTCTGAGCCTGACTCGGGCGAGGCGAAGAAAAAACGGCGCCCGAGGGCGCCGTTTTCATGCCGGTGCCGCGAAGCCGGGGCTCCGCGGACCCGATGACGATCAGCGGAAGGCCGAGATCGTCGCCCGCGTGTTGTTGAGGACGCGGGCGTTGTCGCTGCGGGTCGCCGTGCCCATCACCTGGCCGCCATAGGTGCGCAGCGGGCTCGACCAGTAGTTGATGCGCGTGCAGCTCGGCGAGCAGTTGTATGCCATGATCGTGCGCCAGGCCTTGGTGGGCGACTGGTAGCCGTGGCCGTACGCATAGGGCGTGTTGGTCGGGTCGTTGGCGGGGTCGTGGCGGGCCGACTGCAGGTGGCCGATCTCGTGGGCGAACGAGTAGTAGCCCGTGGTGCAGGTGCGCGACACCGAGGCGAAGGCCGTGGTGGCCGTCGCACCGATGGCCGAAGCGAGGCCACAGGACGTGCTGTTGTTGAGGACGATCATGGCCACGTCCGCGGTGTTCTGGTTGCGCAGGCTGTGGATGTTGTCCATGAAGCCGTCCGTCGTGCCGCGGAAGCGCGAAAGATCCGTGCTGAAGCTGCCCGACTCCGTGTAGGTCGTGGTGGAGAGGCCGGCGAGCTGCAGCGTGATCTGGACACCGCTGTTGGCGTAGCCCTGGTTGCTCTCGGTGATGGCGAGGTTGATCAGGCCGGTGAGATCGCCGCTGGCGTTGGCCGCGGCCTGGGTGGCGACGACCATCACGCGGATCACGGTGTTGGCCTTGGCCACGGCCGTCGGGCCCGCGGGCGCGTCGCCGAAGACTTCGTTGTAGCGCGACGGACCGTCCGCCTCCGGCGTCCAGTTCCAGCGCGGCGCGCGGAAGCCGTAGGGACGGTCGGGCAGGCTGAGGCTGCCGCCGGCATAGGTGTAGGGATGGTCGGGCGGCATGCGCGACTCGTCCACCTTCACCGCCACCTGCGTGCCGTCGTGCAGCGGGAGGATGCGGTAGAGCTGGCCTTCCACGCGCACGCTGCCGGTGATCTTGCTACCGTTGCGCACCAGGATGGCACTGTTCATCGGGTCGTCGGCGATCTCGGTGGCACCGGACGCGAGGTCCGCGGTGTCGGTGACGAGGCCTTGCCACACTTCGACGCCGCCGCTGGTCACATGGCTGCGCAGGCGCATGGCTTCCACCTGGCGGCCGCGACCGAGGTCGAGCTGCAGGAACGTGTCGTCGGCGAGGCTGGCATTGCTGCGCTTGGCCAGAGCGGCGTCGAGCAGGATGGGCTGCACATCGGCCGTCGACGGGTCGCGCAGGATCGCCTGCCACGCCGCATCGTTCGGATCGGGCGCCGCGGCGGCGATGGACGACACGGCAAGCGCCAAGGCGCCGACCGCCCGGGACAGATTCGGGTTCACGCTCATTTCGTTGGTTCCCCTGGAGTGGCGACGCCCCGTTCCGGCCCGGGGGGTGGGGCAGCGCCTGGAAAGAGGAGTGGCCCCGGGCCGGCTCCCTGTGCACCGGGATACGCCGCCTTCACGCCGTCGTCAAATGAAAGGAACTCAATGAAATCAAAGACTTGGACTTAACACTGTAACACCGCCCTTGGGCTGGCATTCACGGAAGCGCTTGATCAGAAACGCTTTTGCCGGAATAATCGCGGGCTGCCCACGGGCAGACCTTGCTCCACGGCAACCGCCGGGGGCTGACCGGCCGCAAGGCCGCCATCCGAAAGGAACATTCCATGCGTCACTACGAGATCGTCTTCATGGTCCATCCGGACCAGAGCGAGCAGGTGCCGGCGATGATCGAGCGCTACAAGGCGTCGATCGAAGCCGCCGGCGGTGCCATCCACCGTCTGGAAGATTGGGGCCGCCGCCAGCTGGCCTACCCGATCAACAACCTCGTCAAGGCCCACTACGCGATGCTCAACATCGAGTGCGGCCAGGCCACGCTCAACGAGCTGGTCGAGAGCTTCCGCTTCAACGACGCCGTCCTGCGCCACCTCGTCATCGCCCGCGAAGAAGCGGTGACCGAGCAGTCGGCCATCCTGAAGAGCAAGGACGAGAAGAGCGAGCGCGGCGAACGCCGTCGCCGTGACGAAGACGGCGAAGGTACGGCCGACAACGACAACGACAGCGTGGAGGCTGCCTGATGAAGCCCAAGACCCCCCGCGGCAAAGGCCGCAGCGACGGTGGCTCGAAGTTCTTCCGCCGCCGCAAGTTCTGCAAGTTCACCGCCGAAGACGTGGTGGAGATCGACTACAAGGATCTCAACACGCTCCGCCAGTACCTGACCGAGACGGGCAAGATCGTCCCGGCCCGCATCACCGGCACCAAGTCGAAGTACCAGCGCCAGCTCGCCGCCGCCGTCATGCGCGCGCGCTTCCTGGCCCTGCTGCCGTACAGCGACAGCCACCGCAATTGATCGCGTGCGCCGCCATCGCGCGGCGCCGCGTGATTCGTCCGAACGGACAGCACCCGCTGCGGGCCCTCGAGGCCCGCTAACGTGAAGGAATAGACATGCAACTGATCCTCCTGCAGAAAGTCGTCAACCTCGGCGGCCTCGGCGACAAGGTCCGCGTCAAGCCGGGCTACGGCCGCAACTTCCTGATCCCGTACGGCAAGGCCGTGCCGGCGACGGAAGCCAACATCGCCGCGTTCGAAGCCAAGCGCGCCGATTACGAAGCCAAGGCCAAGGCCCTGCTGTCGGGCGCCGAAGGCCGCAAGGCGCAGCTGGACGGCGTCGACGTGACGCTGGGCGCCAACGCCTCGCCGGAAGGCAAGCTGTACGGCTCGATCACCTCGCGCGACATCGCCGAGGCGCTGACGAAGGCCGGCCACCAGGTCGCCAAGTCGGAAGTCGTGCTCGCGGGCCCGATCCGCGCGCTGGGCGAGTACGACGTGGTCGTGCACCTGCACGCCGACGTCGAAGCCACCGTCAAGGTCGTGGTCAAGGCCGAAGCCGCCTGATCGCTGCCGTACACGGTCGTTGAAGACGGGCGCCTCGCGGCGCCCGTTTTCATTGGTGCTGTCGCAAGGCGTGAGACGCCGGGCGACGACGATTCCCACCGCTTATCCACAGACTTGTCTGCAACGGCGCAGGCGCCAACGCGCCTACGCTGTACGACCGCTGGGACGCCCCGAGTAGAACCCCCGAGATGGCTGCACGACTTCCTCCCCGAGCCTCGATCGATCCCCGCGTGGAGGCGCTGCGCGTGCCACCGCACTCGATCGACGCCGAGCAGGCGGTGCTGGGCGGCCTGATGCTCGACCCGTACGCGCTCGAGAAGATCCTCGACCTGCTGTCGTACACGGACTTCTACCGCCGCGACCACCAGCTCATCTTCAAGGCCATCTCCGAGCTCTCGGAGAAGAGCAGGCCCTACGACGCCGTGACGCTCGGCGACTGGTTCGAGTCGCACGCGCTGGCCGACCAGGTCGGTGGCACGCCGTACCTCGTCGAGCTGGCGCAGACAACGCCGTCGGCCGCCAACATCCGCGCCTACGCCGAGATCGTCCGCGACAAGTCGGTGCTGCGCAGCCTGATCGAGGTCGGCACGCAGATCGCCGAAGACGGCTTCGCCCCAGGCAACCGCGAAACGCCAGACTTGCTTGCCGAGGCCGAGCAGCGCGTCTTCAAGATCGCCGATCAGAACCGCAGCGGCCGCAAGGACATGGTCTCTCTGAAGGAGGCGATGAAGGAGGCTTTCGAGCTCCTGCAGGTGCGCTACGAGACGCAGGGCACGGTCACCGGCCTGCCGACGGGTTTCACCGACTTCGACGAGATGACCGCCGGCCTGCAACCCTCCGACCTGATCGTGCTCGCCGCGCGACCGGCGATGGGCAAGACGACGCTGGCGCTGAACATGGCGGAGTACGCCGCGCTGAAGTCGAAGAAGGCGGTGGTGATCTTCTCGATGGAAATGTCGGCCAGCCAGCTGGCCTTCCGTCTGATCTCCTCGATCGGTCGCATCAACGCCGGCCGGCTGAAGACGGGCCAGCTCGAGGACGAGGATTGGTCGCGCGTGACCATGGCGATGAAGATGCTCTCGGAGAGCAAGATCTTCATCGACGACGAGCCGGCGCTGTCGCCGGCCAAGCTGCTGTCGAAGGCCCGCCGCCTGAAGCGCGAGCACGACCTCGGCCTCGTGGTCGTCGACTACCTGCAGCTGATGCAGGTTCCCGGCAACAGCGAGAACCGCGCCACCGAGATCTCCGAGATCAGCCGCTCGCTGAAGGCGCTGGCGAAGGAGCTCAACCTGCCGGTGATCGCGCTCTCGCAGCTCAACCGCGGCCTCGAATCGCGCACCGACAAGCGCCCGGTGATGTCCGACCTCCGCGAGTCGGGCGCCATCGAGCAGGATGCCGACATCATCCTGTTCATCTACCGCGACGATTACTACAACAAGGACAGCAACGACAAAGGCCTGGCGGAAGTGCTGATCTCCAAGCACCGTAACGGCGCGACCGGCACCGTCAAGCTGAAGTTCTTCGGCGAGTACACGCGCTTCGACAACCTCGCCCGCGATTCGGTGGGCAGCTTCGAGTAAGGCGCTGCCGCGGGCTCAGCCGCCGACGTATTCGCGCGGGATGCGCTCGTTCAAGCCCGTCAGGATCTCGTAGGGAATGGTGCCGGCGCGCTCGGCCACCGCCTCGACGCTCATGGCCCCATCGCCCTGCGTGCCGATCAGCACGACCTCGTCCTCGTTGTAGGCGGTGCCCTCGGGACCGAGATCGACCATGAACTGGTCCATGCACACACGCCCGATGATCGGCTTGCGCAGGCCGCGCACCAGCACCTCGCCTTTCGACGACAACGCGCGCGGCCAGCCGTCGCCGTAGCCGATGGGAATCGTGATCACCCGGGTATCGGTGCCGGCCGTCCACGTCGCGCCATAGCTCACCGTCGCGCCGGCACGCACGACCTTGAAGTAGACGACGCGCGAGGTCAGCGACAGCACCGGCTTCAATCCGATCGGATCGCGCGAGGCGGGGTCGGGCAGGGCGCCGTAAAGCGCGATGCCCGGACGAACCATGTCGAGCCAGGTGTCGGGGAAATGCAGCACGCCCCCGGAGTTCGCCAGATGACGGATCGGCATCGGCCCGCCGCTGCGGGCGCAGGCCCGTTCGACGTGGGCGCAGGCCTCGGCGAAGCGGGCGATCTGCTGGGCGGTCATCGGATGCGTCGGGTCGTCGGCGCAGGCCAGGTGCGAATAGACACCCTTGACCACGCAGCCGTGCGAGGCGAGCGCGGCGTCGATGAGGCCCTGGCACGAGTAGCTGTGCACACCCACGCGTTCCATGCCGGTGTCGATCTTGAGGTGCACGACGGCCTGTCGACCGGCCGCTTCGGCGGCGGCTTCCGCAAGGCGCAGCTTGTCGATCGACGAGACGGTGATCTCGAGATCGTGGGTGACGAAGTCCTGCAGCTGCTTGCCGTACACCCCGCCCATGACGAGGATCGGCACCCGCAGGCCCGCGCGGCGCAGGGCGATGCCTTCCTCGACGAAGGCCACGCCCAACTGGTCGATGCCCTGCGATTCCAAGTGCCGAGCCACCGGCACGAGGCCGTGGCCGTAGGCGTTCGCCTTGACGATGCCCATCACCGGTTTGCCGGTATGCCGGCGGATGCCCCGCAGGTTCTCGGCGAGGGCATCGAGATCGACGCGGATGCGGGTAGGGCGCTGGCTGGCGAGGTCGCTCATGGCGCGATTGTAGGGGGCCGGCATGGCGAGCTGCGGGCAGGAAAGGGCCGTCGGCCACGTGCCCTGCACGCCGCGCTGTCCAGACTCCGCCCATGCCCCGCGCACTCCGCCATCTCGTCCTCGTCCTCGGCGACCAGCTGAACCTCGACGCGGCGGCCTTCGATGGCTTCGACCCGGCGAAGGATGCGGTGTGGATGGCCGAGGTCGGCCACGAGGCCACGCAGGTGTGGTCGACGAAGCCGCGGATCGCGGTGTTCCTTTCAGGCATGCGGCACTTCCGGGACGCACTTCGCGCCCGCGGTGTCACCGTCCACTACCGGGCGATGGACGATCACCACGCTCCGACGCTGGAGGCGGCGCTGGCCGAAGACCTCGCGCAGCTGCGTCCGGAGGCGGTGATCGCGGTGACGCCGGGGGAATGGCGGCTGACGCAGTCCCTTCCGGCGACCTGCCGCGACGCCGGCGTGCGGTGGATCGAACGCGACGACACGCACTTCCTAGCCAGCCGCGAGGACTTCGCGCGCTGGGCGAAGGGCCGCAAGGAGTACCGGATGGAGTACTTCTACCGCGAGATGCGCCGGCAGCAGGGCGTGCTGATGGACGGCGACCAGCCGGCCGGCGGGCAGTGGAACTTCGACCATGACAACCGCGAGGCCTTCGATGCGCGCGGGCCGGGCTTCCTGCCCGCGCCGATCCGCTTCGAGCCCGATGCGACCACCCGCGAGGTGATCGATCTCGTCGAACGCCGCTTCGCCCTGCATCCCGGACGGCTGGCATCGTTCGACTGGCCGGTGACACCCGAACAGGGCGAAGCGGCGCTGCAGGACTTCATCGCCCACCGCCTGCCGCTGTTCGGCCGATACCAGGACGCGATGTGGACCGGCGAGCCGTGGCTCTACCACTCGCGGATCAGCGCCGCGCTGAACCTCAAGCTCCTCGACCCGCGCCGCGTCATCGCGGCGGCGGTCGCGGCTTGGGAGGAGGGCGGGGCGCCATTGGCTGCGGTGGAGGGCTTCGTGCGGCAGGTGCTGGGCTGGCGCGAATTCATCCGCGGCATGTACTGGCTGCGCATGCCCGCCTTCCTCGAAGACAACGCTCTGGACGCGCACGAGCCGCTGCCAGGGCTGTACTGGACCGGCGACACCGAGATGCGCTGCCTCGCCGAGGCCGTCGGCCAGACGCTGGAGCACGGCTACGCGCACCACATCCACCGCCTGATGGTGACCGGGCTGTTCGCCCAGCTCGTCGGCGTCGAGCCGCGGCGGGTGCACGAGTGGTACCTCGCGGTCTATGTCGATGCGGTCGAATGGGTCGAGCTGCCGAACGTGCTGGGCATGAGCCAGTACGCCGACGGCGGCAAGATGACCAGCAAGCCCTACGTGGCCAGCGGCAAGTACATCGAGCGCATGTCGAACTACTGCGCGCATTGCCCCTACGACCCGGCCAAAGCCACCGGCCAGAAGGCCTGCCCGTTCACCACGCTTTACTGGGACTTCCTCGACCGCCACCGCGAACGCTTCGAGCGCCATCCGCGAACGGCCCTGCAGTGGAAGAACCTCGCCCGCAAACCCGATGCGGAACTCGCCGCCATCCGCGAGGCCGCTGCCGCGCTTCGCGTCCGGCTGCGTGCCGCCCCGAATCCTGAAACCGCATCCCAAACGGGCCGCGTGCCCGAGGAGACGACATGAATCGCACCTGCCTCATCACCGGCGGTTCCGGCGGCATTGCCCGCGCATTGGCGGCCACGCTGCGCGCGCAAGGTTGGCGCATGGCCCGCGCCGGCCGCTCGCTCGACAAGCTCGCGCCCGATGACGGCGACGTGCTCATCGAAGCGGACATCGCCACGGAAGCGGGCGCGGCGAATGCCGTCGCCGAAGCCACCGCCGCGTTCGGTGCGGTGCCCGACGCGGTGGTCAACGCCGCCGGCGCCATCCTGCTGGCGGGCATCACCCGCACCAGCGAGGCGCAGTACCGCGACTGCCTCGCCGCCAACCTCGATACCGCGTTCTTCACCGCCAAGGCCTACGTGGCCGCGCTGCAGCAGGCGCAAAAGGACGGCGGCAGCGGGGCAGGGCGCCTGCTGATGTTCTCGTCGGTCGCCGCGGGCATCGGCGTCGGCAACCACGCCGCCATCGCGATGGCCAAGGGCGCGATCGAGGCGCTGGTGCGCTCCCTGGCCGCCGACCATTCGGCGATGGGCCTGCGCGTCAACGCCATCGCGCCGGGCCTGATGGCCACGCCGCTGACCGCGAAGCTCGTCGCCAACGAGGCGTCGAAGAAGGCGATCAGCGCGCAGTACCCGCTCGGTCGCCACGGCGAAGCCGAGGACGCCGCGGCGCTCGCGGCCTTCCTGCTCGGCCCGGGCGGCGATTGGATCAACGGCCAGATCATCGCGCTGGACGGCGGCTTTACCGCAGTGCGGCCGATGGTGAAGGTGGCCGGATGAGCCGCGCACTGGTCTGGTTCCGCCGCGACCTGCGGCTGGACGACCACCCGGCGCTGCAGGCCGCGCTGAAGGCCGGGCATGCCCCGGTGCCGGTCTACATCCACGCGCCGGAAGAGGAGGCCCCCTGGGCGCCGGGCGCCGCTTCGCACGCGTGGCTGGACCGCTCGCTGCGCTCGCTGCGCGAGGCGCTTCGCGCCATCGGCAGCGACCTGATCATCCGTCAGGGCCCGAGCACCGAGACGCTTCTGGCGCTGGCGAAGGAGTGCGAGGCCGAAGCGGTGTACTGGCACCGTCTGTACGAACCGGCGAGCATCGCCCGCGACTCGGCCACCAAGGCGGCTCTCAAGGCCGCCGGACTGCAGGCCGAGAGCCACAACGGCGCGCTGCTGGCCGAGCCTTGGACGGTCAAGACCGGCAACGGCGACCCGTACCGGGTGTTCACGCCATTCTGGAAGAACGCGCGGCAGGCGCTGGACGGCAACACCACCCATGAGGCCCCGACGAGCCTCCCGGCGGTGCCGATCGTCCACTCGCTCGATATCGATGCGCTCGGGCTTCGCCCCCACGCGCGTGAGGGCGGATGGGACCTCGGCTTCTGGCCGCACTGGCAACCCGGTGAAGCCGGCGCCGCGGACCTGCTCGAGGCCTTCATCGACGGCGCGCTGCATGGCTACAAAGAGCAGCGCAATTTCCCCGACCGCACCGGCAGTTCGAAGCTGTCGCCACACCTGCACTTCGGCGAGATCTCGCCGCGGCGCATCGTCGCGGCGCTGCAGTCGGCCCGCGTGCCGGCCAAGGTGCAGCCGGATCTGGACCACTACTACTCCGAGCTGGGCTGGCGGGAATTCAGCCACCACCTGCTGTTCCACTTTCCGCACACCAGCGACGAGAACATGAACCCGCGGTTCCAGGAGTTCGCATGGGCGGAGGTCGATCCCGCCCATCTCGAGGCCTGGCAGCGCGGCCGCACCGGCGTGCCGATCGTCGACGCCGGCATGCGCGAGCTGTACGCCACCGGCTGGATGCACAACCGCGTGCGCATGGTGGTGGCCAGCTTCCTCACCAAGAACCTGCGTTACCACTGGATCCATGGCGCGCGTTGGTTCTGGGACACGCTGGTCGACGCGAGCCTGCCGAACAACACCCAAGGCTGGCAGTGGACGGCCGGCACCGGCGCCGACGCCGCGCCCTATTTCCGCATCTTCAGCCCGGTGGCGCAGGCCGAGAAGTTCGATCCGAAAGGGGCGTACATCCAGCGCTGGGTGCCCGAACTGGCCCGCGTGCCGGCCGCAGCGCTCGCCGAGCCCTGGGCCCATGCCGAGGTGCTGCAGCGCACCGCGCCAGGCTATCCGAGCAAGCCCATCGTCGACCTGAAGGCGAGTCGCGCCGAGGCCTTGGCGGCGTATTCCGGCCCGAAGTCCTTGCCGCACGACTGAGTTGCGCGGCATCCTGCGGTCAACAGGGGAGGGGACCATGGCGAGGCGGAAATCCACGCGGGACAGGGCATCGGGCGCGCCGGCGAAAACCGGGAGCACCGTGCCGCGCAGCAGCGCCGCGGAACCGGCCGGCGACTCGCCGCCGCCGCGCCGTCGTCGCCGCGAGCCGATGTCGCGGGTCGATACGGCCTGGCTGCGCATGGAGCGCAGCACCAACCTGATGATGATCACCTCGGTGATGATGTTCGAGTCGCCGCTGGCGCTCGACCGCCTGAAGAAGGTGATCAAGGATCGCTTCCTCGCCTATCCGCGCTTCCGCCAGAAGGTGGTCGAGACGGCGATGGGGCCGCATTGGGAGAACGATCCCGATTTCGACATCGACTGGCACGTGCGCCTCTCGGCGTTGCCGGGCCGGGGCGGCAAGCGCGAGTTGGAGCGTTTCGCCAGCCACATGGCGAGCACCCCGCTCGACCAGACCAAGCCGCTCTGGCAGTTCCATCTCGTCGAGCGCTACGGCGGCGGCTCGGCCGTGGTCTGCCGCATCCACCATTGCTACGCCGACGGCATCGCGCTGGTGCAGGTGCTGCTCTCGATGACCGACGTCGAGGCCCAGCCGCAGAAGTCCGAGCCGCTGACGAAGCGCTGGCTCAAGAAGGAAGAGCACGCCAAGGTCGCGCAACGCGTCGGCGCGATCGGCCGCTACGTGCAGATGGGCGAGAAGGTGCTCGAGAAGGGCATGGATTTCGCCCGTGATCCCTCGCTGGCCGGCGTGCTCGCCAACGAGGGCATGGAGCTCGCGAAGGAACTCGCCTACGCCCTCGCGCTAGAGGACGACCCCTCCACCGTGCTGAAGATGCCGCTGGGCGTCAGCAAACGCTGCGCCTGGGCCGAGCCGCTGACCCTCTCCGACGTCAAAGCCGTGGGCCGCGCGTTCCAGTGCACCGTCAACGACGTGCTGCTCGCTTCGGTGGCGGGTGCGCTGCGCAGCTACCTGATCGAACGCGGTGAGGTGCTCGACGGCCGCAACATCCGCGTCACCGTGCCGGTGAACCTGCGGCCGCTGGAGCACGCCAAGCAGCTCGGCAACCATTTCGGACTCGTCTTCCTCGAACTACCCGTCGGCGAGCCGAACCCGGTGGCCCGGCTGCAGAAGGTCGCGGCGAACATGCGCCAGCTGCGCAAGTCGCGGCAGGCGATCATGGCCTTCGGCCTGCTGGCCGCGCTGGGCATGGCGCCGGTGCCGCTGCAGCGCGTCGCGCTGGAGCTGTTCTCGCGCAAGGCCACCGCGGTGGCGACGAACGTGCCGGGCCCGCAGAGCCCGCTCTACCTCGCCGGCAGCAAGATCAAGGACATGATGTTCTGGGTGCCTCAGACCGGCGGCATCGGCATCGGCGTCTCCATCCTCAGCTACAACGGCCGCGTGCATTTCGGCCTGATCGCCGACGCGAAGCTGATGCCCGACCCGGATTCGGTGATCCGCCGCTTCGAGCCGGAATTTGAGAAGCTGGTCTACCTCGCGCTGATGGCGGGCTGGGAGCACGACTTCGGCCCCGAGGATGCCGA
The DNA here is from genome assembly GCF_027531545.1 of Silanimonas sp. GTDB lineage: Bacteria > Pseudomonadota > Gammaproteobacteria > Xanthomonadales > Xanthomonadaceae > Silanimonas. Next base: position 165,329 of record NZ_JAPZSC010000006.1, on the reverse strand, counting down.
GGCCCTGATGCCGACCGCCGACGAGCACGCCTGAGTGGCCACGTTCTGCCCGATCCCCGGACAGGGCCTGCAGGTGGCGCCCGACCAGGTGCCGATGCCCGCCGTGGACCTCGCACGCGACGACGACATGGGCGTGGCCGTGCTGGCCGGCGGCTGCTTCTGGTGCACGGAAGCGGTGTTCGCCGCCCTCGACGGCGTGCTCAACGTGATGCCCGGCTACATGGGCGGCGATGCGGCCACGGCGAACTACGACGCGGTGTGCAGCGGCCGCAGTGGCCATGCCGAAGCCATCCGCATCAGCTACAACCCCGCGAAGCTCAGCTTCGGCGCGCTGCTCCGGGTGTTCTTCACCGTGGCCCACGACCCCACGCAGCGCAACCGACAGGGCCACGACGTCGGGACGCAGTACCGGTCGACGATCTTTCCGCTCGACCACCGCCAGCACCAGGTCGCGGCCGGATACATCGCCCAGCTCGACACCGCCAAGGTGTTCGCGGGCCCGATTGCGACGACCCTGGAGCTTCACGGCGCGTTCTTCCCCGCGGAGGCATACCATCACCGGTATGCCGAGCGGAACCCCAGCCAGCCCTACGTGGCGGCCGTGGCCCTGCCCAAGCTCGACAAGCTCTACGAACACTTCGGGACATGGACCCGGCGTCAGCCGGATTGATCGCCTCACCTGGAGATTTTCAGGATGACGCTCCAGAACCATCGCGCCCCCCCGATCGTCCTGCGCGACCGCCACTCGCCCGTCGAGGCCTCGAGCATTCTCGCCGCTGCGCACGTGGCGATCGTCGTGCAGGGCCCCGACGGACAGATCGTCCATTGCAATGCCGATGCGGAACGCGTGCTCGGATTGAGCCGTGAGCAGATGCTCGGGCGCGACTCGCTCGATCCGCGCTGGGGCGCCATCACCGCCGAAGGAGCGACGTTGCCGGGCGATCACCATCCCGGGCCAGTCGCTCTGCGCACCGGCGAGGCGCAACTCGGCGTGACCATGGGCGTCCGGCTGCCGAACGGCAAGCGCCGCTGGTTGCTGGTCGATTCCGACGTGTTCGAGGCCGAGGGCCTGGGCACCTGCGCGGTATCGAGTTTCATGGACATCACCGAGCGGCGCCGACTGGAAGCCTGGCAAGCACTCACCCTGACCTTGCTGGACGAGATGGGCCGCCGTGCGCCGCTCGATGACCTGTTGCTTCGGCTCGTTGGATTCGTGGAGTCCCAGCTCGCCGGCGCCCGTTGCTCGATGCAGTTGCTGTCGGAGGATCGCCGACGGATGCAGAGGAGCCTCTCGCCGTCGCTCCCCGGCGCTTACGTCGCCGCACTCGCTGGCCTGGAGATTTCCCCGACGGTCGGCTCCTGCGGCGCCGCAGCCTCGCTGGGACAGACCGTCATCGTCTCCGACGTCTACAACCATCCGAACTGGGCGCCCTTTCTTTTCCTCGCCGAAGCACACGGCTTCCGCGCCTGCTGGTCGGAGCCGGTCTTCGACGACGCGGGGCGCCCGATGGGCACGTTCGCGGTGTACTACGACGAAGTGCGCGAGCCGGAACCGGACGACCTCCTCCTGCTCAGGCAATCGGCCAGCCTCGCGTCCTTGGTGATCCAGCGCGCCTCGGCGCACGAGGATCTGATGCTGGCCGCGGCGCTCTTCGAGCAGGGCAAGGAGTCGGTGGGGGTCACCGATGCCGGGCACCGCATCGTGCGGGTGAACCGCTCGTTTGAACGCCTCACGGGCTTCACCTCCGAGGAGGTCGTCGGTCGGCGCCCGGCCGACCTGCACGCCGCGTCACCGCTGGCCACGCAGGGCCGCAGCATCGAGGAGGACGCGGAGTCGGAGGGCCATTGGCAGGGCGAACTGCTGCTGCGCCGCAAGGACGGCGCCGTGGTGCCGGTGTGGCTGTCCGTCGTGGCGCTCCATGGGCCGGACGGCCACATCAGCCACTACCTGCGCACCGCCGTCGACCTTCGCGAAACCAAGGCGCAGGCCGAGCGCATCCGCCAGCTGGCGTTCTTCGACCCGCTCACCCGCCTGCCGAACCGCGCCTTGGTCACCGACCGCCTGCGCCAGGCGCTGGTGAGCGCGGAGCGGCGACGTCAGCCGCTCGCCGTGCTGTTCATCGACCTCAATCGCTTCAAGGAAGTCAACGACACGCTCGGCCACGATATCGGCGACAGCGTGCTGGCCGCGGTCGCGCGGCGCTTCGCCAACGTGGTCCGTCCCGACGACACCCTGGGCCGGTTGGGCGGCGACGAGTTCATCGTGATCGCCGATGGCGCGAGCGAGCCCGAAGCCACGCTTTGCGCCGAGCGTCTGATGGACGCGCTGGCCGAACCGATCGTCGCGCAGGACCAGCCCTTCGCCCTCGGAGCCAGCGTCGGCATTGCGATGTACCCGGGTGACGGCCAGGCGCCCGAGGAACTGATGAAGCACGCCGACATCGCCATGTACCGCGCGAAGAGCGCAGGCGGCGGCTACCGCCTCTACCAGCCGGAGATGAGCAGCGGCCTCGGCGAGCGCGTGGCGCTGGCCCGCGATCTCCGCTACGCGGTGATGCGCGGCGACGCCCTCAGCCTGCATTTCCAGCCGCAGTTCGAGCTCGCCACCGGCCGGCTGAGCGGCGCCGAAGCCTTGATCCGCTGGAACCATCCCACGCTGGGCCCGATCTCGCCGGCCTCGTTCATCCCGCTGGCGGAAGAGCGCTCGATGATGCTCGAGGTCGGTGAATGGGTGCTGCGCGCGGCCTGCCGGCAATTGGTGGCTTGGAAGGTGCAGGGCAGGGCGCTTCCCGGGCGGCTGGCCATCAACGTCTCGGCCCAGCAGCTGGACGCGCCGGACGCGCTGGCCCGGGCACGCCGGACGATGGAAGCCCACCGCATCGGCGCGGACGAAATCGAGATGGAACTGACCGAGAGCGCACTGATGCGCAACATCGATCACGCCCTGGCGGTGATGCGGGAACTGCGCGATGCGGGAATCGCCCTGGCGATCGATGATTTCGGCACCGGCTACTCGTCGCTCGCCTACCTGAAGCGCTTCCCGGTGGATCGCCTGAAGATCGACATGAGCTTCGTGCGCGACATGCTCTCCGACCAGAACGATTACGCCATCGTCGGCAGCATCGTCGGCATGGCGCGCCCGCTGCGGCTGGCCACCGTGGCCGAGGGCGTGGAGCATGCCGGCCAGGCCGAAGCCCTTCGCGAACTCGGCTGCACGCATGCGCAGGGCTACCTGTTCGGGCGGCCCGTTCCCGCCTCGGAATTCGCCGACCGCTGGCTTCCTATTTCTCCCTTGGCTCCCACCCCATGAAACTCTTCCACAGCCCCGCCAGTTGCTCGCTGTCGCCCGCCATCGCCCTGTTCGAAGCCGGCCTCCCGGTGGAACTGGTGAAGGTGGACCTGCGCAGCAAGACCACCGAGCACGGCGCCGACTACCGCGTCATCAATCCGCTCGGCTATGTGCCTGCCCTGCAGCTCGACGATGGCGAGATCCTGGTGGAAGGCCCGGCGATCGTGCAGTTCATCGCCGATCTCGCGCCGGCCAGTGGGCTGGCGCCGGCCAATGGCACGCGCGAGCGCTATCGCCTGCAGTCAGCGTTGGCCTTCATCAACAGCGAACTGCACAAGGGCATCGGCGTGCTGTTCGCACCCGGTCTCTCCGACGAGGAGAAGGCCGGCATGACCAAGCGCATCCGCTACCGCCTCGACCAGCATGAAGCGCAGTGGGGCGAGCGCACCTGGTTCCTCGGCGATGGATTCACCGTGGCCGACGGCTACCAGTTCGTGGTGCTGAATTGGCTGCAGTTCGTGGGCATGGACCTCGCCGACTGGCCGAAGCTCACGGCGCACAGCGCACGCGTCCGTGCGCGCCCCGCTGTGCAGGCCGCGATGAAGGCGGTGGGCCTCGGCTGAGCGCGCAGGCGCTTTTCCCCAAAGCCTGTGGATAGGCGTCTGGACAGTTCCGGGAATGCGGCCGGAGCGGCTGGCGCGGCAAGGGTGTCAAGCGGTCTGCTGGTTTTTTGACCAGGCTCGGAAGGCGGCATTCCGCTTTTCCACACGCGTTGTGGATAAGCGTCTGGACAGGCTCTGGAGCAAGTGCGTCGCGGCCTTGCGGCATGGGCGTGTCAAGGCGGTTTGCTCAAGGTTTGAGCAGCCCGCGGAGGAAATTTGACCGCCACGGGGGGAAGCCCGTATCCTTCGCGTCCCGATTTACGGGCGGTTAGCTCAGCGGTAGAGCACTGCTTTCACACGGCAGGGGTCACAGGTTCGAAACCTGTACCGCCCACCAGAACAAGGCGCCCCCGGGCGCCTTTTCTTTTGCCCCGGCTTCCTCGCAGCGACCGAACGATTGGAGCAGAGCAGGGTGGTCCCCATCGCGTTCTCCGTCCGCTTCTTCGATCTCGATGCCGTCCTCGTGGACGATTCGCTGTTGTCTAGCGACGAACGCGAGCGCGTCGGCCGCAAGGCGACGCCGGTCCTGCGCCAGCGCCAGGCCGCCTCGTTCCAGTGCTTGCGCCTCACCTTGGGCGAAGTGCTCGGCACCCGACCCGAGGCCTTGGCGTTCCGCGTCCAGGACAACGGGAAACCGGTCTTGGCCGAGGGCGAACTGCATTTCAACGTCAGCCACAGCGCCGGCGTGGGGCTGTTGGCCTGGGGGCCGCGCGAGCTCGGTGCCGACGTGGAAGCCCTGATCGCCCGCCCGAGCGAGAGCCTTGCCGAGGAGATCCTGGCGATCACCGAGCTGGAGGCCTGGCGGGCCCTGCCCACCACGCTTCGTCAAGCCGCACTGACGCGTGCGTGGGCGCGGAAAGAGGCGACCCTGAAGGCGATCGGCAGCGGCCTCCGCATCGCGCCGCGCACCATCGACGTCGGACGTTTCTGGCACGAACCCGATGCCCCGACGGCGCCGACGACGCTCCGTTGGACCCACGAGCACGAGGGACGCCGGTGGCAGGGTTTCGAAGGCTTCGAAGGGGTGCCGGAGGGCTACCGGGCGGCCGTCTGCATCGAGGCCGAGAGTGACTGACGCGGAACACTGGTTCGTCTACGTGCTCCGATGCCGCGGTGATCGCTTGTACTGCGGCATCGCCAAGGACGTCGAGGCGCGATTCGCCGAGCATCGCGCAGGGAAGGGCGCCAAGTTCACACGCGCGTTCCCTCCGGAGGCCATCGTCGCCACGATCACGGTCGCCGGCAAAGCGGAGGCGCTGCGGGAGGAGCGGGCGTTCAAGGCCCTGGCCCGCGTCCGCAAGCTGGAGCGGGTGGCGGAGTGGGGTGAACGCCGGTCAAACCGCGACCCAACGCACGCCAAGACAGACGCCCGCAACGGAACCTAGGCGCATGCTCCCGCCGGTTTTCGGCCCCGCCCTGGGGCCCACGCTGCCCATCGCCCCGTTCCGGCCGACGCCCATCGGCACGCCGGAAGCGCTGGCGACGCCGGCTCCCGCGGCCCGCCCTCTGCCACCCGTGCGCTCGCCGGGCATCGACGAAGTCGGCGCGATGCTTGCGTCGATGGTTCAGCAGCTCGATCCCGCCCGCACGACGGCCGCGAATGCGGCGAAGATCTACAGCGCGGTGTCGCGCCTTCCGCCGGGCTAATCATGCAGGCATTGAAGTACCTCGTTGGCTATCCCGAACCGGCGCAGGAGCGGGTACGTGCCTTGATCGAGCAAGGCCGGCTGGACCAGATGCTCGCGGAGAAGTATCCGGATCGGCACGCCGTTCGCAGCGATGGCCAGTTGTACGAGTACGTCCAAGAACTGAAGGACCGGCACCTTCGCCAGTCGCCACCGTTGGGCAAGGTGATTTACGACGGCAAGCTGCAGGTGCTGAAGCACGCCCTAGGAACGCACACCACGGTGTCGCGGGTGCAGGGGAGCCGACTGAAGGTGAGCCGCGAGATCCGCATTGCCGCCTTGTTCAAGGATGCGGCCCCGGAGTTCCTAGAGATGATCGTGGTGCACGAACTGGCGCATATGCGGGAGAGCGACCACGACAAGGCGTTCTACCAGCTGTGCACCCATATGGCACCGGAGTATCACCAGTGGGAATTCGATCTGCGGCTGTATCTGACGCAGCGGGACTTGGGGGCGTAAGAACCGGCAGAAAACACTAGTTCGCATAATGAATATTATGTAATTTCGTACAGGGGCGATGCCTAGAGCCCCGCGAGGATCCGCCGCACGTGCTCGGTCACGTCCGGATGGCCCAGAAGCCTCAGGTGCCCAACGTCGTCGAACACCCGTCGGCTGCGGACCGGCAACTCAGACGGAGATACGGATCGAGCCAAAGCGCTGGCGACCGGGACCAGCCCGTCCCCCCAGTGCTCGTGCGCGGCCCGAGGACCACGCCGTGTCTGGCACCCGGCCACGAGATGCAAATGCACGCCGTCGAGCGACGATGGCCATGACGGCACGGCGGCGTCCCCGAGTTGGCGAATCGCGATGCTGCGAAGGCGGCCCAGCATCGCCCAAGGCGCGGAAAACCGGTTGAGCGCAAGCAGCGTCTCGATCGATGCACCAAGCCGCTCCAGGGGAGCCCCCTCGTGCGGCGTCCCCAGGCAAACCACATGCCCGAGGCGTTGCGGCCATCGGTGCCCATGCTCGACACCCGCGGCGATGGCGCTACGAACGACCAGCCCCCCTAGGCTGTGGGCGACCAGATGCAGGGGCCGGTCTGTACTGGCGGGCCGTAACTCGCGACGCTCCAGGATCTTTGCCAGACGGCGACCGTTCTCTTCGATCGGCCGGCCGGAGTTGTATCGCGCGTAAAGCGGCCGTAGCTCGTGGACCATCGACAGTGCACGACCGAGATCGACCGCGTCCGCCGCTTCGTCCTGCCAATGGCGATCGTGCATGCACAGGCCATGGACGAAGACCACGTCACCCGCCACGGCCGTTCGACGCGCCACGCGCGACGAACGGTGCGGATGAAGGCGCATGGGCAGCACCGTCGCCGGGGCCACCTGATCGAGCCGGTCGCCGAGGACCCCATTGAGCGCCGCTTGGACGCCCAACGGCACGGGAGGCGAAAGGCGTCGGCGGGTGTCCGACCCGAGGCGAGGCGCCAGTAGGGACAGCAGACGATCGCCGCCCTGCCCTGCAAGGCCCGCAACGCCGCGGACACTCGCGTAGATGGTCCTCGCCAGGGGCCGCCCGATCCCCCATGGGGTGGTCGACAGCACCGCCATGTGCACGGCTTCCGCCAGCGTGGCGGCGGCGACGGTGCCGGCCACGCCGATCTGGAGCGCGCCACGGGCGGCGGCGAGGTTGCGGGTGGCGGTGGTTCGGCGCGGGCTCACCCGGACAGTAGTGCACGAAATGGCCGCGCCGTCGACGGTCGGCTTTAGCAGAGGCCGCGCCACGTATTGAACAACATCGAGCCGCGATGCGGAGTCGGCTTGCTTGAATTGTCAGGCGCTACATGCCGCCAAGAATGGCTGTACTTCTTCCAGAAACAGCTCTGGCACCTCCGCAAATGAAGCGTGGCCACATGGCAGAGCTTTGAACTGCGCTGACGGTATGCACCGCGCTGCCACCCTTCCGTCTTTTCCGGCTGGAATCACGGGATCGCTTTTGCCGAAGAGCAGCAATGTGGGTGCCTTGATCTTCGGCGCAACGGTTCGAAGGTCGTTGTCCGGCGTGGCGAAGCCACGCCAGAGGGCACGATTGAGCATGATCTGTGGTGCTGCGGCCTGTGTTGTGGACGCGCGCTCCAGCATGGCCCGTGTCGTGGCTGTGCGGTGCTTGAGATACAGACTTGCAAAGCGACGGGGCGAAAGAGAAAACCGGCTGCCCTGCAGCTTGCAGAAGTTGCGCGAAACCAAACTCGGGGTCGTGAATCCCCCCGGGGCAACCAGCACCAAGCCGCGGACGAGCTCGGGTGACTCTGCGGCGAGACGTGCAGCGGCATTGCCGCCAAGCGAGTTTCCAATGAAGCAAGCGGGCGGCAATGCCAACGCTGCCAGGAACTCACGCAGGACTTGGTAGAAGAACAGCACCCCAACCCATTCAGGCTGTTGTGGAAGAGCCGATTGACCGTAGCCCGGCCAGTCAAGCGCGAGAACGCGGTAGGTTTTTGAAAGCGCGGGAACAACGGCCTCGAAATCCTTGCTGTCGCCGGGGTTGGCGTGGAGCAAAACAAGGGGGACACCCTGCCCATGCTCGGTGTAGTGAACGGAGCCCGTAGGTAGCTTGATCGATGGCATGCCGCCTCCTCAGGGAACGCCTGAACGACGCCACCACTTTCGGCGAGGATGGGTCATCGCTTCAAGGATGAGCCGGAGACTCGGCGAGAAGCCTCCAGACCCACGCCCCTAACACGAGATCGTCGACAACGCCGAAGTGCGAGAAGCGCACCCGGCCCTGGCGATCGATCAGCGTGAGGCTCGGCGTGCCGCGCCAGCCGTAGGCGCGCAACGTGCGTGGCAGCGGATCGCCGTCGACATGGGCGTCGACGAACACCGGGGAGCCGATGCGGTACTCGTGCAGAAACACGATCAGCGCCTGCGGGTGCATGTCGAAGTGGTGCTCAAACGCGCTGTGCGCGCCAGTGACGGCGAGTCGTGAACCGTTTTCAGAATCGCGCAGGAACCGGCGCCCCGCCTCCACAAACGTCCTGTCTGTCCCAGAAGTCACACGGGCATCAGGCACGGGCGCTGCAGTGCCCGGGTCGGCAGGATGGCGGCCTGATCGCCAAGGAACGTCCCGGATGCGCCTCGCCCCGCTGGCCCTCGCCCTCGCCCTCGCCCTGTTCGCCCCCAACCTGCCCGCCCAGGCATCCCATGACACGGCAACGCCTGCGGCAACCTCGCCCATCCACGCGGACGCACGTTGGCAAGCACTCCCGACCGAGCCGTATCGCGGCAAGCAGGACGACATCGTGTTCGTCGACGCCGAGAACGGCCTCTACGCGAATGGGCTGGGTCGCATTTTCCGCACGACCGATGGCGGCCGACACTGGGACAAGGTGCACGACACGCCGGGCACCTACTTCCGGGCGCTGGGCATGATCGACGCGCAACACGGGTTCGCCGGCAACATCGGCACCGACTACTTCCCCGGCGTCACCGATACCCGCCCGCTGTATCGCACGGCAGACGGTGGACGCACGTGGACGCCGGTCGACGACCCGACGGTGCTGGCGATGCGCGGCGTCTGCGCCATCGACATCGTGCACGAGCCCTTCATCAACGCCGGCGAGCTGGGCCATCGCACCGTGGTGCATGTGGGCGGTCGCGTCGGCGGCCCGGCCCACCTGCTGCGCAGCCTCGACGGCGGCGCCACGTGGTCGATGATCGACCTCTCCGCCCAGGCCGGCATGATCGTCGACGTGAAGTTCTTCGATGCGCAGCGTGGCCTCGTGTTCGCGGCGACCGACGCGGCCATCGAGCAGGCGAACGCCCTCATCCTGCGCACCGAGGACGGCGGGGCGACGTGGACGCCGGTGTACCGTTCGACGCGCGGCTTCGAGATCACCTGGAAAGGCGCCTTCCCGACCCCCGAGGTGGGCTACGCGACGATCCAGTCCTACGACCCTGACCCGGCAAGGTCGCAGCGCTACGTCGCCAAGACCACCGACGGCGGCCGCACGTGGACGGAGATGCCCCTCGTGGACGATGCCGGTGTGCGGGCGTTCGGTGTGGGCTTCCTCGACGCCGAGCGTGGCTGGGTTGGCACCAACAAGGGTGGCTTCGAGACGCGCGACGGTGGGGCCACCTGGACGGCGGTCGACCTCGGCCGCGTGGTCAACAAGATCCGCGTCCTGCACACGCCGGATGGGCCGCTGGCCTACGCGATCGGTGCCGACGTGTACCGCTTCGGCCCGCCGCTGGCCGACCTGCCGGCGCCGCCCGCGCCAGCCGCAGCGCCGGTGGGCAAACCCTGAGGGCCTCCTGCGACGCATCAGCCCCCCCGCTGCATCATGGGGAGCAGGCTCCCGGAGACTGCCATGACCCGTTGCGCAGCGTGTGTCACCGCCCTCCTCGTCGCGTGCCTCGCGATGCCCATCGCCGCGGCCACGCCGTCGTATCCGCTCGTCGGCACCCAGCAGGATCAGTGCTACGCCGTCAGCGGCGCCACGATGCCCTGCCCCGCGTCCGGCCAACCGCTGGCCGGGCAGGACGCCGCATCCGGCGGACGCGCGACGGCCTATGTCGACCATGGCGACGGCACCGTCACGGACACCGTCACGGGGTTGATGTGGGCCAAAGCCCCCATCGACGCCGTGGCCTTCGCGGACACCGGCGCGACCGCGAAAGCGAGCCGGCTGGCCGGCCACGACGACTGGCGCGTGCCCAGCCTTCGCGAGCTGTACTCGCTGATCGATTTCCGCGGCGGCTTCACCGGTGACCCGGCCACCTCGCGTCCGTACATCGATGCAAAGGCCTTCACCTTCGCCTACGCGGCCGGCACCGGCTTGGGGGACGCGGCCCACGGACGCCGCCCCATCGACGTGCAGGAGTGGACGTCGACCCGCTACATCGGCCGGACCATGGGACGGGACGAGACGGTGTTCGGCGTGAACTTCGCCGATGGCAGGATCAAGGGCTACCCGGTGATGGACCCCGCCAACCGGATGCAGACGCCGCACCGCCTGGCGCTGCGCCTCGTCCGCGGGCCGACGTACGGCACCAATGACTTCCATGCCGGCGGCGAGGTCGTCGAGGACCGCGCGACCGGACTGACGTGGCAGCGCGGCGACAGCCGCACGCCCGTCCCGTGGGCCGAGGCCCTCGCCACCTGCGACCGGCTCGTGCTCGGCGGCCACGACGACTGGCGCCTGCCCACCGCCAAGGAACTGCAGTCGATCATCGACACCACGCGCGTGCCGGCGCTCGACCCGGTGTTCGACCTGTCCGATCCGGCGGCCTACCTGTGGACCTCGACCACCCACCTCGAGAGCGCGCCCCCGGCGGCGGAGACGGCGCCCTTCCATGCGCGGGGCGAGCTGGCCGTCTACTTCGCCGTGGGGCCGGCCCTCGGCAAGGTCGAATCACCGCCCGGTTTGGGGCGACGCGTGTGGATGGACGTCCATGGCGCCGGTGCGCAGCGCAGCGACCCGAAGACCGCAACGCCGGGCCAGTGGCCGGGCGGCTTCGGCCCTCAGGGCGACGACATCCGCGGGGCGAACCTCGCAAAGTGCGTGCGCCGGACACGCTGAAGGGCGGATCGAGGCCTGCGCGCCTTGGCGTCACCAACCACGCACGACCGGCGCGACGATGTCCGCGGCCGGCGCGAAGGCGCCCGGGGGCTGGAAGTCGGTCATGCCGTCGATGGCGAGCCGCGACCAGCCGTGGACCACGGTCCAGATCGCATTGGCCCGCTTGAGCAGGTCGATCTCGTCGAGGATCCCCGGGGCCGACGCGGCCGCCGTGGCCGCCACGAGCCGGCCGAAACAGGCCATCGCCGCCTCGTGCAGCGGGGAGTGCTCCATCAGCGCGGGTTTGTCGATGCCGAACATCACCCGGTAGAGATGCGGGAACTCCACGGCGAAGCCGGTGTAGAGGTCGCAGAGCCGGATCAGGCGCTCCTTGGCATCGGGTTCGCTGTAGGCATCGAAGCGCTCCGTCATCTGGACGAAGCCACCGGCGGCCACCTCCGCGAGGATCTCGTCCTTGGATGCGAAGTGCCGGTATGGGGCGTTGGCCGTCACCCCGGCCCGCTTCGCCAGTTCCCGCAGGCTCAAGGATTCATAGGCGCCCTGGTCCAACGCCCTCCGGGCGACCTGCAGGATGGCCTCCCGGAGATTCCCGTGGTGGTAGGCGTTTCGTGGTTTCCGGACAGGCTTGGACATGGCTTGACGATAGCGCGAATCGCGAGTGTACACTATCCACATTGTGTACATCGGACACTTTATGCGCCAGCGTGCCCTGCCCCTTCGCCTCGCCGCGTGGATCGCGGCCTCCCTCGTCATGGCGGGCTGCTCCGCCGACCCGGACCGTCGCGCCGAGGCCTCGGCCGCGACCGCGGTGCCGGTCGTGGTCCAGACGCCGCGGCCGGCCTCCACGTTGCTTCCTGTGCCGGCGATCGGCCGCCTCGAGCGCGCCGAGGAATCGACGCTCGGCTTCCTCTCCGGCGGCGTGGTCGATCGCATCGACGTCGATATCGGCGACGTCGTGCGCAAGGGCCAGGTGCTCGCGACGCAGGCCCCGACGACCGTCGATGCCGCGCTCCAGCAGGCGCAGGAGCAGCAGGCGCAGGCCCACCGCGACCGGGAACGCGCCGCCGAACTGGTGCAGAAGCAACTGCTGCCGCGCCAGGTCCTCGACGACGCCACGACCCGCCTCATCGTGGCCGAGGCCCAGGTGCGCAGCGCGGTGTTCGCCGCCCGCAACGCGCGGATCGTCGCGCCGGCGGACGGGGTGGTCAGGCGGCGCCTGGCCGAACCCGGCGAAGTCGTCGGCGCCGGTGCGCCCATCCTCGTGGTGAGTGGCGGCGATGCGGGATGGCGGCTGCGCGCGACGGTCGCGGACCGCGACGGCCTGCGCCTCCGCGTCGGCGATCGGGCGAGCATCCGCATCGACGCGATCGGCGGCCTCCCGTGGCCGGCGACCGTGTCGCGGATTGGCGGCGAAGCCGACGCGGCGAGCGGCGGCATCGCCGTGGACCTCGCGCTTTCGGCTCCCGCGGGCGAGGGCGCCGCGGCACTGCGCAGCGGCCTCGTGGCCAGCGCGCGGATCGATGCATCCGCCGACACGGGACTCGCCGTGCCGACCTCGGCCCTCGTCGCCATCGAGGACGGACGGGGGCGCGTGTTCGTCGCGAGGGACGGCCGGGCGGTGCCGCTCGACCTCCGACTCGGGGAGGTCGGGTCCGAGCACGTCCGCGTGCTCGAAGGCCTGGACGCGAACGACGCGGTGGTGGTGGAAGGCGCCGCCTACCTCGCCGAAGGCACCCCGGTTTCGACCCTGAGCGACGGTGCGCCGTGAGCCCCTGGTCCTTCGCCGTCCAGCGCTGGCAGTTCACCAGCGTCGCCCTGCTCCTGCTCGTGGCCCTGGGCGCCTTCGCCATGGCCTCCATCCCGCGCCAGGAGGACCCCACCTTCCCGATTCCGCTCACCACGGTGGTGGTCGTGTATCCCGGCGCCGATCCGATGGACGTCGAGCGCCTCGCCATCGACCCGATCGAAGACGCGCTCGCCGAACTGGAGGACGTCAAGGAGATCCGCTCCACCAGCGAGAGCGGGCTTGGCGTCATCCAGATCGAATTCGAGTGGACGGTGACGCCGGACGACAAATACGACGAGGTGGTCCGCGAGGTGAACGCACTCCGCGGATCGCTGCCGGCGGGCGTGCGTGACATCACCTTCCGCAAGGCCAACCCGGGCCTCGTGAACATCCTGCAGGTTGCGCTGGTCGCACCGGCCCTCGACGGTCGGCGCCTCAAGCAGTTGACCGATGATCTCGAGGAATCGCTGGAAAGCGTGCCCGGCATCCGCCGCGCGGAGTCCTGGGGCTTTCCCGCACCGGAAGTTCGCGCCACGCTCGATCTGCCGCGCATGGCCGCGCTGGGCATCGACGTGGCCACGGTCGATGCCGCGGTGGCCGGCGAGGGCGCAAGCATTCCCGGCGGCGCGGTCGACGTCGGCCAGCGCCGCTACAACCTCAAGGGCACCGGCGACTACGCCAGCGTCGAGGCCATCGCGAACACGGTGGTCGCGACACGCAACGGGCGCCCCGTGCTGCTCCGTGACATCGCCGACGTGCGATGGGCCACCGAGGAACCGACCTACCTCGCGCGCTACAACGGCGAGCGCGCGGCCTTCGTCACCGCCAACATGAAGGACGGCTTCAGCATCTTCGACGTCCAGGCCGGGCTCGACCGGCGGCTGGCCGAGTTTCGCGCCACCCTGCCCCCGGGCGTCCGCCTCGAGGTCGGCTTCGAGCAGGCGGACAACGTCGCCCATCGCCTGAGCCGCCTTGGCTTCGACTTCGGCATCGCGCTCGCACTGGTCTCGATCACCCTGCTCCCCCTCGGGTTCCGCGCCGCCGGCATCGTCATGGTCGCCATCCCGCTGTCGCTGGCCATGGGCGTGGCCGCGCTGTGGTTCCTCGGCTTCTCGCTGAACCAGATTTCGATCGCGGGCTTCGTCGTCGCGCTCGGCCTGCTGGTCGACGACGCCATCGTCGTGGTCGAGAACATCGCGCGGCACCTGCGTGAAGGCGCCGACCGCGTGCGCGCCGCCATCGATGGCACGCGGCAGATCGCGTTGGCCGTCCTCGGCACCACGGCGGTACTGATCCTCGCCTTCCTGCCGCTGCTCAACCTGCCCGAAGGGGCCGGCAAGTTCACGCGCGGCCTGCCGCTGGCCGTGGTGATGACCGTGGCGGCCTCGCTGCTGGTGGCATTCACCGTGGTGCCCTTTCTCGCCAGCCGTTTCCTGCCGCGCGAATCGCACGGCGAAGGCAATGCCCTGCTGCGTGGCCTGAAGTCGGCCATCCACCGCGTGTACGCCCCGGTGCTGGCCAAGGCGCTGGTCGCCCCGAGGCGGGCGCTACTGCTCTGCACCGCGCTGTTCGTCGCGTCGCTGGCTCTCGTGCCCTTCCTCGGCTTCTCGCTGTTCCCTGCCGCCGACAAGCCGCAGTTCCTCGTCAAGATCGACGCCGCGGAAGGCGCCTCGCTGGACTCGACCGATCGCGCCCTGCGCTTCGTCGATGGCGTGCTGGCCGGGACGCCGGGCGTGGTCCACCGCATGGCGAACCTCGGCCGCGGCAACCCGCTGATCTACTACAACGAGTTCCCCGAGGAGACGAAGACCACGGTCGGCGAGGTGTTCGTCTCGCTCGATCGCTGGGACGGCGCCCGCTCCGAGGCCCTGCTGGAAGACCTGCGCCGGCGTTTCGCGGCATATCCCGACGCGCGTATCACCGTGGCGCAGTTCCAGAACGGCCCGCCGATCGAGGCCCCGATCGCGGTGCGCGTGGTCGGCCCCGACCTCGCGGCGTTGTCCACGTTGGCCCGCGACGTCGAAACGACGCTGGTCGCCGTTCCGGGCGTGCGCGACGTCGACAATCCGCTGCGCCTGCCGCGCATCGACCTCGATCTCGGTTTCGACACCCTCGAGGCGGGCCTGCTCGGTGTGCCGAGCCTCGACCTCGACCGCATGACGCGCCTTGCTACGGCCGGCGTCGAAAGCGCGCGGTTCCGGGATGAACGCGGCGACGACTATGCCGTGCAGCTGCGACTGCCGACCGGCGCCCATCCGACGCCCGAGGTGCTGGCCGACCTGTACTTCACCAGCCGCAGCAGCGGCGCGGCGATCCCCTTCCGGCAGCTGGCCGAACCCCGGCTCGTGAGTGGCCCGAGCGAGATCCAGCGCCTCGACCGCGAGCGAATGGTCACGGTCACGGCGAATGTGCGGCAGGGTTTCGTGTCGGGCGATGTCTCGGCGGCCGTGTACCGGGCGCTGGACGCGAAGGACTGGCCCGCGGGCTACCGCATCGAGGCCGGCGGCGAGGCAGAGGCAGCCGCCAGCAGCCTCGGTGGGCTCGGCACCGCGGTGATCATTGCCACCTTCGGCATCCTCGCCGTGCTCGTGCTCGAGTTCGGCAGCTTCCGCAGCACGCTGATCGTCCTCGGCGTCGTGCCCTTCGGCATCCTCGGCGCCCTGGTCGCCCTGTTCCTCGCCGGCTACCCGCTGAGCTACATGGCGATCATCGGCTTCGTCGCGCTCGTCGGCATCGAGACCAAGAACAGCCTCCTGCTCGTCGACTTCACCAACGAGCTGCGCCGCGAAGGCCTCCCGCTCGACGCCGCGATCGCCAAGGCCGGCGAGCAGCGCTTCCTGCCCGTAGTGCTGACCTCGGTGACGGCCATCGGCGGCCTGTTGCCGCTGGCCTTGAGCGGCTCGGCGCTCTATGCCCCGCTGGCCATCGTGCTGATCGGTGGCCTGGTGAGTTCGACGCTGCTTTCGCGGGTAGTCACGCCCTTGATGTACAAGCTGCTGCCGCCGGCCATCGACGTCGACGTCGACGTCGACGTGCCGCCGATCCTTTCGTCCCCACCGACGGCAGGCGTCGCCTCGGGGCGGTCGAACCCGACGGGCTGACGGAAGGCGTGCCCCGGCCGGCCGGGGCCACCCCATTCCGGGCGCGCGATCTTCCTTGGCGTCAGCGCCAGACGTGGGCGTGCCCGCGGGCGAAGTCGGCGAACCGCCGGGGCGGACGTCCGGTCAGGGTCTGCACGCCGTCGGCGATGCCTGCGCCCCAGCCGTTGCGCACGATCGCGTTCAGGCTGGTCAGCCAGTCGACGACGGCGGGCGGCATGCCGGACGCCGCCATCGCATCGCGGGCGGTGTCCAGAGGCACGTCGACGTACTGCACGGGACGACCGAGTTCCTGCGAGATGAGCGCCATCTGCTCCGCCTCCGTCAGCGCCTCGGGGCCGGTCAGGTCGTAGGTGCGGCCCGAATGCGCGGCGGGGTCGGCCAACACCACGGCCGCAGCCGCCGCGATGTCGCGGACATCGACCACCGCCATCGCGCCTTCGCCGTGCGCGGCGTAGAGCGTGCCGGCGCGGATCGCCCCAGCGTTGAAGTTCACGTGGTTCTGCATGAAGAAGGTCGGCCGGAGGATCGTCCACGGCAGCCCGCTCTGCATGACGAGACGGTCGATCTCGCCCTGCACGCGGGCGATCGCCATCGGACTGTCCGGGTCGGCGCCCGCGCCCGAGGAACGCACCACGTGGCGGATGCCCGCGTCACGTGCGGCCTGCAGCGCGTTCGCGGCCCACGCGAGCATGTCGGGGGCCAAGGGCAGCAGCAGGAACAGGGTGTCGAAACCACGCATCGCCTCGGCGAGCGTGTCCGGCCGGGCGAAGTCGCCGACCACGACGGGCACGGGCGAGGCCTCGCTGGAGGGCTTCGAACGGAGCGCCGTGACGTCGGCGCCCTGGCGGAGGAGTTCGGCCACGAGGGCCGAGCCGATGGTGCCGGATGCGCCGGCGACGAGGATGCGATGGCTCATGACGATGTCCTTGCGGGTGTTGAGGTGGCAGGCATCCTGATCCGCTCGGGGAAAGACAGAAAGCCATAGAATGGAAATTCATCTTCAACCTGAATTTGAAAATGAGCGCCCCCAAGCTCCAGCGTCTGGTTGCCTTCGTCGAGTCCGCGGCGAACGGCGGGTTCAGTGCGGCCGCACGCCGCCTCGACCTCACGCCCGCGGCCGTCAGCAAGAGCGTGCAGCGGCTCGAGGACGAGCTTGGCCTGCGCCTGTTCAAGCGTTCGACGCGCCAGCTGCGCCTGACGCCGGAAGGCGAACGCTTCCTCGCGCAGGTCGCCCCCGGCCTTCGGCAGCTCGACGAGGCGGTGGCCGAGATGGCGCAGGACGCCAGCCTGCCGCGGGGCCGCGTGCGCATCTCCGCGCCGCCGGGGTTCGGGCGCCGCTATGTGCTGCCCTGCCTGCCGTCCCTCGCCGCGCAACACCCGCAACTGGACATCGAACTGAGCCTCGAGAACCGCAAGGTCGACCTGATCGGCGATGGCTTCGACATCGGCGTGCGCGGCGGAACCCTCGAAGATTCAGGACTTGTCGCACGCCGTGTCGCACGCTTGCCCCTCGTGCTGGTGGCGTCGTCCACCTACCTCCGCCGGCACGGCGCTCCGCCTTCCGCCGACGCCCTTTCCAGCCATCAGTGCATCGGCATACGCCTCGATGGCGGCGCCGAGATTCCGTGGCGGTTCCGCCGCGGCGACCGCAGCCACGATCTCCGCCCTCGGGGTGTGCGCCTGTGGCTCTCCGACCCCGAGGCCGCGCTCGACCTCGCGCTGGCCCACGGCGGCATCGCCCAGGTGGGCCTGCACCACGCGATGCCCGGCCTGCGCAGCGGGCGGCTGAGGGCCTTGCTCATCAACGAGCATGACCCCGGCGACCGCGAGATCGCCGTGCACTACGCCCACCGGCACCATCTCGCCCCGCGCGTCCGGGTGGTCGTCGATGCGCTCGTGGACGCCCTCGCCGGCCACGACGATCTGCAGGCCGCACCCGGCCAACTCCCCGGCGCCTGGGTCGCGGGTTGAGCGCCGGTCGGGACAACCTGCTCATGCGCCGCGCCGTGAAGGCGAGCGCGTGAACCGGCGAGGCTTGGCATCGGCGGTCAAGTTTCTGCCGGCTCGGCCGATTCACACTTCGATTCGAGAGGAACCATGACGACATGGACCCGATTTCCGCTGCCATCGTCCGCAGCGCGACGGCGCTTTCACAGGCGCAACTCAACCAGCAGGTGAGCTATGCCGTGCTTCGGAAGGCGATGGATGCCGAAGCCAGCACCGCCGCGATGCTGTTGCAGGCCATTCCGCAACCGCCCCCGATGAAAGGCACGAGCGGCGGCCTGGTGGACACCTACGCCTGATCGTGGTGGAAATGCCGGCGGAAGGCCACCTCGCTTTCGCGTGGCGCGCCCAGTTCCTGCGCGTGCCGGTGGCCGGCGTAGACGGCGTGAACGATCATGCCCGGGGCCTGGGCGTCGCCGATGCAATCGACCGTCACGATGCCTGCATCGCGCCATTCGGGCTCGCGCTCGCGCAGCGCCAGGTACAGGGCATCATCGGGTGACCGGGAGGTGACAAGCAGCACCGCGTCGCAGGCGAGGTGCTCCTGACGACCTGTCCAGACGTCTTCCAGGGTGACGCGGCCGGACTCGGCGGCGACGAGGTTGACCGACACCCGGGTTGCCACATCGAGGGCCGCCAGTCGCTTTCGTACGTGGCGGTACTCGAGGGTGTGACCACCCCAGGCGCCAACCACATCGTCAGGCGTGGCCAGAACAACGGGGTTGCCGCGTGCACGCAGGGCCTCCGCGGCCACGCCGGCGTAGTAACCGTAGTCGTCATCGAAGACCAGCACGCGACCCTTGGGCCAGCGGCCATCCATGAGGTCATCCAGCGTAAACACCGGCGGATGTGCCGACACCGCAAGCTTCGCCGCGACAGGATCGGCCACGCTGATCGCGCCGCCCAGTGCGGCGATGCCCAGGCCATTGCTGCGACCGTAGCCGTCACGGCGCCAATGGCAGCCGGTGGCGATCACCACATGCTCGGCGCCGAAATCCAGTACGTCCTGCACGCCCAAAAGCGAATCGAGGTAAATGGCCACGTTCGGCATCTTGCGGATCTGCCCCAGCCGCCAGTCGCGCACGCGGGCCCACTCCGCCAATCCCGGCAGCCGCGCTTCGCGAGTCACGCGTCCACCGAGCTCACGGCGTGCTTCAGCGAGGCTCACGTCGTAACCGCGCTGGCCCAGCGCCCTCGCCGCCTCCAGTCCCGCCGGTCCGCCACCCACCACGAGGATGCGCGCTTCGCGATGGCGCGGCGCGATGCGCTCCGGGTGCCAGCCCTTGCGCCACTCCTCGCCCATGCTCGGGTTCTGCGTGCAGCGGATCGGCGAGATGGTGTTGTCGCCGGAAACACAGACGTTGCAGCCGATGCACTCGCGGATGTCGTCGACGCGGCCTTCCTCGATTTTCTTAGGCAGGTAGGGGTCGGCGATCGAGGGCCGCGCGGCACCGATGAAATCAACGATCCCACGGCGGATCTGCGAGACCATCGTGTCGGGCGAGGTGAAGCGCCCGACGCCGACCACCGGCTTGGTGGTGGTGCGCTTCACGAAATCGACGAAGGGTTCCTGCGCGCCCTCCCCGGCGAAGCGCGAGGGCACGGAATCGTTGTACCAGGCCGCGACGTTCACATCCCAGAGGTCGGGCAGCTCGGCCAGCATCGCAACGATGTCGCGCGCCTCGGCCAGCTCCACGCCCTCGGGGCCCAGCATCTCCTCGGTCGCGAAGCGCAGGGCCACACCGCAGCGGTGGCCGACGGCCTCGCGGGTGTCCTCCAGCAGTTCGCGCAGCAGTCGCACGCGATTCTCGAGCGAGCCGCCGTACTCGTCGGTGCGGTGGTTGCGGCGGCGCTGCAGGAAGTGCATCGCCAGCGAGAGATCGTGCGCGGCGTAGACGTACACCACGTCCATGCCCGCCCGCATCGCCCGCACGGCCGCCTCGCGATGCCAGCGCCGGTAGTCGCGGATGTCGGCCTTGTCCATCTCCCGCGCCTGCGTCGGGTAGCCGTACTTCGAGGGCTGGTGCGAAGGGGCGATCAGCACCTCGCGCGAGAACAGGTTCGAGGCCGTCGGGCCGTTGTGCGTCAGCTCGATCGCGGCCAGCGCGCCATGGGCGTGCACTTTGTCCGCCATCAGGGCCAGCGCGGGGATGTCGCGGTCGTCCCAGAGCCGCGCCTCGACGAAGGGCGTGAGATCACCGCTGGGGTGGATCTCGCATTCCTCCGTGCTGATCACCGCCCAGCCGCCTTCGGCCTTTACCTCGCGCATGGCGGCGTGGGCCAGCGGCATCGCGTGGCCCATGCCGTTGCAGTGCGGCACCTGGAAGAAGCGGTTCTTCGCCACCACGGGGCCAATGGCCACCGGGGTGAACAGCACGTCGAAGCGCGGGTCGCGCATTAGGCCTCAGCCCGCGCCCGCCGCGGCGTAGGCCGCGCGCAGCAGGTTCTGGAAGTGCCACACCCCGCTCTCGCGCTTCGGGCACAGGCGCCCGGCCTCGTAGGTACCCGAGGCGAGGCCCTTCTGCACGGCCTCGCAGATGCCGATGTCCTCTTCCTGCACCTCGTGGCTGAAGTCGCGGTCGGCGGCGATGCGGGCCTGCGCCTGCTCGTCCTCGACGTAGTAGTAGTCGAACTCCACGCGGCAGCGGTCGGGCCCCAGCGGCAGGATCCGGTTGGTCTGCAGGCGCCCCGGCATGATGTTGAGCATCACGTTCGGGTAGACGAAGTAGTAGAAGGCGTCGCCATCGCCGTACATCGCGCCGCCATCGCGGATCGGCGAGTGCTGCAGGGAGTGCCAGGCCCCAAGCTCGGTGTCGTAGGCGCGGTAGTCCAACACCTTCGACAGCCCCGGATGGACGTGCGGCAGGTGGTAGCCCTCGAGGAAATTGTCGACATACACCTTCCAGTTGCAGGCGATGTCGTACTGCTCACGGCGCAGGAAGCGCATGGCCGAGAGGTCGATCGGGGCGATGCGCTCGGCGATGCCGGCATACACCTCGTCGAACGGCGGCGTTTCGGGATCGATCGCCACGAACACCAGGCCCTGCCACTCGTGCACGCGCAGCGGCGGAAGGCGGATCGCCTTGACGTCGAAGTCCTCGGCGCCCTGCATCTCCGGGGCGGATTTCAGCTGCCCGTCGAGCCCGTAGCTCCAGCCGTGGTACTTGCAGTGCAACGCCCGCGCGCCCTTGCCGTTGCAGAAGGCCAGCGGCCCGGCCCGGTGTCGGCAGACGTTCGGGAAGGCACGCAGTACGCCGTCGGCACCGCGCACCACGAGGACCGGCACGTCACCGACCTGCTCGACCACGTGGTCGCCCGGCTCGGCCAGCAGGCCCTGATGGGCCACCAGCTGCCAGCTGCGCGCGATGACCGCCCGCTGGTCACGGCGAAGCGCCGCGTCACCCGCGTAGTAAAGGGCCGGCAATGCGATGGCGCGCGCCAGCACCGTGTTGGACTCCATCCCCATTCTTCCCCCCATCAGTCGTGCCCGGTCCCGGTGGACGGCCATGCTCGCATGCCGTTAGATTGCCGTGACGAAAAAATGAAAGGCACGGCAGGCGATGCCAGCAGAGCCACACGCGACCAGCGTACCGCAGGCCCCCAGCCGGCCCGATGCCGGCGTCGCTACGTCGCCGCCCGGCCGACTCGCCCGACAGCTCGACGCCGCCAAACGCAACCCGCGATTGATCGCCGCGGCCAGCGCCCTGCAAGCCAATGCCCTGCCCGACGCCGAAACCCATCTGCGCGAGCACCTCGCCATCGCGCCCGACGACGTCGCGGCGCTGCGGATGATGGCGGAGCTCGCCGCCCGCCTCGGCCGCCAGGAAGACGCTGAAGCCCTGCTCGAACGCTGCCTGGCCCTGGAACCCGGCTTCGACGCCGCGCGGCAGAACTACGCGATGGTCCTGCATCGCGGCAACAAGCCCGAGCAGGCGCTGGCCGAGATCGAACGCCTGCTCCGCACCCAACCCGACAACGCGCACTACCGCAACCTCAAGGCCGTGGTGCTGTGCCGCATCGGTGATTACGCCCCGGCGATCGCCCTGTACGAAGGCATCCTCCGCGAGCATCCGGGGCAGTCCCGCCTCTGGCTGAGCCTCGGGCACGCGCTGAAGACCCACGGCGAGACGGCCCGGGCCATCGAGGCCTACCGCCGCGGCCTCGCGCTGGAGCCCGGCCACGGCGAGACCTGGTGGAGCCTCGCCAACCTCAAGACCTTCCGCTTCAGCGACGAGGACGTGGCGACGATGCAGCAACAGCTCGCGCGAGCCGACCTCTCCGAGGACGACCGCCTGCAGCTGCATTTCGCGCTCGGCAAGGCCCACGAGGACCGCGCCGAGCCCGCCCTCGCCTTCGCGAACTACGACCAGGGCAACCGCCGACGGCGCGCGCAGCTGCACTACTCGGCCGATGACACCACGGCACGCGTCGCCCGCATCGAAGCCACCTGCACCGAAGGCTTCTTCGCCTCGCGCCGGGGTTTCGGCAGCCCGGCGCGCGATCCGATCTTCATCCTCGGCCTGCCGCGCTCAGGCTCGACGCTGATCGAGCAGATCCTCTCCAGCCATTCGCAGGTGGAGGGCACGATGGAACTGCCCGAAGTGATCTCGATCACCCGCGAGCTGCGAGGCAAGGGCCCCGACGGCCGTCCCCTGCCCTACCACGAAGCGCTGGCCTCGCTCGGCGCCGACCGCCTCCGCGAACTGGGCGAGCAGTACCTCGAACACACGCGCATCCATCGTCGCAGCGACGCACCGCTGTTCATCGACAAGATGCCGAACAACTTCCAGCACATCGGGCTCATCCACCTGATGCTGCCGAACGCGACGATCATCGACGCCCGTCGCCACCCGCTGGCCTGCTGCTTCTCCGGCTTCAAGCAGCACTTCGCGCGTGGGCAGGCCTTCACCTATTCGCTCGAGGACATCGGCCGCTACTACCGCGACTACGTGCGCCTGATGGCGCACTACGACGCCGTGTTGCCGGGCCGGGTCCATCGCATCCACTACGAGTCCATGGTGGAAGACACCGAAGCCGAAGTTCGCCGCCTGCTGGACCACTGCGGCCTGCCTTTCGAGGACGGCTGCCTGCGCTTCTTCGAGAACACCCGGCCGGTGCGCACCGCGAGTTCCGAGCAGGTGCGCCAACCGATCTACCGCGATGGCGTCGACCACTGGCGCCATTTCGAACCCTGGCTCGACCCGCTGAAGGCCGCGCTCGGCCCGGTGCTCGACGCCTACCCCGCCGTTCCGCCGTTCCATTGAGCCACCACGCACCATCGCGTCCAACACGCCTGTCCACAGGGAGTCGACCATGAGTCATCGCATCCAACCTTCCGGCGCCAAACGGCCTCGGCCCTTGCCCAACCGAGGGCGCCTCGCCGTCGCGATCTACCTCGCCTTCGGCTCCGCGGCCTTCGCGCAGGCGCCCGAGCCGGAACGCACCGCAACGCTCGATGCGATCACGGTCACCTCGCAGAAGCGCAGCGAGAACCTCCAGGACGTGCCGATCAGCCTGCAGGTGCTCGACGCCCAGAAGCTCGACGAGCTGAACATCACCAACTTCGAGGACTACGTGAAGTACCTGCCCTCGGTCTCCTACGAGACGGGCGGCCCGGGCTTCGCGAAGATCTACATGCGCGGCGTCGCCAGCGGCGGCGACGGCAACCATTCCGGCTCGCTGCCGAGCGTGGGCGTGTACCTCGACGAGCAGCCGGTGACCACCATCCAGGGCCCGCTCGACATCCACGTCTACGACGTCGAGCGCATCGAGTCGCTGTCCGGCCCGCAGGGCACGCTGTACGGCGCCAGCTCGCAGGCCGGCACCCTGCGCATCATCACCAAGAAGCCGGACACGGCGGGCTTCGAGGCCGGTTATTCGGTCGGCGTGGACAAGACCTCCAGCGGCGGCTCCGGCCACGTGGCCGAGGGCTTCGTGAACCAGCCGCTCGGCGACAGCGCCGCCCTGCGCGTGGTTGCGTGGAAGGAGAAGGAAGCCGGCTTCATCGACAACGTGCGCGGCACCCGCACCTACCCGTCGTGGGATGCCGACTCCGGCGGCAATGGCACCGAGAACAACTTCGACCTCGCACGCGACGACTACAACAGCATCGACACCGAGGGTTTCCGCGCCGCGGCGCGCTTCGAACTCGGCGACCGCTGGACCATCACCCCCACCGTGATGCACCAGCGCCAGGAATCGCCGGGCTTCTTCGCCTTCGACCCGCAGGTGGGTGACCTCGCCGTCACGCACTTCAACCCGGAGGGCGGCGAGGACCGCTGGACGCAGGCCGCGCTGACCATCGAAGGCAAGATCGGCAACTTCGACGTCACCTACGCGTACGCCAACCTCGACCGCGACGTCGACACCGAATCCGACTACAGCGACTACGCGTTCTGGTACGACACCCTCGCGGGCTATGGCGCGTACTTCTACGACAACGACGGCGCGCTGGTGAACCCGTCGCAGTACATCCAGGCGGTGGACGGCTACAAGCGCGAAAGCCACGAGATCCGCTTCAGCTCGTCGCAGGAGAACCGCCTGCGCTTCGTCGGTGGTTTCTTCTTCCAGCAGCAGGACCACGACATCCAGCAGCGTTACAAGATCGACGGCATCGCCGATTCCCTCGCCGTCACCGGCTGGCGCGACACGCTGTGGCTGACCAAGCAGTTCCGCCAGGACGACGACAAGGCGGCGTTCGGCGAAGTCGCCTTCGACATCAATGATCGGCTCACGGCGACGCTGGGTGGCCGCCACTTCCGCGTCGACAACCGCCTGAAGGGCTTCTTCGGCTTCAGCGCCGGGTACAGCAGCCGCACCGGCGAGGCCGCGTGCTTCGACCAGACCGACTTCAACGGCGCGCCCTGCATCAACCTCGACAAGGGCGTGAAGGAGTCGGGGAACATCGGCAAGGCCAACCTGAGCTGGAAGATCGACGACGACCGGATGCTCTACCTCACGTGGTCGGAGGGTTTCCGTCCCGGTGGCATCAACCGCCGCGGCACCTTGCCGCCCTACCTGTCGGACTACCTGACGAACCTCGAGTTCGGCTGGAAGACCACGTGGTTCGAGAACCGCCTCGCATTCAACGGCTCGCTGTTCCGGCAGGACTGGGAGGACTTCCAGTTCAGCATCCTCGGCGCCAACGGCCTCACCGAGATCAAGAACGCCAACCAGGCGCAGATCGACGGCCTCGAGATGGACCTGAACTGGGCCGCCACCTACAACCTCAACCTCAGCGCCGCGGTGGCCTTCTACGACGCCAAACTGACCGAGAACTACTGCGGCTTCACCAACGCCAGCGGCGTCCCGGTCACGACCTGCCCGACGCCGGAGGCCCCGAAGGGCACGCAGCTGCCGGTGACGCCCGAGTTCAAGGGCACCGCGCAGGCGCGCTACAGCTTCGACCTCGCCGACGGTGAGGCCTATTGGCAGCTAGCGGCCTCCCGCGTGGGCGAGCGCACCTCGGACCTCCGGCTCCGCGAACGCGCGATCCTCGGCAACCTCGCCGCCTACACGACGATCGACTTCTCGATGGGCTACCGCCGCAACGACTGGTCGCTGGACCTCTACGCCAGCAACATCGCCGACGAGCGCGCCGAGGTGTCGAAGTTCACCGCCTGCGCGGAGACCGTCTGCGGCGCCCGGGGCGTGGTGCCGGAGTATCCGAACGGTCAGGTTTACACCAACACCATCCGTCCCCGCTCGATCGGGCTGCGCTTCTCGCAGTCGTTCTGATCGACGCCGGCTAACGGTGATCGCGTGAGAAGACGCCCCGGCTCGCCGGGGCGTCTTCTTTTCGGGATGCGGCGAACGATCCCGCAATCCCGACGCACCAAAACGCGCGCAAAAACAAACGGCCCGCATTGCTGCGAGCCGTTGGAATCAGCGTAAGCTGGCGTCCCCACGGGGATTCGAACCCCGGTCGCCTCCGTGAAAGGGAGGTGTCCTAGGCCTCTAGACGATGGGGACGTTTAGAGGGTTCAACAAAGAAGTGGTGGAGCTAATCGGGATCGAACCGATGACCTCTACAATGCCATTGTAGCGCTCTCCCAGCTGAGCTATAGCCCCACCGATTCAGGAGAGGCGCGCATCATATTCAGCAGGATCGGCCACGTCAAGCATCTGTCATCGATTGATTCGCTTCGACGTCATCTTCGGCTTGGTGGGCCAGCGTCGAGCGCGCATGGCCGAGGCTTTCCAGATAGCCCAGCCACTTGCTCAGGAAGCTGTTCATGCGCAGCCGGTGACCCATCATCACCTTCGGCGACGGTCGCAGGCCGAGCACATCCTGCCAATGGCGACCCACGTAGCAGTTGGTGGCTTCCGCCTGCCGGGAATCGAGGTAGGCGCGCAGCACCGCGGAAGGGTCGGGCGCACCCGTGACCGGATCGGTCATGGCGTAGGAGAGCCGGAGTTCCACCGTGTGGGCGTGCCGCGCCAACAGCTCGATATGGACGTCCAGGCCATCGCCCACACGCGAGACATGGCGGCCGACGGGCGCGTGCTTGAGGTCGATGATCCGGGCGATGCGCTCGAAGTTCTCGCCATACAGGCCCATCAGCCACGCGAAGCGGCCGATGGCGGGGTACGGGAGCTCGCTGCGGTTCTGGCGCATCGCTGGAATGTAGAGGCGCCCCGCCCGGCCTTCAACCTCAGAAATGGCTGCGCTGGAAGCCGAACTGCGCGACGATCTTCGAGGCGATCTCTTCGATCGACGTGTGCGTCGTGCTGAGCACCGGGATCTGTTCGCGCTTGAACATGCCCTCCGCGATCGACACCTCGCGGCGGCAGACCTCCAGCGTCGCGTAGCGCGAGCCGGGCTTGCGCTCCTCGCGGATCTTCTGGAGCCGCTGCGGGTCGATGGTGAGCCCGAACAGCTTGCGCCGGTGGCGGCGCAGCTTCTCCGGCAAGCGGTCGGATTCGAGGTCCTCGGGCGTGAGCGGATAGTTCGCCGCGCGAAGGCTGTAGTGCAGCGCGAGGTACAGGCAGGTGGGCGTCTTTCCCGAGCGCGACACCCCGACGAGCAGCACATCCGCCTCGTCGTAGTCGAGGTCGGTGCCGTCGTCGTGCGTCAGCGCGAAGTTGGTGGCGTCCATACGGCGCTCGTAGGCGTCGGGGTCGATGAGCGCATGCGCCTGCCCCACTTTCGGCTGCCGCTTCTGGCCCAGCTCCGCCTCCAGTGGCGCCATGAAGGGCGCGAAGACATCGAGGATCAGGCCGCCGCTCTCGGCCAGGGCCCGGGCCAACTCGCTGTCCACGACCGTATTGATGACGATCGGCCGGCTGCCGTGGCGTTCGCCGCCCTCGCGGATGGCCACCGCCGCCTGCCGCGCCTTCTCGAGCGTGTCGACGAAGGGCAGGCGCTGGCGTTCGAACGCCTGCCCGGCGAACTGGGTCAGCAGGCTGTTGCCGATGGTCTCGGCGGTGATGCCGGTGCCGTCGGACACGAAATACACGGGGCGGATCGCCATGGGCAGCGGTTCGGCAAGGGTGTGCCCTCGATTCTGCGTGGAAATCGGTCGGAAATCGCCAGAAGGGACGATCAAGCTTGTCCGCGGGGCGCCGGGCCCGGAAAATAGGCGTTTCCCCTCGCGGTGTGCCGGAGTTGCCTTGAACGCCCACGTCCTTTGGCTGAACGACCTTCGTCTGACCGATCTTCCGCAGGTGGGGGGCAAGAATGCCTCGCTCGGCGAAATGATCGGCAACCTCGCCCAGCTGGGCGTCTCGGTGCCGGGCGGCTTCGCCACCACCGCCGACGCGTTCCGCGAATTCATCGCTGAGAACCACCTGCACGATCGCATCTATTCGAAGCTCGGCACGCTGGACGTCGAGGACGTCGACGCACTGGGCCGCGCGGGCGCCGAGATCCGCGGCTGGGTGATCGACGCCCCGTTGCCGAAGGCGCTCGATGCCGCGATCCGCGACGCCTACGTGCGCATGTGCAAAGAGGCCGGTGCGGCCGAAATCTCGGTGGCCGTGCGCTCCTCGGCCACCGCCGAGGACCTGCCGGACGCCAGCTTCGCCGGCCAGCAGGAGACCTTCCTCAACGTCACCGGCGCCGACGATGTCGTGCACAAGGTGAAGGAAGTCTTTGCCTCGCTCTACAACGACCGCGCCATCGCCTACCGCGTGCACCACGGCTTCAAGCACGAGGACGTGTTCCTGTCGGCCGGCGTGCAACTGATGGTGCGCTCGGACGTCGGCGCCTCGGGCGTGCTGTTCACGCTGGACACCGAATCGGGCTTCCGCGACGTCGTGTTCGTCACCTCCAGCTACGGCCTCGGCGAGACGGTCGTGCAGGGCGCGGTGAACCCGGACGAGTTCTACGCCTACAAGCCGAACCTCGAAGCCGGCCGCCCGGCCATCCTGCGCCGCACGCTCGGCAGCAAGCAGATCCGCATGGTGTATTCGAAGGCGCCGGGTGAGCGCGTTCGCACCGAAGACACGCCGGCCGAGCTGCGCAACCGCTTCTCCATCAGCGACCACGACATCGAAGAGCTGTCGCGCCAGGCGCTGGTCATCGAGAAGCACTACGGCCGTCCGATGGACGTCGAGTGGGCGAAGGACGGCATCACCGGCAAGCTCTACATCGTGCAGGCCCGCCCGGAGACGGTGAAGTCGCGCGCCCGTGCCACCCAGATCGAGCGCTTCCGCCTTCAGCAGCGCGGCGAAGTGATCGCCCAGGGCCGCGCCATCGGCCAGAAGATCGGCACCGGCATCGCCCGCGTGATCCGCAGCGTGGCCGAGATGAACAAGGTGCAGCCCGGCGATGTGCTCATCGCCGACATGACCGACCCCGACTGGGAGCCGGTGATGAAGCGCGCGGCCGCCATCGTCACCAACCGCGGCGGCCGCACCTGCCACGCCGCGATCATCGCGCGCGAGCTGGGCGTGCCGGCCGTCGTCGGTACCGGTGATGCGCTGAAGGTGATTCCGGACGGCACGCTGGTGACGGTGAGCTGCGCCGAGGGCGACACCGGCTTCATCTACGCCGGCCAGCTGCCTTTCGAGCGGGTCGTCGCCGACCTCGACAAGATGCCGCCCGCGCCGCTGAAGATCATGATGAACGTGGGCAACCCGGAGCGTGCGTTCGACTTCGCGCAGCTGCCGCACCAGGGCATCGGCCTCGCCCGCCTCGAGTTCATCATCGCCCGCCAGATCGGCGTGCACCCCCGCGCCCTGCTCGAGTACGACAAGCAGCCGGCCAACATCCGCGCGCAGATCGATCCGCTGATCGCCGGCTATGCCGACCCGGTGAGCTTCTACGTCGAGCGCCTCGTCGAGGGCATCGCCACGCTGACGGCGGCCTTCGCGCCCTACCCCGTCATCGTCCGCCTCTCCGACTTCAAGTCGAACGAGTACGCGAACCTCATCGCTGGTGCGGCCTACGAGCCGCACGAGGAGAACCCGATGATCGGGTTCCGCGGTGCCTCGCGCTACATCCACCCGGACTTCAAGGACTGCTTCGCGCTCGAGTGCCGCGCCGTCCGCAAGGTCCGCGACGAGATGGGCCTGAAGAACCTGTGGGTGATGATCCCCTTCGTGCGCACGCTCGAGGAAGGCCAGGCCGTGATCGACACGCTGGCCGCCAACGGCCTCGTGCAGGGCAGCAAGTCCGGCAACCCGGACGGCCTGAAGGTCATCATGATGTGCGAAGTGCCCTCGAACGCCCTGCTGGCCGACGAGTTCCTCGACATCTTCGACGGCTTCTCGATCGGCTCGAACGACCTGACCCAGCTCACGCTGGGCCTTGACCGCGATTCCGGCATCGTCGCCAACCTGTTCGACGAACGGAACCCGGCGGTCAAGAAGATGCTGTCGATGGCGATCTCGGCGGCTCGCGCCAAGGGCAAGTACGTCGGCATCTGCGGCCAGGGCCCGAGCGACCACCCGGACCTCGCCGAGTGGCTGATGGACCAGGGCATCGAATCGGTGTCGCTGAACCCGGACACCGTCGTCGACACCTGGCTGCGCCTCGCCCAGCACAAGAAGGGCTGAGCGCTGTGACGCCGATCCTGCCGACCTCGACCGCGGAAGCGGTCGGGCTCTGGGCCAAGCTGCAGTCGCGGTTTGAGAAAGCCGACTGGGCCGGGCTGCTGGAGGCCTGGGGCCTGAAGCTGCTATCGGTCGCGCTGATCCTCGTCGTCGGCGTCTGGATCGCGCGCAAGTTGAGCAACGGCCTCGCGCGGGTGCTGGAGCGCTCGAACGCCGACCCGATCCTCGTCGGCTTCCTGCGCAACATCGCCTACTTCGGCCTGCTGATCGTCGTCATCATCGCGGCGCTGGCCCAGATGGGCGTGAACCCGGCATCGCTGCTGGCGGTGCTCGGTGCGGCCGGCCTCGCCATCGCGCTGGCACTGAAGGATTCGCTGTCGAACTTCGCTTCGGGCGTGATGCTGATCCTGTTGCGCCCGTTCAAGGCCGGCGATTACGTGCAGATCGCCGGGCTGGAAGGAACGATCGAGCAGGTCCGCGTGTTCCAGACCCAGATGCGCACCATCGACAACCGCGTGATCGTGCTGCCCAACAGCCAGATCACCACGGCGCCGATCATCAACTTCACGGGCCGCCCCACGCGTCGTCTCGACCTCGTGGTGGGCGTCGGCTACGACGACGACCTGTCGGCGGCACGATCGGCGCTGCTGGACGTCGCGAGCGCCAACGAGCGCGTGCTGAAGGACCCATCCGCCGACGTTCTGGTGTCTGCACTCGGCGAGAGCAGCGTGCAACTGACGCTGCGGGCGTGGGTGGCCACCAGCGACGTGCTGGCGGCGAAGAGCGAGCTGCTCGAAGGCATCCATCGCGAGCTGCGCCAGCGTGGCCTGTCGATTCCGTTTCCGCAGCGCGACCTGCACGTGTACCACCACGGCACGCCGCCTTCGGGCCTTCCGAAAGCGGTACAGGACGCGCTGGACGACGGCGACCGCTGAGGCGCCGTCCACCGGGCACGCCCGGCGGCTCAGGTCTCGACGCGGTTGCGTCCGGCGCGCTTCGCGGCATACAGCCGCTCGTCGGCGCGATAGATCATCCGCTCGTGGTGCGTGAACCCCGTGCGGCTGGCCAAGCCGATGCTCGCCGAGGCGCGCGCACCGGGCGCGAAAGCACTGGTATCGATGGCTTCGATGCGTCGGCGGATGCGTTCGGCGGAGTCCGCGGCCTGTTCAAGCGTGGCGTCGACGAACAGCAGGGCGAACTCCTCGCCACCCCAGCGCGCGAGGTTGTGGTCGCCGCCCATCACGTCCGACATCACCCGCGCGACCTCCTGCAGCAGCTGGTCGCCGGCCGCGTGCGAGAAGTTGTCGTTGATGTCCTTGAAATGGTCGAGGTCGAGCACGCCCAGGCACAAGGGCTTGCCGTCGCGCTGCGCCTCCGCGAAGCAATCCGCGAGACGTTCTTCCATGTGCCGGCGGTTCGGCAGACCGGTCAAGGCATCCGTGCGCGCCTGGAGCTCGTAGGCGCTGCTCTGCTCGCGAACGGTCTCGGCGAGACGCTCCAGCTCGGTGTTCTGCCGCGTCAGCGTCTGCGTACGCTCCTCGACCAGCCGGCTGAGTTCCCGCTCGCGCTGCTGCAGGGCGTCCACCCGGAGCGCATAGCCCCAGTAGAGGCCGAGGGCAAGCAACAGCCCGCCCAGCACGAGGAACAGCGGCTGCTCCCAGAAGCGCGGCTGCACTTCGACCTCGATGCCGATGACATCGCTGCTGGTGCCGCTGCCGCGGGTCTCCGCGCTGACTTCGAAGCGGTACTTGCCGGGCGGCAGGTGGTTGAAGCGCGCCGAACGCACGGCGCCGCTGTCGGTCCAGCCCTCGTCGAGACCCGCCATGCGGTAGCGGTAGCGGATCTGCTCCGGCATCCGGTAGCTGAGGCTGGCGAAGTCGATCTCGAGCCGGCTCTCCGACGGGCTCAGCACGAGGCGCCCTTCCGCCGGGCGGGCCTGGGCATCCACGCGGATGCTCTCGATGATCACCGGCGGCGGCGGACGCTGGTAGCGCGCGAGCTGGTCCGGCTGCACCACGCTGACGCCACGCGCGGTGGCGATCCACAGGCTGCCGTCGTCCGCGCGGATGGCGGCCGGTCCGGCGCCACCATTGCACTGCGCACTGGCGAGGCCATCGGCCTCCGCGAAGCTGAGCGCATCCAGCCGCTCGCGCCGCCCCTCGATGACTTCCTCGAGCTGCTGCCGCGGCACCTGCAACACGCCGCGGTTCGAGGTCAACCAGAAATTGCCGTAGCCGTCCTCGACCACTTGGAACAGCGTCGCGACGGGCAGGCCGTGGCGCACGCCGACGCCGCTGAGAACGTCGTCCTTCAGGCGAAGCAGGCCGCGATCGGTGGCGAGCCACAGGCTGCCCTCGCCATCCTCGTGGATGCCGAACACATCCTGCGCGTCGAACAATTGCCGGATCGGTACCTCGCGGAAGCGTTCGCCTTCGCGGACGGCCAGCCCGTTCGAGGTGCCGATCCAGAGCCGCCCATCGCGCCCTTCGTGCAGGGCCACGACGAAGTTCCGCGGCAAACCGTCGCGTTCGTCGAAGCGGTCGATGCGGCCATCGGCGCGGCGACGGAACAGCCCCGAACTGGTGCCGATCCAGAGATCGCCATTTCGGGCCTCGAAGATCGCGCGCACCTGCGGCCCCAGCAGGCCGTCGCCGGCACCGAGCTGGTTGACCACCTTGCCGTCGCGCAACTGGTAGAGGCCCAGCGAATACATGCCCACCCACACGCTGCCGTCGCGGCCGTGCGCGAGGCTCAGCACGGCTTCGTTGCCGATGCCGCCCTCCTCCCTCGACACCGGCTCGATGCGACCGTCCTTCCAGCGATCCAGGCCGCCGCTGCTGCCGATCAGCACGCTGCCGTCAGGCAACTGCAGCACCGATCGCACGTAGTTGTCGGCCAGGCCCTGGTAGGTGTCGTAGCTGCCGAAGGGCGTGTCGGCAAAGCGCAGCAGGCCGGCGTTCGTGCCGACCCAGATCGAGCCCTCGCGGTCGACGAACAGGGCCGGCACGCGGTTGTTGGGCAAGCCGCCGGCGCGGCTGAAACGCTCGAGCCCGATGGGCTTCGCGCGGAACACGCCGCGGTTCACCGTGCCCGCGATCAGGCTGCCCTGCGGATCGATGGCGAGGCTCGGCACGGCGTCATCCGAGAAACCGGCCTCATGCACGCGGAACTCGCCGTTGCGGCCACGCCACACGCCGTGGTGCGTACCAAGGAACAGGCCGCCGTCCGGCGCCGCGACGATCGCGTAGACTGCGCCTTGGGGCATGCCGTCCGCGGTGCCGAAGGCCTGGACGCGGTCGTCCTCGATGCGGACGAGGCCTTCCGCGCTGCCGGCCCAGACCACGTCGTTGGCATCGATCATCAGCGCGAACATCTGGCCCGAGGGCAGGCCCTGCTCGACACCGAACGGCGTCGCCGTTCCGTCCGGCGCGATGCGCACGAGGCCCTGGCTTTCGTGCGCCACCCACAGGCGACCCTGCGCATCGAACTCGGCGCGCATGGTTTCTTCCTGCGCCAGCCCTTCGGCGACGCCAACGCGTCGCCACTCGCCGTCCTCGCGGATCATCACGCCGCCGCGCGACGTGGAGACCACCAACTTGCCCGGCACGCGGGTGGAGATGCTGCGGATGCCCTGGTCGGTGAAGGCCTCGACGTTCTGAGGCCCGAACAGCGTGAAATCCTGGCCGTTGTAGCGGACGAGACCCTCCCAGGTGGCGAGCCAGAGGTAGCCGTCCTCGGTCTGGGCGATGTCGTTGACCTGGTTGTGCGGCAGGCCATTGCGCGTGGTCCAGACGTCGCGCGCGTACGCCGCGAGCGGCTTCGAATCCATCGCGGCCGCCGTGCCCGTGGCCAAGCCGAGGAACAGCGCCAGCCAACAGGCCAGCGCCGGTGCCAGTGCAGCAATCCGCATGCCTCCCTCCCGGTGCGTCGCGGATGGGCGCGCCGGTCAGCCGATCTGGCCGCCGAGCGCACCCATGTGGCGACGATAGTGCCTGAGTTCCTCGATGGACTCCCGGGCATCCGCCAAGGCCGTGTGGGCGCCCTGCTTCTGCATGCCGTCGAGGACGCCCGGCGCCCAACGACGCGCGAGCTCCTTCACCGTCGAGACGTCGAGGTTCCGGTAGTGGAACCACTTCTCGAGCCGCGGCATCAGGCGGGCGAGGAAGCGCCGGTCCTGGCAGATGGAATTGCCGCACATCGGCGACTTGCCGGCGGCGATCCACGGCGAGAGGAAATCGCAGGTGAGCGCCTCGGCCTCGGCCAAGGAGTGCGGGCTGGCCAGCACGCGATCCCACAGCCCGGACTTCCGATGCGTTCCGCGGTTCCACTCGTCCATCGCCTCAAGAGTGGCGAGGTCATGGCGGACGGCCAGCGAGGGCCCCTCGGCCAGCACGTTGAGATCACGGTCGGTGACGATCGTGGCGATCTCGATGATGGAGTCGGACATCGGATCCAACCCGGTCATCTCGAGGTCGATCCAGATCAGGCGGGCGTCATCGGGGGCTGGCTTCGTCATCACCTGAGTGTAACGACTCCGTTCAGGCTTCCGGCCGCGTCCCGTGCCGCGCGCCACCTGAATTGACGCCGTTTGTCAGTCTGCCGGGCGCTGCGCGATCATCCGGGCGTTCCGGAGACTCCGATGCCGCTGACCGACACCCTAGCCCACCCCACCGTCATCGGCGCGATGCTTGCCCCGGCCTTGTTGATGGCCGCGACCGGCTCGCTGCTGATTTCGGCCAACGCACGGCTGGCCCGCGTGGTCGACCGTCTCCGGCTGCTGGTGCTCGGCGAGGGCGATCCCGACGGCGAAGCCCCGCCCCTGTCCGAGCACGAAACGCAGATCGCCGAGCATCGCCGCCGCGCCGCGCTGGTGCTGCGCGCCTGCTGGATGCTTTACGTGGCGCTGGGATGCTTCATCGGCACCAGCCTCGCCCTGGCCGGCGGCGCGCTGGTGGAGGCCCGGATCGGCATCATCGCCACGGTGCTGGCCATCCTCGGCATGGGTTGCCTCCTCGGCGCCGCCGTCGCGATGGGCCGCGAGGTGAGCATGGCAGTGCGAAGCCTCGACACCGAACTCGACATCGCGCTGGCGAAGCGCCGGCGCAACGGCTGAATCAGCCCTTCGCGCGCTTGGCGCGGAAGTAGCCCGTCAGCATGGCCGAGGCCTCGTCGGCCAGGACTCCGCCCTCGACCGCCACGCGGTGGTTGTGGCGCGGGTCGGAAAGCAGGTCGAAGACGCTGCCGGCTGCACCGGTCTTGGGGTCAGTCGCCGCATACACCACGCGGGCGATACGCGCATGCACCATCGCCATCGCGCACATCGCGCAGGGCTCGAGCGTCACGTAGAGCGTAGCGCCGAGCAGACGATGGTTTCCCAGAGCCAGCCCAGCCCTGCGCATCGCCACGATCTCGGCGTGTGCGCTGGGGTCATGTTCCGTGATGTTGCGGTTGCCACCCTCCGCCAACAGCGTGCCGTCGGCAGCGACCAGCACGGCACCGACCGGCACCTCGCCGTCCTCGCGCTCGGCCTTTCGGGCGAGCTCGAGGGCGTGGCGCATCCAGTGCTGGTCGGCCTCACTCACTCCCATTCAATGGTCGCGGGCGGCTTGCCGGAAATGTCGTAGACCACGCGGCTGACGCCCCGCAGCTCGTTGACGACGCGGCGGGCCACGACGTCGAGCAGTTCGTACGGCAGGTGCGCCCAGTGCGCGGTCATGAAGTCGATGGTCTCAACCGCGCGCAGCGCAATCACCCACTCGTAGGCGCGGGCATCACCGACCACGCCCACCGACTTCACCGGCAGAAACACGGCGAAAGCCTGCGAGGTTTTGTCGTACCAGCCCGCCTTGCGCAGCTCCTCGATGAAGATGGCATCGGCACGGGCGAGGATCTCGGCGTATTCGCGCTTCACTTCGCCGAGGATGCGCACGCCAAGGCCCGGGCCCGGGAACGGATGGCGGAACACCATCTCGCGCGGCAGGCCGAGCTCGACGCCGATACGGCGAACCTCGTCCTTGAACAGCTCGCGCAGCGGCTCGACCAGCTTGAGGTGCATGCGCTCCGGCAGGCCGCCCACGTTGTGGTGGCTCTTGATCACGTGCGCTTTGCCGGTCTTGCTGCCGGCCGACTCGATGACGTCGGGGTAGATCGTGCCCTGCGCCAGCCACTTCACGTTCGAGAGCTTCTTCGATTCCTCCTCGAAGATCTCGACGAACAGGCGGCCGATGATCTTGCGCTTGGCCTCCGGGTCTTGCACGCCGGCGAGCTCGCCGTAGAAGCGCTCCGCGGCGTTCACGCGGATGACCTTGATGCCCATGCCGCCCTTCTCGGCGTTGTTGGCGAACATCGCCATCACCTGGTCGCCCTCGTTCCAGCGCAGCAGACCGGTGTCGACGAAGACGCAGGTGAGCTTCTCGCCGATGGCCCGGTGCAACAGCGCGGCCACCACGGAGGAATCGACGCCGCCGGACAGGCCCAGCAGCACCTCGTCGTCGCCCACCTGGGCGCGCACGCGGGCGATCTGGTCCTCGATGATGTTGGCCGCCGTCCACAGCGTGGCGCAGCCGCAGATCTCCGCCACGAAGCGGCGCAGCTGCTCGGTGCCCTGCTTGGTATGCGTCACTTCCGGGTGCCACTGCACGCCGTAGTAGCGACGGGCCTCGTCGGCCATCGCCACGATCGGCACGCTGTGCGTGCGGGCGGTGATCTTGAAGCCCTCGGGCAGTCGGGTGACGCGATCGCCGTGGCTCATCCACACGTCGATGCGCGGCGGCGTGCCCGGGTGGTCCTTCTGCTCATCCAGCAGGCGGCAGGCCGAGGCCACTTCCACTTCCGCGTAACCGAACTCGCGGTCATGGCCACCTTCGACGAGGCCGCCGAGCTGCATGGCCATCGTCTGCATGCCGTAGCAGATGCCGAGCACCGGCACCTTGAGGTCGAAGACCGGCTGCGGCGCGCGCGGCGAGCCGGCTTCGGTGGTCGACTCCGGACCGCCCGACAGGATGATGCCCTTGGGCGCGAACTTGGCGATGTCGGACGGGTCGTGGTCCCAGGCCCAGATCTCGCAGTAGACGCCCAGCTCGCGGACGCGGCGGGCGATCAGCTGCGTGTACTGCGCGCCGAAGTCGAGGATCAGGATCTTGTCGCTGTGGATGTCGGTCATCGCTTACTGCCGGTAGTTCGGCGGTTCCTTGGTGATCTGCACGTCGTGCACGTGGGCTTCGCGGGTGCCGGCGTTGGTCACGCGGACGAAGCTCGGCTTGGTGCGCATCTCTTCGATGCTGGCGCAGCCGACGTAACCCATCGACGCGCGCAGGCCACCAGCGAGCTGGTGCACCACGTTCGCCAGCGGGCCGCGGTACGGCACGCGGCCTTCGATGCCTTCCGGCACCAGCTTGTCGGCGTCGGAGGCGTCCTGGAAATAGCGGTCCTTGCTGCCCTGCTGCATGGCGCCGAGGCTGCCCATGCCGCGGTAGCTCTTGTAGCTGCGGCCCTGGAAGAGCTCGATCTCGCCCGGCGATTCCTCGGTGCCGGCGAACAGACCGCCGATCATGATGCTCGAGGCGCCGGCCACGATCGCCTTGGCGATGTCGCCCGAGTAGCGGATGCCACCATCGGCAATCAGCGGGATGCGGCCCTTCAGTGCGTCGGCCACCATGCCCACGGCGGTGATCTGCGGCACGCCCACGCCCGCGACGATGCGGGTGGTGCAGATCGAGCCCGGGCCCACGCCCACCTTCACCGCGTCGGCTCCGTGCGCCTCGAGCGCCAATGCCGCCTCGCCCGTAACGATGTTCCCGCCGATGACCTGCAGCTGCGGAAAGGTCTTCTTCACCCATGCCACGCGGTCGAGCACGCCCTGCGAATGGCCGTGCGCGGTGTCGACGACGATGACGTCAACGCCGGCGGCCACGAGGGCCTCGACGCGCGCTTCGGTGTCGCCACCGACGCCGACGGCCGCACCGACGACGAGGCGCTCGCTCGAATCCTTCGCGGCGTTCGGGTTGTCGCGGGCCTTCTGGATGTCCTTGACGGTGATCAGCCCACGCAGGGCGAAGGCGTCATCAACCACCAGCACCTTTTCGATGCGGTACTGGTGCAGCTTGGCAAGGACCTCTTCATCGGTCGCGCCTTCGCGCACGGTCACGAGGCGGTCCTTGCCGGTCATGATGCTGCTCACCGGCGCGTCGAGCCGCGTCTCGAAGCGCATGTCGCGACCGGTGACGATGCCGACAAGCTGGCCGTTGTCGACCACGGGCACGCCGGAGATGCGGCGCGCGGCGGTGAGCTTCAGCACTTCACCCACCGTCGTGCCCGGTGTCACGGTGAAGGGCTCACGGATGACGCCGGCCTCGAACTTCTTGACCTCGGCGACCTCGGCGGCCTGCCGCTCGACACTCATGTTCTTGTGCATGATGGCGATGCCGCCCAGCTGCGCCATCGCGATGGCGAGCCGCGCCTCGGACACGGTGTCCATGGCGGCGGCGACGATCGGGAGGTTCAGGGAGAGGCCACGCGTGAGGCGGGTGGCGAGGGAGACGTCCTTGGGCAGCACGGCCGAATGGGCCGGGATCAGGGAGACGTCGTCGAACGTGAGGGCTTCCGCCTGGATACGCAGCATGGACTGCTCCGGAACTGGGAAGCGCGACATTCTAACCGGTTCCGCCGGTCTCCAGCAGGGCCAGCGACAGGGCCGGCCACCAGGTGATCAGGAGCACGGAGGCGCCCAGGAGCAGCAGGAAAGGCAGCGTGGCGCGGACCAGCGTCGTGACGGGCACCTTGAACCGGTAGGCGGCGATGAACAGGTTCATACCGACCGGCGGCGTGAAATAGCCCAACTGCAGGTTCGCCAGCATCACGATGCCCAGGTGGGCGGGGTGGACCCCGAACTGGGCGGCCAGCGGCATCAGCAGCGGGGTCAGGATGACGATGGCCGAGAAGATGTCGATCAGCATGCCCACGACCAGCAGAAACACGTTCAGCACCAGCAGGAATTCCAGCGGGCTGTCGATGTGGGTGCTGACGAGGGCGTAGAGCCGGCCCGGCACGTCCTGGTCGATGAACCAGTTCGACAGGGCCCGCGCGGCACCTAGGATGAGCAGGATGGCGCCCACCATCCGCATGGCTTCGGCCATCACGCCCGGCAACTGGCGGAAGGCCAGCTCGCGACGCACCAGCAGCGTCACCACGAGCACATAGGCAGCGGTGAGCGCCGCCACTTCGCTGACCGCAAGCACGCCTTGGTAGATCGCAGCCAGCACCACCACCGGCAAGGGCAGTTCCCAGCGCGCGTCCTTGGCGGCCGCCCACAGCTCGCGGGCATCGAAGGCCTTGCCTGTCGAGGGGACGCCTCGCCCCACCCACATCGCGTGGGCAGACAGGACGACCAGCATCAGCGCCCCCGGCAACAGGCCCGCGAGGAACAGGTCCTGCACGCTGACCGTGGGATTCGTGGCGATCGGCGCCGCGACGAAGCCGTAGAGGATCAGGGGCAGCGACGGCGCGAACAGCAGGCCGAGGCTGCCCGCCGCCGTGACCAGGCCGAGGCTGTAGCGGTCCGGGTAGCCGGCGGCCTTCAAGGCCGGATACAGCAGCGCGCCCATCGCCACCACGGTGACGCCCGAGGCCCCGGTGAACGCCGTGAAGAATGCACAGGCGACGATCGCGACGATGGCCAGCCCGCCCGGCAAGCTGCCGAGCAGCGCGTCGGAGAGCCGCACCAGCCGCTTCGGCGCACCGCTTTCGCTGAGCAGATAGCCCGCGAGCGTGAACAGCGGAATTGCGATCAGGCCCGGCATGTCGCCAAGGCCGTAGAACTCGGTGAGTGCCGCCTGCTCGTAGCCGGCGGCCTGCAGGCCGACCAGCGCGATGCCCAGGATCACCGCGAACAGCGGCATGCCCAGGGCGGCGAGCAACAGGAGCAGGCCGATCTGCAGCTCGAGGCTCACGGCGCCGGCTCGTCGATGGGCCGCGGCGCGAAGGCCGAGAGCACGAAGCGCAGGGCCAGCAGGCCGAAGCCGAACGGCAGCACCAGCATCGGCACCCAGCTTTCGATGCCGGCGACGAAGGGCAGCGGGAACTCGCGCTCGGACACCATCAGGCCCCAGCCCACCCACGCCGCCCAGCCGCAGAGGCCCGCGGCAGCGAACTGGGTGAGCACGTGCACTGCCCGCCACGCTGCATCGGGGAGCAGGCGCGGAATCGCGTCCACGGCGATGTGGCGCTGCTGGCGCGCCGCCCCCAAGGCACCGAGCATCGCCAGCCAGAGCACGCCGGCGCGACTGATCGCCTCGGCCCACGCCAAGCCTGCGTCGAAACCAACGCGCAGCACGATCTGCACCACGGCCAGCAGCAGCAGTCCGCCCAAGGCCGTGGCCAGCACGGCGTCCTCGGCACGATGCAAGACGCGCAAGACGCGCTGGAGCGCGCCTTCGCTCAAGGCTGGCCGCCCGCCGGGGCCGTGCCGGAGGCCTTGGCGTCGCGGATGGCCTTCAGGATGGTCGGGCTGATGCCCTGCTCCGCCTCGAGCCGCGCGAGCACCCGACGACCCACCTCGCGGAAGTACTCGGCATCGGCCGGCGTCGGCGTCACGACGGTGAGCCCCTGCTTCTTCATGGCCTCCAGCGCGGCCACGTCGTCGCGGCGGATCGTCTGGTCGACGCGCGCGGACGCGGCCTTGAAGATGCGGTCGACGATGGCCTGATCAGCGGGCGCGATGCGCGACCACGCGCGCTGGTCGACGACGATGAAGCCCACCACGTACACCAACGGCAGGTCGTAGAGCGTCTTCAAGCGGCCGTGCCACTGCAGGGCCACGGTGCCGGCCGGCGTGTTCGCCACCATGTCGACCATGCCGGTCTGCAGGCTGGTGAAGACGTCACCGATCGGCAGCGGAATCGGGCTCGCGCCGCCCTCGCGGAAGGTCATCTCCGCGACGGCATCGTTCTGCGGCACCCACAGCTTCGCGCGCCGGACATCCTCGACGCCGGCCATCGGCTTGGCGCTCATCAGGTAGGCGAAGCCCACGCCCGAGGCGCCCAGCATGTGGAAGCCGCGCTCGGCGAAGCCCGTCGCGAGCAGCGGATCGACCTTCGGCCGCACGCGGTCGATTTCAGACCAGTTCGCGAACATGAACGGCAGCGTGTAGACGGGCGCGTCCGGATAAACCAGCGACAGTTCGCTCGAGGTGAGTACCCCGCCCTGAAGCTGGCCGCCCTGGCGGATTCGGCGCAGCACGGCCTGGTCATTGCCCATCACTCCGCCCGGGAAGTAGCGGATCTCCACGCGGCCGCCGGTTTCGGCCTTCACCTGTTCCGCCGCGGCACGCAGCTCGCGCATCCACGGCGAACCGTCCGGAGCCAGCGTGGCGAGACGCAGGGTCTGGGTCTGGGCGAGCAGCGCCGGCGTGAACGCCAGCAGCAGGATCGAGAGCAGGAGACGGCGGATCATCGGGGGGCGTCCTTCAGAAATAGTCCTTGCCGGACTCCAGCAGCGCCTTCGCGCGCGCCTGGGCCAGCGTGTTCATCAGCGTGTAGCGCGGCGCCTTCGGGTCGGCGGCCAGCACTTCGTTCAACAAGCGGTC
This sequence comes from Silanimonas sp., assembly GCF_027531545.1. Taxonomy (GTDB): domain Bacteria; phylum Pseudomonadota; class Gammaproteobacteria; order Xanthomonadales; family Xanthomonadaceae; genus Silanimonas. The sequence goes on along the minus strand of NZ_JAPZSC010000006.1, from coordinate 123,700 downwards.
GTGCAGGTCCTGGTCGAAGACCAGGCGCGCATGGAACTCCGCCATCAGCGTCTTGGCGTACAGATTGCGCCCTTCGGAGGCGTCGATCGCCTGCTGGAAGTAAGCCTTGCCCACCTCGGGCTTGCCGCCGACGGCCTCGGGCCGGAGCGAGTTCAGCACGCCGAGATAGACCAGCGGCAGCCCGCCGTCGTGGTTCGCATCGATGGCCACCACCCGCTGGAGCAGGGCCTCCACCTTGGGCAGGTCCGCCACCGCGCCCCAGTCGTCGCGGTTCGCCTGGATGTAACCGGCCCAGGCCGCGGCGAGCCCGTACATCAGGCCGATGCGCTCGTCGCCGACGGCCTTGAGCGCCGCGGCGAAATCGTCCGGATTGCCCTCGAGCGTCGCGCAGAGCGCCTCTTCCTCGAGGCAGGTGGCGCGCTTCGCATAGGCCAGCGCCTTGGCTGCCAGCCGCTTCGCCCGTTCGCTGTCGCTGCCGGTGAAGTTGCCGGCGTAGGCGCCGTTGAGGTTCGCCGCGGCGAGCAACGTGCCGACGTTCTCGGGGTCGCCCTCAAGCAGGCCGTCGAGCAGCAGCAGGTAGGCAGGAAGCCCGTCACGGACGGTGGACGGGTCGTCGGCGTTCAACACGGCGCTGCCGAGGTTGTCGGCGAGGCGCTGGGTGGCCTTGCCGACGATCGAGCTGCAGCCGGCGACAAGCAGCACCAACAGGGCGAGGCCCACCGCGCGCAGCGTGGGGCGAACTAGAGCGGCGGCGGCGGGGGTCGAAACGGTCATGCGGCCAGCCTATCGGGCGTAGGTGTAGAGCTCGTGACCGGGGCGATCGGCCGCATCGGCGGCTTCGATAGTGTTCTGCATCAGGGTGGCGACCGTCATCGGCCCCACGCCGCCGGGCACCGGGGTGATCCAGCTGGCCCGATCGCGCGCCACGTCAAACCCGACATCGCCGACGAGGCGCCCGTCGTCCATCCGGTTGATGCCGACATCGATGACGACCGCGCCCGGCTTCACCCACTCGCCGGGCACGATGCCCGGGCGGCCCACGGCGACGACGAGGATGTCGGCCTGCTCGATCTGCCGCTGCAGCACCTCGCGCGGCGTGAACTTGTGGCATGCCGTCACGGTGCAGCCGGCGATCATCAATTCGAGCACCATCGGGCGGCCGACGTGGTTGCTCACGCCGACCACCACGGCGTTCGCGCCGCGCACCGGGCGATCCGTGTAGCCGAGCAAGGTGGTGATGCCCCGCGGCGTGCACGGGCGCAGGCCGAACTGCCGCAGCGCGAGGCGGCCGACGTTCTCCGGATGGAAACCGTCGACGTCCTTGCGCGGGTCGATGCGCTGGATGATCTCGCGGCCGTCGCGGCCGCCGGGCAGCGGGAGCTGAAGCAGGATGCCGTGGATGCCGGGATCCGCGTTCAAACGGTCGATCAACGCGATCAGCTCGGCATCGCTGGTGTCGGCGGGCAGGTCGAAGTCGTGGGCCTCGATGCCCACCTTCAGGCAGGCGCGGCGCTTGTTGCGCACGTACACCGCCGATGCCGGATCGTCGCCGACGAGGACCACCGCGAGGCCCGGGCGCGATTGACCGGCCGCGAGCCGGGCCTGCACGCGGGCGGCGAGATCATCGAGCAAGCGGTCGGCGATGCCTTTGCCGTCGAGCAGGCGCGCACTCATCGGGGTTTCGGGTCCGTGCTGGAAAGCGGCGGATTATCGCATGCCACATTCACGCCGTTAGCGCGAAGCGCAAAAGGTCTCGATCGCGGCGTAGCCGTCGAACACGGCGTGGGCACCGCAGCCCGGGCAGTCGGGATCAGCCGCCAGCGCCAATTCGCGGAAGCGCATGCCGAGCGCATCGACGGTGAGCAGGCGCCCCACCAGCGGATCACCGATACCCAACAGGAGCTTCAGTGCCTCGGTGGCCTGCAGCATCCCGATCAGCCCCGGCAGCACGCCCAGCACCCCGGCCTCGGCGCAGTTTGGTGCGGCGTCGGCGCCCGGCGGCTCCGGGAACAGGCAGCGATAGCAGGGCGCCCTGCCCCGCTGCCGGCCGGCATCGAACACCGACACCTGGCCGGTGAAGCGCTCCACCGCGCCGTACACCAGCGGCACCGCCAGCTGGCGGCAGGCCGCGTCGACGAGGTAACGCGTGGCGAAGTTGTCGCTGCCATCGATGACGACATCGGCGCCGCTGAGCAGGGCCTCGACGTTTTCCGGAAGGAGGCGCGCCTCGACGCCCTCCACGCGCAGACGGGGATTCAGGGCGAGCAGCCGCTCGCGCGCCGAAACCACCTTCGGCGAGCCGACCGCGGCGTCGGTGTGCAGGATCTGGCGCTGCAGGTTGCTGCGCTCGACCCGATCGTCGTCGATGATCACCAGCGTGCCCACACCCGCTGCCGCGAGGTAGAACGCCGCTGGCGAACCGAGCCCGCCGGCCCCCACCAGCACCACGCGCGAGGCCATCAGGCGTTGCTGGCCTGCGGCGCCGACCTGGGCCAGACGGAGGTGTCGGTCGTAGCGCGCGAGCGCATCGGCGTCGAAGGTCGGGACGGCGGAGGAAGCATCGCCCGACGCGAGCGGCAATCCGGCGGACCGCCAAGCGTCGAATCCACCGCGAACGCTGGCGACGTCGTCGAATCCCCGCTCGCGCAGCAGCTCGGCCGCGCGCTGCGACCGCTGGCCGCGCGCGCAGATCAGCAGGAGCGGAGCGCCGTCCGCGGGGAGTACGGCGTCACCCGCCTCGAGGGCCGATAGCGGTAGCGGCAGCGCACCGGCGGGCAGGCCGTGGGCATGCTCTTCGGCCTCGCGCACGTCGTAGAAGTGCGCACCGCCGGCCACCAAAGCCGCCACCGCCGCCACCTCGCACTCCGAAGGAAACCCACCGGCCACGCCCTGCATGGCCTCGATCAACGCCTCGCCGGTCGCCGGCCACATCGCCTCGAGGCGCTCCGGATCGTCGGGCAGCGAGAGAAGCACCGCACGCGGAGCACGTTCGCCGAACGGCGCCGCGGTGGAACCTTCGATCAGGGTCGAAAGCCGGGGGCCGCGCTCACCATCCGCTTCCGAACAGGCGATGACGACGTCGAACGCTTGGGCGGCGTCGTGCAAGGCTGGTGCAGCGCGCGACGGGTCACCCGGAAGGATCGGCCAAGCGACGGGATCGAGTCCCATCGCCTGCAGCAAGGCCAGCAGCACGGGTCGGGCGGCATCGTGACGCTCGCCCGCGCCGAGCGCCTGCCCGGGCGGACGCAGCGCGTCGCCGCTGCTGAACACTGCGACGGTCGGTCGCCGCGCGCACGGCACTTCCGCCAGGCCTCGCGCGGCCAAGAATCCAAGATCGGAAGGACGCAGCCGATGTCCCGCGGGCAACAGGGTCCCGGAAGGCGCGGCAGCGGGAATGCCTTCCGCCAACACGCGGCCGCGGGCGCGGGCCAGCGGCACGCGCTCGGCATCCGTGCGGTGCGCGGCTCCCATGCGCCGGATCGCCAACGCCTGCAAGGAAGGATCGAAGGGCCGGGCGGCCATGGAACGGCCGCGCCGTCAGCGCTTCTTCGAGAAGCGCATCAGCCGGCGGCGCTTCGCCACCTGCCGTTCGGTCAGCACGTTCTTCTTGCCCTCGTAGGGGTTCTCGCCTTCGCGGAACTCGAACTTCACCGGCGTGCCGACGAGATTGAAGCGCTTGCGGAAGAAGTTCTCGAGGTAGCGCCGGTAGCTTTCGGGCAAGCCTTTCAGGCGCGAGCCGTGGACGATGAACGTCGGCGGCGTGCTGCCACCGGAGTGGCCATAGCGCATCTTGGGCGCATGGCCGCGCACCGATGGCGGCGGATTGCTTTCGTACGCCACTTCCAGCGCACGGTTGATCTCGCTGGTGCCGAAGGTCTTCGTCACCGAGGCATGGGCACGGTTCACGGCCTTGAACAACTCGCGCAGGCCGCTGCCGTGGAGGGCGGAGATGGTGATGCGCTCGGCCCAGGGCGCGAACATCAGCTTGCGTTCGAGCAACACGCGGTTCTGCTCGCGCTCGTAGGTGCTCAGGCCGTCCCACTTGTTGACCGCGACGACGAGGCCACGGCCGGCTTCCAGCACGTGACCGAGCACGGTGGCGTCCTGGTCGGTGATGCCTTCCGTGCCGTCCACCAGCACCACGGCGACCTGGCAGTGCTCGATGGAGGCCAGCGTCTTGAAGGCGCTGAACTTCTCGACGGCCTCCTCGACCTTGCCGCGGCGCCGCAGGCCAGCGGTGTCGATCAGGCGGTAGAGCTTGCCGTCGCGCTCGAGGTCGACGGCGATGGAATCCCGCGTGGTGCCCGGCACGTCGGAGGCGATCATCCGCTCTTCGCCGAGCATGCGGTTCACCAGCGTGCTCTTGCCGACATTCGGTCGGCCGACGAACGCCACGCGGATGCGCTGCGGGTCGTCTTCCAGCACCGAGAGATCGCGATCCGCCGGCAGCCGGGACTGCACGAGCTCGACGAGGTCGGGCACGCCGCGCTGGTGCGAGGCCGCGAGCGGGAGCGCGTCGGCGATGCCGAACTTCGCGAATTCCGCCATGCAGTCGGATTCGACGAGTCCGTCGGTCTTGTTGACGGCCAGAACCAGCGGTTTGCCGGTCTTGCGCAGCCAACCGATGATCTCGCGGTCGAGCGCGGCCAGCCCTTCGCGGGCATCCACGACGAACACGACGAGGTCCGCCTCCTCGACGCCCGCCCGCGCTTGCTTGGCGGTGGCACCGGCGAGGCCGATCTCCTCGCCCGACAGGCCGCCAGTATCGACGATGGCGAAGGGGTGCGTCGGATCAAGCCGGCACACGCCGTAATGGCGGTCGCGCGTGACGCCGGGCTGGTCGTGGACCAGCGCGTCACGCGTGCGCGTCAGGGCATTGAAGATCGTGCTCTTGCCGACGTTCGGCCGACCGACCAGCGCGACAAGAGGCAGCATGCGATTACTCGACGACGCGATAGGCCGCGAGGCGGCCTTCGTCGGTCACGGCAACGACCGTGCCCGTCGGCGTGACGATGGGCGTGGCAACGATGCGCGCATCACCGACGCGCTCGCGTGCGGTGAACGAGCCGGTGCGCGGGTCGAACCAGTGCAGGTAGCCTTCGAGATCGCCGACGACGGCGTAGGTGCCGGCGAGAACAGGGCCGGTGGGCTGGCGGCGGATCAGGGCTTCCTGGCGCCAGAGGGCGCTGCCGCTCGCGCGATCGAGCGACCACAGCGTGCCGCCCTTGTCGGCCACCAGGACGCCATCGGCCGTGAGATCGATGCTGTTGGCGCCACCGTTGTCACGCGTCCAAGCGATCTGGCCCGAGGCGATGGCGATCGCCGCCGTGATGCCGCGGACGCTGCTGGCATACACCGCATCGGCGCCGACGGCGAGGTCGCCATCGATGTCCACGAGGCGGTCGAGCTCGCTGCGGCCTTCCGGCTCGGCAACGGGTGCTTCCCAGACCGGCAAGCCGTCATCCGGACGAAGCGCCACGACCGTACCGTCGTCGTTGCCCACGAGGATCAGGCCCGCAGCGGCCAACGGCGTGCTGGCACCGCGGGAGCTCAGGGTCGGAATGGCGCGGTCGAACGCCCAGCGCTGCTTGCCGTCCGCCGCATTCAGGCCGAACACCCGCCCATCCTGCGAGCGCACCACCACCAGGCCATTGGCGATCAGCGGCGTGGCGAGCACTTCGGCCGAGGCCTGCGCTTCCCAGCGCGGCTCGCCGCTTTCCGCGGACACCGCGAAGACCGTACCGCTGCGGCCGGCGACGACGACGAGGCCTTCGCCCACGCCGACGGAGGATTGCAGCCCACCTTCACGGACGCCGCTCTGCCACAGACGCCAGCCGCGGCTGTTGGAGAGTTCCTCGAGATCACGCTCCCAGCGCTCGTCGCCGGTTTCGACATCGATGGCGCGAAGCGCGCCGCCGTCGGCGACGACGTACAGGGTGCTGCCGTCGAAGCCGGGACGCTGGCGGAAGCCGAGGCTGCCCTCGCCATCACCGAGCGATTCCGACCACAACTTCTCGACCTCGCGGGCACCCTCGATCTCGACGAGCTTGGTTGGATCGGTGGCCTTCGCCTTGTCGGTGCGGAACCAGTCGCGGACGGTGGTGCAGCCCGGGAGGACGAGCGCGGCGACGATGGCCAGGCCGAGGAGCTTGCGCATGGATCAGGCTTCCGGAGTCGTGGAGCCGCCGGTATCGGCGAGCTTGAGTTCGAGGAGGACACGCGTCGGCGAGGCGACGTCAGTGCCCGTCAAGGCCTTCTGGTAGGCATCGCGGGCCTCGTCGCGCTTGCCCTGGCCGGCAAGGGCGTCGCCACGGAGTTCATCGCGGAGCGCGGCGTAGCCGTCGAGGTCGATGCCACCGAGGCGGGCCAAGGCCGCGTCATGGCGACCGAGCACCAGTTCGGCGCGAGCGGCGCGCAGCAGGAGCAATTGGCGCAGCGTTTCGTCGCGCGTGGTCGGCAGTGCGCCTTCGAGCGCCTTCAGGGCGTCCTCGGCCTTGTCCTCGTTGACGAGGGCGGCGCTGCGACGCAGGGCGGCGAGCGCGGGGTACGGCGTCTCGGCGTAGTTGGCCGTCAGCGATGCGGCAAGGCCGGCCGCCTGTTCGGCTTCGCCGGCTTCCTGCGCGGTGAGGAAGCTTTCGAACTGTTTGGCGGCCTCGAGCTTCTGCGCATCCTGCCGGCCCTGCCAGGTCTGGAAGCCGACGATGGCGGCGAGGCCGATCGCGATGCCGCCCAGCACGGAGCCGCCGTTGTCACGAAGCCACTTGCGGACGCGTTCGCCCTGTTCGTATTCGTCGATCTGGTCGTTGGACATGAGCCGTCACCGCGGCAACCGCGGCTTGTCAGGGGATGGGGCGAGGCCCCCGCGGCTTCAACGCGCGACGGCCTCGATCGAGCCGTCGGAGGATAGCGCAAAGCGGGCGACGTTCGCCGCGCGCACCGCGTCGAGGTTCACGCGCGAGCCATTCAGCACGACTTCCGTCGCCTCGACATTGCCGATGGTGACGCGGCCGATGTCGGCGGCGGCAAAGCGGCGCGCCTCCCCGTCACGGGCGAGTGCACGCTCGACCACGCCGCCGTCGCGCCCGAAGACCTCGATCCAGCTGTCACCGGTGAAACGCAGCTCGAGCTGCGGCGCCGAAGGCAGCACGCCAGCGAGGCTGGCGGACACCGGGGTCGGGCCGGACGACGCGGACGGGGATTCGACGGGCAGGTCGGTTGGCGCCAAAGCGGCGACCGCCTCGGTGCCGGGGATACCGACCGGAACGGCGGCGTCGCCATCATCGGCGAGGGCCGATTCAGCCGTCGTGGACGGCGCTGCCATGGCGGGAGACGGCACCGCCGCCCTCGGGGCCGGCGCAACGATTTCGGCGGGCACCGGATCGAGAGGGCGGTACTCGGCCGGACCGGAGGCGGTCCGCGACAGCGCGAGGTACACGAGCGGCAGCACGAGCAGGCTGCCGCCGACATAGGCCGCGTTGCGCATCGACACGTCGGCGATGCGGCCCATGCGGGACACGGAGATCTGCGGACGAAGGACCGGCGCTTCGACGCACTGGACGACCTCGTCGAGATCGACGCTCACGCCCAAGCGGCTGGCATAGCGGCCGACCAGATGACGGGCGAACACGGGCGCGCCAAGACGCGCCCAGTCGCCGCGCTCGATGCCCTCGAGCACCGCTCGGGGGTTCTTGAGCTCGCGCGCCAGCGCTTCGATCTCGAGGCCTTGCTGGAGGCGCGCGGCCTTGAGGCGCGCGGCGATGCCGTGGTTCTGGTCCGAAGTGCTCACTGTTTCGAACTACCCGTGTCGGAGGGGGGCGAGCTGGCTTCGACCTCGGCGGCGAGGGTGGCCAACTGGTTGCGGTAACGCGCCGCGGCACGGGCATCGCCCGCGGCGGTTTCGATCTCGATGGCCAAGGCCAACTCCGGCGCCGTGAGCGGAGCCACGGCTTCGCGGCGCTGGAGAAAGGCGCGCGCCTTCAGGGCATCGCCACGGCGATGTTCGAGCCGCGCCATGCCCGAGAGCGCCTGCGCCTGCTGGGGCGCCAGCGTGAGAGCGGCCCGGAAATTGAACTCGGCCTGCTCGTCGCGCCCGGCTTCGGAGGCACAACTGCCCGCGTTGGCCAAGGCTTGCGTGGGCTGCCGGTAGGACTCATCGGCGATGGCATCACTGAACGCCTTGAGGGCCTCGTCGGTGCGGCCGGCCCGGCACAGCCAGGCGCCATAGGCGTTCAGCACGGGGCCGCTCGCAGGCGAAAGCCGCAGGGCCTGCTTGTAGTCGTCACCCGCTTCGAGGCCCCGTCCGAGCGCCTCCAAGGCGGTACCGCGCATCACCCGCGCCTGTGCGCTGCGCGAATCCGCCTTCACCGCGAGTTCGGCCTCGACCAGCGCGCCTGCGGCATCGCCGCGCTCCAGCAAGGCCTGCGCGGCATTGATCGAGCGCTGGGCGATCGGCGAAGTGTGGTGAGGGGTGTCGCGATCCGCAGGACGCGGCGCGGGCGCGGAAGCGCAACCCGCCAGGACGAGGGCGGCCAGCAGCAGATGCAGGAGGCGATCAGGCCGCCGCATCCGCGCTGCCCTCGAGCTTGCGGCGGAATTCGGCCTGTCGGCGCGTCTTGTCCATCACCTGCCCCTTCAGCTGGCCGCAGGCGGCATCGATGTCATCGCCGCGGGTGCGGCGCACCATCGTCAGGATGCCGGCATCGAGCAGCTTCTTCTGGAAGGCACGGATCTCCGTTTCGCCGCTGCGCTCGAAGCGCGTGCCGGGAAACGGATTGAACGGAATCAGGTTCACCTTCGCGGCATGGCCGTCCTGCGCCTGGCGGCAGAACTGGCGCATCAGCGCCGCGAGTTCGCGGGCATGTTCGGGCTGGTCGTTCACGCCCTTCATGAGCGTGTACTCGAAGGTGATCGAATCGATCTTGGTGGATCGCACGTAGCGAAGGCAGGCGGCCATCAGCTCGGCGATCGGGTACTTCTTGTTCAGCGGGACGAGCTGTGTGCGCAGTTCGTCGTTGGCCGCGTGCAGCGAGACGGCCAAGGCCACGTCGCAGCGCGCCGCCAGATGGTCGATCATCGGCACCATGCCGGCAGTGCTCAAGGTGACGCGCTTGCTGGCGAGGCCGAAACCGAGGTCATCGCGCATCAGGTTCATCGCGGTGACGACGTTCTCGAAATTGAGCAAGGGCTCGCCCATGCCCATCATCACGACGTTGGTGAGCTTGCGGTCCTTGTGCGGGACATTGCCCAAGTGGCGCGCCGCGACGAACACCTGACCGATGATCTCGGCGGCGGTCAGGTTGCGATTGAAGCCCTGTGTCGCGGTGGAGCAGAACTGGCAGTTCAGCCCGCAACCGACCTGGCTCGACACGCAGAGCGTTCCGCGGTTCTTGTCCGGGATCAGGACGGTCTCGACGGCATTGCCCGCATCCATGCCGAGCAGCCACTTGTGCGTGCCATCGGTGGAGGGCTTGTCGAACATCACCTTCGGCGGGCGGGCCTCGCAGCGGTCTTCCAGCTTCGTGCGCAGCGCCTTGCCGAGGTCCGTCATGCCACCAAAATCGGTGACATGGCGGTGGTAGATCCATTTCATCACCTGGTGGGCGCGGAAGCGCTTCTCGCCTAGCTCGCGCTCGAAGAAGTCCTCCGCGGCCACCCGGTCGAGGTCGAGCAGGTTGACGCGCGCCACCGACGCCGGAGGAACCGGCGGCAGCACTACGGCAGGAGCGTCAACCGTACCCATCCGTGCTTCAGCGCGCGCAGAGCTCGGTGGCGCTGAAGAAATACGCGGTCTCGATCGCGGCGTTCTCGAGGCTGTCCGAACCGTGGACGGCGTTCGCGTCGATCGACTGCGCGAAATCGGCGCGGATGGTGCCCGGCGCGGCGTCCTTCGGGTTGGTGGCGCCCATGAGATCACGGTTCTTGAGGACGGCGTTCTCGCCCTCCAGCACCTGGATCATCACCGGGCCCGAGATCATGAACTCGACCAGCGCGTTGAAGAACGGGCGCTCCTTGTGGACCGCGTAGAAGCCTTCGGCTTCCTTGCGCGAGAGGTGCTTCATCTTCGCGGCGACGATCTTCAGGCCGGCGTTCTCGAAACGCGCGTAGATCTGGCCGATCACGTTCTTCGCGACGGCGTCGGGCTTGATGATCGAAATGGTGCGCTCTACAGCCATGTTTGCAAACCTTTGTCAATAGGGAAACAGCTAAGGCGGAGAGTATAGGCAGCGAATATCAAAAAAGACAGCGGGTTACGGCACATTCCGCAGTCCGGACTGAGGGTGTGAAGACGCCCGGAACCGCGCCGCGCCCGATGCCCCCCACCCCAAGGGAGGTTCGCGATCGTCCGCTTGATTCAATCAAGCACTTGACAGCCACCCATCCGCCGCCGGAGCATCGAACAAGCGTTTGAAACGAGGCCCGCATGAGCACCACCCACTTCAACACCAAGGAACGCATCCTCGGCGCCGCCGAGGAGCTGTTTGCCATCCACGGCTTCTCCGGGACCTCGCTCCGCCAGGTCACCAGCCGCGCCGACGTGAACATCGCCGCCGTCAACTACCACTTCGGCTCGAAGGAGAACCTCGTCAACGAGGTCTTCCGCCGCCGGATGGACGACATGAGCGAAAAGCGGCTGAAGCACCTCGTCGAAGCCCGGCAGGCCCATCCGGGCAACCTCGAGGCCGTGCTCCGCGCCTTCATCGAACCCCCGCTCGCGCTCACGCTGGATCGCCAGCACGGCGGCGCGGCCTTCGTGCGTGTCCTTGCCCGAGCGTTCGCCGAGAAGAACGACGGCCTGCGCAAGTTCCTCTCGGACAACTACGGCCATGTGCTGCGCGAATTCGCCAAGGCGATCGCCGAGTGCGTGCCGGGCCTGCCCAAGGAAGACCTCTACTGGCGCCTCGACTTTGTCGCCGGTGCCCTGACCTACGCCATGGCGGATTTCGGCCTGATCAAGCGGCCGGCCGGCACCAGCGAGAAGCAGCACTGCGAAAAGGCCGCCCAGCAGCTGGTGCGGTTCGCCGCCGCCGGTCTCCGGGCCGGCTGATTCCCGATCCGCGGTCACCCGGCCCCGGGTTGACCATACGGCGGCGTATCTTTAACGTACGGCGGCGTACGCTCCAGCGTTCCACACGATTTTCCCGTTCTCCTCCCCACCGGAGTTCCTCATGTCCCAGCTTCGTATCCGCAAAGTGGCGGTGCTCGGCGCCGGCGTGATGGGCGCGCAGATCGCCGCTCATCTTGTTAATGCCGACGTTGACACGCTGCTCTTCGACCTTCCGGCCAAGGAAGGCGACAAGAACGGCATCGTCCAGAAGGCCATCGCCAACCTCGGCAAGCTCTCCCCGGCCCCGCTGGCCGCCAAGGGCAAGGCCGCCGCGATCATCCCGGCGAACTACGAGCAGCACCTCGCGCTCCTCGCCGACTGCGACCTCATCATCGAAGCGATCGCCGAGAAGATGGAGTGGAAGAAGGACCTCTACGAGAAGATCGCCCCGCACGTGGCGCCGCATGCCATCGTCGCGTCGAACACCTCGGGCCTGTCGATCAACGGCCTCGCCGACGCCATGCCGGCCGCGGTGCGCCCGCGCTTCTGCGGCGTGCACTTCTTCAACCCGCCGCGCTACATGCACCTCGCCGAGCTGATCCCGTGCAAGGGCACCGAGGCCGGCGTGCTGGAAGGCCTCGAGACCTTCCTCACGACCACGCTCGGCAAGGGCGTCGTCTACGCCAAGGACACGCCGAACTTCATCGGCAACCGCATCGGCGTGTTCTCGATCCTCGCCGGCATGCACCACACCGAGCGCCTCGGCCTCGGCTTCGACGAAGTCGACGCCGTCACCGGCCCGCTGATCGGCCGCCCGAAGTCGGCGACCTACCGGACCTGCGACGTGGTCGGCCTCGACACGATGGCGCATGTGATCAAGACCATGCGCGACACCCTGCCGGACGATCCCTGGCACGCGTATTTCAACGCGCCTGCGTGGCTGCAGGCATTGATCGCCAAGGGAGCGCTTGGCCAGAAAACCGGCGCGGGCTTCTACACCAAGAAGGGCAAGGACATCCTCGTCCTCGATCTCGCCAAGCAGGATTTCCGCCCCAGTGGCGCGGAAGCGAATCCTGAAGTGGTCGAGATCCTGAAGATCAAGAACCCGGCCGAGAAGTTCGCCAAGCTGCGCGCGCACTCGCACTCGCAGGCGCAGTTCCTCTGGTCGATCTTCCGCGACCTGTTCCACTACGCCGCCTTCCACCTGCACTCGATCGCCGACACCGCGCGTGACGTCGACTTCGCCATGCGCTGGGGCTACGGCTGGAACCTCGGCCCGTTCGAGACCTGGCAGGCCGCCGGCTGGCAGCAGGTCGCCGCGTGGATCGCCGAAGAAATCGCCGCCGGCAAGACCATGGGCACGGCCCCGCTGCCGGCTTGGGTGACCGACGGCCGCGCCGGCGTGCACGGCAAGGACGGCAGCTTCAGCCCCGCCCGCAACGCTGCCCTGCCCCGCTCGGCGCTGGCCGTGTATGGCCGCCAGCGCTTCCCGGAAACCGTCATCGGCGAGGCCTCGGCCAACCCCGGCACGACGGTGTTCGAAACCGACGCCGTGCGCCTGTGGACCGACGGCGACGGCATCGCGGTGCTGAGCTTCAAGACCAAGATGAACACCGTCGGCGACGGCGTGCTGGCTGGCGTCCTGCAGGCGATCGACATCGCCGAGAAGGACTTCCGCGGCATGGTGATCTGGCAGCCGAAGGGACCGTTCTCGGCCGGTGCCGACCTGGCCGGCGCCCTGGGCGCCCTGCAGGCCGGCAAGCTGGACGAGTTCAATGCGATGGTCGCCACCTTCCAGGCGGCCAGCCAGCGCATCAAGTACTCGCTGGTGCCGGTGGTCGCGGCCGTTCGCGGCCTCGCGCTCGGCGGCGGCTGCGAGTTCCAGATGCATTCGGCTCGTACCGTGGCCCACCTCGAGAGCTACATCGGCCTCGTCGAAGCCGGCGTCGGCCTGCTGCCCGCGGGTGGCGGCCTGAAGGAGTTCGCCGGCCGTGCCTCGGCCAAGGCGAAGAACGGCGACGTGTTCGCCGAGCTGAAGCCGCTGTTCGAAGCCGTCGCGATGGGCAAGGTCTCGGCCTCCGCCCTTGAAGCGAAGGAACTCGGCCTGCTGCGCGACAACGACATCGTCGTCTTCCACGAGCACGAGCTGCTGCACGTGGCACGCCAGACCGCGCTGGGCATGGCCGAATCCGGCTACCGCCCGCCGCTGCCGAACCGCACGATCACCGCGGCCGGCGATGTCGGCATCGCCACCTTCAAGATGATGCTGGTGAACATGCTCGAGGGCCGGATGATCAGCCCGCACGACATGGAGATCGCCACGCGCATCGCGACCGTTCTCTCCGGTGGCGAGATCGACCGCGGTGCGACCGTGGACGAGGACTGGCTGATCCGCCTTGAGCGCGAGCACTTCGTCGCGCTCGCCCAGATGCCGAAGACGCAGGAGCGCATCGCGCACATGCTGAAGACCGGCAAGCCGCTGCGGAATTGACCCTTTGTGCCGGCGGCCAAGGCCGCCGGCGCGCCCGACTTCGGAGTTTCCTCCATGAGCAAGCAAGTTCAAGACGCCTACATCGTCGCCGCCACCCGCACCCCGGTCGGCAAGGCCCCGCGCGGCTTCTTCCGCAACACCCGCCCCGACGACCTGCTGGCCCACGTGCTGAAGAGCGTCGTGGCGCAGGCCCCGGGCATCGACCTCTCGCAGATCGACGACGCGATCATCGGTTGCGCCATGCCCGAGGGCGAGCAGGGCATGAACGTGGCGCGCATCGGCGTGCTGCTGGCCGGCCTGCCGAACACCATCGCCGCGCAGACCATCAACCGCTTCTGCTCCTCCGGCCTCCAGGCCGTGGCGCTGGCGGCCGACCAGATCCGCCTCGGCAACGCCGACCTGATGCTGGCCGGCGGCACCGAGTCGATGAGCATGGTGCCGATGATGGGCAACAAGGTCGCCATGGCCCCGAGCGTGTTCGACAACGAGCACGTCGCCATCGCCTACGGCATGGGCATCACCGCCGAGAAGGTCGCCGAGGAGTGGAAGGTCAGCCGCGACGACCAGGACGCCTTCGCCGCCGAATCACACCGTCGCGCGCTCGCCGCTATCGCCGCCGGCGAGTTCAAGGCCGAGATCTCGCCCTACGCCGTGCGCGCCCGCGTGCCGGTGCTGGGCGGCAACACGGTCAAGCTGATCGAGAAGTCCGTCGACACCGATGAAGGCCCGCGCGCCGACACCTCGGTCGAGGGCCTCGCCAAGCTCAAACCGGTGTTCCGCATGGGTGGCTCGGTGACGGCGGGCAACAGCTCGCAGATGAGTGACGGCGCCGGCGCGGTGCTGCTGGCCTCGGAGAAGGCCATCAAGCAGTACGGCCTGACCCCGCTCGCCCGCTTCGTCAGCTTCTCGGTCGCCGGCGTGCGCCCGGAAGTGATGGGCATCGGCCCGATCGAGGCGATCCCGAAGGCGCTGAAGCAGGCCGGCCTCACGCAGGACCAGCTCGACTGGATCGAGCTCAACGAAGCCTTCGCCGCGCAGGCGCTGGCCGTCACCCGCACCTGCGGCCTCGACCCCTCGAAGATCAATCCGCTGGGCGGTGCGATCGCGCTGGGCCATCCGCTGGGCGCGACCGGTGCGATCCGCACCGCGACGATCGTGCACGGCCTGCGTCGCCGCAAGCAGAAGTACGGCATGGTGACGATGTGCATCGGCACCGGCATGGGCGCGGCGGGCATCTTCGAAGCGCTCTGACCCCGAGCTGATCCGAAACGAAAAGGCCCGGCATCGCCGGGCCTTTCTCGTTCAAGGGCGCGCTGCCCTACCCTCGCGCCAGTCCTTCCACGCGTCCTTGGCCTGCAGCCACCAGTAGGTAGCCTGTGCGCCGGCGAAGCCCCAGGGCTTCATCGCGGAGGCGAGGCCGTAGGGCGCATAGGCCTGCCACGTGGGATCGCCCTCAGCGATCGCCGAAGCCAACACCTCGCCCGCGACCGTGGTCGGGGCCACGCCGTGCCCACCGAAGGCCTGCGCGTGCCACAGCCCCGCATCGAGTCGGCCAATCTGCGGCATCTCGTGGCGGGCGTAGCTCATCAGGCCGGACCAGGCATGATCGATGCGCACGCCGTCGAGCTGGGGAAACACGCGCAGCACGTCGCGTCGCAACAGGCGTTCGACCTCCATCGCCTCGCGATCGCGCACCGAGATGCGCCCACCCCACAGCAGGCGCGTGTCCGGGAGCAGACGGTAGTAGTCGAAGGCGAATCGCGTGTCGTAGACGGCGGCCTGCGTCTCGAGCACTTCCGCGGCACGCGGCCCCAAGGGTTCGGTCACGATCACGTAGGTCGCGATGGGCAGCACCGAGGCATCGACCTTGGGGACCAGCCCAGCGAGGTAGCCGCCACAAGCCAGCACCACATGCTCGGCATCCACCGAACCGTCCGGCGTCTCCACGCGCCAACCGCTGCCCTTGCTTCGAAGGCCGATTGCCGGGGTGGCGTCATGGACCGCCGCACCGAGATGACGGAGCGTTCCGGCCAAACCCCGCGCGTACTTGAGCGGGTGGAAGTGAAAGGCTTGGGGCTCGAACAGGGCCGCGCTGTAGCGCTCGCTCTTCACCTGCCGCCGCAGTCGCGCGCGGTCCACCGGCTGCCAGTGCGTGTCGAAATGCGTCTCCAGCAGGCGGCGGCGACGCTCCAGCACGTCGCCGTCGCGGAACCAGTTCGCCCACAGCACGCCACCGTCGATCCGGTCGCAGTCGATGGCGTAACGCTCGGTGCGGGAACGTACGAGGGCGACGGCATCCTGGGTCCGCCGGTACGCCGCCCGTGCCGCCTCGGGGCCGAGATCAGCGAGCAGGGCGGCTTCGCCACGCGAATAGCCCGCGAAGACGAAACCGCCGTTGCGCCCGGAGGCGCCGTAGCCGACCGCCTCGGCTTCGAGCACGACGACGTCGGTGACGCCGCGCTCCACCAACCCGAGCGCGGTGTTCAGCCCAGCGTATCCGCCGCCGATGATGCAGACGCGCGCTTCCGTGGCGCCGCGGAGCGGCGCGGCCTCCAAGCCGGGCCCGGCGGTCGAGCGGTAGTAGTCGGTGGCGGTGCGTTCAAGCATGGGCGGGTAGCGCGGGAGGCGATAGCATCAGGGCTCCCCTGCATCTTTCCCGCCGACGATGTCGCCATCAAGCCCACCGGACCGGACCCGCATGATCCTCGTCGCACTCGCCGGCGCCTGCGTGGTGGTCGGCCTGATGTGGGGCCTGCGATGGGTGTTCGAGGACCGCGTGCTGGCGGGGCGCTTGAGCCCTGAAGCGTCCCTCGAGGCGATGGCGGACTTCGTGGCGATGCTCCAGGGCCTCGCCGCGATGATCGCGGCCTTGCTGGCAGCGCTACTGGCGTGGATCGCGAGGCGCACGCGCGAGACGCGCCAATGGCCCCCCTCGGGCCGATGGCCGGCTCCGCGCGCCATCGGGGACCTCGAGATCCAGCGGTACACAACGCGCCTGCACGCCGGCGCCGTGGTGTCCGGCGCCGCGGCCATCGCGGCGCTTGCCGCGGCTCTCGGCTGAGTCGCGCCGTCAGCCCTTGGCCAAGGCCTGACGCATCAGCGCCTTCGCCGCATCGCGGAGGTCGGCGTCTTCGAGCGCGTACTGAAGGGTCGCTTCGATCAGGCCGATGCGGCTACCGCAGTCGAAGCGACGGCCTTCGAAACGATAGGCCAGCGTCTTGTGCGCCTTGAGCAGGGCCGCGATGCCGTCGGTGAGCTGGATTTCCCCGCCAGCGCCCGGTTTGGTCGACTCCAGCAGATCGAAGATTTCCGGCTGGAGGACGTAGCGCCCCACCACCGCGAGGGTGCTGGGCGCCTCCTCGGGCCGCGGCTTCTCGACGATGGCGCTGATTTCGCCGTGGCTTCCGGTGAAATCACGCGTCGCGACGATGCCGTAGCTGCGCGTTTGTTCGATCGGGACGTCCTGCACCGCGATCACGCTCGCCTGTTGCTGCGTCGCAAGTTCGACAAGTTGGCGGGTCGCGCCGGCACCCCGGCTCCAGATCAGGTCGTCCGGCAGCAGCACCGCGAACGGCTGGTCGCCGACCACCGGTCGGGCACAGAGCACCGCATGGCCGAGGCCAAGGGCTTCCGCCTGGGTCACGAACACCGCCCGAACATGGCGCGGCAACACGTCGCGGATCGACGCGAGCAGTTCGGACTTCCCCGCGCGCTCGAGCTTCTGCTCGAGCTCGTAGGCCTTGTCGAAGTAGTCAGCGACAGAGTGCTTGTAGCGGTTCGTCACGAAGACGAGCGTGTCGCAGCCGGCTTCGATGGCCTCGTCGACGGCGTACTGGATCAGCGGCCGATCGACGACCGGGAGCATCTCCTTCGGCACAGTCTTGGTGGCGGGAAGGAAACGCGTGCCGAGACCGGCGACGGGGAAGACCGCACAACGGACGCGCGCACTCATGGCGTGCGGCCGCCGCGGATGACCTGCGGGCGGAACGGCCCGGTGATACGGCTCGCGGCCGTGGCGGCGAATTCGGGGATGGCTTCGGCAATCACGCGTCGGATCTCACTGTCGTCGTCGCGCTGCACGGCTTGGCGCAGCGCCTTCAGGGTAGCGTCCACCTCGGCGAGGTCGACGGGCCGTGGTTCGGCCAGGAAAATCTTCGGATGCACGGTCTGCGAGTAACTCTCGTCGGCGTGGAACAACTCCTCGTGGAGTTTTTCGCCGGGACGCAGGCCGGAGTAGCTGATGTCGATGTCTCGGTACGGCGCGAAGCCGGCCAGCCGGATCATCTGTTCGGCGAGCACGCGGATCAGCACCGGACGGCCCATATCGAGGGTGAAGATGCCCGAGGCCTCGCGCAGGGTCGTGGCCTGCAGGATCAGCTGGCAGGCCTCGGGAATCGTCATGAAATAGCGAGTGACGTCCGGGTGCGTGACCGTCACCGGCCCGCCGCGACGGATCTGCTCGCGGAACAGAGGCACGACGCTGCCTGCCGAATCGAGCACGTTGCCGAAGCGCACGGTGACTAGCCGCGTCGAGGAGCCTTCACAGCGCGCGAGGCAGGCCAGCTCCGCGAGGCGCTTGCTGGCACCCAGCATGTTGATGGCGTTGACGGCCTTGTCGGTCGAGATGAGCACGAGGGTCTTCACCGCGCCGGCGACGGCCGTCCTCGCCACCACTTCGGTCGCGAACAAGTTGTTGCGCACCGCCTCGCGCGGCTGCGCTTCGAGCAGCGGAACGTGCTTGTAGGCGGCGGCATGGAACAACTCATCGGGGCGCCACTGCTCGACGAGTCGGCGCATCAGCGCCTCGTCGCCGCAGTCGCCGAGCACGTACTCCGCCTGCAACCGGGGGAAGCGGGCACGCAGGTCGAACTGCAGCTCATGCAGCGCCAGCTCCGAGCGCTCCACCAGAACCAGTTGGCCGACGCCGACATTGGCGCACTGGCGCGCGAGCTCCGAACCGATCGACCCGCCCGCGCCGGTGATCAGCACCGAGCGACCGGCGAGGGTTTCGCGGATCGCGGCCCAGTCCGGCAGCACCGGATCACGACCGAGGAGATCCTCGATGGCGACATCCTTCAGGGCGCCGTGCATCCACTGGTCCTGAAGCACTTCCTCCGGGGCGGGCATGCGGCTGAAGCGCAGCTTCAGTCGCTCGCACTGCGCCGCGATGCGGCCCAGCTGCTCGCTCTGGTCACCCGGCAGGGCGATCGCGACGTGCGTGACCGCCGCTTCCTCCGCGATATGCGCGAGGTCCTTGATGCGGCCCAGCACCGGCAAACCGTAGATCTTGGCGCCCTGGATGCTGCCATCGTCGGCGAGGAAGCCGACCACCTGGTAGCGGTCGCTGCGCTGGAGGTCGCGTGCGAGGCTTTCCGCCGTCGGGCCGGCACCGAGGATCAGCAGGCGTTCGCGCTGTCCCGCCGCGGCGCGCAGCGCCTGGCCGTCCTTCCAGGCTCGGTAGAGCAGCCTCGGCGCCCCCAAAAGGACGGCCAAGGCCACCGGGTAGAGCACCAGCGCCACGCGCGGCACGCCTTCCGCCCGATCCCGGAACAGGAACAGCAGGATGGCGACGAGCAGGCCACCGAGCATGGTGCTGAACAGGATGTTCTTCAGGTCCGGCAGGCTGGCGAACCGCCACAGTCCCCGATACAGCCCCATGCGCCAGAACACCGTCAGCTGCACGGCGACCACGATGGCGGTTTCGACAAGGAACCCGTGCATCGGCACGCTGGAGCCGATGGACGCGTAACGCAGGGCGATCAGCGCCTGCCACGCCAGCACGACCATGAGCACGTCGTGCAACACCACGAGGACACGGCTGATCGGGAAGCGGGGTGGACGGGGGGAACTCACCACTGGCCACGCTCCTTGAGATGCGATGTGAAGTGTCGTTGCAGCCACCACCACGCGGAAACCGTGGAGAAGAAAACCAGCGCCGCGGCGATGGCTTCGAGTCCTGCCTGCTGGGCCATGACCATCCCTACCCCACTCGCCAGCATCCATGCCGCGTACGCCATCGTCACGCGGGCGTGACTGTAACCGCTGCGCGTGACGAGCTGATAGAGGTGCCGGCGGTGGGCGGACGCCAATCGTTCACCATCGCGGGCGCGCAGCACGAGGGTGCCGAGCACATCCACGAGGAAGGCCGCACTCGCCACCAGCGCCACCCCGGCGATTTCCAAACGGGGCGAGGCCAGCACCAGCACCGCCAAGCCGAAGCCGAGGGCATGGCTGCCACAGTCCCCCATGAAGGCCCGAGCCTTCGGGAAATTCAGCGGCAGGAAGCCGAGGCAGGCGGCGAGCAGACCCATCGCGACGGGGGCGACGAGCGCCGCACCGCTGCTGATCGCGACGGCGAGGACGCTGGTGCAAACCGCCACGGCGGCCCATGCGGCGATGCCGTCGATGCCGTCCATGAAGTTCCAAGCGTTCACGAACAACAGCACGACGGCCACGCCCGCCGCCGTCGCAACGACGGGCGGCAGGACAACGGGCAGCCCTTCCGGAGCCAGTGGCAGCGCGATCGCGACGGGAAGCGCCGCGAGGGTCTGGCCAGCGAACTTCCACGACGCCCGCAGCGGGCGAAGGTCATCGACCAGCCCCACCGCCGCCGCCATCAAGCCGCCGAGCAACACCGCATCGCGCGCCGTACCTAGGGGCGCCCAGAGCACCACGGCCAACGCGAAAGCGGTCGCGATGCCGATGCCCGCGCCCCGCGGCGTGGCGACGGCATGGCTGCTGCGATGTCCGGGCACATCGAGCACGCCCCGCCGAAGGGCCAGCCGACGCCAAGCCTCGGCCACCACGAAAGCGACGGCGGCCACCAGCAACAGCCGCGGCCATGCCATCAGCAAGGCCTCGAACAGCGGACTCACCGTCCCCTCACTCGATGGCCACGTGCGGCAGCGGCTTGATCGATGCCCACTGCTTGCAACTCGGGCATTGCCAATGGTGCGCACGCGCACCAAATCCGCAGCTTTGGCAGCGATAGCCCGGCGAGCGGACGATCAGTTGTTCGTTGATCTGTTGCAGGGCGACCAGCAACCCACGCGCGTCGTCGCTCTCGCTGCGCAGCGCGAGTTCGATCAGCGCCGCTTCGCCACGGATCGACGGCCGCTGCCGCAGGTGCTTGCGCAGGAACTCCAGGGCCACGCCGGCCCCCTCCTCGGTTTCGAGGCGGCGCGCCAAGGCCAGCGCCGGCGAGACGCCGCGATAACGCTCGACCATCTCCAGCAGGAAGCTCCGCGCCCGCGCCGGGTCGTCGCCCCTGTCGTAGGCCGCCAACAGCGGCGGCAACACTTCGGGGAGGAATTCGATGTCTTGCCGCGCGGCCCGCTCGTAGGCGCGGATCGCCGCGCCGTCGTTGCCTTCAGCCAATTCGATCTGTCCTTCCAGCAAGGCGGCGCGCACGCTGTTGGCGTCGGCGGCATGCGCCCGCTCGAGGTGCTGCCGGGCCAGCGCCCCATCACCCTTCAACCGCGCTTTCTCGGCGAGCTCGCATTCGAACTGGGCGATCAGCTTGCCCATCGGCTCGTGCGTGGCCTGCTCGTAGCGACGCGCGTGGTCGATGGCCTGCTGCCAGTCGCGCTCGGCCTGGTAGATCGACATCAGGTGGCGCAGGGCCTGGGGCGCCGCCGAGCCCAGCTTCACCAGGTCGGCGAACAGGGTTTCCGCGCGGTCCAGCAACCCGGCACGCATGTAGTCCTCGCCCAGCGCGAGGATCGCGCGCGTCTTCTGCTCGTCCGAAAGACCCGGGCGCGAGATCACGCTCTGGTGCAAGCGGATGGCACGGTCCACCTCGCCGCGACGGCGGAACAGCGTGCCGAGCGTGAACTGGGTTTCGAGGGTTTCCTTGTCGCGCTCGGCGATCTGCAGGAAGACCTCGATGGCCTTGTCCTGCTGCTCGTTGAGCAGGTAGTTCAGGCCGCGGAAATAGGTGGCCGACAGCTTCGAGATGCGGGCGCCACCGCGACGCTCGCTGCCACGCTGCCCGAGGTACCACCCGGCCATGCCGATCGCCGGCACCAGCAGCAGGACCCACCAGACGCTGATCATCCGGCCGACGCCTCGTCTTCGGCCGGAGCGGCCGGTGTGGACTCGCCACGCGACAGCAAGGCGGCCATGCCGCCCAGCAGGGCGCCGAGCAGCAGGACAGAGAGCAGCAGCAGACCCAGGGGCAGGGAGAACTCGATCCACAGCAGGTCGAGGTGCACGGCCTCGGCGTTCAGCGCGACGACACCAATGCCGAACGCGATGCAGAGGAAGGCCAGCAGGATGCGGATCAGACGCATGCGACCACGCCGTTGCGGAGGGATCGCGGGATTATCGACGGATCAGGGCGATTCTGGAACCACGGGGTTCACGCGCTCGCGAAGTTCCTTGCCCGGCTTGAAGTGCGGGACGTACTTGCCCGGCAGCTCGACGCTCTCGCCGGTCTTCGGGTTGCGGCCCAGCCGCGGCGGGCGGAAATGCAGGGAGAAACTGCCGAACCCGCGCACTTCGATGCGCTGCCCGGTCGTGAGCGAGTCGCTCATCATCTCGAGCAGGGACTTGACCGCCAGCTCGACGTCTTCGGGCTTCAGATGGGGCTGGCGCAGCGCCAACGCCTCGATCAATTCGGACTTGGTCATCGATCCCTTCGACGGCCGCATTCAGGGGCAGCGGCCCGGGCGAACCCGGGCCGCCGTTGTCGCTTCAATTACTCGCGGTTGCCCAGCTGCTCGCGCAGCAGCGCGCCCAGCTTGGTGGTGCCGCTGGAGGCTTCCGCCGCCGACTTGTTGTACTCGGCGAGGGTTTCCTGCACTTCGGCCTCGTCCTTCGCGCGGATCGAGAGCTGCAGCACGCGGCTCTTGCGGTCCGTACCGACGATCTTGGCTTCGATGCTGTCGCCGACCTTCAGGTGCTGGCTGGCGTCTTCCACGCGCTCCTTGGCGATGTCCGAGGCGCGGATGTAGCCCTCGACGCCATCACCCAGGTCGACCGTGGCGCCACGGGCGTCCACTTCCTTGACGGTGCCGTTCACGATCGCACCCTTCTGGCGCTGGGCCACGAAGGAACCGAACGGGTCCTGCTCCATCTGCTTGATGCCCAGCGAGATGCGCTCGCGCTCCGGGTCCACGGCGAGGACGACGGCCTCGACGGTGTCGCCCTTCTTGAAGTTGCGGACGATGTCTTCGCCGGTGGTGTTCCAGCTGATGTCCGACAGGTGCACGAGGCCGTCGATGCCGCCTTCCAGGCCGATGAAGATGCCGAAGTCGGTGATCGACTTGACCTGGCCCGAGACCTTGTCGTTCTTCTTGTTCATCGCCGCGAACGCTTCCCACGGGTTCGGCGTGCACTGCTTCATGCCGAGCGAGATGCGGCGACGCTCCGCGTCGACGTCCAGGATCATGACCTGGGTCTCGTCGCCGAGCTGGACGACCTTCGACGGGTTGACGTTCTTGTTGGTCCAGTCCATCTCCGACACGTGGACGAGGCCTTCGACGCCCGGCTCGATCTCGACGAACGCGCCGTAATCAGTGACGTTCGAGACCTTGCCGAACACGCGGGCGCCGTTCGGGTAGCGGCGGGCGATGTTGTCCCACGGATCTTCGCCGAGCTGCTTCAGGCCGAGCGAAACGCGGTTGCGCTCGCGGTCGAACTTCAGCACGCGGACCTGCAGCTCGTCGCCGACGTTGACGACTTCCGACGGGTGGCGGACGCGCTTCCACGCCATGTCCGTGATGTGCAGCAGGCCGTCGATGCCGCCGAGGTCCACGAACGCGCCGTAGTCGGTGAGGTTCTTGACCACGCCGGTGACGATCGCGCCTTCCTGCAGGCGCTCGAGCAGCTGCTCGCGCTCTTCCGAGTGCTCCGACTCGACGACGGCGCGGCGCGACACGACCACGTTGTTGCGCTTGCGGTCGAGCTTGATGATCTTGAACTCGAGTTCCTTGCCCTCGAGGTAGACCGGGTCGCGGACCGGACGGACGTCGACCAGCGAGCCCGGCAGGAACGCGCGGACGTCGCGGATGTCGACGGTGAAGCCGCCCTTGACCTTGCCGCTGATGCGGCCGGTGACGGTCTCGGCCTTTTCCATCGCTTCTTCGAGCTCGTCCCACACCATGGCGCGCTTGGCCTTCTCGCGCGACAGCACGGTTTCGCCGAAGCCGTTCTCGAGCGAGTCCAGCGCCACCTTGACGGTGTCGCCGACGCTGACTTCCAGCTCGCCGGCTTCGTTACGGAACTGTTCGATCGGGACGATGCCCTCGGACTTCAGGCCGGCGTTCACGACGACGACGTCGTTGCGGATCTCGACGACGACGCCCGACACGATGGCGCCCGGCTTCAGCTTGTTGAGCGCGGTCTGGCTCTGTTCGAACAGTTCGGCAAAAGATTCAGTCATTGGAGTTTCTCTGGTTGGACATCAGGCTTTCGTCCGCATTCCTGCGCGACGCGCCCACCTGCAATGCATCTTGCGATGCGTGGGAAAACCGGCGTGCGGGATGCGCGCCGGAGCGGTTCTTCGGTACGTGGTCCCGGCGGACGATGCGCGCCGTCGTGGGCCCTCAGGGCCGTCGCATCGATTCGGGAACGAGCGCCAGCACATGCTGGACCACCTCGCCGATCGACCGACCGGTGGAATCCAGGAAAAGCGCATCGGATGCGGGTTTCAGGGGCGCCACCGCACGGCTGGCATCGCGTTCGTCGCGAGCCGAGATTTCGTGCAGAAGACTGTCGAAGTTAACAGAAACTCCCTTTTCCTTCAACTGCTTATGCCGCCGATGGGCGCGCTCTTCGGCGCTGGCGGTCAGGAAGACCTTGAAAGGGGCTTCGGGGAAGATGACCGTCCCCATGTCGCGACCGTCGGCCACGAGGCCGGGATCGGTGCGGAAACTGCGCTGAAGATCGGTCAACGCGCTTCGAACGGGCGGGTGTGCGGCGATCGCGGAGGCCGCGGCCCCGGCGGTTTCCATGCGCAGCTGGTGGGTCGCGTCCTTGCCGTTCACCCAGACCTTGGGCTCGCCCTCGCCGTCGCCATCGAAGCGGATGACGGTGCGCGAGGCGCAGGCCGCCACGGCCTCGGCATCGGAAAGGTCGATCTGTTCCCACGCAGCCGCCAGGCCGACCGCTCGGTACAGCGCGCCGGAATCGAGGTAATGCCAGCCGAGCGCATGGGCAACCATTCGGCTGACGGTGCCCTTGCCCGACCCGGACGGCCCGTCGATGGTGAGGACTGGCGCTGTCGCGCCGGCGGCGGTGGCCGGATCGCGGCCGCGGGAGGTCGAAGGACTCATGCGGGGCGGCAGTCTACGCGAGTCGCAGCCCGAACCCGACCCCACGCGCCAACGCGTCGAAGCCCGGGAAGGAGGTCGCGACGTTCGCCACGTCATCGATGACGACCTCGCCCGCGGCGCACTGGGCGGCGATGGCCAGGCTCATCGCAATGCGGTGGTCGCCACGGCTGTCGGTCTGTCCGCCGCGGAGTCGCCCGGTTCGCGACTCGCTGGGCGTCGAGGCGGCGTTCGCGGTGAAGCCGCTGCCGGTGATGACTGCACCGTCCGGGGTTTCGTCGATGACCGCCCCGAGCGCACGAAGGCCCGCTGCCATCACCGCGATGCGGTCGGATTCCTTCACCCGAAGCTCGGCCGCGCCGCTGACGATGGTCGTGCCCTCGGCGAGCGCAGCGGCGGTGAACAGGGCCGGGAACTCGTCGATCATGTCCGGGACCAGCGCTTCCGGGATCGCAGCGCCACGCAGGCGGGCGGCCCGGACCTCGATGTCGGCAACAGGCTCCCCACCTTGCTCGCCCGCCGGGCGAACCGTGAGGTCAGCGCCCATCAAGCGCAGGGCCTCGAGCAGACCGGTGCGACGGGGGTTCACTCCGACCCGTTCGAGCACCAGGTGCGAACCGGGGATGACGCTGGCCGCCACGAGGAAGAAGGCCGCCGAACTGAAGTCGGCCGGGACATCGACCGAGGTGGCCCTGAGCGCCCGACCGGGGCGCAAGGTGGCGACGCCCGGGGCGAAATCGATGTCCGCACCGAAGGCCGAGAGCATCCGCTCGGTGTAGTCACGGGTCGGATGCGGCTCGCGGACGGTGGTCGGTCCACTGGCGTACAGGCCGGCCAGCAGGATGGCCGACTTCACCTGCGCGCTGGCGACGGGGCATTCATAATCAATGCCTTGCAAAACACTCTTCGCGTGGATTCGAAGTGGCGGCAGGCCGCCTTCGCTGTCGATCCGCGCGCCCATCCGCGCCAAAGGGTCGATGACCCGGCGCATCGGCCGCTTGCTCAGGGACGCATCGCCGACCAGCACGCTCTCGAAGGCCTGGCCGGCCAACAGGCCCGCCAACAGCCGCATGCCGGTGCCGGCGTTGCCGCAATCGAGCGGGCCTTCTGCGGGCCGCAGGCCCTGCAGACCGACGCCATGGACGATGCGCTCCCCCTCGCCGGATGCCTCGATGCGCACGCCGAGGCGTTGCAGGATGGCCGCGGTGGCGATGGTGTCCTCGCCTTCGAGGAAGCCGGTAATGCGAGTGATGCCCTCGGCGAGGGCTCCGAGCATCACCGAGCGGTGCGACACGGACTTGTCCCCGGGGACGCGGAGCCGCCCGGTCAGCGGACGGCCCGCGGCAGCGATCCAGGCCGCGCTGCCGCCGCTCATGCGGAAGCTCCCGCGCCGAGCGCCGACAGTCCGGTTTCGGCCATCACGGCATCCAGCGCCTTCAAAAGCCGGGCGTTCTGCTCGACCTTGCCCACGGTGATGCGCAGGCACTGCGGCAAGCCGTAGCCGCGCATGGGCCGGACGACGATGTCGCGGGCCAGCAGGCCGCGGTCGATGGCGGCGGCGGTCTCCGGCGTGCCGAAGTCGACCAGCAGGAAGTTGGTCTGCGACGGGTGGACGAACCAGCCGCGGGCCTTCAGCTCGATGGCCAGCGCCTCGCGGTTGCCCGCCGTCTCGTGGAGCACAGTGGCGATGTGCGCCTCGTCCTTCAGCGCCGCGGCCGCGGCGGCAAGGCCGGGACTGTTGACGTTGAAGCTCTCCCGGACGCGCTCCATGACGGCCACGACGCCCGGGTCGGCGACCAGCACCCCGACACGCAGCGCAGCCAGACCGTGCAGCTTCGAAAACGTGCGCGTCACCAATAGATTCGGATACTTACGCAACAAACCTAAAGCAGAGTCGCAGCCCGGCTGGGCGAGGAACTCGCCGTAGGCCTCGTCCAGTACCACCAGCGTGTCCGGCCCGGCGGCCTGCAGCAGGCGCTCGATCTGCGCCGTGGTGAGCCAGGTGCCGGTGGGGTTGTTCGGGTTGGCCAGCATCACCAGCCCATGGGCTGGCGTCAGGGCGGCGATCATCGCGTCGATGTCGTGGCCCCGGGGCTGCGTGGGGTGCTCCTTCGGCAGCGCCTCGACCACGTCGAGCCGGGCGTTGGCCGCCTGCGCGGCCAGCGGGTACACGGCGAAGCAGTAGCGCGACACCAGTACCGGGCGCTCCGGCCCGGCGAAGACCTGCGCCACCTGCATCAAGAGTTCGTGGGTGCCGTTGCCGAGCAGCAGCTGCTCGCGCGCCACCCCGAACGCTTCCGCGAGCGCGTGCTTGAGCACGCCACCGCGCGGGTCCGGGTAAAGCTCGAGCGTGTCGAGCTCCGACCGCAGCGCGGCCATCGCCAGCAGGCTGGCGCCCCAAGCGCTCTCGTTGCCGCCCAGCTCAAGCAGGCCCTGCTCACCGGCCTTGTTCCGCAGGGCCACGATGTCGTGGCCGGGGTCGTAGCTGGCGAGACCTCGGATGCCCGGGCTGGCCAGGGCGCCGAAATCGCGCCCCATCAGAGCACCGCCACCGGGTAGGAACCGAGGATCTTCACCGTGGAGGCGAACGCGCCGAGCTGCTGCAGGGCCGCCTGCATCTCCGGCTGGTCCACGTGGCCGGAGACGTCGATGAAGAAGGCGTACTCCCAGCGCCGCGTGTGCGCCGGACGCGACTCGATGCGATTCAGGGACAGGCCGACGTCGGCGAAGGGCTTGAGGATGCCGAACAGCGCGCCCGGCTGGTCGTTGACGAAAACCAGCAGGGAGGTGCGGTCGTGGCCGCAGGTCGGGAGCAGCTCGCGGCCGAGCACGAGGAAGCGCGTGGTGTTGTCGGCCCGGTCGTTGGCCGGCCCGGCGATCGTCTTCAGACCGTAGACGTGGCCGGCGGACTCCCCGGCCAAGGCCGCGGCGTCATCGGCATTGCGGGCGCGGCGGGCCGCGTCGGCATTGCTCGGCGTCGGGACGAGTTCAGCCTTCGGCAGGTTCGCGCGCAGCCAGGCTTTGCACTGGGCCAGCGACTGCGGATGCGCATAGACGCGTTCGATGTCCTCGATCCGGCCGGTGCGCCCCAGCAGATACTGGTGGATGCCCAGTTCGACCTCGCCGCAGATCTTCAGCGAGGAGGTCAGGAACATGTCGAGCGTCGACTGGATGGTGCCCTGCCCCGAGTTCTCGACCGGCACCACGCCGAAATCGGCATTGCCGGCATCGACCTCCTGGAACACCTCTTCGATGCTGGCCAGCGGCAAGCCCTTGGCCGAATGGCCGAAGTGCTTGTGCACCGCCTGCTGCGAGAAGGTGCCTTCCGGGCCGAGATAGCCGACTTTCAGCGGCTCCTGCTGGGCGAGGCAGGCAGACATGATTTCGCGGAACAGGCGCACCAGCACCTCGTCCGCCAGCGGCCCCTCGTTGCGGTCGACCACGCGGCGCAACACCTGCGCCTCGCGCTCGGGGCGGTAGTAGTCGACGGCGGCCTTGAGCGGGCCCTTGGCCCGACCGACCTGCTGCGCCCAACGGGCGCGCTCGGCGATCAGCTGCTGGATGGTCTCGTCGATGCCGTCGATGCGGGCCCGGACCTGGCCGAGGTCGAGCGGGCTACCGCCCTCCCCGGCCGTCGTTTGCGGTTCGTCAGCCATGGCTCACCCGTGCCGCTTGGCGAAGTCGCCCATGAAATCGACGAGGGCGGCAACGGCCTCGTACGGCAGCGCGTTGTAGATGGAGGCGCGCATGCCACCGAGGTCGCGATGGCCCTTCAGCGCCAGCAGGCCGGCGGCCTCCGATTCCTTCAGGAAAGCAGCGTCGAGCGCGGCGTCCTTCAGCATGAAGGGCACGTTCATCAGCGAACGGGCGTCCAGCGCCACCGGGTTGCGGTAGAAGCCGCCGCTGCCGTCGATGGCGGTGTACAGGGCTTCGGCCTTGCGGCGATTGTTGGCTTCGAAGGTGGCGAGACCGCCCTGCTCGAGCATCCACTCGAACACCAGGCCGGCGAGGTACCAGCTGAAGGTCGGCGGCGTGTTGAGCATCGAGCCCTGCGCCGCGTGCTCCTTGTAGCTGAGGATCTTGGCGCGCGACTGGCCGGCCCGCTCCAGCAGGTCCTTGCGGATCACCATCACGACGAGGCCCGAGGGCCCGATGTTCTTCTGCGCGCCGGCGTAGATGACCCCGTACTTCGAAACGTCGATCGGGCGCGACAGGATCGACGAGCTGAAATCGGCCACCAGTGGCACGCTGCCGGTGTCGATGGCATCGGGGAATTCGACGCCGTGGATCGTCTCGTTGGCCACGAGGTGCACGTACGCGGCCGACGGATCGATCGTGTAGCTGCCGGGCGCCGGCAACGTGGTGTACGTCGACGCAGCGGTATCGGCGATAACGCTCACCGCCGCATGGGGCTTGGCCTCGCTGGCGGCCTTCTTGCTCCAGGCGCCGGTGACGAGGTAATCGGCACGCTGGCCGGCGGCGGCCAGGTTCATCGGCAGCAGGGCGAAGTGCGTGGTGGCGCCGCCCTGCAGGAACAGCACGGCGTAATCGTCGGTGATGCCCATCAGCTTGCGGAGATCGGCCTCGGCCTTCTCAGCGACGGCGATGAACGCCTTGCCGCGGTGCGACACTTCCATCACCGAGGCGCGTTCACCGCCCCACTCGAGCAGTTCGGCCTGCGCCCGGCGCAGCACCGGCTCCGGAAGCACGGCCGGACCGGCACTGAAATTGAATCCCCGCGACATCACCACACCTCCCATGGACGAAAGAACGACGCTAGCACGCGTCGACATTCCATCGACAGTAGTGAAGGGGATTAGAGTCGAATCTCGAAATGCCCGTTTGGGCATCAACGCGCCGCGGGATCAGCCCTTCGGCGCGTAGACGAAGAAGGCCGTCAGGGCAGCGGCCAGCGCGGCCGCGGCGGCGACCAAGAGGTAAAGGCCACTGAGGTCGCGCTTCGTCGCCGGCGTCGCCGGGACCGGATGCGGCACGTTGATCGATGGCATGGCGGTCGGCGTCGACGTGTCACGGCGCGCCGGCACGGGTGTGTCGCCCGCCTCGCCGCCCTTGCCGAGGCCGGGGGCCTCGAGGACGAATCGCTGGTCGCCGAGTTCCAGCTGGTCGCCCTGCGCCAGCACCGCGGCACGGACCGCATGCCCGTTGACCCGCACCACCGCGGTCGGCGACAGCGTGCGGAGCACCGCCACGCCATCCTCGATGTCGATTTGCGCGTGCCGGTCCTGCAGGCCGGCGCCGTCGAGGCGGACATCACTGCCTGCACCGCGCCCCAGCACGCGCGGCGACGCCAGCGGCAGCGAACGGCCGAACCACGCACCGCTGAGGCCACGCAATGACGCCCTCGCGACACCGGACGCGAGGCCATCGTCGGGTGCCCGGCGGCGGCTCGGCATCTCGGCGCTTGTGGGTGCCGCCGGCGGCTGATCCGATTCCATCCGCACCTGCACGCCAGCAAGGCACACGAGGTCACCGGCGCGAAGAAAGGCGATGCGCTTCACGGGACGGGCATTGACGATCACCGTGGCGTCCTGCGGCACGGTCAGCCAGCTGCCGCGGCGGCCGGTCGCGAATACGGCGTGCAAGGGCGAAAGACCCGCGATGGCGACGGTCGTCCCGCCGCCGGCGGCGCTTCCCACGCCGACCTGTCCGTGTTCGAGATTGACCGCGGCATGCTCGCCGTTCGGAAACGTCAGTCGCATTGGGCCTCCTGCGCGGCGAAAGGTAACACAGGCTTCACGGGCTGGCCGACGCGCCACGGCATGGCACAGAATCGCGGGCCAGGAGGGTCCCATGACCGACATCGATATCCGCCGCAGCCATGCGGTTCCGTTGAAGGAAGCGAAAGCCAAGGTGGAGCGCATCGCCGAACGCATCGCCGAGCGCTTCGACGTGGACTACGGCTGGAAGGGCAACACGCTGCTGTTCACCCGCAGCGGCGTGGAAGGGCAGATCGCGGTCAGCGCGAAAGAGGTGCACGTGATGGTGCGGCTCGGCTTCCTGCTGTTCGCCCTGAAGGGCTCGATCGAGCGCGAGATCGACCGCGTGATCGAAGAGCAGTTCCGCTGAAGCCGGACTTCGCCGCCACCGCCTAGGGGCGGAAGGGATCCGGGTCACCGGCGAACAAGCGGCGGCTGACCTCGCCTTCGCCACGCGCCACGCGGTCGAGGAATCGGTCGGCGCCGTCGAGCTTCGCGAAGGCGTCGAACCCCCGCTCGAGGAAGCCCTGCAGCTCCGAGAGTCCCGCGGCCCGCGCCGGCAGCCGCGAGGCACGAAGCAGGCGATGGACGCCGTGGCGCTGCACGGCCGCGTCGAGACTCCGCCCCACCGACACCACCAGCGCGATCTGGCGTCGACGCAGCCGCGGCTGGCCGGCTTCGCGGTAGACCTCGGCGTAACGCGCCGCATCCAGCTTCGACAAGCGACGGCGGTCCATGGCCCGCACCATGCGCAGGTCGAGCGCGTGGCTCAGCACATGCAGCTCGATGGCGTCGCGCGCGGCGCGCAGCATAGTTTCCGGCAGCAGGTGGACCATGATCGGCATGATCCGGTCGACGTCGCGGTCGCGGCCACTGAAATCGCGGTCGGCGTAGAGGTCGCTCAGGAAGAACCGGCCCGCCGCGTGCATGCGCGGGTCGGCCAGCACGTCCTCGAAGCTGCGCTCCAGCCGCTGGGTCTGCCAGGCCCGCAGCACGGCGAGGCGAGGCGAGGTGTTTTCCTTCCGCACGGCGTGGAACGCCTCGGAACGCCATTGGAGGCGGCGCGCGATGGCGGATTTGAGTCGGGCGCGTTGGTGGGCGTCGTCGGTCATGGTGGCGGGCAGCCGTCGGGATCACGATGATGCGGCGGCCGTGACGCAGGCGCCAGAACGGCGTGCCGGGTTCGTGGGTAGAATCGGGAAGTTTCTTCACCGCCTGCGAATCGATGCTCGTCGTCCAGCCCGCCCAACCCCGAACGCCCAGCCAGGGCCGCATCGGCCTCGCCATCGCTGGGGGCGGCCCCACCGGGGGAATGTACGAGCTCGGCGCCCTGCGCGCGCTCGACCGCGCCATCGAGGGCCTGGACCTCACGCGACTCGACTGCTACGTCGGCGTGAGTTCCGGCGCATTCATCGCCGCGGGCCTCGCGAACCGCCTGAGCACCGAGGAAATGTGCCGCATCTTCCTCACCGGCGACGCGGACGTGCACTTCCGCCCGGAGATGTTCCTGAAGCCGGCCATCGGCGAGTACCTGCGCCGTGCGGCCAGCGCACCGAGCCTGCTGCTGAACTGGGCTCGCGAGTCACTGGCCGACCCCGCCAACGCCTCGCTCGGTGAGCTGCTCACGCGCATGGGCGGCGTGATCCCGAACGGCCTCTTCGACAACACCGACGTCGAGACCTTCCTGCGCCGCCTGTTCACCACGCAGGGCCGCAGCAACGATTTCCGCGAACTCGAACGTCCGCTCTATGTCGTCGCCGTCGACCTCGACAGCGGCAAGGCGGTGCGCTTCGGGTCCCGCGACTGGGACGACGTGCCGATTTCGCGCGCCGTGCAGGCCAGCGCCGCCCTGCCAGGCCTGTATCCGCCGGTGTGCATCCGCGACCACCACTTCGTCGACGGCGCGCTGCGGCGAACGATGCATGCCTCGGTGGCGCTCGACAAAGGCATCGACCTGCTGCTGGGCGTGAACCCCTTCGTGCCGTTCAACGCCAGCCGCGGCGGCAAGCGCCCCGCCGGTCTCGACCGCCTCGCGGAAGGCGGCCTCCCGGTCGTGCTTTCGCAGACCTTCCGCACCTTGCTGCAGTCGCGCGTGCAGGTCGGGCTGGAAAAATACGCCCGCCAGTATCCGGACACCGACCAGATCGTCATGGAGCCGGACGAGGACGATGGCGAGATGTTCTTCACCAGCGTTTTCAGCTACGACAACCGGGTGAAGGTCTGCGAGTACGCCTTCCGCGCCACGCTGAAGGACCTGCGCGAGCGCCGCGAGCAGTTGGGGCCGATGTTCGCCCGCCACGGCCTGCGGCTGCGCGACGAGATCCTTGACGCGCGCGGTCTGTCGATTCTCGATGGCGTCGGTCGCCGTCGCCCGCAAACCGAAACCACGGCCCGGCTGCGTCGCTCGCTCGACGACGTCGAGGCCATGCTGCAGCGCGAGGTGGCCCCGGCGAAGCGGGCGACCACGCGGCGTCGCGCCAGCGCGCGCAAGGCGCGTCCCTGAGCGCGCCTCTGGTGTGAATGCTCTAGGCACGCTCCCGAGACTGCGCGCACATCACGCTCACCCAAGGTGCAGGAAAGGCTCATGGCCAAGCTGAAAAAGACGACCCGCAAGTCCCCCTCGGCCGCGGCGTCCAACGCCGACCTCCAGGCCAAGGCCGAGCAGCTCTCTCGCGGCCTTGCCGATTCGGCGCAGCAGATCTGGCTGGCCGGCGTCGGTGCGTTCCAGCGCGCCCAGCACGAAGGCTCGAAGCTGTTCGATGCCCTCGTGAAGGAAGGCTCCACCATCGAGACGGCGACCCGCAAGCTGGCCACCGGCCGCGTCGACGCGGTCCGTGACGCCGTCGAAGAGCGCGTGGGCACCGTCCGCGAGCGCGCCGTCGACACCTGGGACCGCCTCGAGAAGGTGTTCGAAGAGCGCGTGCAGCGCGCCCTGACCCGCCTCGGCGTGCCGAGCCGCGAAGACCTCGTCGAGCTCACCGAGCGCGTCGACCAGCTCACCCGCGCCCTGAAGCAGCGTGGCGCCGCTCCGGCCGCCAAGGCCCCGGCGAAGGCCGCGAAGAAGCCCGCCGTGAAGAAGGCCGCGGCGAAGCCCGCCAAGAAGGCGGCCAAGCCGGTGAAGAAGGCGACGACCAAGGCCGCCGCCAAGCCAGCCAAGGCCCGCAAGGCTGCGCTCGCGCCGATCGCCGCTCCCGACGCGCCGCAGGGCTGAATCCGGTTTCGCCCGCCGTCCTGGGGACGTAGGCTCCCTCCCCGCACACGGCCCCCGGATCGCGGGCACCCTGATGACACGACGCCTCCGGGCGTCGTGTTTTTTTGTGCCCATCGGCGGGCTACCCTCTGCGTCCGTTCCAACTGCGGGTCCCCATGTCCATCGTCGTTTCGATCCTCATCGCCGTCGCGGTCGCCATCGCGCTCGTGCTCGGCAGCCGGCTCTGGTTCGACCGCGTGCAGAAGCGGGCCCACGCACAACGCATCGGCATCGAAGCCCTCGACGGCCGCCGCTGGCGGGAAGCCCTCGACCTCCTGGTCCAGGCGCTGGGAAAAGACGGGTACACGCAGGCCGCGGAGGTCACAGGCCCGAGCGGGATGCCGCTCGCCGAGCGCCATCTTTCCCGCGGCAGCAGCCGCGTATTGCTGATCTACAAGCACGGCACCAGCTACCTCATCGGCGCAGCCGCCTTGCTGGACGCCGAACGCCGCCGCCAGGAGGCGGAGATGGACGAGGTGATCGTGGCGACCCTCGGCAGCCTCGACAGCGACGCGCTCGCGCAGGCGGCACGGATGAAGGTGTCCTGCCTCGACGGCCCGGCCGTGTGGTCGAAAGTGCGGGACGTCCTCGACACCGCGACGCAGGAAGCCGTGGCCACGGAAGCGGAGGCCCTGGTCGAGCGTCCGCGGCGCTTGGCCACCATCGGCGCCTCCGTGCTCGGCCTCGCCATCGTGGTGTGGGGCGGCAACCTCGACCCGTCGTCGATCGCCTCATTCGCAGCACCGGAGCCATCGCCACCGATCGCGACTCCCGCACCCTCACCCGCCGCTTCTGCGGAACCGAGCGTTCCCCCCCCAGCGGCAAGCCCGGCTGCCGACACACCGGCTGCCCCGCAAGCCATGGCCGCCGGCAGCGACGAGGAACGGCGTGGCGCGCTGGCGAAAGCCATCACCGCGCTGCCCGAGGTCCAGCGGGCCAGCTGGTCCAGCGGCAGCACCATGATCGTCGCCCTGCGGCCGCGCATCGGCATCGACCGCGGCATGGAAGCGATCTGTGCGCTCGCCGTGACTTACCCGCTCGTGCGCGATGTGCGCCTGCAGATGGAGGCCAGTGGCGGGGCCGAGGTGCGCTGGCGCCGCTGCGCCTGAGGCGCCCCCGCCATCGTTGCCCGGAAAGCAGAAGGCCCGCTTGCGCGGGGCTTCGCCGTTTTCCGTCTTCCGGAGCGTTTACCAGTGCACGCCGCGCATCAGCGCCGCGAAGGCAATCTGCTCGTTGGAGGGCTTCTCGCCCTCGCGCATGCCCTTGATGCCCTTGGCCGCCGCCGAGTCGGGGAACAGCTCGTAAGCGGTGTTCATCACGATCTCGTAGGCCTTCGGCGCCACCGAGTTCAGCACCGAGGCGAAGATGCCAAGGCGCGTCGCGACGCGGCTGTTGCGGGTGATCACCGCATCGACGATCAGGTCGGCGGCCTCTTCCGGCGTCAGGGTCGGCACCGAGTCGTACATCTTGGTCGGCGCGATCATCGGCGTCTTCACCAATGGCATGTTGATCGTGGTGAAGGCGATGTTCTTGCCCGACAGCTCGCCCTGGGCGCAGCGACTGAAGGCGTCGAGCGCGGCCTTCGAAGCCACGTAGGCCGAGAAGCGCGGCGAATTGGCGAGCACGCCGATCGACGAGATGTTGATGATGTGGCCGCCGCGGCGCTCGATCATCGCCGGCAGCACGCCCATGATCAGGCGGAGGCTGCCGAAGTAGTTCAGCTGCATCGTCCGCTCGAAATCATGGAAGCGGTCGAAGCTGAGTTCGATGGAACGACGGATGGAGCGGCCGGCGTTGTTGATCAGGATGTCGACCGGGCCGATCTCGGCCTGCACCTTCTGGATCAGTTCGTCGCAGCTGGCGAGGTCGGTGAGGTCGGCGGTGTAGGCGAAGCACTTCCCGCCCTTGGCCTTGATCTCGTCACGGGCCTTGAACAGTTCCTCCTCGCCGCGAGCCACGATGACGACCTTGCCTCCGGCATCCGCGATCTTGTGGGCGGCGGCGAGGCCGATGCCCGACGAACCGCCGGTGATGAGCACGACCTTGTTCTCGACCTTGCCGCGCAGCGAGCGATCGATGAACAGGTCCGGGTCGAGGTGGCGTTCCCAGAAGTCCCACAGGCGCCAGGCGTAGGTGTCCAGCTTCGGCACGGTGATGCCGCTGCCCTTGAGCGCGCGCTCCACTTCGCGGGTGTCGAAGCGCGTCGGGTACGTGATGTAGCCCAGCGCCTCGCGCGGGATCTTCAGGTCCTTCAACACGGCCTTCGAGAAGCGCTGCACCGGCGGCAGGTTCTTGATGGCGCTGCGGATGTAGCCCGGCACCACGGCGAACATGCGCGCATCGATGCGCATGCTCATTTCCGGCGCGTGGGCGGCGCGGGCGAAGGTGTTCATCACCTCGCCGATGCGCTCCGGGTCCGGATCGACCAGGTGGAAGCACTTGCCGTCGAGGCCGCGCTTGTGGGCGATGTGGTCCATCGCGTCCACCACGAAATCGACCGGCACGAGGTTGATCTTGCCGCCCTCGATGCCGAGCGTCGGCATCCACTGCGGCAGGGTCTGCCGCATCTTCTTGATCAGCGAGAACAGGTAGTACGGGCCGTCGATCTTGTCGATCTCGCCCGTCTTGCTGTGGCCGATGACGACGCCGGGGCGGTAGATGCGGTACGGCACCGGGCAGGACGTGCGCACCAGCCCTTCGGAATCGTGCTTGGTGCGGAAATACGGGTCGTTCAGGCCTTCGGCCTCGTCGAACATGTCCTCGCGGAACACGCCCGGGTACAGGCCGGCTGCGGCAATCGAGCTGGTGTGGTGGAAGCACACGGCCTTGACCGCGCCGGCGAACTCCATCGCGTGCTTGGTGCCTTCCACGTTCGCGATGCGCTGCGATTCGGCGTCGGCGGTGAGGTCGTAGATCGCCGCCAGGTGGAAGACGTGCTTCACCTTGCCGGTGAGCGCCTTGAGCTGCGTGGCCGTTAGGCCAAGCTTCGCCTTGGCAAGATCACCGACGACGGGGAGCACCCGCTTGCGGTCCCAACCCATCTTCGCGGCGGTCTCTTCGAACTTCTTCTGCGAGCCCTTGCGGACGAGGACGTGGATCTGCCCTTTGCGCGCCAGCAATTTGCTGACCAGGAACCGACCGATGAAGCCGGTGCCGCCGGTCACGAAATACGTCATGTCACCCTCTCCCCGGAACGACCATGGATCAAGTCCCGCAGGCGTGCGGGATGCCCGGTTACGTTGCCAGAGGCGCAGGGAAACGACAAACGGCGCGGGTGCGTTGACCAGCCCGGGGGGGCGTGCTATCTCAGCGTTCGCTGTCAGCCCCGGATCGCCGCAATGCCCGACCTCAAGACCCAGTTCGAACAGGCCAAGGACGCCGTGATGGCCCTGGCCGAGCGTCCCGACAACGACACGCTGCTGCGCCTCTACGCCCTCTACAAGCAGGGCTCCGAGGGCGACGTCAACGGCGCGCGGCCCGGCTTCTTCGATTTCGTCGGTAACGCCAAGTACGAGGCCTGGGAGAAGCTCAAGGGCACCAAGCCGGACGAGGCGATGAAGAAGTACGTCGATCTCGTGAAGAAGCTGACGGCCTGACGGCCGGCACGCGACCACCCCGATGGCTCCCCAGACCCGGCAACGGATCCTCGACTGCGCCTTGGCGATGTTCAACGCCCAGGGCGAGCCGAACGTGACCACGAACCACATCGCCGACGAGCTGGAGATCAGCCCGGGCAACCTGTACTACCACTTCCGCAACAAGGACGACATCATCGAGCAGCTGTTCGGGCGCTTCGAGGAGCGCATAGGCGAGGCGATGACGGTTCCGGAAGGCCGCCTGCCCGGGCTGGAGGACATCTGGTTGCAGATGCACCTCGTCTTCGAGTGCATCTGGGACAACCGCTTCCTGTACCGCGACCTCGTCGACATCCTGAGCCGCAACCGCCGGCTGCGGATGCGTTTCGCGCGCATCCTGAAGCGCGCGACGGACAACGCCAGCTCGGTGATCCGTGGCCTCTCGCAGGCCGGGGTCCTTCGCGCCTCGGCGGCGGAGATGGACGCACTGGCGACCAACATCCTGCTGGTCGCCACCTTCTGGCTGAACTACGGCGCTGCGCGCGGCGACCAGGACGAGGCGAAATCCATCCGCCAGGGCATCGTGCAGATGATGATGCTGATCTCGCCCTTCCTGCGCGATGCCGAGCGTGTCCACTTGAACACGCTCAGCCAGGCCTACCAGGACTGACGTCTCAGGCCCGGCGACGGGCCTTCACCGCCTTCTTCGCGACCGGACGCTTCACCGCGGCCTTGGCGGCGCGCTTGGCCGGGGCCTTGGCGACGATCTTCGGCAGGCCGACGCGGGTGAGCAGCGGGTTCAGGCGCTTGGCGGCTTCGGCAACGCCCTGGACGCGGGCGGCGTCGATCTGGGCGCCGAGCTTGTCGGCCTCGCGCTTGAGCGGGGCGATGCGCGAACGCGCGGACTTGGCGAGCTTCTTCACTTCGCTGCGGGCGGTGTCGACCGCGGCATCGGCGCCTGCGCGGAGGCGCTGCGGCACTTCCGCGGCGTCGGACGCGAGGCGCTCGGCCTGGCGACCGGCGAGCACGGCAACGCCGAGGCTGGCGAGGAAGACCGTGCGCGGATTGACCGGCGCGGCGACAGCGCGGGGGCGCGTGCTGCTGCGGGTGCGGGTGCGGGAGGACGAACGTGCCATGGGACCACCGTTGGATTCGCGCCGGAATGGCGTCGGCGCGAGTTTTGGTTCGCGGCGCAGAGCTTTCACACTAGACGCGAGCGAGATATCGCCGCAGTCTGCGCGCTGGATCGAGGAGACCCCAACGATGGCGACGAAGAAGAAGTCCGGCTGGGCCACCCTGCCCGCCAAGGCCCCGAAATTCGACTTCTCGGGCGATGCGCTCAAGAAGGCCTGGAAAGACCTGCATGCCGGCGACGCCGAGCCCTATCCGGACGCGAAGCGCGCCGCGGCACTGCTGAAGGCAGCCGGCAAGGCAGCGCCGAAGGATCTGGACGCCGATGGGGTCGCCACGCAGCTGCAGGAGGGCTGGCGCGCGTTCCATGAAGGCCGTTTCGAAGCCGCCCACGAGGCCGGACGTGCGCTCGGCGTGCTGGGCGCCTCGTTGGCGACGAAGGCGCTGGGCATCCATGCCGCCTACCTCGTCGATGACGATGCAGAACGCCTGCAGCGCTTCGAGTTCGTCACCGCCATCGCCGAGCAGGCCGTCGATGCCCTGCCCGCTGAGGCGAACAGCCACTACCGCCGCGCGTTCGGGCTGGGCCGCTACAGCCAGGGCATCAGCATCGTGAAGGCGCTGAAGCAGGGGCTGGCCGGCAAGGTGCGCGAGAGCCTCGACAAGACCCTGGCCATTGAACCCGACCACGCCGAGGCGCGCCTCGCGATGGCCGTGTATCACGCTGAAGTCGTTTCGAAGGTGGGCGGACTGATCGGCGGCATGACCTACGGCGCGAAGGCGTCGGAGGCCGAAAAACACCTCGCTGCCGCGCTCAAGCTGATGCCGAAGTCGCCAGTGGCGCACCTCGAGCAAGGCAATGTCGCCCTGCTGCTGCATGGTTCGAAGGGCGAGGATGCCGCCGCCGCCGCGTACGAGAAGGCTGCGGGACTGAAGCCGCGCGACGCGATGGAGTGGCTCGACGCGCGGCACGCGGCGAGCCAGATCGAGTAAGCCTCAGGGCGCGGGACAGCTCAGCGTCTTGGCCCGCTGGAACAGGTCCGGCGGCAGCTGGACCATGTAGGCGTCGACGTCCTGGGCGCTGGTGCTGCCCCAGTTCGAGGTGAACAGCACGCGGGTGAAATCACGGTTGACGCTCGCGTGTGGCTCGGTCCAGTAGCCATTAGCGCGACTCTGGTGGTGCGCGAGTTGGATGATCGTCGGGCTGGCCTGGAGCTCCACGGCCATGATGCGTTCGTGCAACCAACGCTCGGGACCGCTGTAGGCATAGGTCGACAGCAACATCCAGCCCGGCACATTGAAGTTCTTCGCCGACACGTGATACGCCGTGCCACTGCCGTCGAGGTAGGTCCGGAACAGCGCCGTGCGCACGCCGGTATCGAGGTTGACCATGACGAGGTCGCCGGCATTGCTCTGGTAGTCGACGAAAACGAAGATGTCCTCGCCGCTCGGGCTCAATCCCAGGTCGGAATGCTCGGACGTTGCGTGCAGCTGCCGTGAGCTGGTGAAGGTTCGATTCCAGGCCACCGTGCCGCCCATGCCATTGAGACTGCTCACGACGCAGTGCCGGCCGCTGGCGGACATGCTGATGTGGTCGGGGCGCGCGGTCATCGCACGTGTGCCCACGACCGTCTGCGTCTGCAGGTCGTAGGTGAACACGCCGAGGATGCCGAAATTCGCGTTCTCGGCATGGAAGCACCAGTAGCGAGCGTCTGCAGAGGGGCTACCCTCCGACCTCGTCCAGACGCGCGCCACGCCGGCCCAAGGCAGCTTGCCGGTGAAATCGGCCGCCAACGTCGTGACGTTGGTATTGACGTCCAGCACTGACATTCGCATGCCGCCATTGGTCGGCAGGTAGTAGAGCCGATTAGGATCCGTGGGGTGCCACTGCGGCTCGGCGTCGCCCGCCGGCCCGCTCAGAACGCGAACGTGGGCCAGGCTGTTGGCGTCGTAGAGGTGCCACGCGCCGTCGAAGGCGTAGACGATGAATCGCGAGTTGTCGGCGTTGAAGGCTTGGCGGCGCGAGTAGTCGTTCCGCGCGAAACCGGAGGGCGGCTCCGCGGCATGGTCGGTGGCACGCACCACGCAGGTGCCGAAGAACGGATCACGTTGTGCCACGCCTTTGGCCGGGCGTGGACTGGCCCTGAACGGCGCCATGACTTCGCCAACGACGGGCGTGTAGCTGGCGGAATAGAAATTCAGGCACGGACCGGTCGTCGGCCCCGGGGCCGACTGCGCACCCACCGCGCAC
Organism: Silanimonas sp.; assembly: GCF_027531545.1. GTDB lineage: Bacteria > Pseudomonadota > Gammaproteobacteria > Xanthomonadales > Xanthomonadaceae > Silanimonas. Next base: position 82,968 of record NZ_JAPZSC010000006.1, on the reverse strand, counting down.
GCGCCGAGCAGCGCGGCGAAAGCGAAGAAGGGGCGAAGGAACGAGCGGGCGGAATCGAACATCAGCAACGTGCTCCGATACGGGGGGATGGACTCATGGTGCAGTGCCGCGGCGGAGTCTGCCCCAGATGCCGGCAGCGATCCATTGCAGGTCGGGCTGGCGCAACCGCCACGCGCAGGCAAGACCGGCGACACCGGCGACGAAGGCGATGGCCATCGCTTCGACGGCATGGAAAAGGCGCGTCTCGGGAAGCGTCGGCCACACCAGCGGCAGGAGCAGTAGGCCCACGGCCGCCATCGCCGCGGCGACGGCAGCGAGCTTCCCGAGCTCCGGCCACAGCCCTTTGGGCCAGCGCCAGCGCAGCACCCAGAGCGCGGCGAGCAGCGAGAGCAGCGCGGACTGCAGCATGGACACCGAGGCCGCCCAGGCCACGCCCACCGCGCCGCCACTGTCGCCCCAGAGATGGCACAGCCCGAGGTGGGTGGCCACGCCAAGCAGGCCGATGCCGACCTGCAACCACGGGCGCACGGCGGCGTGCAGCACGCGATAGTTGAAGAACGCGGCGGAGCGGAAAATCAGGCCGAGCGCCAGCACCTCGGTGATGTCGGCCGTGAGCTCGGTCTGCGCCGGGGTAAACGCACCGCGCTCGAGCAGCAAGGCCACCAGCGGCTCGGAGAACAGCATCAGCAGGATGGCCGCCGGCAACGTGAGGAAGAGCAGGAAGCGCAAGCCATCGGCGAAGGCCTGCGCGGCCTCGTCGACCTCGCCGCGGGCGAAGTGCCGGCCGAAAGTCGGATAGAACGTGGTGATCACGGCCTGCGCGAACACCTCGACCGGCAGGAACGCGAACATCGCCGCGTAGGCCATCGCCGAGATCGCGCCAGTCTCGCCGTGCGAAAGGAAGTACTGGTTGATGAGGCCGGTGAATACCGAACCCACCGATCCGACGAAGAGCGGCAACAAGTGCGCCGCCGGGGCGCGGAAATCCGGGTGCCCGAACGCCAGCTTCGGCCGGATGCTGCGCCGGAGATCATCCCGGTTGCCCCACAGGAGAACGCCGGCCTGCAAGACGAACCCGGCGAGCACGCCCAAGGTGAGCGCCATCACCCCGAGATGGGTCGCCAGCATCAGGGCCGACGCAATGATGGTCACGTTGGTCAGCACGCCTTCAAGAGCAGGCAGCACGAATCGTTCGCGCGCATTGCTCAGGGCCGACAGCACGGACGACAGCGTCAGCAGCGGCACGCAGGGCAGCAGCAAGCGACTGAGCGACACCGCCTCGCCGCGGGCCTCCGCCGCCAGTCCGGGCGCCAACGCACCCACCAGCGCGTCGGCGAAGACGAACATCACCGCCGACGCAATCAAGCTGACGCCCACTACGACGGTGAAGAAGGTGTTCGCCCCCGCCCAGGCCTCGGGGCCCTCGCGCCCCTCGAGGTTCGCCATGAACCGCGGCACGAAGGCCACGGTCACCACCGTCGTGAGCAGGGAAGGCAGCAGCAACGGCAGCGAATACGCGACCCAGAAGGCATCGAGCGACGCGCTGGCGCCGAACAGCGCGGCGACCATCATCGTCTTGCCGATCGCCAGCAACTTGCTGGCGCCATTCAATGCCGAGAGACCCAGCGCCTTGTGATGGCCGGAGCGACTCACGCGCGCACCATGGGCCGAGCACGACGCGGCGGGGGAGCGGCCTGCACGTGGGCGCTTGCGGCACGCAACTGCGACTGCCGCTCCACCAGGGCGGCCAAGGCCCAGAAGATGCCCATGACCGTGCCCTCGCTGAAGGGACTGCCGTAGATGTTGCCGAGCGCCATCGCCAGCACGGCGATACGGAATCCGTGGGCGAGGGTCAGCGCCTCGTGGTCGCGCGCCTCGCGCACCAGCCGGCTGCCGAGACGCCAAAGCGCGAATACCAGGACAAGCAAGGCGATCAAACCCTGCAGACCGGCCTCCGCCAGCGTCAGCACGAAGTAATTGTGCGCGTCCTTGCCGGGATTGTTGGAGTACTCACCGATCAGGTCCTGGAAGCGGTTCGCGCCGACGCCGATCGGACTCTCCGACCACATGACGACCGCCCCCCCCCAGATGTCCCAGCGGCTGGCCGTGCTGTCATCGACCGCCTCCTGCCCGAATTCGTCGACCTGCTGCGTTTCCTGCACGCGCTCGAACGCGCCGGAGGGCAGCATGGGCAGGGCGATCGCGAAGACGATGGCGCAGAACGCGGCCACCAGGACGCTGCGGCGGATCGCCATCAGCGCCAAGGCCAATAGCGCAATGAAATAGCTTTGTCGCGAGTAGGTGAACAGGATGGCCGCGGCCAGCACCAGCAGGCCGCCCAAAGCGACCATGCGCCAAAACGGCTGCCCCTTCAGGAAGAACACCGGGGCCGCGAACAAGGGGATGAACATGGCGTAGAACACGCCGGCGCGGTTCGCCGAGCGGTAGTCCGGGCCGAATGGTCCCGCGGCACGCTGGGTTTCCGAATAGCCGCCGATGCCGTAGTCGAGCCCTTCGCGCACGGCCTCGAGGCCCGCGACGGCCGCCACGACGAACACCAGCAGGATCAGCCGGCGCGCGGTCTTGAGGTCGCGCACCGCGTAGTAGAAGAGGAAGTAGTAGAGCGGATAGAACAGCAGCGTCTTCAGGTAGGTGAGGTCCTCCATCGGCGACTGCGGGCGGGCGATCATCGCCACGAGCGTGGCGATGGCGGCCGCCGCGAAGTAGATCCGCAGCGGGCCGCCAAGGGAGGGCTTGGCCAGCGGGGCTCCTCGGCCCTGGAGCACGAGGGCGGCCAGCGCGGCGCCGAACACCAGGTTGATGACGTTGACCCCCGGGATGCCGAGGTCGATGTCGAAGTGGAACTGGTTGACCGTGTAGACGAGCAGCACGGCCAGTAGCAAGCGCAGGATCATGTCAGGGCATGTCCATGAAGCGACGCGCCCACAGCTCCAGCACCAGCACCTGCCACAGCGGCTCGGCGTGGTCGGCGCGGCCACTGCGATGCTCGGCAAGCAAGCCGTCCACGATCGCCGGCTGCACCCAGCCCCGTTCGCGGAACGCGCGGCTGGCGAAGACATCGCCGGCCATCGCGCCCAGCTTCGCGCGGAACCACTCCGGCAGAGGGATGGCGAATCCCTGCTTCGGCTTGTCCAGCACGTCGGACGGCAGCCAGCGCCGGGCGACTTCGCGCAGCACGTGCTTGCCGCGTCCGGAGCGAATCCGGAGGTGCGCAGGCAGCCGAACGGCGAACTCCACCACCCGATGATCGAGCAGAGGCGCCCTGCCCTCGATCGAGGCCGCCATCGTCATGCGATCGAGCTTCACGAGGATGTCGTCCAGCAGGTAGCTGCGGATGTCGGCGTCGACGATGCGATCGATCATCGGCCGGGTATCTCCGGGCGGGAACAGCGGATGCAGCGAGGCGTAGCCTTCCGCGCCTGCCGGGCCGAGCAGCGCACGCATCTGGTCGGGCCGCGAGAGCGCCACGCCACTGAGGTAGCTGTCGGGAAAGCGCTCGCCAAGGCGCTGGCCGATGCGCCGCAGGCGCTGGCCGAACAGCCCCGGCAGCACGCCGCCGGCCGCACGAAGACCAAGCGCCGCGGGGCCGCGCAGCGGTCCCAGGCGTTCGAGCGCGAGGAACTTCAGATAGCGCTCGTAGCCCGCGAAGGCTTCGTCGCCGCCGTCGCCCGAGAGCACCATCTTCACGTGCGGACGAGCGAGTTCGGAAACGAGGAAGGTCGGCAGCGCGGAGGAGTCGGCGAACGGTTCGTCGAGATGCCAGACCAGCGTTTCGATCAGCTCGGTGGCCTCCGGCTCGACCACCAGCTCGTGGTGCTCGGTGCCGAGGATGTCGGCGACGCGACGGGCGCCGCTCAACTCGCTGTATCGCGCTTCCTTGAAGCCGATCGAAAAGGTCTTGACCGGCCGGGTCATGCGTTGCGCCATCAGGGCGACAACGACGCTGGAATCGAGTCCGCCGCTGAGGAAGGCACCGAACGGCACGTCAGCGACGAGTCGGTCGTCGACCGATGCCTGCAGGCGTTCGTGCAGCTGTTCGACGGCTTCGGCTTCGCTGCCACGGAACGTCGGCGAGAAATCGAGGGCCCAGTAACGCTCCTCGCGCAGCCGGCCGTCGCGCCAGACGGCGTAGTGCCCGGCGGGCAGCTTGCGGACATCGCGGAAGATCGACTTCGGACTCGGCACGTAGCCGAAGGCGAAGTAGCCGGGCAGGACAGAGGTGTCGACGTCACGGCGGAAGCCGGGCAGCGCCAGAAGGGATTTCAGTTCGCTGGCGAAGCCGATGCCATCGGGCCCCTCCCACAGGAACAGCGGCTTCTTGCCGAGGCGATCGCGGGCCAGCAGCAGGTGGCCGCGTGCCCGGTCCCACAGCGCGAAGGCGAACATGCCTTCCAGCCGCGCGACCGCGGCTTCGCCCCAGGCCTCGTAAGCGACGAGGATGACTTCCGAATCCGAATCGGTACGGAACCGGTGCCCCAGCGCCAGCAGCTCGGCGCGCAGCCGGCGGAAGTTGTAGATCTCGCCGTTGAACACCAGCACGCGTTGGCCGTCGGCGCTGGCCATCGGCTGGTGGCCACCGCCGAGATCGATGATGGCGAGCCGACGCATGCCCAGCAGCACGGCGTCCTCGCGATGCACGCCACCGTCGTCCGGACCGCGATGCACGATGGCGCTGTTCATCGCTTCGCCCACCCGGGCCTCCGGCGCCACGCGGCCCGGGGCCGCGGCAAAACCGACGATGCCGCACATCAGGCGGTCTCCCCGGCGTAGAGCGGCATCAGCTGGGCGATGACGGCCGGCACGGAGGCCTTGGCGAGGACGTCGGCACGTGCGGCATCGCCCATGGCACGACGGGCTTGGGGCGTCAGGTCCATCGCCTCGGCGAGGGCAGCGGCGAGGCCAGCGACGTCATCGACCTCGCACAGCCAGCCGTTGCGCCGGGGGATCACCAGGTCCTCGCTGCCGCTGATGCGCGTGGCGATGACGGGAAGGCCGGCGGCCATGTATTCGAGCAGGGTGTTCGAGAGCCCCTCGAAACGCGACGGCAGGATGCCAACGTCGGCGCTCGCGAGTTCACGCTCCACCGCGTCGCTCGGGCCGGGCAGATCGACGTTGTCGGCGACACCGAGCGTGGCGGCCAACGCCCGCAGCGCTGCATCCTCGCCGCCGCCACCGACCAGCCGAAGTCGCCAGCCCGGACGGCGAGACGTCGCCCACGCCCTCAGCAGGCTGTCGAGCCCTTTCTCGGGGACGAGCCGGCCCACGAAAACGACGGTCGGCGGCGTGTTTCCCGCTTCGGGCCGCGTGATGCCTTCGAAGCGCGCCGTCTTGACGCCGTTCGGCAGCCAGTGGATCCGCGAGGGGTCGAACCCAACCGCCTGGAGGTCGCGCGAGATGCGCGTGCTGATCGCCTGCACGGCCGTGGCCTGCCGCAGCATCCGTCGCGCCAGCGCGGCGCCGGGCCCACCATGCGGGCGGAGGCAGCCCTTCTCCTGCTCCCACCAGCCGGAGAACTTCACCACTACCGGCTTGCCGAGGAGGCGCCCCATCACACTGGCGACGGCGCCCATGTTGTGGGCGATGTGCACGTGGATGGAGTCGTAACGGTGGCGCCACGCGAAGAGCAGCCACGCCAGGCGGACCATCAACAGCAGGGAACCGATCCATCGGAGGGGCGGATAGCCCACGCGCCACACGTCGAGACCACCGTGGCGCGAGGCGCCTGACTTCTGCGAACTGTCGACGCGGGGGACGACGACGGTAACGGAATGGCCGAGGCCGACAAGCGCCTGCGACAGCGTTTCCACCTGGCGCTCGGCACCACCCATGGCCGGGAACTGCCCTTCCAGCAGCATGAGGATCGACAGGCTCACGGCACGTCGCCTTCGAGGTTGTTGCGCACCCACAGCTCCAGCACGGCGAGGGACCAGAGGTGGGCCGAGTAGTCCCAGCCTCCGGCCTGATGACGATTGAACAGGTCGGCGACGTACGCCGGCTCGAACCAGCCACGCTGACGGGTGCGCTCGGACAGCAGCAGGTCGCGCAGCCATTCACGGAACGCGGGACGATCGCGCATCCACACGCTGATCGGCAAGCCGAAGCCCTGTTTCGGCTTCTTGAGGATGGCATCGGGGAGGATCCCCACCGTGGCCTGCTTGAACAGCACGCGCTTCTCCATGCCGCTGACCTTCCAGTGCGCCTTCAGGCGACCGGTGTAGGCGACAAGGTCGGCATCGAGGTAGGGGAAGCGGACGGTGACGCCGGCATGCCGGGCCGCGCCGTCCACCTTGACCAGATCGTTCTGCGCGATGGCCAGCTCGAGATCGAGCGCCATCAAGCGATGCAGTTCGCTGCGCGCGTCGCAACCCGCGTACATCCCGCGCAACAGCTGCAGCGAGAGATCGGCCGTCACCGACGAGCGGAACGAGGCGGTCAGGAGCTCGTCGAAGCACTCCGAGGCAAAGGCATCGTCCGTGTAGAACCGGTCCGGGTTCGGCAGGCTGCTGCGACGCGTGAAGTTGTCGATGCGGTTGAGGAAGCGGTTTGAGCTGCCGCCGACGGTGCGGCCGATCACGCGACCCAGCGTCTTCACCGCGTTCGGCAACTCGAACCACCGCTGCATGATCATGTCTTTCGCGTAGCGCTCGTTCCCGCCGAAGATCTCGTCGCCGCCGTCACCGGCCACGAGGATCGAGCGACCGTCCGCGGCGGCCATCGCCGCACAGGCGAGCGTCGGCACGGCGGAGGCGTTGCCGAAGGGCTGGTCGAACAGCTCGGGGAGGTGCGGAAGCACGGCCAGCGTTTCGGCTTCGTCGATGCTGCCGAAATGGCCTTGCGCCCCGCAGGCCGAGGCGGCGATGCGGGCGAACTCCAGTTCGTCGAAACCGGCTTCGGCGAAGCCGATGGAGAAGCTGTGCACGTCCTCGCCCGGCACCTGACGCGCCAGCACGGTGGTGATGCTGGAGCTGTCGGTGCCACCGCTGAGGAAGGTGCCCCAGCGCGTTCCCGACGCGGGCCGGCAACGCTGTACGGCGGCCACCAGCCGCTCGCGGAGTCCGCTTGCGAGCGTCGTCGCGTCGCCATCGAGGTCTTCGGCATACGCCGGGCGCCACCAACGCTCCACGCGCCCCTGTCCCGCACGCCAGCGCAGCAGGCTGGCCGGCGGAAGCCGCTGCACGTCGGCGACGATCGTGAGCGGCGCCGGGATGCAGGCGAAGTTTAGGAAATGGAACACCGCTGCCGGGTCGGCGCGGCGCGCCACCCAAGGCGCGCGCAGCAGCGGCTTCAGGTGCGAGGCCACCAGCAGCTGCTCGCCCTTGGCGGTGTGGAACAGCGGCACGGTGCCGAAGTGGTCGACCACGGCGCACCACTCGCCACTCGCGCGATCGTTGCGCACGAAAGCGAAGCGTCCGCGCCAATCCATCCACGGCCGGAGATCGACGCCCTGCAGGGCGTCCTCGGCCCGGCCAAGCAGCAGGTCGAAGACCCCGACGACCGTGATGTCTCCGTCCTGCAAGACCCGCACGCGGCCTTCGCCAAAACCGTGGACGGCCCCAGCGCCTTCGAGCGATGCCAAGCCGGCAGCCACGGCCTCCACGCCCGCGCCCTGCCCGACCAGCCAACGAGCGACCGTCGGACCCGGCGCGACGCGAACGTCGAGAACGCCGTTGAGCGCCTGGGTCGGAGCATCGGCCGTCGCCGCCAGCGACGACGCGCTCATGCCGCCACCTTCCCGCCGACGATGCAGCGGTCGTAGATGCGCGCGGTGTGCTCCACCATCGCGCCCAAGGTGAAGCGCGCCTCCGCCTGCGCGCGCGCCGCCGCGGCGAGGCGACGCCGCTCCTCGGCGTCGTCGGCCAGCGCCGCGATCGTGGCCGCCAGCGCCGCGGCGTCGTCGCTGGGCAGCAGGCGCCCGGTGACGCGATCGTCGATCAGTTCCGGGCTGCCGCCCACGGCCGTGGCGATCACCGGCAGGCCACTGGCCATGGCTTCGAGCAGCACGTTGGAGAGGCCCTCCTCACGGGACGGCAGCACCAGCAGGTCGGCGGCATGCATCAGGCGACGGATGTCGCTGCGCTCGCCGAGCAGGCGCACGACCTCGCCGAGCCCGTGCCGCGCGATTTCGGTCTCGACACGGCCGCGCTCCGGGCCCTCGCCAGCGAGCCACACCCGAGGGCGCCGGGACGGTGCCATCCGGGCGACGGCGTCGATCAGCAGGGGGAGGTTTTTCTCCGGCACCAGACGACCGACGAAGAGCAGCAGCGTGTCGCCATGGGGCAGGCCGAGGTCGCGACGGGCCGCCTCGCGATCCGCCGCCGCGGGCAGCGGCGGGAGTTCGAGCCCGTTCGGCACGATGTCGATGCCATGGACGGGAACGGCGCAGCGTTGAGCCACGAGTTCGGCCCCGGCGCGCGTGTTCGAGATGACGGCCGACGAGCCCTGCACGATCCAGCGCTTGGCGCGCCAGTGCCAGTCCGGGCCCGCCAGGCCGAGGCCGCGCACCGAACTGACGAGCCGCAAGCCCGGCACGAAAGGAAGGACAAGGCGCACCCAGAGCTCCGCCGTGATCGAAAACGCGTGCACGACATCGAACCGTCCCGCGCGAAGGAAGCGCTGCAGGCGCAGCACGAAGGCCGGATCGATGGCACCGCGCTTGTCGATGCGATGCACCGGCACGCCATCGGCCTCGAGGGCGTCGACGAGGTGGGAGCGCTCGCGGAAATACAGGAGTTCGGCATGGCGGCCACGGGCGTGCAAACCACGCAGCAAGTGCACGATCTGGCGCTGGCTGCCGCCGACCTCCATTTCGTCGGTGACGACCAGCACCCGCTCAGCGCGCATGGGCGAGCGCCTCCGGGGCGACGCAGCGGACGCCGATCTGCGCCAAAAGCCGGTCGGCCTCGTGGCGGGCATCGAACTCGGCGGCGACGAGCGCACGCGCGGCAAGGCCGAGGCGATGGCGCAAGGCTTCGTTGCCCAGCAGGCGCTGCAGGGCGTCCGCCAGCGCGCGGGCGTCGCCCGGCGGCACGACGAGCCCGTTGCGCTCGTGGTGCACCAGTTCCGGGATGCCCGAGACCTGGGTGCTGACGACCGCACCGGCGGTCGCCATCGCTTCCATCAAGGCCACCGGGATGCCGTCCTGGTTACCTTCGGGCGTGGTGACGCTCGGCATCACGAACACGGTGGCGTCGTTCAACGCGGCGCGCACGGCTTCCTGCGGCTTGGCGCCGACCAGCGCCACGCGGTCGGCGAGGTTTTCCGCGGCGATCTGCGCCTCCAGCTCACGACGCTGCGGGCCCTCGCCGATGACGGTGCAGCGGAAGGAGACGCCGCGTCGCTTCAGCAGGCCCAGCGCGGGGATCAACGTGTCGAAGCCCTTGATCGGGTCGAGCCGGCCGACCGTGACGAGATGGTCGTCGGCGCGGCCATCGAGGTTCTCCGGGAGCTCGGCGAAATCGACGCCGCAATGCACGACCTGCAGGCGCTCGCCGAGCTGCTCCGCCCCCCAACGGGCGAGGTACCGCACGTTGTAGCGGGAAATCGTCACGGCCAACGCCGCATCGGCAAGCTTCGGAGCGACCAACTGGTCCTCGACGAAGATGTCGTGCGCGTGCGCGGTGAAGGAGAACGGCACGCCAGTGAGTTTCGAAAGCGCCCACGCGACGGTCGACGGGTACGTGGCCCAGTGCGCATGCAGCCACTGCGGGTCGAAGCGGCGGATGGCCGGCAGCGCGGCAAGGCCGCGCCACACCGCGACGGCGCTCTTGCCGAGGGCGGCGGGCTGCTTCCACAGGCCAAGCAGCAATTGCGCGGCGACGACGAGCACAGCGATCGGGTGACGCAGCACCTCGAGGAACACGGTCGGCAGCTCAACCAGCGGATGGCGCGGGCCGATCACGCGGTCCATCAGGGCTTCGGCGCGCTTCTGCACCAGGCTCTCGGACGGGGGCTTCAGGGAGAGGATGCGGACATCGACGCCGCGCTCCACGAAGCGCTCGATCTCGCGGACGATGAAGGTCTCGGACCAGCAGGGAAACAGCGAGACGAGATAAAGGACGCGGTCGGGCGTCGGCGTGGAGCGACTCACGGTCATGGGGGGCTCGGGGGGATGACGGACGGCGCCGCGGCCCAGAGGTGGGCGTCACGGCTGCGAAGAAAATCGATGAAGCCCAGCACGGCGTAGGCGTTCATTTCGAGGAAGGCCGACGCGAGCTTCACCGGCAGCAGCGCCCGCAGCGCCGGCCACTGGAAGCCGGCCAGGGCGAGGGCATAAGCGGCGCACTGCGCAGCGAACAGTGCGATCGCCAGCTTGCCCTGCCCCAGCAACGCCGCGTTCGCGACGAAGGCACCGAGCAGGAAAAGCGGAGCGACGAGGCGCAGCAGCTTGTGGTGGATGAAGCGCCAAGCCAGCGGATGCCGTCCCGGGAGGGTGATCGCGGGCCAGTGCGCCAGAAGCTGCCAGTTGCCGGAGAGCGTCCGGCGCTTGCGCGCGGATTCCACCGCGGCGCTGGCGGACGCGCGGTCGAACGCGACCGCAGCGGTCTCGAGGCCGATCCTTCCGCCGTTCGCGGCGATGCGCATCGGCACCCAGACATCGTCCAGCACCAAGCCCGGCGGCGGCGCCGGCATGTCGTTCCGGCGAACGGCATAAAGCGCGCCGCTCACGCCCACGACCGAGCCGGTGGCGGCTTCGGCGCGGCGGATCGCGGTTTCGTACTTCCAATAGGCATCGACCGCCTGCGCATAGCCGCCGGCATCCTCGAGCCGGAGCTGCCCGCTGACCGCAGCGAGTCCGCCACTGGCCAAGGCATCGCAGAGCGCCTGCACGCTGCCCGGCGCCAGCCGCTGCCGAACGTCGGTGAACAGCAGGACGTCGCCGCGGGCGCGGGCGATCGCATCGGCGAGGCAGGCCGTCTTGCCGCGACGCACCGGGGCATCGATGGCCACCAAGCGATCCCCGCTCCGCTCGCGCAGGCGGGCACCGGTGCCGTCGGTGGAGCCATCGGACACCATGACGAGGTCCAACCGATCGGCCGGATAGTCATGGGCCAGCAGGCCGTCGATCTTGGCGTCGAGGTGGGCCATGCCGTTGTGCACGGCCATGCAGACCGTGACGTGCGGCTGCCACTGGCGCGGTGCCACCGGCCGCGGCCTCAGGCGCGCCATCACCAGCAACCAGACCGGGTAGCCGACATACGTCCACCCGAGCACGAGCAGGCAGCCCGCGAGCACGGCCCAAGCCGCGAGGATCACGCCGTCGCTCCCAGCGCCCGGCCGCGCCAACGCTCGTAACGCTCGTCGCCCAGCACCGCTTTCGCGGTGGCCAGGACCCGATGCCGCATCCGCAGGCGACGCAGCGCGGCCGGGCCACCCGTGGCCCAGGCCGAGACGGTGTCCACTGCATGCCCGGCGGTGACGGCGACGCGCGGCAGCGGACGGGAGAGATCGCGCCCGGCCACGAGCCCCGGCGTCGAATCCAGCACCGCGCGATAACCGAGCGAACGAGCGAGCGGCACGAGGCCGCGCGGCACACGCCCGCCGGGCGGCGCCAGCAAGGTCACGGGTTGGCCGAGACCCTGTTCCAACTGGTCCTTGGAGACGCGCAGTTCCTCGCGCAGGGCGGCTGCGTCGAGGTGCGTGAAGTAGGCGTGCGTGTGGCCGTGCGACTGCAGGCTCATGCCCGCGGCCGCCATCTGGCGCAGCTCAGCCCACCCCATGAATCCCGGTCGCCCGACCCGCGCGGGCGTGATGAAGAAATCGGCATTCAGGCCGCGCTCGGCGAGCAATGGCAGGGCTTCGAGCGCATTGCTGGCGTCGCCATCGTCGAACGTCAACCAGACCGGTTGAGGCGAGGTGGTGTCATCGAGCAGGTCGCGCGCTGCGCCCAGCGTGCAGCCCGCGGCGCGCAGGGCGTCGAGCATCGCGGCGAAGCGCATGGCATCGACCGTGTAGTGCGCGTCCGCGGCATAACCGACGGCCCGAGAACGCGGGCCATCGACGCCATGGAACATCAGGGCGAGCGCCGGAGGCATCAACGCACCAGGTTGAAGGTGACCAGCGCGCGGTTGTCGTCGAACACCTGCTGCGCCTCGGTGCTGCTGCGTTCGCCATGGCTGAGCTCGAAGCTCAGGCCGGTGCGCCGCGAGGTCCGCCAGTTCGCGATGAGGGCGACGCGCGAATCGCGGTCGCGGCGCTCGATCGCGCCGAAGCGCCGCCACTCCACGCCGGCCTGTGCGCCGAGCGAGAACGTCGCCCGCACCTGGCGGTTGGCGGATACCGTGAAGCCGCGAATGGTCTGGTCGAGACCCGTGGCCCGCAGGTACTCCTGGCGACGCCAGCGGCTATCGACGCGGAGATAGGTGGCCTCGGAGCGATGCGAGAGGCCAAGACGCGCCCCGGTCTCCTCGAAGAGATCCGGCGAGAGCGTGGCATCGCTCAGCGCCGCACGCCCGATCGGCAGCGCGTAGTCGGCCGCGCGAGGCGCGCCGTCGAGGAGATCCTGCACGCTGTCGCCGAAGCCGCGCTGCAGATCCGCCTCCAGGCGGGTGATTTCGGTCAGGGCATACGTCAAGCGAACGCGGGCCAGCGGCGAGGATTGCTTCCGCGCGAATCCGGCCACCACGTCATCGAAGCGCACCTGGCTGTAGCCGACGTCGGCATTCCACTCGCCGCGGGCGCCCATGCCCGCATAGCGGACGAAGGCGTTGTCGCGGCGATAGTCCGGCGCGACTCCCGCGCGATCGAACTGGGCGTCAACACTCTCGAACTCCGCCGAGAGGGCCGTGAGCGGGCTGCGCTGGTAGAGCAGCCGTGCGGCGGCAGCGGCACGCTGCCCGTCGAACTCCGGCGTGAGTTCCGCGCCGGTGTCCATGAAGCGCAGTTCGCCGAGCAGCCGCACGTTGGTCGAGGGCCGGACGGCCAGCGTCGGGCCGGTCACCAGCACCTGGGTGCGCTGGCGGTTGTCCGGGGCATCGACGCCGAAGGGATTCACCGGCTGGTCGGTGACCACGGCCTGCAGCGCCCACGAAAGCCGCTCAGGCGCCAGCACCCAGCGGCCGTCGAGGCCGATCTGCTGAAGCAGCTCGTCGTCGAAACGCTCCTGCTGGTAGTGCCGGTAGGTCGCGCTACCGGCCGCTTCGAACTCGCCGCGCGCGCCCTGCATCAGGTAGGCGAACGCCAGCGTCGGCGCGATCACGGTGTCCGACACGGCGACCGGGCGGCGGGCCATGTTGTCGCTGTGCTCGACCGAGAGGCCGAGGCGCCAGTTGAGGCCGTCGGGCGCCGCCTGGGCCTGGGCGCCGGCCGCCGCGACGAGACCGACCACACCCAGCGTGTTGCGAAGGAGCGTAGTCATGTCAGGGCACCTTGTTGAAGACGACGCCGGCGAGGCGACTGGGATCGAAAACGGCGCTGGCATCGCTGACGGCCGCCGCGGTGTCGCGGCCGTAGCCTGCGACCAGCACGGCGAGATCGGCGAAATCCGACGCGATGCGCGCATCGGGCGCACTGCTGACGGCCGCCGCATCGAGCACGACGGTGACGCGCTCGCCGGAATTGCGCAGGTCCTCGATGGCCTGGCGCATGCGCGCCGAAGCCAGCAGCTCGCCGGACGCCTCGCGACGCTCACCGGCGGGCACCAGCAGCAGGCGCGGCAGGGCCGTCGGGTAGACCACGTCGCGCAGGTCCTCGACCCGCCCTTCCAGCAGGTCGACCAGGCCGCCGCGCTCGGGCGTCACGCCGAGACGCTCGTGCAGGATGGGCGCGCGCAGGTTGCCGTCGACCAGGATGGCGACCCGGCTCTCGTCGAGGGCGATGGCCGCCGCGAGGTTGGTGGCGACAAAGCTGCCACCACTGCCGCGACGAACCGGAGCCACGAGGATCACGAGGCCATCGGTCCGGGACCGCGACAGCAGCTGGGTTCGCAGGTCGCGGAAGGCATCCGCGGGCCGCGGGTCGCCCATGTCGTGGCCCACCAACCGGCGAGCCTGCCGTTGCGCGAGATTGAAGGGGGCCGGCACGGCCTTGTCGGCCATGAGCGCCTGCAGCGTGCCGCGTCCGGTAGTCAGCGCGTTCATCAGGCGAAACTCCCTTTCTGGATGGCGACCGCGAGATAGATGGCGAGGCAAGCGACGACCACGCCACCGCCCATCGCCCAACGCAGCGTGTCGCGCCGACGATCGGCCGCCGTGCTGAACTCCGGGATGCTCACCAGCACGGGCAACGGTTGCTGGTTGGCCAGCGCGGTGGCGCTGCGCGGACGCGGGTCGTAGAACAGGTAAAGGCCCAGCAGGCCCAGCGGCGCCAGCAGGCCGAGCACGAGGCCGGCGAGGGCGAAATGCATCAGGCGGAGGCCGCTGGGCTGCAGCGGCAATGCGGCCGGCTCCTGCACGCGGAAGGTGAGGCCGCGCTTCTCGGCGTCGAGGTTCATCGACACGCGGGCGTTCTCGCGCCGACGCAGCAGGTCCTGGTAGATGTCGCGGTTGACCTCGTAATCGCGGGTCAGTTCGGCGAGATCGGCTTCGGAATCCGCCACCCGACGCCCGCGATCCAGCTCCTGCCTCAACAGGGCCTCGTTCTCGGTGATGCGCGCGGCGAGGCCTGCGGCATCGCTGCGCGCGCGGGCGAGGTCGGAGCGCAGCTCCTGGTACAGCGGGTTGCGCATGGCCGCGGCCTCGTCGCGCTCGCCATTCCGCTCGCTGGCGCGGGCCTCGACGATCGCGTCCTGCAGGTCGTCGATCTGGTGGCGGAGTCGGACCACATCGGGGTACTCGTCGGTGTACTCGAGCCGCAGGCGGTCGAGCTGCCCCTGCAATTCGGCGAGACGGATCTGCATCTCGCCGGAGCGGGTGCGGGCGCCGCTCACTTCCGCTTCGCCGCTGAGCTGGCCCTGCACCGAGGATTCACGCATGCGCAGCTCGGACAGGGCCGTGCGCGCCTGCTCGATGCTGGTGCGCAGCCCAGCGATGCGCGTGCGCACATCCGTGTCGCTGCCCGGGCCGGCATCCTGGTTGCTGGCGCGGAACTCCTTCAGCCGGTCTTCGGCATCGGTGAGCTTCGCGTGGTACTCGCGGACCTGGGAGTCGATGAATTCGTAGGCTTCGCGGCTTTCGCGCTCCTTCGCGGCCAGGCTCTCCTCCATGAAGAGTTCGGCGAAGCGCTGCGCGACCTTGAAGGCGCGCTCGGGCTCCTTGTCGGTGTAGGTGATCTCGATCAGGTTCGCCCCGGGGCTGGACACCCGCGTGCGCTGCTTGATCTGCTCGGCCGCCCGTTCCCGGGCGATCGGGTCCTCGAGCTCTTCGGTCCAGCCGCCAGCGGCGAGGATCTCGCCCATCACCTTGCGGCTGAAGATCACCTCGCGGGCGATCCGGGCGCGGTCGGCGACGCCGGTGGGCACCGCGCGGCCTTCCATGAGGGGCGTGATGATGTTGGCCTCGCCGGCCAAGATCGTCGTGCCGGAGACGTACTTCTTCGGCACCAGCAGCCCCACCATCAGGGCGAGCAGCGCCACCGCGGCGAAGCCGATGCACAGGCCGAACACGCGGCGGCGCAGCTCCGCCAGCAGCACCGGCAGGAGCTGCAGCCATTCCGGCTGACGGGTGGGTCCTTCCAGGAGAATCGGTTGGTTCACAGCGCGCGCTCCGGCACGGTGATGACGTCGCCAGGGCGGACGTCGAGGTTGGATTCCAGCTTGCCGCCGTCGAGGATGTCGCCGAGGCGGATATCGCGCGTTTCCACGGCACCGTCGGCGTCGCGACGGTGCAGGCGCGAGCGGTTGGCGGCGGCGAAGTCGGTGACGCCGCCGGCCTGCAGCACCGCGTCGAGGACGGTCATGCCCTGGCGGTAGGGCACCGACACCGGCTGGCGGACCGCACCGGTCACGCGGACCCGCGAAATGAACTCATGGCTGCGGAGGTCGACCAGGATCACCGCCACCTTGGGATCGCGCACGTAGGTGGCCAGCTGCTTCTCGATGTCCGCGGCCACTTCCTGCGGAGCCCGGCCACCGGCCATCACGTCGCCGACCAAAGGCACGGAGATGCGCCCATCCGGGCGCACGGGCACGGTCACGCTCAGCTCGGGGTTGCGCCATACCGAGACCTGCAGGCGGTCATCGACGCCGATCCGATACAGATCGGAAAACTCGCCGGAAGCGGCTTCGGCTGGCGGGGGTGGGGAGGCCGGTTCGGCGTCCTCACGTTCGGCCTGCGCCCATGCCATCGACGCCATCAGGAAGACGGCGAGAACGAATAGGGTTCTGGTGGCTTGAATCAACATGGGATGCCCTGCTCCTTGGGCGTCCGGGGGGCAACAGGACTGCTTCCGGGCGCACTGTCGTGTTGTGGGGGTGGAGTGATGATACGCTGCTTCCGGACGATTCTGAGAATCAGGTCACAGTTTTTAACCTGACGCACCATGTCCCCTCCCTTCCGCCCGATTGATGACCTGACCCGCCTGGGCCTGCCCCCCGGTGCGCCGATTGACGCCCTCAAGCCAGCTTGGCGCCGGGCGGTGTCGGCACTGCATCCGGACCGAAACGGGCCGCAGGCAGACCGGGAGCTGGCCGAAGTGAACGCGGCCTTCCAGCGCCTCCAGGCCTTCGAGCGGCGGCACGGCCGCCTGCCCGGGCACCGGGACGCCGTGCCACGCCCCTCACCCTCCGTCCGGCGCGGTTCGCCGCGCTGGGTGGTCGGCGTCGTGGCGATCGCCGCCGCCGTCCTCATCCTCTGGCCGCAGTCCCATCCTGGCGACGGCCCCAATCGTCCCGGCGACGAGGGCGCCATGGACGCCTCGGCACCCAATCCCGCCGTCGCTTCGCACCCCGCCGGCATCGGCCTCCCGCCGGATCGCCTGGAGGTTGGCCTTGAAGCGGAGGCGGTGGAGCGCCTCGCCGGCCCTCCCCTGTTCCGGTCCGCCGAGCGCTGGGAGTACGGCCCGTCCGAGGTCCGCTTCACCGACGGGAGAGTGTCCGGCTGGTACAGCTCGGCACTTCGCCCGCTACCGGTCGGCGACACCCCGAGCTTCCCGGCACCAGACCACCACTGAGCGGCATGGCGCTCAGCGCGCCCCCTTGCCGAACAGGACCACTTCGACCGTCTGCAGCAGCACCAGCAGATCGAACATCAGGCTCTGGTTCTTGACGTAGTACAGGTCGTACTTGAGCTTCTCCTCCGCGTCCTTGACCGAGGCCCCGTAGGCGTAGCGCAGCTGCGCCCAGCCCGTGATCCCGGGCTTCACCGCGTGGCGCAGGCCGTAGTACGGAATCTCGCGCTCGAGCTGCTCGACGAAGGTCGGGCGCTCCGGGCGCGGCCCGACGAAACTCATCTCGCCGCGCAGCACGTTCAGGACCTGCGGAAGTTCGTCGATGCGCAGCTTGCGGATGACCCGGCCGACGCGCGTCACGCGGTCGTCGTTCGAGGTCGCCCAGCGCGCAACGCCGTCGCGCTCGGCATCGGTACGCATGCTGCGGAACTTGATCACGCGGAAGGTCTCGCCGCCCTCGCCGACCCGCTCCTGCAGGTAGAAGATCGGGCCGCTCAAGCCGCTCTCGAGCTTGATCAGCACGGCGGTCAGGAGCATCAGCGGCATCGCGAGGAGCAGCAGCAGCGACGAGGAGGCGATGTCGAATACGCGCTTGCTGGCGGAACGCACGACGCTGCGGTCGAAGCCGGAATCGAACACGATCCAGGATGGGCTGAGCGCGTTGATGTGGGCGCGGCCGGTCTGGTTCTCGAGGAAGGTGTGCAGGTCGTTGACGTGGACGCCGCGCAGGCGGCAGGCCATCAGTTCGTCCAGCGGCAGGCTGCCGCGGCGGCAGTCCGGCGCCACGACGATCTCGTCCACGCCCAGCAGGTCGACCATCGCCGGCAGCCCCTCGCTGGGGCTCAGGCGCAACTCGGCCGGCACCCGCTCGGCATCGCCCTGCACCGGGACGTACCCCACGATGCCGAACGTGCGGCGATCGCTGTCGCGCCGCAGGCGCGAATGGATCAGGTCGGCCTTTTCGCCCACGCCGAGCACCAGCACCTGGCGGCGGAGGAGCTCGCCCTGGCCCACGCGCAGGGCGAAAGCCCGCGCCACCATCACGCCTGCGAAACCGAACCCGAGGGCCAGCACCATGACACCGCGCCCGATATCGTCGACCGGCGTGAGGTACTGCAGCGCCATCAAGGTCAGGCCGCCGGCGAAGAAGGCCACCAGCGCGCGGACGACGTGGCCGCTCCAACCGTCGCGGCTGTGGGTGGCGTACAGGCCCATCGAGGTCATCGCCAGCATGAGCACGCCGGCGAACACCAGGCCACGCAGCGCCATGCTGCCGCCGAAGGCCTGGTCGATCAGGTCGAAGTCGCCGAAGAAGCGGACCAGGACGGCCGCCTCGAAGGCCAGGAACAGGGCGACGAATTCGGCGGAGGCGAGGAAAAGAATCCAGCGGCGAGCGGGATGGAGGGCGTCCGAGATGGAGCGCATGTGAATTCCTGCAAATGCATTGGGGGGCTTCCGGAACCGTCGGGGGCCGTCGAAAGCCCGCCGCTGCTGGCGGCGTGCCCTTCGTGGGGTCCGGAATCGTCGCTTTGGGATCACGAAGGCGTGTAGCCAAGGTGAAGCCCATGACGGGTACTATGAGAACCCGGTCACATTGCAGACACAAGTCCATCCCCCCCAGCTATGACAAACCCTGACAGTCTTCACATCGGAATCATCGGCCTGGGCTACGTCGGCCTGCCGCTCGCCGTGGAATTCGGCAAGCAGTTGCCCACCACCGGCTTCGACATCAATGCCGCGCGCGTCGCCGAACTCAAGGGCGGCCACGACCACACCCTGGAAGTGGATGCCGATGAACTCGCTTCGGCGAAGTTCCTGAAGTATTCGACGGCGTTGGCGGATCTTGAGTCCGTGAACGTCTACATCGTCACCGTGCCCACGCCGATCGACCAGGCCCGCCGGCCGGATTTCGGCCCCCTGCTCTCGGCCAGTCGCACGGTGGGCAAGACCCTGCGCAAGGGCGACATCGTGGTGTTCGAATCGACCGTGTATCCGGGGGCGACCGAGGAGGTCTGCGTGCCGGTGATCGAGCGCGAATCGGGCCTGACGTACAACGTCGACTTCTTCTGCGGCTATAGCCCGGAGCGCATCAACCCCGGCGACAAGCAGCACCGCCTGCCGGACATCGTGAAGGTGACCTCGGGCTCCACCCCGGAAATCGCCGACCGGGTCGACGCCCTTTACCGCCGCGTCATCCGCGCCGGCACCCACAAAGCTTCGAGCATCCGGGTGGCCGAAGCCGCCAAGGTGATCGAGAACACCCAGCGCGACCTCAACATCGCGTTGATGAACGAGCTGGCGAAGATCTTCTCCCGCCTCGGCATCGACACCCTCGAAGTGCTCGAAGCCGCCGGAACGAAGTGGAACTTCCTGCCGTTCCGCCCCGGCCTAGTGGGTGGCCACTGCATCGGCGTGGACCCGTACTACCTCACCCACAAGGCGCAGGAGATCGGCTACCACCCAGAGGTCATCCTCGCCGGCCGCCGCACCAACGACGGCATGGGCCCGCACGTGGCCCATCGCGTGGTGAAGCTGATGAGCCAGAAGGGCCTGCACGTGGTCGGCGCCAAGGTGCTGGTGCTCGGCCTGACGTTCAAGGAGAACTGTCCGGACCTGCGCAACACCCGGGTCACCGACGTGATCGCTGAACTAGCCGGCTTCAACATGGCCGTCGACGTCTACGACCCCTGGGTGAGCGTGGACGAGGCCAAGCACGAGTACGACCTGGACCTGCTCCGTGAAGCGCCGAAGGCGGGTGACTACGACGCCGTCGTGCTGGCCGTCTCGCACCGGCAGTTCCAGGCCATGGGGCCGGCGGCGATCCGCGGCCTGTGCAAGCCCGACGGCGTGCTGTTCGACGTGAAGAGCGCCCTGCCCTACGGCACGGCGGACGGCCGGCTCTGAGGCAGCCCGGGCCCTCCTCGGCCGCGGGCTTGTCAAAAAGTGTGATGGAGTAGTCAAAAATCCAGCCGGGCGCGGTATCGTGTCAAGACTGGATGAATCCCCCCTTCCGGGCCGCATGACGCGGCCTCTTGGAGTTCCCGATGCGTGTCCTCATCACCGGCGCTGCCGGCTTCATCGGCTCGACGCTGGCCCATCGCCTGCTGGACCGCGGCGACGAGGTCCTCGGCTACGACAACCTCAACGACTACTACGACGTCCGCCTGAAGCAGGCCCGGCTCGACCGGCTGACGCCGCGTGCCGGCTTCTCGTTCGTGAAGGCCTCGCTGGAGGACCGCGAGGCCCTCGACGCCGCGTTCGACGCCTTCAAGCCGCAGCGGGTCGTCAACCTCGCGGCCCAGGCCGGTGTGCGCTACTCGCTGGAGAACCCGCGCGCCTACATCGACGCCAACATCGTGGGCTTCCTGAACGTGCTGGAAGCCTGCCGCCACAAGGGCGTCGAGCACCTCGTCTACGCCTCGTCGAGCTCGGTCTATGGCAGCAACCGCAAGCTGCCGTTCGCGGTCGAGGACAGCGTCGACCACCCCGTCAGCCTCTACGCCGCCAGCAAGAAGGCCAATGAGCTGATGGCGCACACCTACAGCCATCTGTTCCGGCTGCCGACGACCGGCCTGCGCTTCTTCACGGTCTATGGCCCGTGGGGCCGACCGGATATGGCGCTGTTCCTGTTCACGAAGAAGATCCTCGCCGGCGAGCCGATCGACGTCTTCAACTTCGGCAAGCACACGCGGGATTTCACCTACATCGACGACATCGTCGAGGGCGTCATCCGCACGCTGGACCGCGTTCCGGGGCCGGATGCCGGCTTCGATCCGCTGGCCCCGACCCCGGCCACCAGCGCCGCGCCCTACCGCGTCTACAACATCGGCAACCACACGCCGGTGCAGCTCTCCCGCTACATCGAGCTGATCGAAGAAGCGACCGGCAAGACCGCGACGAAGAACCTGCTGCCGCTGCAGCCCGGCGACGTGCCCGACACGGAAGCCGAAGTCTCGGCGCTGATGCGGGACACCGGCTACGCCCCGGAGACGCCGGTCGAAATCGGGGTGAAGCGCTTCGTCGAGTGGTATCGGGCGTTCTACGGCCAATGAAGGGATAGCCCACCGCCGCCGATCGCGGGGGTCGGCGTGAGTCAGACGGCACCGGGAGAGCGAGCGTGGCAATGATTACCGAGGACAACGATAGGGCGGCCACGTCCCTGCGCACCTGGCTGCCGCACTGGGCTGGCTCCGACCCGACGCACCCGGCCCTGGTGAACGCCATCGACGGCACGACACTGGACGTCGGCTCGCTTTGGGCCGCGGTGCAGGCGGCGTCCACGGAACTGAGGGCCGCCGGCCTATCGGCCGGCGATCGCCTTGGCATCGCCGCCGCCCGCCATGTCGACACCGTGGTCTGGATCCTCGCGGCCGTCGATGCCGGCGTGGGCTACGTCCCCTTCGACCTCGACTATCCACCGGCCCGGTTGCGAGCCATGGCCGAGGACGCCGCGCCGCGGGCCTTCGTCGGAAGCGCGGCCGCCCTCGCCTCGCTGTCGCGCGTGCTCGCCTCCCTGCCCACGCTCGAGCATCCTGCGCCCCGCGTCGACACCCACGGAGCGGAAGCGGATCTCGCCTATGTGCTCTTCACGTCGGGCTCGGGCGGACGCCCCAAAGGCGTGGCGATGGGTCAAGGCCCGATCGCCCAATTGATCGACTGGCAGGCCGCGCATCCGCGCCTCGGCCAACCCGCTCGCACGCTGCTGTTCGCGCCTTTCTCCTTCGACGTGCATGTGCAGGAGATCTTCGGCGCGATCGCCACGGGAGGCACCCTGGTGCTGGTCGACGACGCCACACGTCGGGACCCGCAGGCACTAGCCTTGGACATCGCGCGCCTCGGGGTGGAGCGACTGTACTTGCCCTACGTCGCACTGCAGATGCTGGCCGATGCCGCGGGGGACATCCGGTTGCCGCTTCGCGACGTGATCAGCGCGGGCGAACAACTCGTACTCACACCTGCCATCCGGACCCTGTTCGAGCGTTGCCCGGGGGCGCTTTTGCACAATCACTATGGCCCGACGGAAACGCATGTCGTCACGGCGCACACGCTGCCGGAGGATGTCCGGCGCTGGCCAGCCGTCGCCCCGATCGGAGTCGCCCTGCCGCACGCCCACCTCTGGCCGGGCCCGCAGGGCGAGGACGGACGACGTGAACTGCGCTTTACTGGCGCCTGCCTTGCCCATGGCTACCTGGGACAGCCCGCGCTCGAGGACGGTCGTTTCATCACCCTCCCTGACGGTCGCCGCGCCTATTGCACCGGCGATCTCGCCGAATGCGGTGCCGACGGCGAATGGGTCTACCGGGGGCGAAGCGACGCGCAGCTGAAGATCGACGGATTCCGGATCGAGCCCGGCGAAGTGGAGGCGGCCCTGCTCGATCTGCCCGGACTTTCGGAAGCCGCCGTGGATGCGATCGAGCAAGGCGGCCTGCGATCGCTGGCCGCATGGCTGGTGTGCCGCGACGGCGCGCCCGCGCCCGACGTTGACGCGGTCCGGCGACACCTGCAGGACCGCGTTCCGGATGCAGGGATCCCGCTCCACGTCTTCCTGCTGCCGGCATTACCGAAGACGCCCAGCGGCAAACTCGATCGGCGCGCCCTCCCACGGCCCGAGGCCGCCCCCACCACGCCCCGTGGCGGCGCGAATCCGCCAACAGACTCGGCAGGGCGTCGCGCCATCCTGCTCGCTGCATGGCGCGAGGCCTTGGGGCAGGCAGAACTCGGCCCACAGACGTCGGTCTTCGATGCCGGTGCGCGCTCGCTGATGGTGCTTCGCGTGCTGGCCAGGCTGCGGGAGTCGGGCATCATCAGCCTCGGCGTGGCCGACCTCTACGACGCCCCGACCGTGGCCGCACAGGCGGCAACTCTGGAGTCACGGCTGGGCGAGGCCGACACGGCCACCCCTCGAGCCGCCCTCAGGGACGTGAACCATGTGAGAGGCGACCGGTGCGACATCGCCATCGTTGGGATGGCCCTGCGGGCGGCCGGCTGCCCGGACGTCGATGCCTTCTGGCGGGCTCTGCTCGAAGGCCGAGACGGCCTCACCCGTTTCGATCCCGCCGAACTTGACCCCAGCGTGCCCGCGGCCCTGCGCGCGCAGGCGAATTACGTGCCCTCGCGCGGGGTCCTCGAACAGGCGGAGTGCTTCGATGCCGCACTGTTCGGCGTTCCTGCGCGCGAGGCGCGCCTGCTCGATCCCCAGCAACGTCTGCTGCTCGAGCTCTCCTGGGCCGCGCTTGAGCACGCCGCCATCGACCCTGCACGCGAGCCTGATATCGGCGTCTGGGCCGGCACGGCGAATAACAGCTACGCCACCGCACTGCGCCGCGAGTCACCGCAACTGATCGAGCAGTCCGGCGAGTTCGCCGCGATGCTCGCGAGCGAAAAGGACTACGTGGCTACCCGCATCGCGCATCGGCTCGACCTGCGAGGACCGGCCGTCAGTGTGCAGACCGCTTGTTCGACGGGTCTCGTGGCCGTTGCCGAGGCCGTCGAAGCCCTGCGCGCCGGCCGCTGCGCCGTCGCCCTCGCGGGTGGAGCTACCGTGCTCGTGCCCCAGGCCGAAGGCTACCTGCATGTCGAGGGGGGCATAGAGTCGGCGGATGGCCAGTGCCGCCCCTTCGACGCTGGCGCTTCAGGCACCGTCTTCGCAAGCGCGGGCGCAGTGGTGGTGCTGAAGCCGCTGGCGCAGGCGCTCGCCGATGGCGACCGCGTGCACGCGATTATCCGCGGCGTCGGCGTGAACAACGACGGGGGCGCGAAGGCCAGCTTCGCCGCGCCCTGCGCGAGAGGACAGCGGGACGCGATCCGTCGGGCGCTGGACGACGCCGACCTGCCGTCCTCGGCCATCGGCTTTGTCGAAGCCCATGGCACCGGCACGGTCCTCGGGGATCCGATCGAAGTACGTGCACTGGCCGAAGCCCACGGCCAAGAGGCGAGCGGCACGCCGTGTTGGCTGGGATCGTTGAAATCTGGGTTCGGCCACACCGTCGCCGCGGCGGGCGTGCTGGGCCTCGTCAAGGCGGCCCTAGCCCTGCGCGAGGGGGTAGTCCCGGGCACACGCCACTTCAAGACCCCCAACCCCGCGATCGGCCTCAAAGCCACGCGGTTCCGCGTCTCTGCCGACGCGCAGCCTTGGCCCCGCGGTGACGCTCCACGTCGGGCGGCCGTCAGCTCGTTCGGCGTCGGCGGCACCAACGCCCATCTCATTCTCGAAGAAGCGCCGCAGAGGGTTTCGAGCGCCGTCGGCCAAGCCCCCGCCACCGCCCGCCTGCTGCCCCTCTCGGCAGCAACGGAGGAGCGCCTCGCGGCCGCGGCCACGCGGCTGGCGGAGCGACTCGAGACCCTGCCGGAAGGGACCGATATCCTTGCCGAGGTGCAGGCCACGCTGGTTCGAGGCCGCCGCGCCCTTCCGGTGCGGACCTGCGTCGTTGCCGACACCGCACAGGCCGCGGCCGCCGCGCTTCGTGCGCGGAACGCCGGCGTGCGCGCCGCCTCGTCACCCCGGCCGATTTGGCTGTTCCCCGGCCAAGGCGCCCAGCATGCGGGCATGGCCAGCGCCCTGGTCGAGGCCTTCCCTGTCTTCCGGGCGGCGCTCGACGAGGCCCTGGACGCGCTGGCACCGTGGCGCGGCCGCGGCCTTCGCGCTTTGTTGCTGGATCCCTCGACGCCATCGGCAGAGGCGGCACTGGCCGACACCGCGATGGCGCAGCCCGCGCTTTTCGCCGTAGGCGTCGCCATGGCGCGTTGGCTTGAGGCGCAGGGCGTGCGCGCCGACGCGATGATCGGCCACAGCATCGGCGAGATCACCGCCGCTTGCGCGGCCGGCGTCCTGACGCTGGACGACGCAGCCCGGGCCGTGTGTGGCCGCGCCGATGCGATGGCGAGGCAACCGCGCGGCGCGATGGCCGCGGTCGCAGCATCCGCCGAGCACGTCGCCGCGCGCCTCGCCCCCGGCCTAGACATCGCCGGCATCAATGCCCCGATGCTGACCGTAGTCGCGGGGCCCGAGGCCATCCTTCGCGACTGGCTGGCCTCGCTGGATGCCGAGGGAATCGAGGCGACCAAGCTCCGGGTGTCCCATGCATTCCACAGCGCCAGCATGGACGGTGCGCTGCCTGCGGTCGCCGCAGCCTTCTCGGACCTGCGCTACCGACCCGCCTCGACAACGGTCTACAGCTGCCGGACCGGGCGCCCCCACGACGCGAACAGCCTCGCGGACGCGGAGGGCTGGGCGAGGCAGGTCCGCGAGCCGGTGCGCTTCGCCGAGGCCGTGGCCAATGCGTCGGGGGAAGGCGACACGCTGTTCATCGAAATGGGACCGGGCCAGGCACTGACCACGCTGGTCCGCCAGATCCGGTCGGGCGCGAGCGCCCGCGTCGTCCCCCTGCTGCCCGCTCCGGGCCGCGGTGCGCCGCCGGCGCGCCACGCCCTCGAGGCCCTGGGCCAGCTCTGGTGCCACGGCGCCGATCCGGCATGGCCGATCGCCGCGGATGCCCCGCGGGCCGAGCTGCCCTCCTACCCCTTCGCCCGCGACGCGCATTGGTTCGACCGCGCTGCGCAGGGCCCGGCGGCGTCCACCGCGCCCCTCATGAGCCCTGCCCCGACCATGACCGACCGCCTTCCCTTCCTCGTGCAACGGCTCCGCGCCGTGTTCGCCGACATTGCCGGCATCCCGGCGGCATCCCTCGATGCCGCCATACCCTTCCTCGACCAGAACTTCGACTCCTTGACCCTGACCCAGGCGGCGCTCGAGGTGGGACGCGTCTTCGGCCATGCACCCCGCCTGCGCCAGCTCATGGAAGACCTCGACCATGTCGATGCCTTGGCACGTCACCTTGATGCGCTGCTGCCTGCGGAGGCGCATCGGGCGCCGGCGGGGCTGACGGTGCCCGCCGCGGCGATACCACTCGTCGCCACGCCGGCCGTCCTACCCGCGGCTTCCAGCCCGCTTCCGGCCAACGATTTGATCGGGCTGATGAGCCAGCAGCTCGCGCTGATGCAGCAGACCCTCGCGCTCGTGGCCGGCGCGGGCGGCTCCATGATGGTCGTGCCGGCAGCGGGGGCGTCGCCCGCCCCGGTGCCCACTTCCTTGGCGGTGCCTCCGTACCCCGACATGACACGTCGCGAGGACGCGCCGGCACGGGACCTGAATGCGAAACCCTTCGGAGCATCCGCGCGCATCACGACCAAGGCGCAATCGAGCCTTGACGCGGCGCAGGCCCGGTGGCTGGAGGATTTCACCGCACGCTACCTGCGCAAGACCGGCCGCTCGCGCGCCTACAGCCAAGCGCATCGCGACGGCATGGCCGATCCCCGGGTGGTCACCGGCTTCAACCCGGCATGGAAGGACCTCGTCTACCCGATCGTGGCCGACCGCTCCGGGGGCGCCACCATCACCGACATCGACGGCAACACCTACATCGACCTGCTGTCCTCTTTCGGCGCGAACCTGCTCGGCCACCAGCCGAAGGCGCTGACCGACGCGATGCACGCGCAGCTGGACCGCGGCCTTGAAGTCGGCCCGCAGCACCCGCTGGCTGGCGAGGTGGCTGCCAAGATCCGCAGCTTCACCGGCCACGAGCGCGTGGCGTTCTGCAACACGGGTTCGGAAGCGGTGATGGGCGCCATGCGCATCGCGCGCACAGTGACCGGCCGGAAGACGATCGCCATCTTCACCAACAGCTACCACGGGATCTTCGACGAAGTGATCGTGCGCGGCACGCCGCAGCTTCGTTCGCTGGCCGCCGCACCTGGCATTCTCGCGAGCGCGGTGGAGAACATCCTCGTGCTCGACTACGGCAGCGAGGAGGCGCTCCGCATACTCCGTGAACGCGGGCACGAGCTGGCCGCGATCATGCTCGAACCGGTGCAGAACAAGCTACCAACACTACAGCCGGTCGAATTCGTCCGCGCGCTTCGCGGCATCGCCGACGCGGCCGGCTGCGCCCTGATCTTCGACGAGGTGGTGACGGGCTTCCGGCTGGGGACGGGTGGCGCGCAGGCCCACTACGGCGTCCGCGCCGATCTCTGCACCTACGGCAAGATCATCGGTGGCGGCCTGCCCTTGGCGGCGATCGCTGGCGGCACGCGCTGGATGGATGCCCTAGACGGCGGCACGTGGCGCTACGGCGACGACAGCATCCCTGAAGCGGGAGTCACCTACTTCGCCGGGACCTTCGTGCGCCACCCACTGGCGCTGGCCGCGGCGATTGCCACGCTGGACGTGCTCGCGGAACGCGGCTCGGCCCTGTACGCGACGCTTGCTGCCCGCACGCAGGCGCTGGTGGACCGGCTCAACGAGGGCTTCCGCGCCCGCGGCGCGCCGGTGGAGGCCGTCCACTGCGCCAGTCTCTGGCGCCTGCGCTGGGATGACGGCGAACGCTACGTGAGCCTCTTCTACTACCTGGCGCGGTACCACGGCCTGCACCTTTACGAGCAGTTCGGCCACTTCGTCACCGATGCGATGGACGATGCCGTGATCGCGCGCATCGGCGACATCTACCTCGCCTGCCTCGACGAAATGATGGCGCTCGGCCTGATCCGGCCACGACAGGGCGCCGTCCTGCCGCCGCCCGGAGCGATGGAAGCGCCCCTGACTCCCGGACAGACCGAGCACTGGCTGGCCGCACAGTTCCGTGACAATGCGCTCCTCGCCTTGAACGAGACGCTCATGCTGGAACTGGAAGGCCCTTTGGACCTCGACGTCTTCCGTAGTGCCATCAGCGACTTGCAAGCACGCCATGATGCGTTCCGGACCATTATCTCAGCGGACTCGCCCTGCCAACGAGTAAAGCCCGGCTGCGAGCAGCCGCTCGCCTTCATCGACCTTTCCGCCCATGCGGATCGCGATACCGCGCTGACCATCGCGATCGAAACGGCCAGCCGGGAGCGGTTCGGTCTGGGCGAGAGCCCGATGGTTCGTTTGCATCTCTACCGCATCGACGCTGATCACCATGTGCTGCATATCGTCTGCTCGCACCTGGTCTTCGATGGCTGGGCCTGCAGCGTGCTGTTGAACGAGTTGGCGGCGCTCTATGCCGCGCACCGCGACGGTCGACGCGCCGACCTGCCCTCGCCGGAACGACCGGGCGATTTTGCGGCAACCGAGCAGGCGCGAATGGCCGGGCCCGAGGGCCAAGCCGACGCCGTTTGGTGGAAGGACACGCTGGCCAACCCCCCAGCCGCCGTCTCGCTGGGCGACCGGCAGCCGCCCGAGAGCCGGCGCTACGACGCCGATACCGCCCGGACCCGCGTGCAGGGCGACCGCTTCCATGCACTCCAGGAGCTCGCGAAACAGCACCGGCTGACGATGTTCCAGCTTCTGCTCGGCATCGTCGGCCGCCTCGTGGCCCGGGAAGCGCGGCAGTCCGACCTCATCCTCGGCATTCCCTACGCCAGCCAGAATCACGGCCGCCATCCGGCGCTGATGGCCGACGGCGTGTTGGATCTGCCGGTGCGCTTGCGGATCGCAGACGGCGACGACGCCCTTGCCACCGCAAACACGGCCCGTGCCGCATTGATGGACGCCCTCGACCATCCCCTGATGACGCAGGGCATGGCGGCGCGGCTCCTCGGCATGCCTGGGCGCAGGGAGCTCCCGCCCCTCACAGGGGTGTACTTCAACCTGAACCCGAGGCTCCCGCTCGATCGCTTCGCGCCACTGCGCGCCCGTGCCAAGGAGGCCCGCAAGCCCGGCCTACTTGGCGAGCTGGTCTTCAACTTCTACGACGAAGGCGACGCGCTGTCGCTCGACCTGCATCACGCCACTGAGTACTTCAGTCCGCAACGCATCGCGCAGGTGCTGACGGCGTTCGAGCACGAGATCGATGCGGTAACCGGGGCAGCCGGGCCCGATCAGGAAAATCCGGGCACAACGGAGCGCCCGCTGCCGACCATGGCGCGTTTCGAGGCATTGTTCGCCGCACAAGCCGAGCGCACGCCCACCGCAATCGCGATCTCCAGCGCCGAGGGGCGCATCACCTTCGCCGAGCTCGACGCCCGCGCGAACCGCATCGCCCACGCCCTCTCGGCCCGCGGCGTGCGCACCGGTGACTGGGTGGGCCTGTGCCTGCCGCGTGGTATCGACCTCGTCGCTTCGCTGCTCGGCGTGTTGAAGGTCGGCGCGGCCTACGTGCCTCTCGACCCGGCCTTCCCGCTGCAGCGCCTGCGCGACATGGCGGAGGACGCCGGTCTGGCCCTGCTGCTCAGCGATTCGGAAAACGCGGCGCGCCTCGACCTCGCCGGCCTTCGCACGCTGCGGCTCGACAGCGACGCCCGCGACATCGACGCCGCCTCGTCCGAGGCGCCCGTCGTCGCACTGCCCGCGGACGCCCCGGCCTACGTCATCTACACCTCAGGCTCGACCGGCAAGCCCAAGGGCGTGGTGGTGCTGCAGCGCGGCGTGGTGAACTTCCTCCGCAGCATGGCGCATACGCCGGGCCTCAAGGCCGGCGAGCCCCTTCTGGCGGTCACCACGCTCAGTTTCGACATCGCTGTCCTTGAGCTGCTGCTGCCGCTGACCGTCGGTGCCGAGATCGTTCTCGCGCAGCGCACCGACGCGATCGACGGCCACGCACTGAAGCAGCTCATCACGCAGCACGTCGTGCAGGTCATGCAGGCCACGCCGAGCACCTGGCACCTGTTGCTGGAAGCCGGCTTCGTCGCCCCACCGGGCTTCCGCGCCCTCTGCGGCGGCGAGGCGCTCAGCCCCGCCCTCGCGAAGCGGATGCTCGACGCCGGCGTCGCCGAACTGTGGAACATGTACGGGCCGACCGAGACCACGGTGTGGTCGACGCTGGCGCGCATCACCGATCCCGAGCACATCACGGTGGGCCGCCCCATCGATGCCACCGTCGTCCGCCTGCTCGACGAGCAGGGCCGGGAGTGCGGCGTGGGCGAGCCGGGCGAAATCTGCATCGGCGGCGCGGGCGTCGCGCAGGGTTACCACGCCCGGCCGGAGCTGACGGCGGAACGTTTCATCGCCGATCCCTTCGACGCGACACCCGGTGCGCGGCTCTATCGCACCGGCGACCTCGGCGCGTGGAATGCCGACGGCACCCTCCGCCACATGGGCCGGCTCGACCACCAGGTGAAGCTGCGCGGCTACCGCATCGAGCTGGGCGAGATCGAAGCCGCGATCGAGCAATTGCCGGGCGTGGCCCGCGCGGCGATGACCGTCGAGAGCTTCGGCCCGATGGACGATCGTCTCGTCGCCTACGTGGCTGCAGCGGCCGGGGCCAGCGTGCCGGCGCTGACGCCGATGCGTCGGGCCCTCGGCCAGCGCCTGCCCGACTACATGCTGCCGCAGGTGCTGCGCGTTCTCGAGGAACTCCCCCTGTTGCCGAACGGAAAGATCGACCGAAAAGCCTTAGGCGTCGCGAATGCGACGACGCCCCAACCTCAGGATGGTTCGGAAAACTCCGCCGCGCCCGCAGCCACCCACCACCTCGCACTGCTCGAATCCATCTGGAAGGAGCTGCTGGGTGTCGAACAGGTCAACCCAGACGACAATTTCTTCGAACGCGGCGGTCATTCCCTGCTCGCGCTGAGCATGGTCAGCCGCGTGGAGTTGGCCTGCGGCAAGCGCCTGCCCCTGCTCCGCGTCGGCGACAGCAGCCTTGGCGCCCTCGCGGCCATTCTCGACGGGCCACTGGAGGCGACGCCCGAGGCGAACACCCCAGTCTCGCCGCAAGGAAAGCTTGGCAGCTGGCTGCGCAAGCTCGTCCAACCGTCCGACGCATGAGCGCGAGCGCGCGGGCCGTGCAGCGCCCCGTGGGCCGCGGCTGGGTCCACGGC
Source organism: Silanimonas sp. (assembly GCF_027531545.1). Lineage (GTDB taxonomy): Bacteria > Pseudomonadota > Gammaproteobacteria > Xanthomonadales > Xanthomonadaceae > Silanimonas. Next base: position 52,113 of record NZ_JAPZSC010000006.1, on the reverse strand, counting down.
ATGCTCTGCGATGCGCCAAGAGCTGAGACAGCCGCGCTGCTGTTGCCACCGTTCTTCCACGAGTGGCAACGCAGCTATCGCCTATTCGCGCTGCTTGCCGACGCACTGGCAACCCGTGGCGTCCGTGTGCTGCGTTTCGACTATCGAGGCAGCGGTGAATCCTCAGGAGACGACGCCGAGTTCCTCCCGAGCCGCGCCCTCGATGACGCGGAAGCCATGCTGGCAGTGTTGCGCGAGTACGAGCCCACCCGAATCACCCTTGTCGGTGTGCGGGCCGGCGCCCTGCTCGCCGAGATGCTGGCGGAACGCCATCGGCTGCCATGGTGCGCTTGGCAAGGCGTCGACAGCGGCTTGGAGCACCTGGCGGAACTGCGCGAACGCGACACGATCGAGCGCAACAGCCGCCGTCGATTCCCCTTCCTCCGCCGCGATCGTGCGCCGGAGTCGGGCATGCTGATGGGCCATCGCGTTCACGAGGAATTCGCGCTGGAGCTTGGCATCTTCAAGCGCCGCGGCGAACCGGCCGTGCGTGTCGATGTGCCAAGTCGTTGCGGGCCTGCGGACCTCGCTCTCCCCGACCCACTGTCCGACTGGGTAGGCCAGATCGACCTCCAAGGCAGCGTGCCCCTCGCGGCCATTGCGGCCGTCGCCACTGCGCTAGCCGAGCGGCTTCGTGCCCCCGCAAGGGAGGGCGCATGATCGAACGCGCCTTCCGCCTCACTGAGGGCGATGCCGACCTTGGCATCCTTGTCGAACCGACCCGCCGCGGCAAGACCGCGGTACTGCTGCTTAACGCCGGTGCCATCCGCCGCGCCGGACCGTTCCGCCTGCATGTCCACGCGGCGCGGCGCTTCGCCGCGCTCGGATTCCCTACGCTTCGCATCGACCAGCCCGGCATCGCCGACCACATCGCCCCAGCACGGCGGCCTCAAGTCGAGGCGCTCAGCGAGGTGCTCGACGCGCTGCAGCGCGAGACCGGCTGCGATCGATTCGTGGTCGGCGGGGTCTGCAGCGCGGCCGATGTCGCATGGGCGCTGGCGCAGCGAGAGTCGCGCGTCGCTGGCCTGCTCCTGCTCGACCCGCTCGCCCGGTCGACCGCGCCGGGCTTCCGCCTTGGCCAGGCACAGTTGCTTCTCCGCCGCGGCGTCTCGGGCTTGATCGACATCGTCAGGCGCCGGCTGGCCCGCCGTGTCAGCCCGCCCGTACCCACCGACGACCAGCTCCGTGAGTGGCCACGGCAAGGGGCGGAACGAGCGGAACTTGAACATCTCGTCGGCCGTGGCACCGAGCTCTTCATACTGTTCACGGGCGGTGCGGCGAGCTACTTCACCCACCCTCACCAGTTCTATGCGGGGTACGGCCCTGCATCGCGCAGCCCGCAGATCCATTTCGAATACTGGCGAGACTGCGACCATTTGTTCTTCCGACCCGACGACCGCGAACGCTTGGTCGAACGCGTAGGAAGATGGCTGGGCGAACGCTTCGGAGCGCCGGCATGACTCCCGGAACCTTCGGTAACGGCCCAAAGCGAGGCCCCAACAAGGACATGGACGCATGTCGTTGACGGCAGGATCCGCCGCCCCTCCTTCCCCGCTCCACGCGATGCAGCCCGGCCTTCCGCGGCTGCGGGTGAGCGTGGTTCTGGCTTGTACGCGTCTGCCGGCATGGCTGGACGAAGCGCTGGCCGCGCTGCTGCAGGCGGACTTCCTCGACGTGCAGGTGCTGCGCGACGCCGATGCGCCCGCACGTCGCCACGGCAGCCTCGCCTGGCGCGCTTACCACGCGCTCGACCGCCGACTGCTCGGTGAGCTCCGGCCCATCATGGCCCCGCGCGCGCTGGCGCCCCGACTGGCCGAGGCACCCGCCCCCGGCACGGCCGATGCCCTGTGCGCCGCGGTGGCCGGCTTCACGCCGGACGTCGTCCTGTCGATCGGCCATTCCCCGGCGCGTATCGACCTCTGGCCGCTGGCGCGCCGCGCCGCATGGTCGATCCCCTCGGAAGCCTGCAAGCCCTCGTGGGGGCTGATGCACTTGCTGCCGGCGTTCCTGCGTGGTGACACCGAGGCGCCCTCCGGCTTTCCGGTGCACGACGACCGCACCGGGCACGGGCTGCTGCTGGACCCGGCCGTCGTCTCGATCGCGCAGCTCAGCTTCGCCCGCAACACCGCCTACCAGTTGCAGAAGGCGCCGGCGAAACTGCTGCGTGCGCTGCGACGACTGCAGCAGGGCCAGCCTTCCGCGGCCGAACCGGTCGAACTCGCGCGCGCGCCTGGAACCTTTGCCACGCTGGGCCTTTGCGCCAGGCTCCTCGGCCGCAGCCTGTGGCGTCACGCCCCACGACTCGGGCGCCGCGAACGCTGGACACTGGCCGCCCGTCGCTCGAGCACGGCCCTCGACCCGGCGGCGCCGCGCGCCGAGGACTTCACGCGATGGACGCCGCCGCGCGGCTGGTTCTGGGCGGACCCGTTCCCGGTGAACCACGACGGCGTCGACCACGTGCTCTTCGAGGCCTACGACTACGAACGCTCCATCGGCGAGATCCATGCCGTCACCGTCGATGCCGATGGCCATCCCAGCCCGCACCGCGTGGTGATGGCCGGGCCCCACCACCTGTCGTATCCGTTCCTCTTCCAGCATGTGGGTGAGCCGCACCTGCTCGTCGAGTGCGCGCAATCGCGGCGGATCGAGGCGTTCCGCGCCGAACGCTTCCCCGAAGGCTGGCACCCCGTCGCCACCCTGCTCGATGGCTGGCGCGCCGTCGATGGAACCCTTTGGCAGCAGGACGGCCGCTGGTGGCTGTTCGCCTGCGTGGCGGAAACGCCCTTCGACGACGGCGGACGCGAGTTCAACGAGCTCTTCCTGTTCCATGCCGACACGCCGCTCGGCCCGTGGACGCCGCATCGCCAAAACCCCGTCGTCTCGGACGTGCGCAGCGCCCGCCCGGCCGGGCCGCTGTTCATGCATGAGGGACGGTTGGTCCGCCCGAGCCAGGACTGCGCCGCCGAATACGGCCACCGCATCGTCTTCAACGAGGTGCGACGGCTCGATCCCGAGGTGTACGAGGAACGGCCGCTGGCCACCCTCAACCCCGACTGGGCGCCGGCCTTGCGCGGCTGCCACACCTACGCGCAAGCCGGGCGGCTCGAGCTGCTCGACGCGAAGTACCTGGCGCCGACTCGGGACACGCGCCGCGACGCGGCCCCGTGAGGCCCGGCCCCGGGCGGCGACGCCTCGATCGTCTCGCCATCGTCGTCTCGATCGTCGGCTTCGCGGTGCTGCTGATGCCGATGCGGCAGGATCCCGGCCTGCAGGTGGTGTTCAACCTCGCGCACGTGCCGGGCTTCGCGCTGCTTGCCCTGCTCTGGGCGGAAGACCTGCTGGCACGGGACTGGCCGCGTGGACGGCGCCTCGCAGTCGTCGCCTTGTGCGGCCTCGTGGTGGCCGCCGCCACCGAAGGCTTGCAGATGCTGGTGCCCGGCCGCTACGCCGACCTCGGCGACATGCTCCGCAACGCGCTCGGCATCGCGCTCGGGCTGGGCGTGCACCGTCTCTGGCCTGGCGTCCTGGCCTTCCGCATCGGCCGCGACTGAGCGTCAGGCCGAAAAAGAAAACGGCGACGTGTTGCCACGCCGCCGCCCCCCCATCCATGGATGTCGCTGGATTACTGCGCGGCCGGGATGGCGCTCGGCGGCAGGTACATCATGTAGGCGTCGATGTCGGTGCTCGAGGTCGTACCGAAGTTCGAGGCCCAGATCACGCGGGTGAAGTCGCGGCTCACCGTCGCCTGCGGCTCAGTCCAGTAACCGCTCAGGCGGCTCTGGTGGTGGCCGATGTTGAGGATGCGGCCACCCGACTTGAGTTCCACCGCGAACAGCTTGTTGTGCAGCCACTGGTTGGCACCCGACGAGCCGTAGGTCGACATCAGCACCCAGCCCGGCTTGGCGAAGGCCTGGCCCGAGACGTGGTAGGCCGTCGCCGTGCCCGAGAGGTAGGTCGGGAACAGGTTGGTGCGGGTGTTGGTGTCGATGTTGAACATGAAGAAGTCACCGGCGTTCGCCTGGTAGTCGACGGCGACGTACACGTCCTGCCCGGCGGCGTTCAGCGCGAGGTCCGAGTGCTCCGAGGTGGTGTGCAGCTGGCGCGACGTGGTGAACGTGCGGTCCCAAGCCACCGTGCCGCCACTGCCGGCCAGGTGCGACACCACGCACCAGCGACCCGAGGCCGACATGCCGGTGTGGTCGGGGCGAGCGCTCAGCGAACGCGAACCCACCACCGTCTGCGTCTGCAGGTCGTACACGATGACGCCACGGATCGCGAAGCTGCTGGTCTCAGCCATCAGGCACCAGTAGCGGCCGTCCGCCGAGGGCGAACCCTCGGATTTCGTCCAGACGCGGGCGGCATCGGCCCAGGGCAACTTGCCGGCGAAGCTCGCGGCGCTCGTCGAGGTGTTGGTGTCGACGTTGAGCTGGCGCAGCGTCATGCCGCCATTGGTGTCGAAGTAGTACAGCGTCTTCGGATTGGTCGGGTGCCACTGGATCTCGGCGTCACCGGCCGGACCGCTCAGCGTGCGGATGAAGGCCATCGTGTTGGCGTCGTAGAGATGCCAGAAACCATTCGTCGCTTGCACCAGCACGTAGCTGTTGTCGGCGTTGAAGGCCTGGCGACGCGAGTAGTCGTGACGCGCCATGCCCGACGGCGCTTCCACGGCATGGTCGGTCACGCGGATGCCGCAGGTGCCGTGCACCGGGTCGCGCCAGGAGGTGCCCTTCACCGGCTTGCCGAGCGCCGGCACCGTCGAGACCAGCTGGCCCTGCGGCAGCGCGAAGCCGGCTGTGTAGAAGTTCGCACAGGCCTGCGGGGCACCCGCCGAAGTGACGGGCGGCTCCGTCTGCGCCGGCGCGGCGTTCACGGTCATCGTATAGCCGGCGGTGCTGCTGCGGCCCTGGGCGTCGGCGATACGCGCCGACAGCGTGCGCGTGCCCGCCGAGGCCGCGCCCGGCACCGTGGCGCGGAAGCTGTAGGTGCCGTCACCGGCGGCGGCGTCGCCGTTCTGGCCGGCGTCGTTGAAGGCCTGGGCGGCGCCGAGGCCGAGGCTCGACAGATCGCTCGTCACCGTGAGCCCGGTGCTGGCCGGACCGGTGCCGGCCGTCACCCGCACCGTCAGCAGGCTCGACTCGCCCGCCAGCAGGCTGCTCGGGCTGGCCGAAGCGGAACCGAAGGGCGACACGCTGGTTTCGGCCGTGGCGACGGTGACGGTGGTCGATGAGAACGCCGAGCGGCCTTGGGCATCATTCGCCGCCACGCGCACGGTCTTGCTGCCGGTGGTGATACTGCCGCCGACGGTCTGCCGGAAGCTGTAGATGCCGTCGCCGGCGACCGCGTCACCGTTCAGGCCGTTGTCGCGAAGACGCTGGCTTTTGCTGCCACCCAGCGCGGAAAGGTTCGCGGTGACGCCGATGCTCGTGCTGGCCGGATTGGTGGCCGCGGTGACTCGCGCGGTCACCAGCGTGGTGCCGCCCGGCGCGACCGACGTCGGCGAAGCGGAACCGAGGGCCGACAACGCCACCGTGGAGGCCGGCTGCGTAGTCGTCCCGCCGCCAGAGCCGGAGGCACCCAGCGTGGCTGTGAAGGTGGCCGTGGTGCTGCGGCCCTGCGCATCGCGAACCGTCGCGACAATCGTCTTGGTGCCCAGCGTGGCGGCGCTTGCGATGTTCTCGCGATAGGTGAACACGCCGTCGCCAGCCACGGCATCGCCATACTGCCCGGCGTCGTTGAGATCCTGGGCGGTGCTACGCAGTAAGCCGCTCAGGTCGGCCTGGACGGTGATGCCCGTGCTCGTCGGGTTGCCAGCCTTGGTGGTGTTCACGGTGACCAGCACCCAGTCACCGGGATTGAGGTTGGTCGACGGCGACGCGGCACCGGTGGCCGAGAGGCTCTGGGCCTGCGCGAGGACCGGCAGCGCCAGCAGGGCGGCAGCCAGGGGCAGGCGGCGGAGGGTCGAAGAAGGATTCATGAGGGCGTCTCCAGGATTCAGGCGTGCGAATCCCCAGGCCGGCCGTTGTGACGCGGCCAGGGGCGCTTGCTTTGGTTTCAGGCGGGCTCCGCCGCCCGAGAGGGGGTACTGGCTACGGAGCGACGGTCGTTGCTAGGGCAACGCGCTCCGTATTGATCGTCGGGAACCGGAAGTGGTCCTCGCCGCAGCGAGCCGACCCGGCCGCCCTGGCCCTTCCGTGCACCTCGATCCGGTGCCGGCACCATCGCTCCAGATGGCGTCCCTCCGATCCGTCCCCCGCACTCGCAAGTGCGTGGGCGACCTCAGGTGAAGCGCACTCTCCAGTTGCAAACGGATGCAAACCGGGCAATCGGCCACACTTTCGCTGACACCGGTTCAAAATCGCCCCGGCGCCACTCAAAGCACCGGGCCACGTCACAAATTGTCAAAGCCCGTCATTACCGGGCGTTCACGTCCGGGGGAAGGAATGCGTGATGCGACGAGCAAAAGGCGCCGGCGAATGGCCAGCGTGCGCGGAATGACCGGCGGCGGGCCACGGCGCGGCCTCCGCCGGCGACCACCGTCCCGGCATACCCACGGCCCCCCGAAGGCCCGGGCCCTCGCTGAACGAGGGATGCCAAGCGCTTGATCCGGAAGCAAGTTGTGCCCCATACTCGCCGGCTTCCGCCGTTGTACCGACCGTTTTCCCTTTTTTCGCCCACAGGTGTCGCATGAAAGTCCTTTCGTCCCTGAAGTCCGCGAAGTCCCGTCACCGCGACTGCAAGGTCGTGCGCCGCCGTGGCAAGGTCTTCGTGATCTGCAAGTCGAACCCGCGCTTCAAGGCCCGCCAGCGCTGATCCGCGCCCGGCCCTGATGCCCTGCGACGCCGGCCCCGTGCCGGCGTTGTTGTTTTCGGGCATCGCGATGCCACAATCCGGCATCGCCCCCATCCGATCGTCCCGGAGATCCGCCATGCTGCGTTCCATCCTCGTCGCCGCCGGCCTCGCGCTGGCTTTAGCCGCCCCCGCCCAGGCCGACCGCCTGCTGATCCAACGGGCCCAAGCCAGCGAATCGGCCACTCTCCCCGCGCGCGGCCAGACCATGACCCAGGTGGAGTCGAAGTTCGGCGCTCCGCAGCAGAAGCTCGAACCCCGCGGTGGTCAGAGTTCGGCATGGCCGGTGATCCACCGCTGGGTATACCCCGAATTCACCGTGTATTTCGAGCGCGAGCGCGTGGTCGACGCCGTCCTGAACCGCGCCGCGCCGGAAGAAGTGGGTCCGGTGCCCGCAACGCGGGGCTGAGCGACACCACCCTGCCCTCGAGGCGCGGCCCGTCGGACGCGCCTCCCACGCCCTTGCGCGACCCTGCGTACGCGCCCCCTCGCGCCGCGCCCGCGCATTCTCGTCGAGTCGCCCTGACCATGAGCCTCCGCTTTCCCGCCGAATGGGAACCCCAGGACGCCGTCCTGATCGCCTGGCCGCACGCCGGCACCGACTGGGCCGAACGGCTCGCCGAGGTCGAGACCACCTACGTCGCGCTCAGCGAGGCCATCACACGATTCCAGCGCTTGGTCATCGTCGTGGCCGATGCCGCGCTCGAAACCCACGCCCGCGCTTTGTTGACGGATGCCGGCGCAGACCTCGCACGCGTGCGCTTCGTGCACGCCGCCTACGACGACACGTGGCTGCGGGATTCCGGCCCGATCACCCTCCGCGACGGCGAGGGCTTCCGCCTGCTCGATTTCCGCTTCACCGGCTGGGGCGGCAAGTACGGCGCCGCGCAGGACGATGCGCTGATCGCGCAGCTCGTCGCGGCGGGCCTGTTCAAGGACGCCAAGCACCAGCGCATCGACTTCGCGCTCGAGGGCGGCGGCATCGAGACCGACGGCGACGGCACCCTGCTCACCACGTGGCACTGCCTGCACGAGCGCCATCCGGGGCTCACGCGCCAGGAGATTTCCTGGCAGCTCGAGAACGCCCTGCAGCAGCGGCGCGTGCTGTGGCTCGACCACGGCGCGCTCGAAGGCGATGACACGGACGCCCACATCGACACCCTCGCCCGCTTCGCTGCGCGCGACAGCATCACCTACCAGGGCTGCGACGACCCGGCCGATTCGCACTACGCCGGGCTGCAGGCGATGGGCGCCGAGCTCGCGGCGCTGCGCACGGCCGACAACCGGCCCTACCGCCTGTTCCCGCTGCCTTGGGCGCGCCCGATCATCGACGAGGGCCGCCGCCTCGCGGCCTCCTACGCGAACTTCCTGATCATCAACGGCGCGGTGCTGATGCCGGCCTACGGCGACAAGATGGACGCCGCCGCCGCCGTGATGCTCGGCAACGCCTTCCCGAACCACGCCATCGTGCCCGTGCCCTGCCGCCCGCTGATCTGGCAGAACGGCAGCCTGCACTGCATCACCATGCAGCTACCCGCCGGCCTGCTGGCTTGAGCGCACCGCGCCCGATACGTACCGAGTGACCCCATGAGCCGAATCCTCAAAGTCGCCCTCGTCCAGGAGTTCAATCAGGGCGACGCCGAACCCAACCTCGCGCGCATCGAACAGCGCGTGGCCGAAGCCGCCGCCGGTGGCGCGAAGCTGGTGCTGCTGCAGGAACTGCACAACGGCCCGTACTTCTGCCAGCACCAGAGCGTGGACGAGTTCGATCGCGCGGAAGCCATTCCCGGCCCGAGCACCGAGCGCCTGTCGCAGCTCGCGAAGCAGCATGGCGTTGTGCTGGTGGCCTCGCTGTTCGAGCGCCGCGCACCCGGCCTCGCGCACAACACCGCGGTGGTCTTCGACGCCGACGGCAGCTTCCGCGGCAAGTACCGGAAGATGCACATCCCCGACGACCCGGGCTTCAACGAGAAGTTCTACTTCACCCCGGGCGACCTTGGCTTCACCCCGATCGACACCTCGGTGGGACGCCTTGGCGTGCTCGTGTGCTGGGACCAGTGGTACCCGGAAGCCGCGCGCCTGATGGCGCTGGCCGGCGCCGACCTGCTGCTCTACCCCACGGCCATCGGCTGGGACCCGCGTGACACGGACGCCGAGAAGGAGCGCCAGCGCATGGCGTGGATCCTCTCGCATCGCGGCCACGCGGTGGCGAACGGCCTGCCGGTGCTCACCTGCAACCGCACCGGATTCGAGGCCTCGCCGATCAACGGCCCGGGCATCCAGTTCTGGGGCTCCAGCGCGGTGTTCGGCCCGCAGGGCGAAATCCTTGCCGAGGCCTCGCGCGACGCCGCTGAAGTGCTGTTCTGCGAGGTCGACCTCGCCCGCGGCGAAGCCGTGCGGCGCATCTGGCCCTTCCTGCGCGACCGTCGCATCGACGCCTACGGCGACCTCACCAAGCGATTCCGCGATTGAACAACACGACCCTGCCGGCCGCGCTGGCCGACCAGCCGATCGCCCGCGTCGACCGCGACGGCGTCCGCTACACCCTGCTCGGCACCGCGCACGTCTCACAGGAGAGCGTTGCCGCCGTCGAGACCGCGCTGGCCAGCGGCGCCTTCGACGTCATCGCCGTCGAGCTTGATCCCGCCCGCCATCGCGCGCTGACCGATCCGAACGCACTGGCGAAGCTCGACCTCGTGCAGGCCATCAAATCCGGCAAGGCCGGGCTGCTGGCGGCGAACCTCGCGCTCGCCGCCTACCAGCGGAGGCTCTCCGAGCAACTCGGCGTCGAGCCCGGAGCCGAGCTGAAAGCCGCCGCCGTGGGCGCCACCGCGCGCGGGCTGCCAATGGTGCTGATCGACCGCGATATCGGCCTGACCTTCAAGCGCGCCTGGGGCCGGCTCGGCTTCTGGAAGCGCTCGATGCTCGGCGCCGGGCTGTTCACCAGCCTCATCGTCGACGAGAAGGTCGAAGACGACGCCATCGAGAAGCTCAAGCAGGGCGACGTGCTGGAGGCGAGCTTCGCCGAGTTCGCCGGCCAGAGCCCCGAGCTGTTCGAAGCGGTCATCGCCGAACGCGATCGCTACATGGCCGCCAAGCTGCGCGAGGCCGGTGCCGCGCATCCGGGCAAGCACGTACTGGCCGTGGTCGGCGCGGGCCATCTCGCGGGCCTGACGGCCGCGCTCGAGACCGGCACCACCGAGCCCGCGATGCAGATCGCCGAACTCGAGGCCCTTCCCAAGGACGAGGGCCTGCCCTGGTTCACGATCATCCTCGTGGGCCTGCTGCTCGGCGGCTTCGCCTGGGGCTGGCACCAGGGCGGCATCGAAACCGGCGGCATGGTGCTGCTGCAGTGGGCGGCGATCACCGCCGCGGGCGGCGCCCTCGGCTGCCTCGCGGCCGGCGGACACCCCTTAAGCATCCTCGCGGCGGCCGTGGCCTCGCCGATCACACCGCTGCATCCCGCACTGGGCTCCGGAACGATCAGCGCGCTGGTCGAGGCTTGGGTGCGCAAGCCGGATTACGCCGACTTCCTCGCCCTTCGCGACGACACACGCACGTTGCGCGGCTGGTGGAAGAACCGCGTGGCACGCACGCTGCTGAACTTCTTCCTGACTTCGCTGGGCACGGCGTTGGCGGTGTGGGCGGCGGGCGCCGGCATGATCGCCAAGCTGCTCTGAGCGGACCGCGCGCACGCGTGTCCGCGCCGCCGCGCATGAGTTCGACACCGGAAGTGATTTGACGGCTCGACGACGCTGCGCTCCACTCGGGAGCCCGCCCTTCGAGTGCCGCTGGTGTCCGAGCCCGTCGCCCTGCCCCGCTGGAAACGCGCCGTCCTGAAGGTCGGCAGCAACCTGATCGCGCCCGGCGGGCAACGCCTTTCCACCCGGCACCTGCTGTCGGTCGCCCGCTTCATCGCCGAAGCCCGCGCCGACGATCGCGAGGTCGTGCTCGTCTCCTCAGGCGCCGTCGCCGCCGGGCGCGCGCTTCTGGGCTCGCTGGATGCGCCCGCACTCCCGGCGAAGCAGGCGCTCGCGGCCCTCGGCCAGCCGCGCATGTTCGAGGCCTGGGCCCGCCTGCTCGACGTGCCTTGCGCGCAGGTGCTGCTGGCCTTCGACGACCTGCAGAACCGCCGCCGCTTCGTCAACGCCAAGAACACGCTGCGCGAACTGCTGCGCGCCGGCGTATTGCCGATCATCAACGAGAACGATTCGGTGGCCGTCGACGAGCTCCGACTCGGCGACAACGACAACCTCGCCGCCCACGTGGCGGTGCTGGTCGAGGCCGACCTGCTGGTGATCCTTTCCGACATCGACGGCCTGTACGACGCCGACCCGCGCAAGGTGCCCACCGCGACGCGCATCGCGCGCGTGGCCGCCATCGACGACGCGGTGTTCGCGCTCGCGGGCGGCGCCGGTTCGGCCGTCGGCACCGGCGGCATGCGCACCAAGCTGGAAGCCGCCGCGAAGGCGACGGCTCGTGGCATCCCGACCGTCATCGCCCACGGCGCCAAGGCCGAGGCCCTCGAAGCCCTGGGTCGCGGGCAATGCCCGGGCACCCTGTTCGAGCCCACGGCAACACCGGCCAGCGCCAAGGAGCACTGGATGCGCCATGCGCTGGCGAGCCAAGGCCAACTGCACGTCGATGCCGGGGCACTGCGGGCACTGAAGGAGCGCGGCGCGTCCCTGCTTCCGGCCGGCGTCCGCGGGGTCGAGGGCGCGTTCCGTGCCGGCGATGCCGTCGAAGTGCGGGTGGAGGGCGAAGCGCGGCCCTTCGCCAAGGGCATCGCGCAATACGATGCCTCCGAATTGCGGCGCGTGCTGGGCAAACCGAGCGCTGAGTTGCCGGCCCTGCTCGGCTACGAAGGCCCCGAGACCGTGATCCACCGCGACGACCTGGTGCTGCTGTGACCCCCGACGAAACCCGACTCATCCGCCGCTGTGCGGAAGCCTCGCGCGCCGCTGCGCGCCGCCTCGCCGCGAGCGACGCCGCCACCCGCACTGCGGCGCTCGACGCTATCGCGCTCGCCCTCGAGGCCCGGGAAGCCGCCGTGCTTGCGGCCAATGCGAAGGATCTCGAGGCGGCCGGCGCGGCGGGCCTGTCGGCAGCAATGCAGGATCGCCTGCGGCTCGACCCCGCCCGCTTCGCCGCCCTGGTCGCCGCCGTTCGCGCCGTGAATGCGCTGCCCGATCCCCTGGGCGGAATCGAATGGCAGGCGCCGCGCGCCGATGGCCTCGAAATCGGGCGGATGCGCGCACCGCTCGGGGCCATCGCGATGATCTACGAGTCACGCCCGAACGTGACCGTCGATGCCGCGGTGCTCTGCCTGAAGTCCGGCAACGCCTGCGTGCTGCGTGGCGGCCGGGAGGCCGCGCACAGCAATGCCGCGCTCATCGAGGCCGTGCAGGCCGGCCTGCAGGCCGTCGGACTGCCGGTCGATGCGGCGGTGCTGGTGCCGGTGTTCGACCGCGCGGCGATCGCCGAACTGCTGAAGCATGACGACTGCCTCGCGCTGGTGATCCCACGCGGCGGCGAAGGCTTGATCCGCCACGTCACCGAGGTCAGTCGCGTGCCGGTGATCCGCCACTACAAGGGTGTGTGCCACCTGTACGTCGAAGCCAGCGCCGAACTCGACGCCGCGCTTCGCCTCGTCATCGACGGCAAGTGCGCGCGCCCTTCCGCGTGCAATGCCCTGGAGACGCTGCTGGTCGACGCCGGCGTCGCGGACACCTTCCTTCCGCGCGTTGGCGAGGCCCTAAAGGCCCGCGGTGTCACGCTGCGCGCCTGCCCGCGCGCCCAGCCGCTGCTGCCTTCGGCCACCGCCGCCACGCCGGAGGACTGGGACGCCGAGTACCTTGATCTGGTGCTGTCGGTGAAAGTCGTCGACGGCATCGACGAGGCGCTCGCGCACATCGCCGAGCACGGCTCGCAGCACACCGAGGCCATCGCCACGGCGGACACGGCGTTGGCGGCCCGCTTCCAGCGCGAGGTCGACGCCTCGGCGGTCATGGTCAACGCATCCACCCGCTTCAACGACGGTGGCGAGCTGGGTTTGGGCGCCGAGATCGGCATCTCGACGACCAAGCTGCACGCCTACGGGCCCATGGGCCTCGAATCACTCACCACCCTCAAGTGGATGGTGCGCGGCACGGGGCATACCCGCGCGCCCGTCCTCTGACGCAGCCCCGGGAGAACCGGGGCCTGCGCCGGTTCCTCAGTGAGCGGCGCCGATTTCCCGAACCCCGGCCCATTCGCGGGCACGGCGGAAGGCGGCACCGCTCCAGTTCCCGACGTCATCGAGGATGGCGTAGATCGTCGGCAGGAAGACCAGGCTGACGACCGTCGAGAAGATCAGGCCGCCGACGATGGCGCGTGCCATCGGGTAGTAGCCCGGGCCATCGCCGCCGATCTGCGCGCCGCCGAGCGTCAGCGGAATCATGCCGAGGATCGTCGTGCCCATCGTCATCAGGATGGGCCGCAGGCGTTCGCGACTGCCCTCCACCAGCGCATCGAGGCGGTTGTAGCCCTCGCGGCGCAGGTTGTTGATGTGCTCGATCATCACGATGCCGTTGTTCACCACCACGCCCATCAGCACGAGGATGCCGATCGCCGCCATGATCGTGAACGTGGTGTTGGTGATCACGAAGAACCAGAACACGCCGAAGGCCGAGAACACGATGCTGCTCATGATCGCCAACGGGTACAGCAAGGATTCGAACAGCGCGGCCATGATGATGAAGATCATGATCATGGCGATGAGCGTATTGAAGGCCATCTGCGTACCGGCCTCGTCGTTCCGCTGGAAATCGCCACCGAAACTGAAGCCGTAGCCGGGCGGGAACGTGACCTTCGATAGCACTTCGGTCATCGCCTTGCGAGCATCCTCGTTGGTCTGCTTGTCGCCGAGGTTGGCCGCGATGTTCAGCGACGTGCGACGGTTCTCGCGATTGATCTGCCCGGCGCCACGCTCGATGTCCACCTTCACCATCGACATCAGCGGAACACGGCTGCCGTCCTGGCGCGTCAGCTGCAAGGACTGCAGGTCCTGCACCCGGAACCTGTCCGCACCGGCGAAGCGTGCCCACACCGGCACCTCCTCGCCGCCACCGCGGAACTCGCGAAGCGGCGTACCACGCAGGGCGATGCCGATGTACTGCGCCACTTCCTGGGCGGAGAACCCGTAAGCCGCGGCGCGATCGCGATCCACGCTCACGCGCACTTCGCTGGTTTCGTCGCCGGTATCGATGCGGACATCGCGAAGCTCCGAACGACGGGCGAGCACGGGGACGATTTGCTCGGCGAGCAGCGTCAGCTCTTCGTTGGAGTCGCCATTCAGCGAGACACGGACGCCCTCGTTCTGGCCCCCACCACCGCCACCACCACCGGGGCCACCGCCGCCCTCGATGCCGATCTCGGCCAAGGCGGACTTGGGCAGGATCTTGCGGATCTTCTCCTGCAGCTCCTCGGTCGGGATCAGGTCGCCCTCGGACTTCAGGGTCACGTCGATGCCACCCCAGCCGCGCTCGCTGTAGACCGTGTAGATCTGCTCGATCTGCAGCTCTTCGCGCTTGGCGTCGAGCACCTCTTCCACCTTCAGCATCTCGCCGAACATCTGGTCGAGGCTGTACGAGCCGCGCCAGTCGAAGTAGATGTCGATCTCACGACCAGCATCGTTCTTGAACATGTCGACCTTCATCAAACCGGTCGCGGCGGGAACGATGCTCAGAATGACGATCAGGACGATGCCGAACACCGACCAGCCGCGATGCTCGAGTGACCAGCGCAGGCTGCTCGCATAGTAACGGGTCAACCACGGAACGAAGCCGGTCGTTAGGCCCAAGGAGGGCGGCGTGGACACCTTGGCCGAAAGCATCGGGATCAGGCTCACCGCCACCAACCACGAGGCGAGCAGCGAGATGGTGATCGTCGCCGCGACCTGGCCGAGGAAGATGCTGATCTGGTTGACGTCGCCGAACAGGTTCGGCACGAACACGATGATGCTCGTCAAGGTGCCGGCGCTGATCGCCAGCTGCACGCTCCGCGTGCCCTCGATGGCGCAGCGATACGGATCATTCGGGTACTTCTCGCGGTACTGGTAGATGCTCTCCACCACCACGACCGCGTTGTCCACCAGCATGCCGAGTCCGAGCAACAGACCCATCATGGTGAGGATGTTCAGCGTCAGGCCCATGAAGTACATGATGCCGAGCGTCAACACGATGCAGACCGGGATGGCGAGCGTCACCATCAGGGTGCTCGGCCAATGGCGCAGGAAGTAGAACAGGATGAAGATCGAGAGCAGGCAACCGACGATGCCGGCCTCGGTCAGCTCGCCGATCGAACTCTTCACCGATTCGGCCTGGTCGTCGGCGATCCGCACCTTGATGCCGCGCAGCTCCGGCTCTTTCTCGATCTCGACCATTTCGCGCAGGACGTCGCGCGACATCTGCACGAGGTTGGCGTCGGCCTCGCGCTGGATGTCGATACCCACCGCCGGGCGGCCATCGAGGCGGCGGCCGAAATCGGCGCGCTGCGGCTTCAGCACCACGTCGGCGATGTCGGAAAGCTTCAGGCCCTGGTCGTTGAGGACGAGGTTGCGCAGTTCGTCGAGGTCGCGGATCTCGCCCACGGGCTGCACGCGGATGCGGCGCAGGCCATCATCGATGCTGCCAGCCGACACGGAGAAGTTCACCGCGCGGAGGCGCATCGCCAGGTCGTTCAGGGCGACGTTGTGCGCCCCGAGGCGCACGGGGTCGATCGCCACCTCGACCTCCGGCGCCTCGACGCCGATGATGTCGACTCGCGCCACGCCGGGGATCCGCTCGATCCGGCGCTTGAACAGGCGTTCCAGCATCGCGTACTCGTTGCGCAAGTCGCGGTCGCTGGTGAAGCGCAGGCGCAGCACCGGCTCGTCCGTCGTCGAGAACTTCATGACGAAGTAGCGCTGGAAGTCGTCCGGCAGGTCGGTGCGGATCGCATCGATGCGATCGCGCGCCT
Source organism: Silanimonas sp. (assembly GCF_027531545.1). GTDB lineage: Bacteria > Pseudomonadota > Gammaproteobacteria > Xanthomonadales > Xanthomonadaceae > Silanimonas. The sequence continues at coordinate 36,231 of NZ_JAPZSC010000006.1, read as the reverse complement.
CGCTCGCGGCGATGTTGGTGTCGCGCGCCCAGTCGTCGAACTCGAGGAAGATGCCGCCGCCGTCGCCGCGGGCGTTCGACCACATGTTCTTGACGCCGGACAGCGTCGCCAGGGCCTCCTCGGCCGGCCGAACGATGGTGCGCTCCACTTCTTCCGGGGACGCGCCGGCGTAGGGCAACTCGATGTAGATGAACGGCGCCGTGAGGGCCGGGAACTGTTCGAGTGGCAGCTTGAAGGCGGCGATCAGCCCCAACACCATCAGCGAGATATAGAACATGATCGCCGACACCGGACGGCGCAGGCTGAGTTCCGCAAGGCTCATGGCTGCGACTCCCCGACCAGCTTGCCGATCAAGCCGATCTGCTTGTTGCGCTCACCTTCGGCCTTCCACGATTCGTCGCTGCTGCGGTCGAGCAGCTTGTACATCACCGGGATGACGACCAGGGTCAGCAGGGTGGAGACCGTCAGTCCGCCGATCACGGTGATCGCCATCGGCGCCTTCACCTCGGCACCGTCGCCGCCGAAGAAGGCCAGCGGCGCGAAGCCGAACAGCGTCGTCAGGGTCGTCATGACGATGGGACGCAGGCGCGAGTAAGAGCCTTCCACCAGCGCGTCGACCTTGCTCAGGCCCTCGAGGCGCAGCTGGTTGACCTTGTCGACCAGCACGATGGCGTTCTTCACCACGATGCCGACGAGCAGGATCAACCCGATGAAAACCACCACCGACACCGGCGAACCGGACAGCACCAGGGCCAGCACGGCGCCGACCACGGCCAAGGGGATGGTGAAGAGGATGACGAAGGGGTGCAGCAGCGACTCGAACTGCGAGGCCATCACCAGGTAGACGAGGAAGATCGCGAGGCCGAAGGCGAACATCAAGGACTGCAGCGAACGGCCCAGCTCTTCGCTCTGGCCGCCGAAGGCGAGGCGCAGGTCGGTGCCCAGCGGATTCGCCTCGACGAGCTTGTTCACTTCCTCGACCGCAGTGCCAAGGTCGATGTCGCGCAGGTTCGCCGAGATGATCGCCACCCGGGTCTGGTCGACGCGGTTGATCTCGCCGGGACCGATGGTCTCGATCACTTCGGCCACCGCCGACAGCGGCACCGGGCGCTCGCTCTGCGGGTTGATGATGAGGTCGCGGATCTCGGCCACCGAGGCCCGATCCTGCTCCTGCGCACGCACCAGCACGTCGATCTTGCGATCACGGAAGCTGTAGCGCGTGGCCACCTCGCCGCGCACCTTGCGCACGACTTCGTCGGCGATCTGGCGCGTGGTCAGGCCGAGCGCGGCGGCCCGTTCTTGGTCGAAGCGGATCTGCACCTCGGGGAAGCCCTGCTCCACCGTCGATTTCACGTCGGCGAAGTGCGGCGAGGCCAGCATCAGCTCGCGCAGCTTGCGGCCCGCGGCCTCGAGTTCCTCCAGCGACGTGCCGCGGATTTCGATTTCCAGCGGCGTCGACAGGGCCACCAGCTCCGGGCGGCTGAATTTGACCTCGACGTCCGGGTAGCCGGCCATGAAGCCGCGCAGGTCTTCGGTGAGCGCCGCTTCCGTCGTGCGGCTGTAGCCCTGGCCCAGCACGATCGACACGCGCGCGATGTTCTCGCCCGACTCGGTCGGATTGGCGTCGAGGCGCGTGCCCGTCCCGCTGACGCCGAACAGCGCCTTGATGCGGTCGTCGCCGTCGAACTGACCCTGCACGGCGGCAACGAGGCGATCGGTGTCCTGCAACTGGGTGCCGGCGGGCAGCTTCGCGGTCATGTCGAAGCGATCCTGCGCCAGCTGGGGGATCAGGTCGGTACCCAGCGTCGTCGCCATGCCGAGCGAAAGCAGGAAAGCCACGCCCGCGGAACCCAGGACCAGCGCGGGATTGCGCAGGGCCGCGGGAAGGATGCGTCGACGGTAGGACTCGGCGGCGGCGTCGTAGGGACGCAGCACGAATTCACCCACCTTGGCGATGGCGGGCAGGAGGAAGGTGGTGAACCCCCGCCACACCAGCAGCGCGGCGCGAACCGCGAGCAGCGTGAGGAAGGTCAGGGCCCACCACAGCAGCTTGAATGGTGCGAAGACCAGCGCGGCCAGGATGCCGACGATGGCGCCAAGCGCACCCGGGCGACGGACCACCATGCTGGTGTAAGGCGCAGCGAAGCGCTCGCCGGCCTCGACGAAGCTGCGGGGCGGGCGCACCGAGCCCGGCTCGCTCTCCACCGGGAAGCTCATCGGCGCCGTCGCCTTCAACGAACTGAGCATCGGGATCAGGGTCAGCGCGATGACCATCGAGATCAGCAGCGCGATCGAGACGGTCAGCGCCTGGTCCCTGAAGAGCTGGCCGGCGACACCTTCCACGAACACCAGCGGCAGGAACACCGCGACGGTCGTGAGGGTCGTCGCCACCACGGGCATGCCCACTTCCTTGGTGCCGACGATGGCGGCCTCCAGCACGCCCAGGCCCTTCTCGCGGGCCTTGGCGATGTTCTCCAACACCACGATCGAGTCGTCGACCACCATGCCGGTCGCCAGTGCGAGGCCGGCCAGCGACATCACATTTAGCGATAGGTCGAGCTGCCCCATGAAGAAGAAGGTGGCGATGATCGACACCGGGAGCGACAGCGAAATGACGAAGGTGCTCCAGCCGTCGCGGAGGAAGAAGAAGATGATCAGGATGGCGAACAGGCCGCCCATCACCGCTTCCTTCTGCACTTCGCTCAAGGCCGAACCGATGAAGACGGACTGGTCCTCGACGGTGCGCATGGTCAGGCCATCGACCGTGTACTGGCCCGGCACGGTGGCGACCTGCGGCGGGCCGCGGCGCCCACCCTCGGCACCGGGCGTGCGCGGCGCGGTCTCGCGCTCCATGTCGCGCAGGGCCTGCTTGATGGCGTCGGCCACCGCGACGGTGTTGGCGTCGCCTTCCTTGTACAGCGCGACCTCCACCGCTTCGGCAGAACCGATGCGGATGATGGCCTCGCGCTCCTTGTTGCCCTGCTCCACGGTGGCGACGTCGCGCAGGTGGATCGGCACGCCGTTGAGCGTGGTGATCAGCATGTCCCGCATCTGTTGCAGGTTGGCGAACTGGTTCACCGTCCGCACCAGGTAGCGCTGCGAACCTTCCTCGATGCGGCCGCCGGAGATGTTGACGTTCTCCTGCTGGAGGCGCTGCACCACGACGTTGATGTCGAGGTTGAGCTGCGCCAGCTTGTTCTGGTCGATCAGGACCTGGACTTCATCCTCGAGGCCGCCGCCCACCTTCACCGCGGCGACGCCCGGCACGGGCTCGAGGCGACGCTTCAACGTCTCCTCGGCATAGCGGCGGAGGTTCATCAGCTCCTGCGGCGTGGCCTGCGCGCTGGAGGCGGCGATGGCAAGGCGCATGATCGGCTGGGTGCTCGGGTTGAAGCGCAGCAACACCGGAGGCTTCACTTCGAGCGGCAGCTGGAGCAGTTCGAGCTTGTCGCGGACCTCGAGGCTGGCCTGGTCCATGTCGGTGCCCCAGGCGAACTCGAGGACGACGTCGCTCTGTCCCGTGCGCGAAATCGACTTCAGCTTGCGCAGGTTCTTGACCACGCCCACGGCTTGCTCGATCGGCTCGCTGACGAGCGTCTCGATCTCGGCCGGCGCGGCGCCCACGTATTCGGTGCGCACCGTGAGCGTCGGGTAGCTCAGGTCGGGCAGCAGGTTGACCTTCAGGTCGAACAGCGCGATGAAGCCGAACAACACGAGGGTGACGGTCGCCATCGCCACCGTCACGCGACGGCGGGTGGCCAGTTCAATCAGGCTCATGGACAGGCGCTCAGCGGTTGGCGGCGTCGGCCACGGCCGTCGCGGCAGGCGCAGCGGCGGTCGGGTTCAGCACTTCCACCTCGGCCCCGTCGCGCACGGCGACGCGACCCTGGGTGATGACCTGCTCGCCGGCTTCGATGCCGCCCAGCACTTCGGCGTATTCGCCGTTGATGTAGCCGAGCTGGAGCACCTTGCGCACGGCCTTGCCGTTCTCGACCACGAAGACCGCGGATTCGCCCGAGCCTTCGATGAGCGCGATGCGCGGCACCGTCAGCGCGGCGTCGCGTTCGTCGTACACGATGTTCAGGCGACCGAACATGCCGGGGCGCAGCTTGTCCTGGCCGCGGAACACGCCGACGACGCGGAACGTGCCCGTCTGCGAATCCACCACCGGGCTGATGCGGCCGACCTCTCCCTGGAACACCTGGCCCGAGAGCGCATCGACCATCATCCGGATCGGCAGGCCAGGCGTCATCGTGTTCATCTCGCGCTCCGGCACGTTCAGCACGGCCTCGAGGTAGGAGGTGTCGACGATGCGGTACACCGGCGCGTTCAGCGCGATCAGGTTACCGGGCTTAGCCATGCGCTGTGCCACCACGCCGGAAATCGGCGCGGTGATCGTCGTGTAGCTCAGTTCGAGGCGCGCGAGGTCGTAGGCGGCCTTGGCCGATTCGAACTCGTAGCGCAGCTGGTCGTTGGCGTCGGCACTCACCAGTTTGCGTTCGAACAGCTCCTTGGAGCGCTCGAAATTCGCCTGCAGGCGGCGCATCGTGGCCTCGGCGCGGGCGACTTCCAGGCGCGTGCGCTCCGGGTCGATCTGCGCCAGGGCCTGGCCGGCCTCGACGGTGTCGCCTTCTTCGACCAGCACGCGCAGCAGCACGCCGCCGGTCTTGGCCACGACCTGGGCGTCGGCCGGAACCTCGAGGTTCGCCGTGCCGCTGTAGCTGGCCGAGATGCGGCGCTCGGCCACGGCCGCCACCTCGACCGGGACGGCCTCGTTCTTCTTCTCCTCGCCCGGCTTGCCGTCCTCCCCGGCCTCGGCCGTGGTCTCGGCCTCCTCGTCGGTGGCGGCGTCGCCCTCGTCTTCGGAACCGCCCGAGCAGGCGGTCAGGGCAAGCACGGCCGCCAGTCCGAGGACCAGGGCAAAACGCGGGGTGGCGGAGGGGTTCGAGCGTGAAGCGGTCATGGGAAGGCCGTGGTGTGCTGGTTTCATACAACACTGATCCCCGGCCTTCACAAACGCATATGCCAAGAGTCAGCCTGACCTCGCACACAGCCCCGTGGAACGCGGATCAGTGACTCGGCGCACATCGGGGGTGGCCCGAGCCGCGGGCGCATCCTGCGCCATGGCCCTGTCAAGGCGCCGCGCACGGTGGCTATAATCCGCGGGCTTTCCACCCTGACCCCGGATCGTCTGATGCGTCGACTCCTGACCGCCCTGTTCGGCACCGCGCTCGCGTTCGCGATGGCGCCTGCCCACGCCGCCGGCAACGCCGAAAACGGCAAGACGCTGGCCTACACCTGTGCCGGCTGCCACGGCATCCCGGAGTACCGCAACGCGTACCCGAGCTACCACGTGCCGAAGATCGCGGGCCAGAACGAGGCCTACCTCGTCAACGCGCTCAAGGCCTACAAGAGCGGCGACCGCCAGCACCCGACGATGACCGCCCAGGCCTCGAGCTTCTCGGACCAGGACATCGCCGACCTCGCCGCCTACCTGTCGGCCCCGAAGGCCAAGTGACGAAGGACCTCCGCCCCATGCGCCTCCAGACCCTCGCCACCGCATCCCTCCTCCTCTTCGCCGGCACCGTGCTCGCCGTTGGTGCGCCGAAGGGCGACATCGCCGCCGGCAAGCAGCGCTTCGAAGCCACGCCGGAAGGCGGCCAGTCCTGCGCCAGCTGCCACCTCGAAGGCGGCGCCAAGTCGATCGACGGCAACACGCCGCTGCTCGCCGGCCAGTACGCCGATTACCTCGAGAAGGCGCTCAAGGACTACCGCTCCGGCGCTCGCGTCAACGTGCTGATGAACGCCCAGGTCAGCGCGACCGAAGGCGCCAACAAGCTCAGCGACGGAGACATCCAGAACATCGCCGCCTACCTCGCCGCGCAGCCGCAGGCGGTGGAGATCTACAAGGCACGTTGATCGTCGGAACGCGCCTCCTCCGGCGCGATTCGCTCTTCGGGAAGCCCGGCCTCGCGCCGGGCTTCGTCGTTTGCGGCCGCATCGTCGGGCGAATTGCCCGCGGAGTCGGTGCCAGAACTGCACAGAGCCGACAACCGGTCGAGGAAATAGGCCACCTGCACGGCCTCCTCGGCGTCCTCCAGGGCCTGCCGCAGTTCGCGGCACTGGACCCGGTTCGAACGGTCCCAAGGGGCGGGCGGCGGACGCTGCACGATCACCCCGGTGCCGCCGTTGCGGACGATCGTGCAAGCTCCCGCGACACCGGCCACGGTTCCGCAGACCAGCGAGAACTTGGCGTTGAGCGGCACCGACACCTTCCCCGAGGCCTTCTCCACGAGCCGCCCGAGCCAGTCGTCGATGAGGTTGCCGCGCGGTCGCCACGCATGCGCGAAACGCGACGGATTCGGATCGAGCGCCCGCGGACGGTAGAACACGTCGTCCTCGCTGCCGTCGCCGGGCGTGTAGTAGTCGCCTTCGCGCGGCGGCGGCTTCGCCGAATACAGGTTCTCCTGCGGCAGCAGTGCGCGCGCCTCGTCATCGAGATACGGGATCGTGCGCGCCACGGGCGCCGGTGCGGGCACGGCGGCTACGGTCGTCTCCGGCGAGGCGGCGTCGACCGGCTCGATCGACGGCGCGCGATCCTCCAACGGTGGCACGCCTCGCGGCGCTGCGACGGTGGCCGATGCGTCCACCGTGGCCGCCGCGGTGCGCGGCCGATCCGCAAGCGCCGGCGCGCTGCGCTCCGCGGCCGGGTCCAGCAGATCCACCGGCACCCAGGCCGGGGCCGGCGCGACATCGGCGACAGCCTCGAGAACGACAGGCTCGCTGGGCAGCGTCATCGCCACCACCAGGCCGAGGTGCAAGGCCAGCGACACGGCCCAAGCGAGGCTGCGGCGCCACGAGAACTGCCGGTGTTGCGCCATGCGTGCGGGGGGCCTCGATCACGAAGCGCCCGATGCTGGTGGGCCAGCGCGTAAGCGGCGGTTAAGGCCGCCTTATGGAGACGCGTCGATTCAGCGTCCAGCAGGAAATCGCCGCCGTGGCGCGGCGATTCAGCGCGCGATGTAGGGCGCTTCGCCGGTGCTGTGGTCGGTGGCGTCCCGCACGGCGGTGATGCCGGGGATCTTCGCCATCAGCTGCTTCTCGATGCCCTGCTTCAGGGTGACGTCGGCCATGCCGCAGCCGTGGCAGCCGCCGCCGAATCGCAGCAGCACGACGCCGTCCGCGGTCACTTCCTCGAGGCGCACGTTGCCCTTGTGCGCGGCGAGCTGCGGGTTGATCTCGTTGTCCAGCATCCAGCGCACGCGTTCCGGAATCGACGCGCCATCGGCTGGTGCCGTTCCCTTGATCTTCGGAGCGCGGATGTTGAGCTCACCGCCCGTGGCGTTCGTGCGGTAGTCGATCTCGGCGCCATCGAGGTAGCCCGCGGTGCCGCCGTCGACGAACAGCGTGAAGCCGTCGCAGTCCACGGCCCACTCGTTGCCATCGAGGTCGCTCTTCTCGGCGAACTCCAAGCGGACGTCGGCCTTCGGCGTGCCGGCGTGCAGCGCGGAAAGACGGATGCCCACGGCATCGCCGCCCTGCGTTTCGAGCAGCCGGCGGAAGTGGGTCTGGGCGGATTCGGTGATCTGGATCATGCGCGTATTCTATGCGCCCCCGTGCTTCACCGGCGTCGAGTCGCCATCACGCGACCTCGCCTGACGCGCACGCCGCCCCTGCCGAACGGACCTGCCATGACGACCCTCGCTGAACTCGCCACCGCCCACTGCACGCCGCTGCGCGGCGCGGAGCACCAGTTGTCGCCGGAGCGCGTCGCAGCGCTGCTGGCCGTGCTGCCGGCGGGCTGGCGCCTGATCGACGATGGCCCGGCGATCGAGAAGACCTTCCGCTTCGCCGACTACCACCGCACGATGGCCTACGTGAACGCGCTGGCCTTCATCGCCCACGCGGAAGACCACCACCCCGACCTCGGCGTGCACTACGACCGCTGCGTGGTGCGCTTCTCGACCCACGACGTGGGCGGGCTGTCGATCAACGATTTCGTCTGCGCTGCCAAGGCCGAAGCGCTGCTGCAGCGCTGACCCGCGACGCGGCGGCACAGGACGCCGCGCGCCTCAGGCGAGGCGGTCGAGCACCGCCCTCAGCTCCTCGCTGAGCGGCGCGGTCACGAGGTAGGGCGTCGCGCCACCGTCGAGCGCGAACTCCATCGACGCGGCGTGCAGGAACAGGCGCTTCAAGCCGACCTGCTCGGCGAGACGCTTGTTGGCCTCCTTGTCGCCGTACTTCGGATCACCGGCCACCGGGTGCCCGATATGGGCCGTGTGCACGCGGATCTGGTGCGTGCGGCCGGTCTCGATGCGGATCTCGCAGAAGCTGTGCCCACCGCGACGCTCCAGCACCTTGATGTGGCTGACAGACGCCTTGCCCTCCGGATCGACGCGCACCATCCGCTCGCCGCCCTGCAGCACCGACTTCCGCAGCGGGGCGTCGACGGTGATGGTGCCGTCCGGCACGCGGCCGACCAGCAGGGCGAGGTAGCGCTTGCCCGGGCCCTCGTCGTCCTCGCCGCCGCGCATCAGGGCCTGCAGTTCCAGCAGGGCCGAGCGCTTCTTGGCCAGCACGATGACGCCGGAGGTGTCGCGGTCGAGCCGGTGCACCAGCTCGATCGACTCGTTCGGGCGCAGGGCCCGGAGGCCCTCGATCACCCCGAAGCTCACCCCGGAGCCGCCGTGGGCGGCGATGCCGGAGGGCTTGTTCAGGGCCAGAATGGCCTTGTCCTCGAAGACGATGCTGGCGGCCAGGCGGTCCAGCAGCCCCTTGGGCGCGACCTTGGGCTCCCCCTCCTCGGCCAGACGGACCGGCGGAATGCGCACCTCGTCCCCGGCCTTGATCTTGGTCTCCGGCTTGGCCCGGCCGCCGTTCACCCGCACTTGGCCCGAGCGCACGATCTTGTAAATGATCGAACGCGGCGCGCCTTTCAGCTGGCCCAGCAGGAAGTTGTCGAGGCGCTGGCCGTCGCGGTCGTCCGGAACACGGACGAGGCGAACGCCTCCGGTTTTCTCATTCATGGGCGAGACCGACGGGGTGGGCGGGCCGGGGCGCATCTGTTAAGCTTCGCGCGCAGGCTAAGGTTCTGATTCGCTTGGGAGTTGGCCGAAAGCCCCCTCCCCTGAGTTCCCGTCGAAACGCGACCACGCCCCCCGGGGGCGATCATGTTAGCGGCTTTCGCACGGGCAAACCCGCCCCCTGCCCGAGTGTCCCGAAGGGTTGCCCTTCGGCCACGCGGCTAGCACCGGATCGGCCTGACACACCGACCGGCATCAGTGGAATACAAAGAAGCGCTCCCGCGGGAATGCCCCGACGGTCCGAAGCGCTGGATCGATGCCAGGCGCCGCGCAAGCGGCGCCGGATGACGGGCCCGACCCGGCGTTCCTCGCGGTAGAGCGCATGAGGAACCTGACAATGAAGCGGATGCTGATCAATGCCACGCAGGCAGAAGAACTGCGCGTGGCGATCGTGGACGGCCAGTCCCTGTACGACATCGACATCGAGCAGTCGGCCAAGGAACAGCGCAAGTCCAACATCTACAAGGGCCGCATCACGCGGCTGGAACCCTCCCTCGAAGCGGCGTTCGTCGAATACGGCGTCGACCGCCACGGCTTCCTGCCGCTGAAGGAGATCGCCCGCGAGTACTTCCAGCCGGGGACGAACCCCGACAAGAACACGCTCAAGGAATGCCTGCGCGAAGGCCAGGAAGTCGTCATCCAGGTCGACAAGGAAGAACGTGGCAACAAGGGCGCCGCCCTGACCACCTTCATCTCGCTGGCCGGCCGCTACATGGTGCTGATGCCGAACTCGCCGAATGCCGGCGGGGTCTCGCGCCGCATCGAGGGCGAAGACCGGCAGGCGCTGAAGGAAGCGCTGGACGCCATCAACATCCCCGATGACATGGGCGTCATCATCCGCACCGCCGGCGTCGGCCGCGACGCGGAAGAGCTGCAGTGGGACCTGAACTACCTCCTGCAGGTCTGGCGCGCCATCTGCGACGCCGCCCTGTCGAAGCCGGCGCCGTTCCTGATCTACCAGGAATCCCGCTTGATCGTCCGCGCCCTGCGCGACTACCTGCGCGGCGACGTCAACGAGATCCTCGTCGACACGCAGGCGATGTACGACGAAGCCCGCGAGTTCATGCAGCAGGTCATGCCGAACGCCCTGCGCAAGCTGAAGCTCTACGGCGACCCGATCCCGCTGTTCAACCGCTTCCAGATCGAATCGCAGATCGAGAACGCGTACGAGCGCAACGTCCGCCTGCCCTCGGGCGGCGCGCTGGTCATCGACCAGACGGAAGCCCTCACCTCGGTCGACGTGAACTCGGCGCGCGCCACCAAGGGCGGCGACATCGAGGAAACCGCGCTGCAGACGAACCTGGAAGCGGCCGAGGAAGTGGCCCGCCAGCTCCGCCTGCGCGACCTCGGTGGCTTGGTCGTCATCGACTTCATCGATATGAGCTCGACCAAGGCCCAGCGCCAGGTCGAGGACCGCCTGCAGAACGCCCTGAAGCACGATCGCGCCCGCGTCCAGATCGGCCGCATCTCGCGCTTCGGCCTGCTGGAAATGAGCCGCCAGCGCCTGCGCCCCAGCTTGGGCGAAAGCAGCCAGATGGTGTGCCCGCGCTGCGACGGCCACGGCCGCGTGCGCAGCGTCGAGTCGCTGTCGCTGTCGATCCTGCGCGTGGTGGAAGAGCACGCGATGAAGGAAAACACCGGCCAGGTGCTGGTGCAGGCCCCGTCGCAAATCGCCAACTACCTGCTCAACGAGAAGCGCCGCGCGATCACCGAGATCGAGCAGCGCCACGATGCACCGATCATCATCGTCGCCGACCCGGCGCTCGATATCCCGCACTACACCGTCACGCGCCTGCGCGAGAACGAGCTGGGCGAGGAATCGTCGAAGCCGAGCTACCACCGCACCTCGCCGCGCAAGCTTGAGCTGCATGCGCTGACGAAGAACCAGCTGAACATCCCGCCGGCGCCCGCCGTGACGAAGGTGCAGCCGGTCCAGCCGATGCCGAATCGTCCCGTCGAAACCTTCGATGGCGACGTGGCTCCGGCACCGGCCGCCCCGGTGGCCGCCGCGCCTGTGGCCGCGCCGCAGAAGCGCGGTTTCTGGAGCCGCCTGATGTCGGTGTTCACCGGCGACGACGACGCTCCCGCCGCCGCCCAGGCCGCCGCCACCGGCAAGCCGCAGGGCGAGCGCCCGCGCCGCGAGGATCGCGGCCCGCGCAACGATCGCGGTGGCCAGCGCGGCGATCGCAACGAGCGCGGAAACCGCGGCGACCGCACGAACGAGCGCAGCGATCGTGGCGAGCGCCAGGGCGCCACCACCGGCGAGCAGCCCGCGCCGCGCGGCGAGCGCAATGAGCGCCCGGGCCGCGGCGACCGCCGCGACCGCAACGCGAAGCCGGAGCGGAGCCCCGAAGAGCAGAAGCGCATCGACGAGCAGCGCAAGCTCGAGGAGCAGCGTCGCCTCGAGAAGCAGCAGCGTCGGGAAGAACAGCAGAAGCGCGAGGCCGAGAAGGCCGAACAGCGCAAGCAGGAACCGGGCCGTCGTCCTCAGGAACCGCGCACCAACGCGACCGCCGCAGCCGCAGGTTCCGTCGCGGGCGTGGCCGTGGTCGCCGAGGCCGTGCTCTCCGAGCCGACGCGCCCCGTCGCGAACGCCGCGCCCGGCGAAGGCCTCGCGCCGACGCCCGAGACCGCCGAAGCCATCGTCGAAACGGCGGCCATCGAAGGCGTCGAGACCAACGGTTCGGAAGGCGCCTCGTCGGCTGAAACCGGCACGGGCGGCAAGCGTCGCCGCGGCCGTCGCGGTGGACGTCGCCGCCGTCGCGGCGCCGGCGCGGAAGGTGCCGACGGCACCGCCGCGGGCGATGCGCTGGATGGCGAGGATTTCGGTGACGACGCCGACGGTGATGACGATGGCGAATCGGCGAAGCCCGCCGGCGAGCGCAGCGTCGCCACGGCCTCGACGGTCCTGCTGACCAGCGCCGAAACCGACTTCGACGACCTGCCGGCACCGGCGAAGCCCGCCGCGGCGCCGATCGTGGAACCGGTTGCCGCACCCGCGCCTCCGGCACCCGCGCCCGCCGCCGCAGCAGAACCCGAGGCCGTGGTGGCCGAGGCACCGCAGCCGGCGGACGCCACACCCGTCGTGGAAGCGCTTCCGGAAGCCGTGGAGACGCCGGCTGTCGCCGATCACACTCCAGTGGCGATCGACGTTGCTCCGGTGGTGGTGGAGGCAGCGCCAGCCCCGGCAGTCGAGGCGGCTCCGGTGCCCTCGCCGCTGCAGCGCGACCTGCTCGCCGAACTCGCCGTCACGAGCTCGGCGTCGGAGGTCCCGACGGTTGCTGCGCCGGACGCGGAGAACGCATCGGACCGCAGCGACGGCCCGCGCCCCGTCTGATCAGCCGCGGCCCAGGCCGCGACAGACGTCGCATGCAAAACGGCCCGGTATCCCGGGCCGTTTTCTTTCTCACACCGGTGGCCGGAGCCAGGACGCCTCAGTTCGGCGAGAGGGTCGCGTCGTGCACGCCGTACTGCGTGGCGAGGCGGGCCAGTGAGACCGTGTCCTTGATCGCCAGCTTGTCGAGCAGGCGGTACTTGTGGGTCGCGACGGTCTTCCCGCTGAGGTGGAGTCGGCGGCCGATCTCTTCGAGCTTGAGGCCCTGGCAGAGCAGCTTCGCCACCTCCATCTCGCGCGGAGAGAGATTCTCGAACGGCGACTCCGCCTGCGCGCCGCCCAGCGCGATGTGCTGCGCCACGTCGCTGGCGAGATAGCGCTTGCCGCGAGCGGCTTCGCGGATGGCGCGCAGCAACTCGTTGGCGTCGCAGCCCTTGCCCACGTAGCCGTGCGCACCGGCAGCCATCAGGCGGCGAGGCATCGGGCCATCCTGCTGGACCGAACAGATCACGACGCGCGTGGGGGTGTCGCCCTTGGCGAGGCGCTCGGTGATCTCGAGGCCACTGACGCCAGGAAGGTGGAGATCGCACAGCACGACGTCGGGCACGAGCTGGCGGATGAGCGGCAGGCCGGACTCGCCGTCCTCGGCTTCGCCGACCACCTGCATGTCGGTCTCGCGCTCGAGGATCAGACGATAGCCCGTGCGCACGAGCGCGTGGTCGTCCAGCAGGAACACCTTGATCATTGTCGACGTTTCCTTGTTCCACGGGGGGATGGGTTGGGGACACGCACAGACTAGGTGCGGGGACCTCGGCACGACAAGGGCGGACGTCGTGACCGGATGTAGGAAAACGCCTCTTCGAGTCACGGGACGACGGTGCGGGATCCGGAACGGCGGCAGAACGGGTTTCCCTGCAGCGCCGGTCCACGCTAGCCCCGGGTGATGGCGTCCGCGGCGTCGATCAGTTCGGCCGGCGATTGCGCCCGCTCCAGCCGGGCGATGGCGGCATCGGCCGGCATCGCGAGGAAGTCCGCGATGCTGCTGTCCCTCTGCAGGATCGCAAGCAGCCGGGCGCGCACGTCCTCGAGCGACATGTCCGGCCCGGGCTGGCCGACGAGGCGCGCCGGCACCTTGCGCCAAGGCAGCAGGCGGTCGAGCAGGGTCACGACGTGAAGCGGGTTGACCTCCACGAGGGTGAAGACCTCGCCCCCGCGGCCCAGACAGACGGCCCCACGATGGTGGCGCATCGCAAGCGCGGTCATCCGCCGTGGGTCGGCGGGTGCGCCGCAGAGAACGGCGAAGGCGTCGGACTGGATCACGAGGAACGACGGGGCACCACCCGCGAGCGAAGAAGCCGACGCCCGTCCGCGATCGACGAGAAGCCACCTCAGGAGGAGCACGCCGACGCCGTTCCCGAGGCCGACGACGGCGGGCACGGCCAGGCCCATCGCGGCCCAGTACAGGGTTTCGGTCACGTACTGGCCGAAACCGTTGCAGGGGCTGGTCTCACCGAGCCAGCCGCCGCACTCGCCGGAGTAGGAAGGCAGCCAAGCGATGACGACCAGCAGGTAGGCGGCGACGAGTGGGCCGGTCAAGGCCAGCACCATCGCGAGCCAGCGTCTCTTGCCCGGGGCCGGTCGCGACATCGCGAACCACATGGACACAGCCGGCGCGAAGACCAGCAGGGCATGAACGACGAGGATCAGGGGAAGAATCAGGGGTTGCATCGTGCCGTACCGCGCCGTCACTCGACCGGAATGCCGCGCTGCCGGAAGACGCGCCCAAGGGCCTCGGCCGATCCGAAGCACTCGCCGGGGAGTCGATAAGGAGGGGCGTCATCGACATCGAGCCAGACGCTGGGTTGGCCTTCCGACCATCGGGTGATTCGGACGCGGCGGATCGTTCCGACATCGATGGCCCGGCGCCATGCGCCCCTGAACAGCGTCAGTCGCCCGCCTTCGAGAAGCAGGCCGCTTCGGCGATCGCGCAGGAAAATCGCGGCGGCCATGAGGGTCGAGACACCCGCCGTCGCGGTGAAGTACCAGGGCGCAGCATGGGCCATCCCGATCGCGGCCATGCCAGCACCCAGGATCGCGGCCACGGCGACGATCGGCCGTCGCCCGCGCTGCTCGAAGCGGTACTCCATGCCTGCCCCCTTGTGATCCGTCGGCACGGCGTGATCGGAAATCCCCGCGGGCCCTCCGTCGCGAAGGCCCCGGGATGGCGGAGAGAGTGTCCGCCTATTTGCTCCACTGCGCCTCCCAAATCCTCACGATTTCCGAGCCCAAATCATTGCTTTTATTAGGCTTGTGAGGAAATGTGATCACAACACCCCACTCACTCACCCAAGCCAACACAAGCGAGGATGGTAGAGTTGATGGTAGAAGTACGGGAGCGAAAGTGACACATGCCGAAGCGAGCGAAGGAGCTGTCTGCACTGGAAGTTGGGCGACTCAAGAGCCCAGGGAGCTACGCCGTGGGAGGGGTCTCCGGCCTGTACCTGTACGTGAACGATGCGGAAGGTCGTTCATGGGTCCTCCGTACGATGATCGCAGGCAAGCGACGCCACCTAGGACTTGGCGGCTACCCGTCCGTAACGCTCGCTCAGGCGCGAGAGAAGGCACGCGCAGCTAGGGACAGCGTCGCCAAAGGCATCGACCCCATCAGGGAGAAGCAAGAGGCCGCGTCAGCCCTTCGCGCACAGGAAGCACATCGCAAAAGCTTCCTCGATACCGCAAACGCCTATATCACCTCACAGGCGCCTGCCTGGAAGAACGCGAAGCACCGGGCCCAGTGGCAAAGCACCCTCCGAACCTACGCTTTCCCAGTCATCGGCCACCTGCCCGTCGGTGACATCACCGAAGTCCACGTAATCAGCGTTCTTGAGCCGATCTGGACCACGAAGAGCGAAACCGCTTCACGGCTTCGAGGACGTATTGAGAGCGTCTTGGATTGGGCGAGGGTCAAGGGATACCGTGAGGGAGAGAACCCCGCTCGCTGGAAAGGTCATCTTGACAAGATCTTTCCGGCGCAAAGCCAAGTTAGGAAGGTTCAACACTTCCGAGCCCTGCCCTCCAATCGCACTGCTGATTTTTTAAGGCGCCTGGACAACCAAGAGGGCGTTGCAGCGCTCGCGCTCAAGTTCCTCATTCTTACCGCTTGTCGCAGCGGAGAGGTCAGGGGCGCTGCTTGGCGTGAGATCGACTTCGAGAACGCCGTTTGGACAGTGCCAGCTGATCGAATGAAAGCGAAACGCGAACACCGGGTGCCACTGAGCACAGCGGCGCTGGACCTACTAAATCGCGTGCGCGGCGAATCCACATCGAACTCCAGCACTCTAGTGTTTAGCAGCCCGAGAGGCGGAATGCTCTCCGACATGAGCCTCACCGCCGTAATGCGACGCCTTGACGTCGACGCCGTCCCTCATGGCTTCCGCTCAACGTTCCGTGACTGGGTCGGCGAGCTTACGCAGTACCCAAGCGACCTGGCGGAGATGGCCCTTGCACATACGCTTGCCAACAAAACGGAGGCGGCATACCGCCGAGGCGACGCACTGGAGAAACGGCGAAGCATGATGGAAGATTGGGCTCGCTTTTGCTTGACATAGAGATCCGATGAACGCATTGACTGACTCGCAGTTCCTGCGACCGCGCAATCTGATTGATGCGGAACGCATTGAAGTGGTCGACGCTATAAACCTGGTGGTCTACGCGAAGCTGCCACTGAAAAGCATACTCAAAGGCTTCGACTTGATTGCGGGCTTCGTTCATGACCCAGTTTCCGGCTCTCGAAATGGAATTCATGAGCATGAAGTTTCGCGCCTACGTCGCGATTTCAACTCCTTCGCAGATCGCCTCCGATTTCCGCTTGCTACTGAGGACTTTGAGCCGCTCTATGACCGCCTGCTAGTCGCTGGTCATGACTGCCTCCCTCACTTCTTTCACGACGAACATCTGCTTGTCGACAAGCGACGGCGCGCAGCTATGCTCCTCGCTGAGTACAACGCATTGCAGGCGGATTTGCGGGCGAAGCACTTCATCATCCAACTGTCCGAAACCGAGCGGGCTTACACACTAACCCTAAGCGCATGGATGTCACGACCGACATTGGCGTCGTATCTGGAAGACCGAGGAGTGTGGCCTTGGTGGAGCAACAAGGCCAACGCCGCTACCCACTCCCGCATTGAACGCATACTCCCAAGTGACGCGATGCTGGCAACGGAGTTCAACGAGCGCGAGGCATACGTGAACTCGCGATCCCTTTCGTACACGTTTGCCGAAATGCTTCTCAGGCGATGCCCCATCGGAAAACGACACTTCGCATCAGCCGCGCTAACGAGTACGAAGAACAAGGACGCAGCTTTCGTCGAGATGAAAACTGAGACTCCAGCAAAGCAAGAAGAAACATCGCGCTTGGTGCAAAGACCAAAACCGGATGAGCAGCTCATCCTCAGCGAAGACAAGGAGACTCGAGCTGCACCAAGCCTTTTCGATGAGTTCGCGCGCGCTAAGACTCTTGCGAAGCAAAGGAACTTTCCACCCGAACGAGAACGCGCCCTTGAGCAATTGGGCCCAGAAGTGGAAGACGGCCCGGACTACATCTCAAAAGAGGACATCGCCAACCTACTCCGCGTGCATACAAACACCGTGGACAACTGGAGAAAGCGCCCGGACTTCCCTAAAGAGGTCAAGCTAGGGCCCACCACGCTGCGCTGGGAGCGCAGAGCGGTAATGGCATGGATAGAGACAAGAGGCCAGCGGGGGGAGTGACCCCCCGCATGTAACACCCCTGATCCTGCGTGTGCCACCACGGCCTTTAGCCGAAACCCGAGGACGTACTCGGCGAACTAGCGAAGAATCTTGCGAACCGCCACGTACGTGGCCTTCTCCTTTTCAGCCATTTGACGCACGCGCATGGGCCCCAAGTGTCGTTCGGCCTTGCGATCCAAACCCTGTTCGGAAAGCTTTCGATGATCCACACGAAGGCTGAAGCCGTGCATCCCAAGATGATGATTGATCGTCTCTGCGACCAGCCTCCGCTTGGCGATCAAGGCGTCACGAACTTCCATTCGCGTGCTGCCGCCGCCGTCTTTCCTCCTTCCGCCCTGGCATGGCTGCTTGCCGTTGTATCGAGCGAAGAAAGTGGTTTCATCCCTCTCAATCCCATCGTCCATGCGATCCGACACCATGAGATGCAAATGCGGATTGGGATGCTGCTCAATCGAAGATGATGGCGCGTGGATCGCTGCCTGGTAAGGCTTTCCTCTCGCCAGCTTGGTGATGATGTCTCTCGCCAAAGTCTTGTTCTGCTCCACAGTCAGCTCGACAGGGAGCGCAACAATCGACTCGCGATAAACAGCTCCATTCTTGCGTTCGTGCGAATCCGCAGCCTTCCAGAACTTCCCCACATCCCCCTCTGCCCACTCCGGCAGATTGCCGCACTGGACATCGACCAGATCCTCTCGCTTGCTGTGAAAGCCCTCGCGCGCGATGTAACGGGCGTGGTCGTACCCGTTCCGACCACTTTTCAGCTCATAGTGAAAACTTGCCATAGCAACCTACCCTTTTTCCTGACCAATGAAAAAGCCAGCGACAAGGCGCTGGCTTCAGTTTGTGTGGAAGTTGAACCGACACGAATTGGCGAGTAGAAACTGTAAGTGCGCGAAGTAAATCCCCCGCCTCTTCCTACGTTTCTACTGAAGAAATCAATCCATCAATCCCCTACTCCACATACAACATCATCGACAGGTAAGAATTTACTCATTGCATGGAAGGATGCTTCGTCAAACACCTTGCCCAGGACGAATCCAACCATGCCTCTCAGCAAGGATTTGCCATTCAGGCTTGCTGGATGCCAACTGATACTGGCAGTACTGTACGAGTCGAGACACCTCGTACGTAGGGTAAAAGGTCAGAGAGGTCGGTATGGACTTCTGCCTCATCTGTCCAAGCTGTTGCTGCTGTTGCTGAAGATGCAAAACAAGCGATGCGATGTAGAAACCGAGCTCTTGGTCTTCCGATGTCGCCCGTATCTTGCCGAGTGAGACCATGTGCGCATTGATCGTCTTTACCTCAGCGACAGTGATAAGCGTCTTCTCGTAACTGTTCATTCGAATCCGGAAAGTTGGGGAAACTGAGCAGTCCAGCGAATTGACTGGGCAACTCGGTTGCTAGCCGACAAGCAGATGGATCGTGCCACTCATTGGCGCGCATCGGAGTGGGAGACCACCCCACTTCTTGAACGAAGCAACTCATACAACTGACCGGGCCCGAGCAGGATGTCCTTCAAGCCGTCCTGGATCTTCTTCGAGGCCAGCGCCTGCTGACTCATGGCGGTGTGCGCCTCAAGCGCGTCCATGAGCGCTTGCATGAGTGCAATGCTGAGGTCGGGACTGTTCGAGAAATGAATCTTCTCGTTGCTTGCCGCCTGGTCGATGAGTGTCTGATTCTCGAGCAGCTTGCCCTTGATCACCCCGTTCACATAGACGAGTTGATCGTTGTCAGTAAGCTGCCCCTCGAAGAGCCCGTTCACCTTCTCGATGATCTCAGCGAGCAGCACGCGGTCCTTGTCCTGCACGGCCCCCGTACCCGGGGCGTCGATCGGGGGGAGCTTTTCAGGATCGCCGTCGCGGAGGTCCAACGCCGCCTTGGCGCCCTTCCGAAGGGTGTGGTGGGTGAGCACGACCTTCGAGAGGTCGACCTCGTCGCGCTCCCGGCCGAAGTCGAGGAGCGGGATCAGGCGCTTGTAGAACATGAAGCGCTTTTCGATGTCGGTGTTGCCGTAGTTGAAGACCTGCGACAGGAACGAGTACAGCCGGCAGTAAGCGCCCATGTCGCCCTTGAACAGCACGAGCGCTTCCAACGTGTCCTTGGCCTTCTTGGCCGCTGACTCCTGCCCTGCTGCCTCTGCCGTCGCCTTATCGACCTGGGCGGCCTTGTAGCGCTTCAACAGACGGTCGGCGACTGGAGCCAGTGCGGCGCTCAGCTCGTACTGCCTCGCCTTCGGATCCATCTCGATCTTGGCGACGCGATCCACTTCGAAAGCGTCGTAGTGGCCGGCCGCGTCCAGCTTGGCCCGGAGGTCGAAGACAAGATTCGGGTCGGTGGTCGCTTCGAGTTCGGCGGTCTCGTAGTAGGTCTTGAACGCCTTCAAGACTTCGGCCGGCTCGTTGACGAAGTCGAGGATGTAGGTCGTGTCCTTGCCCTTGTGCGCCCGATTCAAGCGGGAGAGGGTCTGCACGGCTTGGATGCCGGCCAGCTGTTTGTCGACGTACATGCCGCAGAGCAAGGGCTGGTCGAAGCCGGTCTGGAACTTGTTGGCGACCAAGAGGAGGTGAAAGTCCGGGCGAGCGAAGGCCTCGCGGATGTCGCGTCCGTTGAGCCCGGGATTCAGCAGCTTGCTCGTTTCGGTGACCGGCTCCGGGTAGCTCTCGGGGTCGTTCACTTCAGCCGAGAAGGCCGCCAGCACGCCAAGGTCGTAACCCTTGCTGTCGATGTAAGCCCGGATGGCCTTCTGCCAGCGGACGGCCTCCTTGCGGGAGGCCACCACCACCATGGCTTTCGCCTGCCCTTCGAGCAGCGGCTGGACGTTCTCGCGGTAGTGCTCAACGACGATCTGGACCTTGGAGGCGATGTTCCACGGGTGCAGGCGGACCCACTGCATGATCCCCTTCATCGCCGCGGAGCGCTCGACCTCCTTCTCACTGAACTCTTGGCCCCCATGGGCCAGCTTGAAGGCCAGGTCATAGGGCGTGTAGTACTTCAGCACATCGAGGATGAAGCCCTCTTCGATGGCCTGACGCATGGAGTAGACGTGGAAGGGCTGCGGCAGGCCGTCCGGCCCCGGGCGGCCGAACAGTTCCAGCGTCTTCGCCTTGGGCGTCGCGGTGAAAGCGACATAGGTCAGCCCCTTGGTGCCAACCCGCGCTTCCATCCCTGCCGCCAGCAGGGTCTCGGTGTCGACTTCGCCGCCGTCCTCCAGCTCGGCCATTTCCTCGGCCGAGAGCAGCTGCTTGAGCTTGGCGGCGGCCTGCCCGGTCTGCGAGCTGTGGGCCTCGTCGGCGATGACCGCGAAGCGCTTGCCCTCCGTCGCGGCCAACTCCTGCACCTGCTGCAAGGCAAAGGGGAAGGTCTGGATCGTGCAGACGATGATCTTCTTGCCGTCCTTCAGGGCCTGCGTGAGCTGGGCGCTCTTGCTCCCCGAGTCTGAGCTGATCGTGGCCACCACACCCGCCGTCCGCTCGAAGTCGAAGATCGCCTCCTGCAGCTGGGCGTCCAACACGTTGCGGTCCGACACGACCAGCACGCTGCTGAAGAACTTTTCGTTCTGGGCGTCATGCAGGTCGGCGAGGAAGTGGGCCGTCCATGCGATGGAGTTGGTTTTGCCTGACCCGGCCGAATGCTGGATCAGGTAGCGCTCGCCGGGACCCTTCGCTTGGACGTCGTCCACCAGCTTCCGGGTGGCATCCAGCTGGTGGTAGCGGGGGAAGATGACCGCGCTGACCTTGTTCTTGTCGTCGCGCTTGGCGATCAGATAACGCTGCAGGATCTGTAGCCAACTCTCGCGCTCCCAGACCTCCTCCCAGAGGTAGGCCGTGGCGTAGCCACCCTTCACCGGGGCATTGCCGGCACCGCCGTCGTTGCCGCGATTAAAGGGCAGGAAGCGCGTCTCCGTGCCCGCGAGCCGCGTGGTCATCATGACCTCGCTCTGGCTCACCGCGAAGTGCACCAGGGCGCCGCCCGGGAAGGCCAGCAGCGGCTCGCTCACGCCGCCCTTGGGCTGCGGGTGGCGGTCGAATCGGTATTGGTCGACCGCATCGCCGACGCCCTGGGTGAAATCCGACTTCAGCTCGGCGGTCGCGACCGGAATGCCGTTCAAGAACAGCACGAGGTCCAGCGCATCGTTCGGCTTGTTGGGCGAGTGCCGCACCTGCCGCACCACCCGCAGGCGATTGGCGTTGTACCGCGCCAGCGTCTCTGGGGTTTGCAGCGAAGGTTTCAGGCCCATCAGAGTCAGCGGCGCCTTCAGGCCGACCATCTCCACGCCCCGGCGCAGGACATCCAGCGTGCCGCGTTCATCGAGGCCTTTGCGGATGCGCTCGGCGACTCGCTTGGCGGCTTCGCTGCCGTGGTTCTTGGTGACCAGTGCCCAGGCTTGAGGCTGCGTCTGCTCCAGCCAGGCGATCAGGTCGGGCAGGTACAGCCCGTTGGCGCGATCGAAGCCCTCGCCGTCTTTCTCGGCATAGAGCCAACCCCGAGCGGCCATCGCCGCACAGAGGTCAGACTCGAAGTGGACTTCCTTGTGCAAGCTCATGGTCGGAACCGTGATGTGAGGATAGGAGAATAGCGCGGCTGCTCAGGGTTGGCCTTGAACATCCGGGACACTTGAGTAAGTGATCTCGCCAAGCAAGTAGCGATCACCCACCCTCAACTCGGCAATGATGGCTTTAAGCTCGTCGTGGTAGTCGGGCGGCGCGATGATCTCGCTTAGGCATGACGCCAAAGGCAGGTCGCCGAACTTTCGCCACTCACGCTCCAGGTAGAAGTTCTCGTCGTGATCATCCGGCAGATTGACGTCCCAGAACTTCAGGAAGGCGAGGTATTCCCGCTTGATCAAGCCTGATGCTTCCCACAACGCGTCGTCCACGTCGATGGCGGGAGCGTCAACCACCCTCGAACGTTCGGGTGGTGGTTCAGCCGAAAAGCGCTGCAATCCATCCAGCACGTTTGACACTTCGGCGAGATGCCCCTCCGCCCAGCTTCCGCCTACTGTTCTGAAAACGGGAACATAAATGACAGGGCGCGTGCCCATCTTCACGACCGCGGCGCGACAAACACCCACGCCAAACTGGCCGTATCTGCGCGCATGCACTCCCAAGAGACTACGAGGGATGTCACAGAGACAAGTCACGCTCTGCTCGATCGGTTCGCCGTTCAACAGGCCACGGCTTGGGTCTCGACGTATCCGGATGCCATTGTGCGATCCCCCTACATCGCAGGCCCGAACCGTCATCGACCGCAATATCTTGCACAGAGTGTCGAAGTTCGCACTATCTTCCTTGGGATGCGGGCGCCCCGTGAAGTGGTAGAGCGTTCGACTGGCAAGTTCCTGCATCACTGTCTCACTCAGGTCATGAACCGCGCCAGCAGGCGCGACAGGAACGAGGCGTCCTGCAACTGGCCGTGACTCAGGGCCTCCTGCCGCCAATACTTCCACGCTGAAAGTCCGGCGCCGAGCAACAAGCAGGCGGTGCCAATCAGGAACGCCCGGTGCCACTGGCGGCCGAGCACCTGATCCAGCACAGGGCGGAGGATGCCGGCGTCCGCATCCGCGAGCAGATGGAGGACGATTAGCGGATACACAACGCCAAACAGCAGAAAAGCGAATACCCCGATGGCGAGCGGCTTCCACCAAGGGCCACGGCGCGACGACGCGGCGACATCACTTACAGGCGATGAGGAGCGGCGGTAGCGGCGGGCCATCAGGCGGCCTCTCGCACGTCGATCTTGCCGGTGACTGCAGCGGCAATTAGGGCCGACCGGCGCTCCCTCAAAAGGCCGAGACCCCGAATCACTTCGGCCGAAAGCTCATCGAACACAGTCAGCTCTCGGTCGAGCCAGTTGATTATCTGTCGCTGCTCAATCACTGGCGGCAGCGGCACAAGCAGCTGCTTCACGTTCCCGCAATTCAGATGCGGATGCAACGCACCGGTCTGAATAGACAGCAGACTTTGGACGCCAAAATGCGAGTTGAGAACCCAGGAAAGCCAAGCACCTTCGAGCGACTCTCGAACGGGCGAAACAATGATCAGCGCATGACAATTACAACCCGAGAATTCCTCAGTAACTACGGCTGACTGTCCGATGTCGCCGGTTTGGACAATCAAGACGTCACCCGCTTCAAGAATGGACTTGCTGTGCTTCTGACTCCATTCGTCACCAACAAAGTAGGGAACATCAAACCGAATTCGGTTCCCCTTGATGTGAAGAGACTGTAGGTATCGAACACCGTCCTCGACTAGTACATCCCTTGTCGGGCCGACGTACCCATTGGTGATCTTCGTACTCACCGAAGAAATCGACCTAATGCCCCAATGCGCCGGAACGTCTCCCAGCCATGCCACACCCGAATCCTTCATCGGCGCATCGGGATTGAGCCCCTTGGTCACCGCATGTGAGATGACGGCTTGGCGCTTCTCGGCGAGCCGCTCAAGCAAACGCTCCTGCTCGGTGATGAGGGCGTCGATCTTGGCGGTTTCGCGGTCAAGGAATGCGGCGATGGCGGACTGCTCGTCATACGCTGGGCATGCGACAGCGTGTGCATTCAACGCCGCCTTGGTCATGCTGGGCAAGGCCGTATTCGTTGAGTAGTAGCCGAAAGGAATCGTGGTCGCTGAGTAGTACGCGAACTTCGCTGAAACCCCAGGATTCACCTTCGACCAATACATCGTGTCAACGGTCCAGAAGGGCCCATTGACGTAGATCGGGCGATCGATCGTTCCCTTTCGGCCAAGCAAAACCGATTCGCCATCAAACATAGCCATCGAGGCAAATGCGAACGCTCCACCGGAACCGATGACCGGGACGCCATCATCGGTTTCGATGGCCTTGTGGTCTGCGCCGTTCTGGAGATCGAGAAGCCGCTTAAGGGGCCCGATCTCCCAATGCGATGGCACATTGCCGATCCATTCGACGCCGCTGTCCTTGTAGGCGGGGTACTTCGGCAACCTCATTCCGCCAACTCCCCGAGCATCCGCAGGATGTTGGCCGACACGGCCTTCAGCTCAGCATCGATCTCCTCCAGCGGGCGCGGCGGCTCGAACACGTAGAAGTGCCGATTGAACGGAATCTCGTAGCCGACCTTGCTCTTGCTTTCGTCGATCCATGCGTCCGGCGCATGCGGCAGCACCTCGCGCTCGAAGTAGGCGCGGATGTCCTCGCCCAGCGGAACGTTCTCGGTGTCACGCAGGTTGCTGTCGGGCTGCGGCTGACCCTTCTGCTTGCCCTTCTCGAGCACCACCACCTTGCCCGTCTCATCGCGCAGCGGGCGCTCGACGGTGATCGTGGTGTAGCCGAAGGCCTCGTTGCGGAAATGACGGGCCAGCGGCGCGCGCTTGGTCTTACCGCCCTCGGGCGCGGCCGGCTCGGCGGCATCCCGCGCCACCACCTCGCGCCCCACCTCTTTGCCTGCAGCATCCAAAAGGGTGACGAGGTCGGCCTCGGCGAACTCGCCGAACAGGCGCGTCACCGTGGCGATGTGTTCGTCGTTCATCTCCTTGCGCTTGCTGCCCAGGCTCTTGCGCATCTTCTGCCAGAAGTGCGAGCCGTCGATCAGCTGTAGCCAGCCCCTGCGGGCGGCGGGCTTCTTGTTTGAGACAATCCAGACGTAGGTGGCGATGCCCGTGTTGTAGAACATGTCGGTCGGCAGGGCGATGATTGCCTCGACCAGATCGTTCTCCAGCAGGTAGCGGCGGATCTCGCTCTCGCCGCTTCCCGCGCCCCCCGTGAACAGCGGCGAACCGTTCAGCACGATGCCGAAGCGGCTGCCGCCCTTGCCGTCCACCACGGGCGCCATCTTGGCCACGAGGTGGAGCAGGAACAGCATCGACCCGTCCGACACCCGCGGCAGGCCGGGGCCGAAGCGGCCATCGAAGCCCTTCTGCTCGTGCTCCTGCCGGACGACTTTCTCGACTTTCTTCCACTCCACGCCGAACGGCGGGTTGGCCAGCATGTAGTCGAAGGTCTTCTTCGGGAAGCCGTCTTCGCTGAGGGTGTTGCCAGCGATCATGTTCTCCACGGCCTGGCCGCGAATCAGCATGTCGGCCTTGCAGATGGCGTAGGACTCGTCGTTGAGTTCCTGGCCGAACAGCGTCAAGCGCGCCGCGGGGTTGTGCTCAGCCAAGTGCTCGGCGGCCACAGAGAGCATGCCGCCGGTACCCGCTGTCGGGTCGTAGATGGTGCGCACCACGGCGTTGCCGGGCGCCAGCACGTCGTCGTCCTCGATAAAGACGAGGTTGACCATCAGCTTGATGACTTCACGCGGGGTGAAGTGTTCACCCGCCGTCTCGTTGGAGAGTTCGGCGAAGCGCCGGATCAGCTCCTCGAAGACATGGCCCATCTGGGCGTTGTCGACCTTGTCCGGGTGGAGGTCGATGTTTGTCGTGAATTTCTCAGTGACCAAATAAAGCAGATTGGCCTTGGCCAATCGCTCGATCTGGCTGGCGAAGTCGTAGCGTTCGAAGATGTCCCGCGCCGCCGGCGAGTAGCCCTGCAGGTAGCTGTAGAGGTTCTGCTTGATGTGGTCCTGGTCGCCCAGCAGCTTGGCCAGGTCCAGCGCCGAGGTGTTGTAGAAGCTTTGGCCTGCCGCCCGTAGCAGGAAGGGGTCGGGGTTCACCCCAAGCTTGGTCTTGGCCTCCAGCTCGGCCAGCACCTTGGCCTTGGTGGGCGCCAGAACGCAGTCCAGGCGGCGGAGGACCGTGAAGGGCAGGATGACCTTGCCGTATTCGTGGGGCTTGTAGTCACCCCGGAGCAGGTCGGCAACCGACCAGATGAAGGCGGAAAGGTTGGTTTGGTTCATGCCGGGAGAGTCCGTTCGGGCAGGGGCCGAGAATCTCCGCATTTTGTCTCATTCAGGGCGCTTCTCGGAGGGGTTCGGCACCTTTTCGCCCTCCGCAGGGAATTGCGCACGGCCGACGCTCCGAAGCCGTGCCGCGAGGCGCCTAGCAATAGCGCGCGGTACCAGCAGCGAGGAAGCCCTGTCTCAAGGATTGAGACTGGCGAGGTCGATGATGCCCCTTGCGAAAACGCGCCTTGGCCCACAGGTACGGGCGAAGAGCATTCGATGCTGAGGCAATGACGCACGAACCACCTGACATTCGGTAGCGATGCGACTGACGCGGACGTCGCTGACCACGCATTCAAGGCCGCGGACCTGAAGCATGAGGACACGATGAGCAACTCGAAACGGACATCACGGCTTGAAGCGCTGCTGACAGATATTGACCTGCCTGATGGCGCATACGAACGTGCAGAGCGTCGATATGTTGACCTGTCGAGCTGGATGTCACGACCCGAGTCAATCCTCTCGAAGTTTGATGTGCACATCTTCGTGCAGGGCTCGTTTGCCCTCGGTACGGCCATAAGGCCGGTGAACCCAAAGGAGGAATACGACCTCGATTTCAGCTGCAAGCTGCGTACGGGTGTTTCTCGAAACTCATGCTCGCAGTCTGAACTCAAGGGAATGGTACGAGTCGAGCTTGAGGCTTACCGAAACGCGCGAGGAATCCATAGCCCGCTCGAATCGAAGCACCGCTGCTGGCGGCTGAGTTACCAAGATGCGCTCGCCTTTCACATGGACGTCGTACCGGCACTCCGTGCGGACGATCAGTACCGGGCGATCCTTGCAGAGAGAATGAGCAACGCAGGGCTGGACCGATCGTTGGCGAATGAGATCGCTCAACGAGCGATCTGGATTACTGATGATCAGCATCCTGAGTTTGAGAAGAGAACCCTCAACTGGCCATCCAGCAACCCAGGTGGCTACCAGCGTTGGTTCCTTTCCCGAATAGAGGCAGGCGGGCCCCGTGCACTGTTGGAGCGGGCGCAAGTCGATGCCGTCCCAGTGTTCCGCGCGCTCCAGCCCCTTCAGCAGGTCGTTCAGCTTCTCAAGAGGCATCGGGACGTCATGTTTGCTGATGCGCCTGACTTGAAGCCTGCGTCGATCTTGATCACGACCATCGCTGGACAGGCTTGCTTCGCGGGAGAGTCACTCGAAATGACGCTCGACCGGACGCTGCAGCGACTGGAACAGCTTCGAGCGAATCGAGTCACGCAGATCTTGAACCCGATCAATGCAAACGAGAACTTTGCCGATCGGTGGACCGGGTCGAACTGCCCGCTCAGGCACAACTTCTTCAACTGGATTGATGCAGCGAGACGAGATTTCTCGGCTTGGAAGTCCGTTGACGTACCGCAGCAGCTCATGGAGATCGCAAACGATGCTTTTTCGGTTTCCCTACAACCGGACGACGCAAGAGCGCTAGCGGGTGGTTCAAGCACAAGCCCGGCTCCCCGCGCCGTATCGATTCAATCCGCCCCCGCTCCGTGGCGCGCTCGGGGCTAATGCACTTCACGGAATCGGACATCGCCGCCCTCTTGACTGCCTTCCCGGGCTTTCGGCGACGTCCCACTAGTCAATGCAAGGTGGCCGTACTTGCTGGCCGCCTTCGCTTCGAAGCCTCGGCGCCCGGCAAACCGACCATTGCAGACGAGTATCGGATTCGAGTTGAGTTCTCGCTCGATCCAACGATCGCGTTGCCAAAGGTGTTTGAGGACGACAAGCGAATACCGGCTGTTGCGGAGAACCACGTAAATCCCTCCGGCGACCTCTGTCTGGGATCACCGCTCAAGGTGATGCAGGTCCTCGGGCCAAAACCGACGCTCATCGACTTCGTCGAGAAGTGCGTCGTCCCATTCCTTTACGCCGCCTCTTGGCGAGAACGAGGCCTGCCAGGGCTCCCTTTCGACGAACTTGCGCACGGTGCGCAGGGCCTTGTGCATGACTACGAGCGCCTTTTCTCTGTCGTCGGGGCATCCAAGGTTGCGACAACGCTTCAGCTGCTCGGAAAACGCAAGCGTGTTGCAAACAAGCGGCCCTGCCCCTGTAGCTGCGGGCGGCGCCTCGCGAGATGCACAATGCATGTGCGGCTCGCCCCTTTCCGAGAACTGGCGCCAAGGCCGTTCTACGTGGAACAGGCCAAGAACGTTCTAGACTGGATTCGGAATACCGCGCCGCCGCGCCCATCCGTACCGACCGTCGACTTGCAGCCGCTCGACAAGCGCGAGCGATCACGCGCAAATACCAAAGGCAGTCCACCCCTGATCTCGAGGCTGAAATGAGCTGGAACTCAAGTTCAAAGAGATGGATTTCGACGCTCTTCAAGTGGGTTACCCGTCGTCGACACCCGAGTCGCACGCTGATTTTGGGGGGCGTGCCGATCATTGCAGCTGCCGTAGGCGGCGGATGGAGATTTGGGATCAGCGGGTCTTTGGGACCCTTTGGGTTTCTCGGGTCCTTCTCCACGAGCGAAGGGCTACCGTTCTACTGGTTGGTTATTGCGTTTCTGGTCGGCTTGGCACTGGCATTTTCTGGCGCCTACATGTCGATCAGTGACTGGTGTGCAACCAGAGCCGCGTCCGAGCGACGTGCCGTTTTGGCCTTGGAGCTTCGAGGGCTTGTGGATACGTCTGACAAGCCACTGCTTGGGTCTGTTCCTCGAGACCTGATTGGCCAGCGAATTGACGGAGTTGTCGACGTCCGAGAGCTGGCCGTGTCTGGATCAATTGAGCACGCGCTCGCGAAGGTTCTGAGAATTCCAGAACAGCTTCGTAGCCTTCGCGGCTCTCGCAAACCTGAGGACGTTAGCCTGGTCGCTGCGGGCGTCCTCCAAGTTCCTCTTCTCTTTATCGCTGGGGTGCTCATCGACGATGAGGGCGCGATCACACCAATGGATTGGGATCGAACGAGCAGCAAATGGAGACGACTGGATGAGCCAGATGATGGCGAACGCTTTAGCCTAGCGGGGATCGAGCAATTGCATCCCGAAACGTCGCACGTTGTGCTTTCGGTTTCTGCGTCCTATCTCACCAACGCAACAGCCATCAAGAAGACGTTTGGCGACACACCGGTAGTCTCGTTGTCGCTGCCCAACCCGCTTCCCGAAACACTCTGGTCCGACGCGAAGCAGAGCGCATTGGCCTCGCAATTCGTTTCGACTATCGCAAGCCTTGGCAATAGCGGTGTCGAGCAGATCTCGTTGATTCTCGCAGCGCCGAGCAGCTTGGCGATTCGTCTTGGGCGCTCTTACGATCGTCGCAACATGCCCAAGATTGCGTGCTATCAGTACGATCGCACAGCATCACCAGCGTATCCATGGGCGGTGCAAATCGGTCCAACAGACACACAGCTTGTAAAGACAACAAGCCGCTAGGGCAAAAAAAATTAACGCTCAGACCAATGAGGAGCCCGGAGGCTCCCCATTGGTCGTGACCGGTTCTTCTTGTCGATGTCGAACCATCGCATAGGCAGGCAGACAGCCAACGCTACACGCGTAAGCGTTTACGTCATTCCCCATGCCGTGCGCCTCACCGGTGCTGACTCGCGCGCAACGGACCCTCGCCCGTGCGGTAGATGTTTAGCAAGTAATCCTCCCGATGACACATCACCGACTCCGCCTGCAATCGGCTCAGGCCTTGCTTCTGGAAGTACTCCGCCAGCTCAGCATTCGTGCTGTTCTCGTCGTTCGAGAGCACATCCTCGACGCACTCGACCGCCTTGGCGTCCAAGCCGTAGCGGTAACGTCTGACCTCACTGGTCATGCCTGAACCTGCCGCTGCAACTGGCCCTCAAGGCGCCCGCGAAGGCCCGTCGCCGGAACAGGGATCGGCCCTTCGGTGCCCCCGAGAGACTCCGCCGGGAAGAACTCCTCGGCGATGGCCGGCACGTCCTCTGCCAGATCCTCGAACGCGCCGTTGGCGAAGCCCTGCCGAGCAGCCTCATCCAAGGCGGCCTGATCCAGCCCGGCCGCCCGCCTCGCCTCCTCTCGCTCCTGCGCCACTTTGATGGCCGCTTCCAGCGTCATGCCGGAGCGCACCACCAGATCGACATAGAAGATCGCCGAGCGGTGGCTCATCGTGGTCGACTTGCCGCGCAGCTTCAGCTCCAGCGGCATGCAGGACAAGCGGTTGCCGGAGACGGCACTGAAGTACTGCAGCCGGGCGGCCAGCGTCCGGATGGTGTTGAACGAGGTGGTCCGCAGCACGAAGGTGCCGAGGGCATCGTCTTCACCGTCCCCGACCAGCACATTCAGCCGGGCGTAGGCCTTGCAGTCGCCCATGGCGAAGGCGCAGGCGTCCGGCCCGGGGCACGGTAGGCGCTCGACACCGCCCTCCCCCATCCGTCGGCACGTCTCGCCGTTGCCAACGCAGCGCGGCCGGCCGCTGGTGCGGTCGAACAGCGAGTAGTCGGCGCGCAGGTTGAGGTCGGGATCGTTGAAGACCATCCGCACCGGGATCGAACGCAACTTCTGGCCGTCCGTAGCCTTCCGCAGCTGCTCGTCTAACGGATGCAGCGCCCAGCCGTCCCGGTTCTGCACTTGGGTGGTGAGAGTGAACTGGTCGTCTTTCTCGGGAAGCCGCTTGCCGTTGCGCTCCACAACGCGGCCGATGGAAATCCGCCCGATGACGGGTGGGGTGATGGCAAGACCCTTGATCACTGGGGGTTCTCCTTGGGGGTGGTGACGAGACGGAACCGACGGGCACCCGGCTTGCTCTCCCGGTAGGAGGCGACAAGCGCCGGGTGATCGACTTCGAGTTTCTTGACGTTGAGAACGAGGCTGTCCTTCGCCCGCTTGAAGTGCGCTTCACCGAGAGGGCCAAAGGCCGCAACCGACGCCTCACCCATGGCCTGCTGGATGGCCTGACGGTGGCGCTCCGCTTCCCGCTCGCGCTCGTCCAGCTCCGCGCCAAGGGCCAGCAGGCGACCAAAGGCCGATAGGAGCCCCTCCTGCTCGCCCAGGTCGATGACGCTGTCCGAGCCCCGATACAGCTCCCGGAGCGCCTTGGCGGACGATGCAGAGCCATCTGCCGCGGGCGGCGTGCCTGACGTGACCAGTTCCCAGAACCGGGCTTCCAGAATCACCAGCCGGGAGATGACCTCGTCGTCCCGCTCGATCCGGTGGATCTGCAGCTCCTGACCACACAGCAGGACCGCGACATCCGCCGCGCCCTGCCCCGTGACCGCCAGTTGATGCTGCACCTGGATCTGGATGTGCTCCGGCACCCCGGCACGCCACTTCCGGGAGCCATGCTCGCCGGCCGTTTTGCACTCGAGGATCCGGACCTCATCCGTCCCGACCACTTCCCGGTCGAGGTTGGCCAACATGAAGGGGAAGGTCGGGTGCTGGAGCACCGCATTGACCCGCCGCACGCGTCGACCAGTCGCCTTGGCGTAGGCGTCTGCCAGCAGGGGCTCGAGGACCGTGCCCCAGTAAGTGGGCGAGTCCACGTCATCGTTCAACGGGCTTACCGGCACAGAGCCGGTCTTCTGCGCCCACAGCTCCAACGGGCTCCGGTACGGGCACAAGCCGACCGCCGAGGCGGCGTCCGAGCTGCCGATGCCTCCATTTCGCACCGCAAGCCATTGCTCTCGATCCAGAGATCGAGTGTCCACAAGCCGTATCGCTCGATTTTTCATGATCACGCTCTCCAAAAGAAAAGGGCCGCCCCTTCGGACGGCCCTTTCGGACGACTGCCGCGCTCGCCGGCGGGCAACGATTGGTTGAACTACTGCACTTGCCTCAAAGCACCGCCCGACAGCTCGAAGCGCGTGCGTTCCTCCACAGACGGACAGCAATCGGGGTCGTTCGGGCCGAGGCTCAGCGTCGTAAGAACCACAGCGCCTTGTTCGATGGCCATTCGGCCCACCGCAGCACCACCCTGACTACCAACCACGGTCGACCCTGCGAAGCGCAGGTTCCCGTCGTCTTGGCGAACAAAGACCGCCAGGTTCTGGGTGGCGGTGTTGGTGGATGCCACCTCGATGGTGAACACGACCGCTGCATCGTCCCGACCGTCGGCGTTGACATCGCCTGAAGCCGCTAGCCGCGCGTCGCGATACTCACCTCCAGAAACGGCACTCGCCGTGATCTGGATCGCCTGGTCGATAAGCGATTGATCCGATGCCGATGCCCCCGGACCGGCGTCTGCCGATCCATTGATAGCCGGGCTCGACGAAAGCGCCCCCTCTTCTGTGGCTGATTCGATGGAGCCCGAGAGATCGATGCCTCGGCACTGCGCGGCAGTAAGCGCCCCTTGGTTCATGAAGTCAGGAGGCATGACGCCTTTCGTTTGCATGGCCTCCATGGCGTCGAATCCGTAGTGCGCCTCGAGCTTGTCGTACATGCACTCGCAGATTTCCTCCGTGGCACCACCATCCCTGCATCCAGCGACGAACTCGCTTTGCACGCCGCTCCCACATCCGGCGAGCAGCGCGGAAGCGGCAACCACTGCTGTCATTGCGCCGAGAGCACGCGTCTTCATCAGGGCTTCCTCATCGACAGAAGAACGATCACGCCAATCACGATGACGATCGTGAGCAACTCACCGATCCCCGGGATGATCTGCGCCGGCCAAACAATCGACCGGCCAAGCTTGTACATGAAGCTCTTGTGGGCATAGGGACCCCACAACGTGCCGTAGAGCGCAAATAGCAGCCCGATGGCGACGTACGCACCGATGAACTTGTTCCGCATGTCTCACTCCTTGTTGAACGCACGAATAGGGACGCCCGCAAGGCGGGCGTTCGTGGGATTGCGATGAATCAGTCCGACTCCGCGAGGAAAGCGATGAGCTTGGGTATCCAGGCGGTGGCGAGGTCTTGGAAGCGCTGGACCAGCCCATCGGCGTCGGAGGGGTGAAGACCAAAGCTGGTCAGCGTGTGCTCAAGCACCTGACGCCTCGGAAGACGGAGGTCGGCCGGGCCCTCACCGTCGCGGTGAAAGAACGCCAAGGCCATCGTGAGGATGTCGTCCTCTTTTCCTGCAACAGGACGCCCGAACAGGTGACGGAAATGCCAGAGGTAGGCGTGCTTGTAGGCCTCGCTCACCTCGTGGAAGCCGGTGAAGTCCTTCCCTAGCGCCTTTCGAAATGCGTCAGGCAGCTGCGACAGGCTGAAGTAGTGGAGTGCCAAGAAGAGCGGCAACATCCCCTCCGCGACTTCCGCGTCAACCGGCCCTTGGGCACGCCGAGGCAACGACTTCGCCTTGCGAGCCAATGTCGACGAGAAGGCAAGCAGGCTCTGCATCTGCTGGTCGATCAGCAGGTCGATCACCAGGGTGCTTTCACCAAGCCGATTCCGCATTTCCGTCAAGGCACGTCGATGAAGGCGATGCAGCGACTCCAAGTCGTCCGCCGAATTCGCCTCAGGACTCGCCTTGCTCTCCCCCGAGGCGCCTTGGGATTCCTTCAGCGCGGATCTAATTCGATTGGCGAGAAGGTCCATCGCGGCCTCTTCAACGAAGGCGCCTTCGAAGAACTTGGCGCCATTGACCGTCAGCCGATTTGAGGCGCCGTTCTCCAAGCTCCGGACGCCGTCCAAACGGATGTAGCGGGCGTCCTCGAACTTCTGGCGTGCGTACAAGCCATCCTTGGTCACCAGCATCCCTTCGCGCGCTCCGCCGAACAGCGTGTCGTCGACGAGGACCAGCACATCCTCAAGCGCGACAGCGGGGGCGTACGACGCCTTGGCACCGTCGAACTTTGCTCTCGGAATGTTCGGCTTGGCGTAGACCTTGTCGTGAAACCAAGTCCATGCCGGCTTCAGCAGTGCCGAAGCGAAGTCCAGCGCTGGGGGACTTGCCAGCTCTGCCGGTTCAGAGGCCTTCGGGCGTTGGCGAGTCCATCGCTGATCGCACTGTGCGCGAAGCTCAGGCGTGGTCAGGATGCGGTAAGCCGCATTGACCTCCTTCATCTTCTCCGTCGCCCATTCCTGGGTCTCGGCATCGGACTCGGCGTATCGGTCGGGGTGGTACTGGCTACGTCGGCCCTTGAAGGCCAACTCGATCTCGTCACTCCCGGCGCTGGGGCGAACGCCCAGCACCTCGTAGGGGTTCACGTCCAACGCTCTTTCTCCTTCATTTCGCTAACGCTCCCGAGACCCGCCCTGCCGGACGGCGGGGTACTCCCACTGGCCGTCGATACCCTCTATTCTCAGGATAGAGTCTGCCAGACCGATAGGGGTGCCGCCATGATTCGGGCTTGTTCCATGCCGACCTTTGCTGGTGCCCGAAACCTCCGCCCGCGCTCTCTTTGCTGCGCGCCTTGCTCAGGCGAGGCAGTTGCGTGGGCTGAGCCAGCGGGCGCTGGGGGACCGCATGGGGCTGGGTAAAGACAAAGGCTCGTCGCGCATCAACCGCTACGAGCACCAGGTCACGGCCATCGGCTTCGACAACCTCGACAAGCTGGCCGAGGTACTGGACGTCCCCATCGCCTACCTTGTCGCCGAGAACCCGGCCATGGCCGATGGGATCCTTGAGCTGTCGCGCGCCAACGCGGCTGAGCAGGAGCGGCTGGTCCGTGCCCTTCGAGCCCTCTTGGCCTCACCGCCGCTTGCCGAAGCGATTGCACGGGTTGCTGCAGCGCCCGATGAGGAGCGCTCACGGCTCGCCGAGGCCCTGTCCGGGCTCCTTGCCCCACCCGCGAAGAAGCGAGGCAAGTGAGGCGCCTGCGTCAGCAAGCGCCTCACTCTCGCCACCGCCCACGCCCGCCTAGTTCACGGCAGCCATCACCTCGTCCCAAGCACGCTGCTTGAGCTGCGCCCCCTGCCCGAACCACGCGGCTTCGCGACGGTGGTCCTCGCTGCGCGCCCGGCGATGGTGGTCGACGTACTCGGTGACGCTGTTGAGAACGCCCCACGCCGTCCCGCGGCTGGACGCGAGCATCGCCCCCCTACCCCCGCCTGCATACAGCGCACGGACGCTGGCAAGCGCCTGCTCGTTCACCACGTCGTCCCGGCTCTCGGTGACCGAGTAAGTCAGGACACGGCGGAGCAGGTCGTCGACGGCATCCGGCGCGAGCTGCACCTCGCAGAGCGCCTTCATGCGGGCCACGAAACCGTCCCACGCCGACACGGTAATCCCGAGCTGACGCTTCACGGCATCAGGATCGAACTGGCTGCGGTGCGGCACCTTGATGGCCCCACTGCTGTTGCCCAGAGCGATCGACAGGGTGTTGTTGCAGACAACGCGCACCGACGTGAACTGGGCGGTCGTTGCCAGCGTCCCGTCGCAGGCCGTGGCGAGTAGCAGGTAGCCATCGACGCGATCCCGCCCCTTGAGCGTCACGCTCTGCCCGGTGCGCGCCAACGCCCAGAACTTCTTCCCCTCACGGAGCACGCCGGCCGTCTCCAGCTCGAAGCCGTTGCCGGCCGTCAGGTCTCGGTAGAACTCGAGGATCTCGCCCGGCTGGACCACCTTGAAGCGCTTGCTCACCACCGCGAGCGGCGCCTTGGTGTCCGAGCGATAGAGCACCTTCTGTTCTGGGAAGGCATTGATGACGCCCACGTTGTTGTTGCCCGTGATGTAGCGAACCTCGGACTCCTCGATCGCCCAGTCCATGCCCGACTGGCGACGCCACTCTTCGATGGATTGCCCGGCAGCGAGCCGGTTACCGATGCCGTGCCAGGGCTTCTCCCCGGCGTAGGCCATGGTCTGTACCAGATGCATTGTTTCTCTCCTGAGTTTCTGGACGGCATAAACGAAGAGGCCCGGGACAATGCCCGGGCCTCTTCGCTGTGCCGCATGGTTGGATGAACTAGTCCCTTAGGATGGGACCGCACTGCGCACACTTCACGATGCCGACGATGACCGCCGTCGCCACGACGAGTACGCAGTAGATCGCTTCGAGCTTGCTGGATGGCACGTGGATGCCTCCGCTAAGCGCACTGACTCCGTAGTGCAAAGCCGGGAAGCGGAGCCCCCGCTTCAAGTGGGTAATACGTGGCTGAAATTCTTTGAAATCCGCCCTGAGAAAGAAGAAACACGCCTCGCGAAGTCTGCTATTGGCATGTTCGGACACTCATTTTATCTAGCCGGCTGAATCACGATCACTGCCATCCCCGCCAAGGCAAGGCTCACGCCCGCCACATCCCAAAGGGACGGCCTGATGCCGTCCACCATCCACAGCCAGGCAATGGCGAGGCCGATGTAGACGCCACCGTAGGCCGCGTAGACGCGCCCCGACGCCGCTTCATGGAAGGTC